>JACKJG010000009.1 GCA_020638065.1 Hyphomicrobiaceae bacterium | reverse complement strand
TCTTCCTTGGTGACAAGGAAAAACACCACGGCGACGATGGCTAGAACGATGGAGTAGATTTGCGCGGTCTGCTGCCAGCCGAACGCGACGAGCAGGAATGGCGCACCGAAGCTGGTCGCGGCGGCGCCGAAATTGCCGACCCCGAAAATACCGAGCGCGGTGCCTTGTTTTTCGGGTGGATACCATTTGGAGATATAGGCGATACCGACCGCAAAGGATCCACCCGCGAGACCGACGCCCAGTGCGGCAATCAGGAACCATTCGTAGGTGCTGACACTCGAGAGCAACCACGCCGCAACCGCCGAGGCGAGCATCAGGATGGCAAAGACCCGACGTCCGCCATGCTGGTCTGTCCAGATACCGAGAAATATCCGGCTGAGCGACCCGGTCAGAATCGGGGTCGCAACCAACAGCCCGAACTGGGTGTCACTCAACCCCAGATCAGCTTTTACGCGCACACCGATGATCGAAAAAATCGTCCAGACGGCAAAGCATACCGTAAAGGCAAACGTGCTCATGCCCAGCGCGGTATTTTGTTGGCCCCGCGATATGCCAGTCAGAGAAGCCATCTTTGGTAGTCCCCATTGCAGCCTTTTTCGAGACCGGGTGGCCTCGGACCGGGCGACGATGAAAGGCTAGCAATGAGAGCGCTTGATCTAGATCAAGTTCCAGGCACCTCGCGGAAGAAACAAGGGTAGAGCACGCAAGCTTGGGATAAACGAAAGGACGAATTCGCGTTGCTACTTTACAACGCATCCAAACCTGTCCGACAATAGTCAAGTTGGTTCTTGACAATAATCAATTGCAGGACTTGGGGTATGCGTACGACTGATCTACCCGAGATTCGGAAACTGGACCTGTTCAGCAGCATGAACGAGAACAGTTTCTCCAATCTGATGAACGCAGCCTACCTCCAGACATTTCCGGCAGAAATGCAGCTTATTGCTGAAGGAGACACCGCCGACTTCCTCTTTGTCGTCGTGGAAGGCTGTGTCGAACTTCATGCAAACGCCAACGGCCGCGAAGCCACGATGGCGATGGTTAGACCCATTGGTACCTTCATACTCGCAGCGGTATTGAAGGATGCAGTATACCTGATGTCGGCTCGCACGGGTGCCAAATCACGGGTGCTCATGATACCTGCGCAAAACGTGCGTGAAGCCTTTGCCAACGATGATGCGTTCGCAAGAGCGATCGTTCAAGAACTGGCCAATTGCTATCGCGGTGTCGTCAAGGATCACAAGGACCACAAACTGCGGACCGCAGTCGAGCGTCTGGCAAATCGGCTGCTGAAATACCATGCAGACCAGGGCGAAACCGGCGAGGTTCAATTGCCCTACGACAAGCGCACCCTCGCCTCACTTCTTGGCATGACTCCCGAGAACTTGTCCCGCGCTTTTGGCACCCTCAAACCTTATGGCGTGGTGGTTGACGGCGCACGCGTGACTTTAACCGACCTCGACGGTTTAAGCGGTCTGGCAAAGCCCAATCCGCTGATCGATGAGCGAAAAGCCTGACAAAGATTGAGCTGCAAACCTGTTTAGATTTTTCGAAGTGGAACCATCAAGGTTATGTCGCCTTTGTGTGCCCGGTGTGAATTGAGAACCGGGGGTGATGAGGTCGACACGACTACAAATACGTGGAGCAACTCGCTCCACAGACCGCCCGACGACTTCGTCGTCGCGCACCAGGCCTCAGAAGTTTTTCCCAGCATCTCTTTGAGAGTGGAGACATCCATCATCTGTTCTGCAAGTAGCTTCTTGAGCCGGGCATTCTCAGCCTCAAGCGCCTTCTGTTTCTTGACATCGGAAACGTCCATGCCGCCATACTTAGCCCACCATTTGTAAAAGGTGGCGTCGCTGACACCGGGTTTGCGGAAAAGCTCCTTCTCCCCAAATCCAGCCTGGTGTTCCTTCAAAATCCCAATGATCTGTTCTTCAGTGAACCGTGATCGCTTAATCGTCTGTCTCCCTTAAGTGAGAACAGACTAATCAAAAATCGAGGACCTTTCAGGGGAGCAGGTCAGTGGGTAACGGCTTTCGACACTTCTGGCACTAATCCGTTGCCGATCTAGATGAACACGACAGGTTCCAGCTCGCTGCCGTGACAGGCTTCACATACGCGGCAGCCACGGAGCTGCGATCGCCGAGCCCCGGGGAGGAGTCTCTCGCTGAAATTCTCAATAGTTGCTTGCAGACTGCCCGCTCCGCCACCCCACATTCTTGTTGGGTTATGAGGACCCATGCGAAAAATGGCCCACGTTTTCGTGGCGCGTGGGAGTTTTTAACAGCGATACTGCAGCGGCAATTCGACGGGTGCAAACGAACTTGGTTACCTATGCACATAGGAGCAGGGGATCATACACACGCCAACTACGCGCGGCTGCGACACCAACGCTCTTGTGCGCCACACTCCGTCGTCACGTTTGAGTTCTTCGAGACTTCCAAATTTCAAAGCCAAGATGACGCCGTTCTCGTCGGGTTTTCTGATATTGATCCAATGAGTAAGCGCTTCCATGCTTGTTTCGCCATATGAGATGGTAAGGAGATTGCCTCCGATCTCAACACCGGGCCGCAGTCCTTGCTTCAAAATGCGGCGTAGCTTCCCAATGTTTGTAGCGTGAAAGAAAACCGTGCTGTCATTTTCCAGGCAGTCTGGAAAGACATTATATCCTCGACTCTCGAGAGTATCCGGCAGAAATGGAAAGCGGTTCAATCGATTCATTCTTTGACCAGCCACGCCAACACCGAGATCATCACTATCCGCAATTCACAGTCCGAAACCAAGCCTGAGTTAGATGGACAACTACCCTGACAATTTGGCGCCTGAGTTTGACGAAGGAGGAGGCGTCGCGACGCCGTTTGAAGAATGGTGGCCGTCCGTTTCTGAAAGATTTCCGCGTGTCCCAAAACAGGTAGCGAAGGACTGGCTCCACCGACATTGGAGTCATTCTCCCTTTGGGTGGTTACCTTCGTCCGCCTACAATTTTGAACTCGTAAGTTGGCCCACAGAGGGCATAAAGCGGATTCGAACAGGATGGAGCAATTTTGCCGCAAAACCGGATGAAGCATTGGCCCACGGGAAATTTCTTGTCGAGGAACACCATAGGGAATGGGGCTTCGATCTCGTTCAATTCATGATTGATCACGGCACCTTTCCGGTGCCTCCGGTTGTAATGGACAACAAAGATGGACATCTCTCTTTCTTGAGAGGGGCTCCGCGTCCATACCCTGAGGGTTATCTGCTTATCGAAGGACATCTACGCTTCAACATCGCCACTTATCTCGCGGCGCAGGGCCGGTTGCTTTCCCAGGTTCCTTTCTGGCTGATGAAGCGCAACAATTCCTTGCAGGAGTTTTGATTCATCCGGATCAAGGGGGATCAATTTCCCTACGTATTTGAACGAAGCAACGGTCACGTTAAGGGGGAAATTGACTCAGGTTGACCCGGTTCAATCAGGCTCATCGACCAATTCCAATCGGTATTCGGTGGATTCGCCTTTAACCGCGTGCAGTTGGATCCGCATTCCATCAACAATGCGCCCTTTGTATTTGGTCAGATAGCGGCCAACGGTCTTTGTGGTCTTGAACCGGGGAAACAATGTCAGCAACGCTTCATCGAGGTCATTGTCAATTGCATCGACGCTATCGCCAAAATCGGGCTGCGCCGCATCGATGACCTGTTTTGCGGTGACCCATTTCTCCGTCCCGATGACCTTCAGCCAAGCGCGCATCAACGCGGCCAGATTGTCTCGCTCAGGATCGATGGCATCGAGGGCCTCACGTGTCGCACAGGGGTCGGGCTCACCCAGCCAGACGAGTGCACCACGCACCAGGTTCGACCAGTCTTCAAAACGGCCGAATGCGTCGAGGTCTTCGACGCCTGGACGGCCCGCCACCACAAAGGCTCGCAGCACTGTCAGCGCGGCGGCAACCAGTTGGGGTCGGTGTTCAGGTACATAGGTCCTCAGATCACGGTCAAACTTCCGCGCACCCGGGTTTTCGACGCCGGCGTCGAGATGGCACATGATCACGCGGGTGCGAATGTCCCCTTCAAACTGCAACCCATTGCCGTTGAGCAGAAACAGGACATTGGTTGGCACAGTCTTATTGCCCGAGATGCCCAGCACCCGGCATTGCCATTCTTCAGCAGTCAGCACAGTGCAGAACTCGTCTGAGCGCACTGGGCGATCGATATTGTCGATGACGATAACTGGATCACCTTGAAGCAGAATCGAGAAAAGGCGCTTGTCGAATTCTTCTTCGGATTTGCCTTGCGAGATCGCCGAGGTGGGCCGGCCCGTCGCGATGATCGAGACCACATCGCACAATAAGGTCTTGCCCGTCGCCATCGAGGTCGCGTCAAAGCCGTGTCCGGGTGCAGTCCGCAACGCCTTGCGACACACGCCGGTCAATATCGCAGACAGCGCGACAGACCGATGTGAGCTCGGATCACCGAGTTCACCTGCCTCATCGTCCGGCACGAATGGGAAGTCCTTGATGACGTCCTTCAATCTGTCCAGGGCATGCAGGGCATCCTTGCGGGTCGGGCTCTCAGGTATCTCCGGGAACTCTACCCCGCCGGTGTCGAGCCAGATGCCCGAGGCGTCATCGTATCCGGGCTTTGACAGGACCGTGCCGTCGGCCCGAAGCGTTGGCGCCTCAACGATGCCGCGCAGCACGCGCAGTTTCCAGGTGCCCCGCGCGTTGAAGTGCTTGGCGAACTCCAGCGGTGGCAGGTTTTCCACCCACTGTTCACGCCGTGCATTCCAGGTCGCGAACTTGACTGGGCGCGCAATGGTTTCGAGGAGCAGGTGGTCGTTTGGGGTGTGAATGACCAGAGCGCCGGCCGGTCGACGTATGCCAGCATCTTCGGCAGCGTCATCCAGTCGGATCACTCGGACCAGGCGTCCCTTGGACTGAAACAAGGGAACGGATTGATCAATCAATCGCTGTTCCGTCTCGTCCAAAATCTGCGGCAGCTTTGCGCGATGATATTTGATGGCAGTATTCTTAAATTGCTTGTTCAAGGCTTTGCCCTCCGTTTCCGGTGCACCTGATCGACCTGAACGACCTGATCATTATGAATGGTGAGAGTGTCGTCGACCGCCGTCATGATCTCGTTATGCAGAAAGGCGGGATGCGACGTAGTTGGTTGACCAAATATTTGCTCAACGAGGTCGGCGCGGCCCGCAGCACGCACCTGGGCGATCAGTGTTCGCGCCGTGATCTTGCGACGTGTCGAGTCTGCGTTTGACGCGCTATCCCATGCCTTGATCACTTCCCTGCTGGAGGTAGCATCACCATATCCGGGAATCCCGCCACACCAGTCCACAAACACGTCGCGGGCCGCGGTCACACCATTGCTGGCGTCATGGGCGGCGAACAGCAAAGACAGCCAGTCATGGTGACCGGTGTAATCGTCGGGATCGAGGACATCGAGCAAGCGTTCGAGCTGTTCGGCCGATATCGCGCCCGCGGCAGAATTCATTGTGCCTTTTGCCTGGGGCTTTGGCGCGCCTGTGTCATGTAATTGCAGCCAAGCTGCCGCCACGGGCGCCAGTTCGCCGAGCCCTGCCCCATCCAAGAATGCTGAAAGGTCAGAACCGTCGGCCTTCGGCATGTTTCCGGCGAAGCCGAAGACCGTCGCCACCGCTGCTGCCATGTCGGCCGCGACGCTCGGTGTGCAGCCGGCCAGGGCAAGAACGCCCTGCAAACGGGACAAGTGGGCTGACTTTTCAGCCTCCTGGTCCGGCGCCATCGCCGCCGCCAGCGCACAGAAAGCCAGGTGGCCGAGCCGCTTGAGCAGGTCCTCCAGACCCATCTCGGGGATATCGACATCGCAACCCGCCGGATCCGACCAGACCAGGCGATCAGGGACACCCTTGCCGTCGATCAGAACGCTCGGTGGGAACGCGGTCTGCGTGCCCTTTGATCCGCGAAACTCTATTATGGTTGTTGGAAGGCCCCTGTTCTTCAGGGCCATCGATTCACGTTTTGGCCGCACACCGAAAACCCGATGCAGGTCCGGCGTGTCTTTGACTACCACCAGACGATGTCCCCGTCGGCCCGCCTTCTGGCTTTGCCGCCCGAATTCTGGAAGGTGGCTGATGCCGAATATAGCGAAAGACGCCAAAGCACGCGCCTTCGGACTGTCGAGGTCAATGTCGCAGAGCCCGCCGCAGTCCGGACCAAAGCGCAATCCAATATTGTCTGTGGGCTGAACGTCGTCTGGCCGGCGCTCGAGATCGGGCCAGCCGCGCTCAAAAGCCATCTTCGTGCCGCCGCGCAGGCGCACAAGCTTGAAGCCTCGAGCGTGCAGGCACACCGCCGCAGCGCGCACCGAATGTGGTGCACGCTGCGGTTGCGCTGCGTCAGAGTCGCCGGGGGTCATACTACTCCGCAGGCTCATGTGCGCCTTTGTAGATCAGGCTACGATAGACTGGAATTGCCGCCGCATGTGCCGACGGGCGCTTGGACTTCACGTAGGGAATCCCGACCGCGATTTCCATGAGTCCCAGTTTGTGTGCTTCCTTATAGTAGGAACCCCAGGCACAAGGATGATCTGTCCGAATGGCGGAAAAGAAATGCACGTCATCCGACGTGAATGTCTCGAAGTTCTCCGCCATCCACCGGATTTCTGAGATTGCCTTTTGTTTAGTCAACGGATCGCGTTCGGCTTGCGCCTCTTCTGCGATCTTCATGCCAGCGTCTCGTAGGCGCTCGCCTTCTGTAGAATTGTCCATGAAATGGACTCCTCTTACTGCTTCGGCCGCGTCGACCGAAGTTTACAACAAAACACGTCGAAGAAACGCGGACGTGGCATTGCAGAGCCGGCAGCACAAAACACAGTGAGGAAACTCACTGTTGGAAATGTGCATGTGGTTCATGAATGCAGCTCGACTTACGCTTTTCTGTCGGCACCAGTCAATTGGTAAATAAACATTGCGAAAGTGAGGTGGCCTACTTCGGTCCGATCGTTTGAAAACATTGCATATGCTTCGCCCGTAAGCTAACATGAGCCTGCATCGCCCATCCGCCCGGAACGCACTCCGGGCTTTACCTTGTACCAGGGCCTGGTTTGGGTCCGTAGCACGGTGGAGTTCGATGCTCTTCAAAACAGTCGTTGGCCTGGTCCACGTCGTGATGACGGGTCCGGCCCCTACATCAGCACCTCCTCATGTATCCGGGCGGGAAGTCATTCTGACCCTGCTCGAACAGTCTGGCGGGGCCAGTGTTGCCGAGATGGTCGAAGCGACCCGCTGGCAGCCGTCATCGGTTCGGGCACTTCTGAGCACCTTGCGGTCATCTGGCTTTGAGATTGTGTCCGAAGTCACAGAAGGACCGCGGTCGCATCTATCGGGTGATCTACTGATGGCCAAGCGTCTGACCGAAGCCGAAGCGCACCGCGAGATTGCAGAGCTCGAGAACCAAACCATCAAGTCCCTGCAGGCACGCTGGCGGGACCTGTTCAAGGTTCCGACGCCCCGCGGCATCCGCGCGCCCTTCTTACGCCGCGCCATTGCGTACCGTCTGCAAGAACAAGTGCACGGTGGCTTGTCGGCCCGCACCCAACGGCGGCTTCGCAAGATTGCAGCCGCGGACAGTGTCGCACGTCGGGACTGCACAGTTTCCGACCGGACCTCATCCAAGGCCCGACAGATCAAACTGTCGCCCGGCACCCAGCTGGTACGAGAGTGGGACGGCAGGACCGAAGTCGTGGACGTGGTGCGCGGTGGATATGTTTGGCGCGGCAAAACCTATTCAACCCTATCAGCGGTGGCCTCGGCCATTACGGGCACCCGTTGGTCTGGACCGCGTTTCTTCGGACTCACGGCCCCACGTGCTCCTATTACACGACGTGGCCGCATCGACCGCGCAGGCAATGTCGCTAATGATCAGACGGAGGCCGCAGAATGAGCCGCAAACTGATCAATGCTGCCATTTACACCCGCAAGAGTTCGGAAGAAGGGCTGGAGCAATCGTTCAATTCGCTCGATGCCCAGAGGGGCGCGGGAGAAGCTTACATCGCGTCCCAACAACACGAAGGCTGGGAGCTCATCCCGGATCACTTTGATGATGGGGGCTATTCCGGGGGCACCCTAGACCGCCCTGCCCTGCAGCGACTGCTGGACAAGGTTTGTGCCGGCGAGATCGATGTCATCGTCGTCTACAAGATCGATCGCCTGACCCGGTCGCTGATGGACTTTGCGCAGCTGGCCGAACTGTTCGAGCAGCACCAGGTCAGCTTCGTCTCGGTCACGCAGAGCATTGACACCGGCGACTCCATGGGCCGGCTGATGCTCAACGTCTTGCTGTCCTTCGCCCAGTTCGAACGAGAGCTCACCGGCGAGCGCATCCGCGACAAGATTGCGGCATCCAAAAAGCTAGGCCTCTGGATGGGTGGATCCATCCCAATGGGCTACGATGTCCAAGACCGAGAACTGGTGATCAACAGAGCAGACGCCGACAACGTGCAGCGCATCTTTGACCTTTATCTCGAAGAAGGCTCTGTCGCTCCCCTGGTGGATCGGCTCAAACGGGAAGGGATCAAAACCGCAGAACGGGTCTCGACCAAAGGCAAACGCTCTGGTGGTCTCACCTTCACCCGCGGGCATCTCTATCGGATTTTGCAGAACCCAGTCTACATCGGCCGGATCCCGCACAAGGACACATCCTACAAAGGCAAGCACAAGCCGATCATCAATCAGGAGACCTGGCAGAAGGTTCAAGACCAGCTGGAAGCCAATGCCCAGGGCGGACGCACCCGCCGCAGCCGGGCTGATCATCCAAGCCTGCTTGCAGGTCTGCTGACCGACACAGATGCAAGGCCGATGAAGGTCGACCATGCACAAAAGGGCTCTACCCGATATCGCTATTATGTGGCGGCAAGCGACGAGAAGCCGCTGCGGCTTCCCGCCCCTGAGATGGAATCTGCGGTTCTACAAGCGCTGCGGTCGTATCTGACCGACAGTGCCCGCCTCTTGCCAGACCTGGGTGCGCTTGATCCCCGCGAGATCCCGACGGCCATCGGCGCGGCAAACACACTTGCCGACCAACTGCACCAACCGCTCGATCCCGAACATCTCGAGACCTTTGGCGTGTTGGTCACCGCTGTCACCTATCACCCAGATCATCTCGACCTGGCGCTTGATCGGTCCGGGCTTCGTTCAGCCCTCGGGTTGTCGAAAGCAGCAGACGATGACGTTGAGCCGATACTCTTGCGTGCTCCGCTCAACATGCGCCGGCGCGGCGTTCAGACCAAGATGGTCCTCGGCGATCGCCCCGTCGACCGAGAGCCCGACCAGGCTTTGGTCACCGCCGTCGCCCGCGGTCATGTCTGGGCCCAGCAACTGATCAACGGTGAAGTGGCAACCATCGGCGAGATCGCCAAGGCCGAAGGGCTCACTGTGTCCTATGTAGGCCATGTCGTGCGGCTCGGATTCCTAGCTCCGGACCTGGTCGAAGCTGTGTTGCAAGGCACCCAGCCTCAGGACCTGACCGCCGACGCGCTCATCCACGATGCCGGTCTGGCGCTGGGGTGGGCAGAGCAGGTTGGCCGTTAACCCTCATGCAAACTTACTTTTGCGCGGGCCAGTCCCTCTTACTATGTTTGGTGTGCCGGCAGCTATCTGATCAGCATGTCGGTTTGTCGGCCAAGCTGACAATGATGTGGCACGGCATGGCGCTTGCGCTTGCGCTGGATGAACGGATCAGGCTTCCAACGCACTTCTTTCCAACCCAAAGAGAAAGGAGTTTGCCATGCAAACTCATATTAGACCCGGTCGCGCTGCGCGTGACCTCTTTCTGGAAGCCGTCGAAGCATTTCTCCGTCGGCGTCCAGGCCAAGAACTACCCGTCATCGAGCACAACGGTGAAGCGTTCACGCTTGCTCAAGCCTGTGGGTTTGTCTGGAATTGTGCGGATGCTTTTCCGTCAGGATGGGAAGAGCTTCGAGACCATTTCGAGTTCAAACAGTGGACCTATGCCGCCGTGGCGCGCGGGATGCACAACCACCTCGAAGACTGACTGACTGCAAGTCCCCCTGTGCGTTGCATGGGGGGATTTCTTGGTCCGCGGAGGCGCGCCACCGGTCCGACGTAAAGGGTCCGTTCACAACCCCAAGGTACATTCTGTGATGCGCGAACTGGTATTGCGTACGCGCTCCAGACTGGACTAACGCCCAATAGTAAGCCTGTTGCCATCATCGCCGCCTCAAGGAGATGAATGATAGCAACCAAGTCCAAACACACCAAAGCTCAGACCCTCATCAAGCTGATCAGCAGGCCGAACGGCGCGACGGTTGACGAGCTGATGAAAGCCACCAGCTGGCAGAGACACACCGTTCGCTCGGTCATTTCGACTGAGAAGAAGAAGCAAGGCTTGGCGATCGGGCTGGTCGATGGGCGGTATAAGCTCGCCAATATTTGAGACCGCCGCACAAACTTAGAGGGCCGGAGCAAATTCTGCGGCGACATTGAATTGATGGGCACAGTTCACCACACGTGCGCAATTACTGATAGGATCTCATCGTGGCGCCAGTTCCATCGGTAATTCCACGTGCGGGGCTCTGTGCGCCGGGGCAAGTGCTTCGAGCAATAGCCAACTGCGAACACACCCAAGTTGACAAGCGTGCCTGACACATGGCGACACACCACCGAGGGAGTGGCGCGATGGTGGCGAAGCTTAAGAGGCGGGAGTTGCTGACAGGCGTGGCATCGGTGGCAGTGTTGCCGGGGTCAGTTCAGCCACAGCTACCCGACGAAGATCTCGTCAGCCTAGGCCCGCAATTCCAGAAACTGGTGGAGCGTTCGCAGGAACTCGGACTTAGCAACTGCCAATCCGCGCCGGATGCCGGTGCCGCCTGAAAGGCATGGTCAGACACCATTGATAAAGCTGAGGCGTTGGCCCGTCAGGTGCAGCAATGTCCTGCCCAATCACTATTGGACCTCTCCCTCAAGTTTGACGCCCTGCTCTGGGATATCTCCCATGATGGTCCCGACGACAGTTCGATCGACAAGCTGCGGCTCTGGGGAGTTGACCTGAAGCGCCTGACGGAAACAGACACACATTCCTAACCGACGATCTCTGGTTCGTTCGACTTCCCTCTCCCTTCAAGCGGTGTTGTCCGCAGCAAAGGGAGACGAACATGGTCACTACCATCATCTACATCCGCGAGCTCGACGTCGCTGGCAAGCAGATTAGTCTATGCAAGACCGAATATTTCGGCTGCGAGATGGACGAGGTCTTCAGCACCGAGGAACGCATCCGTCTCGACGCCGGGCAGAAAATCTGTCGGGTTCACAGCTTCGGGCACCTGGAGATCGTGAGTGCGACGGCGTTGGCGATGCGTATTCTAGCAAGCTAACAACGGGTCTTCAGAAGTAGGGCTCGCTCACAAGTGCGCGGCCGGATTTGGCGCCATCAGCCGTTTCTGTGCGGCGAGGCGGAACTGGGCGTTGGCGGCGCCGTAGCCAGTGTAGTCGTTGCGGCGTTCGACGATTTCGAAGAAGAAGCCCTCGCCGTAGTTGGGGCTGTAGAGTTGGAAGAACTCCCCGTTCTCGTCGCGGTCATAGAGGATGTTGTGCTGTTTCAGCCGGTCCAGCAGGGCCTGGTCGAGGGCGAAGCGGGCATCCAGATCATCGTAATAATTAGGCGAAATGGCGAGTGGCCTGAAGCCGTTCTTCTCGAGCGCAACTGCCGTGGCGAACATGTCGTTGGTGGCGAAAGCCAGATGCTGCACCGCGGAGCCGAACCGTTCGGAGATGAAGTGACCGGCCAGCGTCTTGGTGCTCTGGGCACCGTTCAGGCTGAAGCGCAATGAGCCGTCTGCATTTTCGATCACCTGCGAGCGAATCAGCCCGCCGGGATCTACCATGTCGACCATGGGCGCTTTTTCGGTCTTGAAGATCGAGGTGTAGAACAGCAGCCAGGTCAGAAGCTCTTCATAGTTCATGGTCTGGGCCAGATGGTCGAGGCGGGTGAGGCCGACCGGATTGACCGGTTCGGGCGCCGGGTCGACCTCGAAATCGATCTCCCAGATGTTGGCCAGCTCGGTCTTCTTGTCGATGAAATGCATGATGCCGCCGCCGACACCTCGAATGGCGGGAATTTCAAGCTCGCCGGGGCCGATGGCCTGAGAGAACGGAACACCCCCCAGCGCGCGGGCGCGGGCGACGGTGGCCGCCGCGTCCTCGACGCGCAGGCCGATGTCGCAGACGCCGGTGCCGTGAACGAGATAGGATGAATGGGCAAAGCCTTCATCCTCGGTGTTGATGAGAATGTTGATGTCGCCCTGGCGCCACAGGGTCACATCCTTTGATTTGTGCGCCCCGGATCGCGCAAAGCCAAGGGTCTGCAGCAGGCCGCCAATGTCTGAGGCATCGCTTTCGTCGGCGGTGAACTCGACGAATTCAACGCCGGAAACCTCGATGCGGTCGGGCATGTGCGGCACATCCATGCGCACCTCGGGTTCTAGCCGCTTCACCCGGTCCATCAGGTAGGTGAGCGAGCGGTGCCCATCGACGGAGATCGCCTTGGGCGAGCCGCCGCGAAACTGGTCGTTGAAGATTTCCAGCGACAGCGTGCCGGCGTACCCGGTGGAAGCGACCGCACGCATGAAGTCGACAACGGGCAGATCGCCCTCACCCGGCATGTTGCGGAAATGCCGACTCCAGTAGAGCAGGTCCATGTCGATCAGCGGTGCGTCGGCCAACTGCACGAAGAAGATCTTGTCGGCGGGGATGGAGCGGATCGAGTTGACGTCGATCTTGCGGGCCAGCGTGTGAAAACTGTCGAGAATCAGTCCGACATTGGGATGATTGGCGCGGCGCACAATTTCCCAGGCGTCGCGGTGATCATTGATGTGCCGCCCCCAGGCCAGCGCCTCGTAGCCGACCCGGACATCGTGCTTTGCAGCCAATTCCCCCAGTTCGGCGAAGTCATCGGCGGCGCGGTCGATGCCGCCGAGTGACAGGGGCGAAACATTGGAGCAGATCAGCACCAGGTCGGTGCCCAGTTCATTCATCAGTTCGAACTTGCGCTCGGCACGGTCAAAGGCACGGGCCCTTTGCGGTTCGGGCATGCCTTCGAAGTCGCGAAAGGGCTGGAACAGAAAGATTTCCATGCCCTGATCGCGGACCATCTGGCCGACTTCGGCGGGCGTGCCGTCAAAGGCCAGAAAGTCGTTCTCGAAAATCTCGATACCATCGAAACCGGCGGCGGCTATGGCCGCCAGTTTTTCGGGAAAGTCGCCGCTGATGGAGACCGTGGCAATCGAGGTTTTCATGAGCCCCCAAGTTCAGCGACCGGAGGCATTTCAGTAAGAGGTCCAATGTCCTCACCTGGATTGCCGTTCGCACCAAATCCGCCATCCACTGGCCACACAGCTCCCGTGACAAAACCTGATCCCGGTTCCGCCAAGAAAGCCACCACGCGCGCAATTTCCCAAGGACGGCCCCAGCGGCCCACTGCTGCCCGTTCCGCAAAACGCGGATAGTCGAGCAGCCCCTTGTCGATTTTATCCTGAAGCACCTGAGTCAGTATGAAACCCGGTGCCACAGCGTTCACCGTGATCCCAAATCGACCATTCTCAAGCGCCAACCCTCTCGTCAGCCCAGCGATTGCGGCTTTTGCTGTGGAGTAAGAAGTTCGTCGCTGCAGGCCGACCAACCCAATCACCGAAGAGAGGTTGATTATGCGACCAAAGCCACTCTCCCTCATTCCTTCCAGAACGGCGGCGGCGCAGTGCGCAGAGCCACGGACGTGCACGTCAAGCATTCGATCGAGGTCTGTCGACGGTAGTTGGTGATGATCCTGAGCAAGTCTCTGCATAATTCCGGCGTTGTTCACCAATATGGAGATTCCGCCAAGCTCTGCAGCAATTGTCCGGCAAGCGACCTCTACCTGACCTGGATCAGAGACATCCAACTTTGTCGGCAACGCTGGCACCCCGTGAAGCCGCGAAATCTCATTCGCGAGCTCCTCAGGGGCTGCCAAGTCAGCAAGCGCTACCGAAGCACCATTGCTTGCAAGTTTTCGCGCGATTGCTTCACCTAAACCCCGCGCTGCCCCCGTAACCAAGGCAACTTGTCCAGTTAGTGGTTTGAGATTATCGTTCATTTTGTCATTGTTCCTCTAAGCGGAGTTGAAGCGTTCAACTCCTGTCTCACACCGACAGTCGGTGCGACCGAAAGGTGAAAGGCTCGGCAGTGGCAATGTCATTCTTGTTGTTCCGCGCCAACATCAAAGCGGTCGCCAAGAGCCTGATGAAATGGAAGGTCAACAACCTCGACGAATTCGTCGTAACTCATTCCACGCATCCCCTTCGGCGAACCATTCGCCTTCAGGCTCGCAAGGGTGTCTGACATCGCTCTTGATGCGCTGAACAAACAAGTGACCGCGTAAAGGACGATGCTAAAGCCCATCTCTTGCAAGTCATCAACACTGAGCTCAGCAGCCTCGGTTCCGTCGACGATGGAAACTAGTTTCGGCCCCTGCACCAGTTCCGAAATTGCCCGGACCTCGGCGATGCGTTTCACACCATCAACGAACGCCAAGTCCGCGCCGGCTTCGAGATACATGTTTGCGCGTCGGATTGCTCCAGACATCCCACTTACAGAAAGCGCGTCTGTCCGCCCGATAATGATAAGGTCATTATTTCCGCGCGAGAGGGTCGCAACTTGGATGCGAGCAACCGCTTCTTGGGGATCAACGAGTCGAATCCCCGACATTTGTCCGCAGCGCTTTGGTGAAGCCTGATCCTCCAAATGAATCGCGGCGACCCCCGCTTGAACATACTCTCGAACTGTGCGTTCGACGTTTGACGGTCCTCCATATCCGGCATCGGCATCTGCGATGACGGGGATGTTAACGGCCCGGGTCATGTTGCGCGCCTGCTCCGTCATCTCAGTTTGGGTCAGCAAGCCGATATCGGGCATTCCTAATCGACTTGCGGTAGCCCCGAAGCCGGTCATGTAAACGGATTCAAAACCGGCGCGCTCGATCAAACGCGCAGACAAGCTGTCGAAGGCACCTGGAACCTGAACTATGCGACCGCCTTTGATCAGTTCCCTTAGAGAATCCCTCTTCATGCCTTCAGCCCCGCACCGCGAAACTGAACAGCTCCGCATCATCGATCAGGAACATCAACTTGTGATATTCTGAAGGTCCATTCCCAGCGTTCCAAACTCCTCCGTCCGCCCATGACAAAACATGCTCGACGGCGTCACTGTCGAACGGCACGCAATCATCGTAGTCCCTGCCCTTGAGAATGTTGCCAACGCTGTCCGCAACGGCAACTCGAATTGAACCGCCGGGCTTACAACGGGCATTGATCAGTACCTTCGAGCCTGAGGTGCGGACCGGCCGTGTAACAATCCGACCCAACCGTGGCTTCCGAGCTTCGAGTGAAGCAATTCCCTCAAATCGCATTTCAGCGACGCCCATTCCAAATCGGACGTGCGCCGCAGGATCCCGTGCCTCGTCGTGATCGAGCTTTTGCCGCCCAGACATCCAATAGTCATGATGAGCAAGCGACCCCCCGAAGTGGAACAACCAGCGATCGCCAAATTTGACGGGAGCAGACGTCATCGAAACCATATGTCGGTCCCAGTGGCCCTCTCCCCGGGCCTTTAAAAACGGCTTGGCGTTGTCCGTATCACTCCAGTGTACGCCGTCATGGCTTTGCATGAGGCGGACGTCCATTTCGTTGTCGACATAGTGCAATACGCCGAGTGTGCCGAAGTAATGCTGACCCGCCCGAAACATGGGCATTCCGTAGAACCCGTCATCGAGATTGTCTCGCTCATCAGTCGGTTCGCAAATGACCGCAAGATCCGTCCAGTTCTCGAAGTCCGCGCTGACGCTTCGGAAAATACGGCGCTTGTTCATGAGGTCGGGACGAAGTGGATATGAAGGTGGAAAGAAGCCTCCCTCGCCGGCGGCCTGTTTCGGCCAGTTAGCCGGCTGCCCAGTGTGGTGCATGCTGCCATGACGCGTATGATGCACGAAGAGTTTGGTCGGCGCGTCGTAGTAAAGGATCGACACATCGCCCAGGCTGGACCCGGCGTTTCCATATTTAGGAGGTTCGTCATCCCGCTTCCAAATAATGCCATCAGCGGAATGCGCACACTCAATATTCCCGTGTCCGGTCTCTTCAGCGCGAGAGAACAGCATCCTGTAGCGATGGCTGCTTGAAGTTGGATCCGGATCAATCACGATTCCGGTCGAATGAACTCCGCAGTGGGCCCAAGGATTGCGCTTGTTGGATTCCGCGCCTTCGACGTAGCCGCAAACAATATTTGTCGGTCGGCCATCGACCTCAATCCCGAGGTCAGGCTTCCGGAAGTGAATGCCATCTTCACTTTCGGCATAGAGGATCCGGGACTTCCACGGGTGGGTCTGGTAGGGATGCATAGGGCCAAGATCTTCATACCAGCATTTCACCAAACCATCGTGGGGATCGAAGTGCACGTTGAAATTCGAGTATGTGAAATATGGAAAATCTTCCCATGGCTGATCGGCGACCAAGACCGGATCATTCTGTAACCGCTCTGGTTTGTGCCACCGACGAGTGACACTGTCCGATTGCTCAATCAGGGAATTGTCGATGAAAAGCTGCGAGCCCTGCCCGAGGATATATTGAGTAGAGTCAGTCATGGTTCATCCAATTTCTAGTGTGGTGGAGCGCCTTCAAAGTCGATCGCCGGTTGCGCGATCGAACAGGTGAATCTGATCAGGGTCCGGCAATATCTTGAGCAGGTCGCCGGGTTGTGCAGTTACCCGTTCTCGGAACAACCCAACTATTTTCTCGGTTCCTAAGGCAAAAACCACTTGGGTCTCTGAGCCTGTAGGCTCGACAATGATCACTTCCGCCTCGACACCTGTACGCGACAAAGTCAAATGCTCGGGGCGAACGCCGTAGACAACTTCATCTCCCGCTGAAAGAGATTGCATCACTGGGAGGCTCTCCCCACCAGCGGTGCGAAACACGTTCTTCGACGCGGATTTCTCAATCTTGCCCGACAAAAGATTCATGCTGGGCGAACCAATGAACTCCGCCACAAACAAGTTCTTGGGTCGATCAAAGAGCTCGATCGGAGTGCCAACTTGCTCTACGCGTCCGTCGTTCATCACGACGATACGATCAGCCATGGTCATAGCCTCGATTTGGTCATGGGTGACAAATATGGTTGTGGTTTTCAGTCGCTGATGAAGCTGCTTAATCTCCCCCCTCATGCTGATGCGCAATTTGGCATCCAGGTTGGAAAGTGGCTCATCGAACAGAAAAACCTGCGGGTCGCGAACGATTGCCCTGCCCATTGCAACTCTCTGTCGTTGTCCCCCTGAAAGTTGCCGGGGATATCGACCTAAGAGATCCTGCAATCCTAGTATCTCCGCGACCTCGTTGACCCGCCGGTCACGATTCTGCTTGGGTTCACCCGAGAGCTTGAGAGAAAAGCCCATGTTGTCCGCCACCGTCATGTGCGGATAAAGCGCATAGTTCTGGAAAACCATGGCGATGTCGCGCGCTTTTGGTGCCAGGTCGTTCACTAGCTTTTCGCCTATGTAGATGTCTCCGACAGTGATCTCCTCGAGACCTGCGATCATTCGAAGCAATGTTGATTTTCCACAACCGGACGGCCCGACTAGTGCTACAAACTCGCCATCCTCAAAAACGGCATCGATGCCGTGGATCACTTTGACAGCGCCATAGAATTTCTCAATCTGACTGAGACGTACTTCTGCCATTTGGCTCAACTCCTTGAAGTGCCCTGGTTCGCCATCATTTTTCTGAACCGCTCGTCAGGCCGGACACGAGGTACTCCTGGGCAAAAAGATACGCGATGACGATTGGCGCCGTGGACATCACCGAGGCGGCAAACGCGTAGTGGTAGGCGGTGTTGCTGTCGATTCCGAAGAAGTTGTACAGACCGACACTCATCACGGCGACCTCGCGAGAGTTTGCGATAACGAGGGGCACCAAGAACTCAGACCAAGCCGCAAGAAAGGTCAGGAACCCGGCTGCAGAGAGCCCTGGCAAACTCAGCGGAAGGATGATGTTCCAGAACACCCGGAACCTAGAACATCCATCGATGATGGCGGCCTCATCCAAGCTTTCCGGAAGCGTGTCGAAGAAGCCCTTCATGATCCAAATTGTGAACGGGATATGGGTTGCCGTGTAGATTAGGATCAGGCCCACGTGGGTGTTGAGCAACCCCAGCCAACTCATCATGACGTAGTAAGGGACAATGTTTACCGCGCTCGGGATCAACTGAAGTACGAGCAAGGTGACGAGAATGGTTTGCTTGAACGGAAATCTCCAGCGGGAGAAACCGTAGGCGGCTACTGTCCCAATTGCCAAAGTGAAAACCAACGTGAAGGCGGTAACGATGGTTGTGTTGAGTAGGTATTTGGGAAGGTCCGTGCGCCGGATCACGTCGGCGTAGTTCGTCCATGTAAAATCGCGCGGCCATATCGTCGGTGGGTACGCAAATATCTCGGACGGGTTCTTGAATGAGCCCAGCAATACCCACGTCAATGGGAACAGGACGATCGTCGCCACTACTGCGAAAGCAAGATACGAGAGTGCCGTTTCGACTATTCGACCTGTGGTCCACCGACTGTTACGCCGGTTGCGGGTCACCGCGGATTGAGCGAGATCAGTCATCTTTCTCGTCCTTCCGACGCAGCACTCGCAGGTAGGCTATCGTGAGCAACAAATTGAGGATCAGAATGATGGTGGCAATTGTTGAAGCGTACGCGGCATCAAGGGATTGAAACCCTTGCTTGAACAAGCTCAGCGCCAAGACCTCTGTGGAGTTGCCGGGGCCGCCGCCCGTCAGGGCCAACGGAATGTCAATGTGATTGAGCGTGCCTGAAGTGATCATGATCAAGTTGATCAGCAGGATTGGCTTCAGGTTCGGCAGCGTGATGAATCGCAGCGTTTGCCACCGGGTGGCACCATCAATTGCAGCCGCCTCATACAGTTCACGAGCAATGGTTTGCAGGCCACCCAACTGCAATATGATTGACAACGGTACTCCGCGCCAGACAACCGCCAGTATCATGACGGCCATTGCCTCATTTGGATTGGACAACCAACTCCGAGTGTCAAATCCGAAGTTTGCAAGAAGCGCATTCATGATGCCGAGTCGGCTTCCGTTGAACAGTTGCTGAAACATCAATGCGATAATGATTGCGGGAATGATCCAGGGCAGAATTGCGACGCTGCGCATTAGACGTCGACCAAACAGGGCCTTGTTGAGGAGCAGTGCGATGAGCAGCCCGAGCGAAAGCTGTAGCGCAACCACACAAGCCACAAAGAAGACTGTGTTGAACCCCACTTTGGGCAGATCAGACCAGGAGATGAACCGCCAGTAGTTCTCCAGTCCCACAAACCGGAAATCAGGGTAGGCGAAGTGCATGTTGGTAAAGCTGATCGTCACACCATAAAGTGCTGGATACGCAGTGAACCCGAGCACAAGGAATATGGCTGGCGCGATGAAGAATATGTACTGGTGACGCGCCATCAGCGCCTTGGCAGATCTTTGGCGGCTCATGCCGAAATCCTGAACGGTGTGTGAGGACGATCGAGAGACATTGGGCGCATGGCGCCCAATGTCAGCATTGTTTTATCGGTTGGTCTGGCGCTCGTATTCCGCCATCACAACATCCCGAGCATCATCAATGGCCTGGTCGATCGATTTCGATCCCACGATGATCGATGAGATCTGGCTGGAAAGCGCAGCGGACAGCGTCGGATAAATCGGAACTCCGGGCCGAGCTTTCATCCCACCGCTATCAAAGATGCCCTTGAATTGGCGCATCAGAGGATCGCTCGTGAAGAAGTCGCGATTCCAGATGTCCTCAACGACCGGCAGCTGGCCGGAGGATTCATTGATAAGCCCCAGATTGTCCGGCCGGATCATGAACTCAATAAACTTCCAGGCCGCGGCCTGCTTCTCAGGATCATCGGCAAACATGCCATACGTCCAGCCCACCAAGACCGGAGTGGCGATCGCACCGTCGGGAAGCGGGTAGTTGACAGCAGCTATGTCCCCTTCAAGGTCCGGCATGTCAGTGTACATTTGAACCACGGACGAAGAGGACTGGGCGACCAGTGCGGTTTCGCCTGAATAGAAGTAGGGACGTATTCCCCCCTCATCCAAGGTGGCAACGTCGGGCCGCATATATCCTTCATCGACCAAGGTTTTGTATATGCCATAGACCTCGGCGAGGATGTCGCGGTTTTCACTTTCAAAGAAGATCGGTTTGCCCGTTTCATCGACCAGTTCTCCACCGAGACCCCAGAACATGGACTCAAGATGAAGCGCTGTGGCTTCCCCTTCCACCGACGGAAGTAACACGGCATCCATTCCAGCTTCGCGGGCTTTCGCGGCAAACTCGAGAAACTCGTCCAAGTCGGTGGGGACCTCAGAATAACCCAGGCTTTCGGCTACGCTCTTCCGGTAATAGAGCCCCCGCCAAGCGGTGTAGAACCAGCTTGCGTAGACGTTTCCGTCGAATGTGACTTCGTTGACGGCACCTGGGGCGAACAAGGCTCGGCTCTCTTCACTCCAGAAATCATCCAGAGGCTGTAGCTCTCCGGTTTGCACCAATCGAGCGATCCAGAAGCCATCGAGCACAGCCACGTCGGGCAGGTTGCCCGTTCCAACTGCGGTCAGAACTTGCTGCAGGGCGTTCTCTCCACCCGGCAGCAGTTCGTAGTTCAATTCGATGTCAGGGTTTTCAGCCTGAAACTGGTCGTAAAGCTCTTGGTAGAGCTCGCCCACGTCCGGCAATGCATGCGCCGGCGTGAAGTTGTTTGGCGCCCATAAAGTCAGCTCCACAGCCGACGCGTGGGTCGGAAGCACCGCTGACACCGCGGCGAACGATAGTGTTACCAGCCATTTGTTCATTTGTTCTCCTCCTCCGTTGCGCGCTGGCTCTTGGGAGCCGCACTTCGTCTCACAGGCAATTGCAAGTACGATAATAGTATTATAGGTTTATCGAAGCGTCGTTTGTCAATGGGGTTCGACTGATCAGCTTGGAATATTTTTCGACCTCGATTGCGACCAAGCTTCAATTGAGTAGGAACAATGGTAAATGCACATGTGTTCAAGCGAACTTCCGTTGTCGCAGCCAATGCAAATAGCGAAGGAACTCCAATGACGGCCCACAAGCTTAGTCAGGACCGAACGCGAGCAATTGGTGTTGCTGTTCTCGCGGGCCGGCGCCGGCTCTCTCCCGTTGCTGCTGAAATTGGCAGCAAAATTGTGGCTGGAACACTAACCGCCGGCGCTGCTTTGTCGGAGAGTATGTTTGGTCGAGTTGGAGGTGTGAGCCGCAACGCATTTCGAGAGGCAACCAAGATCTTGGAAGGAAAGGGGTTGGTCGTCTCTCGACAGGGGACGGGCACCCGTGTCGCTGAGCCGGCGATGTGGAATATGCTTGATCCTGAAGTCATGGCTTGGCGGATCGCCAAAGGTGACATTGATACTTTTGTGGCGGACTTCTTCCTGTTCCGCCGGCTTATCGAACCGACAGCAGCCGAACTGGCAGCGACCAGCAACAATGAGGATCAAATCACCAAGATATCCGAAGCATTTCAGACTATGAACAAGCTTGAAGAATCTGAGCCGTTTAGCGAAAAGTATGTTTTAGCTGACGTAAACTTTCACAAGTCAATCCTCATCGCCTCGGGCAACGAGTTCTTGGTATCGATGGGCAACCTACTGGAGGTGCCCATGCTGCTGCTGTTTAGTCTCACCACTGACATGGAACTTGGAACCAGCTACCGCATCGATATGCATCAAAAGTTGCACGATGAAATCATGGCCAAAAATCCGAAGGGTGCGAGACGAGCTGCAGAGCAAATGCTGGATCACATTGCCGATGATGTGCAGCACGTCATCGCTGGTCACGGTGAGTAGTCAGTTCCGGTCTCAAAGTCACAGTTGGCAGAAGAGCCTTGCTCGGTGGATTACTGGCGGATTGGCCGGCCCGTGACCATCAGCCGACCGGCCACAACCACGTGATCAATCTGGTCGCCGAAGTTGTTGAAGCAGCTGAAAAGGGACAAATTCCTCAACATTCTGCCATGTTGCCCCACCCAGCAGAATTGGACCCACACAGCTGCCCACATAGGCGCATACGCAGGTCGGGCCGGCTGGATGTGCCAGATTGACTGATAATCCTGCGTGTGGGGCGGAGAACCAACAAGTTCTACTCAGCGTGCGAGCTTATTTCACACACACACCACGATTGATACCTAACGTTCACTGCTGGAAACCAAAGCACCCAAAAGAGGACCGTCACCGGCCAACTCAGCGGCTTCTATCGGAACATGAAAGAGTTTGGGTTCATCCAACAGGAAACCGCGAATCTTTTCGATATATCCGGGTGCTAGCCCTACTCCACCCCCGATGGCGATACACTCCGGTTCCAGAATCGCCGCTAAGTCGGCGCATAGTACAGCCACTACCCGGGCCGATCGATTGATAATCTCGCGTGCCCAAATTTCACCAGAGGCCGCCGCGGCGAACACCTCTTTCGAGTTTAATCCAGGGTAACCTGCTTCCGAAGCCGCTTGCGAAATCGAGTTGCCCGCTGCGACACTCTCCACCGTGCCAACACGGCCACTTCCGCACGATTTGTCACTGTGTCGCCCTACGACGAACCCAAGGTGGCCGGCCAGACCGATCTGCCCGCGCAGCAACTCGCCGTTCAAAACGACACCGCCGCCGATGCCTGTTGAAACAGTCAAGTATACGAACCGCGAACACCCCCGGCCACTGCCAAAATATGCTTCAGCCAATGCTGTGGCGGCAGCGTCATTAATGCAATTGACTCGTCCAAACCGATTGTTCAGCGCTTCAGCCAAGGGTGCGCCGTTGATCGACGGCAACGTATCGGCATTGACAGCGTACCATCGGCCTTCGGCGTCTAGTCGGCCTGTGACGGCGACGCCCAGTCGGGAGCCTCGAGCATAGCCAATGTCGGCCAATTGGTTCGACATTCGATCGACGTATGCACCCAGTTCTGCATTCCCTTCGGTCGCGACCTGCTTTCGCGCAACGACCAGACCCCTCTCAATTCTAGCTATTGCTGTCTTGGTGCCACCTAGATCGATAGCGAACCCGTTCAACATTTCGCGTGATGATCTAGTTACGGCGTCACAATACCAGGTGGTTACAAGTTCAGGGCGTGTGATCGCGCTGCCGACCGTCACGCAATCGGCGCCTGCACAAATTGCTTGAGCCGCAAGGTTTGGTGAGTTGTATCTGCCTTCCGCCATGACAAATGAGCCAAGGTGGCGAAATGCCCGCACCAACTGGAGGTCTGGCTGATCGACCGATTGAGCCGTTGCTGCAGTATAGCCGGACAATGTTGTGCCAAGAATATCGGCCCCATTCGCAAGTGCAGCCCTGCCATCGTCTAGCGTTGCACAATCGCTCATTGCAACCGCGCCGTTGGACAAAATTGCGCGCAGCACCGCCTCTCTAGTCTCCGGCCCTTTGCGATCTGTCGCGTCATAGGCGACGATGTCTGCCCCTGCACGAACCAGTGCGTCGACATCATCAACGCAAGGCGTGATACGGACCAAGCTGTCTGCCACTGTCCTTTTGACGATTCCGATAATCGGGACCCTGATACGAGCGCGGACTGCACGCAGGTTATCAACCCCCTCAATCCGAACCGCTGCGGCTCCCCCGGCCACCACTGCTTGAGCGATGTCAGCCACAATGCCGGGACGCGCCAATGGCCCACCTTCAACCGGCTGACACGAAACAACCACGCCTCCGCGCAACGTTTCCAGAAGCTGCGTTCGACTCTGTCTTGAAGTCATATTATTTCCAATTCACTGCGCTGTGCCTGATCGCTGCAGCGCAGGTGACCTATGCATGGCCGAGAACACCAAGCTCCTCAACTCGATGGCAGGCTACCAAGTGGTCTTTGGGATAGTCCTTGCTAGGTTGAAGTTTGGGAGTTTGTTGCCTGCAGATGTCAGTGGCGAAGCGACATCTCGGATGAAATGCGCAACCGCTGGGCGGTGACACTGGGCTTGGCACGTCACCTTCCAGCACAATCCGCTTCGACTTTCTGTCCAGGTCAGCGACGGGAATGGCGGATATCAAAGCCTGTGTGTAAGGGTGGAGCGTCGTGCCAAAGATCTCCTCGGACTTCGCAATCTCGACAATCTTGCCCAGGTACATAACGGCGATACGGTCACAAAAGTATTCTGTCACGCTGAGGTCATGCGTGATGAAAATGTATGTCAGATTGCGTTCTTGACGCAGGTTCTGCAGCAATTTGAGGACCTGAGCCTGGATCGACGCATCCAAAGCGCTCACTGGTTCATCGCAGACAATCAACTCCGGATCGACCGCAAGCGCTCTTGCGATCCCGATACGCTGTCTTTGCCCACCCGAAAACTCGTGCGGGTATCTGTCGATATAGTGCCGTGGCATGTTCACGGCTTCGAACAGATCACCAAGTACCGCCCGTCGCGCTTCCTTGTCACCGTAGCCATAGCGTTTCAGCACATCGTCGAACGCTGTGAAAATCGTGAAAGCTGGGTTCAACGAAGAGTGCGGGTCCTGGAAGATGATTTGCAGGCGGCGGCGGTAGGGGAACAGTTCCGCCCTTGTGAGCTGGCGCAGATCCACTTCTCCATTCTCGGAAGAAAACACAATTTCGCCCGCGGTCGACAGGGCCAGCCGCAAGATCGATTTACCCAGAGTTGATTTTCCGCACCCACTCTCCCCGACCAGACCGAGCACTTCTCCACGGCGCACCGACAAATCGACACCGTCGACCGCCTTGATACTGTCTACGGTGCGTCGGAATACACCACCCCTGATCGGGTAGTGGGTTTTAAGCCCCCGAAGTTCGAGAATATTTTCGGGCAGTTGATCATTCATCGGGAGCTACTTCTTGGTGTTTCCAACAGCGGACACGATGAGTGAACGACACATATTCCTCGTCCGGCATGACAGCGCACTTTTCGCCGGCATAGTCGCATCGTGGCGCAAACTGACATCCGACTGGACGATCATACGGGTCCGGTGTCGATCCACGAATGGGTTCGATCTGCTGGTTCCTGCCGCGCCCGAGAACGGGGATAGAGGCCAGAAGAGCCTTGGTGTATGGGTGCCGCGGGGTGCGAAGAACCTCTTCGACAGTTCCCCCTTCCACAATCTTTCCCATGTACATGACAGCCACTTCGTCTGCCAGTTCGGCGACCACGCCCATATCGTGGGTTATGAGCATGATGGCGGTGCCATGTTCCGCCTTGAGCTTGAGCATGGTCTCGAATATCTGGGCCTGGATCGTAACATCCAGCGCCGTCGTCGGCTCGTCAGCGATCAAAAGCCGGGGATTGCACGCCATCGCCATGGCGATCATGGCGCGCTGGCGCATACCGCCAGAGAATTCGTGCGGGTACTGATCCACCCGTTTCTCGGGAAGCGGAATACCCATTTTGCCCAACATTTCGATGGTCAGTTCGCGTATGGCCCTAGACGCCAATCGTGTGTGGTACTTGAGGTTTTCCGCGATCTGGAACCCTACCGTATAGACCGGGTTGAGCGACTTCATCGGGTCCTGAAAGATCATCGCGATTTCACCGCCGCGGATGTTCCGCATGGCCCGCCCGTTCCTATCAAGCTTGTCTATTCGCAAGGCGCCGCTTTGTGCATTGAAGGTGATCGACCCCTCTTCAATTCTCGCCAATCGCGGCAGCAGTTGCATTATTGATGAGGCCGTAACGGACTTGCCGCACCCGCTTTCTCCAACGACGCAAAGTGTTTTGCCACTCCGAATTTCGAAGGACACGTCGTCGACGGCCTTGTTGCAGCGATTGTCGTTGTAGAAATAGGTGCGGAGGCCCTCTACGGACACAACGACATCGGCTTCGCTTTGCGCTGTCCCCATGTCCGTTAACCTTGCTGCGTCGGATCAGATGAATCGCGAAGACCATCACCAATAAAGTTCACAGCCAGCACAAAAGCCGAGATCACAAGTCCGACGGGCAACCAAATCCACCAGTTCTGTTCGAGAATCCTCATGTCGTTGGCGGCGTTCAGGATGTTTCCCCAGGTCGGGATTTGCAGCGGCACACCCAGACCAAGAAAACTCAGCCCAGCCTCAGCAAGAATGAAGGCTGCTGTTGAGAGCGTAATCTGAACTGTCACCGGCCCCAATGCGTTGGGGAGAATATGTTTATAGGCGATGACCGGCGTGCTGATGCCGAACGCTTCGAGTGCTTGCACGTACTCTTCCTCGCGAAGCGAAAGGACCCGGGCGCGAACCATCCGATACATGGGGGCCCAGCCCGTCGCGATAAAGATCAGCAGGAGATTGATCAGGCTTTGCCCCAGGATCGAGACCAGAAGGAGCACAAGAATGATCTGGGGAAAGGCAATGAACACTTCAGAAACACGGAGGACAACTGCGTCCAGCCAGCCTCTCTTGTAGGCTGAGATACAACCGATCGCGACTCCCAAAACGCCGGCGGCGACGGCGCTGCCCAGACCAATGAAAATAGAGATCCGGCCGCCATAAAGAATGCGGGCGAACACGTCTCGTCCAACTTTATCTGTACCCAACCAATGTTCTGCGCTTGGTGGCTGCAGCAGTGCCCTTAGATCAATTTTCAAGGGATCGTAGGGGACGATCAGGGGCGCGAAGATTGCGGTAAGCAGGATGATCAGAAACATTATCACCCCGGCGCTGGCCAGCGGATTGGACAAGAATTTTCTCAGCGAGCGGTTATGTACCCGGCTGCTGAGCGCTCCGGCTTCCTCCAGAGCGCGTATTCTGTCGAATGACCGGTCGAGACGCGATTTGCGGACAGGTGCGTGCTGGTTCATAGCCGCACCCTCGGGTCAACGACGGCCGTAAGAATATCGATGATCAAGCTGGCAATCAGCACAGCGAGAACCGATAGCAGTGCAATCATCATCACAAGTGGGTAGTCTTGCGACCGCACCGCGGACACAAATTCGTTTCCTACGCCAGGCCACTGAAACACCTTTTCGATCACCACCGAACCGCCGATCAGGAACGGAAGTCGAAAACCGACCAGGACAATGACGGGTGTCAGTGCCACGCGAAAACCATGCAGCACGTTCACCCGCCATTCCGGGAGACCCTTTGCTCGTGCCGTACGCACAAATTCTTGAGACAGCGCGTCGAGCATTGCGGCGCGCGAATAGCGCATGACACCAGCGGTCAGCGAAAGCGCCAGCACAGTTGCCGGTAGAATGAGATGAGGCAGTCGATCCCAGAATGTCTCGTATCCGGGCATCAACCTGCCACCCACGGGCAACCAGCCAAGCTCGAGCGCGAAAAACGATAGAGCCGCCAGACCGAAGAAGAAATCGGGAATGGAAAGCCCGATCATTCCACCGATGGTCAATGTGATATCTGTCGCGGAACCACGCTTCAAAGCCGTAATCACGCCAAGTGCGGTTCCCAGAACTGTGGAGATCAGAATTGCCGCGATTGAAAGTTCCAGGGTCGCGGGAAGGCGATCGAGGAAAATTTGCGAGATGGAAACGCCGCCAGACAGCGAGTAGCCAAAATTGCCTTGCACGGCACCCCAGAGCCAAATGAAGTAGCGCTCAATGAACGATTTGTTGAGCCCCAGAGATTCCCGTATTGCCTCCATCTGTTCGGGCGATATCTGGCCGCCGAGGTCCGGAGGGATCATGTAGGAGACCGCATCGCCCGGCGTCAGTTCGAGCCCCAGATAGATCAGAAAACTGACCACCAGCAGCATGGGGATCATAAGCAGGATGCGTCGTAGAATATACGTGAGCAACGCTGTCAGGCTCCAATTAATGCAGGCCACGCTTTTCGGCGTGGCCCGCGCGATTGTGCTTATTCAGGTTTGAAGGGGAAGGCGTTCACACGGAACGAGCGTGTGTAGTTGATGTCCACCGGTGTCAGCGTGATGTGGTCCATCTCGCGGAGCGCCTCAACGTTGGACAGCGTTCTGGTTGAGCCAAAATCAAGCAAGCCTGCCGCAGCATTGCGGGCGATCGACTCGTCCGACTCTCCGCCTGGCCAAGCTACGACCTCGTCGATCTTCGCTGTGCCGCCGTGGTAATCTTCGAAGGGGACGAACCGCGTGAAGTCATTCATCTGAATTTCTTCAATGCGGAACGGGCCGGTTCCGATTGGGTTTTGCCAGAACGGATGCTGCTGGAACTCCAATGGATTCACATCAGCCATCAAATGTTTGGGCATCACAGGAAACTGGCTGAACGTGGTGAGTACGTTCGCATCTACCCTGATCAGGTTGAGCGTCAGGGAACGGCCGTCAACGACAATACCTGACACATGTTCTGCGTCGCCGTTCAGGTAAGCATCTGCGCCTTCAATGGCGTTAAAGGTGCTCACAAACACGCTGTTCATGGTCGGCGTTTTTAGTGCGGTTTCAATAGACCAGACTACATCTTCGACCGTGAAAGGCTCACCGTCGTGCCAGGTCAAACCCTCTTTCAAGACGAAGGTGATTGACTTGCCATCTTCTGAAAGCGTGTAGCTTTCGGCCTGCTGCACCCCGTTGGTCACGAGAGAGCCGTTGGCGGTGAGCAACCTGTCAAACAGCATCTGGGAGGTCAGTCCGCCTGGGTTCAGCCAGCGGTGCTCGAAGAACTGCTCCGGGGCGCCGCCGATGTACATGACTTCCTCGCCATCTTCGTTCGGCTCGACGGTCCAGTTGATGAGGTTGTTATCGTAGATAAAGTTCTCATTGCCCAGATCAGCTCCATGTCGATCGAGCCGGTCGCTCTGGTACACCTGAAGCTGGCGGTAGTAGAGCGGAATGTCCGAGAGCATTTCGTTTTCGTATTCTTCGAAATCGTAAAATGCCTGCTTGAGGACCTCGGGATCAGCGCTTCCGTTGATCCGCGCGATCAGGTCTTCCCGCTCGGGTGTCGGAGGCGTGTAGGCCGTCTGATCTGATGAATAGACATTGAAATATTCCTGCAGTGCCAGTGCGGCACGGGCGCCATAGGCCATGTCCCAGGTCACCCCGGAGGTCTGGAAATCCTCACTCGGAGGCACGTTCAATTCGCCGGTGACGTCGCCCTCAAGTTTGCGCATCGTCATGTCGATGCCCACATCGGCAAGATAGGCCTGGATGGCGGTCATGAAATCAACGGTGTCCTGATCTCCGTAGTAGTAGACCATGTCGATGGTCGACCCCGGCACCCAGCCGGCTTCGTCGAGCAGCGCCCGCGCCTTGTCCGGATCATAGGTGTACTGATTGAGGCCATCGACCTTCCACTCGCCATTCGGGATCATGGAGTCGGCCGGGATGTCCAATCCTCTGAACAAGGTTTCGGCGATTGTGTCCATATCAATTGCGTAGGCGATTGCCTGCCTGACTCTTGCGTCGGAAAGCGGGTTTGCCACTTGTGCCCACACCGGCGTAGTGCCGAGCATGAGTGCGGCGGAAAGAGCGTATGTTGTCAGTTTGTGCATCGTGTTCCCTCCCTGATGCAGTTGGGTCAGTCTGAGTTTTGGTCTGGATTTGAGGAGCGACGATCCAGCGACTGGCGGAAGAGATCGTCGTAGTTTCTGATCAAGTGATCACTCACAAGGCTGACAGCCAGGTCGGCGTCGCGGTCCAAGACCGCCCGTACAATCTTCCGGTGATCCTCGTTGCTTCTGGAGTTGTGACTGAGCGCGTCGTTCGGTGTGGGGCGGCTCTTCATCAGTCGATTGACGAAACTGTCGTGCAGCGCGAGGAAGACAGGATTGCCCGTGACTTCGACGATCGACCGATGGAATTTCACATCGGCTTCGCGAAATGCAGCGATGTCGCCGAGGCACGCTTCGCAAGCGTCGATGTGTTCCACCATTTTCGCTTTCTGCGCGTTGGTGGCATGTTCGGTTGCGTATCGGACGATGCTCGTCTCGAGAAACAGGCGCGCCTGTTCCAAATGGGCGCGTCCCTGAGAGCCTTCGAAGAACAGCCCCGCGGCATCCCCGACCCGATCCATCACCTTTGCAAGGCTGGGCGCAGCGACCCGGGGGCGGAACCCTTTGAGGTGGTCGATTAGCCCCATGCTCTCGACTGAAGTTATGGCGGCTCGCACGACATTCCGGCTCACCGAAAACCTGTCGCAAAGCTCTCGTTCAGTCGGGAATGCCTCCCCAACGACCAGTTGGCCGCTGTGCACCTCGGCTGCGAGAATATTTGCAATGTGTTCAGCACTGGGTTCGGCAGTGACCGTTTCGCGCGACATTCAGTTAGACCTCTTGTGCAGGCATTTCGAATTTCTAGTAATGCACAACACCTGTTTGGTGTCCAGAAAAACATTTCTGATTGACCAAACTGTGTTTTGATCGTACCAAAATGAGTAGTTTCAACTTGGTACTCACCTCAAACTGGACTCACAATGACAAGACCCGGCCCGATTCTCGCTGCAATGCTCACCCCGTTCGATGCGCAAGGAATGGTCGATGAAACCGCAATCGGCCCGATGGTCGACTTGGTTCTCGGTCAGGGTATTGATGGTCTGTACGCGGGCGGAAGCACAGGTGAGTGCGTGCTTCAGTCGCTCGAGCAGCGTCAGGTTCTGTTGCGCGCTCTGGCAGACTACGCGAAGGGAAAGTGTACACTTGTCGCGCACGTTGGTTCTGCCGCCACGGGTGATGCGCAAATGCTCGCCAGAACTGCCGGCGACGCGGGATTTGATGCCGTAGCGGCAGTGCCCCCCTACTATTACAAGTTCAGCGCGGGCGAGATCGCCGACTACTACGCGGCAATTGCCGACGCTTCGGATCTGCCGCTGATTGTCTATCACATCCCGGTTCTGACCGGCGTGAACATGACGCTAGCCGAACTGGAAAGGCTTCTTGGAGATGACCGGGTCATCGGCATTAAATTTACCGACTCCGACCTGTTCAAGTTTGAGCGGCTCATCAACGCGGCCCCTGATAAACTTCACTATTTCGGCTCCGATGAAATGTTCCTGGGCGCCGCCGCGATGGGCGCGTACGGCGGCATTGGCAGCACATACAATGTCATCGGGGGATTGATTGTCGCGATCAAAGCAGCCGTTGATGCTGGCGACCTGCCAACTGCGCGTGCACTTCAGACCAGGGCCAATGAGTTCATCGCCATTCTTCTGAAGGTGGGAGTGGTGCCGGGCCTAAAACACGCTCTGGCGCAATTGGGCGCACCTATCGGCCAATGCCTGCCGCCATTCAAAAAGCCAGCTGCAGATGCGCTGGCGCAACTGGACACATGGCTCGCGACCCAGAATCGGCACCTCGCAGACTAGTCCAACTCCATCCGATCACCCGACCCAAAAACAAGGCTCTGATATGTCCCGCAGCGAAACTCTCCATAATGGTATCGAACTGCCCGGGACATGGCCACCGGATCCCGGGCGTTTGCCCCGCACGCCCATGCGCGTGCCCTACCTTGAGCGCCCTCCGGAGGTGATCAACATCGATATCGGTCGGCAATTATTCGTCGACGACTTTCTCATCTCACATAGCTCCCTGGCTCGGGAGTTTCATCAACCACAACCGCATCCGGCAAATCCTGTATTGAAACCTGAGACCGAATGGGAACTGGGTTCAATTCCGTTTGCAATGCCCTTTAGCGACGGCGTCTGGTTTGATCCGGCAGATCAGAAATTCAAACTCTGGTATGCCGGCAACGAAATGTACACGACCTGTTACGCGGAGTCGGAAGACGGCATAAACTGGGTACGTCCAGACCTCGATGTTGTCCCCGGCACCAACATAGTTCTCGATATTCCGCGAGACTCCAGCACGATCTGGCTGGACCTGAACGAAGCTGATTCCTCGAAACGCTTCAAAGCGCTACAGACCTGCAAGGAACGCAAGACCATGCGTGGTCATCTGAAGGGTTTCGCGGAAGGCGGGAAATACACGTACAGCTACTTCACGTCGCCAGATGGGATCCACTGGACAAAGGTTGCGGACAGCCCCTTTTCCCAACCGATTGAAGACCGGTCGACCTTCTGGTTCGACCCATTTCGCCAGGTCTGGGTATTCAGCATCAGGGGCGGACAGTCAAAGCAGGAACGTGAGCAGGAAGGGTTGCGCCGCGGGCGTACCTACAAAGACAATAGTGACTTGTTGGTAGGTCTGTCAGACCTGCTTACCGGTTCGGTCAATTGGGTGGGCGCTGACGAACTCGACCCCCCGCACCCCAAGTACTCAGACTTCACCCCGCAGCTCTACAATCTTGATGCTGTGGCCTATGAAAGTCTGATGGTTGGATTGTTCTCTGTTCACCAGGGACCTGAAAACAACATCTGCGCAGAAGAAAACATTCAGAAGCGCAACCAAATCATGTTGGGCTACTCGCGGGACGGGTTTCATTGGAGCCGTCCGGACAGAAGACCTTTCATTGCGGCCCAGGACCACGACCCAGACTCATGGGATTGGGGAAACATTCAGTCCGCAGGCGGAGGGTTTCTGGTTGTACATGACCACCTCTACTTCTATTACAGCGGTCGGCTTTTGACCCAAGGGTATTGGGATGGAGACGCTGCGACTGGGTTGGCGGTGCTGCGACGCGACGGGTTCGCCAGCCTCAATGCAGACAAGGATGGCGGCGTTGTAGTAACCAGACCAGTGACCTTTTCCGGGAGTCGACTGTTTGCAAACCTTTGCGCGCCTCAAGGGCGGCTCCGGTTTTCAGCACAAGACGAATCTGGTCAAGATATCGAGGGTTTTTCATTCGCTGAGTGCGTCCCTGCCGCTACCGACTCCACTTGCGTGGAATTGACTTGGCAGTCGAAGAAGTCCTTGGCTGAACTGAGCGGCAGGCCGATCAAGTTCAAATTTGAGCTGTTTGACGGTTCTCTGTTTTCGTTCTGGGTGAGCTCGAATACCGACGGCAAAAGTGGCGGATACGTGGCGGCAGGCGGCCCCGGTTTTTCCTCCGGTAGCGACGTCTAGTTCAAACCTAGTTTCTCCCAGAGCCAGAACCGGTCGCGACCCACTAATTCGAGTCGTGGCCGGTTTTGGCGAAGGGATACGCACGATCAATTGACTGCCGCCGCGGCGTGAGCCGCTAGACGAAATACCTGCTGTTCAGTCTTCGCGGTGAGACAGCACAATTAGACACGACTACATACCCAAACTTTGCGCCCTATTGCCCGCCGATGTCTTAAAGACCAATCAAACTCTATGCGTGCGTGGAATCTGCCCGCCCCCGCAGAATTCGACCCACACAGCTGCCCTCACAGGCGCATACGCAGGTCGGGTCGGCTGGATGTGCCAGATTGACTGGTAATTCTGCGAGTGGGGCGGACGGGGCCGGACGTGGGATATTGGAGAAACTTGCCCACAATCCTAGACCCAATTGCCACGCTTCACCGACCGCTCGCCCTTCTCCGGCCCAAACGCCACAATCGCGACCGTCTTGCGCTCAGCGAATGGGCGCTGCAGGCAATCGAGTTTGGTTATGGCGATTGATTGGATCCGTTGAATCGTCGAACTAGAAGCCGCACCACACATTCCCGTCGTTTGGCCAAGGCTGGGCCAGTCCTTCTTCGATCAACATCACTCCAGCGTCACGTCCGCCGCTCAGACGGATGTTGACCAGTTCCCGATCATAACTGCCTTGTTCGCCGATCCAGTCGATAGCGTAGCCGGTGCCCATTAGATCACGTAGGCGGTCCCGCGCCTCGATGCCGGTTTCGTACTCCTGAGGACATTCGGGCGAACCAATCTCAGGCGTGTCGATCGCATGCAGTCTCCACTTCACGCCGTTCTCCCAACCGGTATCACCATCGACAATGCAGGTCAGTCGCCGGGCGGCTCGGTCTCCACCAGAGCAGATGGGTAGCGAACTAGAAGTTCGACCATCCGTCACCAACAGCGTTTGTGGATTTGAAACTTGCGTTGGCAGGTTTTGAGCGAACCAGACCACAGCGAATGACCCGCCGGCAAACAACAGAGCCAACACCGCTGTACCGGGCCATCCCCGCCTTGCTGAACGTGACGATAGGTAAACAACCTTATCGCGCTGTCGAGGCAAACTGTTCTGAGGCATGTAAAGGTCAAATCATCAAATTAGAATTTGTCACAGCCTTTGCACGAGCACAAAAATATCCGGTTAAGCCCACACTGCCAATTTTACCGCCCCGCACGGAAGTGTGGAATTGACTCCCAGTCGGCAAGCAATTGCTGCAAAGTAAGTCTTCGTCGCTTCAACGGGGGGGGGGGGTTAGCGACATGGCAAGGCGGCGCGGGGGACTGTTTTGGATTGTCTTGGGCGGTTTTGCGTTGCTTTGGTTCGGCCAACAATTCACCTCAGGGGACACATCACAAGTTCGAAACAATGTTCGCACCCAACCGACGCGAACTGTGACGACGCTTCCATCCACCGTTCCCATTCCAGCGCCACCCATCAATCGGGACAATCAGAGCATTGTCGTCGAGCCACAACTACTCCAGCCGCCAACTCAGCCACTTAATCTGACCGCCTTTGTGAGCACACAGGTTCTCAATGTCCGTGCCGGACCATCGACCGACCATTCGGTTTTGGATCAACTGGTGTTGGGCGCTGAGGTAATCGTTCTTTCGCGCGCAAACGACTGGGCGCAAGTCAGATTGGCGGACAGGTCACTCGGATGGGTCAGTGAGCAATTCCTATCAGCAAACAGACCACAGCCCGCTCAAACTCTCGTTGCACCGACAGCGCCACAACAAGCGCTTCTCGGACCGAGTCGCAGCGAAATCGTTCGCCAGCTTATGCAAAACTCATTGCGCTCATATTCTGGCAGTTGTCCCTGCCCCTACAACACGGATCGTGCGGGGCGTCGCTGCGGTGCGCGAAGCGCTTACTCTCGACCAGGCGGAGCACGCCCACTTTGCTACGAGAGTGACGTTTCAGAGGCGATGATTGCTCGATTTTTGAGCCAATGACATCAGCCTCGAATGATACTCCAGAACCATAGCGAAGTCTGGCCCCTAAGGATCGGTTGTCCAGTTTGGCGGTGGTGCAACGGTTCAGTGGACCTCCCACGGCTCGGGTTCCTCGTCTGGTTTCAGTATCCCAATCGTAATCAGCTGCTCTCGAAGGAGGAGCTCAACGACTTCGACCTTGGTCAGCTCGGGTGTGGTTTCCTGACGAAACTTCTCAATGCCCTCAATTACCTCTTCGGATAGAAACTTCGCGTCCATTTGACTTCCTCCACATGAACTTAGCGGTCTGGTCACCGCTTCGCGGCATATTACCAACCGTTGAGGACCCTCCTCGACTATTCCCAAACCCGAGGCAATAAGCTCGGCAAATCTTTGCCCTCTGAAATATCAAACATCCTGCACGCCACCGGTATTCAGTTTGTGGGCCGAAAGGTGGAAGGCAGTCTCCTTGAGTTCAAATAGGAGCTCCCCGGCAACGCCCGCCCGAGACATATTTGCGTAGATGGGGCCTCGACGAGGCCCGCCCTGCTTCCCCGAATCCATGGCAGCGCCGACAACCTATGTCAGACATTATTTGTAACTTGTTGACATTGTCAGATTTCAATCCTATACAACAAACACAGGAGGGCGAGATGACCGATGGCCCATTCAAAAATCTGCAGCTCGACAGCCGATTGAAGCGGTTTGCCGTTGCCGTGCAGAATGAGGCGGAGGATCACGACACTCGTTGTGCTTTAGGCAGTCATGCGATCGTGAACGGAATCCTGGCCGGAAATGCAGAACTAATCCGGGATCTGCGAAGTTTCGGTCAGGATGGGCAGCTCGACCTTGATCCAAAGGGTTCTATCAACTGCATCTTCGATAAGCACGACAGATCAGAATTTGCAGACGACCTTCAACGCGAGGTCACTATGAGGCTGCACGAAGGCGAAACTTCGAAGGGTGCAATCGACCAGGCCCTAGACGCCTGCGTCGAGACCAACATTGGCAGGGTCATCACCCGCATCCAGGAAGCTGGATATGAAGCGCATCGGCAAGGTCCGATGTACAAAGATCAGTTCGACCGGCTGATCAAAGGTTCAAACCATGTGATGAAGAGCCTTGATCGCTCGCGCATCCGCGAAGCCGTCAAGGGCTGCGACAAGAACGCGTTCAAGCCGGACGTCAAAAGGATAACCGGCGTCGACGAGCGCATATTATGAATGTATTGAGTGATTTTCGGAAGGTTTCCCGACGCGACCTATGCATCCTTGAAGCGGGGCAAAAGCCTCCGCACAAGCGGCCCGGGAGGCGAGTCTATGCAACCATCGGTTCGGAAATCAGCTGCGACAAAGACATCTTCGACAGCTACTCCTATGAGGGCTGGAGCAACATCCATCACGACCTCCTGATCGTTTGCGCGGCTGTTGAATTTGCCGATCGGCGCTGGGCGCGCGCGAATTTGCGTTGGGCACGGCATATTCACGTGACAGTTCCAGTCATAGAGCTTTCAAGCTGGCAAGATGCAAGCGTCGTCCAGAATCTGTGCGAGACCTTGCGTCACCTGACCGGCGACGAGTGGCGTTTCAGCTTCTTGCGTCATGAAGCGGCAGCGACCAGCAAGCCGCGACAAGGCCCGCTGTTCCCGAACCAGCAGAAAGAGTTCGCTATGGCCTACAGCGAAGGCCTGGACTCGTTGAGTGTCTCTGGTCTCCTCAACGAAAATGATTCTGCCGTGTGCGTGCGCGTGTCGAAGTTCAGGCAGCGTCCTCGCAAGGACGAGCGGCCATTCGATCGACTCCCATTCGACGTGCAACTTGGCAAGAAAGGCTACGAGGACAGCGCGCGTTCGCGTGGATTCAAATTTGCAGCAATAACGGCCATTGCCGCGCAGCTGTCGAACGTGCGCCAGATTATCGTACCGGAAAGCGGTCAGGGCGCATTGGGCCCGGTGTTGCTGCCGCTTCTGAACATCTACCCGGACTACCGCAACCACCCCACTTTCTTCAGAAAAATGGAGCGATTCATCAAAGGGCTTCTGGGGGTCGAACTGAGCTATCAGCAGCCACGTCTTTGGCACACCAAAGGTCAGACGATCGCGTCCTATTTGGCGAAGCCTGGAGTAGAACAAAAACAGATCATCAACACCCGTTCGTGCTGGCAGCAACGATTTAATGTTCGGGTCGCAGGCGAAGTGCGTCAGTGCGGCGTGTGCGCTGCGTGCCTGCTGCGGCGCATGAGTCTCCACGCTGCTGGCGTGATGGAGCCTCCGGAGAATTATGCCATTGAGGATTTGTCGACCGAAAATTTCAGTGAGGCCCTGCCGAAGCGCGAACACTTTAGACGCTCCAGCACTCTTTATGATTACGGCTATATGGGCGCGCGGCACCTGCAACAGCTCGCTGATTTGGCAAGTGCAGATGATGCCGTTTTGAAGCCCTTTGCTTTTCAGATCGCTGATGCGCTCGGGGCGCCCTTGGATGATGTGATCACCAAGCTTCGGGCCATGCTCGCACGGCATTCGGAAGAATGGGCAGCATTTGAGCAGCAGCTGGGGGAGAAGAGTTTTCTACAATCTTGGACGAAGGGAGGTCGCCATGGCTGATCTGAACGAGCTAACCGCACAAGAGATCGGTCGCCGCCTTCGCCTCGCTCGCGAGAGCGCAAAGATTCGTCAGGATGAGGCAGCAAAGGTAATCGGTATGTCTCGCCCTACCCTCGTTTCGATTGAAAAAGGGAACCGACGGATACGTATTCAAGAGCTGCAGGTATTGGCGAGCCATTACGGAGTGTCAGTCAATGCGCTGCTGCGCAGAGAGGCGGTTCACACTGATTTATTACCGCGCTTTCGCCGACTTCGTGAGACCGAGGACGATCACGCTGACGAAGCAGTCAAACTGCTGAACGACCTCGTTCGCGCAGAAGTCGAGTTGGAGAACATTCTCGGGATCGATCGACCAAGAAATTACCCGCATGAAAGAGGCATCAATAGCGGCGACGTATTTGAGCTCGCTGAGCGCCACGCACAGGAGCTGCGGGATTGGCTCGGATTGGGCGCAGGGCCGATCGCCGATATTTTCTCTCTAATGCAGCTAGATCTCGGCATCCGGCTCTACCAGCGGCGGCTGTCGAAGGGTTCAAAAGTCGATGCGCTGTTCACGTATGACCCGACTTTAGGTGCGTGCATCCTGTTGAATGCGAACTTCCCGCTCGAGCGGCGCATTCAATCGGCCGCCCATGAGCTTGGGCATTTTGTCGGCACTCGACAGGCGCCCGAAGTTCTCGAAGAGAATGAGAAATTCCAGTCGCGTGAGGAACGATATGCGCATGCTTTCGGGCGCGCATTTCTGACTCCGCGCAAGAGTTTTGAGCTGGCTTGGAGGCAACTCACTGCTGGGGCTGAGATCACCCGAAGGCCCATCATCGTGCAGGCGAACCATTTTCGTATTTCGCGCGAAGCTTGCGTCCGCAGACTGGAAGAGCTTGGGCTAGTCAAGCGCGGCGCTTGGGAAAAGCTTAAGGCGCATGGCGGCATAACGCATGAACAGGTCCGCGAAGTTCTGGGCGAGGCTGCCAGCAAGCCCGATCCCGCAAAGGATGACGCAGACCGGCCCGTGTCGCATCCGATGAGCCTGATGGCATACACTGCATGGAAACGCGATCTTATGTCCGAAGGGCAGTTAGCTGAGCTGCTGATGGTCAGTCGGCTCGAGTTGCGCGCCCTGCTCGATCAGATGGAGCTTGAGGAGAGCGAAACGGATGACCTGTTCAAGCTCCCTCTCTGAAACGCTGACCCCCATAGTCCCTGACACCAGCGTGCTGATCAACCTGCACGCTTGTTCGTTCGGCGAGCAGGTCCTTCGCTCGATTCCCAACGAGATTGTCGTACCAGATGTGGTCGTCACCGAGCTGGATCACGAAACCAGCCGCACCAACGGTGAGAACGACTTCGTCCAGAACCTTATCTCGCTAGGCATCATCCAGGTAGCGTCTCTGGATGATGGGGCATATCGCATTTTCGAGACGCTTATTGCTGCGCCTGGTTCGCTGGATGATGGGGAAGCAGCTACGATCGCAGTTGCTGCGACGCAAGGCTTTATGCCCGTGATCGATGAGCGCAAGGGAAGGGCGCGGGCTAAAGCTGTGATGAATGGAAAGTCTCCAGCCTGGACATTGGATCTCTTGGTGCATCCGGCAGTTCAAACAGGCTTGCCAGATGGCGCATACATCGACGCAGTCTATATGGCGCTTAGCGAAGGCAGGATGAGAATTGATGAAGAACGGTGTGATGCCGTCGTCGCGCTTATCGGTATTGAACGGGCGGGCCGATGCACCAGTCTCCCCGCCTTCAGATTGCGGCGGCAGATATGGGCAGGTCAGGCTGGCGCCGTAAATCAGACCAACGAATAGCGACTGCGCCCAAAAATATCGTGGTATCGTACTTGTCTTGATCGCCCGCTCGGTTCTGAATTCGCCCCCAGCCGCGAGTTGTCCGGTAGCATATGGAGAAAAAGCCGCGGGGTGTTTCTGGTGCTGACTGATTGCATTCGGCTCGTCTCTATACAACTGGGACCGGCAATCGCGAACAGAGCCCTCGCAATATCAGTAGCTTAGCGTCCAGGCACCTACCTCGCTGAAAGACTGCGAATTTGAAGGACTTGATGGCGGAGAGGGAGGGATTCGAACCCTCGGAACGCTCACGCGCTCAACGGTTTTCGAGACCGCCCCGTTCGACCACTCCGGCACCTCTCCGCGAAAGCCCTCTTGCCGGGTGGTCTAGGCCCGGCAGGCGGTGCGGCTTATGCCATAGGCCCCTGCCCGTCGCAATACTCAATTTGACCGCAATTTGACCCCGGCAAACCGGCATTCACATTCTCGCGCGCAGGATGGACGCGACCGGAAGTCCGCACCAAAACTGTCATCCACACGCGCAACAGACTATGCAGCATCGCGAGGGAACCACAACATGCACCGAAACACACCAGGACTGACCCGCCGCCGAGTCATTCAGGCCGGCACGGCCCTTGTTGCCGCGGCAGCGGTTCCGGGCCTATCATCTGCCGCCATGGCCGCATCACATACCGAAATGAACAATTCTATCCCGTCCAGCTCCGGCAAGATCGACATCATGCCGGTCAATCATGCGAGCCTCGCCCTCGTCGCGCCGGGCCTGACCCTTTATTCAGATCCGGTGGGCGATCCCTCTCTCTATGCCGATCTGCCGGCACCCGATCTGGTGCTGATCACCCATGAGCATGGCGACCATTTCAACACGGACACCTTGCGCGCCATCACGGACAGCGACACCCCCCTGGTGGTCAATCCCGGTGTCTTTGCCAAACTGCCCTCCGATCTGCAATCCCGCGCCACGGCCATCGCCAACAACAACATGCTCCTGTTCGGAGACATGCGCATCAATGCCATCCCCGCCTACAATACGAGCGCCGACCGACTGCAATATCACCCTCAGGGCCGCGACAATGGTTATGTTCTCGAGCTTGATGGCACCAGGGTCTACATTGCCGGCGACACCGAGGACACGCCCGAAATGCGCGCGCTGACCGGGGTCGATCTCGCTTTCGTCCCGATGAACCTGCCCTATACGATGGATATCGAACAGGCCGCCTCCGGCGTGCTCGCCTTCGCGCCGAAGGTCATCTACCCCTACCATTACCGCGGCTCGGACCTTGAGGCCTTCAAATCCATGGTCGATGCGGGCGGCAAGGAAATCGACGTCCGGCTTTATGATTGGTATGGGTGAGGACGGCGTTCGGAGCCCATCGTGATTAGCTTGGCCAGAATTCTGTGCCGCCGATCCAATGATAAGGCAATGAAGAAAGCAGCCGCAAGCCGATGTCACCCGTCAATTGCCTCCAAAGAACTTGATCCCATACGTCATGTGAATAGACCGAATAATCAATCAAATCCTGACCAAGACTCATAATTATGACCTTTCAAAAATGAACTTTCGACCAAACTATATCTATTGCTAACAGACTGCCTGTTCACGAGTTTCGGAATATAGAACTCGCGCTGAATATCTTTACTTTGAAGCCAAGGTAACGACTTATCCAGGCCCGTCGTCACAGGCTCGTCTGTGAATTCGATTTCAAGGGAGCGAAAGACAACATTATTCCCAAACGCTGCCCCTAGGTTTCTGAAATCTGCGAGCTGGTATGAGAATGGGTCGGCGGCATTGGGAACAGAAAGTACGACAGGCAGCATAATTGCGGGAACAGAGCAGGTTCCCGTCAGACTGTTCAGTGCCAAGATGTAATCATCGATCGTGTCAAAGCGGTGCGCGATTCCACACGCTTCGGGCATAAGGTTTTCAAATCGGTCTTCGCCCGGACCCGAGCCATGTCCACCTGTAACCACTTCCGTCGAGAGCAACATAAGCAGGCCCGGGCGGCTGGGTCCCAAATCGGCGTAAATGGCCTCTCCGAAATAGTCATCGTAAGCGCGCGGCACACCGCCAATCCCGTCCGACCCGGATTTCCGGACCTTCAGCTCGTGGACGCTCTCAAATTTCCTGGGTGCTCCGTCAACCTCAAGTTCCAAAATGAACTTGAACCTGACATCGGCATAGCTTGTGGATTTGTTGAGGCCGATTAGTTGCGAAGAAATTCCGCCGGTCGTGATGTCCAGAAGATGAAGAAGATTTGTCCTGACGAAGGAGGACGCACCCACACACAAAGCGATGGCCAAGATGCTGACCGCCGCTCCGACCGCAAAATTCGGCCTGAGCGTCCTGAGCAAAAATACGAGGCATAGAAGAACGGCGACAGGCCAAAGCCAGCTGTTTAAAAATGTCAAAACAATGCTTGTCATGAAAATTTCCAAAGTCTTGAAATAGGCACTTCCATCTTAGTTTGAGAAATTTGCCTGTCATTCAGACTTTTGGTGCGGCCACTGAAATGTCTCAAACGCCGGTCGACGCAGGCGGCAAGGAAATCGACGTCCGGCTTTATGATTGGTATGGGTGAACCCTTCGGAACTTGACCTCTGGCTTGACTCTTAGGCGATTTGCCCGCATAAGCCCGCCGATTGCGCACGCTGACCCGGGTTGGCGTGCCTTTTGATTTCGCAACAGCTGTCTGCGGCTTTTTTGGAACCTCGTTTGAAGGTTCGTTTCAAGTCTGCCTCCCCGTCAATACGACGGCGTCAGGGGCGGCGCCACAGGACGCGACAATAAGGGCATCGGCCAAAGGCCGGTGAAAGAAGATGTTCGCAGTCATCAAGACCGGCGGCAAGCAATACAAGGTTGCTGCCGACGACGTTCTGAAAATCGAAAAACTCGACGCCGAAGCCGGCGAAACCGTCACCTTCGATCATGTTCTCATGGTCGGTGCCGGCGCCGACGTGACCATTGGCACCCCGCTGGTCGACGGCGCAACCGTGGTCGGCGAACTGGTCGAACAGACCCGTGGCGACACGATCAAGGTCTTCAAGAAGCGCCGCCGCCAGAATTCGCGCCGCACCATCGGCCATCGTCATCACTTATCCGTGGTCAAGATCACCGACATCCTGACCGGCGGCAAGAAGCCTGCAGCCAAGAAGGCCGCGCCGAAAAAGGCCGAAGCTGAAGAGGCTCCGAAACCCGCTGCCGCACCCGCCAAGGCCGCTTCTGCCACCGCAACCGAAGGCGTGATTGACGATCTCAAGCTGATTTCGGGCGTCGGCCCCGCGCTGGAGAAGAAGCTCAACGCGCTCGGCATTACCAGCCTCAAGCAGGTTGCAGAATTCGATGCCGCCGAAACCGAACGCGTCGATGCCGAACTCAACTTCAAGGGCCGCATCGAGCGCGAAGACTGGATCCAGCAGGCCAAGGATTTGCTCGCCGGCAAACCCCCGCGTGCAAAATCCGCGAACAAGTAGTATATAGGGACCAGCAAGGAGCACTTTCATGGCACACAAGAAAGCAGGCGGTTCGTCCCGCAACGGTCGTGATACGGCAGGCCGCCGTCTTGGCGTGAAGAAGTTCGGTGGCGAAGCCGTCATTCCGGGCAACATCATCATTCGTCAGCGCGGCACCAAGTGGCACCCGGGCGATAATGTCGGTATGGGCAAGGACCATACGATTTATGCGCTTGAAGCGGGCGAAGTCAGCTTCTCCACCAAGTCCGGTGGCCGAACCTTCGTATCCGTAAACCCGATGAAAGCCGCCGAATAACGGCAGAAGACAATCACTTCTGCCGGATCCCACTCCCCGGCACTGAAGTGATCACAACGTCACAAAAGTTCAGCAAGGGGAGCCCGATCCGGCTCCCCTTTGCCTTTGAATGGACTGTGACCGATGACACCGACAATTCCGAGCCAGCAGATTCGCCGCGACCTGCCCGATCAAGTCGCAACCGCGCGTCTCGTGCTGCGCCGCCCGGACGATCGCGACGCGGCCAGCCTGCAGCGTCTGGCCAACAATTACGACGTCCACAGGATGCTGGCGCGCCTGCCCCACCCCTATACGATGGAGCATGCGTTCGAGTTCATTCACACGTTGAGCCGTTCCGAAACCGAGCACGCCTATGCCATAACCCGTGACGAAGCGCTGGTCGGCGTTATTGGTTTTCATTTTTTCGAACTGGACGGCCGTGATAGTATCGAAATCGGCTACTGGCTGGGCGAGCCCTATTGGGGTAAGGGCTATGCCAGCGAAGCGGCGGCGGCGCTGATTTCTGCATTGTTTGACGTGGCACCGGATGCGCCGCTCATGGCGCGCGCGCTTGCGGACAATTCGGCATCCTGCCGGGTCCTTGAAAAGGCCGGATTCAGACTGATATCCGAAACGGTAGATGATTGCGGCCCGCACGAGGGCAGATTGATTCGCCGCTTCGACTGGCAAGGAGGAGGCCAATATGAGCGCACTGGAACGTGATTTCGGCCCCAGCGGGCTTCCATGGACCATCGAAACGCCGCGCCTTGTGCTGCGCCGTCCCGAACTGGCCGATGCGGAACGCTATGCGCAATTGCTCAACAACTTCGCTGTTGCGGGGAACCTCGCGCGCGTGCCGCTACCCTTTACGGTGGACGACACGCGCGAATGGCTGCCCGAAAAAACCCGGACGCTCAATCCGCGCGAATTCGGCTTCGCCATCACCACCCCTCAGGATGGGCTGATCGGCAATGTGGGGTTTCATGAAGGCCGCTTCGGGCCGGATATCGGCTATTGGCTGGGCGAACCTTATTGGGGTCAGGGCTACATGACCGAGGCAGTCATCGCTGCGATCAAGTGGTTCTTCGACAATACCGACGCCGATATCCTCTATTCGGGCGTTTTCCATTTCAACATGGCCTCTCTTGCCATTCAGTTCAAACTCGGCTTTGTCGAAACCGGCCGTTCGCAGATTTTCTGCGTGGCCCGGGACCGGGAGATCGAGCATATCGATACCGAGCTCTCAAGAGAGGACTTTGAAGCGAGCATCGCATGAAGTTTCTGGATCAGGCCAAGGTCTTCATCCGCTCCGGCAATGGCGGGGCGGGTGCGGTGTCCTTCCGCCGCGAAAAGTATATCGAGTTCGGTGGACCTGACGGCGGCGATGGCGGACGGGGCGGTGACGTCTGGGCCGAATGTGTCGACGGTCTGAATACGCTCGTCGATTATCGCTATCAGCAACACTTCAAGGCCAAGACCGGCGTACATGGCATGGGCCGCGACCGCTCCGGCGCCAAGGGCGCGGACGCAACCCTGCGGGTGCCTGTTGGCACCCAGATATTCGAAGACGACAACGAAACCCTGATCGCCGACTTCACCGAGGTCGGACAGAAGGTCAAACTCCTCCCCGGTGGCAATGGCGGCTTCGGCAATGCCCATTTCAAGACTGCCCGCAACCAGGCCCCCCGCCGCGCCAATCCCGGCCTTGAAGGCGAGGAAAAGTGGATCTGGCTGCGCCTTAAACTCATCGCCGATGCCGGGCTGGTTGGCCTGCCCAATGCCGGCAAGTCGACCTTTCTCAGTGCCGTGTCCGCGGCCAAGCCCAAGATCGCCGACTATCCCTTCACCACACTTCACCCCAATCTCGGCGTGGTCCGCGCCGGCGACCGTGAATTCGTTCTGGCAGATATTCCCGGTCTGATCGAAGGCGCAAGCGAAGGTCACGGGCTTGGCGACCGCTTTCTCGGTCATGTCGAACGCTGCAACGTCCTGGTCCATCTCATCGACGGCACCAGCGAAGACGTGGTCGGTGCCTACGAGACCATTCGCGACGAATTGTCGGCCTATGGCCATCGGCTTGAAGACAAGACTGAAATCGCGGTCCTCAACAAGATCGACGCCCTGACCGATGAGGCCGTGGCCGAAAAGTTCGAGGAACTGAGACCCCATGTCGTCGGCAGCTTGTTTGCCGCGTCCACCGCCAGCGGCAAGAACATCGACAAGGTGCTGTTCGCGGTCGGCCGCATTCTCGACGAAACCCGCGTGGCGGATGCCGAGGAAAAGCTCCCCGCCGAAACCGGGCCCTGGGCACCCTGAAATGGTCCGGCCCGCCAATCCACTTGCCGGCGTCAAACGCCTGACCATCAAGATCGGGTCGTCCCTTCTGGTCGATGCCGCCAGCGGCCAGTTGCGCCATGACTGGCTGAAAAGCCTTTGCGCCGACATCGCCGCGCTCAAGCAGGAAGGTTGCGATGTCATCGTCGTCTCGTCCGGTGCCGTGGCGCTCGGGCGCGCCATTCTCAATCTGACCTCGGCCAAAAAGCCCCTGACCCTCGACCAGGCCCAGGCCGCGGCCAGTGTCGGCCAGATCGCCCTCAGCCAGGCCTGGCGCGACGCGCTGGCCGAACACGGTGTGATAACCGGCCAGATTCTCGTCACACCCAACATCACCGAAGAACGCCGTCAGTTCCTCAACGCCCGCGCCACGCTCTCGACCCTGCTCGCCCTCGGCGCCGTGCCCATCATCAATGAAAACGATACGGTTGCGACCGCCGAAATCCGTTACGGCGACAATGACCGGCTCTCGGCCCGCATGGCCGCGATGGCCAATGCCGACATGCTGCTGCTTTTCTCCGACGTCGACGGGCTTTATACCGCCCCGCCCGGCAGCAGCGCCGACGCAACCCATATTCCGCTGGTCGAAACGATAAGTCCCGAAATCGAAGCCATGGCCGGCGGGGCGGCAAGCCACCTTTCACGCGGCGGCATGGCCACCAAGATCGACGCTGCCCGCATCGCCACCGGCTCCGGCACCGCCATGATCATCGCCAAGGGCGCGGCCTTCCACCCCATCCGAGCGGTGACCAAGGGCGCGCGCCATACCTATTTTCCCGCCCGCCAGTCAGGTGCCGCTGCCCGCAAGCGCTGGATTCTCGGCACGCTCGACATTTCCGGCCAGATCCATATCGACGCTGGAGCGGCCCGCGCCCTCAAATCGGGCAAATCGCTGCTTCCCATTGGCGTCACCGCCATTTCCGGCCATTTCAATCGCGGCGACACGCTCGGCATATTCGGCCCCGACAATGTCGAACTCGCGCGCGGCCTGGCCTCCATGTCCGGCGAAGAAGCGCAACTGGCAAAGGGGCACAAGTCGGGCGAGATCGCTGATCTGCTCGGCCCCTCGAGCCGCACCGAACTGGTGCATGCCGACAACCTTGTGTTATTGGCTTCCGACGCCGCCAAGCCGGTCATGAGCGAGTAACGAGATGAACGTCCAGTCAGCGCCCCGCATGGCAGAAACCGGCATCGCCGCCGAGATGGCGGACATTGGCCGGCGTGCCCGCGCCGCCGCCCGCGTTTTGGCCAGCGCGTCGACCGAAGCCAAGAACAATGCACTCATCGAAACTGCTAACGCCTTGCTCGCCAACACGCGGGCCATTCTGAAAATCAACGAGAAGGAAGTTGCTGCCGGTGCCGAAAAGGGGCTGACCGCATCGTTCCTTGACCGGTTGAAACTGGATGAAACCCGCATCGAAGCCATTGCCGATGCGCTGCATGACATCGTCAAACTCAACGATCCCGTCGGCACTGTGATCGCCGAATGGGACGTGCCCTCGGGTCTGCATATCTCGCGCGTCCGTACGCCCCTCGGTGTCATCGGCGTCATCTTCGAAAGCCGTCCAAACGTCACCGCCGACGCCGGCGCACTGTGCCTGAAAGCCGGCAATGCCGTGATCCTCAGGCCCGGCTCCGACAGCTACCAGACCTCGCGCGCCATTCACGCCTGTTTGCAGGAAGGGCTCGACAAAGCCGGTCTGCCTGTCGACGCCATCCAGATCGTGCCGACCGCCGACCGGGCAGCTGTCGGCGAAATGCTGCGCGGGCTCGACGGCAACATTGACGTGATCGTGCCCCGTGGCGGCAAGGGCCTCGTTGCCCGCGTCCAGTCCGAGGCCCGCGTGCCGGTCTTCGCTCACCTTGAAGGCATCTGCCACGTCTATGTCGACAAGGCCGCCGACCGCGACATGGCAGTCGCGGTAACCCTCAACGCCAAGATGCGGCGGACCTCGATCTGCGGCGCCGCCGAAACCCTGCTCGTGCATCGCGACGTGGCCGGCACCCATCTTCTGCCCATTCTCGAGGCGCTCGATGCTGCCGGATGCGAAATTCGCGGTGACGAAAAGGTCTGCGCCGCCTTCCCCAAGGCAATTGCCGCGACCGAAAAGGACTGGATCACCGAATATGGCGAACCCATCATTTCGGTTGCCATCGTCGATGATCTCGACGCCGCTATCGAACATATTGAAACCCATTCCTCGCACCATACTGAAGCGATCATTACCGATGATCTGGCAGCACGGGACAGATTCTTTTCAAGGATCGATTCCGCCATCCTCATGCACAATGCCTCGACGCAATTCGCCGACGGCGGTGAGTTCGGCATGGGCGCGGAAATCGGCATCGCCACCGGCAAGATGCATGCACGCGGTCCGGTCGGTCTCGAACAGCTGACAAGCTTCAAATACCTCGTTGAAGGTCAGGGAACGACCCGCCCGTGAGCCTTGATCCGCGCCCGCGGCGCATCGTTCTTCCCGGCATCACCGACCTGCCCGCCTCGGCGCCGGGCATGACCATCGGCCTGTTCGGTGGCAGCTTCAACCCGCCGCATGACGGCCACAAACTCGTCTCCCAGCAGGTTCTGAAGCGTCTCGGGCTTGACGCCATTTGGTGGCTCGTCACCCCCGGCAACCCGCTCAAGGATCATGGTGAACTGGCGCCGCTTGCCGAACGCGTCGAAGCGGCCCGCCGCATGATCCACCTGCCCAATGTTTTCGTCACCGGGTTCGAGGCGGCCCACGGTTTCCGCTACACGTTCGACACGCTCAATTTTCTGCGCCAGACGATGCCCAGCCGCCACTTCGTCTGGATCATGGGCGCCGACAGTCTGGCAAGCTTTCACAAATGGGACCGCTGGCGCGACATCGCCAATCTCATGCCGCTGGTCGTCTATGCCCGCCCCGGCGCCTCAAAGAAGGCACTCTTCTCGCCCGCAGCAACGGCATTGGCGCGCTTCCGCTATGACGAGCTCGACGCACCGCTCCTGCCCTATGCCGACCCGCCGGCCTGGATCTTTCTGACCGGGCTGATGTCGGCGCTTTCCTCCACCCAGATTCGGGCCGGACTGCGCCAAAACGGATCAGAATGAGCCAAATTGCTTGCCCTTTGTTAACTTATTCGGCATGATAATCGTGTCAGGCAAGAACAGGATCTGTCCTCAGACGTGACTTCGCTTTCGGTGCCAACGCCGATATTCAAAGCCCTCACGGGGTCAAGCCCGGTCTGCTTGCCTTTCTCTCAACCATCAAGGAAACGTCTCTAGTGGCTGCAATCACGCCAAGCGCAACCTCTGTTGCAAATTCGACTGCCCCCAAAAACACTTCCCGCTCCATGATCGATGTTGTTCTTCAAAGCCTCGACGACGCCAAGGCCGAGGACATTGTCAGCATCGACATGACCGGCAAGTCTCCCATGTCGGACTATATGGTCGTCGCCTCCGGGCGCTCGCACCGCCATGTCGGCGCCGTCGCCGATCAGGTCGCACGAGCGCTCAAGGACAATGGTTTCGGCACCGCCCGGATCGAAGGCCTCGGCGCCGCCGACTGGGTCCTGCTCGATGCCGGCGATGTAATCGTGCACATTTTCCGCCCGGAAGTGCGCGAATTCTACAATCTTGAAAAGATGTGGCAGACCGACCTGCCGCTGACCAACTGATCACCCGAATTCCGGACTGATCGGTGCAAATATCACTTGTCGCGGTCGGACGCTTGAAATCCGGCCCCGAGCGGGAACTGGTCGCGCGCTATCTCGACCGCGCCATCGCCACCGGCAAACCCCTGGCCCTGACCGGCTTTTCCCTCAAGGAAATCTCTGAATCCCGCGCGTCGTCCGCCGGTGCCCGAAAGGCCGACGAGGCCCGGCAGATTTTGGCCGAATGCGCCGATGACGCATTTGTGGTCGCGCTTGACGAGCGCGGAAAGGCAAGCAGCAGCGAGGATTTCGCTCAACTGGTTGCCCGCGAGCGCGACAATGGCCGCAGGCAGATGACCTTTCTGATCGGCGGCGCCGACGGGCTGGACGAAAACGTGCGAAAACGCGCCGATCTGGTTCTGGCCTTTTCACCCCTGACCTGGCCGCACCAGCTGGTCCGCATTCTCCTGTGCGAACAGCTTTATCGCACCACCACCATCCTCTCAGGACATCCCTACCACCGCGCCTGAACGCGCCGGGCGCCACACCTGCCTTTGACCACAAAAGCGACTATGTTGGGGTGTTGATTCGCCTCGATGATTTGCCCGCCCATGCGCCGACCCAAAGCCCTCATTGCCGCCGCCATTCTGGCATGCGCGCCACTATGGGCTATGACCGGCGTGGCAATTGCGCAGGAAAGTCCCCAGACCCCGGATCAGGCCACCCAGACCACTGAAATACCCGGCGACGCAGCCCATACCGGGGATGATTCCGCGCCTTCGGCCGCCAATGAGGCCACGCAGGACGCCGAAGCCGAGCTTCTCAAGATCAATGAAGCCATTTCCATATCCCAGGATCGCGCCGATTTCCTGCGCCAGGAAATCGCCAACATGCAGGGCGACCGCGACCAGCAGAACGCCGCATTGATTGCCGCCGCCCAGCGCGTCAAACTGGCCGAAATCGAGGTCAGCGATGCCGAGGAACGCCTGACCGGATTGCTCAAGGACGAAAGCGACATCCGGGCCCGGCTCGATGGCGCCGACATGGATGTTGCCGCCCTGCTTTCGGCCCTCCAGCGCATCGGCAAGAACCCGCCGCCCGCCATGATCATTGACCCCGCCGACGCCATCAACGCCGCCCGTTCAGCTTCGCTTCTGTCTGCGGTTCTGCCGCAATTGCACGACCGGGCCGAAAAGGTCACCGCCGACCTCAAGGCTCTGGTCGACGTGCGCGAGAATGTCGAAAAGGAAAAGCAGACCCTCTCGGACCGGCTCGTCACCCTTCAGGAAGAGCAATTGCGCATCGCAACCCTGATCGAGGCAAGACGGGTCGGCGTTACCCGTGCCTCGAGCGAACTGGCCGACGAAGAAAAGACTGCGACCGAACTTGCATCCGAAGCAACCTCCCTCGACCAGTTGATCACCGCTCTCCGCCAACGCATCGCCGCGGTGGATCAGGCAGTGGAAGCGGCCCAGAACGCCTCCGAGGGGACCGAGGTCGCAAGCCTCGACCCCGACCAGGTTGCGGCCGCCTTTGCCGACGCCAGCCGCACGGCGCCCGCCATCTCCATTGCCAGCGCCAGGGGCTATCTGACCAATCCCGTCGCCGGTGTCACGATCACCGAGTTCGGAGCCGATGACGGCTTCGGCGGCATTTCCAAAGGCGTCTCCATCGTGACCCGCGCCGACGCCCAGGTCGTCGCGCCCGCCGACGGCTGGGTCATTTACAAGGGTCCTTACCTTAATTACGGCCAGATCATCATTCTCAATCCCGGCGACGATTTCGTTATCCTTCTGGCCGGCATGGAGAAACTGGACGTGGATTTGGGGCAATTCGTACGCATGGGCGAGCCGGTCGGCACCATGGGTGAACACACCAAAGGCGCAACCGTTGCAACCAGTGCTGGCAACGCGCGCCCAACCCTCTATATTGAGTTCCGCAACAACAATGTGCCCTTCGACCCCGCCCAATGGTGGACGCCGGTGCGCATCGCCCAGACAACCGGATGAGTTCATGGCTTTGAAATTGCTCAATCGCACCCTGCTTGCGTCTGTTTTCACTTCCCTCTGCCTGACGATGTGGCCAGCCAGCCCTGTGTTGGCCCAGGACGCCGGCGCGCCGGATGCGAATCAAACCGACTTTCAAGGTCGCTCGACTGACGAGATCTATTCCGACCTGCAATTGTTCGGCGAGGTCTTCGACCGTATCCGCTCCGAATATGTCGACGTCCCCGATGAACGCCAGCTGATCCGCGCCGCCATCGAGGGCATGCTCACCTCGCTTGATCCCCATTCCGGCTATCTGCCGCCCGAGGCCTACGAATCGGTGCGCCAGGACACGTCCGGCGAATTTGGCGGTCTCGGCGTCGAAATCACCATGGAAGAAGGCATTGTCCGGGTCATGAACCCGATCAAGGATACGCCCGCCTTCCGGGCCGGCATTCTGGCCAATGACTACATCATCGCACTCGACGGCATTCCGATTCTCGGCCGCTCGCTTGACGAGACCATCAACCAGATGAAGGGCAAGGTCGGCACGCCCATCAGGGTCACCCTGGTGCGCGAGGGCGTGGCCGATCCGTTCAATGTCGAGCTCGACCGCGGCTTCATCCCGGTCAAGGCGGTGCGCTGGCGCATGCAGGACGATGTCGCCATCATGCGCCTCGAAAGCTTCTCGGAGCAGGCCTTCAACGGCATCGAGGATGCGATCCACGAAATCGTGGACGAGAACGACAGCAAATTGCCCAAGGGCATTATCCTCGACCTCAGGAACAATCCCGGCGGGCTGGTCGATCAGGCGGTCTATGTCGCCGATGCCTTCCTCAGCCAGGGCGCGATCGTGATGACCCGCGGCCGCAACCCCGACGAAAACGAGCGATATGATGCCCATCCCGACGATCTCGACGCCCTGATCAAGGATGTGCCGGTCATCATTCTGATCAATGGCGGCACCGCGTCAGCGGCCGAAATTCTCTCCGGCGCACTGCAGGACCAGAAACGGGCGACGATCATTGGCACCCGTTCCTTCGGCAAAGGATCGGTGCAGCTGATCATCGGGCTTGGTTCAAACGGCGCCATGCGCCTGACGATCGCGCGCTATTACACGCCGTCCAACCGCTCGATTCAGGCGTCCGGTATCCAGCCCGATATCCTCATCCAGCAGAATGTGCCCGAAGAATTCCAGGGCCGTGACGAAGTCGTGGGCGAGGCGGCGCTTGAGGGTCAGATTGGCGGCGGCACGGATGCGGAGGCAACCTCCGGTTCCTCGACCTTCGTGCCAGCCGATCCGGAAAAGGACACCCAGCTCAATTACGCGCTCGACCTGATCCTCGGCAAGGAAACCAACCCGGCCTATCCGCCCGACCCGAACAGCTAGGACGATATCGGCCGGTACGGGACAGGTCCCCGTGCCGGGTCTTTGCTTTCGTGCTATCAGTCGGAAAACGTGATTCGCCGGGCAATTGTGCGATGCCGGCACGATATTTGCGACAAAGGATAGATCGGCGATGACCGACGATCTCAGCCGTCCGCTCGGCCAGTCCAAAAAAAGATTCGCGCTTCCGAAAAACCTGCCCGATCTTCGGTCGCTTCCGTTCGGCCGCATCATGGCGGGCACCGGGCTGCTGATCATTGGCGTACTGGTTGGCCGTGTGCTGCTGATCAACGACCCCGACGGCGGCCGTCCCGCCGTCACCGTGCCCATCAGCTCGATCGAGGATTCCAATCCCGTCGCGCAAACCGTGGCGGACAATCCCGCGCCCGCACCGGCTAACGATCCCAACGCTACGCCCATCGAGGCCGCACCCCCGCTCCCTCAGGACAACCCGGCCCTCAATTCATCCATCACCGAACTGACGGCGCGCCCGGTCAATGATTTCGACGTCTATATCGATCTGCTCGAACAGACCAAGTATGGCGATATCCCGCGCATCAGCCCGCAGGGTGTAACCCCGTTCAAGGCCTATTCCCGGCCTTCGATCACCCCCGCATCGGCAAACGGAAAGCCGCTGATCGCCATCATTGTTACCGGCCTTGGGCTGGACGAAGCCACCACGGTCGATGCGGTCGACCGCCTGCCTGAAAACATCACCCTCGCCTTTGCGCCCTACGGCCAGACCCTTGACCGCACCACCAATGCCGCCCGCCGTCAGGGGCACGAAATCCTGCTCGAAGTGCCGATGGAGCCCTTCGACTATCCCCAGTCCGATCCCGGTCCGCAGACATTGCTGACCAATCAGCCCGCCCGCACCAATCTGGACAATCTTTATTGGCTGATGGCGCGCTTCGGTGGCTATATCGGCATCATGAACAATCTCGGCGCCCGATTTTCCTCCTCGGCGGCGGACTTCACACCCGTCATGGAAGAGCTGGGAACGCGCGGACTTGCCTATCTCGACGACAATTCGTCCAACCGCTCCTTGTCCAGGCAATTGGCCAGCGCCAATCAGGTTCCCTTTACCCGCGCCAATCTCACGCTCGATTCCAACCCGTCCCGCGCCGCCATTCTCGACAAACTGACCGAACTTGAAAACATTGCCGGCCAGCAGGGCAGCGCCGTCGGCGTGGTCAACGCCCTGCCGGTCTCGATTGCCACCATCATTTCCTGGGCGGCCGGGCTCGATGACAAGAATATCGAACTTGTGCCCGTCAGCGCGCTCATGCAAGGGAACCAATCCTGATGCCAAAACGCGAAGACATGCCCTACCGGCCCTGCGCTGGCATTGCCCTGTTCAACCGCGAGGGTCTGGTCTTCATGGGCAAACGCCTGAAATTCGTTGAAGGCGAATTGACCAATCCCTGGCAGATGCCGCAGGGCGGTTTGGACAAGGGCGAGGATCCCGCAGAAGGCGGCCTCAGGGAATTGCGGGAAGAAACCAACGTTTCATCGATCAGATTTCTCGGCATTACCGAAGACTGGCTGACCTATGAATTGCCCGATTCGGCACTTGGCGTGGCCCTGAAGGGCAAATATCGCGGTCAGAAACAGAAATGGCTGGCCGTTCTTCTGACCGGCGACGACAGCGAAATCGATGTCGAACGCCCGATGAACGGCGCCCATCCCGCCGAATTCTCCGCCTGGGAATGGGTGCCTTTTGCCGAAACCATCGGCCGCGTCGTCCCGTTCAAACGCGAGGTCTATGAAGAGGTCGTGCGCCAGTTCGCCGATCTGCCCGGCCGCATCCGCACCGGGGAGTTTGCGTGAAAACCATCGGCCTGATCGGGGGCATGTCCTGGGAATCAAGCGCGCTCTACTACCGGATTATCAATCAGGAAGTGGGCAGAAAGCTCGGCGGACTGCACTCTGCCGACATTCTCATGCGCTCGTTCGATTTCGCACCCATCGAAGAGATGCAAAGCCAAGGTAACTGGGACGAAGCTGGCGCTCTTCTTGCCGAAGCCGCCCGTCAGCTTGAAGAAGCCGGGGCCGACATGATCGGGCTTTGCACCAACACCATGCACCTTGTTGCCAGCCAGATCGAAACCGCGATTTCCGTCCCCTTCATCCACATCGCACGGCCAACCGCTGCCCGGCTGAGAGAGGATGGATTCGCGTGCGTTGGACTGCTCGGCACACAATTCACCATGGAGATGGGCTTCTACGCGGACATTCTTCGCGCCGAAGGGCTCGACCCGATCGTGCCGGATATCGACATCACCAACCTCAACGCCATCATCTATGAAGAACTCTGCCGGGGTATCATCCGTGACCAATCGCGCCAGACCTATATCGCCGCAATCGAGCGGCTGGCGCAGCGGGGTGCCGAAGCGGTGATCCTTGGTTGTACCGAAATCGGCATGCTCATCGACGATGCAATGTCGCCCATCCCCACCTACGACACGACCGAACTGCATGCCAAGGCGCTGGTCGATCTGGCGCTGGCCTGACGCCCGGGTAACCCTTTGGCGGAATGGGCCTTGCCCTTTGCCCCGGAAAGCGGCATCAAGCGCGCCGAACTGAGGCCAAAACCATGAGCACCCGCTTCGTACTCAATCTATCGTGCACCGACCGTCCGGGCATCGTTGCTTCGGTGACGACGGAACTGGCGTCGCTGGGTGCGAATATCGCCGATTCCAGCCAGTTCTGGGATCGCGAAACCAACCGCTTTTTCCTGCGTATCGAGCTCGACGCGCCGGACGGCGAGACCGTCGAGAGCATCGAACGCGCCCTCAAACCCAGCGCAGAACGCTTCGAAATGCGCCTTGCCGTCAGCGATCTGGCTCGACGTCCGCGGATCATCATCATGGTCTCGAAATTCGATCACGCCATGCTGCATCTGCTCTACCAGATCCGCGTCGGCTGGCTGAACGCCGAGGTCGCCGCCATCGTGTCGAACCACGAGGATTCCCGCCGCACCGCCGATTATGAGGGCATTCCTTTCCACTATCTGCCGGTTGGCAAGGACAACAAGGCAGAGCAGGAACAAAAACTCCTCGATCTGGCTGCCGAATCCGATGCCGATCTGGTGGTTCTGGCGCGTTACATGCAGATCCTGTCCGACAATCTCTCCAACCGGCTTTATGGAAAGGTGATCAACATTCACCATTCCTTCCTGCCCAGCTTCAAGGGCGCACGCCCATATCATCAGGCCCACCGGCGCGGCGTGAAGGTGATTGGCGCCACCGCCCATTATGTGACGCCCGACCTCGATGAAGGACCAATCATCGAACAGGAGACCGAGAAGGTCACCCATGCCATGACGCCGGACGATCTGATCGCCGTGGGCCGTGATATCGAAAGCCGGGTTCTGGCGCGCGCCGTCAAACTGCACCTTGAAAACCGCGTCATGCTCAACGGCACGCGCACGGTGGTTTTCGGCTAACAACCCTGAGCCCGAAGCGCCGTGGCAATCGGCCGGGCGCCTATTTGAACATTTCTTCGTGCAGATGGCCCGCCAAGAGGCGCGCATCCTCGGCCTCGTTGCTCGGCACCTCGATGGCATAGCCATCATTTTCGCTGAAGCCCGGGAAACTGACCGCATTGATCGGTCCATCCTCGCGCGGATGAAAGCCATGCGCTTTCAGGGCCGTGATGATCACGCGCACCAGGTTGATATCGGGATGGGTGAAAACGGGTTCGAAATTGGCCATGTTCAGGGGATCGGGAAAATCTGCGTCAGCCGCAGAAATCGCATTGAGGCACGTTTGTCAAATGGGCTTGCATATTCGGCCCCTTAACCTTCCTTGCCGCCCAGCTTGTCGAAAATCTCCAGCGCCTTGGCCCCGTAATTGGCCGAAGGTCCGCCGCCCATATAGACCGCGACCCCGATCATCTCGACGAATTCTTCCCGTGTCACGCCGGTCGCAATCGCTTCCTTGGTGTGAAACGCCAGACATTCGTCGCATCTGAGCGCGATCGCGATCCCGAGCGCGATCAGTTCCTTGACCTTGCTGGAGAGCTCGTCCTCCTCGATGGCGGACACCGCCATCTTGGTGTAGCCGTTCAGAACATCGGGATGGCTTCGGCGCAACTCCAGATAGCGCCGGTGAATTGCCTCGACATATTCGTTCCAGTCCGTGTTGACCATCGTCTCCTCCGCCGAACCTGCGCGAACCTGAAGACTAAGCGCGCAAGCCCTTCGGACGCAAGCATTACATATTTGGAATATGTATCTTCGGTCGCGCGACCGCGAAAAAGGATCGCCGCCCAAATCTGGCGTTCCACCATCATCTTCCTGGTTTCGGCACCGGAGCGTGGCCAGCAAAAGTGCGAAGCGGTTTTGCGTTTCAGTCGCGCGACCAACACAAAGGAGATTGCCGCCTAAACGTGACGTTCCACCATCATCTTCTTGATTTCGGCAATCGCCTTGGCCGGGTTGAGGCCCTTGGGGCAGGTGTTGGTGCAGTTCATGATCGTGTGGCAGCGATAAAGCCGGAACGGGTCTTCGAGATCATCGAGCCGTTCACCCGTCGCTTCGTCGCGGCTGTCGATCAGCCAGCGATAGGCCTGCAGCAACACGGCGGGCCCGAGATAACGGTCGCCATTCCACCAATAGGAGGGACAGGACGTCGAACAGGACGCGCAAAGGATACACTCATAAAGCCCGTCGAGCTTGGCCCGGTCGTCATGGCTTTGCAGCCATTCCGTGCCCGGTTCCGGCGTCTTGGTCTTCAGCCAGGGTTCGATCGAGCGGTGCTGGGCGTAGAAGTTGGTCAGGTCGGGAACCAGGTCCTTCACGACCGGCATATGCGGCAGCGGATAGACCTTGACCACGTCGCCGATCTCGTCCGCCGCCTTGGTGCAGGCCAGCGTATTGAGACCGTCGATGTTCATCGCGCAGGAACCGCAAACGCCCTCGCGGCAGGACCGCCTGAGCGTCAGGGTCGGATCGACCTTGTTCTTGATCCACAAGAGCGCATCAAGAACCATCGGTCCGCAATCGTCCTCGTCGACGAAATAGGTGTCGATACGCGGATTTTCGCCGAGGTCGGGATCGTAGCGATAGATATGGTATTCACGCACATGGCCTGAATCCGGGCGCGGCCAGACCTTGCCCTTCTTGGGCTGTGAGTTCTTGGGGAGCCTCAGTTCAACCATGATGAAAACCCCTCAGTAACAAAGCGCTGTGCACGCTCTTAGCGCGCCGACCCCAACCGATCAAGAAGTGCGAACGGCCAATTTGCGGCGTGAATCAAATGGGCCGCGCAGTTTATCCGCACGGCCCATGGTGACCTGATAGATCGAAGGCCGGACTACTTCAGAACGACGCAGGCCGGTACGATGTACTTCGTGAACAGATAGATCTTGGCGGCACCGATCAGACCGATGGATTCTTCGCGCGCCGTCGGCAGAACGTCGTGCTTTTCGCCATTGTTCATTTTCAGCAGCGTTGCGATTTCACCAGCCGTCAGGCGGTCGCCGGCCTGATTGGCAATGCAGGTGCATTCGGCTTCCGAAAGGTTACCGCGCGCCATGCACTCGGCCTTGGCGGCCTCGGTATGCATCATGGCAAAGCTCGGTGCGCTTGTGCCGGCCAGAACGGAAAGAGCCAAAAGCCCCGATACGACAAACTTTTTCATTTTGTTCTCCCTTGTCAGTCCCATGAATTTGGACTCGTGAACGAAGTTCTCTGTTACGCACACACAAACATTTTGTAACTCATTGGCGCAAGTGCTTGCGCAGGACGAGCTTCAGTCCGCTCCAAACCGCGTCCACCGCGCAAACCTTCACATCGACCAGCCCCATTGGCAAGGCCGAAGCGCGCACTTGGTCTTCTACCATGTCCGTCTCAACTTTCGAGGCTTTTTTGGGCCAGCTCACCCAGATCATGCCGTCAGGCTTTGTCGCACGTTTCAATCGATCCAGCCAGCGATCGAGATCATCGCGCCAGACAACGAATATCTGGCAGAAATCATATTCGCACTCAGCCGCCTCAAAATTGTCATCGAGCGCCAACATCTCGACCCCGGCATAAAGCGCCGCCTCCTCGAGTTGTTCGAGGCTCTCGGGCAATCCGACGAACAGAACCCTCTGTCCGTCCTTGAGGCCCAGCTTTTTTGGCAGCGGCGTGCCCGAATAGCCCGCCTCGGCCATGGCTCAGTAAACCCGTTCCTTCGGCGCGATCTTGGCGAGCGGAATGCCGCCGTCCTGTTCGCGCGTCAAAGGTTCGATATGGACGGGCCGGTAGGACAGATTGACCTTGCCGCTCGAAACGTCGAGCCGGGCAATCGTGTGCTTGCGCCAGTTGACGTCGTCACGTTTCGGAAAATCCTCGCGCGCGTGCGCCCCGCGGCTTTCCTTGCGCGCCTCGGCGCCCACGACCGTCGTGATGGCATTGGCCATCAGGTTTTCGAGTTCCAGCGTCTCCACCAGATCCGAATTCCAGATCAAAGACCGGTCGGTGACCTTGATGTCCGGCAGTTCGCCCCAAAGCGCCGTGATGTTGGTGACACCCTGCTGCAGGGTTTCCTCGGTTCTGAAGACGGCTGCATCGGCCTGCATGGCGCGCTGCATGCGATCACGCAATTGCGCCGTCGGCTGCGGCCCATTGGCGTGCCGCAAGCGGTCGAACCGGTCCATGATCGCATCGGCCTTCGCCGAATTGAGTTCGGGCACGGCACTGTCCCTGTCGATGACCTGACCTGCCTTGATCGCCGCCGCACGCCCGAACACCACAAGATCGATCAGCGAATTCGATCCCAGCCGGTTGGCGCCGTGAACCGATGCGCAGCCCGCTTCGCCAACCGCCATCAGCCCCGGCACCACCGCATCGGGATTGCCCGGTTGCGGATTGAGCACTTCGCCAAAATGGTTGGTGGGGATGCCGCCCATATTATAGTGCACCGTCGGGATGACCGGGATCGGCTCGCGGGTCAGATCGACGCCTGCGAAAATCTTGGCGCTCTCGGAAATACCCGGCAGCCGCTCATGCAGAACGGCCGGGTCGAGATGGTCGAGGTGCAGATGGATGTGATCGCCATCCTTGCCGACGCCGCGTCCCTCGCGGATTTCCATGGTCATGCAGCGGCTGACCACGTCGCGCGAGGCAAGGTCCTTGGCATTGGGCGCGTAGCGCTCCATGAAGCGCTCACCTTCTGAATTGACCAGATATCCGCCTTCGCCACGCGCACCCTCTGTGATCAGACAGCCCGATCCGTAAATGCCGGTCGGGTGAAACTGAACGAATTCCATATCCTGCAAGGGCAATCCGGCCCGCGCCACCATGCCGCCGCCGTCACCGGTGCAGGTATGGGCGGACGTTGCCGAGAAATAGGCGCGCCCATAGCCGCCTGTTGCGAGCACAACCGTCTTGGCGCGAAAGCGGTGGATCGTGCCGTCATCGAGCTTCCAGGCGATGACGCCCTCACAGGCGCCGTCGTCGCTCATCAGAAGATCGATGGCAAAATATTCGATGAAGAACTCGGCATTGTTCCTGAGCGACTGGCCGTAAAGCGTATGCAGGATTGCATGCCCGGTCCGGTCGGCCGCCGCGCAGGTACGCTGCACCGGGGGTCCGTCGCCGAAATTCTGCATGTGCCCGCCAAACGGGCGCTGGTAGATCTTGCCCTCTTCGGTGCGCGAGAACGGCACGCCATAATGTTCGAGCTCATAGACCGCCGCCGGCGCCTCGCGGGCCAGATATTCCATCGCATCATTGTCGCCGAGCCAGTCCGACCCTTTGACCGTGTCATACATATGCCACTGCCAGCTGTCCGGACCCATATTCTTGAGCGATGCGGCAATGCCGCCCTGGGCCGCGACGGTGTGCGAGCGCGTCGGGAAAACCTTGGTCACGCAGGCCGTTTTCAGCCCCTGTTCGGCCATGCCGAGGGTCGCGCGCAAACCGGCGCCCCCCGCCCCGACCACGACGACGTCGAACGCGTGATCGACATATTCATAAGCGCCATTGGCCGGCATCAGACTAACCCCCGCAAACTAACCCCCAAACGCCAGCATGAGAGTCGACACCACGCTGACCACCGCTATTCCGAACGTGAAGAACAGGTTGAAAATGATCAGGGCGAGTTTGAGCGCCTCGCCATGAATGTAATCCTCGATCACCACCTGCAGACCGAGCCGCATATGCCAGGTGATCGAAATGATCGCCAGAACCAGAAGCCCCGCCACCAGCGGGTTGGAGACGGTTCCCATCATCTCCGCCTTGTCGGCTCCCGCCAGACGGATCACGAACCACAACAGGAAAAGCGACAGGGGCACATTGGCCAGTGCCGTCAGCCGCTGGAACCAGAAATGCTCGGTGCCCTTCCTGGCCGAGCCTAGCCCGCTGATGCGCGCAAAAGGTGTCTGCATGTCCATTTGCCGTTCCCCTAAAGCCAGACGAAGAGAACCCAGACCAGCGCCGTCAGCACCAGCCCGCCGATCAGGGTGAACCACGCAAAGCCGAAGCGCGACTTCTCATCGAAGCCCTTGCCGGTATCCCAGACGAAATGCCTCAGCCCCCCCAAGAGGTGATGAAACAGCGCCCAGGTGAAACCGATCAGAATGAGCTGCCCGAACCAGTTGCCCAGCACCCAATAGACCAGATTGAGGGCCTTGTTCGAAGTCGCGGCGGCCACCAGCCACCAGGCAATCAACGCCATGCCCATATAGAGACCGACCCCGGTGATGCGATGGAATATCGACATCGCCATGGTGATCTGGAATTTATAGATGTCGAGATGCGGTGAAAGCGGGCGGCTATTCTGTTTCATCAAATCGCCTCGTCTCGGAACGGCACCTATCCCCTCGGCGCCGTGTCAGGTCGTGCACCCTGCTTATCCGCCTCAAACCCGTTCGTCAAAGGGTGATCAACACGAAATCGACCCCGGAAAACGCCCCAAAAGGCATGGATTTGAGCAAAAAGCGTGGCTCTGCGTCCGATTTTGCACAAGGGCCTACATTGCGGCCGGTTCCACCACCCGGTCATAGCCGAATATGCGATTGAGCGCCTTGGCGCTGACCGAAAGCGCCGCCCATTCATCCTCGGACAAGTCATCCAGAATCATGCCAAGCATTTCCGCCCGCCGGTCGCATGCGGTTTTGACGGTGACACGGCCCTTCTCCGTTGCACTGAGACATACCGCGCGCCGGTCATCCGGGTCGATCGTCCGTTCGACCAGCCCATCGCGGACCAGCCCCTCGACGATGCGCGAGGCCGTGGCGCTGCTGATTCGCTCTTTTGCCGCCAGCGCCGACAGGGTCGTTGCCCTGAGATAGATGATGACGCCCAGGGCCGAAAGCTGCGCCGCGCTGCACCCCACTTCCCGGTCGCTGGTCTGCAACAGCCGGTCCAGCGGCACCACCACCCGGTGCAACAATTGCAGGGTCCGTTCATTGCGCGCCTGGCTCAAGGAAGTTCCTATTTGTAGCATTGCTAATAATTAGTAATGCTATATAATGAGTGTCGATAATGCAAGGAATAGTGAGATGACCGAATTTCACCTGGGCAGACTGATCGACCACGTACATCTGCGCGTCGCCGATCTCGAGAAAAGCCGCAAGTTCTATCGCGCCGTTCTTGAGGCGGTCGGGCGCAGAATCACCTTCGAAACCGAACATTTTTTTGTTTCCGACGAATTGTTCGTCGATCGGGCAGATGATTATATCAGCCGTGTCCATCTTGCATTCCAGACCCCCGACATCGCCGCGGTACAAAGATTCCATGCGGCCGGACTGGCCAATGGCGGCACCGACAATGGCGTGCCCGGTGAACGCAATTATCACCCCGGCTATTACGCCGCCTTTCTTCTCGATCCCGATGGCAACAATATCGAGGCCGTGTGGCACGGCCCCGCCACGCGCAGCGCCGAAAGTGTCGTTATGACGCCGGCACAAGATCCTGCGTGATGAGTGCCGGCCCCGGACCGGGCAGCCTGAAGCGCGCCCTCAATGCCATGCCCGCCGACGTCGCTGAGCTGCTCGGCGAGCGCGGCCTGCGCGCCGCCTATGATGCCCGGCCAGCCTATCAGCGCAACGATTATTTGGGTTGGATCGCCCGCGCCAAACGGCCCGAAACCCGCCAAAAACGCACCGGTCAGATGCTCGACGAGCTTGAGCGGGGCGATGTCTACATGAACATGAAATGGTCAGGCGGCGGCTGATCTAGCGATAGTCCACCAGCTTCTTGTCCGGATCATAGGGCTGATCCTCGACCTCTTTGGTGACGGCCTGGGCACAGCGCATGGCGCCTTCCCTGGCGTCGAACACGTATTTTGGTTCGCCATAAAGAATCCAGCCCTCGCTCAGGGCTTTGGTCACTTTGTGACAAAAACTGGAATCGTCCGGTCCCGTCAAAAGCCGATAAACATGCATGCCGGAATGCCTCTGAGATCTGTTAACCGCGCAAGGCCGGCTTTTGGAAGCCCGGCTTGCGCAAGGCTCCACTTACCATTATCGGGGAAGACATGAACAGCTTTCCCAAACACCTTCTCGACGGTCACCGCGACTTCATGCAAGGCCGCTACGCCAATGAACGCGGGCGCTATCACGAGCTTGCCGACGAAGGACAGAAGCCCTCGACAATGGTCATTGCCTGCTGCGACAGCCGCGCAACACCGGAAATGATCTTCGGCGCCGGTCCGGGCGAAATGTTCGTCTTGCGCAACGTTGCCAACCTGGTGCCCCAGTTCGAGCCCGACGGCGGCCAGCACGGCACTTCGGCCGGTATCGAATTTGCGACCCAGGTGCTGGGCGTCAAAAACATCATCATCATGGGGCATGGGCGCTGCGGCGGCATCAAGGCGGCCCTCGACCCCGCCGGCGCGCCGCTTGCGGAAGGCGATTTCATCGGCAAATGGCTGACCCTGCTCGAACCGGTCCGCAAACAGTTCGGCGATAACCGGCTGATGACCAGCGGAGAACGCCAGACCATTCTCGAGCGCATATCGATCCGCAACTCGGTCAACAATCTGCGCAGTTTCCCCTACGTCAAAAAAGCCGAAGAGGAGGGCAGACTGAACCTGCATGGCGCCTGGTTCGACATCAAGACCGGGGAATTGTGGATCATGGACAACGAAACCGGCGAGTTCGAACGGCCAGAAATCTGAGGCCGCGCCAAAAGGCCTAGCTGTTGCTCGGTGCCTTGTAATTGGCTGGTATGGAAAAATAGGCCGGCGGAATTTCGACGTCCTGCTGCACGTCGTAGATCGAAAAGGTCAGTTCCGCGCCGCTCGGCTCGGTGAGTGTCCATTGCCAGAGCTCGAGCGTATCGATCTCGAAAATCAGGCTGACCTCGACCGTGCCCATCGGACTTTCATCGACCAAAGTCACCGCAATGAATGTGTCGGTCAGCAACACGTCCGAAATATTGGCGTTGAGCAGGTCGATCTTGTCAGTCAGGAACTGCCTTAGCGGCACCTTGTCCTGCGGATAGGCATATTTGGTCTGTTCGCGCCGGTCGAGCACATAAAAGCCGCGCCCCACCGAAACGATTTCCTCGCGCGAGGGCGGTGCATAGCGGAAGCTGATCTTGTCGGGGCGTTCCAGATAGAACATGCCCTCGGTGCGCCCGCCCTGCGTGTCGATCTGCAGGAACTTGCCCACCATTGTGTGAATGCGCGAATTGTGGATCGAAATGGCGCGCAACAACCCCTCTTCTTCAAGGGTCAGCGGCCGGTCGAGCGCCAGCGCCGGCAGCGCGCCGTTCGCACCAAGGGTCAGCCCCAGCGGCAACGCGGCAAGTCCAAGCCCGATCAGCCGTCTGCGGTTCATTCGTCGGTCCATGAAACCGAGGCTCCAGAATCAAGTCAGGCCTATCCTAACCGCAATTGCGGCGAGAGCGGGGAAAAGATGCAACTTCCTTTCGCAACCCGATAGCGGGCTAGCGCTGGTATCGGATGAAATCCGTCCGGGTCGCGATCCGGTCGTAAAGCTGCATCGCGGTCTGGTTCGACTGCTGGGTGAGCCAATAGACCATCGGCGTCTCTTCCGCATCGCCGATGGCATAGACCGCCTCGATCAGCCTGCGGCCGACGCCAAGACCTCGCGCCGCTTCGTCGACGTAAAGATCCTGCAGGTAAATGACGTTCTGCACCCGCCAGCAATGACGGTGGGACAGGAAATGCGTGAGTCCCAAGAGGCGCCCGTCCCGCTCCGCGACGAGTCCACGAAACTCGTTTTCATCGCCCGAAAGCAATCGGCCGAAAGTGGTATCGAACACGATCGGGTCCGCCGAAAAGCCGTAGAAGTCGAGATAGAGCCGCCAAAGGTCCTGCCATTGCCCGCGGTCCCCCGCCGCAACCGGCCGGACAACCACATCAGAATCCTCAGACATGCTGATCGTCGCCGACCAGAACTTCACGCTTGCCGGCATGATTGGCGGGCGAGATCACGCCTTCCTGCTCCATCCGTTCGATCAGCGTTGCCGCGCGATTGTAGCCGATGGACAGGCGCCGCTGGATATAGGAAGTCGAGGCCTTTCGGTCATTCAGAACGATATTGACCGCCTTGTCGTAAAGCTCGTCCCCCGAGCCGCCAAAGCTTCCGTCGGCCGAATACTCGCCGCCGCCGCCAAACTCGTCTTCGTCCTCGGTGACGGATTCAAGATAATCCGGCGCGCCCTGATCTTTGAGATGCCGGACCACCGATTCGACCTCGCCATCGTCGACAAACGGTCCATGCAGGCGCTTGATGCGCCCGCCGCCCGCCATATAGAGCATGTCGCCCATACCCAAAAGCTGCTCGGCACCCTGCTCGCCAAGGATCGTCCGCGAGTCGATCTTGGAGGTAACCTGGAAGGATATCCGGGTCGGGAAGTTGGCCTTGATCGTGCCGGTGATCACGTCGACCGAGGGCCGTTGTGTGGCCATGATCAGATGAATGCCCGCGGCACGTGCCATCTGCGCAAGCCGCTGGATCGCCCCTTCGATATCCTTGCCGGCAACCATCATCAGGTCGGCCATTTCATCGACGATGACAACGATGAATGGCAACGGCTCGAGATCGAAAGTCTCGCTTTCATAAAGCGGCTCACCCGTTTCGCGGTCGAACCCGGTCTGCACCGTGCGGGTGATCACCTCGCCCTTGGCATTGGCCTCGACCACCCGCTTGTTGAACCCGTCAATGTTGCGGACGCCGATCTTGGACATCTTGCGGTAGCGGTCTTCCATCTCCCGCACCGCCCATTTCAGCGCCATCACCGCCTTGCCCGGATCGGTCACGACCGGGGTCAGAAGGTGCGGAATCCCGTCATACACCGAAAGCTCCAACATCTTCGGATCGATCATGATCAACCGGCATTCTTCCGGCGACATCCGGTAAAGCAGCGACAGGATCATCGTATTGACCGCAACCGACTTGCCCGATCCGGTCGTTCCCGCGATCAGGAGGTGCGGCATGCGCGCCAGATCGGCGATCACCGGTTCGCCACCGATCGTCTTGCCCAGGCAGATCGGCAGCTTGCCCTTGATCTTCTCGAAATCGGACGAGGCGAGCATTTCGCGGAGATAAACCGTCTCGCGCATCTTGTTCGGCAATTCGATGCCGATCGCATTCCGGCCCGCAACCACCGCGACACGGGCAGAAACCGCACTCATCGAACGGGCAATATCGTCGGCAAGCGAGATCACCCGGGACGATTTGATGCCCGGTGCCGGTTCCAGTTCATAGAGCGTGACCACGGGTCCAGGCCGGACATTGATGATGTCACCCTTGACCCCGAAATCCTGCAGCACCGATTCCAGCTGGCGCGCATTGGCCTCGAGATTTTGTGGCAGATGTTCCTCAGCGACCGACGATGCCGGCGGCTCGCTCAGAAGCGCCAGTTCCGGCAATTGAAAACCGTCATCGCCCAGAAGCGAGCCCTGAGCCTCAGCGCTGATACGTTTTCCAGGCCGGATCTGGGCCTGCGGCGTCGCCCTTGGCGCCCCGGCCCGGCCGGATGGCCTGCCCGATTCGACCGAGAGGCGCGCATCGTGATCCTCGCGCAGCGCGGCGGGACGCCGATCGGGAGACGCCGGCGCAACGTCGACATAATCATCCTCGTCGTCCTCGGGATAGAGGTCTTCGTCCGAAGCACCTTGCCAGCTGGCATCGACAAAATCGTCATCGATCGTCGGCTCGCGCCGCTCGTCAAGCGACAGCGCATGCACCATTTCCGGTTCCGTCCGCGCATCCGACGCAGCGGGAGCGCCCTCGACATCGGGACGCACCGACCAGTCTTCTTCGCGTTCGGCGAAACGCTCGGCGAACCGCGCCCGGGTCCGGCCCCAGGCCGTGCGCATGGAAAGACCGAGATGGAACAGAGCGCCGAATGCGATATCGAACCATCCCGTCCGGTCTTCGTCGGTTTCGTCCGCATCGGCATTTGCCCTCGGCTTTGCCGCGAACTGCCGCACCGAAAGCCAGAACAGGGCCGCTGTGGCCGGCAGGAACAAAAGGGCGAAAAGAACCGAGACAAATCCGCCGCTTGCCGCGCCGCCGGTCATCGTCCCGACCAGCATGTTGAACAGATCGCCCGAAAGCCCACCGAGGGAACTTGGCAGCGGCCAGCTTTCCGGCGCCGGAACGAATGACAGCGCCGCCGCAGCCAGAACCACGCTGCCGATCCAGCTCGGCACCCTGAGGACCCAATGGGACGGTGACGACCGGCGCATCAACCGATAGCCCCAGATCGCCGGCGCAACGAGCGTGAGAAGCGACGCCAGTCCGAAAAACTGCATGAAAAGATCGGCAACGACCGCTCCGGCATAGCCAAGACCGTTTTCTGCCGCCTTGTCCGTGGCCAGCGACAGACTCGGATCATCGACCGACCAGGTCGCCAGCGCCCACAGGCACATCAGCGTCAACGCAATCACACCGATCCCGATCAGACGCAGCGGGATCTTGAAGGCGACGACAACGCCGTCCGGCTCGCCGTTTTGCGGCGCACGGGAACGGGAAAGAGCGGCAGTCGTTTTGACCGGTTGGGAACGCACGGACATCATGTGATGCTTCAATTTGCCTGATCAGGGGTGCAGCATTTCCGCCCATCCTATTAGGACGTGGTTAACTGCAACCTAACCGCGCCGCCTGTTTGGACGAAAAGCGTACCGCCGTGCCGGGCGTTCATCTTCGCCTTGCCCCCAACAAAAAACCCCGGGCCGTACCGGCCCGGGATCAGATCTTTCGCCTCAGGTGGCCGGAATCGCCCGCCACCCGTACTGATCAGTCGTTGTAGGCGCGTTCGCCATGCGAGGACAGGTCGAGGCCGTCCGCTTCTTCGGATTCGGAAACCCTGAGACCGCCCATGATCGGCTTGGTGATCATCAGCGCCACGAATGCCACCACGGCGGACCAGACAACAGCGATGACGACCGCCGTGGCCTGAATTCCAAGCTGGCTGCCCATTTCATAGCCATCGAGCGGGAAACCGCCAAGTGCAGGCGAGGCCACGATCGCTGTACCTATGGCGCCAACGATACCGCCGATGCCGTGCACACCGAACACGTCGAGACTGTCGTCATACTTGAACATAGGCTTGAGCGTGACCACCGCGAACAGGCAGACGACGCCGGCAATGGCGCCCAGCACGATCGCACCCATGGATCCGGCAAATCCGGCCGCAGGCGTAATCGCGACCAGACCCGCGACCGCGCCGGAAGCCGCGCCCAGAAGGCTGGCATGACCTCGCGTCAACTTTTCTGCGAGAGCCCAGCTGAGGGCCGCCGCCGAGGTTGCGGTGATCGTGTTGAGCAGGGCCTGGGCCGTGAGCCCGTTGGCTTCGAGATTGGAGCCGGCATTGAAACCGAACCAGCCGACCCAGAGCAGCGCGGCGCCGACCAGGGTAAAGGTCAGGTTATGCGGTGCCATGACGTCTTTCATGAAGCCCTTGCGCGGACCAACGACGATGGCGGCCACAAGACCTGCCACACCGGCATTGATGTGAACCACGGTGCCGCCGGCAAAGTCATAGGCGCCCATATTGTAAAGCAGGCCGCCGCCAAACCAGACCATGTGCGCGATCGGCAAGTACGAAAAGGTGAACCAGATGGCGAGGAACAGCATTACCGCACCAAACTTCATCCGTTCGGCGACCGCACCGACAATCAGGGCCGGCGTGATGGCAGCAAATGTCAGCTGGAAGATGACAAAGGTGAGTTCCGGAATCTCGACGCCGGCGGAGAACGTCGCCGAGGTCGAATCCGGGGTGACCCCGGCAAGGAGCAGACGTGAAAAGTCACCGATAAAAGCTGAAAGTCCACCTTCGGTCGGGCCGTTGAACGCAAGTGAATAGCCGTAGATCACCCAAAGCAAGGCCATCATCGAGAAGCCGGCGAAAACCTGCATGAGCACCGAGAGCATGTTTTTGGCTCTGACGAGGCCGCCATAAAACAGAGCCAGTCCCGGAATGGTCATCATAATCACGAGGATGGTCGACACGAGCATCCAGGTCGTGTCGCCCTTGTCGACGGTCGCCACGATCGCGTCTGTCGCCGCTTCAGCGGTTTCCTGCGAAAGCGCCGGCAAAACCGTCGCGAGCGATAGGGCCGGAATGGCGGCCAGAGAATAGGAAGATAGCTTGTTCATAGTTTTCCCCGTTTGAACTAAAGCGCCGCCGAGCCGGTCTCGCCGGTCCGGATACGTGTCGCGGATTCCAGATCGAGCACGAAAATCTTGCCATCGCCGATGCGGCCGGTCTGGGCCGAGTCCTTGATGGCCGTCGTCACCGCCTCGAGTTGAGCGGCGTCGATGGCGACCTCGATCTTGAGTTTCGGAACGAAATGCACGGCATATTCCGTGCCGCGATAGATTTCGGAATGGCCTTTCTGGCGGCCATAACCCTTTACTTCCGTCACGGTCATGCCATGCACGTCGAGCGCGTTGAGCGCCTGACGCACATCCTCGATCCGTGATGGTTTGATAACAGCAACAACGAGCTTCATCTCTGCTTCCCTCTGTTTGACAAAACCTGACCCGCAAGTGGCGGAGAGGGATTCACAAGACTCGTGCCAGATTCCCGTAATTCGGATTCTACAAGTCTTATCAGTGTGTTAACACTTCAAAATACGGCATGTCGCGAAACCGGTAAGCGCAGTTGCACATTTTGTGTGCAGATATGTCCGTTTTCGCAAAGAATATGGGCAGTCTGTTCGCCAGGGAACAGACTGCCCGGATCTTGCTGATTGGGAGGGGTGTGCAGCCCGCGGTATTTGCGAGTGGGAAGCCCGAGGGCCGCTCCTGGGTGGGACAGGAGAGAGACCGCAAGCTGCACGCCACACTCAATCATGATCGATCGAGAAGCGCGACGCGCCCGGCCAGGGAGGAGTAAGCCGGGCGCGCGCTTCGTGAGAGGAATTCGCTAGAATTCCGGATAGGCTTCGACGCCAATCTCCGCCTTGTCGAGACCGATTGCCTCGTCGTCCTCGTTAACCCGCACACCCATGGTGAGCTTGAGGACGAACCAGACCACGGCCGAAACGACCAGCGTGAAGGCGCCAATGGCCACGATACCGATCAGCTGCGTGACATAGCTGGTGCCCGGATTGCTGAGCGGCACGATGAAGGTGCCCCAGATACCTGCAAGCAGGTGCACCGGAATGGCGCCGACCACGTCGTCGATCTTCAGCTTGTCCAGAAGCGGCACACCGACCACCACGATGACGCCGGCAACTGCGCCGACGAAGATCGCAACCGGAACGCTCGGGAAGAGCGGTTCGGCCGTGATGCCGACCAGACCCGCCAGGGCGCCGTTGAGCACCATGGTCACGTCGACCTTCTTGTAGATGATCTGCAACAGGATCATCACGGTCGCCGCACCGGCGGCAGCGGCGATGTTGGTGTTGGCGAAAATGCGGCTGACGTCGCCGGCATCGGCAATCGTGCCGAGCGCCAGCTGCGAACCGCCATTGAAGCCGAACCAGCCGAGCCAGAGGATGAACGTGCCGAGCACCGCGAGCGGAACGTTGGATGCCGGCATCGGGTTGACCTTGCCGCCTTCGAACTTGCCCTTGCGCGCACCGATGATCAGGGCACCGGCAATCGCCGCCCAGCCACCGACCGAGTGCACCAGCGTCGAACCGGCGAAATCGGAAAAGCCCATTTCGCTCAGCCAGCCGCCGCCCCACTGCCAGGAGCCAGTGATCGGATACATGATGCCAGTCAGGATGATCGTGAAGATCATGAACGGCCAGAGTTTCACGCGCTCGGCAACCGTGCCCGAAACGATCGAGGCGGCGGTGGCGCAGAACACCATCTGGAAGAACCAGTCGGATGCAACCGAATAGCCTGCCTCGGACGGATCAGCCCCCGGTTCGGGGAAATTGTAGGGTGCAAACGTGCCGAACCAGCCGCCATGATCGGACACACCGACATACATGAGCGAATAGCCCACCAGCCAGAACATCAGTCCGGCGAAGGCATAAATGGCCACGTTCTTGAGGCCCTGCATGGACGCGTTCTTGGAACGGACCAGGCCCATTTCCAGCATGGCGAACCCGGCCGCCATCCACATGACCAAAAAGCCCATGACGAGGAACAGGACCGTGTTGAAGATGGGCACATAGTCAGGAACCATTTCAACCACTTCGGCCGCTGCCTCTTCCTGGCCCAGTGCCGGCAGAGCCATGGCCACGCTGGCCAGAAGCGCCGCACCTGCGAGTTGAGGAAGTTTGATTAGTTTCATTGTTGTCTCCAGTCGATTTGGCTGAGCGTTCTAGAGCGCTGCGGCGCCGGTTTCGCCCGTACGGATGCGGGTAACGGCCTCGAGATCGAGAACGAAGATCTTGCCGTCGCCGATCCGGCCGGTCTGGGCGGAATCCTTGATGGCGGTCGAAACGGCTTCGACCTGCGCATCGTCAACGGCGATCTCCATTTTCAGCTTTGGCAGGAAATGCACGGCATATTCCGTGCCGCGATAGATTTCCGAATGGCCCTTCTGCCGCCCGTACCCCTTGACTTCCGTCACGGTCATTCCGTGCACATCCAGCGCGTTGAGCGCTTGACGCACGTCCTCGATCCGGGACGGTTTGATGATTGCAACCACAAGCTTCATCATTACTCCTTTGGTTTGCCCCCTAATTTGCTTAGGTTGCCCACCAAAGACTCAAAAGCCGTGCCAACCTTTTGTTAACCATACTAACCCACTGACTCTGTGACTCATTTTCACGCAGCTGAAATATGCTCTGTCAGCCATGCTGTCATAATATGCTCATAAATTACGCAGACACAAAACGTCTGCACAAAAAGTGCGCATCTGTGTGCGGCACTCTGGGACTTGCCATTTGCTTGCAAAGGCGCACATTGCCGAATGATCGAAAAACGAAGGGGTAAAGCCATGTCCGGCGCAAAAAGGGCAGCCCAGGACAATCCCGAAAAGGGAAGCCCAAAAAACCCTTATGACGTCATCATCGTCGGAGGCGGGCCAAATGGATTGAGCATGGCCGCAGCTCTCGTCGCCTCGATGGACGATATTTCCGTCTGCGTTTGCGACAAGAAACCCTTCAGCGTGCCCAACGATGCCCGCTCCTTTGCTTTGGCCGCCGGCGTCTCGCGCATGTATGAGACCCTGGGGCTTTGGGACGAGATGACCGCCAATGCGGCGCCCATCGATCATATGCGCATCACCGATTCCGATACGCCTGACCTTTCACGTCCCCTGTTCCTCAGTTTCGATGGCGATGTGGTTCCGGGCCGTCCCTTCGCCCACATGGTGCCCAACCGTGACCTGATGGGCGCGTTGATCGGGTTCACCAAAGATCGCGTGACCCTGATCGATGGCGCCGAAGTCACAGGCTTCGACGGCACTGGCGGCGCTGCCGAACTGCGCTTCGCATCGGGTGATGTACTCTATGCAAGTCTGGTGATCGCCGCGGATTCCGGCCGTTCCAAACTTCGGGACCTCGCCGGCATCGGCACCTTCGAGCACGACTACAAGCAATCCGGGCTGGTCACCACGATCGCCCATTCTCTGCCACACAACAACACGGCCTTCGAGCATTTCCGCCCTGCAGGTCCTTTCGCGAGCCTGCCTCTGAGTGACAATCGCTCCTCACTGGTCTGGACAGAACGCACGGAACGGGTCGAAGCGATCAAGGCGCTCAGTCAGGACGAGCAGGCCCGGCTGATCGAGAACGAAACCGGCCACACGCTGGGTGAGGTCACCCTGCTCGAACCCATTCAGGCCTTCCCGCTTGCCCTCAGGCTGGCCAAAAAGATGAGCGGCCCGCGCCTTGCCCTGATCGGAGATGCCGCCCATGTCGTGCATCCGATCGCCGGACAAGGGCTCAATCTTGGCCTTGCCGACGTCGCGGCACTGGCCGAACTCATCGTTGATGCCCTGCGCCGGGGACAGGAAGCCGGCGATCCGCAAATGCTTCTGACCTATCAATCCTGGCGCCGACGCGACACCGCCCTGATGGCGGGCATGACCGATGGTCTCAATCGCCTGTTTTCAAACGACAATCCGGTACTTCGCGCCGCCCGTGACTTCGGTCTGGGCGTGGTCGACCGGCTCGGCCCGATCAAGACCGGCCTGATCCGCCATGCCGCTGCGGCCGGCGGAACCAGCCCGAAACTGATGCGCGGACAGGTAATCTAGTCACTCGGCGGACATGTCGCCGGTTTCACCCTCATGGGCCCGGTGACGGCGGGCATTGACCTCTTCGTCGGTCAGATGCCGCGCTTCACCGACATATAGGAGCGGAATACCCTTGCGGATCGGAAAAGCCAGCCGCGCCGCATGGGAAATCAGCTCGCAACGTTCCTTGTCCAGTTCGAGTTGGGTCTTGGTCAGTGGACAAACGAGCATCTGCATGACCCGCGGGTCGAACGGCACGGGTTCTTTTTGAGAATCCGGTTTTGTCTCGCTCATTGCAGGATCGTGCCAGACTGCGCCTGCGCCATTTCCATTTCGACAAGCGCCAGAAGCGTTTCGGCCCGCTCCGAAAGCGATACCGTTTCCAAAAGCAACTGCTTTTCCGAAGGCCCATAGGGGCTCAGCATACAGCCCAGATTGACCAGATCGGCTGTGTCCGTCTGTTCCACCTCGTCCCAGTCGATCTCCATGTCGAGAAAATCGATATAGGAGCGCATCACCTCGATGAAGCGCTGCCGGTCGACACCGCGCGTCGGGCTGACCTTGTCGAAATCGCTGTGAAACCGCGATACCGAAATGCCGGCCTGCCGGTAGGGCGTATCGCAGGCAATTTCGTCGCCGAGATCGAACCGGCTCACCCCTTCGAGCCCGATCAGATAGCGGTCGTCGCCGATCTCTTCGAAATGAACGAGATAGCCGAGCGTGCCTACCCGTCTGAGAGGCGCATCGCGGCCTTCCGGGCTTTCCTTGTCGGTCGCCTCGGGCTGGATCATGCCGATCAGCCGGTCTCCCGCCAGAACGTCGTCCACCAATTGCAGATAGCGCGGCTCGAATATCTGCAACGGCGATTGCAGGCGCGGGAACAGGAGCGCGCCACTCAAGGGAAAGAGCGGCACGCTGTGTGGTACGTTTTCGATGCTTTTGGGTTTACGCGTCACGATGGAGCAAACCTACGAGAAAAGCACGCTCGAAAGCAAACGCCTTCCCTTCACGCTTGCGGGATCGGCCGGACCCCAGCTGTCGAAAAACTCGAGAAGCTTCTTGCGGGCTGCCGCCTCGCTCCATTCCCGGTCACGCTTGATGCTGGCCACCAGTGCTTCGGCCGCACCGACGCGATCACCCTTGGCACTGAGCACGATGGCCAGATCGATCCGCGCCTGATGGTCATCGGGATCGGCCTCGATCTTTTGCGCGAGCGCGCCGGCATCGCCGAGCTTTGCCGCTTCCTCGGCAAGGCCGACCGCCTTTTTCACGGCATCGAACGCTTCGCCGCTCTGTTCCTCGGGTTTGATCTGGCTCAGAACTTCGGCAGCGCCTTCGATTTCGCCGAGATCGAGCAAACAGCGTGCCAGCCCGATCAGCGCCTTCGCATTGTCCGGCGCCTGCTGCAGCACCAATTGATAGATTTGCCCGGCCTGGTCCACCGCGCCCTCGGCATAGGCGCCTTCTGCCATCTCGAGAGCCTGGCGCACCTGCACGTCAAGATCACTTTCCTCGGGCGCCGCATCATTGGCCGGCGCCTTGCTCAGTACGCCCTCAATGAACCGCTTGATCTCGCTTTCGGGCAGTGCCCCCATGAAGCCGTCGACCGGCTGGCCACCGGCAAAGGCAAAGACGGCCGGGATGGACCGGACCCCCATCTGCCCGGCCAGCGCCTGGTTTTCGTCGACATTGATCTTGACCAGTTTAACCTTGCCGTTCTCGCCCTTGACCACCTTTTCGATGGCCGGTCCGAGCTGGCGGCACGGGCCGCACCACGGCGCCCAGAAATCGACCAGAACCGGAACCTCGCGCGACGCATCCAGCACGTCGGCCTGGAAGCTGGCCGTATCCGATTCCTTGACCAGATCGGTTGCCGCCTCGGCGGCATTACCCATTTGCATGATGTGAACCCTTTTCATCTGTTTTGGCCGCCAAAAGCGGCCGATTCCCGATCATTCCGGCCTAGTCTATGCGAGAATCCGTCAATCGAGAAATGTGTTGCAATTGAAAATCCGATTCGGCATATAGGCGCCCGGTCGCAACGTTTGAAGGCCAAAGACGCTTTGGGCACATGATGCCGCAGCGGACAAGCCAAACGAAAGCGGCACGGGGCGCGGGCGTAGCTCAGGGGTAGAGCGCAACCTTGCCAAGGTTGATGTCGTGAGTTCGAATCTCATCGCCCGCTCCAAATTTCTGCTCTTCAGGACCATTTCGATCTGACCCGATCTGCCGTCGCGGATCGCCTTCGATTCGATCCTGTTCAGTATTGCAGGGTCAGCGCCTTGCCGATGCTGCGCGCGTCTGCCAAGGCCCTGAGGGCGGCTTCGGCCACGTCGGCCCGGGCAATATGAGCGAAGGCGCCCACCTTTTCGTCGATTCCGTCGCGCCAGACGCCTCTGGCGGGATCATCGGAGAGGCGTGTGGGCCGGATCAGCGTCCAGTCGAGCCCGCTTTGCATCACGATCTTTTCCTGCAGACGCCGGTCCGCCATCATGGAATCGGGCACAGTCGCAAGGATCAATCTGTAAACCAGACCCAACCGGTTTCGCGGATGTCCGATCATCGCCCCGGTCACCTGCACCAGTCGCTTCACCTTGTTGGCCGCCATCACTGAAACTATGTTTTGCATGCCGTGCGAACAGAGGTCGGGCACCGAATCCTTGCGCGGTCCAAGCAGCGATATGACGGCATCGACGTCGCGGATCTGCTGTTTGACCTGATCGAAATCGAGCACATCGCCTTCGAATATCGTTACCTGATAGCCCTTGGCCTTCGCCAGGCGCACGACGATGGCCCCGGTACCGTGATGTCCGCCAATGACCTTTAGCCGTTTCGGCAAGGTTGAATTCCGATCCTCGTTGTCACGTTCCATCTTCGAGCTTTCATCCGGTGCGGCGCACCTGCCTTAGCCCGCAATCAAGAACTTCTTGTGTCCCCGGCCGGAGATTATTCCCAGATCAGTCGCGCTTCGAATCCGTTCGGCATTCCGTTCGCCGGAGACAAAAGCTCCAGCCGCCCGCCAGTCTGTTCCATGATCGTGCGCACCAGTGAGAGACCAAGGCCGGTTCCATCCGCCTCGGTTTCGCCGCGCACGAAGCGCTGGCCGAGCTTGTTCAGAATGGCCTGATCGACAATTGCGCCCTGATTGATGACGGCAACCACTTTTCCCGGTCCCGCCACAACCCTGACCGGCGCACCCTTCTCGCCGTGATTGGAGGCATTCTGCAAAAGGTTGGCGATCGCCATCCCGAACGCGTCCTTGTTGACCGGCAACACGAGATCCGCGCCTTCCTCGATCTGCAGTTCGACCACATTTCCCCGCGGCAGCGGTTCGCGGGCCAAAAGCTTGAGCACCGGCAACATGTCGGAGGCCGCATCGGTGCGGGCAAACCCGGCATCGGCCCGCGCCGTCTGCAAAAGCTTTTCCGACATGTTGGACAGACGCCGCAAGGACGCGACGATCGCATCGACCCGGTGGGCGCTGCCCGGATCCTTGAGTTCGCTGGCCAATTGCTGCGCCTGCGCCAGCGCTCCCGCGATCGGGGTGCGCAATTCATGCGCGCTCGTGGCCGCAAAAGCACGTTCCGCGTCGAGCGCGGCCTTCAATCGTTCGAACAGGCTCGCCAGTTCCTCGGCGATCGGCGCCAATTCCCGCGGATGCCCCTCGGCGCTGATCCGCTCCAGATTACGTTCGCCACGCTCCGCAATTTCCGCACGCAACCGCCCGACCGGGCGCATGGCCAGCCGCACCGCAAACCAGATGCCCGCCGCAATGAGGGGCACTAGCGCCGTCAACGGCCAGAGCAGAGTACCGGCGGCCTCGGCTAGCGTACGCTGCCGGTGCCCGGACGCTTCCATCACCACGATGGCAAAACCCGATCGCCTGTCGGTCAAGGTCATCGCGCGGCGGTCACCCACATCGAAAAAGCCCTCCGGGGGATTGGCCGGGATAAGATAGGTCTCGGCATTTTGCGAACTGATGATGATCCTGCCATTTGGGTCACGCACCACGTAAGAAAAGGACAATTCATCGTTGAGACTGAGTTCCGGAATGCGCGTTTCCTGAATTTCATCGCGTTCGCGCATGTCGTGCAAGGCCAGCGGAAGCAACCGGTAAGCACTTTGCTCGAGCAACTGATCGAAAGTCTCGGTCAATTCCGCGTTGAGCACGGAAAGCGCGATGGCCGCCGCCCCCAGCCACAAGATGCCGGTGAAAACGCTCAGACCCACCACCAGCCGCCAGGTGATCGACGGACGCCGCTTGGCCGAACCTGTATTCATGCAGCCACCCTGTAGCCGAGGCCACGCACCGTTTCGATCACTTTCGCACCCAGTTTCTTGCGCAGGCGGCTGACATAGACCTCGACAGCATTACTCTCGACTTCGGCGCCGAACGCGTAAAGCGAATCTTCGATATCCGGCTTGGAAACGATCGCCCCGCGATGCCGCAACAAGGTTTCCAGAACCGCCCATTCGCGCGCGGTCAATTCGATCGCCTTCTCGCCCATTCGGGCTGCCTTGCGGGTCAGATCGATCCGTGCATCGCCCAGTTCGAGTTCCGGATTGGGTTGGCCGGCATATCGACGGGCCACCGCCGCAAGCCGGGCCGCCAGTTCGTCAAGATCGAAGGGTTTGACCAGATAATCGTCGGCGCCGCTATCAAGTCCTTCGATCCGGACACCGATCTGATCTTGCGCCGTGATGATGATGACCGGGACATCCGATCCCCTGCCGCGCAGTCCCTTGAGGAACTTGATCCCGAACCCGTCGGGAAGGTTCAGATCGAGCAGAACCAGATCATAGGTCACCGTGTCCATGCTGAGCCCGGCTTCATCCAGCCGTTTGGCCCAATCCACGCCGTGTCCGTGCCCCGCCACGCTGTCGCGAATGGCTTCGCCCAAAATCATATCGTCTTCGACAAGCAATACGCGCATTTCAACCCCTCAGGGTGCGAGCATATCGCACCGCAAGCTGACACCAAACTGAAGAACTTTCTTTTCCCGTTTCAGCTTGCCGTCAGCTTGGTCTGTTTTTCTGCGACCATCAAATCGCAATGGAGCAACCTGCACAAAATGAAAAAGCTCGCCCTCGCCCTTCTGGTCAGCACCGCCCTCATCGTTCCCGGCTCGGCCATGGCTGCCAATGTCAACGTATCCGTCAACCTCAAGAATTACGGAGCCGGCGGCACCTATCTTGCGGTCTATGTCGTGGATTCGGCCGGCAATTACAAACAGACCCTGTGGGTCGCCGGCAGCCGCTCCCGCTATTGGGGCCATCTCAGCGGCTGGGCCCGCGGCATTTCCGGCACCAATGACCGGGTCGACGGCCTGACCGGCCCAAGCCTTGGCGGCGGCCGCACACTGAATGTCAGCGCCAATATTGCCGATTCGATGCTCGACGCCGGCTATTACGTGGTCGTCGATTCCGCCATCGAGAATTGGGGTCAATATCCCTTTGACGCGGCCGCGCCCCTGAGCAATGGCGGCACCGGCAGTGGCAAGGGCTTCGTCAATTCGGTCACCGTCCAGTACTGATCAGGGTTCAGCAAAATGTTGCGCAAGTTTCACACCTACCCCGCACTCATCAGCGCCGTGCTCATCGTCTTCATGGCGATCACCGGCCTGGTTCTGAGTTTCGAACCGCTGGTAGCGCATTTCTCGACACCGGCCTCAGCAAGCGCAACAGCACCCGCGAACGTCGCCAGTCTTGCCGCCGGGGTTGCTGACAACATTGCCAATGTTCAGCGCATCGTGCGCAAGCCGAGCGGCGAGATCATTGCCTATTCCTTCGGCGCTGATGGACCCGTGGCCTCCTATGTCGATCCGGCAACCGGCGCGAACCTCGGCACCTATTCCCCGTCGGCTTTCTTCCAGTTCTTCACCGAATTGCATCGCTCGCTGTTCCTCGGCGACAATGGCCGCATCCTGACCGGCCTGGCGGCATTGGCCATGGCCATTCTCAGTGTTGGCGGCATCTTCCTGACCGCGCGCCGCATGGGCGGCTTCAGACATTTCTTCGCCAAGGCCAAGGGCACTCTGTCGCAACGCCTGCACGTCGAAACTGGACGCCTCAGCGTCATCATCCTCTCGGTCCTGGCGGTTTCCGGGCTTTACATGTCCCTGACTTTTTTCGGTCTGGTTGGCGACAGCGCAGCCGGCGGTGGGTTTTTCTTCCCGCAATCGTCAGGCGACACCCCAATCGCCATTTCTGAACTGAGCGCCCTGCAGGATGTCAATCTGAAGGACCTGCGCGAACTCGACTATCCCGCCGCTGGTGACGCCACCGACGTCTTCACGCTCACCACCGCGTCAGGGACGGGCTATATCGATCAGACCAATGGCGAGATGATCAGCTTCACGCCCAATTCCTGGAGCGAAAATCTCTATCAGACCTTCTACATCCTCCATACCGGTCAAAGCTCCTGGATCTACGCTTTGTTGCTGGGTGCGGGCGCCCTGTCGGCAATCGGGCTGGTTATTGCGGGTCTGGTGATCTGGTGGAAGCGTGGTGCCATGCCCGTGCGCATCAAGGGCAATGATGCGGCAAGAAGTGCAGATCACGTCATTCTGGTCGGCAGCGAAGGCCGCAGCACATGGGGCTTTGCCAAGACCCTTCATGCCGCACTCAAGGCCGAAGGCCACAAGGTGCATGTCGGCCCGATGAATGCGCTCGCCAAACGCTACGACAAGGCTGAGAAGCTCTTCATCCTAACCTCGACCTATGGCGACGGCGACGCGCCCAATTCGGCCAAGAATTTCCTGTCGCGCCTCGGCAAGGGCGCACCGGTCAATCATGACCGCAAGCCGCTCGACTATCTGGTTCTCGGCTTCGGCGACCGCAGCTTCTCGCATTACTGCGCCTATGCCCAAAAGGTCGACCAGACCCTCGAAGAAGCAGGCTTGAAGCGCGCCCGGCCCCTGTTCACCATCGACAAGCAGTCGATCCAGCAATTCGCAGAATGGGGCCGCGGGCTGACGGAGGTGATCGGAGAGGCGGTAACCCTTCATCACGTCGCAGAGCAGAACAAGACCCAGGCATTCGTGCTCGAAACGCGCCGCGATTTTGGCCAGGAGTTCCAGCGTCCCAAGTCCATCCTGCGCTTCCGCCCGGTCGAGGAGAACAAGACCACGTTCCAGCGTCTTCTTGCCCGCTTCCTGCCCGAAGCCTGGCAGGCTGGCGATCTCTTCGGGATTACCCCGCCCAACGGCGCCTTCGCCCGCTATTATTCGTTGGCATCCTCTGCGAGTGACGGGTTTGTCGAAATCTGCGTCTCCAAACAGCCCGGCGGCCAGTGTTCGACCTATCTGACCGAGCTCAAGCCCGGCGATCGGATCGAAGCCTTCTTTCGCGAAAATACCGGCTTTCGCGCACCCAAGGACGACAAGCCGCTTATTCTGGTGGGGGCCGGCTCCGGGATTGCGCCGCTCCTGGGCTTCATTCGCGCAAACGCCAATCACCGCGAGGTTCACCTCTTCTGGGGTGGCGCCGACCCGAAATACGACTTCCTTTATCGCGACGAACTGATGCACTTTCGTCAGGACGGACGGCTGACCGGCGCGCAGATCGCCTTCTCCCGCGGTCAGACCCGTGAATATGTGCAGGACAAGCTGCGTGCCGATTCCATTTTCGTGGCCAATCTGCTGCAAGAGGGCGCAAGGGTGATGGTCTGCGGTGGCGAAGACATGGCCAGCGGTGTCCGTCAGGCGTTCAGCGAAATCCTCTCGCCCCTTGGCAAGAGCATCAACCAGCTGCGAAACGACGCGCGCTACGCCGAGGACGTTTTTTGAATGGCTGGCAATACACACAAGGCAAATGTTGCCACACCGCCAATCCGTCAGGCTCTCAACGGCCCGACCATGGGCACCCGCTGGTCCGCCATCTTCTTTACGCACGCCGGTTTCGACCGCGCGGCGCTGCAGACCGACCTGCAAAAAGCCGTCGATCGCGTCGACGCACAAATGTCGCCCTGGAAGCCCGATTCCGAACTCTGCCGGTTTAACCGTCTGGAACAGGACCAGGCGATCCATCTGCCGCCGGAAATGTTCGCAGTCATGCGCGACGTAATCGACCTTGCCGGGGTCTCCGGCGGTGCCTTTGATCCGATGATGGGGTCCGTGGTCGATGCCTGGGGGTTTGGCCCGTCCGGCAAGGAAACCGACATTCGCCGGACCAGCGAAATCGCCGGAAATTGGCGGCCGGGTGCCCGTGGATTTGCCTTTGACCCCTACAATAGCCGGTTGATCCGGCAAGCGGACGGAGATCTCGACCTTTGCGGCATCGCCAAGGGCTACGGAGTCGATCGCCTGTCCGAGACACTGCTTGCCCACGGCATCGCCAATCACCTCGTGGCCATCGATGGGGAATTGCGCGCCGCAGGTCCCGGCCCGAGCGGGAATGGTTGGCAGATCGGAATCGAACGCCCGGACCTGTCCGGCCGCAGCGCCCAATTCATCATCGAGGCATCAAACCTCGGCATCGCCACGTCGGGCAATTATCGCCATGTCAGGCAATCGGGCGAAAGCCGGGTTTCCCACACGATGGACCCCAAAACGGGCACCCCGGTCAGAAACGACCTTCTGAGCGTCACTGTCCTCGCCGATACCTGCGCCATCGCCGACGGGTTGGCCACAACCATCATGGTGATGGGCCGTGAACGCGGTCTGCAATTCGCACGCGGCCTCTCGCTGTCCGTAATTCTCGCCTACGAGAAAAACGGTCAGCCCACCTTTGAGGCAACCGGCATGCTGGAAGGCCTTTTGGTCGCCGCCTGATCCCCACAAGCCTCTCAACCGCCTGTGAACCGAGTTGATTTGGTCATAATGATTGGCCCCGCTATGCCCGTGTCCAAATTCGTTTGGGGCAAAGGGCCATGGGAAATTTCTTCAATTCCGAAAATCTCGGCCCGATCCTGATCGCCGGTATCGGTGTGATTCTCGCAGCCTTTGCCGGATTGCCCGAAGCGCTCGGGGCGCATCCCTTCTGGGCTGTGCGGGTCGGGCTCTATGGTGCGCCTGCGGCACTTGTGCTCTGGCTGGTCCTGCGTGCCTTCGGCTTGAAGTCAGCGACGATTCTGGTCCTCTCCGTCATCGTCCTGATCGGCGCAATCCTGTCGCTTCATTTCGGCAAGCAGGCTTTCGTCGCCTCCTATGCCCGAGACGGGCTGGCGGGGCGGTTCTGGTATGTCGGTTGGATCGTCGCCATGGGCGCAATCACCACCATTCTCGCGGCAATCATCGCCCGCTTCTGGCCTCGCCGAAAATGAGAATGCTGAGCCGTTTTTGGCCGCTTGCGCTGATCATGTTTCTCCTGGCCCTGACGGCCGCCGGCTACCTGATCTGGCAACGCTGGCGCGCCGACCCGTTTTCGTCCGGTCCCGCCCTCGCCGCCGATGCCGCAGAGAATGGCGAGATCGTGCTTTTTGATGACGTGACGGCGTTCGACCCGCTTCCGCCGGGCTGGGGCGCACGCACCTTCTTTAACATCCCACCGACGGATTATTCGCTGAACGAAGAAGAAAATGGACCGGTTCTGACCTGCACAACCAAAGCCGGCGGCTCGATATTGGCGCGCCACACCGACATTCCTCTCGATCGTTTCCCGGTGCTCGAATGGGACTGGATTGTCACCAAGCCCATCGAGGCGCGCTTCGATGAAGACACACCCGAGGGCGACGATCACCCCGCCCGGTTCTTCCTGCGCTTTGCAGATTCCGAGGGCAAATCGAGCGCTGCCGAAATCATCTGGAGCAATGTCAAGTTCCAGCCCGGCGAATTCAAGATCATCCACGGCTTCACCCATCTGGTCGCCAACGGCCACGATGAAAATGCCGGCCAATGGTTCTCCGAACAGGCCAACCTCGCCGCTTTGTTTGAAAAGGTGACCGGGAAGACTTCCGGCGGGACCCTGACCGCACTCGGCTTTTTCTGCGACAGCGACAATATGAAGGGTTCGAGCCAGGCCTCGTTCCGCAATGTCAGACTTGTTGCCGCAGCCGCGGCGGGCTAGGCTTTGGCGCATCATGGCCACCGGCCAAGCAAGAGGCGCCAATCATGCAAAACCTTCCCCTGATGGCTGTGCCATTCGTGATCTATCTGATCATCCATTTCATTTTTGGACCGGCCGTATTCGCCAATGTCATTCTGACCATCCCGATGCTGTCGGGCGGCGCCTTCGCCATGACCCTCGGCGACCTGATGCTGGTGCTGGGATTGGCGCTTCTTTTTGTCGAGGTCATCAAATCGACCCGCTTTTCCAATTCGGCGGTTATCAACCACATGCTCTCGACCCTGACGACCGTGGCCTACCTCGTGGTCTTTCTGCTGGTTGGCGGCACGGCAACATCAGTCTTCTTCATCCTGATGCTGATGTCACTTGTTGACGTGCTGGCCGGTTTCTCGGTCTCCATCCGCTCCGCCTCGCGCGACGTCAGCTTCAATGGCGGCGGCATGATGGACAACGGTCACAATCCCTAGAGCGCTTCTTCGCGCCGGTCGGTCGCGATCGCCGGCTCCCGGCTGAGCGCGGCAAGTTCCGCTCTCAGATCCGCATCCATTGGCACATCGACCGCATCGAGCGAAGCCTTCAGCTGATCGACATTACGTGCCCCGATGATCGGACATGTAATGGCAGGATGCCTCATCACCCAGGCCACCGCCGCCGACACCGGATGCAGGCCCCGCTCGCGACAAAACGCGGTGTAATCGGCCGCGGTCTGGTGCACCCAATCCTCGCCGTAACGCTTGGCATACATGTCCATGGCCGTCAGCCGCGTCCCTTCGGGCTTGGCGCCACCCACATATTTGCCGCTCAACAAGCCGCCGCCCACCGGCGAATAGGGCATGACCGCAAGCTTCTCCGCCGCCGCCAGCGGCAGGATCTCGGTCTCCGCCTGCCGTTTGACCAGATTGTACATGGGCTGGAGCACATCGAAACGCGGCCAATCGTGCTTCGCCGAGATACCGAGACCCTTGGCAATTTGCCAGGCAGCGTAGTTGGACGCACCGATGTAAAGAACCTTGCCATCGGCTACCAGCTTTTCAAGCGCCCGCAGGGTCTCCTCCAGCGGCGTCGCCGGGTCCCACATATGCATGAAATAGACGTCGACCCGATCCGTGCCGAGCCGCTTGAGGCTTTGCTCGATGGCGAGTGCAATGTTGCGTCGGCTTGAGCCCTTGGCATTGATATCGCCGCCCATCTGCCCGAAGCCCTTGGTCGAGATGATCAGGTTATCGCGCTCGCCCTTGATGAGCTTGCCCAGAATTTCTTCGGACCGCCCCTGCGAATAGACATTGGCCGTGTCGAAGAAATTGATTCCCGCATCCCGGCAGGCCGCATAAAGCCGCCCGGACTCGACCTCATCCGCATCGCCGCCAAAACTCATCGTGCCATAGCACAATTGGCTGACCTTGATCCCCGTATTGCCGAACGCGACATAGTCCATTTTTTCTCATCTCCGGATTGATACCTGTTTGCCGCAAATAGAGTCCCGACCGCTGCCCAATGTAAAGGGCAGGCATGCCCGACTGTTTCGCAAATGCAACACCTGTTTTGCTTGATGCCGCCCTGCGGCAATTTGGTCGGCCCCGCCACATTTTCGCCCCAGCTTTTTCAAACTCGGGCCACGATGAGGGATAGAAGCCGCGGCTTCGATTAACCTATACGGCAACCAAGTATGAACAAGAAACTGATCGCCGCGCTGGCCGCGGCACTTCTGTGTGTGTCCCCCATAACGGTTCCCACGCTGGTCAGCGGCGCTTCTGCCGCTCTGGCCGCCACCTATCAACAGGGCACCGCCTCCTGGTACGGTCCGGGCTTCAACGGCCGCAGGACCGCGAACGGCGAGACCTTCAACATGAACGCGCTGACCGCCGCGCACAAGACCCTGCCCTTCGGCACCCGGGTCAAGGTCACTAACCTGCACAATGGCAAGGTGGTCGTCGTCCGCATTAATGATCGCGGTCCCTATGCCCATGGCCGTGTCATCGACCTGTCGCGCGCAGCGGCCCAGGATATCGGCATGATCGGCGCGGGCACCGCGCCGGTCAAGCTCGAGATCATCCGCTAGGGCAAGCAAAAGCATCTGCCAATTTGGGCCGCGTCACCGCTTGAGGCGGGGCGCGGCTTTGACATATGCTTCGCGCGCTGGGTGGGATTCCGGCACGACAAACACACCGCGAATGCAGGGCGTTCGGCCATTGCAGCGGCGAATCACGGGGGAGTGCGCAGCATGAGCTTTGCGCAAAAGGGACGTATTTCGGTTTCAAGCTGGTCGCTGCACAGGCGACTTGGCCCGGTCTGGAACTATCTACCGGGCGGCATGGAAAGCGTGCAGGCAGAAACACCCTATGGCAACGGTCAGACCAGCCTGCTTGATCTGCCGGCCGAACTGCGGGCGCACAACATCTTCAATCTCGAGATCTGTTCCTTTCACCTCGAAAGCCTGTCGCAATCCTATCTCGATGAGCTCAAGAGCTCTCTCAAGCAAGCTGGCGTCGGCCTGCAGACCCTTTTGATCGAGGCCGGAGACCCGGCCAGTGCCGAGACCGGCGAACGCGACATCGGCTTCATGCAGGAATGGGTCGAACGCGCCGCCTATCTCGATGCCGGCCACGCCAGAGTCATCGCCGGCAAGCAGGCCCCCACCCGCGAAAACCTGGAACGGGCGCTGAGAAACCTTGTGACCCTGGCCGAACGGGTTCAGCATCTGCCGGTGAAGCTGGTTACGGAAAACTGGTTTTCGCTTCTTTCCGGCCCCGACGAGACAAACTGGCTGCTCGACCGGGCCAATGGTCTGATCGGGCTCAACGGCGATCTCGGCAACTGGCCGGCCCCACACAAGTATGAAGGTCTGAAGCAGATCATGGGCCGGGCAATTCTCTGCCATGCCAAGGCCGGCTTTTCCGGCGGCAAGCTTGATGAAGACGATTTCGGCCGCTCCATCTCCATTTCCGAAGAAGCGGGTTATCGCGGACCCTATACCCTGATTTACGATTCCGGCGATCTGCCCGAATGGGACGGTCTCCAAATCGAAAAGGACTTCATCGAAGGGCGCATTAGCCTCCCGGCCGTCGCCTGACGAGAAAAACGCCGAGGTTCAGATCAGGATATCGGCGGCGTCGAGTTCATGCATGTCGATGCCCTTGATCTTGATGTGCGTGCCCCGGTCCTCAAACGTGATGACGTGATTGTTCGCCCCGCCCGATTCCGAGAAGTGCTTTAGCGCCGACGTCGCGGATTTGTAGTGAAAGCCGGACAGATCGAGCCGATCCTGCCCGTCGCGAAAATCGGCAACAAGGTCATTTCCACCGCGTTTGGCAAATACGAACAGGTCGTGACCCTTGCCGCCCTTGAGGAAATCATTGCCGGCGCCGCCGATCAGATTATCGGCACCCCGATCACCGAGAAGCCGGTCCTTGCCGGACCCGCCGATCAACACATCCTTGCCGGCCTGTCCGAAAAGCTGGTCATCGCCACCTTTCGCACTGATTCGTCCCCCCTCCGTCCGCGCGGTGATCCGATCATCACCTCCGGTGCCAAGGATCAGATCGTCACGCGGATCGAGAATGGCAAAATACGTCTTCCGGTTGCCGCCATCGATCGAAACGGCCACTCGGCCATCTTCGAGCAAGGCAAATTGCGGACCATTGACGGACTGATCCGGCGCCTTGAATGGCGCAAAGATCGCACCAATTGCATGCCCCTCGAGATCGTATCTTCTGGCCGAGAGGTTTTGCTCCTGCCTGTCATCGGCCCACCCGAACAACAGGGTCCCATCTGCCAGTTGTACCGCGGAGGGTACCGAAAGCGCGCCCGAATCGGCGGCCGCCAGTTTGACCTGCCCGGTTGCCGGCTGCCCCGCATCATCGAACAATTGGAACTTCAGCCTGTCGCGAGCGGCCCCGCCATTGCCCCCCGCCTCGCGCCAGATCAGACCAAACCCGCCGCCCTCGAGGGCAAAGAGCTGGTAACCGGAGGCAACATCGCGATCGCTGCTTTGCGCGTTGAGAATGTCATCGGGACTTTGTGCCGCGCTTCCCGCCGCATCAAAGGCCGCAACGTAAAGCCCCTGCCGTCCGGAACCCGTTTCGTCGCGAAACGCCAGTGCAAATCCGCCACCTGCCAGATCGATCGTCTGCAAATCCGATATGTCGCGGCCGGACCCCTCAGCAGTGACCCGGAATTCCCGCCCGGCGCCTGGGCTGCCCGCGGCGGTTTCAGGGTGCCCATCGGCGTCAAAAAGCCGCCCGAAAAGCGTCTGGTTCCCCAACACGCCGGAAGCCCAGAGCGCCAGATAGCCACCCGACTTGAAGCCAAGCATGGCCGAAGCCACCGGTGGTGCCTTCAGCACCGAGGGCCGCGTGTCGCCCGGGACCACCAGGTCGGTATAAAGGTCACCGCTCAGCATGTCGGCAGTCGGTGCACTGGTGAGCTGCGGCGTTCCGTCTGCGGAATAGCGGCAGAAGGCGAACATGTTGCTGCCCGTCGATGCCTCGTGATAACCCGCGACAAAGCCCCCGTCGCTCAAGGATGTAAGCTGCAATCCGTCCTTGTTGTAGTCGAGACTGGTCGACAGCGTCTGGCTCGACAGAACCTGTCCAGACCCGCCGATCCGCACGAATCCGAATCTGTCGACCGCGACATTGTTCTCGACAACGAACCCGTCGACGCCAATGCCAATCGAACCGTCGGCCAGATGAATGGCGACGGGCGCCTGATCGAGCGGCCTCAGCGCATCGTCCGGCCAGTAATCGACCAGATCGATAATGGATTTCTGCTGCCCCAGAATGTTGTAGACTGCGGCCTGATAGGAACAGTCATCCTGCCAGATAACCAGAAAACCGCCGTCGGCGAGTGCAATGATATGCTGAAAAGTCTCAAATCCATTCGCGCGCGCGGAGCCCGGCGGCGGCGCGCCATCGGTTGCGCGTGTTCTGCCCTGCCAGATGTCCGGTGTGGTCTGCACCCGCCCGCTCCGTTGCTTCCACGAACAAGCGAAACGGAAAGCTACTTACGCATCAATACGTATTGATCCGCAAATTGGGGGTGCGGCTAAACGATGACATCGCCCGGATCGAGCTGGGCCATGTCGATGCCCTTGACCCTGATGTGGGTGCCTGCATGATCGAAGACGATCACGTCATTGTTCGGTCCACCGCTTTCCGAAAAGTGACTGAGCGCATCGGCCTTTGAAGCATAACCGAAAGCCTTCAGATCGATCCGGTCCCGGTTATTCTGGAAATCCAGAATAGTGTCGCTGCCTTCGCGCTTGCCGAAGATGAACCGGTCATTGCCCCCCTGGCCCTTCAACTTGTCATCGCCCTTGCCGCCCGCAAGCCAGTCCGTGCCGCTCCCCCCGGACAATTCGTCCTTGCCCCTGTCTCCATAGAGCCGGTCGTCGCCGCTTTCGCCTTTGATCTTGTCGTCCTGATCGCCGCCGGAAAGCTTGTCATCGCCCTTGCCGCCCGAAAGATCGTCCTTGCCGGCCTCGCCGAAAAGACTGTCTTTCCCGTTGCGGCCCAAAAGCACGTCCTTGCCGTCCCCGCCTTTGAGAATATCCTTTGATCCCTGACCTAGAAGCGTATCGTTTCCTTCAAGGCCCAGCACCCTGGCGCCATCCTTGCGCGAGGTGATCACCTCGTCGCGTGCATCGCCCCTGATGACGGAATCGCGCGGGTCGAGGATGGCAAAGGGCGTGGATTGCGTATCATCATCCACGGAGACCAGAACCCTGCCGTCGGCGAGAACAGCCAAGTCCGGAGATTCAGAAGATATTGTGGGATTAGCGGCATCAATCGGGCTGAAAAACTCGCCAACTTGATTGCCCTGCGCATCGAAACGCACCGCGTGAAATGGGTATGCAGCGCCGGAAACCCCATTTGGCGGCTCAAACCAAGCGAGTAACAGAGTTCCATCATCCAACTGCTGGATTTTGGGCACGGTAAAGGTGTCGGAGCTTTGGCTACTCTCCCGAAGCGTTACTTCAGCAAATCGTTCAGACCCGTCTGAATCAAAAACCTGGAACTTTATCCGATACCGGCTGTTCCCAGCGCCCGTTGTCAGAAAGTCTTCCAGCCAGGCCATGGCGAACCCGCCATCTTCGAGTGAAATGATGGAGACCGGCGCACTCAAGGTACGATAACCTAGACTATTCACCTCGCCGCCGCCTGGATCAGAGGTTAGATTGGTATCGGAAAGAACGATACTTCCATCCGATCCGTAGACCGCAATGTGATAGTCCGCTCCAAAAACAGGAGATGCCTCTACCCAGGCCAATGCGATGTTCCCACCCGCCAGGGCAACTGCGCCAAACTGATGAAGGGTCTTGTCGTCGGCTGTGTTGATGTCAACGGGATAGTCAGGATTGCCCTCCGTTGTGGCGACTGGCACCTTTGGGACGCCATTTTCATCGAACCATCGAACATAAAGGTCATTATCAAAGTTCACCCAGATGGCGACAAAACCACCTGTGGCAAGTGCGATGGTTGTTTCCTTTGAGGTGGAGTCTAGCGCGTCGTGAGCCCTGACCTCGTCGGTTCGCGCCATGATGTTTCCGGAATCATTTGAAGTATCACCGTCCGAATTGTCCCAAGGCACTGGACCCCCGGTGAGGTTTTGAGCGACACCGTTGGCATCAAACCGTTTGATTGCCATGTGCTCATAAGTTCCGGAGTTATTGACCTCGGCATGCCAGGAGGAGACGTAGCCGCCATCAGCCAAGGCGGTCAGGTGGACTGTGTTCTTGTAAAGCCACTCGGCAGAAAGGGTCGTGAGGAAGTCTTCACTCTTCAGAGTGCCATCAGGATTGAACGCCAACAGTCCGAAGTCACGGTCCGAATTGTGATCGGAATCAACGGCGACAAGCGTTGTTCCATCCTTGAGCGTAATGATGGACGAAAAGGATTTGAGCAAGGCAACATTGTCATAGGGCAATATCGTGATGACGTCGCCCTGTCGCTTACCCTCCGCATCGTAAACCTGGGCCTGATAGGATATGATATCTGCCCAGAACAGGATGAAGCCGCCACCCGGCAGGGCGACCATATTATCATATCTCTCTGTGACGCTTGCGGCGCCAGTATACCCGACAGGCAAAAGTCCGTCGCCGGAATAGGTCAGACCCTTCCAAAATGTCGGAGTCGTTGTCACCGTCGCGTCCCTCCAGGTGAGGCCACCAGCAAAGAGAAGTCAGCCCGCTTTGGCAACCCCATCCGGCGAATTGACGTGTTCAGAGCGACCAGAAAGCCGATTGCAAGGGAGCGTCACGCGGCTAAACTCTCGCAAAGGGGAGAGCAAATGCCGGCACAAGACTCATACGATTTCATCATCATTGGCGGTGGTTCGGCGGGCTGCGTTCTGGCCAATCGCCTCAGCGCCGACCCGCAGACCCGCGTGTTGTTGCTCGAGGCCGGCGGCGAGGACGATTGGATCTGGTTTCACATCCCCGTCGGCTATCTGTTCGCCATCAACAATCCACGCGCCGACTGGATGTTCAGAACCACCAACGATCCCGGCCTCAACGGCCGCTCACTGATCTATCCGCGTGGCAAGGTGCTCGGAGGCTGTTCGGCCATCAACGCCATGGTCTCGATGCGCGGCCAGGCCGCCGATTATGATCATTGGCGGCAACTAGGCCTGACCGGCTGGGGCTGGGACGACGTGCTGCCCACTTTCAGAAAGCTCGACAACCATTTCGGTGGCGAAACCGAATTTCACGGCGCCGATGGAGAATGGCGGGTCGAACCGCCGCGTGTCAGCTGGGAAATTCTCGATGCGGTCGGCGATGCCGCCGCCGAAATGGGCGTGCCCTGGATCGAGGATTTCAACCGCGGCGACAATGAAGGTGTTTCCTATTTTCAGGTCAATCAGCGCCGCGGCCGCCGCGTGTCGACCAAACACGCCTTTCTCGACCCCATCCGCCATCGCGCCAACCTGACCGTTGTCACCGGCGCTGAAACCGAAAAGCTGATCGTCGAAGCGGGACGCATTGCCGGTGTCCGTTACCGCAAGGATGGCGGCATGCATCAGGTGCGCGCCGGGCGCGAAACCATCCTCTCCGCCGGCGCCATAGGGGATGTGCAGATATTGCATCGATCTGGCATCGGGCCCGGCGAATGGCTTCAGGACCTCGGCATCGAAGTCGTCCTCGACCGGCCCGGCATCGGCCGCAACCTGCAGGATCATCTCCAGCAGCGCGCAATCTACAGGGTCAGCAACGTCAAGACGCTCAACACCGACTATTACAATCTCTTCAAGCGCGGCTGGATGGGCGTCGAATATGCCCTGTTTCGCACCGGGCCGCTGACCATGGCGCCTTCCCAGCTCGGGCTTTTCTGCAAGTCTTCGCCGGATCAGGAAACAGCCAATATCGAGTTTCACGTTCAGCCACTGTCGCTGGACAAATTCGGCGACCCGCTGCACCGCTTCCCCGCCGTCACGGTCAGCGCCTGCAACCTCCGCCCGACCTCGCGCGGAACCGTGCGCATCACCTCAAGAGAACTCGGCGCCCATCCCGAAATCGCGCCCAATTACCTCTCGACCGAAGATGACCGGCTGATCGCCGCCGAAGCCATTCGCCTCACCCGCCGCCTCATGTCGCAAAACCGGCTGAAACAATACAAGCCCGAGGAATATCTGCCGGGTCCCGCTGTCGGCGACAGCCCCGAAGAACTGGCCAAAGCCGCCGGCGACATCGGCACGACCATCTTTCACCCGGTCTCGACCTGCAAGATGGGGCTCGAATCCGACCCGATGGCGGTCGTCGACAAGGATCTGAAGTTCTTCGGCCTCAATGGCCTGCGCATTGCCGATGCCTCGGTGATGCCCACCATCACCTCGGGCAACACCAACACGCCGACCATCATGATCGCCCAGAAGGCCGCCGAAGCGATTTTGGCCGGGGGCCGCTAGGCCCTACCAGGATTTCAGTGGCCTGAGGATCGGCGTCTTCTTGAAGATATGACTGTCCATGCGTTCGAGCAGCCGGTCGAGCAGTTCCACCGCGACCTGTTGCGAGGCTCCCTTGTTCAGCATCACGCATTCGGCCCGCGCCGACATGGCCGCATCGGTCATCTCCCCGCGCGAGGGCACGCCCTCCTTGACCAGGTCTTCGAGCACCTGCGTGGCCCAGATGGCCGGCACCGAGGCCGCCTCGCAGATCCAGAGGATTTCTTCCTGCATTTCGGCCAGGCGTTCAAACCCGATTTCCGAGGCCAGATCGCCGCGCGCGATCATCACCCCGAACGGCCGGCGTCCGGCTGTGCGGGCAATGATCGAGGGAAGGTTGGTCACCGCATCGGGCCGTTCGATCTTGGCCACAAGCCCCAAAGGCCTCTCGCCGATCCCGTGCCGAACCAGAGCCGCTTCAAGCAGGTCGATGTCCGCGGCATCCTCCACGAAGGAATAGCCGACAATGTCAGCCAGCTTGATCACCGCGGAGAGGTCGTCCTCGTCTTCCTTTGTCAGCGCCGCCAGATCGAGCCGCGTATCGGGGAAATTGAGCCCCTTTTCCGGCTTGATCTTGACCCCGCCAGTCTTGGTTCGAAGCACCCTGACAATCGCTTCAGTGCCATTCGCCTCGACCACGATCCCCTCAAGCTTGGCATCGTCGTAGAGCACGCGATCACCGGTCTTGATACGCCCAATCAATTCGGGCAGCGACAGGCTCGCGGCAACCGGCATATGTTTACCGGTCTCAAGCGGCCCCTCACTCACAAGCCGCAACTTGTCACCGGCTTTCAACTTTTCGCCCTTGTCGTGCTGCGCAACCTGTTCGGTGCGAATCTTCGGTCCGGCGATATCCATGAACACAGCGAGATGCTGCCCGGCGGCCTTTTCGGCGGCGCGCACATTGGCGACCATCGCCTCCCAGACCGAGGAATCGTCATGCGCACAATTGATGCGCGCCACGTTCATGCCCGCCCTTGCGAATCCAAGTACCAGATCGGGATCAGCGGCCGCTTCGCTCGGCAGCGTCACCATGATCCGGGTCCGTCTGCGGCCGCGCGCGGGACCGAAAAGCGCGTCGCTGGCCTGTTTGAGCCGTTCTTCACCCGCAAAGAACGCTTTTTCCTCCTGAAGGGGATGCGGACTTTGCCGCCCGGCCATTGCGGACAGTGCGAATATCACCGCGTCGAGCGTCGGCAGCACCCGGCCTTCCAACCGCCCCAGTGACGACAGGCCGAGCCGCATGAGTTTCCGTTGCAGATTGCGTGGATCATGCCGCCTCAGCGCCAGATAATGAGCCAGATTGGCGACCCCCGGGCCCCTTGCAGCGGGGTCATCCTGCAACGTGCGGACCAGATCGTCGGTCGCGATGCTTTCGCGCAAGGCAATAACTTCATGCAAAACGGACTCGATCTCATGCAGATCCCGATCGTCCGTCAGTTCCATCTCTTGGACATCCATCTCGCCCCCTTCGGACCTCAAACGATACAGGTCCAAAGCAAACCGTAATATTCACATGATTCAATATAGTGACGCGAAGCGCAGATTGCTCAGGCGAGGGTCGCGGCTCTGCCGGGTTCAGACGATGACATCGCCCGGATCGAGCTGGGCCATGTCGATGCCCTTGACCCTGATGTGGGTGCCTGCATGATCGAAGACGATCACGTCATTGTTCGGTCCACCGCTTTCCGAAAAGTGACTGAGCGCATCGGCCTTTGAAGCATAACCGAAAGCCTTCAGATCGATCCGGTCCCGGTTATTCTGGAAATCCAGAATAGTGTCGCTGCCTTCGCGCTTGCCGAAGATGAACCGGTCATTGCCCCCCTGGCCCTTCAACTTGTCATCGCCCTTGCCGCCCGCAAGCCAGTCCGTGCTGCTCCCCCGGACACCTGTCCTTGCCCCTGTCTCCATAGAGCCGGTCGTCGCCGCTTTCGCCTTTGATCTTGTCGTCCTGATCGCCGCCGGAAAGCTTGTCATCGCCCTTGCCGCCCGAAAGATCGTCCTTGCCGGCCTCGCCGAAAAGACTGTCTTTCCCGTTGCGGCCCAAAAGCACGTCCTTGCCGTCCCCGCCTTTGAGAATATCCTTTGATCCCTGACCTAGAAGCGTATCGTTTCCTTCAAGGCCCAGCACCCTGGCGCCATCCTTGCGCGAGGTGATCACCTCGTCGCGTGCATCGCCCCTGATGACGGAATCGCGCGGGTCGAGGATCACGATGAAGTTTTCTTCGGTCGCAGAATCGGTGGCGCGAACGCTGACCCGGCCGTCGGCCAGAAGCATCAGATCGGCCGTACCCAGCCCGTCAAACGTATGACCGGCAAAAAGATCGAGCGCATCGCCAATCTGATTGCCGTCGGCATCAAGATGCAGAACCCGGAACCCGTTTGCACTGTCGCTGACACGGAAATGTTCCAGGCCGACCAGGAACGTGCCATCGTCAAGCAGGACCAAATCGGGTGCGCCGCAGATGACGTTGTTGGCGCCGAATGTGAATATGTGTTCCGATTGCTCCACGCCCAGATTGTCGTAAAGGCGTACGGCCAGCCTCCCGATGGTCACGGAACTTCCGTCAAAATAGGTTTCGGACGTCGCGATCGCGAACCCGCCATGGAACGCAACCAGCGATGCGGGCATTTGCGACCATTCAACCGGCTGACCGGATGCAAAGGGTATTTCGACCGCGACCTGATCGGCGACGTGGAACCCCTCCGAAGAAAGAATGGCAAACGTGTGCGTCGCGTAGTTGGTGGAGCCATAAAGCGTCGAATCCATCCACTCGACGACAAACGACCCATCGCTCAGCAGCAAGGTCTTTATCGTATCAGCTTGCGCCGGCCTGATGAGAATGACCTGACCCGCCGAATAGGGTGTTCCGGTGGGACTGACCGCCACCGCGAAGGCGACTTTGGCGCCAATATCGTTGACGATCTGGCTTGAGTTTCCCGCAGCATCGAAGATGCGATAGTAAAGCGACACCTGTCCGCCGCTTTCGGGACGGGAATAGACGGTGGCAAACCCGCCATTGGCCAGGGCGACGCTCGAACTGTAGATCGTATTATAGCCCTGCAAGCCGTAATCGGCGACACTGTCCGCGGTCCGCAAAGCCGCCTGTCCGCCGAACAACTGATCGACATTGGCCCAACCGCCAAAGAGGTTTTGCGGGGTCAGGTCGGCATCGAGCTTCTTGAGGATAGTGGCGTTGTAGAAGTCGGAATTCGTTGTGCTTGGATTGTAGACACTTTCGAGCAGGTAGGCCGAAACAAAGGTTCCGTCGCTCAGAGCCGTGAACGCATAGTTTGTTTTCTCGCCCGGTGCATCCGTATCAATCTGGCGCTGCGCATATTTGATGTTGCCGAACGGATCATACGACCAGACCCAGTTGAGCGAGGTCGGCCGGCCCGCAACCTCTCCGCCAGTATTGGCGCCGATGACCAGATCGCCATTGGTCAGATTGGCACCGGTCGCCGCATTGACGGGCAGAGCGTAGGCGTTGGCTAAACCAAACTGTTCGTATGTGACCAGCACGTCCTGGCGAACAAACTTGCCTTCGGCATCAAAGACATTGGCCAGCGTCTGTCCAATGCCTTCTGTCCAGACGGAAACGAAACCGCCGCCGGACAGCATGTAAAATTCTTCATTCTGGCCAATCGTCGGGCTGATATCCATTTCAGCCAGCCAGACCCCGAGATTTCCCGCCAATGTCCGCGTCTCGACTTCTATTGCGCAAAAAGTGCGCAATAGAACGCTGCCGGGCGGCAATCGTCAATCCGGAAGTGCGGCCCGATAGATCAGGACTTTTCCTGTTCGCTGCGCCTGTGGTCAGGGTGCAGGTGCTTGCCCACAATGTGCTGCGAACGGCCGATCACATCGTCGCTTGATCCAACGATCAGCGGATCGGGCGGGCGGACCAGATGCTTGTCCTTGCCCGGATAGGGAAGCGTGTGCAGGAAATGCATCATCGCGTTCAGACGCGCCCGCTTCTTGTCGTTCGACTTGATGATGGTCCAGGGCGCATCGGCCGTGTCCGTATAAAAGAACATGGCTTCCTTGGCTTCGGTATAATCGTCCCACTTGCCAAGGCTCTCGCGGTCGATCGGCGAAAGCTTCCAGCGCTTGAGCGGTTCCTTTTCGCGCGACTCGAACCGCCGCAGTTGCTCGTCCTGGGTCACCGAGAACCAGTATTTGAACAGCCAGATGCCCGAGCGGACCATCATCCGCTCGATCTCCGGCGCCTCGCGCATGAATTCGAGATATTCGTTGGCGTCGCAAAAGCCCATCACGCGCTCGACCCCGGCCCGGTTGTACCAGGAGCGGTCGAAGAACACCATTTCGCCCGCCGCCGGCAGATGTTCGATGTAGCGCTGGAAATACCATTGCGTCTTTTCGCGCTCGCTCGGTTTCTGCAGCGCCACCACCCGCGCAAAACGCGGATTGAGATGTTCCATGAACCGCTTAATCGTGCCGCCCTTGCCAGCACCATCCCGTCCCTCGAACAGAATTACGATTTTCTGCCCGGTTTCGAGCACCCAGTCCTGAACCTTTAAAAGCTCGACCTGCAATTCCGCCTTGTGCTGCTCATAAGGTCGCCGCGGCATCCTGGCGTGATAGGGATATTCTCCGCTCTCGAAGGCATGCCGGATAAATTCCGGATCATGCCTTTTTTCCGAAAGTGTCGGCTCATGTTCCGCAGCAGCAGGCGCCGCGCCGTCCACCGGCGCATCCATCCCGTCAGGCACATTTTGACCGGCGGCGTCCGGTCCTTCCGTTTCGTCACTCATTGTCCAACCCTCATTGTCCCTCAAACACTATTCTCTACCGGCTTTGCAGTCTTGACCAGAGTCAAAGCCCATCAGGGACGTGAGACGAATTCGAGCAGGCTGGTTAATGAAACAAACGGAATGCCGAGATTGTCGGAAAGCCCCACTGCGCAGGTCGAAACCGTCGAAACCCCGATCCGGCAAGTGTCCGGGACATCGTTCTTGGCAAAGCGCAGGGCGTGGGCATTGAGGTCCGGCCGGTAGAGGCCCTTGTCCCCGGCATAACCGCAACAGGTCACCGATTTGAGCACCGCCACCTCATCGGCACAGGCCGCGGCAAGCGCCTCGGTGATCTGTTGTTCCTTCATCCGCTGCGCCGAGCAATTGTGATGCACGGCAACCATGTCGATCTTCTTGCCGATGGTCAGATGCGGCAACACCTCTGCCAGCAGGAATTCGGCGCTGTCGGCGACCTTTTGCCCATCCTGCTTGAGATGCAGCGAACAGGTCGACATGTCGGTGACGATGTCGAACTTGCCATTGCCGGAGACCTGATCGAGCTGCTTGTGCAATCTGCCGCCAACCTCTTTGGCTTTGTCCGGAAAGCCCTTGGAGAGGAACGGCTGGCCGCAGCAGGCGCCGTCGAGTTTTTCCGGCAGAACGGGATTGAAACCGGCCCTTTTCAGGAGCGCGATCATCGCCCCGGTTACCGGCAACAGGTCGAGATGGGTCTTGGGTGATCCGAACATGCGCGAGGCGCAGGCCGGGAAGTAAACCACCCGTCCGCGCGGTGCATTGCTGGCCACCGGTCCGGCTTTGGGTACGCCGGGACCGGCTCTGAGGTTCTGGTTCGGTGTGGGCGTCTTGTGGCCGGTCAGATTATTGACCGTCCCGGACAAACCGTCGATCACGCCACCCATGCCGATATTGCGGGCAAAGCCCTGGGTTGCGACCGCCGCGCCCATGGCCCCTTCGACCAGCCCGAGATTGTTCGCCGCCAGATCGGCGATCATGTCGCTGAGCCCGCCGCGCTTCTTGGCGCGATTGCCAAGGATCATCGTCCCCGTCTCGATCCCGACCGGGCATTTGGTCGAGCAAAGATTGCACGCCGCACACGTATCCATGCCCGCTTCGACAAAACCCTGATCGAGTGCTTTCAGAAGATCGTCGTCTTCGCCGTCTTTGCGCAGGCGCTCGCGCTCGCGGGTCATCACGATCCGCTGGCGCGGCGTCAGCGTCAGCCCCGCCGAGGGACATACGGACTCGCAGAACCCGCATTCGATGCAATAATCGACCAGATCATTGCTCGGGGCCATCTGCTTGGTCGATTTGAGGTGCACCTCCGGGTCTTCATTGAGCAGCACACCCGGATTGAGCAGCCGCTCATCGTCGAAGATTTCCTTGACCCGGTGCATGACCTTGTAGGCGCGCTTGCCCCATTCCTGCTCGACATAGGGGGCCACATGCCGCCCGGTGCCATGCTCGGCTTTGAGCGAACCCTGATAATTGACCGAAACCATGGTGGCCAATTCGTCGGAAAAGGCCTCGAATTGAGCGAGCTGAACGGGATCGGTGAAATTGGCATCCATCTGGAAATGCAGATTGCCCGCCAGCGTGTGTCCAAAAACAATGCCATTGACATAGCCATGTTTGTCCAGAAGCGCGCGAAGATCGTCAACCGCATCGGCCAGCCGATGAATGGGCACCGCCACATCTTCTGTCAGCATCACCGTGCCGCGCGGCCGTGAGGCGCCGGCCGACGCAAAAAGCCCCTTGCGCACGTCCCACAACGCATCGGCTTCGGCCGGATCATGGGTGAATTGCGGTTCGGCCAGAAGCCCGTGCGGCTGCATGGCCCGCACCGCTTCCTCGACTTCCCTGGCAAGCGCCTCCTCATTCTCGGCCATGATCTCGATCAAAACCGCCGGCGTGTTGTCGCCGAGAACCGGAAGGATCGGCTGGATCGCCGGCTTGTCTTCCACGGTGGCCAGCGCCTTGCGTTCCATGAATTCGGCGGCGCTCACCCCCACATGATGCAGCGCCTCGATGGCCTGGGCCGCCTTGTGATTGGTCTCGAACGGCACGAGCCCCGTCGCCTTGAAAGGATGATCGGGAACCGTGTTGTAGGTGATCTCGGAAACAAAACCCAATGTGCCTTCCGACCCGACGATCAAATGGGTCAGGATGTCGATCGGGTCGTCATGGTCGACCAGGGCATTGAGCGAATAGCCGACCGTGTTCTTGATCGCATATTTGCGGTGAATGAGATCGACCAGTTCATTGTCGCGCCGGACCTCATCGCGCAAGGTTTCGATCGCTTCGATCATGTCCGGGCGCTTGAGCCGGAACGCGTCCCGCGATGCGGGATCGCCGGAATCGAGAAGCGTGCCGTCGGTCAGGATCAGCCGCAGCCGGTCCATGGTGTGATAGGTGTTCTGCACCACCCCGCAACACATGCCCGACGAATTGTTGTTGACCACGCCGCCGATCTTGCACGCCGCCTGGCTGGCCGGATCCGGTCCGATCTTCTTGGCAAACGGCCTGAGTTCCGCATTGGCATTGGCCACGATCATCGCCGGCCCAAGCGTCACCTTTTCGGCATTGTCGTGAATGCGGATATGCCGCCAGCTGTCGCCGAGCACGCATAGGATGCCCTCGGTAATGGCCTGCCCGGACAGCGAAGTCCCTGCGGCCCGGAAGGTCACCGGCAAATCCACCGCCCGCGCGGTTTTCATCACCTCGCGCACTTCGTCTTCGCTCTCAACGATGACGACAAGCGCAGGCACCAGCCGGAAATAGGAGGCGTCGCCGGAATAGGCGAATGTGTAAAGCGGATCGGTTTTCAGCCGTTTCGCAGGTATGACATTTTTAAGCCGCTCGGCGGCGGCCTGCCCCTTGATCTGCTTTTCGGTTGCCACGGATTTCCTCCCGCCCGGGTGTCCAGCGCTTTTCTTCAATTCAGCCATTGAAATCAAGCGCCACTTGGGCACAGGATCGGCCCGGCGCCATTCGGAGCCAGAATAGCCAATCCACCCGCGAAACGCCATTCAAGGTACGGCAATGCTCGATGCCCTGCTCAATTCGGTCTTGCCGGTCTTCGCGGTACTGGGCGTCGGCATGCTGTTTGCTCAATTGCGCCTTTTCGACATTTCACAGGCCCAGGCAATCAACCGCTATGTCTTTTACGTCGGCCTGCCCGCTCTGGCCTTCCGGCTTCTGGCAAGATCACATCCCGACCAGTTCGACTGGCCGCTTCTGGGCGCCTATGCCGTATCTGAACTGGTCATCTATGTTGCCGGCATGCTGCTGTTTCGGGTGGTCATGAAGAAAAGCATGGCCGAGTCGTTCCTGCTCGGTCTGGCGCTGATCCTGTGCAACCACGTCTTCTATGTGCTGCCCATCGGCATCGCTGCTTTCGGCGATGTCGTGGCCCCGCAAATCATCGGCATGATCTTCATCGACGTTCTGGTCTTTTTCAACGGCACTGTGGTCGCCATGGAAATTCTCCAGGCACTGGATTCGGGTCATCAGGATCGTCACCTGGCCGGCCACATCGCGATCAAGCTGATCAGCAACCCTCAAGTACTCGCGGCACTGTCCGGGGTTGCCGCGATGCTGATCGCCATCCCGCTGGACAACGGGCTGGGGACCTTTCTTGATTTCGTCGGCGACAGCGCCGCGCCGGCCAGTCTTTTTGCGCTCGGCGTCATTCTGATGTTGCACCCCGCCAAAAGCGGCTGGGGCCTTGTGACGTTGATCACATTGGTCAATCTGGTTCTGATGCCGCTGGTCATGTTCGCCGTTCTGTTCGGCCTCGGCAATTTCGACGTGTTGCGCGCAACTCCGGCGCTTCTGGTCGCCGCCGGTCCGGTTGGCGCAATGCCCTTTGTTCTGTCCGTGCAGTATGGCCATGACAGCGGCATCTATGCCCGCGCCGTTCTGATCACGACCTTGTTGTCGGTGATCAGCCTTTCCGCGATCATCGGCTGGGTTGGCACCCAGATCTGAACAGAGCCTCAGCTTTCGAAATGCGAATAGACTTCGCCGGTAATGGCGCGTAGCCGGTCACGATCATAGCGGCCGCTGATCGCATAGGCCTGCTGCCCGTCGATCCAGTAGAATGTGCCCACGTCACCGTCGGCCGCATACTGGAACGCCGAATTGCTGGCGCCGTCATTGCGCGCGATGATCACGGCCAGCCGCACCCCGGCCTCGTCTTCGTACATCAGCATCGCACCCGGCTGTCCGTTGATCGGCAGAAGCCGCCCGCCAATCAAGCTCAGTCCCCTGTCCGACAGGTCGGGGATCGTGAACGAATAATCGAGCCGCTTGCCCAGCCACGAGGTCAGATGTTCGGAATCGCTCGCCGGCACCTCGACCACGTGCCGGACCTCGGCGGCATAGGTCAGATAGGCATCGCCCGCCTCCCCGGCAAAGGATGCATAGGCGGGGAGATTGGCGGTGGGAGCCGGCACGATCCGATCGTGAAGCGCGAAACCGCCGATCCCGCCCAGCCCGGCAACAATGATGGCCGCCGCCGCGACCTGCCCAAACCCGAACCGCGAGAATTTCGGCCTGTCCGCTGTCCTTGCCAGATCTTCAGCGCGTAACTTAGCGGCTGGCGCAAATGCCGCGCGGATGGCCTCGTTCTGCTCGGCCCATTGGGCGACCTCCGCGGCTTTTTCCGGATTGGCATTCAGATAGGCTTCGACCGCCGCCGCGCGGCCCTCGTCAAGCTGACCATCCACAAAGGCGTGCAACTCGTTTTCATCGATCGGAATATTGTTTTTTTCGTTCATCGTCTCGACCGCATCGGCAAAATGTTGTCGCCCTTCAGAATCTCACTCAATTGCCGCCGGGCACGCGACAATCGTGACATGATCGTGCCGATCGGCACATCCAAAATGTTGGCCACTTCCGCATAGGAATAGCCTTCAAGCACGACGAGCAACAAGGTCGCCCGCCCCTCTTCGGAAATCAGTCCCAGCGCCTTGACGATCCTGTCCCGTTCGTGCGGGTCAGACGGGCTTTCGCCGGACGGCAGATGTTCCGCATCGGTCAATGGTGCACCGGACGGACGGCTTTTTCGCGCTCTTAGCATCGAGCGGTGCCTATTGGTCATCAGCGTGAAGAGCCATGCTTTCAGATTGGTGCCGTGCCAGCTCCGCTCATTGGCAAGAGCCCGCTCCAGACTATCCTGAAACAGGTCTTCCGCATCCGCCGCGTTGCCGCAAAGCGCATGCGCATAGCGCCTGAGCGCGGGCATGTGATCTTTCAAATCATCGCGGAGCGTCATCGACCTGAACCGGCTTGTCGGTGCCGGGACGTTCAGGCCGTCCCGGCACGCATGTCAAGGTTTGGAGGAGTGCAAAGGCAGGCTGGTTCTATTCGCCGGTCACGACATGCCAGACGTCATTGACGCCATCGCCAGTCGTGTCGCCGGGCGCCATGTCGTTCTTCCAGTAATAGAGCGGCATGCCGTCATAGGCCCATTGCATGGTGCCATCCGTGCGTTCGACCAGGGTCAGATCGCCGGTTGCAGCGGCGCCATCTGCTGCAATGAATGGCGGCCAGTTGACGGCACACGCATCATAGCAATTGGAAACGCCTGGCGCGTCCTTGTCGAAAATGTAAAGTGTCATGCCCTGATTGTCGGTCAGAACCGAACCGGCATCGGTGTCCATCATCATCGTCGGGCCGCCATGGGCCGCCGCAAAGGCCGCGGAGCCAAGGCTCAGGACCATCAGACCCGCAAGTGCAAACTTCTTCATTCGTCTCTCCATTCTGTGCCGGCAAGGCGCAGGTTTGCGCGCCGGTCATGGAGTAGGACGCATGGCGACCCGAATTTATTCCCTCATCTGGGCAAAAAAATCGCCTCGCCGAATTTGCCGCCCAACCTGCGGAAGGAACGCTCTTAGGCTTTTCCCCGCAACCGATTGACCAACAGCTCATCCGCGATGATCTCATCCTTGAGCCCGGAAAGCTCGGATACATCCCAATTGGCACTGAGATAGCGGCCCTTGGCCCAGTCTGCCTGCCCCGAGCAAAGCCACACGGCAAAGCAGGCCGCAAGGTCTGGCTCATCGTTGAGATAAGCATGCATATTGTCCGGCATGCTAAGGCCAAGTTCGGTGGCCACACCGCCGGGATGAATGGCAAATGCCTTGATTCCATCCTCGTCATGGTCGGACTGCACGAACTCGCAAAGCCGGTTCACCGCATGTTTCGAGGTCTGGTAATCGGACGCCCCCTTCATCAGGAGTTGCGCCCCGACCGAGGACACCACAATGAGGTGACCCCCGCTCCCGCCGATGACCGCGTGCCGCTTTGCCGATTCAATCAGATGCGGGAGGGTGAAGCGGACAACGTTGTAGGCGCCCTTCACGTTCACTTCGAAGCACTTCCACCAATTGTCCGGGTCGGTTTCACCGATCTTCACCCAGGGGCCGAGATAGCCGGCATTTGCATCGGCCGCGTCAATCGCACCGAACTTGGCCACGCAATCGGCCACCGCAGCTTCAACCTCTTCAGTATTGGTGACATCGCAAACCATGTAAGCGCAATGCGTTTCCGGATTGGCGTCCTGAACCAGTGCCAGCGTCTCCTTCAAGGCCTCTTCGGAGCGCGCGGTAAGATAAACCGCCTTGGCGCCCGCTTCGGCAAAGGCAACGGCCGTTGCCTTCCCGATCCCGCGCGACGCTCCGCTGATGAAGACCACCTTGCCCACAGCGCTGTTCCTGAGCGCCGATTGCGGATCGATGCCCGGATAGCGGGCGTGATGAGAGGTGAGATTGAGCGATTGGGGACGAATGGAGGACATGTGAGATTTCCCGTTTCTGATCAGTTTCGATATGCCAATCAATAATGACCAGGAGCGGGCCGTGCCTGCCACATTCTCCGCAAAATCTGCCCATTTCTCCAAATGCGCAAATTTTTGGGTGTGTTGGTCAACGATCCTTGATAGGCAGGGCCCAAGGAGAAAACCAATGCATTTGTCGCATCTGATAGAGATCAGCCAACGCTATTTCTCTGAAATGAATGGCACTTCCCGCGCTTTGCCCGGTCTGGAAGTGCTTTGCCGGCACCAACCCAGCGCCATCGAAGCAATGATCTATGAGCCGGTCATGTGCCTGATTCTACAAGGTAGCAAATCCGTGTCGATCGGAGATCAACGTGTGGAAATCTGTCCCGGCGACGCGCTGCTGGTCGGTCACGACCTGCCGATTGTCTCGCGTATTACCAAGGCCAGCCTGCAGGAACCCTATCTCGCTCTCATCTTTTCGCTGGATCTGGGGCTGGTGCGCGGCCTTTACGAACAGGTCGCGGATGCGTCCGTGCCCCAAACGCCGGCAAGACCGCTCGCCGTGGCGCCTGCCGATTCGGCATGGCTCGCCCCTTTGGCCCGTTATCTCGATTTGATGGACTACGCATTGGATGCGAAAGTCCTTGGCCCATCCATCCGGCGTGAAATTCACTACAGGCTGTTGCTCTCCCCGATCGGAAAGACCTTGAGAGACCTGCTGGTTGCCGACAGCCACGCCAGCCGGATCGCGCGCGCCATCCAGAAGCTCAGGGCCGAATTTCGTTCGACGCTCAGCGTTCCCGATCTTGCCCGCACCGCAGGGATGAGCGCATCCTCATTCCATGAGCATTTCAAATCGGTCACCGGCACAACACCGCTACAATACCAGAAGGACCTGCGCCTGATCGCGGCGAAATCGCTCCTGATCGAGCAAAACCGTTCCGTGTCGGAGGCGGCCTATTCCGTCGGATATGAGAGCCCGACCCATTTCAGCCGCGACTATTCGCGAAAGTTTGGCCTCGCGCCCAGCCGCGACGCCCTGCCTCTGAGCGCCTGAGACTATCTAGGCCGCGGTCAACAAGCGTTTCCATCGTGCTTCGGAGCGCGCAACGGCGCTCTTGGCGTCTGCGCCGATCAGGCTGCCCCACCAGCTTGAATAGATGCGGTCATATTGCAGCGGCTCGGTCTTTGCGACGATACGGCGAACCGCGTTCAGTCCAAGCGGCACACGGTTCGGCGTCGAATAGAGAAAGGAAACATGCTTGCGATCCTGCGCCACGAAGATCGTGTCGCCGGTTAGGAGCACGCCCTTGCCGTTCGCGCCGCCGGGCCAATGAAGGAATGAGGACCCGTCGAAATGCCCGCCAGTCACATGCACGCTGATCCCTTCCCCCAGATCGAGATGATCCGCTTCGAAATAGCGAACATTCGGCGACGGGTGTTGCAGCCATTGCCGATCGGCTGCGGGGAGATAGACCGGGCAATCGCCAAGCTTTTCCGAATTGGTCGCCAGGGCGCCATACAAATGCGGATGCGACATGACCATGGCCCTGACGCCACCCTGCGCCTTGAGCCAGTCGACGGTTTCTTCGTCGAGCAGCGGAATACCATCCCACAAAACGCCACCATTCTTGCCGGGAATGAAAAAGCTGATCTGGCCGATCGCAAAAGCCGGAGCCACACCTATGCCGAAAAGCCCAGGTTCCAGTTCGCGGATGTCGTTGTGGTGATGGTTAGCGAGATCGTCTGCCGAAAGCCATTGCTGCCCCTCTGCTGGAACCCATTGGCGCTCATCTTCGCAGATCGGACAGACGGAGGGCGGGGTCGCGCTGGCCGGATATTCAGCTGCACAGGTTTTGCAAAACCACGTGGGCATGGGATTCTCCATTTAATAAACAATATTGTTTATATAATTATGCGCAACGTCATGCAACAAAAAACCCGGCCACGAGGGCCGGGTATTTGAAAACCAAGCTTATGGGTGAGGCGGGACGATCAGTCCTGCTTGTCTTCCGCGGCGGGCGCCTCGGCAGCAGCGGCTTCGGCTGCTGCAGCTTCTGCAGCCTGAGCCTCGGCGGCAGCGGCGGCCTCTTCAGCGGCCCGCTCGGCAGCCAGAGCCTGTGCGGCCTCTTCGCGTTCCTTTTCGCGCTGGGCGCGCGCCTCGGCAGCAGCCGTGCGCTCCTCTTCGCGAATGCGCTTGGCGCGGGCATTGGTCGCCTCGAAGATACGGGCCGATTTACCGCGGCGATCGCGCAGATAGTAAAGCTTGGCCCGGCGCACCTTGCCGCGGCGCAGCACTTCGATCCGGTCGACATTGGGCGAATAGAGCGGGAACACACGTTCCACGCCTTCGCCATAGGAAATCTTGCGGACGGTGAAATTCTCGTTGAGGCCGGAACCGGAGCGGGCAATCACCACGCCCTCATAGGCCTGAAGCCGTTCTTTTTCGCCTTCGCGAACCTTCACCCACACCTTGACGGTGTCGCCATGCGAGAATTCGGGAATACTGGCCTTCTCTTTAAGGCCAGCGAGCTGCTCGCTTTCGAGCTGTTCGATAATGTTCATTTTGTTTTTCCGTAGCTGATCTTTTCATAGGAGCAATTCCCGGCATCTGCTTTTGAGAACAGAGGCCATGTTGCCCGGTCTTTGTTGGACGGAAGTTTCGTCGGCGGCGACATATCCCGAAATGCGCCCAATGTCCATGCCCTGCAGAACCCGTGATCTGACCGCAAGTGCGGCACCACATTGTCGCGTTGCCACGTCAGGGACCTGCGGATAGATTGCGCGCCATGAACCGGGTGTCCCGCACATTCCTGTCCGCCATTCTGGCAGAGCTCGTCCGGGCCATCATGGTCCTGTCGGTGTTCTTTCTTGCACTCACGCCGCTAAGTGTTGGCGCCTACACGCCCTCGGCCACCCTGGTTCTCACCAACCCGGCCTTCGCCTCCTTCTGCGGCGCGACCGGCGAACCCGGCGCCGGCGACGAAAATTGCGGGCTTTGCCTGCTCAATCACGCGGTCTCGACCATCCCGCCATTGCCGGCGATCAACACCATCCGGCTCGCCAGCATAATTCTGCCCGCGCCTGAGGTTTCGGTTCCGGTTTTCGCATCCCCCCTTTTCGTCAGCCCGCAAACGCGCGCGCCGCCCGCCTTTCTCGCAATCTGACCTAAAAGCCGGCTGAAACTCAGCCACCAGATCTGTTGCGCCGTCGTGCGCAAACTTGCGAGATAATCATGCTCAATAAACTCTTTGCTGCGGCCTTCGCCGCTTTCGCCCTTATCGCCAGCCCGGCAATGGCCCAGTCCGCCATGTCGAACGATGGCATGTCCATGCCCGCCATGGGCGAACCCATCATGCTTGGCGATCTCGAACTGACCAACGCCTTTACCCGCGCCATGCCCCCCAACGCGCCGGCAGGCGGTGGTTTCGTCACCATCACCAATCACGGAACAACCGATGACCGGCTGGTTTCTGCCAGTTCCAATGTCGGTGGCGTAGTCGAAATCCACGAAATGAAGATCGTTGACGATGTCATGAAAATGCAGTCGCTGCCTGACGGCCTCGTCATTCCGGCGGGCCAGACGGTGGAACTCAAGCCGGGCGGCTATCACATCATGTTCATCAATGTCGACAAGCCCTTTGCCGAAGGCGAAATGGTGCCAGTCACTTTGACATTCGAAAATGCCGGCTCGGTTGACCTGATGCTGCCCGTCGCCCCGCTCGGCGCCATGGCCATGCCGGGCATGAACATGAACCACGGCTGATCCGAAAACCATGCCCCGTGCCCGCTGCCCAGGTGGCGGGCACGCACTTCTACCCCTCACAAACGCTCGCAGGGAGACGTGTGTGGCACATTGGCCACGTTTGGTCGCATTGCGGCCACATTACTTGTTCTTTAGACAAATCTGCTAGAAAAGCGCGACCCGAAGGCCCTGTCACTTGGGCTGACGAGATTGGATTGCGGTGTGAAGTTCCAACATTCCTTCAAATATGCGGCACTGGTTGTGGCCGGACTGGCCCTGACCGGATGTTCCAATTCGGCCCGGTTCTCCGATTACGGGCCACCGCCCGAGCAATTGACCCCCCTGGCCAATTCCTCGGTACAGCGTTCCAGCCTGCCGCCGCTCAACGGCGCGCAAACCCAGAATGGCGGCTATCAGGTCAATCCCGACGGCAGCTTCACCGCCTATCCCACCGATGGTCTGATCTCCGGTGACCCTCTGATTGACAATCAGCAGCCCGGCACCTCGGTCATTACCGCCGATGCGACCGGCAATCTGACCACCACCCAGACCCGCGACCTGACCGGCGCCCTGACCGAAACCAAGATGCTTGGCGGCTGGACCGTGATTTCCGGCGCCGCGACCTGCCAGATCAACCTCACCCAGACCGCCAAACCCGGCACCAACCGCTATCGCGCCTCCGCACCCGGTTGCACTGCGATCCCGGTTCTTGGGCAACTGGCCTCTTGGCAATTGGCCGGCAGCCAGGTGCAGTTCTTCTCCGAAAGCGGGCAATTGATGGCCACGCTGCTCAAGTCCGGCAATCGCTTCATCGGCTCGCTCTCGGGCGGACAGGGCATCTCCATGGTCGGCTGACCGGAGGTGTGACGCGACTTTGGGGGCCGCTTCGACCAACGCGAAAGTCCAGTCCGCCTATCAGGACCTGACCGCAAATGGCCAGGTCCGGTTCGATGCCGCCCAGATGAACATTGCCAGGCATCTCGACGACCTGGCTCTGCGCCTCGCCGCAGCGCCGAAACCCCGGACGGCCCTCTTCTCCCGCAAGAAACCCGAACCCGAAAAGGGCCTCTACATCTGGGGTGGCGTCGGGCGCGGCAAGAGCTTCCTGATGGATCTGTTTTTCGCCTCGGTTGACGGCGTGAACAAACGCCGGGTGCATTTCCACGAATTCATGGACGAGATGCACACCGCCATCGCCACCTTCCGCAAATCCGCGCCTGGTACCGGCAATGCCGATCCCATCGCCGCCGTGGTCAAACCGGTGATCGCCGAAACGCGGCTCCTCTGTTTCGACGAATTTCACGTCAATGACATCACGAATGCCATGCTGCTCGGGCGCCTGTTCGAAAAGCTCTGGGACGGTGGGGTGGTTATGGTTGCGACCTCCAACGTCGAGCCCGGCAACCTTTACGAAAATGGCCTGAACCGGCAGCTTGTTCTGCCTTTCATCGCTGCTCTCAAGTCCCATTGCGAGGTTCTGGCGCTCGACGGACCCATTGATTATCGCCGCCTCAAACTGTCCGGCCGCGATCTCTACAGGTTCGGTACCGGACCGGCGATCGATACCGAAATGGATGAACTCTGGACCGGGATCATATCCGGGGCACCTGACGAACCGGGAACTATCCGCTCCCTCGGCCGCGACATCGCCGTGCCGCATCAGGCCATGGGCGCTGCCCGCTTCGATTTCGCCGACCTTTGCGATGCCCCGCTCGGGGCCCGCGATTACCTCGTCATCGCCCACCGCTTTCACACGATCATGCTCGATCATGTGCCCGGTTTTTCCCGCGCCAATTCCAACGCGGCCAAGCGCTTCATCCTTTTCATCGACACGCTTTACGCGCGCGGCGTGAAACTTGCCGCCTCCTTCGCACTGCCCCTCGAAGAGCTTGGCAATGACGGCGACACTTCGTTTGAATTCCGCCGCTGCCTCTCCCGCCTCATCGAAATGCGATCCGAGGATTACCTCGCCCGCGCCATCGCCGATCCGGCAGATTTGGGCTAAAAACATTCCGCCTTTTGCATGCGTATGCAAAATTCCGGAAATTCCTCAAAAATGCCCTGCAAACTGCCGGAATCATGGGTTGCGCCCCATTTGACGAGGGTCTAATGAGAGCGCGAAGTTCACCTCATCAGGCGGGAGCAGGCTGACAAATGGCACGCAAGAAAATCGCACTTATCGGCGCAGGACAGATCGGTGGCACACTTGCCCATCTGGCGGCGATGAAGGAACTGGGCGACATCGTCCTGTTCGACATCATGGACGGCGTGCCTCAGGGCAAGGCGCTTGACCTCGCCCAGTCCGCTCCCGAAACCGGCTACGACGTCAAACTGGCCGGCACCTCCGAGTATAAAGACATTGCCGGTGCCGACGTGATCATCGTCACCGCCGGCGTGCCGCGCAAGCCCGGCATGAGCCGCGACGACCTGCTCGAAATCAATCTCAAGGTCATGGAACAGGTCGGGGCCGGCATCGCCAAATATGCCCCAGATGCCTTCGTGATCTGCATCACCAATCCGCTCGACGCCATGGTCTGGGCCTTGCAGAAATTCTCCGGCCTGCCCTCTAATAAGGTCGTTGGCATGGCTGGTGTGCTCGATTCGTCGCGTTTCTGCCATTTCATCGCCGATGAGCTCGGCGTCTCGATCGAAGACGTCAACGCCTTCGTTCTTGGTGGCCACGGCGATTCCATGGTGCCCCTGCCCCGCTATTCGACGGTCGCCGGCATTCCTCTGACCGACATGGTCAAGATGGGCTGGCTGAAAAAGGAACGCCTCGACGAGATCATTCAGCGCACCCGCGACGGCGGCGCTGAAATCGTCGGGCTGCTCAAGACTGGCTCGGCCTTCTACGCTCCGGCCACCTCGGCCATCGCCATGGCCGAATCCTACCTCAAGGACAAGAAGCGGGTCCTGCCCTGCGCTGCGTTCCTCAAGGGCGAATTCGGCGTCAAGGGCACCTATGTCGGCGTGCCAGCCGTGATCGGTGCTGGCGGTATCGAACGCGTGGTCGAGATTTCGCTCAATCGTTCCGAACAGAACGCTTTTGACAAATCCGTCGATGCAGTCGAGGGTTTGATCGAGGTCTGCAAGAAGATTGCGCCACGCCTGGCCTGACAAGGCCCAACGCATCGCAACCGGAGAATATTGAATGCCGCGTGATTATCTCGTCGAGTTCAAGACCATCGAACCGGGCGCGAACGCGACGTCGATCAACGTCAATCCGCTGCATGTCGTCGTCGTTCATGGCGAAATCGGCAAATTCGGCCAGAAACATTATAACGGCACCCGCATCGTCACCTCCATCAATCACGGCGACAAACCTGTCTCTTATCTGGTGGAGGGCGAACGCGCCAACGTGGTCAAAAAGCTCAACGCAGCAATGTCCGGCCTCAACCGGCAGGACGAACCGTAAGAGACGACCCCCAAAAAGGAATCGGGCGCCGCAAACGCGCCGCCAAGGAGGGCAGACATGAATATCCACGAACACCAGGCCAAGGCGCTGCTCAAGCAATATGGTGCGCCGGTTGCTGCGGGCGTCGCTATCTTTTCCGCCAATGAGGTCGAAGCCGCTGCTCAATCACTGCCCGGACCACTTTATGTGGTCAAAAGCCAGATCCATGCCGGCGGTCGCGGCAAGGGTAAATTCAAGGAGCTTGGCCCCGATGCCAAGGGCGGTGTCCGGCTTGCCAGGTCGATCGACGAGGTCAAGGCCAATGTCGCCGAAATGCTCGGCAACACGCTGGTGACCAAACAGACCGGACCGGCCGGCAAGCAAGTCAATCGTCTCTATATAGAAGACGGCGCCGATATCGACCGTGAACTCTATTTGTCCATTCTCGTCGATCGCGGCACGGGCCGGGTCAGCTTTGTTGCCTCCACCGAAGGCGGCATGGACATTGAAACCGTCGCCGAAGAAACGCCGGACAAGATCATTACGCTGCCCATCGATCCGATAGCCGGGGTGACCGAAGCCGATGCGGGTAAGCTTTGCGACGCCCTCAAGCTCGATGGCGATGCAAGATCGGACGGGATGGCACTCTTCCCCATCCTCTACAAGGCCTTCACCGAGAAGGACATGAGCCTACTCGAGATCAATCCGCTCATCGTCATGGCCGACAATCATTTGCGGGTCCTCGATGCCAAGGTCAGCTTCGACAACAATGCCCTGTTCCGGCACGAGGACATTGTCGAGCTGCGCGACCTGACCGAAGAGGATTCCAAGGAAATCGAGGCCCGCAAATACGACCTCGCCTATGTCGCCCTCGACGGCAATATCGGCTGCATGGTCAACGGCGCGGGCCTCGCCATGGCGACCATGGACATCATCAAGCTCTATGGCGCCGAGCCGGCCAATTTCCTCGATGTCGGCGGTGGCGCCAGCGCTGAAAAGGTCACCGCCGCTTTCAAGATCATCACCGCCGACCCCAATGTGGAAGGCATTCTGGTCAATATTTTCGGCGGCATCATGCGTTGCGACGTGATCGCCGAAGGGGTCCTGACCGCTGTCCGAGAAGTCGGACTCAAGGTTCCATTGGTTGTCCGGCTCGAAGGCACGCGGGTCGAGGAAGGCAAGAAGATGATCGCCGAATCGGGCCTCAACGTGATTGCCGCCGACGATCTCGACGACGCCGCCCAGAAAATCGTCGCCGCAGTCAAGAACTGATCGGGCTGGAGCGCACCGTGGCACCACGCAAGATCAACCTTGTCGAAACCGCAGAACAGGTCATCCAAAACGTCTGGGACCCGCATGTGGCAGGCGACGTGAACGAGAGCCAGATCAAGATCGCCAAATTCGGCGAATTGTTCGACTGGCATTCGCATGCCAATGAGGATGAAGCGTTTCTCGTGCTGCGCGGGCGCATTGCCATCGACTTTCGCGACGAGACGGTCGAGCTGGATGAAGGCGATCTGTTGACCATCCCCCATGGCACCGAACACCGGCCGCGATCATTGACCAGCGAGCCGATTGTTCTGATGTTCGAGCCGGCAGCCACGCTCAATACCGGTGATGCGGTGAGCGACAAGACAGTCACCAAACTCAAGAGACTCTAGACAAGCAGGGAGGTCCAGAGATGATCAGGGGTGTTTTTGCAAAGAGCGCGATCGTGTGCGCCGCATTATTCGTCGGCCTGATGGCCGCGCCGGTTCTGGCCAAGACCAAGGGCAACACGACAACCGAAGACCGAATCGTCGCCGATGCGGGCAAGTTCTGTCTCGAAATCGTGCGCGAGGAAGACAAGGTCGGCGACGAATTGCAGGCCGATGGCTGGGAACTCGATTCTCCCTATGGCCGCACATTCTATGACGAGGCTTCGGCCTCGCGCATCTACGAACCCGGCGGGGCGGCCTATATCTGGAGCTTCCGCGAAGAATATCCCAATCACGTCATCACCTATTGTTCCTTCGATATGAACGATGGCGAGATTGATTTTGATATCGCCAAGATCGGCGAGAACCCTGCCCTCAGCGGCCACGTGGAGTGGGATGAAATGGGCGAATATGGAAGCTGGCAGATGCCCGGTGAGGATCATCTGACCCTGGTCCATGCCTTCCAGGACGCGGAAGGCTTTCGCTACCAGATCACCCGCATTGTCGATTTGAAGAAGTAAACCCGCCGCCTGCCACAACCCGGCAAACGAAAAACGGAACGGAAAAACCTTATGTCCATTCTCGTCAACAAAGACACCAAGGTGCTCGTGCAGGGACTGACCGGCAAGACCGGCACGTTCCACACCGAACAGGCCCTGGCCTACTACGGCACCAGGATGGTCGGTGGCATCCATCCCAAAAAAGGCGGCCAGACCTGGTCGAGCGGCATTGACGGCACGTCGCTGCCGATCTTCTCGAACGTTGCAGAGGGCAGGGAACGGACCGGCGCCAACGCATCGGTCGTTTACGTGCCCCCCGCTGGTGCCGCCGCGGCAATCATCGAGGCCATCGATGCGGGCATCGAGTTTATCGTCTGCATTACCGAAGGCGTTCCCGTGCTCGACATGGTTCAGGTCAAGGCGCGGCTGGAAAAATCGAATTCGCGCCTGCTGGGTCCGAACTGCCCCGGCATCCTGACCCCGGAAGAATGCAAGATCGGCATCATGCCCGGCAACATTTTCCAGAAAGGTTCGGTCGGCATCGTTTCGCGCTCCGGCACCCTGACCTATGAGGCGGTCTATCAGACGACAGTGAACGGGCTCGGCCAGACCACCGCGGTCGGCATTGGCGGCGATCCGGTCAAGGGCACCGAATTCATCGACGTGCTAGAACTGTTCCTTGCCGATGACGAAACGAAATCCATGGTCATGATCGGCGAAATCGGCGGTGCGGCGGAAGAGGACGCCGCCCAATTCCTCATCGACGAGGCCAAGAAGGGCCGCAAGAAACCCATGGCCGGCTTCATCGCCGGGCTGACGGCCCCCAAGGGCCGCACCATGGGACATGCCGGCGCGGTGGTGTCCGGCGGCAAGGGTGGCGCCGAAGACAAGATCGAGGCCATGCGCTCTGCGGGCATAAATGTGTCCAAATCGCCCGCCAAGATCGGTGAGGCCCTGGCCGAGGCGATCTCGAACTTCAAGGCATGACTGTTGCGGACCCGGGAAGAGCCGGATCACGACAAGGTGTAGAGGGACATCATTTGAGGGAATGGCGTTTCAAACCCGATCAGCGTTAACAGCATCCTAAGGGTTCCCGCGTCAGACTCGGCCAATTTATCAAGGACCGGAGCCACTGGCTCCGGCAGGTGGGAAAATGACAAGACAGGAAAAGAACGAAACGTTCCTGCTCACTTCTTTTCTATACGGCGGCAACGCCGACTATATTGAAGAGCTTTACGCGGCCTATTCCAAGGATCCGCAAAGCGTCGATGAAAGCTGGCGCAGTTTCTTTGCCGGACTGAAAGATCAGGCCAGCGAAATCGCCCGCAACGCCGAAGGCCCGAGTTGGGCCCGCAATGACTGGCCGCAACAGGCAAATGGCGAACTGGTTTCCGCCCTTGACGGCGACTGGGGCGACATCGCGGTCAAGATTCACAAGGCCGAAGCCAAGAAGGCGGAAGCAAAAGGCGAGCCCGTCGATCCGCAGAAAATCCTGCGCTCGACCCGCGATTCCATTCACTCGATCATGATGATCCGCGCCTATCGCATGCGCGGCCACCTGCATGCCGATCTCGATCCGCTGGGCCTTGCCAACAAGCCTGACGCCCCCGAGCTTGACCCGAAAAGCTATGGATTCACCGAAGCCGATTACGACCGCAAGATCTTCATCGATTTCTATCTCGGGCTGGAATACGCCACCATTCCCGAAATGCTCGAAATCCTCCGGCGGACCTATTGCTCGACGCTGGGCGTGGAATTCATGCACATTTCCGATCCGGAGGCCAAGGCCTGGATTCAGGAGCGTATCGAAGGCCCGGACAAGGAAATCAGCTTCACCGACATGGGCAAGAAGGCCATCCTCAACAAGCTGATGGAGGCCGAGGCATTCGAGAAATTCCTCGACAAGAAATATACCGGCACAAAGCGTTTCGGCCTCGATGGCGGTGAATCGCTCATTCCCGCCCTTGAGCAGATCATCAAGCGCGGCGGCGCGCTGGGCATGAAGGACATCGTTCTGGGCATGGCCCATCGCGGCCGGCTCAATGTTCTGACCCAGGTCATGGGCAAGCCGCACCGCGCCCTGTTTCACGAATTCAAGGGCGGCGCCTACTATCCCGACGATGTCGAGGGTTCGGGCGACGTCAAATACCATCTCGGCGCCTCCTCGGACCGCACCTTCGACGATAACAAGGTGCACCTCTCGCTGACCGCCAATCCCTCGCACCTCGAAATCGTCAACCCGGTCGTCCTCGGCAAGTCCCGCGCCAAACAGGATCAGAATTCCGCCATCGACCACCGTTTCGTCGAGCCGCGCCGGGTCAACCGCACCACCGTTCTGCCGCTGCTCATCCACGGCGATGCCGCCTTTGCCGGCCAGGGCGTGGTGGCTGAGTGTTTCGGCCTGTCCGGCCTCAAGGGGCACCGCACCGGCGGCTCGATCCACTTTGTCGTCAACAACCAGATCGGCTTCACCACCTCGCCGATGCATTCGCGCTCCTCGCCCTATCCCACCGATGTGGCCAAGATGATCGAAGCGCCGGTTTTCCATGTGAACGGCGACGACCCCGAAGCCGTGGTCTTTGCCGCCAAGGTCGCCACCGAGTTCCGCCAGCGTTTTCGCCGGCCCGTGGTCATCGACATGTTCTGCTATCGCCGCTTCGGCCACAATGAAGGCGATGATCCGTCACTGACCCAGCCGCTGATGTACAAGCGCATCAAGGCCCACCCAACAGCGCTCGAAACCTATTCCGAAAAGCTGATTGGAGAAGGGCTCATCACCCGTGCCGAGTTCGACAAGATGGTCGCCGATTTCATGGCGCATCTGGAGACCGAATTCGAGGGCGGCGACGATTACCGGCCCAACAAGGCCGACTGGCTCGATGGCGCCTGGAAGAACTTCAAGATGGCCGACGAGGACGGCGCCCGGCGCGGCCATACCGGCGTCGAGGTCGAGACGCTCAGGACCATCGGCCGCAAACTGACCACCCTGCCCGAAGGATTTCACGCCCACCGCACCATCGAGCGCTTCAACAAGGCTCGGCTCGACTCCATCGAGGCCGGCGAGGGCATGAACTGGGCGACCGCCGAGGCCCTGGCCTTCGGTTCCTTGCTGCTCGAAGGCAACCCGGTGCGCCTTTCCGGTCAGGATTGCGAACGTGGCACCTTCGCTCAGCGCAATTCGGTATTTTACGATCAGGAAACCGAGGAAAGCTACACGCCACTCAACGATCTCAGCCCCGATCAGGCCCGCTACGAGGTCATCAATTCGATGCTGTCCGAAGAAGCGGTGCTTGGCTTTGAATATGGCTATTCGCTGGCCGAACCCACCGCCCTGACCATCTGGGAAGCCCAGTTCGGCGATTTCGTCAACGGTGCTCAGGTCGTGCTCGATCAGTTCGTCTCGGCCGGCGAGCGCAAATGGTTCCGCATGTCCGGTCTCGTCGTCATGCTGCCGCATGGTTATGAAGGCCAGGGTCCCGAACATTCGTCCGGCCGTATCGAGCGCTATCTGCAATTGTGCGCAGAAGACAATATGCAGGTCGCCAACTGCACCACCCCTGCCAACTATTTCCACATCCTCCGGCGCCAGCTCAATCGCGACTTCAGAAAGCCGCTGATCCTGATGACGCCGAAAAGCCTTTTGCGTCACAAGCGGGCCACTTCAAGCCTTGAGGAAATGGGGCCGGACTGCTGTTTCCACCGCCTGCTCTGGGATGATGCGGAAACGCCGGGTGCACCGAAAACCTCGATCAAGCTTGCCGCGGACGACAAGATCCGCCGCGTGGTCCTGTGCACCGGCAAGGTCTATTATGATCTGCTTGAGGATCGTGAGGAACGCGGCATCGACGACGTCTACCTGATGCGCATCGAGCAGCTCTATCCCTTCCCGGCCAAAGCCATGCATACCGAACTGGCCCGCTTCCCCAATGCCGATATTTTCTGGTGTCAGGAAGAGCCGAAGAATATGGGGTCCTGGGCCTTTATCCAGCCCTATATCGAATGGGTTCTCGAACAGCTCGGCCGTGCCGGTGAACGTCCGCAATATGTGGGCCGCCCGGCCTCTGCGTCCACCGCAACCGGGCTGATGAGCAAACACAAGGCCGAACTCAGGAACTTCCTGGATGAGGCCTTTGCCCAATAGTGCCGAACACCCGAACCTGATAGCTAACCCCGAATCGAAATTACCAGGCCAAGCCAATGTCCACCGAAATCAAAGTCCCGACCCTCGGCGAAAGCGTCTCTGAAGCCACGATCGGCAAATGGTTCAAAAAGGTAGGTGACGCCGTCGCCGCCGACGAGCCGCTGCTCGAACTGGAAACCGACAAGGTGGCCATCGAGGTGCCGTCACCCGTCGCCGGAACCCTCGAGGCAATCGTTGCCAATGAGGGCGACACCGTTGAACTCGACGCGCTTCTGGCAACCGTTGCCGAAGGGGCGGCACCCGCCGCCCAGCCGGCCGCAGCGCCAAAGGCCGAAGACAAGCCCAAGCCTGTCGATATTCCGCGTGCCCAGCCGGCTTCGGCACCCGCGCCCAATGGCGCTGAGATGCCGGCCAGCCCTGCAGCTGCCAAGCTGATGGAAGAAAAGGGGATCACCTCCGCCGAGGTGGATGGTTCGGGCAAACGTGGTCAGATTTTGAAGGAAGACGTGATGGCCGCCGTCGCCAAGGTCGCGCCCGCCGCGGCACCCGAGGCCAAACCCGCGCCCGTACCTCAGCCGGCCCCGGCGCCGGCACCTGCTGCCGTTCGTGCCCCGTCCCCCGTGGATGATGCGGCGCGCGAAGAACGGGTGAAGATGACCCGCTTGCGCCAGACCATCGCCACCCGGCTCAAAGACGCGCAGAATACCGCCGCCATGCTGACCACCTTCAATGAAGTCGACATGGGTCCAGTCATGGAATTGCGCAAGCAATACAAGGACTTGTTTGAGAAAAAGCACGGCGTCAAACTCGGCTTCATGGGATTCTTCGCCAAGGCGGTGACCCATGCGCTCAAGGAAATCCCGGCGGTCAATGCCGAGATCGACGGCACGGACATCATCTACAAGAATTACGCTCATATCGGCGTGGCCGTTGGCACCGACAAGGGCCTGGTTGTCCCCGTTGTCCGGGATGCCGATCAGATGACGATCGCCGAAATCGAGAAGGAAATCGGCCGGCTGGGTCTGGCCGCCCGCGACGGCAAGCTTTCCATGGCCGACATGCAGGGCGGCACCTTCACCATCTCCAATGGCGGCGTCTATGGCTCGCTGATGTCAACTCCGATCCTCAATGCCCCGCAATCAGGCATTCTCGGCATGCACAAGATCCAGGAACGTCCAATGGTCGTCGGCGGTCAGGTCACCGTCCGCCCGATGATGTATCTGGCTTTGAGCTACGACCACCGCATCGTCGACGGCAAGGAAGCGGTCACCTTCCTCGTCCGTGTCAAAGAAAGCCTCGAAGACCCGCAGCGGCTGGTGCTGGATCTCTGAATACACCAACAAGACTTGCGATTTGACCCCGCCGGAGCTCGACGCTCCAGCGGGGTTTTCGTTTGCATGATTCTGTGTTTCAGGCGAGGGTTGGTGCGGACTCAATTCGTAATATGAGAATACTTCATGCATAAAGTTCTTGGTTTTTTCATCGCCATTGTTTTGGCAGCGATACTTCCCGCATCGGCTTTTTCGCAAGGCACGGCCTCAACCCTTGACGAAATCTATGACGCCCAGAAAAACACAACCAACCTTCACTACGACAGCCACTTCGGCACGCAGGTGGAATATCTGTCGTCGCGCGGAAAGGCCTATTTGTGGTTTCCCGGAAACTCCCGCATCGTGAAAGGCGAGTGGATAGTATTGAGCGAAACTGACAACGCATCGTCCCCGCTGCTGATGTGCTTCAACTACGGGGAAAATAGCTATAATCCGGTCACTGGTCAGCGTGGCGGATGGGAGTGTCAAGCCTTGCCCGACTATTTGGACGATCTCAAGGAACAGACCAGCGGGGACATGTTCGGGCTGGCCCGGCGGAGCCGGGTCCCATTTGTCCTGAACACGGTCCCAACAACCCTGCAGCAGCTCAAGGATTCCATGTGATGATCTCCCCTGAATTCCTCATCACCGCCCTGATCGTCGTGCTCGCCCCGGGCACCGGCGTTGTTTACACCCTTGCCGTTGGAATTGGCCGCGGTCGGCTGGCCAGCGCCTTTGCCGCCCTCGGCTGCACCCTCGGAATCCTGCCGCATATCAGTGCCGCCATTCTCGGCGTCGCGGCCCTGCTGCACACCAGCGCAATTCTGTTCCAGATCTTCAAATTCACCGGCGCAGCCTATCTGATCTATCTCGCCATACAGGTTCTGCGCGACCGGGGCACCCTGTCGATCTCGCCGCGAAAGGACAACAGGACCCTTTGGCAAACGGTGCGCACCGGCTTTCTGATCAATATCCTCAATCCCAAACTCTCCGTCTTCTTTCTCGCCTTTCTTCCGCAATTTGCGCCGTTCGACACGCCCAATGCGCTGCCGCACATGCTGCTCCTGTCGGCCATCTTCATGCTAATGACCTTTGTCGTTTTCGTGATCTATGGCCAGTTCGCAGCCCTGGCGCGTGACTATGTGCTTGCCCGGGAAAACGTCATGGCCTGGTTCCGCCGCCTGACGGCGCTGGCCTTTGGTGCGATGGGCCTGCGGCTGGCCCTCAGCGAAGCGTGAGCCGAAGCACGCCGGGAGAGCTTTATGCCGCAAATGTCATTTGAATTCTGGATGCTCGCCGGCGCGGCCTTCTGGTTGCTGGTGCATGTCAGCGTCAATTCCTTCACCTACAAGGCGCAGGTCGGAAATGCCGAAACCGTCGGTTCGCGCGACAATGCACCTCCGGCCCAAAAGCTGGCCGGACGCGCCGAGCGGGCACTGCGTAATTTCAACGAAACATTCCCGGCTTTCGCCGCCCTCGTTCTTATGGCGGCCCTCATCGGCAAGAGCAATGGGCTGACCCAATGGGGCGCCGGGCTCTATCTCGCCTTCCGGATTATCTATCTGCCGCTTTACTTGTGGGGCGTGCCCTGGCTCAGAACCTTTTCGTGGAACATCGCCACCCTCGGCATTGCCCTGGTTCTGGTCGGCCTTTTCGTCTGACGTAGCGCGCTAGGCGCTCAGAACATGCCGTTTTCGTGCGCCAGCTCTTGCGGAATGGTCTGCATCACGTCCCAGTGTTCGACAATCTTTCCGGCCTCATCCAGCCGGAACACATCCATCGACACATAATCCTCATCGCCCGGCCAGATCTGGTGCGTATGCACCATGACCAGATGGCCTTCGGCCACCGATCTGAGGATCTGCAGGTGCTTGTCCGGATATTCCTCCGCCATGCGCTCGAAATAGGCGATGAACCCGTCTTTGCCGTCCGCGACATGTGGATTGTGCTGCCGATAGCTGGCGCCCACAAAAGCTTCGACGGCCTCGCGCGGTTTGCCGTCAGTGAAGGCCATTTGGTAGAACGCGATAACGTTTTGCCGGTTCTTCTCGAGATCAGGCACCGCGTTCTTCCCCCGTCACCGCGTAGCGCGTCAGAAGCGGCCATTGCAGGATCGAGAACACGAATGTCAGCGGCATGATGCCCCACACTTTGAACGCCACCCAGATGTCGGTCGAAAAACTCCGCCAGACCACTTCATTGAGAATGGCGAGCACCACGAAGAACAGGCCCCATCTGAGGGTCATTTGCCGCCAGCCTTCTTCCTGCAGCTTGTAGACCTCGCCAAAGACATATTTGAGCAGGTTCTGCCCGAACAACAGACCGCCCAGAAGCACCACCGCGAACAGGGAATTGACGATCGTCGGCTTCATCTTGATGAACGTGTCGTCCTGCAGCCAGAGCGTCAGTCCGCCAAAGATCAGAACCACGATGCCGGTCACCAGCGGCATGATCGCAATGCGTTTCATGATCAGCCAGCTCAGCGCCAATGACACAGCCATCGCCGCCATGAACCAGGCCGTCGCAACGAATATCCCGGCACGGGCATTGACGATGAAGAACAGGATCAGGGGCCCGAGTTCGAGCCCGAGCTTGATCAGTTGCGGCCGAAGCTCGTCCCAATTGATCTGTTCGTCCTTGTCTTCTGAACTCATTTGCCCTGTCCCTCGGCCGCCCCGGCGATCGCCTGAGCGAAATCCTCAGCGGCGAACGGTTCGAGATCGTCGACCCCTTCGCCCACGCCGATAAAATGCACCGGCAATCCATATTTGCGCGCAATCGCGACGAGAATGCCGCCGCGCGCCGTACCATCGAGCTTGGTCATGACCAGACCCGTCACCCCGGCCCGCTTCCCGAAAATCTCCACCTGCTGCAGCGCGTTCTGCCCGGTGGTCGCGTCAAGCGTCAACAACACGGCATGCGGCGCCTCCGGGTTCACCTTTTTGATGACCCGGATGATCTTTTCAAGCTCGGCCATCAGTTCATCGCGGTTCTGCAACCGCCCGGCCGTGTCGATGATCAACAGGTCCGCACCCGTTTCGCCGGCCTCGGTCACCGCGTCGAAAGCAAGTCCCGATGCATCGGCGCCCGCCGGCCGGGTGATGACCGGCACGTTGGTGCGCTGACCCCAGACCTGCAATTGCTCGATGGCCGCGGCGCGGAACGTGTCACCCGCAGCGAGCATCACCTTCTTGCCTTCGCGTGAGTATTTCTGTGCGAGCTTGCCGATCGTCGTCGTCTTGCCGGTGCCATTGACCCCGACCATCAGCAACACGAACGGTGCCGACGCGCCCGCAACATCGAGCGGCTGCGCCACCGGCCCGAGCACCTTTTCGACCTCTTCGGCCAGAACCGCGCGCACTTCTTCGGTCGAAATCTGTTTGTCGTAGCGGTCTTTTGCCAAAGCTTCCGTGATCGCCATCGCCGTCTCGATCCCGAGATCGGCCTGAATGAGCACATCCTCGAGTTCTTCGAGGGTTTCATCATCCAGCTTGCGCTTGGTAAAAACCGCCGAGATGTTTTCGGTCAGATTGTCCGAGGTGCGCTTGAGGCCGGACGCCAGACGCTGCAGCCAGTTCTGCTTTTTCGGCGCTTCGGCGACCGGCTCAGGCTCAGGCTCAGGCTCAGGCTCAGGCTCAGGCTCAGGCTCAGGCTCAGGCTCAGGCTCAGGCTCAGGCTCAGGCTCAGTAATAGCCTCCGTCAGCCCATCGCCCTTGTCCAGCCCATCTTCAACCGCAACCGGGTCGATGGTCATTTCCGGCGGGGCCGGGGACACATGAGGATGCGCTTCACGCGCGGCAGCAGGCGGCGTCTCCTCGGTTTCCGCAGGTTCGGAAAGGTGACGCTCCGGATGTTCGATCCAGTCCGGCGTCGCTTCGGGCGGACCCGGTTCGGCGGGATGATGTTCGGCCTCCGGGCCGGCCCCGAGTTGATCGGCCTCTTCCTCGGGCTTGGGCCTGCGCCCGAACAGGCGGCCGAAAAAACCGGGCTTCTTCTCGCTCACACCGATCTCCTAAGCTGCCCGCCGGACGGGAACACCCTCAAGGCCTTGATCGGACATGCCACTAATCCGCACGTCAACGATCTCGCCAGGCAAACCACCCTCAAGCGCAACCGGCAGGAATTGCTCGGTTCGGCCCATCCCGCTCTGCTCGACGAGAACCCGTTCGCTGAGACCAACGCGCGAGGTGCAATGCGCCGCAAACCGCCGCGCACCTGCCTCCCGAAGCCGGGCCGCCCGTTCCTTGCGCAGGGCCTTGGGCACCTTGTTCGGAATCCGCGCCGCGGGCGTGCCCTGGCGTTCCGAATAGGGAAAGATATGCGTGTGGATGATATCGGCCTCATCGATGATCGCGAGGGAATTGGCGAACATGTCCTCGGTTTCGGTCGGAAACCCGGCAATGATATCGGCGCCGAACACCATCTCGGGCCGGATGCGCCGCGCCTCTTGGACAAAGCGCAACGTATCGTCGCGCAAATGCCGCCGCTTCATCCGCTTCAGGATCATGTCGTCACCCGATTGCAGCGACAGATGCAGATGCGGCATCAGCCTTGGATCAGAAAGGGACTCCATCAGCGCATCGTCGGCTTCGATGGAATCGATGGAGGAAATTCTGAGCCGTGGCAGATCGGGCACGTGGCGCAGGATCTGCTGCACCAGCTTGCCGAGACTTGGCTGCCCCGGCAGGTCCGGCCCGTAGGAGGTGATATCGACCCCGGTCAGCACGACCTCGGCATAGCCATTGCCGGCCAATAGCTTGATCTGTTCGACCACCTCGCCCATCGGCACCGACCGCGACGGCCCGCGCCCGAATGGAATGATGCAGAAGGTGCAGCGATGATCGCAGCCATTCTGCACCTGCACGAACGCGCGCGCACGGCCGTCGAGCCCGTCGATCAGATGACCGGCCGTCTCGGTCACCGCCATGATGTCGTTGACCTTGACCTTTTCGGTCGCGGGCAGATCGAGCCGCATCGTGCGGTAGGTTTCCGGCTTGAGCTTTTCGTGATTGCCGATGACCAGCGCAACCTCGTCCATCGCGCCGAACGTTTCCGCCTCGGTCTGGGCCGCGCAGCCGGTCACGACGATCCTGAGATCGGGATTGTCGCGCTTGGCCTTGCGGATCGCCTGGCGCGCCTGACGCACTGCCTCGCCGGTCACCGCGCAGGAATTGACGATCAGCACATCCTCGCCGAGCGCTTCGCCGGCCAGAGTGCGGATCACCTCCGACTCGTAGGCGTTGAGCCGGCAGCCGAATGTCAACGTATCGACTTTTGCCATCAGGCCGCTTCCGTCGAGAACAGATCGGCCGGCAATTCCCCCTCGCCATCAAGCGACCAGGGGCCCTTCATCAGGATATGATCGTCACTCTCGCGCCAGGAAATCGCAAGGTCTCCGCCACGTAGCTGGATGATCGTGTCGCGTCCGGTCAGCCGCTTGCGCGCGGCGGATACGCCGACGGCGCAGGCTGCCGTGCCGCAGGCCAGCGTTTCACCAACGCCCCGCTCCCAGACGCGCACCTTGATGTGATTGCCTTCAAGCACCTGCGCGATCGAGATATTGGCGCGTTCGGGGAAAATCGGGTGGTTCTCCAGCAATGGCCCGAACCGCTCCAGATCGTAATGGTCCGGATCGTCCTTGACCCAGAAGATCGCATGCGGATTGCCGACATTGGCAACCGAGGGCGTGTGCAACACCGGATCGTCGATCGGTCCGATCTGCAATTCGATCCCCGTCGTATCGGCAAATTCCTCGGCCAGCGGAATCGACTGCCAGTCAAACCGCGGCTTTCCCATATCGACGGTCACGCTCTCGCCGGCAACGTCTGAGGCCAGCAATCCGGCATTGGTCTCGACCGTAACAAGGCTCTTGCCCAGCTCTTCGGCTGCCAGGGCCGCGATGCAGCGGGTGGCGTTGCCGCAGGCATCTACCTCGCCGCCTTCGGCATTGTAGATCTTCATGAAAATGTCGGCGCCGTCCGAGTGCGGCTGGCCCATGACGATCAGCTGATCGCAGCCGATCCCCTGTTCCCGGTCAGCGATCCAGCGCACCTGATCTTCACTGAGCGCAAGCGGGCGCGCACGTGCATCGAGCACGACGAAATCGTTGCCCAATCCGTTCATCTTCAAATAGGGAACCGCGCCGGCCATTTTCAGCAACACCCAACCCGCCCGCGTCAAGCACGCAGGCCTTTGGCGATTATATGGACCACAATGCGGCGGATTTCCAGATCAAGCGGCCGAGGCCCGGTGCCTGAAACCGATGCCGATCTCATCGCCGACCGCGAACACCCGGTCGCGGGCAATCGCATACTCGTCATGTTCGAGATGTTCGAGCATCAGTGGCACATCGCGTCCGAGCTTTTCGAGTTCGCGCAGAAACGCCCGATAATCCATCGGCCCGTCACCGATCATCACCTCATCGAGGTGCAAGGCAGCCTGATGATAAAGAATGATATCCTTGGCATGGCAGGACACGATGAAATTGCCGAGCTTTGAGAAGATCTCGTTCAGCAATCCGGCATTGTTGTAATAGGTACGCGGCGTCATGATCAGGTTGACCGGGTCGACATGGGCGGCAAAGGCCGGCCGATCCACCGCCCGGATGAGATCGAGATAGCAGTCGACTGAATCCGGCAGCGCATATTGCATCATCTCAAGCGCGAATTTGGCGCGCTTGGGTTTCACGCTGTCGATGATGTGCCTGACCGTCTCGACCGCCAGATCGAAAGCCTCGGCGCTGAGGTTTTTCGGATGCGGTGCATAATCGCTATTGGGTTCGAATGTGCCGATATAGGTGACGGCACATCCCGCATTGACCTCATCGGCGATGGTGAGGCATTCGATCGCCCGCGCCTGATGCGCCTTGCGCACTTCGGGCTCCACCGCCGTGACGTTCTTCCAGATGCCGAGCTCCGCAATCTTGACGTCTTCATCGGCAAAGGCCTGCTCGATGGCTCTGAGCCGGTTCGTATCGCTCAATTCGACCGGCGGGCAATAGGCGGCCCCGTAACCGAACCTCTTGTGCGCCTTTGCAAACTCCAGCGGATCGCCCGCCGGGTCCGCGTCAACCCCATGTCCCCCAAGCCGGATCATTTCTGTCCCCCTCTCAACCGTCATTGCGAGGAGCAATCGCGACGAAGCAATCCAGGCCGGCATGCACTACTGGATTGCCGCGCTCACTCACGTTCGCTCGCAATGACGCAAATTGTTTTCAAACCCGACAGAACTTCAAGTTCCCTCAGGCCCACTCACCCTTGCGCATGACCGGAACCCGGTCACCGTTTTCCTTGATGCCGTCGACATTGATCTTGTTGGAACCGATCATCCAGTCCACGTGAATGTGCGAACTGTTGCCGCCGCGTGCTGCAACCTCATCGCCGCCAACCGTGTCACCATCGGTAAAGCACTTCCAGTAGGACTGGCCCAGAGCGATGTGCGAGGCGGCATTCTCGTCAAAAAGCGTGTTGTAGAACAGCAATCCGGTTTGCGAAATGGGCGAGGAATGCGGCACCAGCGCCACCTCCCCGATCCGTCGGGCACCTTCGTCGGTATCGAGCAGCTTGATGAAAACGTCCTGGCCTTTCGAAGCCCTGGCTTCGACAATCCGGCCCTGTTCGAACCGGACCTCGATATCCTCTATCAGCGTTCCGTTGTGGCTGAGCGGCTTGGTCGAACGAACCGTACCGTTGACCCGGTGCGCATGCGGGGTGGTGAAAACTTCCTCGGTCGGAATGTTCGGGTTGCACCAGACGCCGTTCTTCGAAACGGCCTCACCGCCCATCCACAAATGCTGGTCGGCCAGTCCTACCGTCAGGTCGGTTCCGGGTCCTGAAAAATGCAGGGAACTGAAACGGTTCTCGTTCAGCCAGTCGGCGCGAGTGCGAAGATTTGTATTGTGCTCGTTCCAAGCCGAGATCGGATCGTCCACGTCGATCCGGCTTGCCGCGAACACCGCCTTGGCCAGCTTCTTTTGTGCGCTTTTCGGCTTCTTGTCCGGAAAGACCAGCTCGGCCCATTTCTTGCCGGGATAGGCAACGATGTTCCAATTTATGTTGAACCTTGTGATGCGCTCACGAACCGGCGTGTAGGCCGCCGACTGCGCCTTGTTGGCCCGCCCGACCTTGTCCGGATCCTCGTTGGCCAGCATCATCGGATCGTCGCCCGCAATCGCTAGGCGCGCCGCATTGTTATCGAACGCCTTGGCCATCGCATCGACAATATAATCGGGCGCATAATCGAATATCTCGTCATGCCCGAATTGAAACCGCATCAGGCTCATGTCCGCATCGGAGAACAGCGTGATCACCGCTGCGGCGCCCTGCTTGTAGGCATGTTCCGCAATCGCACGCGCCAAAGGCGCAGCCTCGATCGACGAGGTCATGACGAGGTCCTGACCCTTTTGCAGCCGCAAACCGACCTTGACGGCCACCTCGCCAAGTTTGTTGAGCATTTCCGGATCGACAACGGACATGAGATCACCTTTGTGTCTTGAAATTCTGAATGGGCCAGAACGGCCCTTAGGAGATGTGTTGCCCGTCTAACTATGCCTTGCCGGACAAAGCTTCAACGGCCTCGTGGATGATTCTGTTGAGTTCGGGCGCCGCCGGCACGAATTTGGCCGATTTGACCAGACCGTCCTCGCCGGCGATGGCCTGCAGGCTCAGCCGCCGCTCACCCACGCGCCACCAGCCGTTCAACTCAGTTTCGTCCGCGTCGCTCGCTCCCCGCTGCAACGTGAAATTCCGGATACGGGCCTCGATCTTTCCCAGCCGTTCGACCTCAGACGGCGAAAACAACCCGGCCCGAATCCGCTCCCGGCCGTCTTTCATCCCGGTCTGATCGTGAAAACTCGCAACTTTGGGCGCCACCATCTTCGCCGGCGTCAGATATGCGAGGATCGGATGGCTGCTGAGTTCGAGAATCGCCGCCAGATCGCCAACATTGATCCCGTTCTCGAAGAATATCGGCGCGCTGCGCGCGGCTTCCTTTTGTGCCACATCGGCGATCAGATCGTGCACCCATGTCTCATTGTCATCACCCAGAAACGAAGTAATGAGATCGGGCACGTCCTGCCGCGCGCCAACATGTGCAGTCCGTTCACCCACCTGCCAAAACCCGCGAACCTCGTAGCGCCACTCCTCGTTCGGATTGTAACGGATATCCTCCAGCCCCAATGACACTTCGAGCGGCGCGAAACGGCTCGCGTCTTCAGCCGAAAACGCAGCCACCCAGCGGTGATCATGGCTTGGACCCCATTCCTCCCCGGTCCAGTCTTTTGTCGTGCTCGACGATTGCCTTTTCATCCAGCCGGCAATCTGCGGCACCGCTTCGGATGTCAGCCCCGCCAGCACATCCTGACTGATATCCGTCAGAACACTTTTGAACTGCAGGGCGGTCAGGGCACAACCGAGTTCGATCCGGGGTGGCATGGGCAAAGCGTCCGGCCCCTCCCGCTGCTCCGGCGGTCCACTAATAACGATGGCAAACAACCCGCTCGGCTCCGGTTCGATCGCCTCGAGCCGATAGCGCTTGTCACCGATCTCGAAAACGTCACCGGAAGCCAGAACCAGCTCTCGATCCGGCAGGATCAGCAGAACGCTTTTCACCCCAGGACGCGTGTCGCGCTCGTAAACGTTGACGAACTTGACCTCGACCGCCCCGATTTCGTCGACCGTCGTGGTTGTGTAGCGTCTGAGTTCTGTGAATTGGTCGTCCGGTGCCGGCATGCGTGAGGAAGTTGCCCATCTGAAAGCTTGATCTGGAGCATGGACTTAATTCAACCGCAATGCCAGTTTCTCCCTGAGGCAATAGTTTACCGGTTTGAAAGGGCTGACCGATGGCATTCGAAGATCTCAAGGCACGGGTCGCACTCCTGTTCGAACAAATGGTCGACGAACCCGAGGATTCCCACGAAGCGCTGATCAAGTTGAGAGAAACCATCGCCGAGCTGCGCGCCACCGGAATGCCGGTGCCCAGCGACGTGCTCGAAATCGAGCAGAAGCTCGAAGCGCTCGAACAGAAACAGAGATAGCGCTTCACCCGCGTTGGAGGAGCGCGGCCTTCCATGTCCGGACCGCCAACCAGCCTGGATGAACATCTTGGCGACGCGCAATGGTATTATCATCGTGCCCGCCAATCGGTCTATTTCACCGCCTTTTCAGGCACTGCCATCAGCCGCGAACAACTGCACCAGTCGGCCCGCGCGTTCGTCGCCCACGCCCCGCAATTGCTTGCCGGATTCGACCCTGACTTTCTGGACAATTCCGCAAATCTTGATGCCCTGATCGACATCTTCGAAGTCGATGATCTTTCCGTCTATCCCGATGCTTGGCAAGTCAACGGCGAAGAGCTTTTCGACCAGCCGCATCTGCCACCCTTTCGCATCGAGGCCGCAATTTCCAGTTCAGGTCCCGATGCCGATGGCCGCGCAGCGTCGATCCTTGTTCTGGCAACCCATGCGCTGCTTGAGGGTTCGGACTCGGCAAGGTTGACGCGTTCGAACCTCAGCCGCCATCTTTCGGAACAACGGGACGCCACATCACCGGGCCAGCCGCTTCTGACTTTGACCACCGCGGCACTTGTGCCGGTGCAACTGCTACTCGCTAACCTGATCGGACCCAAGAAAGGGCCGCGCGGCCAGAAAAGCCTGACCCTCGATCGCCACCGTGTGCGCGAGCTCGCGCGCCGGTTCGGTGTGTCGCAACGCGCCTTTCTCTTTGCCCTCGTCAGTTTCGGCATCAATGGTGACGACCACGCGATCTCACCGAAACGCATCTTCATCAATTTCACCAATTTGAGCCCCGGCGGAGCCGATCCCGAAAGCTACTTTCGCTTTCACGTGATGGAAGCCAAATTGCCGCTCAAGCCCGATTTTGCCGAATTCGCGAAGACAACGGAACAGGTCCTGATGAGGACAGATGCAAAGGGACCCGCCTTCTCGCAAGCCTTTGTCGACCGGCTCTTTCACCTGCATCGAAAACTGGCGGGCTTTCTTCCATTCCTTTACCCCACCCGATTTTTTCAGTTCGCCGGTTTCTTCGATCTCAACCTCTCCATCACTCCCCCGCATCACCTCGGCGGACCGCTGACCAGAAGCCTGATGGAGCCGATCTTTGCCGGCACATTCCATCCCGGCCTTAATTCCTGCGTCTTCGTTCCGCAAAAAAGCGTCATTACACTCAATTTCGAAATGCAGACCCGTCTGCTCGGGCGCGTCAACGCCGTCCAAAATCTGTTCGAAAGCCTTTGACCGCTCGTTCCCGCCACAAAATTCAGGAATAACGCCCATGCCAAGACTGCAGGAAATCGGACCGGATATCTGGCTCAGTGAGGGCGCGGTCGTCGACTTCTACGGCTTTCCCTATTCCACCCGTATGCTCGTTGTCCGCCTGATGGATGAAAGCCTTTGGGTCTGGTCGCCCATCGCGCTCGATGATGAATTGAAAACGGAAATCGAGGCGCTCGGCATCCCGGCCCATCTCGTCTCGCCCAACAAGCTGCATCATCTCTATTTGCAGGACTGGCAAAAACATTGGCCCGAGGCAAGGCTTTGGGGCCTGCCCTCGGTTCAGGCCAAGCGGAAAGACCTTGCCTTTGCCGGCACGCTTTCAGAAACGCCGCCACCCGACTGGTCCGATGCCATCGACCAGACGGTCTTTACCGGCAGTCCGTTCATGGATGAATGCGTGTTCTTCCACAAAGCCAGCAGAACGGCGATCTTTGCCGACCTGATAGAAAATTTCTCCGAACACTTCCTCCAGACAGATCCGGGCTGGAGCGGATGGAAACGCTGGGTCGCGCGCGTCTGGCATATCACCGAGCCCTTCGGCATGGCCCCGCTCGAATGGCGCCTGAGCTTTTTCAATCGCACAAGGGCCCGCGATGCCTTGCACAAGGTCATCGATTGGGACGCCGGGCAAGTCGTCATGGCCCATGGCCGCTGGATCGACAAGGACGGCGCCAATTTCATCCGCCAATCCTTCCGCTGGCTGCAACGGCCAAATGCTGCTGGCGCACATTCACATTGACTCTTTCCCGGGCTTGCCCCATAAGCCCGCCAACTCACGTCAGATGACGATCCATGAGCCACTGGTGTCTCCGGGAGAGGCACGGTCAACACCCATCAGCGCGTTGCGCCCATGGGTGTGTTTGGCTTTGGGTTTGGCATTCGGCACCAAAGGCACCATGTGTGTCGTCTGATGTGAACCAGCTTGGAAGCCTCCCGGCTCGGGATATGCGGGCCTTGGGCGAGCCGACCGGTCAGGTCGCCCCGCCGGAGGACCAGCTTCAGGTGCAGCGCAAGCGTCGCGCCTGAAGCGGTACGGTCCGTGAGGCATAAAAAGCGCCAGCGAGACAATAAGCAATGTTCGAGACCCTCAGCGATCGCCTGAGCGACATATTCAAGGGACTGACCGGACGCGGTGCGCTGAGCGAAGCCGACGTCAATGCGGCCCTGCGCGAAGTCCGGCGCGCCCTTATCGAAGCCGACGTTTCGCTGGAAGTCGCCCGCGCCTTCATCGAACAGGTGCGCGAGCGTGCGACCGGCTCCGAGGTGACCCGTTCGGTCACTCCCGGCCAGCAGGTCGTCAAGATCGTCAATGACGAACTGGTGCGCGTGCTCGGCGAAGAGGCCGCGCCCATCGATCTTCGCGCCACGCCGCCGGTGCCCATCCTCATGGTTGGCCTGCAGGGCTCCGGCAAGACCACGACCTCGGCCAAGATCGCCAAGCGCCTCAAGGAGCGTGAGAACAAGAAAGTCCTGCTCGCTTCGCTCGACACCCGCCGCCCTGCCGCCATGGAACAGCTCAAGGTGCTGGGCGAACAGATCGGCGTCGATACCCTGCCCATAATTGCCGGCCAGGCCCCGGTCCAGATCGCCCGCCGCGCCGCCGACGAAGCGCGCAAGGGCGGCTATGACGTCTTCATTCTCGATACCGCCGGCCGGACCCATATCGACGAAGAATTGATGGCCGAAACCTCGGCTATCGAAGAGGCGACAAAGCCGCACGAAGTGTTGCTGGTGGCCGACTCGCTGACCGGCCAGGACGCAGTCAATCTCGCCCGCTCCTTCAATGAGCGCGTCACGCTGTCCGGCATCGTTCTGACCCGCATGGATGGCGATGGACGCGGCGGCGCCGCCCTTTCGATGCGCGCGGCAACCGGCAAGCCGATCAAGCTGATCGGCACGTCCGAAAAGATGGACGGGCTCGAGCCCTTCTATCCCAAGCGTATCGCTGACCGCATCCTTGGCATGGGCGACATTGTCTCGCTGGTCGAAAAGGCCGCCGAGACCGTCTCCGCCGAAGATGCCGCAAAGATGGCCAAGAAGGTCAAGAAAGGTCAGTTCGACCTCGAGGACCTGAAAAACCAGCTTCTGCAGATGAAGAAGATGGGCGGAATGAACGCCCTGATGGGTCTGATGCCCGGCATGGGTCAGATCAAGAAAGCGATGCAGAACGCCAATGTCGACGAAAAGATCTTCGACCGGCAGGTTGCCATCATCAATTCGATGACCGCAAAAGAGCGCGCCAATCCAAACTTGCTCAACGCCTCGCGCCGCAAACGCATCGCCAACGGGTCAGGTATGCAGGTCTCTGACGTCAACAAGCTGATGAAACAGCACCAGCAAATGGCCGGCATGATGAAAAGGGTCGCCAAGGGCGGCGGGCTCGGTGCCCTCTCCGGCATGCTCGGCGGCCGCGGCGGACCCATGGGCGGTGGCTTGGGTGGCGGATTGGGCAAGATGCTCGGCGGCGGCGGAATGCCCGACCTCTCCAACATGGACCCCAAGGAACTTGAACAGATGGCCAAACAGATGGGCATCGATCCCAAGAGCCTGCCATCTCCCACCGGTGAGAGCGACGATGGCGCCCTTCCCGCAGATTTTTCGCAGCTGACCAAGAAGGCCGGTGGACCCGGTGCCATTCCCGGCCTTGGCGGCAAACCTCAATTTCCCGGACTTCCGGGCCTCGGCTCCGGACCCATTCGGAAGAAATAACCCAACAAACTGAACCACATCAAACCACCAAGGACTTGAAATGACTGTTAAAATTCGCCTTTCGCGGGCTGGCTCCAAAAAGCGCCCCTATTATCACATCGTCGTTGCCGACGAGCGCGCCCCGCGCGATGGCCGCTATATCGAGCGCATCGGCGCCTATAACCCGATGCTGGCCAAGGATTCCGGCGAGCGCGTCAAGCTCGACAAGGAACGTGCGGAACATTGGCTGAGCGTCGGCGCTCAGGCCACCGACCGCGTTGCCCGTTTCCTCGATGCCGAAGGCCTTGTGAAACGCGAAGCACGCAACAACCCGAAGAAGGGCGAGCCCGGCCAGAAAGCCAAGGACCGTATCCAGGAAAAGCTCGACGCTGAAGAGGCCAAGAAGCAGGCTGAAGCCGAAGCCGCCGCTGCTCCCGCAGAAGAAGCGCCTGCCGAAGAGGCACCCGCTGAGGAAGCCGTCTCCGAAGACGAGCAGGCTGCCGAGTAGCCGGAAGCCGATTGCGAGGACCGAAGCATGGCTGAACGGCCACGCAACAAGGATCTCGTGCTCATGGGCCGCATTGGTGCGGCCCATGGCATCAAGGGCGAAGTGCGGATCAAGAGCCACACCGAGGATCCTGCCGATATCGCCGCCTATGGCCCGCTGACCGACGGGACCGGCAAAGAGCAATTCGAAATTGTCGCGTCGCGCCTATCAAAGGGCATGGTCATCGCCCGCCTCAAGGGCGTGACCGATCGAAACCAGGCGGAACGGCTCAACGGTACGGATCTTTACGTCGCCCGCGCCGTGCTCGGCGCAACCGAGAATGAAGACGAATTCCTGCAGGCCGACCTGATCGGGCTTGAAGTGCGCGAACCGGACGGGCGCCGCATCGGCCAGATCAAGGCCATCCTCAATTATGGCGCCTCAGATATTCTCGACGTTTCACTCGATGAGGGTGGCACGGCGCTCTTCCCGTTCACCCGCGCCATCGTTCCCGACATCTTTATTGAACATGGCTTTGTTACCCTCGTTGCACCCGAAGAAACCGTCGTGGAACAGGACGGCGAATAGCAATGAGCTTTCGTGCCGACATCATCACGCTCTTTCCCGAGCTCTTCCCCGGACCCCTTGGCGCGTCCGTGATCGGGCGGGGCCTGGAACAAGACCTCTGGTCACTGCAAGCCCATCAATTGCGCGATTTTGCCACCGACAAACATCGCACCGTCGATGACACACCGGCTGGCGGCGGACCCGGCATGGTGCTGCGGCCAGATATCCTCGCGGCCGCCATCGACCAAGTCAGCCCCGAAGCCGATACCCGACCGCGCCTTCTCATGAGCCCGCGCGGCGAACCGCTGACGCAAGAACTGGCGCACGAATTCGCAAATGAAGACGGTCTCGTCATCGTCTGCGGACGTTTCGAGGGCATCGACCAGCGCGTCATTGACGGCCGCAATCTCAGAGAAATCTCGATCGGCGATTATGTGCTCGCCGGCGGCGAAATAGCCGCCATGGCGCTGCTAGAATCTGTGGTTCGGCTTCTGCCCGGCGTGCTGGGCAGCGCCGAAAGTCATGCCGACGAAAGCCACGAAAACGGTTCGCTCGAATATCCGCAATATACAAGACCGGCTCTTTTCGAGGGGCAGGCCATTCCCGATGTGCTGACCTCCGGCGATCACGGTAAGGTCGAAATCTGGCGTCGAGAGCAAAGCGAGGAGCTCACCCGCACCCGGCGCCCTGACCTGTGGGTGAAGCGCAATAACCAGAAGTGATTGGGACCTTCAGGGTGAGCTCGTCGAAAGGTGGGGTTGCGTGGCAATCCGGAGGCTGCAAACCCGAGGCATACTGGATCGCCGCGTCGCTACGCTCCTCGCGATGACGCAAAAAACGTTTCACCCAACCGAAGCCGCTAATCCAGCCGCACCACGACAGGCGCATGATCCGAGGGCTTGTCACCATAGCCGCGCCAATCCCTGAGGATCTCGGCGCCATTTGAGTGAACCGCAACATCCCCGGTGGCCCAGACGTGATCAAGCCGGCGGCCCTTGTCGGCAGCATTCCAGTCCGGTGAGCGATAGCTCCACCAGGAATAGGCCTTCTCGTCGTAGGGGATGTGCTTGCGCACCAGATCAATCCATGGGCGCCGGCCGAGCAATTCATCGAGCGCCTCGGTCTCCACCGGCGTGTGCGAAACCACCTTGAGAAGCTGCTTGTGGCTCCAGACGTCACTTTCATGCGGCGCGATATTGAAGTCGCCGGCGATCAGCTGACCGTTCTCGAATTCGGCTCCATCGAACCAGTCCTTGAGCTCGGTCAGATAATCGAGCTTGTGCCTGAATTTCGCATTGGCCTCCGGGTCGGGGATGTCGCCACCCGCCGGAATGTAGAAATTGTGCAGGGTCAACTGACCCCGTCCATAATCCACCTTCGCCGCCACATGCCTCGCATGGTCGATCCCGCCCAGCACCTTGCTCGTCTGTTCGAGAAGCGGCAACCGGGAAATCGTTGCGACGCCATGATAGGCCTTCTGTCCATGCACAACCTGATGTCCATAGCCCGCCGCTGCAAGTTCTTTGGCGGGAAACTGCTCATTGGTGCACTTGATTTCCTGCAGCGCCAGCACGTCCGGTTTCACCGCCTTGAGGAAATCAAGAACCATCGGCAACCGCAGGCGCACCGAGTTGATATTCCAGGTGACAAACGTCAAAGGCATGAAGGGCTCCAATAGAAATCGCCGGCGCGAGGGCCAGAAGGGGAATTGGTGCCACACACTAGGCCAGCAGATGATTCCCGGCAAACCGCTTCAGACAGCCTCGGCTTCTATTTCTTGATCTTGCCGCGCACCTGCGTGATCGGATCGACAAAGCTCTTCAGATCCGAATGAACGCGCCTAAGGGCGAGTTCGGCCACGTCGGGAAATTGCTGCATGAGCTTCATGAACGTGTCACGCGGCACCATGAGAAGTTCCGCTTCGCTTTGCGCGGTCAGAGTCGCGCGGCGCGGATGGCTGGTCACGAGCGCCAGTTCCGCGACGACGGTTCCCGGCACGGAAATCTCGTTCGACGCGCCCTCTTTGTCGATTGAGGTCAGACTGCCTGACATTAGAACGAAGGCGCCTGGCACCACATCGCCCTTGCGGAACAGAACCTCGCCGGGCCTCAAAACCCGCCGCTCGGAGGCAAACGCGAGCATGCGCTTTTGTTCCATGTTGCAGATGGAAAAAAAGTCCGCTGCATCCAGAACCCGCGCCGCATCTTCAAGATGCATGAAGCCCGCCCCCAAATCGTCCGCTTACGCCACTGTGAACCCATAAAGGGCAAAGCGGCCCGCGCCAAGGGGGCGGCGCGGGTTTTCGTCGAGCGTGGTTGATGCGAACCGGGAGACCGGCCTGGTCAGGGCACGAGGCGATAGCCGCCTTCTTCGGTGACCAGCAGCCGGGCATGCGAGGGATCGCGTTCGATCTTCTGGCGCAGCCGATAGATGTGGGTCTCAAGCGTATGGGTGGTCACCCGGTTATTATAGCCCCAGACCTCCTGCAGCAGCACATCGCGCGAAACGGTCTTGGCTCCCTGCCGGTAAAGGAATTTCAGGATCGAGGTTTCCTTGTCCGTGAGCCTGACCTTGCTGCCCTCGGTGGTTTCCATCAGCTTGGCGGCCGGCTGGAAGGAATAGGGTCCGATGGTGAAGACCACATCCTCGCTCTGATCGTGCTGTCTCAGCGCCGCACGAATGCGCGCCAGAAGCACCGAGAACCGGAACGGTTTGGTCACATAATCGTTGGCACCCGATTCGAGCCCCAAAATTTCATCCGCGTCCGAATCCTGGCCCGTGAGCATCAGGATAGGGCTGTTGAAACCATTGCCCCTGAGGATCTTGACCGCCTCCCGGCCATCCATGTCAGGCAGGCCGACATCCATGATCATCAGATCGATATGCTTGTCCTTTGCCGCATTCAACGCATCGCACGCATTGTCGGCTTCGGTGATCTGGAATTCGCGGTAATGGCTGAGCTGGTCGACAAGGGTTTTTCGTAGCTCGTTGTCGTCATCGACGATGAAAAGGTGCCGTTTGATCATTTCCCTACTCCGCAAGGGTCTGCACTTGGCCGCGACCATCGCAGCCAAAATTGATGAGCCGGACTATCTTTCAGACCTTTGTGACATGCCAATCAATTGGCTGTGAAAGCCGCGTTATGGTTAAGCGGCTCAAAAGCACCATCTGGCGCGGCGGCTACGTGTAATCTCGCGCGCCGAACAGCGCTGAACCGACCCGCACATGGGTGGCCCCCATTTCAATCGCCGTTTCGAAATCGGCGCTCATGCCCATCGACAGGTATGGCAGTCCCGCCTCGATCTGCAACTGCTTCATCTGCGCGAAGAACGGACCAGGTGCTTCATCGAATGGCGGAATGCACATCAGACCCACGACCTCCAGCCCGAGCTCGTCCCGGCACAAGGACACAAAGCCGATGGCCTCGCCCGGATCGATTCCAGCCTTTTGTGCCTCGCGCCCGATATTGACCTGAATGAAGACCGGCAGGCTCCTGCTCGTTCGTTTGAACTCGTCGGCAAGGGCCCGCGCCAGCTTCTCCCGGTCGACCGATTCGATCACGTCGAAGAGGGCCACCGCATCCTTGATCTTGTTGGTCTGCAGCGGACCGATCAGATGCAGTTTCGCGTCCGGGAAATCCTGCCGGAGGTCTGGCCACTTCGACTTGGCTTCCTGCACCCGGTTCTCACCAAAGACACGCTGGCCCGCCTCGAGCAGTGGCCGGATGTCCTCAGCGCCAAATGTCTTGGATACTGCCACCAGTTCGACGTGCCGCTCCGGCCCATCGAACCGGTGGATCGCCTTGTGCATCCGGGCGCGGATGAAATCGAGCCGTTCGTGCGTCACCTGAGCCTTTGTCCCGTCGCGTGTGCCAACTGCCACAATAGGCCGCGGGATCGTCACTAGCCTCTGCCTGCGCATTGACCTCGGACCCCGTTTTGTGGTGATGCTCGCCTAACCAATTTCAGGCCGCAACTCAAGCAGCCGGCCCAACCCAATCAGTAGGCCAAAGAGTCACGTGAAAACGACGAGCAGACCCGACGGCGACGAGATCGCCCGCTACAATCCGCGCGAAATGGAACCACACTGGCAAAAGGTGTGGGACGAGCAGCAGACCTTCGTGCTTCCTCAGGAAGATGACGGACGCGAAAAATTCTACGTGCTCGAAATGTTTCCCTACCCGTCCGGCCGTCTGCATGTGGGGCATGTGCGCAACTATTCGATGGGTGACGTGGTTGCCCGATATCACCGCGCCCGCGGCAAGGCCGTATTGCATCCGATGGGCTGGGACGCTTTTGGACTGCCTGCAGAAAACGCGGCAATGAAGACCGGCGGCCATCCGCGTGATTGGACCTATGCCAATATCGAAGCGATGCGCACCCAGCTGCAATCGATGGGCCTGACCCTCGACTGGTCGCGCGAATTCGCCACCTGCGATCCCGAATATTACGCCCAGCAGCAGAAGCTGTTTCTCGATTTCTATTTTGCCGGTCTGGTCACCCGCAAAAAGTCGAAGGTCAATTGGGACCCGGTGGACCTGACGGTTCTGGCCAATGAACAGGTTATCGACGGGCGCGGCTGGCGTTCCGGCGCTGTTGTCGAAACCAAAGAACTCACCCAATGGTTCTTCAAGATCACCGACTATGCCGAGGACCTGCTGACCGCCATCGATACGCTCGACGGCTGGCCCGACAAGGTGCGCCTGATGCAGCGCAACTGGATCGGCAAATCCGAGGGCATGCTGATTCGCTGGCAGTTGACCGAAGAATCCGCGCCCGAAGGCATGACCGAGCTGGAGGTCTACACCACCCGCCCGGATACGATCTTTGGTGCTTCCTTCATGGCGATCGCCGCCGACCATCCCCTGGCCGCCGCCGCGGCAAAGGACAATCCGGAGCTGCAGGCCTTTATCGAGAAATGCCGCAGGGTCGGCACCTCGGCGGCAACGCTTGAAACCATGGAAAAAGAGGGCATGCCGACCGGGATTCACGTGAAACATCCCTTCGACCCCGATTGGTCTCTGCCCGTTTATGTCGCCAACTTCGTGCTGACCGAATACGGAACCGGCGCCATTTTTGGTTGCCCGTCCGGCGATCAGCGCGACCTGGATTTTGCCCTCAAATATGATCTGGCCCATGTGGCCGTGGTCATGCCGGAAGGCGAGGACGCCACAACGTTTGCGATCAAGGACGAATCCTATGCCGGCGATGGCGTGATGATCAATTCATCCTTCCTTGACGGGATGAGCAGTGAAGACGCCTTCAACGAGGTCGCCGAAAGACTGGGGGCGATCGAAATCAATGGCCGGCCGCAAGGGGTGCGTCAGACCAACTATCGTTTGCGGGACTGGGGCATTTCGCGCCAGCGCTATTGGGGCTGTCCGGTTCCGATCATTCATTGCGACAATTGTGGCGAGGTGCCGGTGCCCGAAGCCGACCTGCCCGTGCGCCTGCCCGACGAGGTCGATCTTTCCAGGCCGGGCAATGCCCTTGATCACCATCCGACCTGGAAACATGTCGAATGCCCCAATTGCGGTCTGGCCGCCCTGCGTGAAACCGACACGATGGACACGTTTGTCGATTCGTCCTGGTACTTTGCCCGCTTCACCGCCCCGCACGCTTCCACCCCAACCGTGCCGGAAGTGGCCAATTCCTGGCTGCCGGTCGATCAGTATATTGGCGGCGTGGAACATGCGATCCTGCACCTGCTCTATTCGCGCTTCTTCACCCGGGCCATGCACAAGACCGGTCACCTCAATCTGGACGAACCGTTCAAGGGCATGTTTACCCAGGGCATGGTGACCCACGAAACCTATAAGGACGACGAGGACAAATGGGTCGCCCCGACCGATGTCCACATCGAAGTTAAGGATGGTGCACGCTTTGCCACCCACATCGAAACCGGCAGACCCATCACCATCGGGTCGGTCGAGAAGATGTCCAAGTCCAAACTCAACGGCATCGACCCCGAAGACATTCTGAAATCCCACGGCGCCGATGCGGCCCGCTGGTTCGTGCTGTCCGACTCACCTCCCGAGCGCGACGTGGAATGGACCGCCGCCGGCATTGAGGGTGCCAACCGTTTCGTGCAGCGCGTCTGGCGTCTGCTCAACGAAGCCAAGCTGCTGCTTGAAGGCGAATGCTCCGAACATGTCGAAATGGACGAGGCGGCGCTGACGTTCCGCAAGATTGTTCATAAAACGGCGAAAAGCGTCGGCGAGGAAATCGAGGGGCTCAAGTTCAACCGCGCCATCGCCCAGCTTTATGAGCTGACCAACGCCATGAGCAAATTCTCGGCGGACGTCGGCGAGGCGCCCAATTCTGCCCGCCGCGCCGCGTTGCGGGAAGGCGTGGATGTCCTGACGATCTGCCTGTCACCCTTTATGCCGCATCTCTCCGAATCGATCTGGGCGATGTTGGGAAAAGATAAACTGGTTTCCGATAGTCTGTGGCCCGTAGTGAATGAGAGCCTTCTGGTCGAACAAAGCGTCGTGATCCCGGTTCAGGTGAACGGCAAGCGCCGTGGCGAGATTATTGTCGCCAAGGACGCAGCCAATAGTTCGGTTGAAGCCGAGGCCTTGTCACTGGACAATGTTGCGCGCATGCTGGATGGCAAGGCGCCAAAAAAGGTGATTGTCGTGCCCAACAGGATCGTCAATGTCGTTGTCTGATCGCACCTTCGCTAACCTGCGGCTCGGCCTGTTGTTGATGGCCGCGCTGGTGATGTTGTCGGCCTGTAGTCTGACGCCCCTCTACGGTGCAAATGGACCAGCGCGGCAAAATTACAATCTCGCCTTTGCCGACCCCAAATCCCGGCTGGAACAGATTGTCTACCAGGACCTCAGGGCCTATTTCGGTGACAGCGCCGCGGCAGACGCATTGCTGGTGACAGTCATGGTATCCGATGCCAACATCGATGCGACGCAGCGCGCTGTGACGCTGGATGGCGTGATCACGATTTCCCGCGCGGACCCGGCCGGACTGGGTGAGCCCCAACCGCTCTATCGTGCGACCCGGACCGCAGGCGCAACAAAGGGCCGTACCGGACAAATCCTGGCAGCCAAACAGGCGGCCAACGATGCCGCCGAACGTGCTGCTGCGGAACTGGCACAAAGCCTGCGAATGACCCTTCAGTCTGCCCTTGTCGTTCTCGATCGCAACGGCACGCTCGAGCAGCCCTACGTCAATCCCGACACGACCGAAGTGACCGTGATCGAGTCTGCCGGGCAATGAGCGCGCTCAAGGCGCACGAAGTTGACCGCTTTCTCGCCGGCAAATCGCTCCCCGTTGCTCTTTATCTCGTCTATGGGCCCGATGCTGGCCTGGTGTCGGAACGCGCGCGCAACATTTCGAACCATTTTGTCTCCGAGGCCGGCGGATCCATGAATCTCGCCACCTTCGAAATGAGCGAGCTCGACGGTGATCCAGGCCTGCTGGCCCGTGAAGCACGCACGCCGTCGCTATTTGGCGGCAACCCGCTGATCCGTGTGCGCAACGTAAGCGGCAAGATCGTTCCCCTGCTCGAAGAGCTGCTTGCCGATTGGCCCGATGCCGGCCTCATACTCGAATCAGGCAATCTGACACCGAAAGACAAGCTTCGCGCGCTGGCCGAAAAATCGGACAAGGCATACGCCCTGCCCTGCTATGCCGACAGCGAAGCCGATCTGGCGCGGTTGATTTCCGAAACCTTTGACGGGGAAGCCATTCGAATCGATGCCGAAGCGGCCGCGATGTTGCGCACGTCGCTGGGTAACGATCGCGAAGTCACGCGCCGCGAGCTTGAAAAGCTGGTTCTTTATGCCCAGGACAGCAAGGAACTGACGATCGGCGACATTCTGGCGCTGAGCGGCGACAATGCAACCATTGCCATTGATCAGGTGCTCGACGCCGCCGCGATTGGCCATCTCGAAAAACTCGATCGTGCCTTGGGCCGCGCCCTGACCCAGGGCATCGACGCCGCCCGCATCCTGCGCGCCGCCCTCAACCACTTCCTGTTCTTGCGGCAGGTTCTGGCCGAAGCCAACGACAAGGGCCAGCGACCGGCCGACTTGCTGGACCCGCGCCGCCATCGTTTCCACTTCTCGCGCACCAATGCGCTCAAAACCCAGGTTCGCCTCTGGGATCTCAAATCCTTGTCCGAGGCCATCCAGAGACTGCAGGACGCTTCGCGAAAACAGCGAACGGCTCGCGAAACCGGCGATGCCATTGCTGGACGTGTGCTTGTTGCGCTGGCGTCACGGGTATCAAAAAGATAATTAAATCAATATCTTAGACGATTACAGACATCATCAAGCTGTTCCAGAGTCGAATAGCGGATTTCAATCCTTCCGCTTTCTCCCTTGTCGTGCAGAACAACCGTCAACCCCAGCAAATCGGAGAGCTCCTTTTCGAGCGCCATCGTGTCCGCCGATTTTGCCACCACCGAGCGCGGCCTGGGTGCCGACGTCGGGCGCTGCTGACCCAAGGCCTCGGCGTCGCGCACCGAAAGTCCCTTCTGCACGATCTGCTGCGCCAGGGCTGACGGATTTTCCGCCGTAATCAGCGCCCGTGCATGACCGGCGGTCAGTGATCCATCCGCCAAGAGCGCTCGAACATCTTCCGGAAGTTTTAATAATCTCAATGTGTTAGCGACGTGAGAGCGGCTTTTGCCGATCACCTGTGCCAGATCGTTTTGTGTATAGCCGAACTGATCGATCAGCTCACCATAGCCCTGCGCCTCATCGACCGGATTGAGATCGGCACGCTGCACGTTCTCGATGATCGCCAGTTCCAGCGCCTCGCGATCATCGACCTCGCGAATAATGACCGGCACTTCGTGCAAACCCGCCTTCTGCGCGGCCCGCCAGCGCCGTTCGCCGGCGATGAGCTCGAAAAGATTCGGATCCTGTTTGCTCGGCCGCACCAGAAGCGGCTGCATGATCCCCTTTTCGCGAATGGAATTGGCCAGCTCTTCCAGCAGCTCGGGATCGAATGCCCGGCGCGGATTGCGCTGGTTGGCCAGCACGAATTCGACCGGCAGCTTCTTGATAATGCCCGTATCGGCAAGCCGCGGCGCATCAAGGCTCGGATTGTCCCCAATCAGCGCCGCAAGGCCACGGCCCAATCTGTTTGTGCGTTGATCGCTCATCTTCGTTTCCTTTCAGCCTCAGGCCGCATTCAGCTGCCGCTCGCGCCGGATAACTTCGGTTGCCAGCCGCAAATAGGCCTGGCTGCCGGCGCAACCAAGATCGTAAAGCAGCGCCGGCTTGCCAAAAGACGGCGCCTCGCTGAGCCTCACATTGCGGGGAATAACGGTGTTGTAGACCAGATCGCCCAGCTCTTGCCGCACATCGTTGACCACCTGATCGCTGAGGTTGTTGCGCTTGTCATACATGGTCATCACGATGCCCTGCACATGCAGCTGCGGATTAAGCGAGGATCGAATTTGTTCAATAGTTTGAAGAAGTTGGCTTAGTCCTTCGAGGGCAAAAAACTCGCACTGTAGCGGCACAAGCACGGCATCTGCCGCCGCAAGCGCATTGATCGTCAAAAGATTGAGCGAGGGCGGGCAATCGATCAGCACATAGGAAACCGGCTTCCCGTCGATACGAAAGTCCCGCGCGCGCCGGAGCGCGTCACGCAGGCGGAACGCCCTGTCGGCGGCGCCGGCGATCTGCAACTCTACGCCCAGCAAATCCATGGTCGATGAAACTAGCGCGAGATTCGGGACGTCGGTAATGATGGCCGATTCGCTAATCTCCGCCTCTCCCACCAGCACTTCGTACGCCGATTTGTGCCGTTCCGTGCGGGAAACGCCAAGACCGGTTGAAGCATTGCCCTGCGGGTCGATATCAACGATCAGCACACGCTCGCCGACCGCTGCCAGAGCCGTGCCAAGATTGATGGCCGTCGTCGTCTTTCCCACGCCACCCTTTTGGTTGGCCAGGGTAATAATCCGCGGTTGCAAAATGGCCTCCAAAAATGCGCGCAGGAATATCCCGCAATTTCAGTAACTTGTATCTGCCGCTAGGCGTCTTTTGATCTGATCCGGCTCAATTTGAGAATGGCGCTCTCAGGATCGGTGACGCTGGGAATCTCTAGCACATCAAACTGCCAGACTTTAAGGGCATTGGCCACTTCTTCACGAAATTCTCGGCCTTTGTGCAGCAGCGCCACACTGTCCGGGTTGCGAAGCCGGGTGGTCCAGTCAAGCAGATCTGAAAGCGAGGCCGTTGCTCGGCTGGTGATGACGTCTACTGTTCCAATCAAATCGGGGTCAACCGCCTCTATCCGTTTGTCAATCACAATCGCGTTGAGCTCGAACCGCCGGATCATCGCCCTGAGAAAGCTGACTTTTCTGCGGTTGGACTCGATCAAAACAAACCTCCTGTCAGAACCCTTTTGCGCGATCGCCACCGGTAGGGCCGGAAAACCGCCACCTGAACCGGCGTCAATCATGTTTTTGCCAAGACCGCTCAGGTGGGGGAGAAGCTGCAGAGAATCCCTGACATGACGGTTCCAGAAGTTCCCGAGCGTTTCACGTGAAACAAGATTCTGCGCGCGCTGCCATTTTTGCAGCTCGGCGAAAAACGATTCCAGTTCGCCAACAACCAGATTCGTTGGCCGTGTAAGCGCGTCCTCGAACCCTTCGAGTGCGCTGGCCACATTTTCGCTTTCCACCATCAACCGGACGCGCGCTGTTTTTCGCGCCGGCGCAATGCGCTGCCGATGAGAACTAGGGCTGCTGGTGTGATTCCTTCAATCTTCGCAGCATGTGCCAGCGATTGCGGTTTCAGCCGGCTGAGCTTTTCGGTCAATTCACCTGAAAGCCCGGACAATTGCGCATAATCGAATTCATCCGGGATGACACGCTTCTCGTCCCGCCGCACAGCCTCCATGTCGCTGTGCTGGCGATCCAGGTAAACGGAGTATTTGGCGTCAACTGTCAGTTGCTCCAAAATTTCTGGCGCAACTTCAGATAGTTGCGGGAACAGTGCCAGGACGTCCCCGGTTTGGACATTGGGGTAGGACAATAGATCGAACGCCGATCTGCGCTTGCCATCCTGATTCAGCTCAAACCCTTGTGCAAGGGCAGCGCTCGGTGTGATTTGTGCATCGTCCAGCAGATTTCGGCCATTTGCCAGATTCTCCTGTCGTTGCTCAAATGCCACGCGGCGTTCGTTCGAAGCCAATCCGAGATCGACCGCCAGTGGTGTCAGGCGCTGATCGGCATTGTCGACCCTGAGATGCAGGCGGAATTCAGCACGCGACGTGAACATGCGATAAGGCTCGGTGACCCCGCGCTGCACCAGATCGTCGATCATCACGCCCAGATAGGACTGCGTGCGCGAAAAATGCACAGGCGCCTCGCCCAAAGCCAGACGCGCCGCATTGATACCCCCGACGATCCCCTGCGCTGCCGCTTCTTCATAACCTGTTGTCCCGTTGATTTGTCCGGCCAGATAAAGACCGGGAATATGCCGTAATGCCAGGGAGTGATCGAGTTGCCTTGGATCGACGTGATCATACTCGATCGCGTAACCGGGTTGTTCGATTTCCACTTCCGAAAGCCCCGGCATTGTCCGCAAGAACGCCAACTGCACGTCCGCAGGTAGGGATGTCGAAAGGCCATTTGGATAAATTGTCGATACGTCCAGCCCCTCAGGCTCCAGAAAAACCTGATGGGTCTCGCGATCCGCAAAACGCACGATCTTGTCTTCGATCGACGGACAATAGCGGGGACCACGGCTTTCGATTCGGCCTGAATACATCGCCGACCGGGAAAGGTTTTCCTCAATAATTTCATGTGTTTGTGGCAAGGTGCGGGTAATATAACACACGACCTGTTGTGCAGACACGCTCGCACTCAACCGGGAAAACAACTCCGGTGTCTCATCGCCTGGTTGCCTTTCGAGAACCGAAAAGTCGATTGTTCGACCGTCCAGCCGCGCCGGCGTTCCAGTTTTCAGCCGCCCCAGCGTCAAATCCAGGTCTTCGAGCCGCTTGCTGAGTCCCAAAACCGGTGCTTCGCCAATCCGGCCGGCCGGGAAGCTCTCGTCGCCGCGATGAATGATACCGCGCAAAAACGTGCCCGTCGTCAGGACAACGGCCCGCGCATCGATCTGCAAACCATCTCTCAGCGCTACACCAGCGACCACGCCTGATTTGACGATGAGATCGTCCACCTCGCTTTCTACAATGATGAGGTTTGGCAAGCCGCTCAGGGCGCTTTGCATCGCTCTCTTGTAGAGTTTCCGGTCCATCTGGGCACGTGGTCCTCGAACGGCGGGACCCTTACGGCGATTGAGGAGCCGGAACTGGATACCCGCCTGATCCGCGACGCGCGCCATCAATCCATCCAGGGCATCCACCTCGCGCACGAGATGGCCCTTGCCAAGTCCACCGATAGCTGGATTGCAGCTCATGGCGCCAATCGTCGCAAATGAATGCGTAACGAGTGCAGTGCTCACACCGAGACGCGCGCTGGCCGCCGCGGCTTCTGCGCCGGCATGTCCGCCCCCAACGACAATGACGTCAAATCCGTTCATTTGCCCGGTCCTGAACTGTTTCACGTGAATCACAAGCCTGCAAACAGGTTCGATGTTTCACGTGAATCATTTTCCGATGCAGAATCCGCTGAACAATTCATCCAGCATGTCTTCAACATCAACCCGCCCGATCAACCGATCGAGCTCAAAGATCGCTCTTCTAATCCCTTCCGCGCAAAGCTCAAGCTCGTCGATATGGAGTTCCAGATCTCTGGTCACCGCAAGCGCCCGTTCCAAGGCCGTGCGATCCCGCAACTGACTGGCCAATATCTCGCCGCCTTCCAGGCGCGAATCGGCCCTTTCCTTCAATATTTCAAGCAGATGCGCAATGCCCTCGCCAGTGAGAGCCGACAGGACCAGGTCACAACCGGTCACAACACCCAGATCAGATTTACTTGCTACTCGCAGGATCGGCGCGTGCTTCGGAATATCTACATCGTATTCAGTATCGACGTCGGGTGCTCTCAGAAGGAGGCATAGATCTGCGCTTTCTATCGCCTCCAGCGCCCGGCGGACCCCTTCCTGTTCCGCCTTGCTTTCCGCGTGCCGCAGCCCAGCCGAATCAACGATGATGAAAAGCTGGCCGGCAATGTTGACCGCCACATCCTTGAGATCACGCGTTGTGCCCGCCTCGTCTGTGACGATGGCGATATCAGAATTCGCTAATGCATTGAGAAGACTTGACTTTCCGCTGTTCGGCGCACCAATCAGCACAACCCTGAATCCATCCCGGATAAGCTGGCCCCGCGCATAATCCCTGAGGTGTACCTCCCACTCGTTCCTCAATTGATGAAGCGCGGCTGAAATACCTGACGCGTCAAGGGTACCGACATCATCCTCATCTGAAAAATCGAGTTCGGCTTCGATCTGGACGAGAAGCGAAACCAATGCCTTTCGCCAGGCTTCAACCTTATGCCTCAGATTTCCAGCCTGACGCGCCAACGCCAATTTCCGCTGCGACTCGGTTTCCGCGTCAACCAGATCACGCAAGGCATCAACATCCGCCAGATCCAACTTGCCATTTTCGAAGGCACGGCGCGCAAAGTCACCCGGTTCGGCCATACCGACATCATCAAGGGAGAGCAGCTCGGCCAGCAAAGCGGAAACCACCGCCCTGGAGCCGTGTACCTGCAATTCTGCAACGTCCTCACCGGTAAAACTTTGCGGCGCCGGAAAGAAGAGCACCAAGGCCTGGTCGATGAGTTCACCGCCTGCGGCTCGGACAGCACGCAAAGTTGCCCGCCTTGGCTCCGGAACGGAGCCACACAATTGCTTAAGCGCAAACCCGGCCTTTGGCCCGGAAACACGCACAATGGCGACACCGGATGGCAATACGCCTGAACTCAGCGCGACAATGGTTTCCGCGCCGCCGGACATCGTGGCGCCTAGGTGTTCATCGAATCGAAGAAATCGGAATTCGTTTTTGTCTGCCGCAACTTGTCGAGCAGGAACTCCATGGCATCGATCGTGCCCATTGGGTTGAGAATGCGCCGCAGCACATACATCTTCTTCAAAATTTCGGGCTCGACCAGCAATTCTTCCTTGCGCGTACCGGACTTGGTTACATCCATGGCCGGAAATACCCGTTTGTCGGAAATCTTCCGGTCGAGAACAATTTCCGAATTGCCCGTACCCTTGAACTCTTCGAAAATCACTTCGTCCATGCGGCTGCCCGTTTCGATCAGCGCCGTCGCGATGATTGTCAGCGATCCGCCTTCCTCGATATTGCGCGCCGCGCCAAAGAAGCGTTTCGGGCGCTGCAGGGCATTGGCATCGACACCGCCGGTCAGCACCTTGCCTGACGAGGGCACCACCGTATTGTAGGCCCGGCCCAGCCGCGTGATGGAATCGAGCAGAATGACCACGTCACGCCCGTGTTCGACCAGCCGCTTGGCCTTTTCCAGAACCATTTCAGTAACTTGCACGTGCCGCGTTGCCGGCTCGTCGAAGGTCGACGAAATGACCTCACCACGCACGGAGCGCTGCATGTCCGTCACTTCTTCTGGTCTTTCGTCGATCAGAAGCACGATCAGATAGCATTCCGGATGGTTCATTGCCAACGATTGTGCAATATTTTGCAACAATACTGTCTTACCAGTACGTGGAGGAGCAACAATCAGAGCGCGCTGACCTTTTCCCAACGGCGCCACCAGGTCGATCACCCGGGCACTGCGATCCTTGACCGTCGGGTCCTGGATTTCCATCCGCAACCGTTCATCCGGATAAAGCGGGGTCAGATTGTCGAAATTGATCTTGTGCCGCGCTTTTTCCGGGTCCTCGAAATTGATCGAATTGACTTTCAGGAGCGCAAAATAGCGTTCGCCTTCTTTCGGCGATCGGATCTGACCCTCCACCGTATCGCCGGTTCTGAGCGAAAACCTGCGGATCTGCGACGGCGAAACATAGATATCGTCGGGACCGGGCAAATAATTGGCATCCGGCGAGCGCAGGAAGCCGAATCCGTCAGGCAGAACCTCCACCACGCCATCGCCGACAATCTCGCTTTCCTGCTCCGCCAACTGCTTGAGAATGGCAAACATCAATTCCTGCTTGCGCATCGTCGAAGCGCCTTCGACCTCCAGCTGCTCCGCAAATTCAAGCAATTGCGCAGGCGATTTGGCCTTTAGCTCGCTGAGTTTGAGACGTTCCATCTCATCAATTCTCTTTTTCGTTTTCAGGAAAATGGGCCGGACAAATAGCCTGAAGGGCCTCGGCAATGCGCATCAGAACGAGCGCTGCCGCTCCATAGCCAAAAGCCGCACAGATTTCAACAGCAATCAGCCGCTAAAAGGGTCGCACGATGATCATGATCACGATGACGATCATGATCAGGGTCGGCACTTCGTTGATCATTCGGAAAAAGCGCTGTGGCCTTTGGTTGCGATCTTCCGCGAAATCCCGCCGAATCTGCCCGAAAAACAAGTGAATCACGGTCAACAAGAGCACCATGGCGATCTTCACCCAGCCCCACAGAGCGCCCCAGTCAAACGCATCGTAAAAGAAGATCAACCACAGTCCGAACAACCACGACGCGATCATCGCCGGCGTCATGATGCCGCGATATAGCCGCCGCTCCATCACTTTGAACGTTTCACTTTGAACCGATCCGGTCTCCGCCTCAGTGTGGTAGACAAAGAGACGCGGCAAATACAGCAGCCCGGCCATCCAGGCGATGATAGAAATAACGTGTAACGCCTTGATCCAAAGCACGTTCAGCCGCCCCGTTTTCCCGTTTTGACGAATTCCACCAATTGCGCCACATGTTCGATCGGTGTCGACGGCACAATACCATGCCCGAGATTGAACACATGCGGCCGGTCACGCCAAGCTGCAATGATCCTTTCAGCCTCATCGAACATCTGCGAACCACCGGCAACCACCCGCAGCGGGTCGAGATTTCCTTGCACCCCAAATTCGGCCGTAAGCGCCTTGTCCACGAAACCGACCGGCGTCGCATAATCGATCCCGACCATATCGACACCGGTTTCCGCAACATATTTCGACAGCAAACTCGGTGCGCCCCGCGGAAATCCGATGATTGCCGCATTCGGAACCTCTTTTCGCACATTCTCCACGATCCGCTTCATGGGACCGATCACGTACGAAACAAACGATGATTCATCGAGATTGGCCGCCCAGCTTTCAAACACCTGCACCACATCGGCCCCGGCCTTGAACTGAGCGACCAGATAGTGGATTGAGGCTTCAACGAGCACATTCATGAGCCGTTGGAACTTCTCCGGCTGCTGTAGCGCAAACAACCGGGCCGCAGCCTGGTCCGAACTTCCCCTGCCCCCGATCATATAGGTTGCAACCGTCCAGGGCGCACCGCAAAACCCGATTAGCGTCTTGTCGCCGGGCAACGCTGCTCGAATACCACTCAAAGCCTCCAGCACAGCTGCCAAAGCTTCAACGGCCTTTTCGGCCTTCATACGATCGAGGATCTCGTCGCTCAGCTCCTCCAGCCTCGGACCCTCGCCGGCCTCAAACCAGACCTTTTGGCCAAGGGCGTGCGGGATCACCAGAATGTCCGAAAACAGAATCGCTGCATCCAGATCAAAGCGGCGCAACGGCTGCAACGTGACCTCAATTGCCTTTTCAGGCGTGAAGCAAAGCTCGAGGAAACCCGAAACACCCTGACGTACCTCCCGGTATTCCGGAAGATATCTGCCAGCCTGGCGCATGATCCAGATAGGCGGCCGCTCTTGGCGTTGGCCCCTCACACAATCGAGCAGAACCTTTCCGCTTCCGGCCAACTCACCACCCATAAGACTCTTATCTCTTTTGATTCTTCTTAATCGCGGTGTTTATCGCTAATTCTCTTCACCTCCACAATGCGTCCAAAAATCAGGCATTTTCGAAGCGCGGTTTCCCACAACCCCTGAACACAGTCGCACCCGGCCTCGAATGCCGTTTACCTTTCGTTAACCTTTACGGAATGTTAACACCATTTGCTGACGATCAGCATGGGGATAAGCCAGTGCGCTTCGCCGCTCCCTTCTGTCCGTAAGTCTTCACGTTATTCCCAAAATTCACAGCCTCTCCGGCCATTTGCGCACATCGGTCAAACTATGCAAAGACAAACCATTAAACGGGAATAACTCGCTTCTGATCCCGATTTTGTCCCCGCCAGTCCAACAACCCGGCCAACGCTGTGCACAACAATCGATCTCCCCGGCCGCTCATTCTGGCGTCGGCCAGCACAACCCGGCAACAATTGCTTGAAAATGCGGGCCTTTCCTTTGCTGTTGAGCCATCCGATGTGGACGAACGACGCTTCGATCACCTGTTCAAAAGCAAGGGAAACGTCGCCCACGCCAGGGCATTGGCCAGCGCCAAGGCCCGCCAGATCTCGCAAAGCCATCCGGGTTCACTAGTGATCGGAGCCGACCAGACACTCACGCATCAAGGAGCGCTTTTGCACAAGGTTTCCGATCTGCAACAGGCCCGCTTGCGCCTGCAATCACTCCGCGGTCAGACCCATATCCTGACCTCAGCCCTGGCGCTGGCCCGCGACGGAGACATCATATGGGATCATGCCGAGAGTGCCGGGATGAGCATGAACGAATTCTCCGACCAGGAGTTGGACGAAGTGATCCACCTCGAAGGAGAAGAGCTCCTCTTTTCGGTGGGTTGCTATCGTCTCGAAGGGCCGTCGATACGCCTGTTCAAATCCATTTCAGGCGACTATTTCTCCATTCTGGGCCTGCCGCTGCTTCCCTTGCTGCGAGCCCTGCGCCAATTCGGCGGCCTGCCCGAAAACGACAGTGACACTGGACGCTAGATGAAACAGGCATTCGTTATCGGTCACCCTATTGCCCATTCCCGGTCGCCGCTCATTCACCGGTACTGGCTCGAAAAGCATGGCCTCTCAGGCACATATGACCGACATGATGTCACGCCCGAGAAGCTGCCTCCTTTTTTCGACAGCATCCGCACCGGAGAATTCGTGGGCGGCAATGTGACCATTCCCCACAAGGAAGCGGTAATCGCGCTTTGCGATGACATCACCGACACCGCCCGGCAGATCGGCGCCGCCAATACGATCTTTGTCTCCGGAAACAGAATCGTCGGCGACAACAGCGACGCCTATGGATTTCTCGCCAATCTCGATGACAAAGCCCCCGGCTGGGACGAGAATCTCGAAATCGTCACTATTCTCGGTGCCGGTGGCGCCAGCCGCGCCTTGATTCACGGACTAAAGAGCCGCACCGGCGCAACCATTCACTTGGCCAACCGGACGCTGCAAAGGGCCGAACAATTGGCTGCCGAGTTTGGGCCGCAAGCCAAACCATTGGCCCAAAGCGATCTCGCCCAAGTCCTGGCCCGCACAAGCCTGCTCATCAATGCCACCAGCATCGGTATGCATGAGGAAAGACACCAAGGTCTCGACCTTTCCCTGCTGCCACAAAACGCAATCGTGACGGACATCGTCTACACGCCACTCGAAACCCCGCTTCTGGCAGATGCGCGAAAAGCAGGCCTTCGAGCAATAGACGGGCTTGGCATGCTGTTGCACCAGGCCGTGCCGGGCTTTGAGCGTTGGTTTCGTATCCGCCCCGAAGTTGACGCGGACCTGCGCCAATTGATCGAGGCCGACCTTTTCGGCGGGGAAAAGTCCTGATGTTCCGGCTCGGTCTGACCGGCTCTATTGCCACCGGAAAATCGACCGTCTTGGAGGCATTCAAGGCGCTCGGGGCCCAGATCTACTCCGCCGATCAGGCCGTCCATGACCTTTATGAAGGTGAGGCAGTGGGGCCGGTGAGCGAGGCCTTTCCTGGTACTTTTCGTGAGGGCAAAATCGACCGTACGGCGCTTTCCGCCCAGCTTGTCGGTCATCCCGAACGCATCAGCCAGCTTGAATCCATCGTCCACCCTCTTGTGCGCCGGCGCATGCGCGCATTTTCCGATGAAGCGGCGGCATCGGGTGCTGCAATTGCCGTTTTTGACATTCCCTTGCTCTATGAAACGGGGCAGGGGAGCGATTTCGACGCGGTGGCCGTCACCTTCTGTGATGAACAAGAACAAAGACGGCGGGCGCTCTTGCGGCCAGCCATGACCGATGAAAAATTGCAGACCATCCTGTCGCGCCAATGGTCACAGGACCAAAAACGCGCCGCCGCTGATTTCGCCATCGACACAAATCAGAGCTTCGCTGCGGTCGAACAACAGGTGGCGAACATTTTTCGCGCCTGCACGGAGATGAAAACGTCCGATGATTCGTGAGATCGTGCTCGATACGGAAACGACGGGCCTTGATGCGCGCAATGGCGATCGCGTCGTCGAAATAGGCTGCGTTGAACTGATCAACCACATTCCTACGGGCAAGCATTTTCACCAATACCTCAATCCCGAACGCCCGATGCCCGAGGAGGCCTATCGCATTCACGGATTGAGCGATGAGTTTCTTGCCGACAAACCGAAATTCGATGAGGTGGCGGAAAACTTCTCCGAATTTGTCGGCGAAGCCTGCCTGATCATTCATAACGCGCCGTTCGACATGGCCTTTCTCAACGCCGAGATGGAAAAGACCGGCCGCCGGCAACTGCAAAACGACGTCATCGACACGGTACAGCTGGCACGCCAGGTCCATCCCGGCGCCCGCGTCAGCCTCGACGCGCTCTGCAAACATTATGGCATCGACAATTCCAGACGCGCCCTGCACGGCGCCTTGCTCGACAGCGAAATTCTCGCCGAAGTCTACCTTGAACTGATCGGTGGCCGGCAAGTCGCCCTGGCTCTGTCCATTGACGCTGAGCGCATGGCTCAGCCCGGCGAAATCACCAACCGGCACTATCCAAACAGGCCGCAGCCTCTGCCGCCAAGGCTGGATGAGCGCGCGCTCGAGGCACATCGCGCATTCATTGAAAATCTGGGCGAGGGCGCGCTCTGGCAGCGCTATACTGGCAAGACCCGCGACGCCTGATCACGCAATTGGCTTCGGCCCGCAGGACGAATCAGGCAGATTGACGCCATGTTTTCGCGCACCACAGACTGGCCGGATCACTTTGCCCTCGATATCGACGGCGAACCTGTCGCGATTGCTGTCAAACCCAATGCGCGGAGTCGTTCGTACCGGCTGACGATCGGGCGCACGGGGAAACCATCCTTGTCTGTGCCGCTGCGCGGCCGCGTCCGCGAGGTCGAAGCCTTTCTGGAAAAACAGCGTCATTGGCTCGCCGCGCGATTGGCGCGTGCGCCCAAACCCAAACCCTTTGTCGAAGGCGCCATCTTTCCACTACGTGGCGAAGAAATACGGATTGTCGGCACCTCGCAATTGCGCGGCACAATCAGCGTCATCAAAGGTGATATTCCGCGGCTGCTGGTACCCGGCGGACCCGAGCATATGGCACGCCGCCTCACGGATTGGCTGAAAGCCGAGGCCCTGACCGACCTCAAGGACCGGACCGGTTTTCATGCCGAACGGCTTGGGGTCAAGCCCGCTGCCATTACCCTCAGAAGCCAGTCGTCGCGCTGGGGATCCTGCTCGAGCAGCAAAAGGCTCAACTACAATTGGCGCCTGATCCTGGCGCCGCCCTTCGTGCTCGACTATGTGGCCGCGCACGAGGTCGCCCACCTGCGCGAAATGAACCATTCCGACCGTTTCTGGGCATTGGTGGAGCAAACTTTACCCGATATGGCCCGTGGACAGGCCTGGTTAAAGGCCCATGGTGCCGATCTGATGACCTATGGCGTTGAAGTTCCGCGCTGATGCCGGAACACCAGATCCTCCGGATCTGGCCGTGCCGCATGCATATCCTCAATGGCACCCAGGCGCCTGGCCAGCGCAATCGAAGCCGAATTTCCGCGATCGACATAACTGACCAGCGTGGACGCCCCGAAATCCGCAAACGCCCAGTCGCGCAGGGCATGTGCTGCCTCGCTGGCATAGCCCTGACCCTCGAAACCATCATAGAGCAGCCAGCCAAGTTCCATCTCGGGAAAGAGCGGGCCGGCATTCAATCCGACTTCGCCAACGCAGACTTTGTCTTCGCGCCGTTCGATCATCAACGCCCCGTGCCCGAACAGATGCCATTGCGCCACGTCGATGCAGAACCACTTCCAGGCTTCGGTCTCGGAACAGGGTCCGCCCATATAGGTAGAGCGCCGCGAACCAAGCATGCCGGCAAAGGCGGGGAAATCGGCCAGGACCGGGGCCCTTAGCCGCAGCCGTTCGGTCTCGATTGTCGGAATCATCGCCTATTACCCTCCATAGACCGCAAGCCAATGTTTGAACGGCTCCAGACCTTCCGGCAGCGTTCGATAGACAATTTCTCGTCCATTGCGCTCGCCTGTAACCAGCCCAGCCTCTTTCATCAACGACAAGTGTTTGGAAACGGTGGGCTGCGAAACGCCCGAAAACAATGTCAGGTCGCCCACGGTTTGCCCGCCACGATCCGTGATGCGCTCGTAGAGCGCGCGGCGCGTGGGATCGGCCAGAAGGCGAAAAAGTGTGTCTGCGTTCATACTTGGAATATATAGATAGAAAACTATATGACAAAAGACATCATATAGATGTGTATCTATATATGATTCGCGATCGATTCGGAATCCCGGGGGGCCGGAATTTTCACGCTCGAATCCGGCAGCGCCTCTCAGAAATGCACAAATGCAGTTGCTGCAATGCTCAGGATCGCCAGGGGCACAAAAGCGCACAAAAGCGCACAAAAGCGATAGTCTTTGCATTTCACCGTCAAATGCACTATAGCGCGCACCCATCCGGCCTGCCTTTTCGGCGAGTGCCGGAACCAACGGCCCTTCGCTGGACGACATCCCGGCCCGGGGCGACCCAATCCTCACTTTTTGAAAGGATGACCCGATGTCGATTACTGCTGAACGCAAGGCTGAACTCATCAAGCAATACGCGACCAAAGAGGGCGATACCGGTTCTCCGGAAGTCCAGGTCGCGGTTCTCTCCGAGCGCATCGCCAATCTGACCGAGCATTTCAAGACCCACGCCAAGGATAACCATTCCCGGCGCGGTCTTCTCAAGCTCGTCAGCCAGCGCCGCCGGCTGCTTGATTACGTCAAGGCCAAAGACGAGTCGCGCTACAAGAGCTTGATCGAAAGCCTCGGTTTGCGCCGCTAGACTACCCGGCCGGGCGGTTCGCCGTCCGGCCACGTCAACTGGGTCCGGCCGGAGTGGCAGGATCGTTGGCCGCTTTCATCGCCCGCCCTGCGGGATCTGTTTATGAAAGCAGCTCGCCATTCTGCCCACTCCATTCAGACCCGAACGAAAAGCTCTCGCCGCAATGGCGGGGGCCAAATCGCCTGCTCGGCAGGGGCCGGAACAGGCACGCATGAATGGAAAGAAAACATGTTTGATTCCCACAAGGTCGAGCTCAATTGGGGCGGCCAGCCGCTGACCCTTGAAACCGGCAAGATCGCCCGTCAGGCAGACGGCGCCGTTCTCGCCTCGCTCGGCGATACCACCGTTCTGGCCACGGTCGTTTCCGCGAAAAGTGCCAAAGAGGGCCAGGATTTCTTCCCCCTCACCGTCAATTATCAGGAAAAGGCGTTTGCCGCCGGCAAGATCCCGGGCGGCTACTTCAAGCGCGAGGGCCGGCCGACCGAGGCCGAGACCCTGATCTCGCGCCTGATCGATCGCCCCATTCGCCCGCTTTTCCCCAATGGCTACAAGAACGAGACCCAGGTTGTCATCACCGTTCTGCAGCACGACATGGAAAACGAACCCGATGTTCTGGCCATGGTCGCCGCCTCCGCGGCCCTGACCATTTCCGGCATTCCTTTCATGGGTCCGATCGGTGCCGCCCGCATCGGCTATATCGATGGCGAATATGTGCTGAACACGCCGATCCATCGTCGCGATGATTCGCGCCTCGATCTGGTCATGGCCGGCACGGCAGATGCGGTTCTGATGGTTGAATCCGAAGCCAGCGAACTCTCCGAGGAGATCATGCTCGGCGCGGTCATGTTCGGCCACGAACAGAGCCAGAAGGTCATCGACGCGATCATCAAGCTCGCCGAAATGGCTGCAAAGGACCCGCGCGACTTCGAACCTGAGGACATGTCCGAACTCGAAGCTGACATGCTCAAGGTCATCGAAACCGACCTTCGCGATGCCTACAAGATCACCGCCAAGGAAGAGCGCTACGCCGCCGTGGATGCCGCCAAGACCAAGGTCAAGGAACATTACGCGACGGCCGAAGGTGAAGAGGCCAAATATAAGGACGAGCAGATCGCAACGGTCTTCAAGTCCCTGCAGGCCAAGATCGTCCGCTGGAACATTCTCGACACCAAGTCGCGTATCGATGGCCGCACCCTCGATCAGGTCCGCCCGATCGTTGCTGAAGTCGGTCTCCTGCCGCGCACCCATGGTTCGGCTCTGTTCACTCGCGGTGAAACTCAGGCCCTCGTGGTTGCAACCCTCGGAACCGCTGAAGACGAGCAATATGTCGATTCGCTCGAAGGCACCTACAAGCAGAATTTCATGCTGCACTACAACTTCCCGCCCTATTCGGTCGGTGAAGCGGGCCGCATGGGTTCGCCCGGCCGCCGCGAAATCGGCCACGGTAAGCTTGCCTGGCGCGCCATCAATCCGATGCGCCCCACCGCCGAAGAATTCCCTTATACCCTGCGCATCGTCTCCGAGATCACCGAATCCAACGGCTCGTCGTCGATGGCGACGGTTTGCGGGACTTCGCTGGCGCTGATGGATGCAGGCGTGCCGATGAAGGCGCCTGTGGCCGGCATCGCCATGGGCCTGATCCTTGAGGGCGAGAAATTCGCCGTGCTCTCCGACATTCTCGGTGACGAGGATCACCTCGGCGACATGGATTTCAAGGTTGCCGGTACCGAAAACGGTGTCACCTCGCTGCAGATGGACATCAAGATCGCCGGTATCACCGAAGAGATCATGAAGATCGCTCTGGAACAGGCCAAGGGCGGCCGCATCCACATTTTGGGTGAAATGGCCAAGGCCCTCAGCACGGCCCGTTCGGAAGTCGGCGAATTCGCACCACGTATCGAGAGCTTCTCGATCCCGACCGCCAAGATCCGTGACGTGATCGGCACCGGCGGCAAGGTCATTCGCGAAATCGTCGAAAAGACCGGTGCCAAGGTCAACATTGAAGACGACGGCACCGTCAAGGTCTCCTCGTCCAACGCGTCGGAAATCGAGGCCGCCGTCAAGTGGATCAAGTCGATCACCGACGAGCCGGAAGTTGGTCATATCTACCAGGGCACGGTCGTCAAGACCGCCGATTTCGGCGCTTTCGTCAACTTCTTCGGCCCCCGCGACGGCCTGGTGCACATCTCCCAGCTTGCCGATCACCGCGTCGGCAAGACCACCGATGTCGTCAATGAGGGCGACAAGGTCTGGGTCAAGCTTCTCGGCTTTGACGATCGCGGCAAGGTCCGCCTGTCCATGAAGGTCGTCGATCAGGAAACCGGCGACGAAATCAAGGACGAAGACGGCGACGACGCGTAAACCTCGACGGAACGTTCATCGAAACTGCAGAAGCCCGGATCGCTTGATCCGGGCTTTTTGCTGCTGACAACATTTGACCTGAGCCGGGCGCACACCAGCATCAAGGACTGGAGGCCCTGGACGATGACCGGCAACATTGGAAACGAGTTTGAATTTCTCTTTGGAACCTGGCAGGTCGCCCATCGCAGGCTGCGGCATCGCCTTCAGGGCAGTAATGATTGGGACAGTTTTGCGGGCACGAGCACCACACGGCCGGTGCTCAATGGAATGGGGAATATCGAAGACAATCTGATTGATCATCCGGATGGCACCTATCGCGCCATTGCCATACGTTCCTTTGACTTGGCGTCGGGCAATTGGGCAATCTGGTGGCTCGACGGCCGCGCTCCACACCAGCTCGACAAACCCGTCATTGGCAGCTTTCGCGACGGAGTTGGAAACTTCACCTGCAAAGACACATACGAAGGACGCGATATTCTCGTCCGGTTTATCTGGAAAACCTTCTCCGTCGGTGCCTGCCGTTGGGAACAGGCATTTTCACCTGATAATGGCCAAAGCTGGGAAACCAATTGGGTCATGCAATTCGCACGAACCTGACCGCCGCGGCCAACAAACGCTACATCGCGTCATATTCCTTAATCTTGTCGGCAGGGATTTGCGCCCATTGCCGGCGTGATCGCACGAAAATCTGCATTTTCGGTTCGAAAACATCGGGATCGTCCAGCGTGCCGGCATAGATGTTGACGTCCTCGCCGCCCTCCTCGCCACCCCCAAAAACGGTCGACCCGCATGTCGGGCAGAAATTGCGGCGGGACGGTGTTCCCGCGTCGCAAATGTGATCATAGGCCCGCGTTTCACCTGTCAGCTCGAAGTTGGCCACCGGATACATCATGAACGCCGAAAAGGCCGAGCCGGTAGCTTTTTGACAATCCCTGCAATTGCAGATGCCTGAAAAGCGGGGCGCACCACGAACCGTGTAGCGTACCGCCCCACACAAACACCCGCCTGTGAGCATATTGTCCCCGTTCCCGCTCACGCCGGCAAACCCGCAAACGGGTCGGCCCAGTATTTCAGCCCCTTCATCCTTGCGACGAAGCGCTGAACATTGGGAAAGGGCGCGAGGTCAAGTTTTGCCGGTTCCTCGTAGGCCAATATGGTCGCCACCCGGAAATCGGCATAGGTCAGCCGCTCACCAAAGAGCCAGTCCTTGTCCGAATATTCAGTGTCGAGCACCGCAAGACATCCGGCAAACTCGCTCAGGTGCCAATTCATCTGATCTTCAGGCATATCGCCCTCCCAGAGATGGGGCCGGACCACGCGCTCGAAATAGATCTCGCCACCATGCTTGTTGAGGTGCTGCCCGCACCAGCTCAGCCAGCGCACGAATTGCGGCAACAGGTCCGGTTCGGTAACCCACATGCCAGGATTGGCGATCTGGCTCAGACGACAGGCAATCGAATCCGCCTCCCATAAAACCGATCCGTCATTCTCCTGCAAAATGGGAAAAAGACCCATCGGGGTCAAAGACTGTGCTGCCTTTCGTCCCTCATCGCCGATCGTGGAGGCGTTGATGAACTCAATCGGCAGGTCGGGATTATCCCCAAAACCGAGATATCGCGCATAGGTTAGCGCCAGCCTTGGGTTCGAATTCGGTGTAAAGTAGAGTTTCATTCTGGATTTCCCTCCGTTTGCGCCTGCCTGCCATCCAGCAGCAAAGCCAGCTGCACTTTGAATTGCTCAAGACTGGTGACGGCTGCACTTGGTGAGCGATAGGCCTTGGCCATCAGCAGCGCACCTTGCAGAACCGTCTGGAAATATTGCGCCAGGGCAGCAGCTTCCGCCGCGTCGCGGCCGGCGTCCCGGAGCGCTTCAGCGCAAATGGGCTCAAGTTGGGCCACATGCGCGACAATGCCCTGCGCAGCCCGATCGCTGAGCTCGGGATGCGTCTCATGGACTTCCTGCACCAGCGTTCCGGCATAGCAGCAGAATTCGTAGATTTCGCTCGACCCTTCGATCAGCGCGATGCGGAAATCCACATAGCGCAGCAGCTTTTCGCGCGCACTCGCATCGCGGTCGTCGGAAGCGACGAAACCCTGACTTGCAAACAGACCGCATGAATTGTCCCGCCACGCATCGGCAGCGATCTCGGCTATTTCTTGTTTGGATTTGAAATAGTGGAAGAACGCGCCCTTGCTGACCCCGGCCATAGCGCAAACATCGTCGACCCGCACGGCATCATATCCCTTCTGCCGCACCAGATCGATCATCGCACCAATCAGCCTGTCTCGCGTGTTCATATCTTCACAATACCGACCAGTCGGTACGATCGCCGAACTATTGGCGGGAGTCAATGCTGTTGCATGCAGAACAGCCGGGGGTTGCGGAAGGGAAGTCCCGAAGTGGCGCTGCTGTGAGGCGGACGCCAAGCAGAATCAAATGGCAATTGAGCGGGGCGCACTTTCGGAGCGATTGCCGCTTTGGGTTCTCGCAAAGACAGGCAAACCGGAACCCCGGCAACGCTGCACCACCCAGCGGCGGGCCTAAACCGGCAACACGCGCTGCGGCGGCTGATGTCCATCAAGGAAGAGCTTGATGTTGACAATCACCACCTCGCCCATCTCGATGCGGCCCTCGATTGTGGACGAGGCCATGTGCGGGGTCAGAACAACCTTGTTGTCACGGGCCAGCCGCAAAAGATCGGGATTGATCTGCGGATCGTAGGTGAAGACATCAAGGCCTGCGCCGCTCAGATGCCCTTCATCGATCAGGGCAACCAACGCCCTTTCATCAACCAGTTCCTTGCGCGAAACATTGACCACGCAGGCACCCGGCCTGAGCTTTCGCAATCGCTCCTCGTTGAGCAATAGCCGTGTCCCCTGGTTCAGCGGCAGATGTAGCGAAACCATGTCGACGGCCCCCAGCATCGCATCGAGATCATCCCAATAGATCGCGCCCAGCTCTTCCTCGAGAGGTTGTGGCCGCCGCGACCTGGAGAAATAATGAAGCGTTAGTCCGAATGCCTTGGCGCGGCGGGCGACCGCCGTCCCGATACGCCCCAACCCGACAATACCGAGCGCCTTGCCGCCCAGGCGCCGGCCCAGCATGCCGGTCGGTGCCCAACCGGCCCATTCTCCGCGCTCGACGATCAGATTGGCGCCTTCTGTCAGCCGCCTTGGCACCGCCATCAAAAGCGCCATGGCCATGTCCGCCGTGTCCTCGCTCATGACCGAAGGGGTGTTGGTCACAATGATCCCGCGCGCCGAAGCCGCGCCGAAATCGATATTGTCGATGCCATTGCCGAATTGTGCGATCAGTTTGACGCTGCCGGGCAGGGCATTGATCACCGCTTCATCGAGCCGGTCCGTGATGGTTGAAACCAGCACGCGTGCGCCTTCCGCGCCGCTGATCATGTCCGGCACGGGAAGTGGCAGGTCGGCATTGGAGAACCGAACCTCGAATAGTTGTGTCATGCGCTCCTGCACCGGTTCAGGCAGGCGACGGGTCACGAATATCCGGCCAGGCGTTTCGGTCATGAATGTCCCGTAAAGGGCGGCTCCAAAAGCCGCGATTTCGACACGTCACCTTTTGCCATGCGCGGCACGCGCACACAACCGCTTACACCCCATTAAGCCTTTCGCGTTATGAGCAACAAAGGCGATTAACGTGACCTCCGAACCAATATGCTGACCGCGTCCATCCTGAAGCGTCTGCAACCGCTGATCCTTTTGCTGGTTGTCACATTTGGCGCCGCCCTTCCGGCCGCAGCACAAGAAGTCGGGCCCGTATCCGGCCTGCCCATGCCGCGTTTTGTGTCCCTGAGGTCCGAGCCCATCAATGTCCGCGTCGGTCCCGGTACCCGTTATGATGTGGCCTGGATTTTCGTGAAGTCCGACCTGCCGGTCGAAATCATTCAGGAATTCGATACCTGGCGAAAAGTCCGCGACATTGACGGCCAGGAAGGTTGGATCCACCAGAATCTGCTCGTGGGCCGCCGCACCGCCTATATCGCACCGTGGAAGTCGGAGCCGGTCAACCTACGGGCGCGTGCGGGAGAAAATTCCCGTGCCCTTGCGGAACTCGCGCCGAAGGTTTTGGTCAAGGTCGATTCCTGCGACGGAGAAGCCTGCAAGGTCGCGACGTTCTCCGAGCAATCAGGCGGCACGTCATATTCGGGCTATGTCGATCAGGAAGATCTCTGGGGTGTCTATGCCGGCGAGACATTCGACTAGAATTCCCTGACGCTAGGCCAATTTGCGCCGGTAGCGAATTTCGCTGAACTTCGCGTTGCGGCTGTCATAGATCATCAGCCGTCCCAGCAAAGGTTCCCCGAGACCTGTGATCAGCTTGATCGCTTCCATCGCCATTAGCGTTCCGACAACACCTGTCACCGCGCCCAGAATGCCGACATCTTCACAGCGCGGCAACGCATTCACATCCGGATCCCTGGGGTAGAGGTCCGAAAAGCCCGGCGCCGGCTGCCCGCCCGTGGCCAGAAGATGTGGCGCGAAAACCGTGACCTGACCATCGAACATGCTGACCGCACCCGATACCAGCGGCACCCGGCAGACCTCGGCGGCCCGAGCAATCAGCTTGCGGGTCGCAAACGTATCGGTGCCGTCGATCACCACATCATGCGCACCGACCAGAGTGACCGCGTCCTCCATGTCGGTAATCATTTCTCGGCTCACGATCACCTCGACATGCGGATTGAGCGCCGCGACGAATTCCGCTGCGCTGTCGGTCTTGAAAGTGCCGACGCTATCCGTACGGTGGATGATCTGACGCTGCAGATTGCTGAGACTCACCTTGTCGCCGTCGGCGATCGACAGGGTTCCAACCCCAGCCGCTGCCAGATATTCAATGACCGGACTGCCAAGCCCGCCCGCCCCGACCACCAGAACTTTCGCGGCCTTGAGCTTATTCTGACCCGGTGCGCCGAGCCCCTTGAGAACGATATGCCGCTGATAACGCCCGATTTCGTCTTCGCTGAGCATTAGCGGGCTCCGGTGGCGACCGGTAGAAACTGCCGGACGATGCCGGCATCCGTCTGGACCTGCGCCGCGATCAGCGCCACGCCGTGTGAAATGTCCACTGCGCCCGCCGGAACGAACAATGCCTTGATTTCATAGGACAGGGGACAGCCACGCGATCGGGTCAGCACCTCGTCCTTATGAAGCACGACGTCCTGATCCCCGGACGAAAGTGTCAATGTGAAGCCCTTTGGCGTGGGGCTGCCTGAAAGTCCGCGGCAATCGGTGGTCGCCGAAGTGTCGAAACTGTCGAGCTCGAGTCGGTAATCACCAACAATCCGCCCGGACCCGTCATTGAGCAGCAATCCGAAATCCAGCTTCTGCGTGTTCGCGTCCGCCATGCCGTCTCCATTCATGGCTTCGATGATTGCCGGCAGGTCAATCTCCAGATCGTTCAGCAGGGTCGGTGTCTGGGCGCGCGCCTTTTCCATGACACTGCCCAACGGCTCGTTCGGATCGATGGTCTTGGCATTTGTGGGCGTTCCGAGGACGAACCGGTTCGTGGAAACGTCCTGAACATATAGGCTTGCATAGGCCGTGCCGGTTCCCGGATCGCGCCCAAAGGTTTCGAACGCGAAATAGCGCCCGTCGCGCGAATAGCCGATCACATCGAAATTGGTGAGAAGTCCTTGCGCGCTGGCCTGACTGATCGTTGAGAACAGGATCACCGCAGTCGCAATAAACAGTCCGGAAAATCGCGTCATGAGCCGGTTCCCGTCGACCCGAATCCGCCGCCACCACGCGAGGTATCATCAAGCTTGGCGGTAACGGTCAGCGCCGCCGCCGTGACTTCGGCAATGACCATTTGCGCAATGCGATCACCGCGCGCGATGCAAAAGGGTAGTGCGCCATGGTTGATGAGGATGACTTTGACCTCGCCGCGATAATCGGCATCGATTGTACCCGGCGCATTGAGCACCGTGACCCCATGCTTGAATGCAAGCCCCGATCTTGGTCGCACTTGCGCCTCGTAGCCTTCCGGCAAAGCCATAGCAAAGCCGCACGGCACGGCCAAAAACCCTCCGGGCGGTAACTTGATCTCTTCGCCAGTGAGAAGTGCGGCGCAAAGATCCATGCCCGCCGAGCCGGGCGTCTGCCGAATGGGCAGTGGCAACCCTTCACCATGCGCGAACACGCTGACCGGAATATTCAGGACCTCTTTGCTCAACGTGCGATCCGCCATCGCTTCCTGAAAAGCCGGGGCACCCTCATCAAGCGCCCCAGACTGGGTTTGTTGTTCGGTTTGGAAACGCCTTAGTTGATCGGCTTGACGACCGCGTAGGCTTCGTCCGGAACTTCGGCTTCCCCGGTGATCATCTCGAAGAACGGAATCGCCAAAGTGGCGCTCTTCCCGTCATCGGAAATCTCCATGTTGGAATCGAGAACTTCGCTTCCTGCCACAGTGATCCTGAAGAATTTGCCTTCGAACATGCTCTGCATCATTGTCAGCGTTTCATCATCCGGCTTGTCGGCGCTGGCCGCCTGCACCAGGGTTCCTGTCGGCAGGGTCACGCGAACGGTGCCGTCGGCCTGAGCAATCACCTGCGGACCCGGTTCGCCGCTGCCCGATTCATTGAGCTCGTCGAATGTGCCCTCGGTCACGCTGGCACAGGTCACGACCGTGTCGCCGACGGTCAGCTCGTCTTCGGAATCGCAGAAGTCGGCGTTACCCTGGGCCTGCGCCATGTCATAGAACTGGCGATCCATGGTCATCACGATCGAACCGCGTCCGTGCTCGCTGTCCAGAACTTCCATCTTCACGTCCACGTCCACGCAGGCGGCAAGCCCCGCAACAAGCATGAGCGCCCCGGCGGCGCGGGCAATAATGGCTGGTTTCATGTTGTCCTCATCAATTGAATTGACCCGGCAAATCGAGTGTCCCCCATTGCCGGGAAATCAAAGCTTATGGACTAAGAAAGGCGGCGGCAAGCCATCGTCATCTGCCAATGACAATCTGTCCGCGGCAAATTCGGGTCCGGAAAACAAAGTCTTTCGGAAGGCGCTGCGAATTGCTCAGAAAATTCGCGCGAACAAGAACCCGGCCAGCGCCGCGATCATCGCGATTCCAAGTGTCCAGCTCAGGGGCAGGCTGGGACCGGACCGGCGATGCCGCGCAAATTCTTCCTCGTGAGCGCTCAGCACATTTTCGGCCTTGTCGACAAGATCGGGAATTTTTCCCATTGTCGAGATAACCCGCTCCCCGTGTTCCCTGAGCTCGGCCAGTTTGCCCCGCGGTCCGGCCTGCTCCCTGACCCATTCGCTGACAAAGGGTCGCGCCACCTCCCAGATGTCGAGGTCAGGGTCGACCATTCGCGCCACGCCCTCGGCCAGAACCATGTTTTTCTGCAGCATGATCAGTTCCGGCCGGGTCTGCATGTTGAAGAGCTCGGTAATCGTGAAAAGCTGGCCCAGAACCTTTGCCATCGAGATATCCCGCGCCGAGCGCCCGTGCATCGGCTCGCCAACCGTTCTCAGCGCCGACGCGAAATCATCGACATTCTCGGTCGCCGGTACATAGCCGATATCGATATGCAATTGAGCAATGCGCAGATAGTTGCGGGTGATGAAACCGTAAAGCACTTCGGCCAGGAAGCGGCGTTCACGCATCGAAATGCGGCCCATGATGCCGAAATCGACCATCAGGACCCGGCCCGAAGTCCCATCGACGAACATGTTGCCCGGATGCATGTCGGCGTGAAAGAACCCCGTCCCGATCGCCTGTTTCAGAAAACCGAGAAGAATACGCGAGGCCAGCGCCTTTCGGTCGATACCGGCCTTGTCGAGCGCCTCAAGGTCGCGAACCGATATCCCTTCGAGCCAGTTCGTCGTCAGCACCCGCTTTGAAGTATGGTTCCAGCGAACGTCCGGGCAGGAGAAGTTCTGGTCCTCGGTCAGGCTTTCCGCATATTCGCTGATCGCCGCCGCCTCGAACCTCAGATCAAGCTCAAGCTTGGCCGACCGGTCCAGCGTCTCGACAACGGCCAGAGGTTTCAGCCGGCGCAGTTTGGGCATCAGCGCTTCGGCCAGCCGGGCCCCGGCATAATAGCTTTCGATGTCGGCGCCGAACCGGTCCTCGATTCCGGGCCGCAATATCTTGACCGCAACGATGTCGATGCCGCCGTCTGCGCGGCGCAGCCTTGCCTGATGCACCTGCGCAATCGAGGCGGCGGCAACGGGTCCGGAGATTTCAAGCAGATCGTCCGCGCGTCCCCCGAGCGCATCGCGCAGGATATCGGGCAGAAGGCCCTGATCGAACGGGGGCAGGGCGTCCTGCAACCCGCTGAGATCTTCGGCGATATCCGGGCCGACAATGTCCGGCCGTGTCGCCAGCGTCTGGCCGAATTTCACATAGGTCGGCCCAAGCCGGACCAGCGCTTGCTGCAGACGCGCCACGCGGCCGGTTTTCTTGACATCACGACGCTCGAACAGCCGCACGATTCCAAGGCCGAGCCGGGCCGGGGGCGGCAGCTCCTTCGCATCGACCAGCGAAAAGGCACCCTCGCGCGCCAGCACGAATCCTGCCCGGATCAATCGGAAATAGGCCATCAGCCCCATCTGGCCGCCTTTCAGATCTTCCAGCCGCTGTGCAGCGCTGCAATGTTGCCGGACAGGGGCGTGTGGCTGACCCGGCTGAACCCGGCCGTTGCAATCATTTCGGCAAAGCGATCCGGTTTGGGAAACTGCCTGATGCTCTCGACCAGATAGCGATAGGATTCCTCGTCATTGGCGATGGCCTTGCCCATGCGTGGAATGATCCTGTCGGAAAACTGATCGTAGATTTCCTTGAGCACGGGAACATCGACCGCCGAGAATTCCAGGCACAGGAAACGTCCACCGCGTTTAAGCACACGGAAGGCCTCGGCGAGTGCCTTCTCGATACGCGGCACGTTGCGAATGCCGAATGAAATTGTGTAGGCGTCAAACGAATTGTCCTCGAACGGCAATTGCTCGGCATTGGCTTCAACAAATTCCGCCCGGTCCGGATAGCGCCAGTTTTTGGCCCGCTCGGCCCCGACCCGCAGCATGTCGGAATTGATATCGGAAACGACGACCTCGGCA
>JACKJG010000008.1 GCA_020638065.1 Hyphomicrobiaceae bacterium | reverse complement strand
GATCTTGACGCCAAGGGCCTCGATCCGGGCAACGTCGCTCGCCAGTTCCTTGCGCGGCATGCGATAAGCCGGAATGCCAAAATGCATCATGCCGCCGGCAATCGGCCCCGCCTCGTGAATCTCGACATTGTGACCGAGCCGCGCCATGTGATAGGCCGCCGAGAGCCCGCTCGGCCCGGCACCGATGACCAGGACCTTTCTGCCGCTCGGCGGCCGCACCGTTGAAAATTGCCAGTTTTCAGCGGTCGCCAGGTCCCCGAGGAACCGTTCGACCGCATGAATGGAAACCGGCGAATCGACCTCGCCGCGATTGCACCCCGACTCACATGGATGATAGCAGACGCGACCATGCACCGCTGGCATCGGGTTCTGCGCCACCAGAATTTCCCACGCCGCGCGATAATTGCCTGCCTGCGCTTCTGAAAGCCAGCCGCGAATATCTTCGCCCGCCGGACAGGCGTTCGAACACGGCGGCGTCAATTCGACATAAAGCGGTTTCTGGCGCCGGACAGGCCCCGCGCTACTGGAATGGGTGAGATCGACGGCCGGCGTGAAATCGGAAACCCGGGTACTCATCTGAAGCGCTACCTCCGCACCATTTGGTCAGCGGCAATGCGTCCCAACAGAGCGGCGCGCGCAATGACCTGCATCAAGCCCGCCCGGGAAATTCTGCCTAAAGCTCGATTTGCTGCCGCACCATAATGATGGTCACTCTAGTCCCGGTGACACCGCTTGGCCATCCCGTAAAAAGACGAGATGTCAGTGCATCTCCTCAGGCGGCACTTGCGGCCTTTTTCTTCGCGGCTTTGCCAGCGTTCTTCTTCAGATTGGTCCGGTTGTAGGCGATCGCAGACCGAACGAGCGCCGTCAGGCCAGCCTCATCCACAATGTCGCCTTCGAAAAGGTCGATCGAGCGGCGCGTGGCGCCCTTGTCGTCACCGTTGAAAAGACCCGCCGGATCGTCGAGCCGGGCACCATAGGCAAACGTTACCTTGACCTTTTTCTTATGGGCGTCGCCAACCGCGATCATGCCGTCGCAAAGCCAGGCCGGACTGCCCATCCATTTCCACTCCTCGACGATGCCCGGGTCCGCCGCCAACACCGCTCTGCGCACGGCGGACAGGGTAGCGCCGCGCCAGTCTCCAGTGTCGACGATATATTGGTCGATACGTTCGGATGCGTTCTCTACGGCTTCAGCCATCATTCTTCTCCATTCATTTCAGCCAATGCGGAATTCAGACTGCGCTGCGGCCGCGCCATTTGCGCACATAGTGGAGCGCAAACATATAGATCCCGCTCGCCATCAAAACGAACAAGGGCGGCAAGGGCAGATAATAGAGCATGCTGGTTGTGTCCTGACCCGTCGCGGCGGCATAGGTCGCCATAAGCACGCAAATAATGAAAAGCGCCGAAATCCAGCGATGAATAACCCGCATCAGATTGTTCCAGTTCATGTGTCTCTCCATTGGTTCTTTCTGGCTACGCGCCGTCGCGGGACAGCAGGTCGTCAAGATTGGCGAAGAATTGCTGCCAGCCCAGTTTGGCGCCTCCGAAGGCCTGCCTCTGCGTGGACCCAAATCCAGACTGCTCCATGCGCAATTGCGTGCCCGCCGGGGTCGGCGTCAGCGTGAATGTCACCACACTCTGCAAATCATACGCTGCGTCATCGCTGGCAAAGTTCCAGGTGTAAGACAGCACCTTGTTCGCCTCGACCGCGAGCACCTCGCAATCAAGTACTCCGCCCCAATCGCCCCTCAGGTTGAACTTGTGTCCAACGTCCGGCTTGAAATCGTTTTTCATCAGCCATTCCGCGATCAGGTGCGGCTGCGTGAGTGCACGCCAGAGCTTTTCCGGCGGATGCGCAAACTCGCGCTCGACGGTGACCGTACGGGTCTCATTCATTGATCCATCCTCTTGAGCAGGTCTTCAAGCTTGTCGAACCGCGCCTCCCAGAATCCGGCCATTTCGCGGGTCCAGTCGAGAATGGGCGCCAGCGCGGCCGGGTCCGCGCAATAATGGGTTAGCCGGCCTTCTTGGCGGTCGCGCACTAAACCGGCACGCTTGAGCACGCCAAGATGTTTGGAGACCGCCGGCTGCGAAATGCCAGCACCCGAGGTCAGAAACCCAACCGTCTGCTCGCCCTCCCGGCACAATTGCTCGAAGATGGCCCTGCGTGTGGGATCGGACAGCGATTTGAAGATCAGGCTTTGGGTATCCGGCATGGTAATTCATAACTATTTGGCTATGGATTGATTCATAACCAAATGGATATGAATACGTCAAGCCAAAATATCGGGAGGGGATGGCCGGGTTCGGTTATGTGGACGGCCGCGGAAAATGCGCATCGAGAAAGTCGCGATAGGCAAGCGCCGCCGGTGAAAGGACCTTGTTGCGCGGATGCGCCGCATACCATTTGCGTTCGAGTGGCATGCCGCGCACGTCGAGTTTGACCAGTTCGCCACTGGCCAGTTCCTTGCGTACGGTGCTTTCCGACAGGACCGAGAATCCCATATGCCCGGCGACTGATTGCTTGACCGCTTCGTTGCTTCCGAGTTCCAGCCGGATTTGCAACGGTGCGTATGCCTTCGCAAAGAACTCTTCTGCCGTCAGGCGCGTGCCCGATCCACCTTCGCGGGCGATGAATGGCTCCCTGGCCAGTCTTTTCGGATCGATGTCGACCTCATCTCGCAACGGATGGTCCGGCGAGGCAATGGCCACCAGGGGGTTGGGCGCAAATGGCCAGGCCGTCACCCGCGCGCTGTCGGGCGGTTGACCCAGAATGTAGAGATCATCTTCGTTGCGCTCCATCCGTTCCAGAATGGTTTGCCGGTTGCCAACGAACATCGATACATTCAATCCCGGATGCTCCGCATGGAAATCACCGAGCAAACGTGGCACGAAATAGCTCGCCGTCGTGATGATCGCCACCGACAGGCTGCCCTGCTCCAGCCCTTTCAGCGCCGCCAGATCCTGATCGAGCCGCTCCAGCCGGTCGAGCAGATCGCGGCACGCCGAGGCCACCGCCTCCCCCTGCGCGGTGAGATAGAGCTTCTTTCCCGTCTGCCCAATCAGCGGGTGGCCGATATGTTCGGAAAGCTGTTTGACCTGAATGGAGACCGCCGGCGGCGTCAGATGCAGCGCTTCGGCAGCCCGCGCCACGCTTTGATGCTGCGCGAGCGCACGGAAAACAGCAAGCTGACGGAGAGTGGCGTGACGAAGCGGCATGGCCTGATCATTATATGATCATAAAATGAAATCGTAAAATCATTTAACTGTCAATTATTCATCAACTCCGCCAGCATCGATGTGAAGGATGAATGGAAACGAGCCAAAGGGTCTGCCCGGCCATCCGCCCAAATTCTGGAGGAGCATTGATGAGCAAGACATACCAAGCAGGCGTCAAGGAGTACCGGGAAACCTACTGGATGCCGGAATATACGCCCAAGGACACCGACATTCTGGCCGTGTTCAAGGTCATTCCGCAGGATGGCGTGCCGCGCGAAGAGGCCGCCGCTGCCGTGGCAGCAGAATCCTCGACCGGCACCTGGACAACCGTCTGGACTGACCTTCTGACCGACCTCGACTATTACAAGGGCCGCGCCTACGCCATCGAGGACGTGCCGGGTCACGACGATGCCTTCTATGCGTTCGTCGCCTATCCCGCCGACCTCTTCGAAGAAGGTTCGGTGGTCAACGTCTTCACCTCGCTCGTCGGCAACGTGTTCGGCTTCAAGGCCGTGCGTGCCCTGCGTCTTGAAGATGTCCGGTTCCCGATCTGGTTCGTCAAGACCTGCTACGGCCCGCCGCACGGCATTGCGGTCGAACGCGACAAGATGGACAAATATGGCCGTCCGCTGCTTGGCTGCACGATCAAGCCGAAACTCGGCCTGTCCGCCAAGAATTACGGCCGCGCCGTTTACGAAGTGCTGCGTGGCGGACTCGATTTCTCTAAGGACGACGAAAACGTCAACTCGCAGCCATTCATGCGCTGGCGCGACCGTTTCATGTTCTGCCAGGAAGCAATCGACAAGGCAGAGGCTGAAACCGGCGAACGCAAGGGCCACTATATGAACGTGACGGCCCCGACCGTCGAAGACATGTATCAGCGCGCCGAATTCGCCAAGGAACTGGGCACCCCAATCATCATGTCGGACTATCTCACCCTTGGCTGGGCGGCCCACAATTCGCTCTCCAAATGGTGCCGCGACAATGGCATGCTGCTGCACGTTCACCGCGCCATGCACGCCGTGATCGACCGCAACCCCAACCACGGCATCAACTTCCGTGTGCTGGCCAAGCTTCTGCGCCTTCTGGGTGGCGATCATCTGCACTCGGGCACCGTGGTCGGCAAACTCGAAGGCGACCGCGAGGCGACCCTTGGCTGGATCGACCAGTTGCGTGATCGCTTCGTGGCCGAAGATCGGTCGCGCGGCATCTTCTTTGATCAGGACTGGGGTTCGATGCCCGGTGTTTTCCCGGTCGCCTCCGGCGGTATCCATATCTGGCACATGCCCGCACTCGTCTCGATCTTCGGCGACGATTCCGTCCTGCAGTTCGGCGGCGGCACGCTGGGTCACCCCTGGGGCAATGCGGCCGGTGCCGCGGCCAACCGTGTGGCGCTCGAGGCCTGTGTGCAGGCTCGCAACGAGGGCCGCGAGCTTGAGAAAGAAGGCAAGGAAATCCTGACCAGGGCCGCCCAGCACAGCCCCGAACTCAAGATCGCAATGGAGACCTGGAAAGAGATCAAGTTCGAGTTCGATACAGTCGACAAGCTCGACGTCTCGCACCGCTAACGCAAAGAACAATTCAGAGGAGAACGAAATGAGCCAGGTTCAGGATTATCCCTCCCGCCTTTCCACCCCGGAAAGCCGCAAGTTCGGCACCTTTTCCTACCTGCCGCCAATGAGCGACGACGAGGTGCGCAAGCAGGTTCAGTATATCGTCGACAAGGGTTTCAACCCGGCGATCGAGCACACCGAACCCAAATTTGCCCGCCAGCATTATTGGTACATGTGGAAGCTGCCTATGTTCGGCGAAACCGACGTCGACCGGATCCTCGCCGAAATCGAGGAATGCAAGGCCGCCAACCCCGGCCACCATGTCCGCCTGATCGGCTACAACAATTACACCCAGAGCCAGGGCGCCAACATGGTCGTGTTCCGCGGACCCGTGGAATAAGCGCGAACGAACATCGGGAGCGCGGCCAGGCGCTCCCGCTTTCCCCGCTGAGGCAGGAACCATGAACGCTGAGGTCACGCAAAACGATCCGGCCCAATACCGGATCAAATCCGAACCCTATTACCGCCCGCTCGCCGACGAGGTGGAGCGTTACGAAGCGGCCTACGATGTGCGCATGCCGGTCATGCTCAAGGGTCCCACCGGCGCCGGCAAATCGCGCTTCGTAGAATATATGGCATGGAAGCTCAAGCGCCCCTTGATCACCGTCGCCTGCAACGAGGACATGACCGCGTCCGACCTCGTGGGCCGCTTCCTGCTCGACGTGAACGGCACCCGCTGGCAGGACGGTCCGCTGACCACCGCCGCCCGGATCGGCGCCATCTGCTATCTCGATGAAGTCGTCGAGGCCCGGCAGGACACGACCGTCGTCATTCACCCGCTGACCGACCATCGACGGCAATTGCCGCTCGACAAGAAGGGCGAACTGGTCGAGGCTCATCCCGATTTCCAGATCGTGATTTCCTACAATCCCGGCTACCAGTCGATGATGAAGGATCTCAAGCAATCGACCAAGCAGCGCTTTGGCGCCATGAGCTTCGATTATCCGCCAGCTGAAATCGAAGCGGAAATCCTGGTGCATGAAGCCGGGGTCGACCAGAAAACCGCCGAACGGCTGGTGCAGGTTGCCCAGCGCTCGCGCAACCTCAAGGGTCACGGGTTGGACGAAGGCATGTCGACGCGCCTGCTGATCTATGCCGGGCAACTCATCGTCAAGGGCATCCCGCCGGTCGCAGCTTGCAACATGGCGCTGGTCGAGCCGCTGACCGACGATATGGACATGCGCGACACGCTCGAAGCCGCCGTCACCACCTTCTTCGGGTGAGGCTGCGGGGGTCCCAATGAGCCTCGAACTCGATGAATATCGCCAAGAGCTGATTGCCGCGGCACCGGAACTGGCCGACACGCTCGAGCCCCTGTTCCATGAGGCCGCCCGCCTCATGTCGCCCCAGGGCGTGAAAGACTGGCTCGACGGTGCCCGTGGCCTGACCCAGCTCGGCAAGGGTCCGGCGCTCATCACCGCCTGGCTCGATTCCATTCCCCGCGTCGTTCGCGACTGCGGCGAGGACGTGATCCGCGATTGCGCCGGCGCCATCTTCAAACTCTCGTCCATGACCTCCGGCGAAGTTCTGGCGCTGGCGCTCTCCACCCTGCCGACTGCCTCGTCAAGGCTCTCGGACCAGACCCTGCTGCGGGCCTATTTGCAGCTCCTGCATCGTCTTGCCGCCAAGGCGCCACGCGGCCTCCGACCCATGTTCGGCGTGCTCGATGAGCTGCTGGGCAAACTGACGCTCTCGGGCCTGCAGCACTGGATCGATTTCGGCGCCGAGGCTTACCGCCGCGACCTGCCCAAACAGGCAGACTATTTCGGGCTCAGGTCAGACGACAGCAAAGCGGTTCTGGAAGCCGAACGGCGCGGCACCCTCTTTGTCGACAGCCAGCGCAAACTCAATTTCTACCTTCGCGCCTTCTGGGCCCGCGACTTCTTCCTGCGTCCCGCCGCCGCGAATTACGAAGGCTTCCGCCCGTTCATCGAAGACCGGGTCTTGCATCTGCCCGATGCGGTCGATGAAGTTGGCAGCATTGCCGGCATCGATGTCTATCGCGCCATGGCGGCGCATATGGCGGCCCATATGGTTTATACGCTCGGTCCCGAAGAGGGCGAAAACCTCTCCCCCGCCCAGCGTTTCTTCATCGGTTTTGTCGAGGATGCTCGCGTCGAATATCTCGCTGCCCAGGAATTTCCCGGCATGAAATCGCTCTGGCGCGGACTGATTGCGCCCACCGATCAGGCCGAGCATCAATCGGTACCGCTGCTCGAACTGGCTGCGCTCGCTCTGCTCGACCCGGACGCCAAGACCGAAGACGAAGAGGTGGACGCACTTGCGGACCGCTTCGCTTCTGCCCTTCAGGCAGATCCCACCCTGCCGCATCTCTCACGCGACACCGGCCTGCAACTCTTCGACCTGTTGGCCCGCCGCCGCGCCGTCCCCAGCCTGCGCATTCTCGAGAACCTCAACATCCCCTATCGCGACGACAATCGCTTTTTGTGGATGGCCGAGGAATTTGATTGGGACAGCGGCGCCGGCGGCGGTGCGGCACAATCTCAGGTCCGCAAACATGTCGGGCTGATGGAATTCATCAACGAGATCGATACCGAAACCGCTGGCGACGATGCGCAGGAAATCTGGACATTGTCCTCGGAACTCTTTCCCTATGAAGACGAAGGCGTGTCCTACAACGAAATGGAGGGCAAGGAGCCGATTTCCGAACCCTTCGGCTATCCGGAATGGGATTATCAGACCCAATTGCTCCGCCCCGCCTGGGCCACCCTTTACGAACGCAGGCAGGCCCGCGGCGACCCGGACAGCATCCGCGAAATTCTGACGGCCAACAAAGGTGTTTCGCAGCGTATCAAGCAGATCATCGACAAGCTCAGGCCGCAGGGCCTTTCCCGCCAGCGCAAGCTCGAGGATGGCGACGAACTCGATCTCAACGCCGCTGTCGAAGCACTGGTCATGGTCCGCTCGGGCATGCATCCGGACCCGCGGATCACCATGCGCAATGCCATCAATCGCCGCGATCTGGCGGTCGTCATCCTCCTCGATCTCTCCGAATCCACCAATGAAATGGTGCGCGGCACCGACAAATCGGTGCTTGAACTGACCCGCGAGGCCAGCGCCCTCATCGCCACCGCGATTGAAGGGATCGGCGACCCGTATGCCATACATGGCTTTGCCTCGGACGGCCGCCACGACGTTCAATATTACCGCTTCAAGGACTTCGACCAGCACCTCGACGACGAGGTGCGCAGCCGCCTCGCCGGCATGCGGGGCGGACTCTCAACCCGCATGGGCGCCGCCATCCGCCATGCCGGCCATCATCTGCTGGCGCGGCCCGAAAAGCACAAATTGCTGCTGGTCATCACTGACGGCGAACCCGCCGATATCGACGAGCGCGATCCGCAATATCTGCGCATGGATGCGCGCAAATCGGTCGAGGAACTGAACCGCACCGGCGTGACATCCTATTGCCTGACCCTCGATCCCCATGCCGACCGCTATGTCGAACGCATTTTCGGGGTCAACCGCTACACGATCATCGACCGCGTCCAACGCCTGCCCGAGAAACTGCCGCTCCTTTTTGCCAATCTCACGCGGTGACGAAGACGCAAAAGGCGCTCCCCGCCCCCGGCTTCAATACATTGTCTGTCTGTATGTATCCTCGAGATCGTCGTCGATCTTGCGCATTTCGGCCTCGTCATCGGGCGCGCCAATCGTCTGATCCAGGATGATCTTTGACAATGACGGCATCTCTGCCCGGTCCTGAAAGCGATCCGGGTTCCACAATTCAGAACGCCGGAACGCCTTGGCGCAGTGCATGAAGACCTCGTCGACCTCGACCATGATCGCCAGTTTCGGTGTCCGGCCGTTCACGCTCATGTGCTCAAGCAATGCCGGGTCGCGCACCAGCCTGGCGCGACCATTCACCCTCAATGTGTCGTCGAATCCCGGTACGATGAACAGGATTCCCACGTTTGGATTGGCAACAATATTTGCGAGGCTGTCGAGCCGATTGTTGCCCGGCCGGTCCGGAATCGCCAGCGTGCGCTCATCGAGAACTTTGACAAACCCGGCCGGATCCCCTCGGGGGCTGACATCGGCGCGGCCATCCGAATTCTGCGTGCCCAGACACAGGAACGGCGACCGCCCGATGAATTCCCGCGCATGCTTGTCCAGCGCGTTGAGGCTTTTTGCAGACGCCAGCGTGCCCACTTTGCCAAAAAGACTGCGAAGCGCCTCTTCATCTGCGATGACAAATTCCGGATCGACTTCGAACCCGCTCATGATGTCCCCCTCTCGCAACTTCACTCCGGCATCTCTGAGAATACCAGCCCACTCCGCCCGGCATATTCCGCCCCACGCCGCATCCGCCAGAGTTCTGGCATTTCTGCCAGCATTTCGAGCGAAACAAGCAATAGCCGCGACCGGCAGCCCCTCACAGCCGCCGCGATAAACAGAACTTGAGGTACGTACCTCACTTCGGACGGAATGTCGACCGCCCGCCAACTCAACCTGGCAGCGCGTTTGAAACAAAGCTTTGCCTGAAGTGGTAGCGGAGGAGGGACTTGAACCCCCGACACGCGGATTATGATTCCGCTGCTCTAACCAACTGAGCTACTCCGCCCCTTGGAGACCTGCGCTGGCGGGTCGAGGCGCTGGCGCCGCCACTATGGGCGCCGCGAAAGCGGCTTCCTATTAGGTGCGGCCCGCAACCCTGTCAAGCGGCTCGCGCCCTCTCCTGCCCGCCGCCGCAATCGCTTTCCGCCTAGCGTTTGTCGGCATGCCCTTCAAACGCATGTTCGAGCTCGTCCCAATGCATCTGGTGCAGGAAACCATGAACGCTCATCGCGTGGTGCGCTTCCTCAATATCCGGCTTGCGGATGAGCATTGTCGCGCCCATGCCGACAAGGCAGGCGCCCGCGCAAATCGAGAAGGCCAGCGGGAAATTGCCCAGATCGCCGAGCGTGCCGCCGAGCAGCGGAAAGATGATGCCCCCCGCCCCATAGGAGAGGAAAACGATCGGATAGTTCTGGCCCACGCGCTCATTGCCGAACATGTCGGCCGTCAGCGCCGGGAACAGGGCGAAATTGCCGCCGAAATTGAACCCGATCAGCGCGGCGCCGAGGTAAAGCAGGCTCTCATTGCCGGCCATGCTGGTGAACAGGAACAGCAGAACCGCCTGGCTACCGGCCATGATGGCAACGGAACGGCGGCGGCCCAGCCGGTCGCTGATCGTGCCCCAGGCAATGCGCCCGATCCCGTTCGCGAGACTGAAGAAAACGGCCATCGCAGTACCGGCAATCGCGCTGGCCTCGGCAAGGCTCAGTCCGTTCGCCTGCAGGGCCTGCATGGGATAAAGCTTCATCAAGCCAACAGCCATCAGCCCGCTGCCGGCACTCACGGCGAAGGTGAAAAACAACAGATAGAATTGCGGCGTGCGCAACATTTCGACAAGACTGTAATTCTCGCTGCCCTTCGGCGAAACGCGTGCCGCAACCTGCTGTCCAGAAGGGTTCCAGCCCTTGGGCGGCATCCGCATCCACAGGCTGCCAACAAGAATGAGCGCGGCAAACGCGGCACCATAGATCATAAGTGTCTGCGACAGGCCCAGCCCGTCAAGCAGATGGCCCCATTCCCCCGCAGCCTTGACCCAGCCCATGGCACCGAACCCGAAACCGGCCACCGCCAAGCCGGTAATCATGCCCTTGTGATCGGGAAACCAGCGCATGCCCACCGCAATCGGCACGACATAGCCGAGCCCGATACCGGCGCCGCCGACCAGACCGACGAAAATGAGGGTCACCCAGAAGTTATCGGCTCCTAGCAGTCCCGCCAGCGCATATCCGACCCCAAGCGTGATGCCGCCGGCAATCGCGAGCTTTTGCGGGCCGAGCCGTCCCATCAGCCGACCGGCAAAGGTCATGACGATGGCAAAGGTCGCAAGCCCCACCGAGAACACCAATTGGGTCTGAAACTTGCTCCAGCCTGCAGCTTCGAGCGCCGGGGTGAACACCGACCAAGCATAGATGGCACCAAGGGCCAATTGAATGAGAATAGCGCCGATCACGACGCCCCAACGATTTTGCGGACGCATCGATTGTTCAGACATCTCGCACCTCCCTGCACGATCCGCCAGAGACTGAACCAAAGAAGCACAAAATGCAGTGACGTGGGTCAATTTCATTGGCACGAGGCAAAACAAACCGCGCGGCACAGGATGCGCCGCGCGGCAAATCTGCTCCAACCGGTCGCCTATTGCGCGCTCAGACCCTTGGCCAGATCGACCAGCGACAGGAACTCGGCGCGATAACCGTCCGGATCGCCGCCGCGCGCGCCGGCGGCCAAATCGCGGATATCGTCCCAGCTCATCTGGTCGACGAACACATTGTGCCGCAATTTCTGGCCGAACGAGGCAACCGCCACCGCAAAGCGCGTGTTCGCATCGGCATCCGCCAGGCTCGGAACCGCAATATCCTGAGTCACAGGCATGGTGATGAGATGGCTATTGTCCTCATCTGGCAGCTTGTAACGCAGTTTGAAGAAGGCCAGTTCACCCGACGATTTTTCCTGGTCGGTCAGTTCGGCCGGCCCATCGCCATAGCGCAGGGGATCGACGAGGACGCTCTGCGAACCGACCGGCGTCAATTCGTAGATCGCCGTTACGCTCGCCCCTGCACCGACATCGCCGGCATCGACCTTGTCATTGTTGAAGTCCTCGCGGTTGAGCGCCCGGGTCTCGTAGCCGATCAGCCGGTACTCGGCGATTTCCGCCGGGTTGAACTCGACCTGGATTTTCACGTCCTTGGCGATCGGCACCAGCGTCGTCGCGATATTGTCGACCAGAACCGTCCGCGCTTCCCTGAGCGTGTCGATATAATAGGCAGCGCCGTTGCCGTTCTGAGCCAGCGCCTGCATGATCCCGTCATTGAGATTGCCGTTGCCGAAGCCAAGAACCGAGAGGAACGTGCCCTCGTCGCGCTTTTCGGCGATGAAATCCTCGAGTGCCGATGGATCGGACAGGCCGACATTGAAATCACCGTCCGTCGCCAGGATCACCTGATTGACACCGTCATCGACATGCGCCTCCTCGGCCAATTGATAGGCCAGTTCGATCCCCTCGGCGCCCGCCGTCGAACCGCCCGCAGAAAGCCCGCGCAGGGCGGAAAGGATCTTGCGCTTCTCGTTGGCCGGCGTCGGCTCAAGAACCGTGCCCGCCGAACCCGCATAGGCAACAATCGAAACCTTGTCGTCAGGTCCCAGCGCATCGAGCATCATCGAAAAACTCTTGATCAGGAGCGGCAGCTTGTCCTGGTCGTTCATCGACCCTGACGTATCAATCAGAAAAACGAGGTTCGCCGCAGGCCTCTCGGCTGCCGGAATCTCGAAACCCTGCACCCCGATCCTCAGCAATTGCTTGCCCGCATCCCAGGGACTCGGAACGATCTGCATGTCGGTCGCGAACGGCACGTTCGGATCGGCCGGCAGCGGGTAGTCGTAGGAGAAGTAATTGATCAGTTCTTCGACCCGCACGGCATCGGCCTGCGGCAGATATCCATCGTTCAGCGCTCGCCGCACATAAGCATAAGAAGCCTTGTCGACATCGATCGAGAAAGTCGAAACCGGCTCGGCGGCGACAACCTTCACACCGGAATCGTCGAATTCGGTGAATTGGTCACCCGCCCCCTCAGGCACAACCTGATAGCCGGGCATGGGCGACGGGGCGATCATGCCGGCGCCATCCTGCGGTGCGCCCGACATGGCCAGCGTGCCCACCGCCTGCTGCTGCGCAACCTGTGGGGCGGCGAAAGCTTCATTCGATTTCGCCTGCGGCGCCGGAGCGACACTCGGTGTGGGTTCGGGCATCGGCGCTTCCTCGGCCATGACCATCTGGTCGCGCTCACCGCCAATTGCGAGGCTCTCATCGTCCGCGAGCTCGCTTGTCAGCGTTCCGGTTTCAGATTGGCTCGACCCGCGCGCGTCCTCGCTGGGCGTGTTGATCGAGACCGGCGGCTGCGGACCCATACCGATCGGGGTCAGCGCCGTGTTCTGGTAAAGAAGATAGCCGAGCGGCAGCAGCAAAAGGCCGGTGACGGCAGCGGTCAGGGCGTAGCGGTTTTCCATGGCGAAAAGTCCTTTCATCCAATCCATGATGGATGTGAGACGTTGCCCGGACGCCGATCCTTGGGTTGCCGCCCGACTTTTTTCCGCCGCCGCCTCATCGAAGGCCGCCATGGCCAGATCGAGCGCCTGTTTGCGTGCACCTTCCAACGGCGCCGGCGCATCGATTTCGGAGAGTTTTTTCAGCTTTTCATCTTGCATGTTCATTTTACAAAAGCGCCCTCAACGCCTTTTTCGCCTCGTGCACGTGCCAACTGACTGTGCTTTCCGAGCAGCCCAATATCGCTGCGGCCTCCGCATGGCTTTTCTCTTCCGCATAGACCAGCAGCACCGAATCCGCCTGCCGCGGCGGCAATTGCCGCACAGCCTGCCACAGGGCATCCCGCTCCAGACCTTCATCCGTAGATCGGGGGTCAGCCACCTGCATCTCGCTGATATCCGCCGCGTCCGGCAGACGCCCGGCCCGGCGTTGGCGGTCCCGCGCCGCGTTCAGCACCAACCGGTAGAGCCAGGTCCGGAACTGCGACTTGCCCTCAAACTGACCGACCGTTCGGGCCAGTTTGATGCAAACATCCTGCGCCAGATCTTCCGCTTCGTGCCGTGCGCCCAGCCATCGGAACGCGACACGGAAGATGAAATCATATTCACGCGCCAGAAGCTCGGAGAAAGCCGCGCGGTCGCCCGCCGCGGCGCGTTTGGCCAAGGCCGCGCTCAGGTCTGGCGCAGCCCGGCCGTCTTCCAGCATTTCCGATGTCGCCTCAGCGTCCACACCGGCTCCTTGGGCTCGTTTCACCCATTGGACGCAGCAATTACGCCAATCCTTGGGTCGGCGCGTGAAAAAAAACGGACAAAAGTCAGATCAGGAAATCGTGCGAGTCCAGATCACCGATCTTGACGTTTTTCAGGGTCAGCACGTCGCCGTGCCCGCCATCGATCACCACGTCGGCACCTGATTTGTGCATGTGGTTTTTCTTCAGGTCGTTGAAGCTGGTGACCGATTTCAGGCCCCGAAGATCGATGAAGTCATGGTCACTGCCCTTGGCATCGAAATCGGTAATCCTGTCCTTGTCCCAGCCGGTCTTGAACACGAACGTGTCCTTGCCGTCCTTGCCGGTCAACGTGTCATTGCCCTTCTTGCCATTGAGAATGTCCTTGCCGGCCGTTCCCTTAAGCGTGTTCTTGTTGTTGTTTCCGGTAAACATGTCGACGACGTCCTTGACCTTGAACTTCAGCGTGAACCTGGCACTCAGGCCTCCGCTGTCCTTGGTCTGGAAATCGAATTCCGTCTTTCCGAACCAGTCCTTGGCCGGCTTGAAGGTCAGTTTCGAAATATCGGCCATGGCGATCAGATCGTTCACCGCCACTTTCACCCCGTCGAGCTTGAGGACGCCATGCGCCGGAAGCGACTTGATCTTGACGCTGGCAAACGGCCCGCCGAGCGAATCCGAATAGCCGAAATCGTTACGGACAAAAGCAAAGACCTTGTCTTCCTTCATGTTGAAGGAGGCGTTGCGATTCTCGGTCACCCCGCCCAGCGCCACTTCCGCGCCGGATGAATCGAAGCGCTTCTGGTAGAGTTCGTTTGACGAAATCTGAAGTGTCGACAAATTGTAGACGGTTTCATCCCAGGATATCAGAAATCCGCCATCCGGTGTCGCCACCACAGCCATTTCAGTTGCGATATAGCCGTCGCCCGTGACGACCTCGATCGGCCCACCCTGTGCGACGCCAGAAGCATTATAGATTTGGGCGAAGGCCCTGGACCTGAAATTGGCCGAGTCGGTCAGTTCGTCCCAGACCACGACAAAACCGCCACTCTCGAGCTGGGCGACCTTCGGCGTCCCGGCCTGGTCGATGTCGGCATCGGCGCTAACGGTGATTTCGCTGCCGAGCTCCGTACCATCCGAGTCAAATCGTTGCGCGTGGATTTCGTAGCCACCGCTTACGCTTTGCAGCCAGACGATGACAAAATCGCCATTGTCCAGCGCGGCGATGTCGGGATTATTTGCTTTGAAGAAATTGTCGTTGACGCGATGAACGCCAGCCACTTCGCCACCGCTGGCATCATCGATCTTGACATAGAGATACTCGCCCGCCGGCGTGCTGGTATCCTGCTCGTTGTAACCGTACCAGGCGATGGCCTGATGGCCGTCGGTCAATACCGCGGCCACCCAATTGTTGTAATAGACATCGTCGCCGATGAGCTGCTGGCCACCCGCAACTGGTGTGTACTGGCCAACGTGACTCTCCTCCATCACGAAGTTCGTACCGTTCTTCGTGCCGTTCGCATTCATCTTCTGCTGGACGAGGACCATCGGATCGTAACCGGATCCAATACTGTTCGCGACGCTCTCGACTTCCGGGTTGGACGTCGCATCCGGCTCCTGAAACACAACGGAAAAGCCGCCGTCGCTGGTCGCAAAAACGCTCAGAATGTCATCGCCATTAGCGTTGGACGTGTCGAAGGTCTGATCATTGAGCAACTTGGGTCCGCTTTGCGCGTTGCCATTGGCATCATATGCGCGGCCGTAATACTCGAAATGGCTCGTATTCGGAGACGGCGTGCTGTTGCGATAAAACTCAACCCAGGCGATGCCGAATCCGCCGCCAGTCAGCGCCACCACTTCGGGGTAGAGGTTTTCACGGTCGACATGCTGATTGACCAGCACCTCGCCGCCAACCTTCTCGCCATTGGCATTGTAGAGTTGGTAGAAAACTCCACCGACGGGAAAAAGCCCATCGACAACATCCAAACTCAGATCACCGGGACCCGGTCCGGTCCAGACGACAACCCAGCCACCACCGGCCAGATAGGCGATTGAAGGGCTATGCTGTTGCCCATAGGTAGACGTATTGACCTGATTATCGGTCGTAGCCATGGCGTCCTCGCTACAGCTGTTGCAACAATGTCTTTGAACCTCACCTATACGTTAACAGGAACTTAACCGCCTGCCAACTCACACGCGCGTGACAAGGTTAAGCAGGCGCGCTCTAGCAACCTACTGTATTCTTTCAGGTAAAATCGGCCCTCGGACTATGCCGCGGCGCTGGCCGGCATGGCTTCGGCGATGAACCCGCCACCCAGAACCCGGACTGGATCGCCCTCTTTTGCGGGCTCGGCATAGAACACACAGGCCTGGCCGGGGGACACACCGAACTCCCCGGCGATCAGCGTCACAAACACCGCGCCGTCGCGCTCGGTCAAAACCGCATCCTGCGGCGCGCGCGTGGAACGCACCTTGGCCAAAACCGGCACGCCGTTGCCGCCAGCCGCCTTGGTCAGCAAACCATCACCCAGCCAGTTGACGTCGCGCAGCCGCACTGTGTGGGTTCGCAGCGCTTCATAAGGCCCAACCACGATCCTGTTGGCGCGCACATCGATCCGGATCACGTAAAGCGGTTCTCCCGCCGCAATCCCCAGCCCGCGCCGCTGACCCACCGTATAGTGCGCCACGCCGCGGTGCCGCCCCATCACGCGCCCATCAAGGTGGACCACGTCCCCCTCTTCCAGCGCCTCGGGATGGATGCGCCTTACCACTTCGGCATAGGAACCCTGGGGCACAAAGCAGATGTCCTGGCTTTCCGACTTGTCGGCAACCTCCAGCCCCATTTCGCGCGCCAGTTCCCGCGTTTCCGTCTTGGTCTTGCCGCCGAGCGGAAAACGCAGGAAATCGAGCTGTTCGGGCGTCGTTGCGAACAGGAAGTAGGACTGATCCTTGTCCGCGTCCTCGGGCCGGAAAAGCTGGCGCCTGCCATCGACAAGCCGCGACTGAACATAATGCCCGGTCGCCAGAACGTCTGCGCCGAGATCCCGCGCCACCTTCATCAGGTCGTCGAACTTGACGGTCTGGTTGCACGCAATACACGGAACCGGCGTTTCCCCGTTGGCATACGCCTCGGCGAACGGGTCGATCACCGCCTCGCGAAACCGCTCCTCATAATCGAGGACGTAGTGTGGAATGCCAAGCGCGTCGGCCGCGTTGCGCGCATCGTGAATGTCCTGCCCTGCGCAGCAGGCACCCTTGCGATGGGTCGCGGCGCCATGATCGTAAAGCTGCAGCGTCACCCCGATCACCTCATAGCCCTCGCGGGCCAGAAGCCCGGCAACGACCGAGGAATCGACGCCGCCCGACATGGCAACAACCACGCGCGTGTCGCCCACCGGCTTGGCGATATCAAGGGAGTTCAACATGTCACATCCTGCAAGGGTCAAGGTCGAGCGGATGGCGGTTTCTATCGCCTGTCAGCAATCGCCGCAAGCCAAACCCGACCCGGCAATAATTGCCTCTTCCGGCGCTGGACTGGCAAATTCTGCGGACCGGACCGAGTGCGTCAAAAGCACCTAATAGCACTTAACTATCTGAATTATATAAAAGATAAGTCAAAGTCCGGACTTGGCAAGCCGCTTGCATCTTCATTGGCGAACTCATGCGCCCGGCGCCAGGGAAAACATTGTGTCGATCACGCCAACGCAAATTGCGGAAGGTCTGAAGTCCTCAAGGGACTTCATGGCGTCTTTGCGTGACGGCACAAAGGATGGCGCGGACGTCTTTTCCGATCTGCTGCAATTGCTCGGCGGCAGCGAAAATGCGGCCAATACCAGCGCCGCGCCGGGCACCAATATCTCGCAGACATCGAGCCAATCGCTTTCCATCAAGCTCGGCAATCTCAAACTCGGCGGCGAAAACGGGATCAATCTGGACGATCTGTCCGCACTTATCGACCAGCTGACCGGCAATGGCGGCGATCAATCGACCGATCTCGACGCGCTGGCCGGACTGGCCGACACGCTCATTCAATACATCGACAAACTACTCGGACACGGTGATGGCGCGCCCGTCAACGCGGCAGGCGACAAACCGGGCAAGACGGATTTCGAGCAGGCGCTGGCCCTGACCCGGAAGTTTCTCGATCAACTCCATGCCCTCGGTGATCAGGATGGCTCGGGGCTTGGCGACGATTTCAAGAAGCTCCTCGAAGATCTGCAAAACCGCCTGCAAAAGATCAATTCAAACGAGCCGGCCCGCGCTCAACTGCGCCAAACCCTCGGCGATCTCGGTCTGGCGCGGGACGGATTGAAGGACCTGGCGGGAACGAGCCCGACAAGCGCCGAAATCGCCGCACTCATGCGCAGCCAGAACCAGCAGAAACAAGCCGATCTGGCGCAGAAGAACGGCCTCGACATCGGCAATCCCCACGCGGCCAAGCCCGGCACGCCGGCCGCCGCGGCTCCCCTCGAAGCCATCAAGGACGCCATCAAACCGCAATCGGGGATCGACGCCGCCTTGCTGGGCAAGAGCGATGGTCAGTCTTCGGGGGCTCAGAATTCCACTCCCTACGGCGCGGCCGGGACGCAGGCCCAGCAATCGGCATTTGCCAACGCCCTGGGCACGCAATTGAACGGCGATGCACCGCGCATCAACATTCCGGCCATGGCCTACGAGATCACCCGGCACGTGCAGGCCGGTCTCAACCGTTTCCAGATCCGTCTCGATCCGCCCGAGCTTGGCCGCATCGACGTACGTATGGATGTCGATCATCACGGCGCCCTCAGCGCCCGGCTAACGGTTGAACGTCCTGAAACCCTTGACCTTCTGACACGGGATGCGCGTGCGCTGGAACGCGCTCTGCAGCAATCGGGTCTGGATTCGGCCAAGACCAACCTGCAATTCGCACTCAAGCAAAACCCGTTCTCCGGGCAAAACGGCTCGGGCTCGGGCTTTGGTCAAAATCTCTTTGGCGGCGGCAACTCACCGGCCTCAAACCTGGACTCGGAGTCCGAAGTGGAAGCGCCGGCACAAATTCTTCAGACCTATCGCGGCTGGGCCAGTCCCGGCGGCCTCAATCTGGTAGTCTAGGAGCAAAAAAATGGCAATCGACGGCGTATCTTCTTCGACCGGCACGACCTCCGGCCTCACTGGCTCCAACACCACCATTGCGGAGAATTTCGATACCTTTCTCTCGCTCCTGACCACTCAGCTGAAAAACCAGAACCCTCTCGATCCGCTCGACACGAACCAATTCACCTCGCAGATGGTGCAGTTCACCTCGGTCGAACAACAACTCAAGACCAATGAATATCTCAAGGCCCTGACGCTTTCGACCGCCACCCGCACATCGGCGGAAGCCGTCTCCTTTATCGGCAAGACCGTTACCGCCTCGGGCGCGACCAGCGAACTGGTGGATGGGTCGGCCACCTGGTCCTTCAATGCCGGACGCGATGCTCCGAATTCCGTCGTCACGGTGACGGACATGAACGGCAATACGGTTTTCACCGACACCACCAACTTTGCCATGGGCGACGGCACCTACACCTGGGACGGTCACGACAGCGCCGGCAATCAATTGCCAGACGGCACCTATTCGATCACCATCGATGCCCGCGACGACAATGGCTACATCCCTGTTTCGACGCGCATGACTGGTCTGGTCAGCGGCGTCGACCTTTCGGGCGACGAACCCTATCTGGTCATCGGTCAGTCCAAGATCCCGCTTTCTTCGGTCAGCACTGTCGGCCTGAGCTAGACCTGGGAGGCGTTCGCGCTTCCCGTTCGTGCCCGCAAATCGTCAGACGAGGACCAATTCCGGATTGCGCGCGTCTGCGCCGCTTAGTCATTTGAATTTGCACGAAAACCAGATTCAAACTCTTAACCACCTGTAACCAGCCACTTAGGCAAATTTTAAGTTGATGGGGCTAGAGTGGGCCCATCTATGGTCAGGTTGAGTAGAGAGTAAAATGACCGTACACATGCGCCCACGGGTGAAATACGTCATCGGACCGGACGGGAGTCCGCTTACGATTGCCGATCTTCCGCCCGCCAATACCCGCAGATGGGTCATTCGCCGCAAGGCGGAGGTCGTCGCCGCCGTTCGCGGTGGCCTTCTGAGCCTCGAAGAGGCCTGCGACCGCTACAAGCTTAGCGTTGACGAATTCCTCAACTGGCAGGCTTCGATAGACAAGCACGGTCTGGCAGGTCTGCGCACGACGTGGATTCAGCACTACCGCGAAGTCTGACCCGGCCGGATTTCTTTTCAGCAGTCCCATGCAGCATGAACACCCTGGATCCGCACGCGCGGTTTTCGGGGTGTTCGTGTATTTGAGCCCAGAGCATTTTCAGGAAGAACGCAAAGCGGTTTTCCGGTTCGAAAATGCCACAAACGCATGGTCAGGGCGTGGCCGTGGTCATGTATTTGGCGGCGGCCGGACGCAGCATGAGCCGGTCAAGATAGGTCAGCGCGTTCGGCATGTCCGGCACCTCGCCGTCAACCATCGTCCAGCGAAAGACCTGCAATCCGACCGAAATGTCCGCCAGTGTGAATGTGTCGCCCAGAAGATGTTCGCGGCCATCTGCCAGATGCGCATCGAGAATGCGCATGTGCCGCGTCCAGCCCGAAAGTGACTGGGCAATGCGGTGGTCATCGTCAAAACCTGGAACCTTTCTGACCAGCGCCATCACCGTATAGGTCGCCGATGGTGCGAGATCGCTGACCTGCCAGTCGAGCCACTGGTTCATGATCGCCCGTTCCTTGAGATCGTTTGGCACCGGTCCGCGCCCTTCCCGCTCCACGAGATAATGCATGATCGCGTGGCTTTCCCACAAAACGAAATCACCATCGATCAGAACCGGAACGAGTCCATTCGGGTTGAGAGCTAGAAATTCAGGAACATTCGGATCACGATCCGGCTTGCCCCAGACCTCTGGCTCGTAATCAAGCCCCAGCTCGTCTGCGAGCCATAAGACCTTGCGCACATTGATCGACGTAACCCGCCCCAGAACCTTCATGTCCCATCCCTTGTGGTGAATGCCACCCTGCCGCCGAACATGCAGCAGATTCGCAAGATGCGACAGTCGATTAACAACTTGTTTACCAAGAGCTAGGTAAATTTTGCCCACCTAGTGTTTTGGCCCGGTTTTCGGGCCCCGAATCGGGTTTGGGCATAACTGGATGAACCAGATTAGCGAATTGCTGAATCGGCTGGGCCTCGCGCGCGTCGCGGCCATGGGCGTTGTCACGGTAATGTTGCTGGGCTTTTTCGCCTTTTTGATTTTCCGCGTCACGAGCCCGCAAATGGCGCCGCTTTATTCTGGCCTGTCATTTGACGATTCGTCGGCAATTGTTGCCGAGTTGCAGTCGAGCGGCGTGCCCTACGAGTTGCGCGGCGACGGCGAAACCATCCTTGTTCCTCGGGACCAGATCACCTCGGTGCGCTTGACCCTTGCCGGCGACGGCCTGCCGACCAACGGACAGATCGGTTACGAAATCTTCGATCAGCAGTCGACTTTGGGCGCGACGTCCTTCGTTCAGGATGTCAATCTGATCCGTGCGCTCGAAGGTGAACTGGCGCGCACCATCACATCGCTTGCCCGGGTCACCACCGCCCGCGTTCATCTGGTTCTGCCCAAGCGCGAACTTTTCCGGCGCGAACGGCAAGACCCCACCGCCTCGGTGACGCTTGGGGTCCGCGGCTCGCTTTCGGCATCGGAAATCCGGGCTATTCAGCAAATCATCGCCTCGGCGGTCGAGGGCATGGACCCCGGCGCGGTTTCCGTTATTGACGACTCGGGACGCCTGCTCGCAACTGGAAACATCAACGGCACCGATGGCGCTATCAGCGCCGACCTCGAAGAGCGCACGGTCGCGGTCGAAACCCGGCTGAAGAATGCCATCGAAGATCTTCTGGCCAACATTGTGGGCGCCGGCCGCGCACGTGTTCAGGTCACCGCAGAACTCGAGACCACGCGCTCCACCAAATCCTCGGAAACCTACGACCCCAACGGGCAGGTCGTGCGGTCTTCGCAGACCCGCGATCTCTCCAATTCCTCGACCGGAGAAACGCCGAGCGGTCAGGTCTCCGTGGGTCAGGATCTTCCCAACGCCAATCAGTCCGGCGCCACCGGTAACGCTTCGACCGATCAGTCCCAGACGACCGAGGAAACGGTCAATTACGAAATCTCGAAAGCGACCGAAACCGCCATTTCCGAAGCCGGCGCGATCAAGCGGCTTTCCGTCGCCGTTGTGGTCGACGGCGTCTACGTTTCCGACGCCAATGGCAATTCGACTTACCAGCCGCGTTCCGCCCAGGAACTCGACCAGATCAACACTCTGGTCCGCTCCGCCATGGGCTATGACGATCAGCGTGGCGATCAGCTCGAAGTCGTCAACCTGCAATTCGCGGAGCGTCCGGATCTCATCACGGCCGGCACGTCTGCGCCGGGCCTCTTCGATTTCACCCGCGACGATTTGATGTCCGCAGCCGAAATGATTGTCACAGCGCTGATCGGTCTGGCGCTCATCCTGTTCGTTATGCGTCCGCTGGTCAGAAAGGTTCTGACGCCCGAAGAAACCCTCGCGCTTCCCGAACCCACCATGAAGCCTGTCTCGACGGAAGATGCCCTGAACGAGGCAATGCACGTGCATGATGATCCGGACAAGACCGCTCTGATGGACGCAGCCAAACGCCAGGGGGCGGCGCAGGCCCGGACCATCGAAACGGTCGGTGACCTGGTATCCGAACATCCGCGGCAATCCTCCGTGATCGTGCGCGATTGGTTGACTGAGGCAGCATAATGGCTCTGGCAGAGGTCAACTCGGCACGCGAGAACATGAAGGGCGGTCTGGTCGTTGGCGACGACGCCGAGCACCGTACGCTCACGGGCACGGAAAAGGCCGCCGTGCTTTTGCTTGCGCTCGGCCCGGATCACGGAAAACCGATCTTCGACGAACTCGACGAAATCGAAATCCGCACCCTGTCGCGTGCCATGGTGTCGCTCGGCCCGATCACGCAGAAGATGCTGGACGAACTCCTGATCGAATTCGTCACCGAGGTCTCATCGAACGGCTCGATTTCGGGCAACACCGAAACGACAGAGCGCCTTCTGCTGTCCTTCCTTCCGCATGACCGGGTGGATGCCATCATGGAAGAAATCCGGGGGCCCGCCGGCCGCACGATCTGGGAAAAGCTGTCAAACGTTCAGGAAGACGTGCTCGCCGCCTATCTGCGCAACGAATACCCGCAAACCGTGGCGGTGGTCCTCTCCAAGCTCTCCACCGAGCATGCCAGCCGCCTGCTATCGGTCTTTCCAGAGGAACTGGCTATGGACGTGGTCCAGCGCATGCTGACCCTCGACCCGGTGCAAAAGGACATTCTCGAAAAGATCGAGGCGACGCTTCGTGCCGAATTCATGTCGACCCTCGCGACCACCAAGCGCCGCGACAGCCACGAACAGATGGCAGACATTTTCAATTCGTTCGACCGCCAGACCGAAACGCGCTTCATGACTTCGCTTGAAGAGAAGAATCGCGAAGCCGCCGACCGCATCAAGGACCTGATGTTCACCTTTGACGACCTGGTCAAGCTCGAACCCAATGCCATTCAGGCCGTGTTGCAGGCCATCGACAAGAAGGTGCTCACGCTTGCGCTCAAGGGAGCTTCGGACGAGGCCAAGGAGAAGTTCTTCTCCAACATGTCTGCCCGCGCCGCCAAGATGGCCAAGGACGATATGGAAGCCATGGGTCCCGTGCGGCTGAGCGACGTGGACGAAGCACAAGGCCAATTGGTCAATACCGCCAAGGACATGGCCGCGCGCGGCGAGATCGTCATCGCCAAGGGCAAGGGCAAAGAGGAGATGATCATCTAGATGACCTCCGCCGCCCCCCAGAAATTCACCTTCGACCTGGACTTCGCCGCGCGTGGAACCAAGCGCCAGCGCGTCGTCGCCGAGGCCGATCTCAACGCCATGCTGAAAGAGGCCGAGCAGCGAGGCTATGCCCGCGGCCTGAGCGAGGGCGAAAATTCCGCAATCGCCCAGGCTGCCAAGGGACTGGACACCGCAACCAACCAGCTGGTGGCGCGCTCGGCCGAGGCCATCAGGCGTTCCGATGCGCTTGTGAGCGAAATTACGCGCGACGCCACAGATCTCGCTGTCGCAGTTGCCCGCAAACTCTCCGGTGCTGTGATCGATCGATATCCGCTCGACGAAATCCGGGAATTGCTGCGCGAATGTCTGCTGTCCCTGGACAATGCCCCGCATCTGGTCATCCGCTGCCATCCCGATCTCGCCAACCAGGTCCAGAAGCTCGCCGAAGCGCAGATTGCCACGTCCGGCTTCACCGGTCGGTTGGTGATCATGGGAGAACCGGAAATCGGTCTCGCCGATGCCCGTTTCGAGTGGGTTGACGGCGGTCTGGTTCGTAGTCTCGACCAGATCAATTCAGAAATCGACGAGCGTGTCGCTGCCTTCATCGGACCCGATCCGGACCGGGCCAGCGCCACTCCGGACGCAGAACCGGCACCTGGCCTTCCCGGCCAATCCGCCGTGGCCGAAGCGCCGCGGCCAACCATTGAGGATTCCGATGGCTGACAAAGACGATCCGTCCTTCGAGGACATTTCCCTGCAGGAAATGGAAGCTCCCGAAGCCCGCAATCCCGAACCTTCGGGGCAGCATACCGCCGCCGACCTCGAGGCCGTGTTCGACGTGCCGGTACGCGTTTCGGTCGTTTTAGGCCGCTCGCGGATTCCGATTTCCGAACTGCTCAAGCTGGATGTCGGCACCGTGGTCGAACTTGACCGGCAGGTCGGCGAAGCCATCGACATTCTGGTCAATGACCGGCTCGTCGCACGCGGAGAAATCGTTCTGGTCGAGAACCGGCTGGGCGTGACCATGACTGAAATCATCAAGGCCGGGTAAGGGAGCAAACAATATGCGACTTCTGATTGTTGGAGCTCTCGAGGGCCAGCTCAGCGAGGCCACGAAACTGGCGATGCAGGGTGGCGCCAAGGTCGCCCACGCGCCATCGGTCGATATCGCTCTCGCGGCCCTGCGCGCCGGCAAAGGCGCCGATCTGCTGCTCGTCGATGTTATGAGCGATATCCCGCGCCTGATTTCGTCGCTGGAATCTGAGCGCATACACGTGCCGCTCGTCGCCTGCGGCACCGAAAGCAATGCCGCTGCCGCTGTCAACGCCATCCGGGCCGGCGCCAAGGAATATATCCCGCTGCCGCCGGACGCCGAGCTGATCGCCGCGATCATCGCCGCGGTGGCCCGCGAGAACAACGATTTCCTCTTTCGCGATCCGGCCATGGCAAGAGTGGTCAAACTGGCTGACCAGATCGCCGCCTCAGACGCCTCTGTCCTGATCACCGGCGAAAGCGGCACCGGCAAGGAAGTCATGGCCAAATATCTGCATGCCCGCTCCAAGCGAGCCGGCCGGCCCTTCATCTCCGTCAACTGCGCGGCCATTCCTGAAGCCCTGCTGGAGTCCGAACTCTTCGGTCACGAAAAGGGCGCCTTCACCGGCGCCGTTGGCCGCCGCATCGGCAAGTTTGAAGAGGCGGACGGCGGCACGCTGCTGCTTGACGAAATCTCGGAAATGGATGTGCGCCTGCAGGCCAAGCTTCTGCGTGCTATCCAGGAAAAGGTCATCGACCGGGTCGGTGGCACCAAGCCGGTTCCCGTCAATATCCGCATTCTGGCCACGTCCAACCGCGATCTGGGCGAGGCAGTGCGCGAAGGCTCGTTCCGCGAAGACCTGCTGTTCCGGCTCAATGTGGTCAACCTGCGCCTGCCCGCGCTGCGTGACCGGCCAGAGGATATCGCTGCGCTCGCGGGGCATTTCGTTGTCAAATACGCCGCCGCCAACGGGCTTTCTGAACGAAAGCTCTCCGATGCCGCCCTGCGCGACCTGCGCCGCGCACCTTGGCCGGGCAACGTGCGTGAACTGGAAAATACGCTCCATCGCGCCGTCCTCCTGTCGTCCGACGAAGTGATCGAGCCGGAACACATCCTTCTGCCGGACGGATCGGGTCTTGCCGAGGTCGGACGCAGCTCGATTGCCGCCGATGCCGCCGCCACCGCGAACGCCGTCGCCATGTCACTTGTCGGTCGTACCGTCGCCGACGTCGAACGCGACCTCATCCTCGACACGCTCGACCATTGCCTCGGCAACCGCACTCACGCCGCCAACATTCTCGGCATTTCGATCCGCACCCTGCGCAACAAGCTCAACCAATATGCCGACGAGGGCACCTTCATTCCTGCGCCAGGCGAGCAACGCCCAAACGCGGCCTGAGGAGTAGAGCAGCTTGGCTGATGTAAGCGGCAGCAGCAACGCAACACCCGGCGCGGGCGGCGCCTTCCGCATCCCGTCGCCGCGCGAAATCATCAATCTGCTGCGACAAGGCGATATCGCCTTGGCACTGGCGGTCATGGGCATCATCGTGGTGCTCATTCTACCCATGCCATCGGTGTTGCTGGACGTCATGCTGGCGGTTTCGATCGTTTTTTCCGTCCTGATCCTGATGACATCGCTGTTCATCCACAAGCCGCTCGAATTCTCCGCCTTCCCGACGGTTCTGCTGATCGCTGCCATGCTGCGCCTCGCGCTGAACCTCGCCTCGACCCGTCTGATCCTTGCCGACGGGCACAACGGCACCTCCGCCGCCGGTCACGTTATCGAGGCGTTCGGCAACTTCGTGATGCGCGGCAATTTCATCATCGGCATCATCGTTTTCGCGATCCTTTTGATCGTGAACTTCGTGGTCATCACCAAGGGTTCTGGCCGCATCGCCGAAGTTGCCGCCCGCTTCAACCTCGATGCCATGCCCGGCAAACAGATGGCCATTGACGCCGATCTCTCCGCCGGCCTGATCGACGAGGCCGAGGCCAAGCGCCGCCGCAAGGAACTCGAAGACGAAAGCTCGTTTTTCGGCGCCATGGACGGCGCTTCGAAATTCGTGCGCGGCGACGCGATTGCCGGCCTGCTCATCACATTCATCAATATCATTGGCGGCATCATTATCGGCACCGTGCAGATGGGCCTCAGCTTTCAGGACGCCTCCAACAATTACACGCTCCTGACCGTTGGTGATGGCCTCGTCTCGCAGATCCCGGCCCTGATCGTCTCGACCGCCGCCGGCCTGCTCGTCTCCAAGGCGGGCCTGTCCGGCAGCGCCAATCAGGCCCTTTCCGCCCAGTTTACCCGCTATCCGCGTGCCCTCGGCATGTCTTCGGCGGTGATGGCAATCATGGCCTTCCTCCCCGGCATGCCGATGATCCCGTTCCTCGCGCTCGCCGGTCTGGCCGGGTATGTCTCCTACCGCGCCGGCCGCTCCAAGGCTGCAGCGGAACAGCAGCAAAAGGCACAGGAAGTCGAAAAGCAGGCCGAGGCCGCGGCGGTACCCAAAGAGGAGCCCATCGCCGAGAGCCTCAAGATGGACGAGCTTAAGCTCGAACTCGGCTACGGCATTCTTTCTCTGGTTCGCGACGACGAAAACGGCGATGACCGGCTGACCGAACAGATCAAGGCGCTGCGCCGCCAACTTGCGCTCGATCTCGGTTTCGTCATGCCGCCGGTCCGCATCCTCGACAACATGCAGATCGATTCCAGCTCCTATTCGATCAAGATCAAGGAAGTCGAAGCCGGGGGCGGCACGATCTTCCCTGATCAGCTGATGACCATGGACCCGTCGGGCAGGAAGATCGATCTGCCAGGCCACCACACGATCGAACCTGCCTTTGGTCTTCCCGCGACCTGGATCGATCCTGCCTTGCGCGACGAAGCCCAGGTGCGTGGCTTGACCGTGATCGATCCGGCCACCGTCATTTCGACCCACCTGACCGAGGTCCTGAAGTCGAATGTCGCCGATCTTCTGTCCTATGCCAACGTCCAGACGCTTCTCAACGGGCTCAGCGCCGACGAAAAGAAGCTGGTGGACGACCTGGTTCCCGGCCAGATCTCGATTTCCGGTATCCAGCGCATCCTGCAGACATTGCTGTCCGAACGCATCTCGATCCGCGACCTGCCCACCATTCTCGAAGGCATCGCCGAGGTCGCAGGTTCCGGGCTCAACACAACCAGCATCACGGAACATGTCCGCGCCCGGCTCGCACGCCAGCTGTGCGCCGCCAACGCGGCACCGGACGGCAATCTGCCGCTGCTCACCCTCAGCCCGCAATGGGAGCGCGACTTCCATGAATCCATGGTCGGCGAAGGCGACAACCGGCATCTCGCCATGGCACCGTCCAAGCTTCAGGAATTCATCCGCGCCACTCACGAAGCCTTCGAAAGTGCCGCACAACTCGGCGAGCTGCCGGTCCTCATCACCTCGCCCTCGATCCGCCCGCAGGTCCGCGCCATCATCGAGCGTTTCCGGCCCCAAACGGTAGTCATGAGCCAGAACGAGGTCCACCCCCGCGCCAGGCTCAAGACGGTCGGGGCGATCTAGATCGCCGCCGACTGCCTCGGTCGAGAAAGCAAGAGCCCTATCCCCGTCGCGACGAGCCACAGTGACAGAACCAGAAAACCCGATGTGGTGATCAGTCCAAAGGGTCCCGTGTCGCCCCCCAAAACGAGCGCCAGCCCTTCACCGGTTCCAGCCGCGACCAAAAAAGCCGCCAGGGCCGCCAAACCCGGCAGCCAGTTGCCCGCCAGACCACCTCGCGGCCGCCACTGCGCCGCCGCTCCGAACAACAGGAACAGAACGGTCATGAGTTGGCCCAGATGCTCACCAATCGCCACTCCGCCATAGGCGTTCAAAACCACGAAAACTGTTTCGACCGCTTTCTCCCCCGCTGAACCGGCGGGATCGGTGGAACCCGCAGCAAGCGCCGGCACGACGAACACCCAGCGGGCAAGCCCGATACCCTGAAGGGCCCCCGCGAGCGCCCCGGTGATCGCAAGTCCAAGCCCGATCGAGTTGAAAGGCTTGTCCCCAAGCAAGGCACCGGCAAGCAACGGCGCCAGGGGAACCAGAAGCAGGGCCGATAGGGCAAATCCGTACCACACGAGAATCAGAACCGGCCCCCCTGCGGAAAACTGCGCGAGCACTTCCGTTGCCGGCTGCCTCAGAATGGCCGGATAGTTGAACATGGCGGCAAGACCGCCATAGGCCAGATTGAACAGAAGCGCGAGGACGATCGCTGCCGCTCCCACCATTCTTCGCGAAACCTGCATCTGTTCGTCCCACTTGTCACTAGTTGGTGACAAATGAATATCACCATATAGTGACATTGTCGAGACCCTGGAGGAATTGCCGTTGGCAGCACTGGACACATCCCCTACTTCAACTCCCGAAGTGCAGCGCCGCAACCGGGGCGAGACCGAACGGGCCTTCGTCGATGCGGGACTGCTTCTCCTTGAAAAGGAAGGGCTTATGGCGTTGGGGGTCAACGCCGTTGCGCGAGCGGCCGGACATGACAAGCAGCTGCTTTACCGCTACTTTGGAGGCTGGGACGATTATCTGTCTCTGCTGGGGCGTGAACTGGCAAATAGGTTTACCAGCGCCCTCGACGCCAGACTTTCTTCTGGCAACCCGAAATCGGCCACCGGTCTGCTACGCAGTTTCGCCCATGCGCTCATCGACATCTACCGGACCGATCCGTTGCTGCAACAACTCGTAATATGGGAATTGCAACAATCCGCCGCCCACGTGACGCCGCTGATCGACGCCCGGTCCGCAGCGTTCCGTTCCTGGATCGAGCGGCATCGCGAAACATTGCCGCCGAGAGAGAGCTTTGACCTGCCGGCATTCAGTGCCCTGATCATTGCGGCGATCAGCCACCTTTCATTTGCCGCCGGGGCAAACGGTGCCTATGCCGGACTTCCGCTGGCCTCGGACGATGATTGGGAGCGCCTGGCCACCACCATCGATCTGGTTGTTACACGCACGATTCCTGCAGGAGCCGACCAGTCCGTCAGTGAAAAATGAAATCCGTCTTGTCGAGGTCGGCGAGCTTGACGTGATTCAGCGTCAGGATATCCCCATTGAGTCCATCGATTACGATGTCCTTGCCCACCTGCGTCAGGTGGTGGTTTTTCAGATCGTTCCAACCCGTCACGGAGCCAAGCCCGGATAAGTCGATTAGGTCGTTGTCAGATCCCGTCGCATGGAAATCAAGGACAGTGTCGTGGTCCCAGCCGGTTTTGAAAACGAAAGCATCCACGCCCTTTCCGCCGCGCAGCTGATCATTTCCGCTGCGGCCCTCAAGGGAATTTTGTCCCTTGTTTCCCACGATGAGGTTGTCACCGGCATTGCCGCGCCCGGTTATGTCTTGCCCGCCCGTCAATCTGAGGTCTTCAAGAAAGACATTTGAAAACAGCGAATAGGATATCGACGATCTGACCAGATCGTGTCCCTGCGTCGCTGCCGTTTCCTGCACCTGGTCGCCAACCGAATTGACATAATAGGTGTCGTTTCCATATCCGCCCACCATTACATCGTCACCGCCGCCGCCCTTGAGCGCGTCATTCCCGGAATGTCCGATGATCGTTTCGTTCCAGCGGGTACCAACAAGCGTATCCGACTTTGATGTGCCTTCGACATCCGGCATGAACACGCGCTGGTAGACGCCCAGTTTGTCGCCGTCCTGCCCGTAGCTTTCCCACGCAACAATCCATCCGCCATTGCCGAGCGCGGTGACCACAGGATTTTGCTGGATGTCCGCAAACGTAACGTTCACGACCGTCTCGGTGCCGACCTTGTGGCCGTCCGCATCAAAACGCTGCTGGACGATGCCGGTTGCGTCTGCGTCGACATGTTCGCTTTTCCAGGCGACAACCCAGCCACCGTCGCGGAGAGATGCGACGGATGAATTGGCCTGCACGCCGGTGATCGTTGTGTGAACCTGCGTCTCGGGACCCATGGCCGCGCCGTCCCGGTCGTAGCGCTGCTGGTAGATGCCGAAACTGTCACCGTCCTGGCCGTTGCTGTTCCACGTAACCACCCAGCCGCCATCATCGAGCGCCACCGCAGCAGCGTCTGACTGATCGGACGTTGTGTACGTATTAACCAGCAGATCGCCGGTAATTGCCGTTCCGGAGGCATTGTATCGGGTCTGATAGACGCCCGTGCTGCTGCCGTCTTGCAGAAAGCTTTCCCAGACGATGACCCAGCCGCCGTCAGCCAAGGCGACGATGTCGTCAACGTTCTGGTTGTTGGTCGTATTGACGTTGATTTCGGTCTCGGTTCCAACCGCGTTCCCGTCCGCATCGAACCGCTGAAGAAACGCACCAACGCTCGCATCCGGGTCCTGCAGTGAATCCCAGGCGGCGATCCAACCTCCATCAGCCAGCGCGGCCAGATGCGGCGCAACCTGCCCGCCCGCCGTGGTCGTGTTAATCAGGGTCTCGACGCCAACCTTTGCGCCTGTTGAATCGAACCGCTGAAAATAGGTGCCATACCCGGAACCGTCCTGCAGATTGCTTTTCCACGCGACGACCCATCCTCCGTCCGCCAGAGCGCACGATGTCGATTCCAGCTGCCAGTCGGTCGTTGTTGTATTTACGCGCTGCTCCGTGCCGAGCATCGCGCCGGAAGCTGCGAACAATTGCTGATAGATTCCCCAATCGTTACCATGATTGTCGGCAAAACTGTCCCAGGTCACAACCCAACCGCCATTGGCGAGCGACGTGATACTGATTTCCTTTTGGTCATCGACGGTTCGCGAATTGACCTGGACTTCCGATTGGCCGGTTGCACGTGACGACATGATTAATCCACTCCACTGGTTTCCATGCTGAGCCGTTAACGCCCACAAAGGTTCAACGGTTCACGAAGTTCGCAAACGTTCAGAAAATGAAATCGACGGCGCTGAGATCCGTCATCTGGACATGCTTGAGCGTCAGAACGTCCCCGTTCAGACCGTCGATCACAACGTCCTTGCCGACCTGCGACATGTGGTGGTTTTTCAGATCCTTCCAGCCGGTCACCGAAGCAAGGGCGGAGAGATCAACGATGTCGTGCTTTGCCCCGGTTGTGAGGAAATCGACAATGCTGTCATGATCCCATCCCGTCTTGAACACGAACGTATCCGCTTTTCCGCCACCCTTGAGGATGTCATCGCCTTCTCGCCCATCGATGCGGTTCTTTCCTTCGTTTCCGGTGATGCGATTGTCGCCGGAATTGCCGGTTGCATTCCGGCTTTTGGTGCCTGTGAGTGTCAGGTTCTCGACAAAGGCCAGGGTCTGAAGCGAAAACGTAATCGCCGATTTGACGGTGTCGCGTCCTTGCCCGGCGCCGGTTTCTTGCACCTGGTCGTCAGCAGCGTCGACCACGTACGTGTCATTGCCGAAGCCGCCGACGAGAATGTCTCCACCGCCCCTGCCGTCGAGAATATCATTGCCGCCAAATCCGAAAATGCTCTCGCTGAACTGGGTGCCGGACAGTTTGTCGCCATGGGCGGTGCCCTCGATATCCGGCACGAAGACACGCTGGTGGATACCTGTACTCGAACCATCATCGCCGGCCCAACTGACGACCCAGCCTCCGTCACCGCGCGCCTCGACTTGTGGCCGCGTTACCGTAGAAAGCGGCGATGCGTTGACTCGCGTTTCGCCGCCGACGGCGTTTCCGTGAACATCATAGCGTTGCACTAGGACATCGAACCCGCCGTCGAAAGACAGACCGGTCCACGAAACCACCCAACCACCATCTGCAAGAGCAGCAACATCAGACGCAAATTGGGATCCCGTTTCGTAGAGATTGACCTGCGTCTCGCCGCCGACCGGATGACCGTCGCGGTCATACCGCTGCATATAGACACCGAAGAGATCGCCGTCCTGCAGATTGCTGTCCCAGACGACGACAAATCCGCCATCGGCAAGCGCCGTGACAGACGGATCTTGCTGCTTGTCATTGGTCGTGGTGTTGACCAGGGTTTCGCTGCCGACAGCGACACCATTGGCCGCAAAGCGCTGCATGTAGACGCCATAGAACGATCCGTCCTGAGTATAGGACATCCAGACCTCAACCCAGCCGCCATCGATCAGACCCGCCACATCCGGGTTCTCCTGGCCGGAAAGAGTGGTCGTGTTAACCGGAGTTTCCGATCCGATTGGCGTACCATCGGCCCCGAACGACTGCTGATAGACGCCGTAGCTACTCGTATCCTGGCTGGCGCTCTCCCAAGAAACGACCCAACCCCCACCGCTGAGAGCAGTGATTGCGGGCTCCGACTGAGCTAGGGTCGTGTAAGTGTTGACCTGAATTTCGGCACCGAGTTTGGATGCGTTCTCGTCGAACCGCTGCTGGAATATGCCGTAGCTGTCTCCATCCGCTGCGGAGTCCGCCCAGGCAATCACGAATCCGCCGTCGGCAAGCCCGGTTACGACCGGCGAGATCTGACTGCCGGTCGTGGTGGTGTTGGCAAGGGTCTCGACCCCAACCGCCGCGCCGTCCTTGTCGTAACGTTGAAAGTAGACGCCGTAGCCGGAACCATCCTGCAGATCGCTTGCCCAAGCAACGACCCACCCGCCGTCGGCAAGGACAGCAATAGCGGGCATGGTCTGATCGTTGGCAGTGAATGTGTTGACGAGGGTTTCGTTTTGAGCAGTCGCATTGGAACTCATGTTAAGGCGCCCGATTGTTGGAAGATGGGTGTCTGGCGCAAAGCGCGCCGCAGCATCGAATAACCAAAATGTCTAGGGTCCGGACCGGCGGGCAGTTCTGCCGGGCGGTCGCAATCGGTTAGAGGGCGCGGCCGACCCACGACAGGTCCGCCCCTTGAAATAGCGTGATTTGGGAAGGCTTCTTCAGAATTTGGGAAGCGAAAGAACGCTCAGCCTTTGGGCTCGCTGCCGTCGCGGTAGCGGGCCGGCGATGAGCCGAAGGCCTCCGCGAAGGATCGATAGAACGTCGACAGCGAATAGAACCCGCTTGCCCACGCGATTTCCTGAACCGAAAGATCGTGCCGACGCACGATGAGGTCGTGCGCGCGCGCCATTCGCGCCTCTGAAATGCATCGGCTTGCGCTTGCCCCTTCGCGTTCGAAAAGGGACTGCAACCGGCGCACCGAAATCCCGATATGGCGGGCAACCATCTTCACGTCCAGACGGGGGTCAGAACAATGTGCCTGAATGAAGAGCTTGGCTTGCAGGACTCGTGCTTCGGCTAGCGATCGCCCAATCGTCTGATCGGCTTCTGGGTGAAGGCCATAGGCAATCGAAACAAGATGCGCCGCGACATCCGACAGACTGCCTTCCTGACGCAAATCTCCCGGTCGCAACTGATAAAGGCTATGTCCGAGCGCCCTTAGCATCGTGGTCAACGGGTCGTTCGGCCTGAGATATCTTGGCGAGAACCGGGGTACACGGCCCAGATAGTTCTCGAGACGCTCTCGCGGCACGAAAACGCTCAACTCACTGCTCGAATCCGGACCCCAGACATCGTGCGCGCTGTCTATGTCGTAGACGATAACATCGCCGCGCCGCGCAACAAGTTGACTGTCACCAAATGACTGGATCACCGGCGCGGAACTGTAGGGAATGCCGACCGTCACGAAATTCTTTTCGGCCCGCGAAATCGAACGCGGCGTCCGTTTCAATTTGTAGGGCGAGGCGACATGCCGGGTAACCGTGACGTCGCCTATCAAACTTGCCTCAATCTGTCCGGTAAAGGGTGCGTCGGATCCTTCTATTTCCTCAGCATCTATCGGAAAGAAATCGGCACCGATGGTATCGACCCAGTATGAAAACCGTTCTTTGGGCGCCACGCGCTCCGTATCGATAACAATCATATCGGCTAGAACTCCCCCGGGGCCAAGCCAAGACGTTGTGCAGAGCGCCCCGGGCCCGCACAAAATACCATGTTGATTGCGATGCAGAGAAGCGGGATTTTGCCCACAGGGTTGACGCCCGCCAAACCAGCATTGCAGAAGTTAAGACGCTGAACGGAACCAGGAGGTTCAAGGAACTTTTTCGGACGCTGGACGTGGACCCAGGCCGGGGCCCAAGCGGGTCAACATCCCGGCACGGAAACGCTCAGCCCGCCGAGCGAGGTTTCCTTGTAATTGCTGTCCATGTCGCGGCCGGTCACTCTCATGGTCTCGATGCAGGCATCGAGCGACACCAGATGCGTGCCGTCGCCCGCCAGCGCCAGCGAGGCGGCCGCCACCGCCTTGACCGCGCCCATGCCGTTACGCTCGATGCACGGCACCTGCACCAGCCCCTTGACCGGATCACAGGTCATGCCGAGGTGATGTTCGAGTGCGATTTCAGCCGCGTTCTCGACCTGCGCCGGCGTGCCGCCCATCGCCGCGCAGATCGCACCCGCTGCCATCGCCGCGGCCGATCCGACTTCGCCCTGACACCCCACTTCGGCGCCGGAAATCGAGGCATTGAATTTGATCAACCCGCCGATTGCCGCAGCAGTCAGCAACATGTCCGGAATATGGGAGGTCGAAGCACCCGGGACATGTTCGAGATAATAGCGAATGGTCGCCGGAATGACGCCCGCCGCACCGTTGGTTGGCGCGGTCACCACCTGCCCGCCCGCCGCGTTCTCTTCATTGACGGCCATGGCATAGGCGGCCAGCCAGTCCATGGCACTGTGCAGGGGTTGCTGATTGGCGCCCGCCTTTGCGGCCAGATTGCTGGCCACCGCCTTGGCGCGGCGCCGGACATTCAAGCCGCCGGGCAAAATGCCATCACCGGCAAGACCGCGCTCAATGCACGCATTCATGACCTCCCAGACCTCGTTGAGGCCCGCATCAACGTCCCGGTCCGGCGCAAAGGCGCGCTCGTTTTCCCGCTTCATGCCCGCAATGCTGAGTTGGCTTTCGCGCGCCATGTCGAGCATCTGTTCCGACGATTTGAAACCATAAGGCACGGCGTCGAATTCTTCGAGCAGCGTGTCCCGCGAAACCATTTCGTCCGCCGTCAGAACGAACCCGCCGCCAATCGAACAATAGGTCTGTTCGAGAAGCACCTCATCATTCGGCGAAACCAGCCGCATCTGCATCTCATTGGCATGAAATAGCGGCTTGCGCGTACGATCCTCGATTACCGCGCTTTCCGGATCGACCGAGATGCGCCGTCCGTCATCGAGCGAAATGCTGCGCTCGCCCGCTATCCGGTCCAAAAGTACTCCGGCCTCCGAACGGTCGAAGGTCGCCGGGCGAATTCCACCCCAGCCGATCAGTACCGCCGAATGGGTTCTGTGCCCCACCCCGGTATAGGCAAGCGAACCCAGAAGAATGCAAACCAGCCGGGCGCCCTCGGTAGCCGCCGCATCGAGCATCGCGGCCCGGTCCCGGAAATCTCGTGCGGCCCGCATCGGGCCCATCGTATGCGACGACGATGGCCCTACACTGACCTTGAAGACGTCAAAAACACTGATGAACATCCCAACCTCGCACCGCACGATGACCTGCTGCCATTCTGCCGTCAATTCCCCCGTTTCCCCGGCTCCAAAGAAATACTTGCGCTAAATCAATGTCGTTTCCCTTCATCCGGGCAATTTGCGCGCAACGACTTCTGGCTCTGGAGGACAAAATGCTGAGATTGACTGGCATGATCTATCTTCTGGCGGCGCCCGTGCTCATGGGCATCGCCATTACTGCCATCCTGACGATGGACCTGCATTCCTATGACGGAAACGCCATGATGTGGGCGGGCATCGGCGGCGCAATCGCCGGCATTCCGGTGGCGATCCTGATCGCCATGCGCCTTGATCGTGTGCTGAAGAAGAACTAACCAGCTATTTGAGCTGCTGAGGCGGCCCGTGCCGTGCACGGGTTCCGGTGCCCACGGGGACGGTGGGCACCGGCTTTTGTTCATTGCCAGAAGCCGCGCGAAGGGTAAGACTTTGGCCAGAGAGGGCACTATTTCTGCCCGTTCACACTGGGTTCAGCGTGTGTGATCTTTCTTTGCTTTCACATCAGAAATCGGAGAGATCCCAATGTCCAAATCTGTCAAGTGCGTTGCCCTCGTGCTTGGGTTCGCTGGCTGGGCCACCTCACTGAGCGCTCAAGGACTACCGGTTGCAGAACTGCATTGCCAAACCACATATCAGGGCGTCCCGCTTGAAGGCGACGCCATCGTCGATCTTTTTCAATATGCGGGATCGACCGGGGTCGACTGGTCAACCGACCGAACCCAGATGCAATTGCTCATCAAGCTGGGCCGTGCCGGCGAAATTCCAGGCACGCTGCATGTTTTGACCAACCTGTTTGCACCCACGGGCGCGATGGTCACGGTCGACGTGTTTCTCACCCAGGGGACCTGGGGTACGGGCAAAGCTTGGCTGAACGGCGAGGAATATCGCGGCACGATTACCAACCTGATGCTCGCGCCCCACGGTTTCGACCTGCATTTGGAGACCCAGGAGCAAGTCAGGGTTGAATGCGTCAATGCGTTTCTTGACTCACTTCTCGCCGCCCAGCCGGATTTGCCGGCGCAATTGGGTCTCGTCCAGCCGCTGCCGGCCGGCTCTGAAACGCCTCAAGGCCACACCGGTCTCGAAACCAACGATGCCTCCGCGCAGCAGAACCCGCCGGACGGAAGCATCAAGAACAAGAAAAAGCAAAACAACGAGCCGCGCGAAGGGTAAGGCTTCGGCGGCTTGAGGTTTGGCGATGAGTAAGCCGGATCAGCGCCGGAAGCGCAGACGTCCCAGTTCGTCCATTTCGGCCTGTTCGGCCTTGGCTTCCGCGGCATCGACACGCTGATGCTCGCGCTCGGTGAGGAGTTCGACCTTTTTGAGATCCTCAACCGCCTCGGCCAACGCATCCTGGGCAGATTCAAGCTGCCCCTTCATGTCGTTGGCTGAATTGCGAAGGTTGTCCCGGCGCTGCAGCGCTGCCTTTGCAAACGTCGAATAGGCAAAATGCGCCGAATCCGAAATGCCGGTCTTCTGGTGTTCCAGCTCGATCTGCTGATCAAGCTCATCCGCCATTCGTTCGAAATCGGCAATCATCAGTTCGATCTGCGACACGGCCCGTCGCTTCTCGTCGACCTGAAATTTCTTGAGCCTGATAAGGCTCTCGTTCCGCGACTTCATGACTTGTACTCCTTACCCAATCAAGTCGTGTTACCCTGAAGCTTCCGCGGCTCATCGTCCTCAACAATTTCCGTCAGAAGGGCATAGCCTTCGTCCAGCGATGTCTTTTCCCCCTGTTGCTGGCTCAAAAACGCCTCCAGCTCTGGGTTCTTGGCGATAGCCCGGTCCACCTTTTGATCCGATCCCTTGCGATACGCCCCCAAGCGGATCAGTTCCTCCATATCGGCAAACACCGACAGAAGCTCCCGCGCCTTCTGCAAGGTGGGCCTGTGTTCGACAGGCACGCACGCTGGCATCGTGCGGGAGATGGACCTCAGGACATTGACCGCCGGGTAGCGACCCCGCTCGGCAATAGCCCGCTCCATGACAATGTGCCCATCGAGAATCCCACGGACGGCATCCGCGATCGGTTCATTGTGGTCATCACCTTCCACCAAAACGGTAAATAGTCCGGTAACGGAGCCCGAGTTTTTGAGGCCCGGACCGGCCCGCTCAAGCAAGCGCGGCAATTCCGAAAACACGGTCGGCGGATAGCCCTTGGCCGTCGGCGGTTCGCCGATTGCCAGACCAATCTCGCGTTGAGCCTGGGCAAAACGGGTCAGACTGTCCATCATGCACAGAACCCGCTTGCCCTTATCGCGGAAATATTCCGCCAGGGTCAGCGTCAGATAGGCGGCCTGGCGGCGCATCAGTGCGGACTCGTCCGACGTCGCGACAACCACGATCGCACGTTTAAGCCCCTCCTCGCCCAGATGTTCGGTTATGAACTCCCTGACTTCCCGCCCGCGTTCTCCGATCAACCCGATGACAGCAACGTCGCTCTCGGTATTGCGCGCCAGCATCGACATCAGAACCGACTTGCCCACACCCGATCCGGCAAAGATACCGAGCCGCTGACCCTCGCAGACCGTTGTGAACGTATTGAGCGCCCGCACGCCAAGATCGATGGGGTCACCCACCGCTCCGCGTTTGTGGGCCGGCAACGGTGATTGACGAAGCGAACAGCCAACGTCTCCCTGCCGGGGAGCCGGGCGATCGTCGATAGGATTGCCGGACGCATCCAGAACCCGCCCCAGCCAGTCAGCGCTGGGATAAACCGCCCCGTCGTGCTGGGCGAAGACGGCTTTGCACCCGAGCCGCACACCCTCAACCGATCCGAAGGGCAAACAGAGCGCGTGCCCGTCGCGAAATCCGATGATTTCCGTCTCGAGCTTCTGCTCCGCCCGCGTCTCGATGATGACGCGGCCACCGACCCGCAATTCCTGAACCGGTCCCACGACCTCGATCAACAGGCCTTGCACGGTCTTGACGCGGCCAAAGACCTCGAAATCGTCAATCGCCCCGATTTCCGAAATGAGCGATTTCATCCCGCTCCTCGCGCTGCTTGGGTTCGGCAATCCGAATCACTTCGGCCACCATGGTAACTGATCGTTAATTTTGTTCGCCTATGGCTGACAATCGGGTTAATTTTTTCTGAAACGCATCCGCGCGTCTTGACCCACTTTTCCACCCGCATTTTCAAGAGTCGTAAGAGTCGGATAAAACTCTTTCTTAAAGTATTTTCTTAAGAAGCATGAACGAAATTAACCTAGTAAAATCAACAACTTAACTGTTTCATAACTTAACAAAATGCGCATATTGCCTACCTGAATCAACTTTTGTTAACTAATTGCCAGTAGGCTGAATCGCATCCAGTAGGAAACCGGATCACCACGCGGCGCATGGGTGGTGGTTCCCAAGGTTCCAGCAAGGAACTGATCGACTTAAGGGGATTGTCATGCGGGTACTCTTGATTGAGGACGACAGCGCAACTGCACAAAGCATTGAGCTGATGCTTAAGTCCGAGAGCTTCAACGTCTACACCACCGATCTGGGTGAAGAAGGCGTCGATCTGGGCAAGCTCTACGACTACGATATTATACTTTTGGACCTCAACCTGCCGGACATGAGCGGTTATGAGGTCCTTCGCTCCCTCCGGGTCGCGAAAATCCAGACACCCATTCTTATTCTGTCGGGCCTTGCCGGTATCGAGGACAAGGTTCGCGGCCTCGGCTTCGGTGCCGACGACTACATGACCAAGCCATTCCACAAGGACGAGTTGGTTGCACGCATTCACGCCATCGTCCGCCGCTCCAAAGGCCACGCACAATCGGTCATCCAGACCGGAGATCTCTCGGTCAACCTCGACACCAAGACCGTCGAAGTCGCAGGCCAGCGCGTTCATCTGACCGGCAAGGAATATCAGATGCTCGAGCTGCTCTCGCTGCGCAAGGGCACCACACTGACCAAGGAAATGTTCCTCAATCACCTTTACGGTGGCATGGACGAGCCCGAACTCAAGATCATCGACGTTTTCATCTGCAAGCTGCGCAAGAAACTCTCCGTGGCGACCGGCGGAACGAATTACATCGAAACCGTCTGGGGCCGCGGCTATGTGCTGCGCGAGCCGGACGAGAGCGAGATCGCTCAGTCCGCCTGATTGCTCCGGCAAGATCCAAATTCAGAACCCCGCCTCGGCGGGGTTTTTTGTTCGTGAATTGCAGTCAATTCGGTTCGCAAAACCGCGCGGTCCGAAAAAGGGACAGGCTCAGACGATCAGGTCCGTCGCGTCGAGATGAGCCTTGTCAACGCCATAAACCTCGATCACGGTTCCCTGGAACAGGAACTCGACCCCGTTCGCGCCCATCGCGTCGAAGTGCTGCAAGGCATCGTCTTCGTCGACAAATCCAAATCCGATTAGCTTCAGCCGGTCCGAACCGTCGGCAAAATCATGGACGACATCCGTCGACCCGTTATTGCTGAACACGAACTTGTCGGGGCCGCCATTGCCGAAAAGCTGATCGTCGCCTTTCTGCCCTTTCAGTACATCCGCATCGGCCCCGCCGCGAAGTGTGTCCATGCCGTTCCCACCAACCAGAATGTCCTTGCCGTTGCGGCCGGTTAGATCGTCGGCACCACCCCGGCCCAGAAGTTTGTTGGCAGAACCATTGCCGATCAGGCTGTCGTCGCCCGAACCGCCGGTAGCATTCTCGATGATCGTGCCCTTTGCGATCGTGAAACCGCCATGCACGCCATCAGCGGAGGAAAGTGCACCACCCGCCCTTTCCTTGTCGGCGAGCTTGAGCGTCGCCGGACGAAGGTCAATCACTGCATCTTGGCTGCCATTGAACTGGAACGTGTCCGTGCCGCCCGCGTCCCAGATTGCCTTGTAAAAGGTGCCTGCCTTGTCGGACTTCGGCAAATAATAGGTGTCGTTGCCGGTATTGTAGGTCTTGTTGGCACCATAAAGCTTCTGAAGCATGGCGATGTCGAAGGCCCCAAGCACACCATATCCATAGCTGTCCGGTGTCCAGCCCGTCGTTTCAACTCCGCTCGCGGTCTTCAGCCCTGCCGCATCGTTGTAGCTCATCACCGTGTAGACATTCTGGTTGAGTTTGTAGTCCCCGAGCGTGCCTGAGCCCTTCACACCTGGAAATTTGGCATAGGAATCATGCGGATGGGCCAGGCCCATATTGTGCAGAAATTCGTGTATGACCGTGATGTAGTCATAGCTGCCATAGGCGAATTCAAGACCGGAATCCGCGGACTTGGAATTGACATACACCCCCCGATTGGCCGCATCGGTGATGGCCCAGGAATATCCCAGATAGTCGTCATTGGCGCTATACGACCAGAATTCGACGTCCGCACTACCATCAACTTCCGTGAAGGTTGCCTTGCAGACGCTGCTCACGTCAGCAATCGCCAGATGAATGGCGTCCTGCAGGCCGCTAGACCAGGTCCCTGCCTTCTCGCCCGGCGGTTTTTGCCCCACGTTCAAATCGTAGGTCAGATTGAAGGTGCTCCATATGGAAAAGCCGGAGCTGTACTTGAAGGCCAGCCCCGACAGGAACGCGTTGTTCTTGATACTGTTTGTCTGAGACGTGCTCGTCTTGTCTTCGTAGGCCAAGGCCATCCACACCATCCAAGCTTAATGCGCCAGAATCCGGATCCTCTGCGGTTGAAGCACAGAGATTCTGCGGCCGGTTTGATTCGGCCGTCACAATATGATGCAAACTTGACCGAATGAAGCCGGTCCGGACGTCAGGAACGGCGTCAGCCGTAAATCGGCCCGGTCCCCTAGCCGCCGTCGCCCTGGCCCTGAGCCGCTTGTGCGCGAATGACATCGAACATGCGCATCACCGCCTCGGCATATGACATGTCCGGATTGGCATTGCAGACCTGGGCGGTCCAGGTGATCAACATCGGCGAGTCAATCAGGGAAAAGTCGAACCCCGGCTCACCTTGCCGCAGCATCTGTATATTCATTCCGGTCACAAATCCGAACGTATAGTCGATCATGAACGAGCGAAGCGCCTGATCTTCCGTCATGTGTTCGTTCACATAGGCGCAATTGTAGTCGGTGTTGGCCATAACCACGTTGGAAGCCGTCGCGGCGCTTGCCGCAGACAATGCAAGTACGCCGGCAAGCGCCAGCGCCTCAATTTGTTTGATCATCATGTCGTCCCCTGCCTTTCAAAGCATTTGAAGGCTGACAATCGCGAAACGAAAAGTCAATGTTCGCTCATGCCCGCAAACGCAGAGCGCTTTCCCTCGGCGCAGGCTGATAAAGTCCGCGTTGGCCGTCAGCACGCATGAACTTCTCGGTGTGCCCGATCATCGTTTCGGCCGCCCCAAGAACCAGATATCCGTCTGGCTTTGTTACCGCAGCCAGGCCATCCAGCACCTTTCGCTTGGACTCATTGTTAAAGTAGATCAATACGTTACGACAGTAGACCACATCCTGAACGCCCACCTGGGGAAACGGTGTCATCAGGTTGAGTTCCGAGAACCTGACCATGTCGCGCACCTGCCTCGAGATGCGCCAATTGCTGCCCTCCTGCACAAAATGCTCCATCAACATTTGTACCGGCAATCCACGCTGCACTTCGAACTGGGAATAAAGCCCCTCGCGCGCCCGTTCGAGCGCGCTCGCTGAAATGTCGGTCGCAAGGATGTCGACACTTCGTCCGGCGAGCAGGTGTTTGTGCTTCAGAACCAGCATGGCCAGTGAATAGGGCTCCTGCCCGGTCGACGTCGCCGCACACCAGATACGAATCCGGCTGCCGGGCGGACGGGTAGAAATCAGCGTCGGCAGAATGACCTCTTCAAACAGGTTGAACGGAGTCTTGTCGCGAAAAAAGAAGGTCTCGTTCGTGGTCAGCGCGTCGATAACGTCTCGCTGCAAATCCATCGATGCCGTCGCCAACCCGCGCGCCAAAGCGGCAATCGAATTGAACCGGTGTTTTTCGGCAATTGAACCCAGACGGCTTTCGATGAGATAGGCCTTGGACTCGTTGAGCACGATTCCGGACTGCTTGAGCGCAAAATCGCTGATCAGTTTCATTTCGTGTTCGTTCATCGGCTGCTCCTCGCCCCAATCAAACTGGCAATCCGGACCCCGATCTGCTCCAACGGCAGGATTTCTGCCGCCGCACCCATCGCGGCCGTGGCCCCCGGCATTCCCCAGACGACGCTGCTCGCTTCGTCCTGTACAAACACGCTGCCACCCCGGTCGGCGATGGCGACGGCGCCACGCGCGCCATCAGACCCCATGCCCGTCAGAACCACGGACAGAACGGCCGGGCCAAAAATCTGTGCCGCACTTTCGAACATCGGGTCGACCGCAGGACGGCTGTGATTGATGGGCGGCCCACCGTCGAGGGCGATCCGAATATCCGCACCAACCCTTTGAAGCCTCATGTGTTGCCCGCCCGGTGCGACATAGAGCCGGCCGGGCAACAATGGCTCGTTCGCCACCGCCTCGGCGCCCTCGATCTCCGCCGCCGCGCTCAGTTTTTCCGCCAGAAGCCGGGTGAACGTTGCTGGCATATGCTGCACCACCAGCACCGGAAACCGCGAGAGCTTGCCACGAAGCGCTTCAAATACCCTGGTCAGAGCCGCTGGACCGCCTGTTGAAGAACCGAACAGCAGGATGCGCGGAGGCGTGGCGGACAGTTTCCGCAGGGAGAAGTGTGTGCCGGGCGCGGGAATCGGCATCCAGCCGGCGTCGGGCGCAGGAGATCGCGTTGACTGAACCTGATGCGCCGGACCACTCAGACCCTTGATCTTGCGCAGGAGTTCCACCTTGAACTCGTCGCGCGCAGAGTTCCCGTCGCGAGCGAATGATGGTTTGGCAATGTAATCGGTCGCTCCAAGCTGCAATGCCTTGAGCGAGATTTGCGCATTGCGGTCGGTCAGCGTCGACGCCATGACGATCTTGGCCTGGGGCGCCGCCCGCAGCAATTGTGGCAGCGCGGTGATCCCGTCCATGACCGGCATCTCGATATCGAGAATGATGATGTCGGGCGCGGCGGCCCCGACCATGTCGATTGCGATCTGTCCGTTTTGCGCTGTAGCAACCACCGCAACCCCGTCGAGATGTTCGAGCCAGTTGCGCATCATGCCGCGCACCACAGCGGAATCCTCGACGAGCATGACCTTTGTCCGCACGGGCTGACCCGCGTGCTGACGCACTGCGCCCATGGCGCACCTCCAGATGTGTTGAGGAACCTTCCCGGGCAGATGCCCGATCGGTTATCGGTTCAGCTCAAGGGCGCCATAAGCGCCCTCAGCTCAGTCCGACTTCCTGAAACTTCGACTCGACAATCTCGCGGTCGAACGGTTTCATGATGTATTCGTTGGCGCCGGCCTTCATCGCCATGGCAATATGTCCGACATCGTTCTCGGTGGTGCAGAACACCACTTTGGGTTTCTGGCCGCCGTCGTAGGCACGCAGCCGTTTGAGGAATTCGAGCCCGCTCATCACCGGCATGTTCCAGTCGAGCAAAATGACATCGGGCATTTCAGCCTGACATTTTTCGAACGCTTCCTGGCCGTCCTCGGCCTCGTCGATCACCATGTCCATGTCTTCCAGAATGCGCCGAGCAACTTTGCGCACAACGCTGGAATCATCCACGATCAGACAGGATTGCATGTCTCGTTCCTTTCCACTCGGTCCTCACGCCGCATCCTTACGCAGCAGGTTTTCGATCAGCGCTTCGACGTTCAGTATGACCGGCAGCTCGTTGTCCAGCTTGAATGTGCCTGAACTGACCTCCGACCAGCTCGCATCGAGATTGATCGGATTTGGCTCCATCTCCCGGTCGGCGAGCGTAACGACTTCGCCCACACTATCGGTCAAAAGTCCGTATGATTCGTTAGCGTGCAGCACACCGGCCGCCGGCCGCTCCGCATTTGTCGCGTTGACTGCACTGAGGCCGAGAATGTGCGCCAGGTCGATCATCGTCACGATCCGTCCGCGAAGATTAAGCACCCCGGCAATCTGCTTTCGGGACAGCGGAACCGGCGTGAAATTGTCCGGAATGAAGACATCCTGAACCTTCTCGATCGGTAGCCCGAACATCTGGCCGCCAAGCCGGATGGTCACATACTGGCTCTGCCCGCCACGATATTGTCTGCCGCCACCGGCGCTCATGCTGCGATCTCCATCTGGCCGGCCCGCACCTCGTTGCGGATGATTTCGATGAGCCGCGAGCGGTCAAACTTGGCGATATAGGCATTGATCCCGATTTCGGCCGCCCTTGCGTCCGCCTCCGGCCCGACAAATGCAGATAGGGCGATGATCGGCAATTGCGCCGTCGGTGGGTTGTCCCGCACCATTTTCGCAAGCGTGAACCCATCCATGTTCGGCATTTCAATATCGGTCACGATGGCATCGAACCGTTCGCCAGCCCTGATCAACTCATAGGCGTCGAATCCGTCTTCGACGACCTTGAGCTCATAGCCTGCGCCCATCAGAACCGGTACGATCATGTTGCGGAAAAAAGCGGAATCCTCCGCGTAAAGAAGCCGGGCCGGCGCGGTGCCCGCTTGCGCCCTGCGCTCGAACCAGTCGGCATAGGCTTTCGGAAGAAAATAGCCCACATCGATGATCTCGGTCGCCTTGCCCGCAATGATGGCGCTACCCTGAAAGCCCTCACGCTCCGACTGCACCTGCAGGTCAAGCCGATCCTCGACAATGTCGATGATCCTATCGACCACCAGCCCCAAGGATCGCTGGCCTTCGGAGAAAACCAACATCGGCAACTGACCGCTTTCGGCGGGTGTCATACCCTCGTCCACCGGCACAAGTGGCATCAACCGCCCCCGATATTGCACCATCATCCGGTTCCCGTTGCGCTCGATCTGGGAAACGTCAAATTCCTCGAGGCGCGTCACCAGCGACAGCGGAACGCCCTTGGGTCCGTCCCCACCCGCTTCGAACAGCAGAAGCGACAGGCGCGCATCATCACTTTCGCTGTCCGGCGTCTCAGCATCATTGCGCTCATCGAGCCGCATTGGACCGACCGCCTGCGCGACACCGTTCGGATCGAGGATCATGATCACGGACCCATCGCCCATGATCGTATTGCCCGAGAACATCGATACATCCTTGAGCATGCCGGAAACCGGCTTCACCACGATTTCCTCGGTATGGAAAACCTCGTCGACAACCAGTCCAAACGTCTGCGCTCCTACCTTGATAACAACGACAAATTCGCTTGATGACCTTTTGGGCGAAGCGTCCGGCGCACCGCCCTCTTGCTGCAGCCGGAGCAGATTCTTGAGCCGGACGATCGGCAAGAGCGTATGCCTCAACCTCAGGACTTCCGCATCCTTCAACATCTCGATTCGGTTGGGGCCGGCAGCGCTGGCCCGGACCAGTTCGGTCACAGCCAATTGCGGAATGGCAAACCGGCTGCCACCGGCGGCGATGATCAGTGCCGGGATGATGGCTAGTGTCAGCGGGATCTTGATCCGCACAATCGTTCCTTGTCCCTCGACCGATTGCAGATCGATCGATCCGCCGATGAGTTCGATATTGGTGCGCACCACGTCCATGCCGACGCCACGGCCGGAAACCGAAGTCACCTTTTCCGCCGTCGAAAATCCGGGATGAAATATCAGTTTGTGAACCTGCGCGTCCGACATTGCATCGAGCTCTGCGGCACTCACGATGCCTTTGCCGAGCGCCTTTTCCTTGAGCCGCGCCGTGTTCAGGCCTTTGCCGTCGTCGGCAATCTCGATGATGATTTGCCCGCCTTCGTGAAATGCGGAAACCCTGATCGTTCCCGTTTCCGCCTTGCCTGCCTTGCGCCGCTCCTCGGGCGCTTCGATGCCGTGATCCGCCGAATTGCGCACCATATGCGTCAGCGGGTCCCGGATCAGTTCAAGCACCTGCCGGTCAAGTTCGGTTTCCGCACCGCTCATTTGCAGGTCAAACGGCTTACCCAATTCGTGTGACAGGTCCCGCACGATGCGCGGCAGCTTGCCCCAGGCATTGCCGATCGGCTGCATGCGGGTCTGCATCACCCCTTCCTGCAGTTCCGCTGTAACGTTCGAAAGCCTCTGCAAAGGCGTGTTGAATTCACTGTCCGCGTGGCGCCGTGATATTTCGAGCAACTGGTTTCGCGTAAGCACCAGTTCCGAGACCATGTTCATCAGGCCTTCAATCGTCTGCACGTTGACCCGGATCGTCTGGTTGGCAACGGATTTCTCGCTGCACCCGCCGGCTGGAGCATTCTGCCCCGTCTCCGCCACCGGATCGCCTTTCGGAAGCAGCTCAAGATCGGGGCCCTCGGCGTTTGCGAAGGCCGCTTCGAGTTCGGCCAGTGACACTTCACCCGGCTTCAAAGGACGGCCCATCGGTCCGGCGCTGAGGTCCATTTCGCCCTCATCCCCTTCAGCACCATCCATTGCCGCCACAATTGCCGGTGCTTCAGGCATTTCGTCCGGAAACTCGTCAACCTCCAGCGCGGCGTCTGCCGCGTCGGCGCCCGGCAATTCGGAAATGGAGCCGGTCACCTCGGCCAGCAGCAGCAACACATCGATCAGGTCCTGATCGTCTCCGCCCGGCTCCTCCTGCGTTTCTTCCAGCGCGGCGAGGATCGATTTAATCCGGTCGATGCTTTTGAGGATTTCCGTGACGCCATCGTCGGTCACGGCTGCGCCGTCCCGGTAATGGCCCATCAGGGTTTCAGCGGCATGTGCCAGCTTTTCGAGCCGCGGCAGACCAAGAAATCCGCACGTTCCCTTGATCGTGTGCACCAGGCGGAAAACGTTGCCGAGGATGTCGGCATTGTTCGGCTCCCGCTCGAAGCGCACAAGTTCGCTATCGACGACTTCGAGGTTTTCGAACGTCTCGGTCAGAAATTCCGCAAGCAGATCGTCCATGTCGCGCCCGGTCCGCACATTGGGTGTGGTTGAGCGCCAAGCCTGCCGCCCGCGCGGTTAACGATTACTTGCCGCGCGGCTGGTCACGTGTTCGTACCTAAGGGATTGATCTGATGTGAATATTTACTTGGGTGTGGCCACGATACTAAACGTCGTTCCGTCCAGTTTGATCGCGACATCCATGTCGACCAGGCGCGCCAGCACCCCGGTATAGAATGGCTGAATGCCGCGGGCATCGACGCCCTCTTCCGGATTGCCGGCCACCAGTTCCTCAACGCCGTTGGGAATGAGCGTCTTCTGCTTCTGCTCGGGATCGGACGTCGAAACGATGCTGATCATTTCCTTGTCCGGTTCGCCGCTCAGGGCAACGGTGACCTTGCCGCCACGCGGCACGGATTCAGCTGCGATGAGAAGCATGTTCATCAACAGCTTGCCGCGGTTCTTGGCAATCATGACCGGCGTGATCTGCCATTCGAGTTCCGGCTTGACGATCTCGAAAAAGACATTGGCAACCCGTTCGCACTCACGCGTATCGAACTGCGTGCCCGCGGTTGACGACGCACCATAGGCCAGCCGTGCATATTCCAGCTTGGCGAGGGCCTGTTTGGACGCATTGGCAATCAGGTCCTGCGCAATGTCACGCATCTCTACCTGCGCCGGGTCCGTCAGCGCCTGCAACCCGTTGCCGATGGCACCCACCGGATTGATCAGGTCGTGGCAAACCCGCGAACACAGCATGGACGCCAGGTCGTTTGCGCTCAAATTGATGATATCAGCCATTGGTTCCGCCGCTTGTCGAATCAGTGGCTAAACATGGCTCGCAATTCGGCGAGCGGCAACCGCATCAACCGCCTTTCAAACAGGCGAAACCTTCGGAAACGGCTAGCGCAGCACCAACCCGTCGCGAAGCCGCGCCCAGTTCTGCCGGGCATCCAACCGCGCGGAATTCACGATCTCCTGAAATGCGATTTTGTTGCCGGCCGAATAGAACAGGAACAATTCGTCATCCAGCACCAGATAGATTTGCGGGTCTCCCTGCGAAAGATATCCGCGCGCCATGCTCATTGCGCCATGTCCGCCGAATTGCGGTGCATAGAATTCGGGCGCCCGTCTGAAATTCTCGAGATTGGCCAGCGAAGCGAAATACCAGGATACGCCCTGCCAATAGAATTCAAGTTCGGAACTGCCCATTTGCGGTTCACCGGCTGTAAAATAGGAGACCGGGTCATAGCCGCTGAGCGCCACCCCGGTGAGTGCATCGGTGAGATAGGGCCCGATCAAAGGCGTGTCGAGATTGACCGGATCCTCAATAACCGGCGCGGAACCGAACGGTTGCCAGGAAGGTTTTTGCGGCGCAGACGCATCGGCATCCCCGTCCGGCGCATCGGACATTGCCTGCCCATCTGCGGTTTCGGCATTACCCTGTACATTGGCGCCCGTTTCGCCGGCAGAAACCTCCGTGGCGGACACGTCCGCCGGAATGTCGCCTGCTGGCGTTGCGGCGGGCGGGCTTGCTTCCGGACCCGGTACCGCTTGGTCTTGCTGGGCAAATGCAGGGGCCGCAACAGCCAACAACGCCAATCCGCACGCCAGCAACCCGGCCAGGAGCACCGGCCGAAACATCGTGAAGAATTGTTTACTGCTTTGCCGCATGATCGCCGCTATCGCACGCCAGATTCGCGCATCAGGATTTGCCCAAGTCTAGAGCCGAAAAATGAGGCATTGGTAAAACCTCAAGGTGCGCGTTCCACTTAGCCATCACGGATCCACGAAATGACCCAGACCTTCGCCCGACTTTCAGCAATCATTGGCCTCGTTCTCGCACTCTGCCTTGCGCCAGTGGCAGCACAGGCTCAAGGGTCGGTCTCGGACACCTATTCATCTGATGAACTCGTTACGACCGGACATCAGTTCTTCGGTGCGGTTTCCGAGGGCCTCGCCTCGCTTGTCGAGCGCGCCGTGGGTCAATTCGGCCAACCCAACGCCTACATTCTTGGCCAGGAAGGTTCGGGTGCCCTGTTGCTCGGCGGCCGCTACGGCGAAGGCACGATGTTTACCCGCAATGTCGGCGAGCACGACATTTTTTGGCAGGGCCCAAGCGTGGGTTTCGACATTGGCGGCGACGGCAGCCGGGTCATGATGCTCGTTTATAATCTTCCCTCGGTTGAAGCCATGTACAACCGCTATCCCGGCGTGGCCGGCACGGCCTTTGTCGTCGGCGGCTTCGGCATGACGGTGCTCAAGCGTGGCAACGTGGTCGTCGTGCCCATTCGGGCGGGTGTTGGTGCGAGGCTGGGGGTTAGCGTGGGCTATCTCAAGTTCACTTACGAGCCGACCTGGAACCCGTTCTAGACCACAGCCATTAGCTATCGCCCGCTCTGAATCGCGCGGAATTCGCCCGATTACGAACGCCGCGCCAATTTCGCGCTTTTTCTTAAGGTTAATCTTTGCTTAAGTTGGCCGAGGGGCCAAACCGGTGGCATGATGCGGCAATTGCGTGCCACCCGGACAAAAGAGGTTGCCATGGTCATCGAAAATTCGATGTATTTTCTGCTCGGCTTTCTGGCCGCGGCCCTGCTCGCGCTCATGATCGTCCCCTCGATCTGGCAGCGCGCAGTCCGGCTGACCAAGAAACGCATCGAAGCGGCAACCCCGATGACCATGTCGGAGTATCGGGCCGACAAGGATCAACTGCGCGCCGAATTCGCCCTCTCCACCCGCCGGCTCGAAATGAATGTCGAGGCGCTGCGCAAGCGGCTCGCCGACCAGATCGCCGAAGTCAATCGCAAGAAATCCGAACAGGCACAATTGCGCGCCGACCGCGACGAACAATTGGTCATCGTGCGCGAACTCGAAGAGCGCGAGGCCCAGTTGCGCCGCCGCATTCTCGATCTTGAAAAGGAAGGCACCGACCTTGCACAACGATTGCGCATGAAGGATCGGGACCTTGATCGCAAGGTCGCGGAACTGGAACGCTACCGCAATGCCGGTGGTGCGATTTCCGCAGACGAGATCGACGAACTTTTGGGCGCTCTCGAGCGCGAGCGCGCCCGTTCCGAACGCTACGAGGAACAGGTTCATTCGCTGATTTCGCAAATGGAGGCCCATGATTCCGAAACCGCGGCCGCGCATCTGCAGATCTCTGAGCTTCGCAGGAACCTCGCCGACCGCGACGACCGCATCGACAGCGAGTCGACCTCGCTGATGGAAGCCGAAGCCCGTATCGCCAGCGCCGAGTCCCGCCTCACCGCGCTTCTCGAAGAAACCCACTCCATGGTCGAAATCGAGGAAACCAAGAACGGCCAACTCCTGGCTGAAAAACTGTCGCTTGAAGAGGAACTTGAAAACCTCCGCGAAAAGATTGTCGGCGTTGAATCAGCCATCCTGAACGAGTGGGATGACGAGCGCGTGGAACAAAGCCATCTGCGCGAGCGTCTGAACGATATCGCATCGGACGTTTCGCGCCTGGTCTTTTCCGTTGATGAAGAGGCGGGAGAAGCCGAGGGCGCCAGCCTGTTCGACCGGGTCCGCCGCTTTGCCGACAATCTCGAAGACGAGGGCACCGGTGACCATCTCGACCTCGCCGATGTTACGGAAGAAAGTGGCGAGGGTGGCCGCCTGTCTGAACGCATGCAGGCGCTCAAGGATCTTCACGCCCGCTAGAACAGGTTCCGGAAAGGTGCAGACCGGTTTTCCGGTTCGATCCTGCGGCAAAAAAAGAACTCAGAACTGATGTTTTGATTCCATCAAAGATGGTCTGGACGCAATTCGCTGCGTCCCTTGCGGGACGGTCAGCCTCTGCTGCTGCACTCAGATGATGATATCGGCATTGTTGAGATCACCGAGGTCCATGCCGTTGATGGTGATGACCGTGCCATCGAAATCAAAACCGAACGTGTCGTCGGTCGCGCTTCCGATTTCAAAGAACTTGGCCTTGGCAACGGTCTTCGAAACGAACCCGAACGCCGACAGATCGAACAGGTCACTCCCGTTCGTGAAATCCGTTATCGTGTCATTGCCGTCGTCCGGCGCGAACACAAACGTGTCGCCCCCGCCGCCACCGGTCATCTCATCGTCACCCGCCGATCCGATCAGAATGTCCGCCCCGGCATCACCCTTCAGTATGTCGTTTCCCCGGTTGCCATCGAGTATATCGGCCCCATCCCCGCCTATCAGCTCATCGTCGTCTGTGCCGCCATCGAGTTCGTCGTTGCCGCGCTCTCCCTTGAGCAGGTCGTTGCCGCTGCCGCCGTCCAGAATGTCAGCCCCTTCCGCACCGAACAGCTGGTCGTTGTCGCCGCCTCCGTCGAGATTGTCGGCTCCGGTCTGACCCTTGAGGATGTCCTCGCCGCTGCCACCGGTCAGGATATCGTTGTTCTCTCCGCCGAACAGTTGATCGTTGTCACCGCCACCATCAAGTTCGTCCACGCCCTGATTGCCCTTGAGGACATCGTCCCCGCCGCCGCCGTTCAGAAAATCGGCGCCTTCACCCCCAAGAAGCGTGTCGCCGTCGCTTCCGCCATCGAGCGTGTCGCTTCCCGTGCCACCCTTGAGCGTGTCAACGCCGGCATCGCCGGAGAGCGTGTCAGCGCCAGACCCGCCTTCAAGCGTGTCGATGCCGCTCCCACCCCTCAGAATATCGTCGCCGACTCCCCCGCTGATCGTATCATCGCCGCCCTTGCCATCGATTTCATCGCGTGCCGCGTTGCCGTCCAGCGTCTCACCCAAAGACGTGCCTTCGGTATAGCGGCCAACGTCGAACATCCGCCCCTTGATACCGCCACCACTCGTATCGGCGGTTTCGTCATTGGTGTTCCAGGTGAAAAACAATTCACCGACGTCATTGCCGATCACCGCAACGTACCGCTGGTTTTCAGCGGTCAGTTCTGCGACCTGGAACTCGTCAACTGAAACCGTACCGTCAGAATTCAGAATGATCGCATAGACATCGTCCCCGGTCCCCCCGGAGGAATTGTCGACCGAATAGGTGACGAGGATGCGCCCATCTTCCATCCCGAAGACTTGCGGTGTATTTCCAGCGGCCAAAGTATCCGAATTGACCTGAATCCCTTCGGCCCTGACGCTTCCGTCCTGATTATAAAGGTTGATGTAAGCATGGCTTGGAAGGAGGCTGTTGATCAGGGTGATGGCAAATCCGCCATCTGCCAGCGTGGTCACGTCCGGAGCGAGATTGGAGAATGTCGCGCTGACACCCACAATCGTCTCGGTCACGCTTTCGGTGCCGTTATTTTCAAAGATCCGGAACTTGACCTGGAAGCCCCCCCCACTGCGATCACCGGAATAATAGACCGCGACGAATTTGCCGTCCGCCCACGCCGCAAGCCCCACTTGGAGCTGCGATCCGGTACCGACCTCGTTGACGAGAAATTCGTTGACGACACCAACACCAGCCTCGCTGAATATCCGGGCCTTTATGGCAGCGCCCTCGGTATCCTGGGCCGCATCCAACGTTTCCCACGCGTAAACGACATTGCCGTTGCTCAGTTGCACGACATCGGACGATCTCTGGTCGGCCGTCGAACTCGCATTGACCAGAAATTCCGAATTGGTCATCGTGCCATCGGCGTTGACGATGCGGGCCTTGATCGCCCTTCCGTCGGTGTCCGCGGTGCTGTCATCAGTGGTCCAGGCCACGACAAACCGGCCATCCGAATAGGCCGCTACCGACGGGCTCGTCTGACTGAGGCTTGTGTTCTGGTTGACCGTGAATTCGGGAACGACCTCATTGCCGTCCTGATCGAATATGCGCGCCTTGATCCCATATCCTGAGAGATCGCCGTTCACCGAGGAATAGACGACCACGTAATTGCCGTTGGTCAGTTGAGCGATGGTGCTCTCGGTCTGCACGTAACTCGCGGACACGTTCACGAGAAATTCGCTGCCGGCGATTGTTGAAAGCATAGACGTTGACATCCCTACCCCGCGCCTCACGTGTCATTGGAGCCACAGCAGCGTATTGGGCAACGCGGATGAGTCAATACCCCATTTGGCGTATTCTCATTGCGTAACAGGAACTTGCCGGATGATTTCACCCGATTTCGCGTCGAAGATCGCGACGCTGGTATCGCCATCGACCCGAAAAGTCACAACCAGCGCGTCCCCATCCGGTGCCACCGAAATGACCTCGGAGCCAGACGGCAAGGCAATCTGCTGCAATTGATAGCGTCCCGCCGTGCCGCCATCGTCCCGCGTGACGCGGTAAAATAGCGTGGCCGCTATGGACACGAAGCCGATCAACAGGATACCGACGAATATCACGAAGAAGCGCCGCGCCCTTTGCAGCAATTGCCGGGCCTCGGGCGTCAGTTCCTGCGGCTCTTCTTTCTGGTCAGACATGTAGGTCCTGCTTTATGGCCGATCCGCTTGGCGAATTGGATGACATTGAGTTCGAGGTCGCTCCCGAAGAAAACGGAACGCGGCTCGACGTGCTTTTGGCCAAATCCTGCCCGGATTTGAGCCGGTCGCGTCTCAAGGCCCTCATCCTCGACGGTGAGGTCTTTGTCAACGGTGAGAACGCCGTCCAGCCCAAACTCAAGGTCAAACCCGGCGATCTTGTGGCACTCACCCTGCCTCCGCCGATCGATGCCGATCCCGAGCCACAGAACATTCCCCTCGATGTGCTCTATGAAGACGACGATGTGATCGTCATCAACAAGCCGGTTGGCATGGTGGTCCATCCCGCCCCGGGCTCGCCTGATGGAACGCTGGTCAATGCCCTTCTCTTCCGTTGCGGCGACAGTCTCGCGGGAATTGGAGGGGTCAAACGCCCAGGCATCGTGCATCGCCTCGACAAGGACACGTCTGGCGTCATGGTCGCCGCCAAGAACGAACAGGCGCACAACCATCTGGCCGCACAGTTTGCCGATCACGGGCTCACCGGTCCGCTGAGGCGCGCCTATGCCGCTTTTGTCTGGGGTCATCATCCGCGCTTTGCCGGCACCATCGATGCGCCAATTGGCCGTGACCCGGGCAACCGCCTGAAACAGGCCATTCGTGACTCCGGCCGCCATGCCGTCACCCATTTTCAAACCCTTGGCCGCTTCGGTGGCGAGGGCTGGCAGATCGCCAAACTCGAATGCCGCCTCGAAACCGGCCGCACCCATCAGATTCGCGTGCACATGGCCCATACCGGCCACCCCATCGTCGCCGACCCGCTTTACGCGTCCCGTTTCCAGACCAAATCCCGCCGCCTGCCGGAGCCATTGAAATCCATTGTCGATGGCCTGGGCCGGCAAGCCCTGCACGCCGCCGAGCTTGGTTTCGAACATCCTCACACCAGCGAATTCATGTTGTTTGAAGCCCCGTTTCCGCCTGATCTGGCGGCTCTCGACCGCGAATTGACCCCTTTTTCGCTGTCAAATCCGGGCTAGGCACCATTCCGGATTTGCAATCATCGTAATATTACGATAAACAACATGTGAAGGCCCCCGGTCATTTTTGCGACGCAAAAGTCTGGAACCGTAAGGAACCGGACCTATATGAAGGTCTCGTTTTCCCGGTGTCCGCGCGTTTGCAACGGCGGAACGGCGGAAAACGTAGCCTTGAAGCGGTGCCAAACGCGGGCCGCTCCGGGGAGGGACGAAAGGCAAATCCATGGCGCAGCAATCCAATCTACCCATGCTGACGAGCGACAACGGTCTGTCGCGCTACCTGCAGGAAATTCGCAAATTTCCCATGCTGGAGCCCGACGAGGAGTTCATGCTCGCCAAACGCTATCAGGAACATGACGACGCCGAAGCGGCGCAGAAGATGATCACCTCGCATCTTCGTCTCGTGGCCAAGATCGCCATGGGCTATCGCGGCTACGGCCTGCCGATTTCCGAAGTCATTTCGGAAGGAAATGTCGGGCTGATGCACGCAGTCAAACGCTTCGACCCCGACAAGGGTTTCCGCCTCGCCACCTATGCCATGTGGTGGATCCGCGCCTCGATCCAGGAATATGTCCTGCGCTCGTGGTCGCTGGTCAAGATCGGCACGACTGCCGCCCAGAAACGCCTGTTCTTCAACCTGCGCAAGGTCAAGGGTCAGATCGCCGCCCTCGATGACGGCGCACTGCATCCCGATCAGATCAAGCAGATCGCCCAGACCCTGCACGTGAGCGAAGACGATGTTGTCTCGATGAATGAGCGCCTGAGCGGCGACGCATCGCTGAACGCACCTATGCGCGCCGACGAAGGCAGTTCGGAATGGCAGGACTGGCTTGTCGACGACGCGCCTGATCAGGAAGAAGTCCTCGGCGAAAGCGAGGAATATCAGGAACGCATGGCCATGCTCAACGAATCCATGGACGTGCTCAACGATCGCGAAAAGGCCATCTTCCTTGCCCGGCGGCTTCAGGAAAGCCCGACCACACTGGAAGAGCTGGCGCAGGAATATGGCGTTTCCCGCGAACGTATCCGTCAGATCGAGGTGCGCGCCTTCGAGAAAGTTCAGCAGAAAATGCGCAACTTGTCAGGCCAGGCAGCACCGGCCCTCGTCCACGAAGACGCCTGATCGCGCCTAGTTGCGCGTCCGGCCCGTTGTGCCGCCGCGCGGTGTTGGCGGAGGCGGCGGCGCGTCCGGTTCGGCCGCTTCTATGTCCATTCCCGTGGCACTGTCCTGCCCCGCCTCCCCATCGACCCGGCCGAGCCCGCGCGGGCCCTCGATACGCTCCTCTTCGTCCTTGCGCCGGGTCGTCGTGAAGTTTTTCGTCGTCACGTCCCCGCAACTCGAACAGGTATAGGTCTCGGTGACGTCATAGACTTCTTCGACCCAGCTTGTGACCTTGGTCGAGCCGTCCGCCTGCGCCTCCCGCTCCATCTTGTTTTCGCTGGATTTGAAAACCTCATTCCGGTCCGTGCGCGAAATCGAATAAACCGACCCGCACTTCGCACAGGCCGCACCCTTCGACCGCGACGTGAAGTTCCAGCGAAACAGGCCAAACCCTGCCAGCGCACCGATGACGGCACCGCCACCTGCCCTAATCAGATCGCCCTGACTGCCCAACAGCCAATAGGCCAGAAGCCCCACGATCACGAAGCCGACACCGCCGAGCACCAGGGCTCCATTGCGGATCGACGCCTTCATCGCCTGTTGGTCCTGATCCAGTTCAACCATTGTCATCCCCCGTTTTGGTGATCAAGTCTGTTCCAGCGGCCGGAAAATATCAACGCCAGGCTTGGACCGGGGTCAATCGCCCAGTTCGGTCACAAACCGCATGAGGTGCCGCTTGCCGACAATCAGGAGCCAGACACCGGTTTCGCCCTCGGCGGGAACGATGGACACGTCGCCGCCAAGCGCCGTGTTCGAGGTCCCGGTTTTCACGCCCGGCGCCAACGTCAGATCATTGAGCGGATAATAAAGCCCCTCGGAGTGTGCAAACCTGACCGGATTGAGCGGATGGACCGAAACCCGCTCGCCTGTTTCGGCATAGAACCCGAACGGCCCGGAAAACGAAATTGCGATATCTTCCTCGCCGACGAGAATGATCCGGCGATTGTCACCATATCGCGCCACGACATCCAAAGCCGCCAGCGTGTGATCGAAACGCCGCCCCGTTACACCCAGCGCCACCGTGACTGGCGCCTCGGTCGAATAAAGGCACTTCTCGAAATCGGTGGTTTCCTGCTCCGCGATGCGGACCAGCCGCGTCCGCTCCTGCCATTCATCGGCGTGAATCAGCGAATCCATATCGCCGATCACCACTTCAGGGATCACCTGCGCATCCCGCGCCGCATCTGCCCCGCCGTCCGCGCCGACAATTGCGGCACCCGCATCCTGCAAGGTCAAAAGGTCGGCGCGCGAAAACCCGGCGCCGCCAACAATCACCAGCGGTCCTTCAAACCGGAGGTGGTTTTCCGCTGCCAATTTCAAATCCGATTGCACTTGCGCGAAGCTCCCTATAGGCTCGGCCCATCTCGCTGGGGTGCTTCGCCGCGAGGCGAAGCTGAGACTTTACCCATTGAACCTGAACCAGATCATGCTGGCGGAGGAAGTTCGAGATGGCAAGCGCCAGTTCAGGCACTTGCAGTTTCTTCCCCCGCGCACATGGCCGACCCGGAGATCGACATGTCGCGTATTCCCGTTCTGACCCTTCTTGTGGCGCTGGCTTTCACAACGCCCGCAACAGCGGACGAGAAACCCACCCTCACTATCTATACCTACGACGCCTTTGCCGCTGAATGGGGTCCGGGGCCGTTGCTCAAACAGGGGTTTGAAGCCCAATGTGCCTGCACGCTTGATTTCGTCGCCGCCGACAGTTCCATCGGCGCCTTGCGCCGCGTGCAGCTGGAAGGGCCGGCGACGAAGGCGGATATCGTGCTCGGCCTCGATACGGCAACCGTCCAGGAAGCCCGCAACACTGGCCTGTTTACCGAACATTCGGTCGACACAGGCGCATTGAAAATTCCGACCGGATGGAGTGCGCCCGATTTCGTACCGTTCGATTTCGGATACTTCGCCTTCGTCTATCGCAAGGCTGATCTGGCCGAACCACCTCACGATTTTCAGGAACTGGCGGGCGAAGACGACAACCTCAAGATTGTCATTGAAGACCCGCGCACCGCTACGCCCGGATTGGGGCTGGTCCTCTGGGTCAAGGCTGCTTATGGCAACGATGCAAACGAGGCCTGGGCAGAGATCGCCCCTCATGTCGTCACCATGACCGCCGACTGGTCGGCCGCCTACAACCTGTTCCTGCAGGGCGAGGCCGATATGGTCCTCTCCTACACCACCTCTCCGGCCTATCATCGCATCGCCGAGGATGACTTTTCCTACGAAGCCGCCAGTTTCGACGAAGGTCACTATCTGCAGATCGAAGTGGCTGGAATTCTCAAATCCTCGCCTCACAAGGATCTGGCCAATCAGTTCCTGACCTATCTGGTGTCCGAAAAGGCTCAGAACATCATCCCGACGACAAACTGGATGTATCCGGTTCTGCCCGTCGACCTGCCCGAGGGTTTTGACCCGCAACCCGAAAAGACCCTGCTGCTGCCCGACGACCAGGTCGCGGCCAATGCCGCAGCATGGACCAGCGAAATGCTGGCTGCATTCCGCTAGAGAAGAGAGCGAGAATGCTTTCGCGGCAGACAGTCGGATGGACAATCGGCGCGGCAATTCTCTTGCTGATTGCCGCGCTGTTCGCCGCCCTGTTTGCCGCGCCGGAAAATCCAGCCGCGCCAGCAATCGACATCGCCGATCTGTTGCGCATGACGTTGACGCAGGCGGCGATATCCACAACCGTGGCAACGATTTCCGGAACCGCCATAGCGATTGCCCTCAGCCGTCTCAACTTTCGCGGACGCGCGCTCACCATCTCGATCCTGTCCTCGGCCATCGTCGCGCCGGCCATCGCGGTCGCCCTTGGTCTGTTGACCATCTGGGGCCGTGCAGGCCTCATTGCCGACGCCACGAGCGCGCTCGGGGTCACATGGAACTGGTCGATCTTCGGCCTGCATGGCATCGTGCTCGCCCATGCCGTGCTTGATGCACCCTTGGTCGCACGCATCCTGATCGACCGGCTCGACGCCATTCCGGCAGACCGCTTGAAACTCGGGCAATGCCTTGGTCTTGGCCCATGGCAGCGCATCAGAATTGTCGACTGGCCAGCCTTGGCACCCGCCCTGCCCGGCGCCATCGGGCTGGTCTTTCTCCTGTGTTTCACCAGTTTCCCGGTAGTGTTTCTGCTTGGCGGCGGGCCCGCCAATCAGACCTTCGAAGTCGCCATTTATGGCGCGGTCCGCCAGAGCTTCGATCTCGGCGGCGCGGCGCAACTTGCGCTTGTCCAGATGTTGGCCTGCCTCGTCGTGATCCTGCCGGTTCTGTTGGCGGCGCCTCAATTTGGCGAAACGGCAACTCATCGCGGCTATGTCTGGCGGCCGGGCGCGACCGGAAGCGCCATCTCGGCCCTGATCGTTGCCATGGGTTTACTGTTCTACGTCTCGCCGCTGATCGCTCCACTCCTGCGCGGCCTGACGGCACAAAACCTTTTGCGATTGTTCGCCCTGCCGTCATTCTGGCAGGCTCTGACAACCAGTCTTTTGATTGGCACGGCAAGCGCATTGCTCACCGCAATTCTGGCACTGCAACTGTCCCTTGCCCGCGCCGGATTGCGATCGCGTCCGGCGCGAACTGCCCTGCTCTTGCCGGCCTATGCCTACCTTCTGACGCCGGCGGTCGTTATTTCACTTGGCCTCTTCCTTATCGTCCGGGCCATGGGCTTCGCCCCGCAATCGGCCGCACCCTTTGCCCTGATCATTGGCAGCGTGTTGCTCGCGCTTCCCTTTGCCCTGTCCAGCATGGCGCCTGCCGCCGACGCCATCGCGGCCCGCTACGGCAAGCTCATTCAGAGTCTCGACCTTGGCCCGCTGACGCGCTGGCGCTTCATCGAATGGCCGCTGATGCGAACCTCGGCCGGTACGGTTCTGGCAATGGCTTTCTGCTTCTCGCTCGGCGACCTCGGCATCATCGCGCTCTTCGGCACCGAGCAATTCGCCACCCTGCCCTGGGCCATCAACCGGGCGCTGGGCGCCTACCGCACCAACGACGCAGCGGCCATGACCGCCATCCTGCTTGTGCTGAACTTTGCGGTGTTTCTGGTTCTGCCGCGTCTCATCGCAGGAAGACATACCGATGCTTGAAATCGAAAACCTGCGCTTCGCTTACTCCGGCGAAGGACCATCATTTCGCTACGACATCACCGCAGGGCCCGGCACGGTCACCACGATTTCCGGCCCCTCGGGATCTGGCAAGTCGACCCTGTTCGATCTGATTTCCGGCTCCGCCACTCCGCATGGCGGGACCATCCAACTGGCAGGAAACAGCATGTTGGAATTGCCTGTCGCCAGACGTCCGGTTTCGATCCTTTTTCAGTCCAACAACGTTTTTGGCCATCTCAGCGCCAGGGACAATGTGCGCCTCGGCGCGCCGCGCGATTTGTCCGGCACCGAACCGGCAATCCTTTCGGCATTGGAAACAGTTGGTCTTGCCGCTTACGCTGATCAGCGGGCCGACAGGCTCTCGGGCGGCCAGCAACAAAGAATTGCGCTGGCGCGGACCCTGTTGCGCAACAAGCCAATTCTGCTGCTGGACGAGCCCTTCGCTTCGCTCGATCCGGAACTGGTGGGCCAGATGCGCCTGCTCATCAAAAAGCTTACCGGAGAAAACAGGTGGATTACGCTGGTGATCAGCCACCTCGAGGGCGACACAGGTGAGTTCGCCGACCGGTCCTATGAAATGCGGGACGGGAGATTGCTCCCGTCCGGCTAATTTCCAGCCTGCTGCTGTGCGGCGGCGTCCCAAGCCGCGAACACGTCGTCGAACAATTGCTGCGCGGCATCGTCCTTTTCAAGCGTGATGATCGCCTGTCGGCCGGTGCCATAGATCAGCGCCAGATCCATCCACTTGTCGTCCCGCATCAGCGGAACGTTGTTCTTGACGTCCTGCTCCGAAGAGCTGAGCGCGAACAGGAACATGTTTTCGAATATCCGTGCCGGAGCACCCACAAGCGCCTTGCCCGGGACGAGTTCTTCATTCTTGAACAGAATGCCGCCGAAGCTGGCGATCGAACCGCCAACGAACGTGTCGGACGTCTTGAACTCGACCTCGAACAAATGGCTTGCCGGCAGGGTCGGGTCGGCATTGCGCCGGATCAGAACCTGAACACTGAGATTGCGGGCCGGAATGGTTGCCTTGCCGATCAGCGTCGGCTCGCCGAGTTCATCAACGCTCCGCTCCCAGCTGACGGTCCCCGAATAGGGCACCGCGCCGGTCTGACCGGTCGAGGATGCTTCGAGCAACAAGGATTGTGCACCCGCGCTTGTCGCATCATCCGCAGTCTGCGTGCTGTCGATGGCCGGATCGACGGTGCGTTCTTCGTCCCCAACCAACCGCTCCTCACCACCGCTCGGCTGATCGGTCACCGCTGGTGTCTGGTCGGCAACCAGCCGCTCTTCCGTGGCCGGTGTTTCATCGGTCACGGCAGCTGCCTGATCGGCCGGCTGCACGGCGTCCGCATTGGTCGCCGTGTTGCCCGGTCCAGTCTGGTCTTCAACCAAAGTCGTATTGGTGTCGCCGGCATCAGCCGTTGCGACGGTCTGCCCGTTGCCGCCGAAAATGTCGTCGAGCGGAATGTAGCCCTCGCGCCATGCCCAGAATGTGCCACCGCCCACGAGCAGGAGCAAGACAACCGCAATCACGAGGAAGATCGTCAGGGCGTTGCCGCCGCTCTCTTCGTCATCGCTCGACAACATGTCATCATCGGCCGCCATGGCCATCCGGCCCCGGCCGCTTTGGGCGCCGCGATCCGCCGTCAGAGGCAGATCGTCGTCGTGCTCAACCATCGGCTCATCATCGTCCGACTGGTCCTCGTCATGTTCTCCGCGCGCTTCCCGATCGAGAATCTGAATCGCGCGATCAACGACGGATTGCGCTTCACGTTCCTCGTCATCCATTTCGACGGAAACGGCATCATCAAGTTCGACTTCGCGAACCTGCGACATGGCGGCGTCAACCGCAGCGCTCGAGACTTGGTTGGTGTTTTCCGCATCAACACCCGCCTGCGCACTTCGGATCAGTTCCGCAGCGCTTGGCTTCTTGATGCGGGGATCGGTCGCCGGCACCGGTGGTGAAGCCGGTTCAACCGGGCCGGCTTTCACCGGTGGCTCGGGCGGGACCGCGTTGGCCTCGTCCTCGACCAGCGTTTCGGACTCGCTGTCAAAATGATGCGGATGGGCAATGATTGCGGGCGCTTCTTCTACCGCCACGTCAGCCATCTGGGCTTCGGCAACGGCGCGTGGCACGCCCGGCCCCCCGCTTGCCTTGGGCTTTGCCGGCGAACCGCTTTTTTGACGGTCTGCATCGGCGCGCGCGATAATATCGTCGATTGCCTCTGCCTGGGCATCGTAGGCAGGCGCCTCGGCTTGTGCCGGTTGCTTTTGCGCCTCGGGTTCTGCCGAAACGCTCTCAGCCATGGCAGGCGCCGCAGCAGGTTTGGCTTCGGCGCTTTTCACCGGAACCTCGGGTTGCGTCTCCGCCACTGGCTCCGGCTCGGGCGCCGCAACAGGTTCGGGTTCCGGGGCCGGCTCGGGTTCCGCCACGGGCTCAGGTGCAGGCGCAGCTTCGGCCATCGGCTCCGGCACCATTTCACTTTCGCCATCGGCGCCGCGCGGACGCACCTGGGGTGCCGGGCTCGGCGACGGTTCGTCGTCTAACTGACGGAATCCACCCAGAATATTCTCGGTCGCCTGCTGTTCGACCTGGCGAATACAGTCTTCGAGTTCCAGACGATGCTGCGTGATTTCGCGCGCTGGCAACGGCGGCGTAATACCCCGGAGCTGCGCCACAAGTGCCTTGCGCGCGCGTTCATATACTTCCCGCCGCGCCGCGCCGTTGTTCTCCGGCAAAGCCGATATCGCTTTGCTCAACAACTCCTGGTAATTCGCCATGCTCTACTCGTACTCACTTTCCGCAACGACGCGTTTTAGCAAAAAAAACTAGTCTTGGAACGGGTCGGTTACCAATATGGTATCCAGCCGCTCCGGGCTGGTCGACAATATTGCCACCGGGCAACCCGTCAATTCCTCCACATAGCGCACATATTTGACCGCCTGCGCCGGCAAATCCGACCAGCTGCGCGCGCCCTTCGTTGTTTCGTTCCAGCCTTCGAGCGTTTCGTAAATCGGCTTCACCCGTGCCTGTGCGCCCATGCCGGCAGGCAGATAGTCGATCCGCTCGCCATCAAGCTCGTAGGCCACGCAAACCTTGATCTCGTCGAGCCCGTCCAACACATCAAGTTTGGTGAAAGCAAGGCCGTTAATCCCCGAAACAGTGGCCGTTTGCCGCACGAGAACGGCATCGAACCAGCCACAGCGGCGCTTGCGGCCGGTATTGACACCCCACTCATGCCCCTTTTCGCCGAGCCAGTCGCCTACCTCGTCGAAAAGCTCGGTCGGAAACGGGCCTTCGCCGACCCGGGTCGTATAGGCCTTGGTGATCCCCAGCACGAAATCGAGTGCCCGCGGACCAAGGCCCGAACCGGCCGCCGCTTGCCCGGCCACGACGTTCGATGATGTCACAAACGGATAGGTGCCGTGGTCATTGTCCAGAAGCGCGCCCTGTGCACCTTCGAACAGAATGCGCGCGCCCTTTTTGCGGTGTTCGTCCAGAACCCGCCACACCTGGCCGGCATAGGGTAGGATCTCGTCAGCCACCTGATCGAGTTCGTCATATATCTCCTGCACTAAAAACTCGCTCAGACCCATGCCGCGTCTTAGAGCGTTGTGGTGCCCGAGAAGACGTTCGATCTTGTCCCTCAGAACGGAGCGGTCCTGCAGATCGATGACGCGGATCGAACGCCGTCCGACCTTGTCTTCGTAGGCCGGTCCGATTCCGCGCTTGGTCGTGCCGATTTTCAGGCCGGAATTGGAGTTTTCGCGAAGCGCATCAAGCTCCCGGTGCAACGAGAGGATCAGCGGCGCATTTTCCGCGATCATCAGATTGTCAGGCCCGATTTGAAGACCCTGTCCCCTCAATTTGGCCAGTTCCTCGACAAAATGGTGCGGATCGACGACCACCCCATTGCCGATGACGCTGAGCTTGCCACCGCGGACCACACCGGAGGGAATAAGGGCGGTCTTGTAGCTGACCCCGTCGACAACCAGCGTATGCCCGGCATTGTGTCCGCCCTGATAGCGCACCACCACATCGGCACGTTCGCTCAACCAGTCGACAATCTTGCCCTTGCCCTCGTCGCCCCATTGCGAGCCGACGACCACCACATTCGCCATTTACGATTTCCCCAATGCCCCGTTGATGCGCCGCCGGACCCCTCAAACGGCAAACCATGTTTCACCATGCGCCGATTGCTGATATGTCGCTACCGCCCCTAACACAAGTGCAACCGGCAAAGCCAATTCGTTCACAGGATTGAATGCGAAATGTCATCACCGCAACATGCCGGTTCAACGCAAAAGGGTTGGGCGCATCTGCTCTTGGACCACCCCTATGTTCTGTTGGTGCTTGCGCCCGTCTTCTGGGGCGGCAACATCACCGCCGGCAAGCTTGCGGTCGGTCAGATCGCGCCTGAAATGCTGGTGCTCGGCCGCTGGGTCGGTGCTTCGCTGATCCTGCTTCCTTTCGCCTGGAATGCAATTCGCCGTGACTGGCCCAAAATCATGCCAGGATTGCCGGCCCTGTTCTTCTACGGCGCGCTCGGGTTCGCGGGCTTCAACATGGCCATGTACACCGCCGCCGCCTATACGGCGGCCGTGAACGCCTCCATCGAACAGGCTGCCATCCCGGTTCTCGTTCTGCTCGGCAATTTTCTCATTTTTTCGGTCAGGCCGCGCTTGCTGCAGATCGTCGGGCTTATCCTGACGATCATCGGCGTCATCTGGGTTGCAACCCACGGCGAACCGGCCCGCCTCCTGCATCTCGACGTCAATTTCGGGGACGCGCTGGTCCTGCTCGCCTGCTTGTTCTACGCCGCCTATTCACTGACCCTGCGCTACCGTCCCGACATTTCCTGGATGAGTTTCATCTTCATCACAGCCCTTTCAGCTCTTGTGGCATCCCTCATTTTCACGATGTTCAGCCCCGGCGGGATTGCAGCAACCATCCCCAAGGCCGCCGAAATCACGCCATTGGGCTGGGCATGTCTCGCCTACGTGATGGTCTTTCCCTCGATTCTCGCCCAGCTTTGCTATGCGCGCGGACTGCATCTGGTTGGGCCCAACCGTGCCTCGATTTTCATCAATCTGTTGCCGCTGACCGGCACCATCCTGTCCGTTCTGATCATTGGCGAGCGACTCGAACCCTTCCACATGGTCGCTGCCATATTGGTAATTGCAGGTATCGTCCTTGCGGAATATTCCGTTCGGAGAAACAAATGACCGATCCCGATGTTTCAGCGCGGCTGCAGCGGCTCGAAGAAACCGTCGCCGACCAGGGCCGCTTGATCGACGATCTCAATGAGGTCATTACCGATCAGTGGAAGCAGATCGAAAAGCTGCAACGCGATCTCGAACGGTTCGCCGAAGAGCTCGCAGAAATCGAATCCGGTGATCCTGAACGCGGTCGCATCACCAAGCCCCCTCATTATTGATGCACGGCTGACAGATGCCGGCAGATCCCGGCATTACGGACCAATTTCCCATTTCAGGACCCATCGGCCCGGACTTTGGTCGCAGATGATTTCTCGCCTTGGTCCGGCCGCCCCGCGCAAGGGTCCGCGGACGCTTTTCCTGCGCAGCGAACCCGCTCATCCTCATGTCATGTCTGGCGGCATCAACGACAAAACCCAAGTGAGGATAGACATGAAAACGACTTTCAAACCCCTTCTGACCGGCGTGTCTCTGGCCGCTCTGGCATTGACCATCACCTTCGTTCCCTACTCGATCAGTTTCAGCAACGGCGAACTCGCAATCACCCCGGCTGCGGCCTTTGCAAAGGACAATGAACGCAACCGTGAGCAGAACAAGTCCGGGTCCCAGAAGGACGATGACGACGACGATCACAAGGGCGGCAATTCGGGTTCGGGCAAGAACTCGAATGGCCACGACGATGACGACGATCATAAAAGCGGCAATTCCGGCTCAGGCGGCAACTCAAACAGCCATGACGATGATGACGATCACGGTCACATGAACGGAAACAGCGGCAGTGGCAGCAACCATCAAATGAACGATGACGACAGCGACGATGATCACGGCGGGGGCAATGACGACGACGGCGATGACGATCACGGCGGCAACATGAATGGCAACATGACCGGCATCGGCGGTCAGAGCGGAAACGGTCCGGCATCGGTCGCCGATTTCCTCAACGCCATGAATAACGGCGCCTCGGTGGTCAAAGCCGAATCCGCCGGCGGCAATTTCGAAGTCGTCTATACGGGTGGCTGGAAAGAAGAGATCAGCAACGGCAATTATGAGTTGAAGGATCCCAATGGCAACACCATTGCCCACCGCCTTGCGACCCAGGTCGACATTGACCGCCTGAATGCGGCTGTCTGATCCCGGATATTCCAACTTCTGCACCCGGCCGACGGCCGGGTGTTTTGTTTGCGAAATGCTCCATTGGCCGCGCGCCTTTCCGGCTATGCGACCAAGGTCCCACGAAGGAACGCAGAGGTCCGCGGACGCTTTTCAAGCAAGGCAATTCCAAGCAAAGTGCAACAAACCCGACATGCGCTCAAAACGAGCATCGAGCAAACCAATGCAACCCACAGCACTGACCAGGAAGATCTACACGGGGCTCATGACGGCCACCCTCGCCCTGGTCGTTTCCTTTATTCCTGTCACTCTCAATTTCGACAATGGTCAGCTCAGCCTGAAGCCTGCCGCCGCCTTCGCCAAGGACGGCGAAAAGAAGAATGACGACAGCAAAGACGATGACGAGAAAGACGACGATCACAAAGACGACGACAACAAGAACGACGACGGCGGCAGAAACGACGACAGTCACAAGGGCGGCAATTCGGGCCCTGGCAAGAATTCCGGTGGAGACGATGACAACGGCGGTGCCAACGACGATCACCATGGCGGCAATAGCCGCGACATGTTTGCCGGTAACAACCGTCCAGAATCGCTGGGTGATTTCATCAAGGCCCTCAACAATGGCAGCGCCATCGTGAGCGCCGAGATGAACGGCGACAATATCGAGATCGTCTATTCGGATGGATGGAAGGAAGAAATCTCCGACGGCACCTATGAAATCGTCAATCCAAGCGGCCGGGCCATCGTCCATCGGCCCGTCAATGCCAACGATATTTCCCGATTGAGTTCAGTCTTCTAACCGCCCCCAGACCAAGAGGCTGAACTTGACAGCACCCGGCATGCCCTGCCGGGTGCTCATCATTTGTGTTTGGGTAGCTGCAAGACATTCCGGCGCCGCGATCAGCCGCCCCATTCCTCGCGCGCCAGGACTGCCGCTTCAACGCGGTTGCGCACTTCGAGCTTTGACAGAATGTGGGTCATGTGGTGCTTGACCGTTTTTTCCATCAGATCGAGCTTGAGCGCGATTTCCTTGTTCGAAAGCCCTTGCGACACAAATTCGAGAATTTCGCGCTCGCGATCCGTCAGAGCATCAAACCTTGAGGTTTTCCTGCCGCCTCCTTTTTGCAGCGCCACCAGAACGCGCGCTGCGAGAGAAGGCGCGACATAGGTCTCACCTGATGCGACAGTTCTGACGATCCCGACCAGTTCGCCACCGCCCACACCCTTGAGTACATAGCCTTTGGCCCCGGCATCAAGCGCGCTTAACACGTCCTTGTCCTCTTCCGAGGCTGTCAGCATGATCACCCGCGCGTCCGGATCGTTTTGCAGGATACGTGCAAGAGCAGAATGGCCGCCGCCCGCCATGGAAATATCGAGCAATATGACATTGGCCCGGTGCTCTCCGGCAAGCGACACGGCTTCATCCGCAGACTCACCCGTTGCCACAACATCGATATCATCCTCGGCATCGAGCGTTCGCGCGACACCGTCGCGATATAGGGGGTGATCATCGACAACGATCACGCGATAAACCTGGCTCACAAGCCGCCTCCCTGATGATGACCGACGCGCATCGACAAGGTCGCGCGCCCTCCGGCAACGTTGAAATCGAATATTCCGCCCAGCGTCTCGATCCGCTCCTTGAGGCCCATAAGGCCCAGCCCGGAGGCCTGCCGCTCTGCATTAGCGGCGGCGTCGGACGCAATTGCGTTGCTGACAATGGCCGTCAGAGACTCATTGGTATTGAAAACGCTGACTTTCTGGTCCTTGCCCTCGCCGTGCCGGAACGCATTATTGAGACCCTCCTGCAGGAACCGGTACAGCCCGATCTTGAAGTGCGCCGGCAAGTCCGGCCCCTTGTCTGAAATGTCGAGCGCCACTTTCGTGCTTGTGCGGGCGACATGGCTGTCGACCACCTGATCGACGATCTCCGTCAAGCGTTTCAGTTCGATGTCGGGCAGGCTGAGGCCTTTGCAGATGTCCCTGATTTCCTGCATGGCCGTTTGCAGGCCCTGCACGATCTGCCCGCCCTCTTCGGCCGCCTTGTCTCCGAGCTTGGCAATCGGCAAGGCGCCAATCCTTAGCGCTGCAACACCGATCAGCTGTGCGGGGCCATCGTGCAAATCAGCGCTGACCCGGCGCAATTGCTGTTCGGTCAGTTCCACCGCCCGGCCGCTCGCCCGTTGCGTGCGCTCCAGCAGCATGCGGTTTTCGGCAAGAGTCGCCTCGATGGAGCGCTGCTGACGCGCGATCAGGAGCGATCCGGAGTGCACGATCCCCAATAACAAGAGAGCCATTGCCAGGGTCACCCCGCCAACCACCAGCCAGCTCTTCCGGCGCGCCTCCGCCATGGTCCTCGCCAGATTGGTCGCGTCAGCATAAAATTCGATCACGGCGATCACGTCGCCCTGCCAGGTCTCGCGGATCGGCGAATAGACTTCAAGCAATGGAATGCCCAGCGCCGCAAGATCGGCGCTTTCCGGCGAGTTCAACTGATTGAATTCAGCATGGATATTGCCCCCGATCGCATGCTCCAGACCGGGCGAAATGTCGAAAATCTTGCCAACCAGGTTGATGTCGTTCGAATAGGCAATCGTCCCGTCCGGCTTCCAGATCTTGACCGAAACGATCCTTGCCTGAAACGTCGCCTGCTGGAACACTTCATCCAGCGCCCGGGTCGGTCCGATCGAAAGGCTTTCGCTGGTCGCCAATTCCTGAGCCAGCGGCGCCACAAAACTGTCCATCAACAGTGCCGTGGTCGCCCCGGCATTGTCGATCACACCCTCTTCGATCTGTTCGACGACCCATAGCCCGATCACGGCCATGCCCAAAAGCATGACCGGCGCCAGCGCGATGCCAAAACGCTGCGTCAGATTAAGCTTGCGCCAGAACCGCAGAATCGCCCCTCTCCAGCAGATGTGTCCACTGACAATAGGCAAGGCTGCAGGCGCCGCCAATCCGACTTTCGGCCCATTGGCCACAGCATTGGTCTGAAGGTCTATACGAGCATATCGGTCGAGATGCCGAGCTTGCCCAGTTCGTCAAAGAAGGTCGGGCAGGTTTTCGACACACACCCCGGCTCTTTGAGCTCCACACCATCTCCAGCTACCCCGAGAACCGCCAAAGCCATGGCCATGCGATGATCTTCAAAGGTATCGAGGACGGCAAATCTCGGTTTTCCAGGAAAAATCGTCATGCCGTCTTCGCGCTCTTCGACCGTGATCCCGACCTTGGTCAGAGATTGACACATCGCCGCGATCCGATCGCTTTCATGATGCCGGATGTGGGCGACATTGGTGATGGTGATCGGCGCATCCGCAAACGGCGCCAGTGCCGCCAGCGTCAGCGATGCATCGGATAACGGCCGCATGTCCATCTCGAACCCGCCACGGATTGGCCCCGACATCTGCACCCGCGTCGAGGTCGCCCCGCGCGTCACATTGGCTCCCATCAGTTCCAGAATGGCGTGGAAGGCATAGTCTGGTTGCCGTGTGTATTCACCGATATTACTGAGAACGATATCCCCGCCGGTCGCCACCGCCAGCGCTGAGAAATAGGTTGCCGTCGAAGCATCCGCCTCGACCACGAGGTCCTTGCCGCGATAGGTTTGCGGGGCGACCTCGAACCGGGTCATCTCATCATCGAAGGCAACACCCACCCCGAAATGCGCCATCGTATCGAGCGTAATGCGCACATAATCCGACTGAACAATTCCGCCCGTGACATTCAGCTTCAGGCCGCTTTCGCTCTGTGCCGCGCCCAAAAGAATGCCGGAAATAAACTGGCTCGACACATTGCCCGAAATGCTGATCTCGCCACCCCTGAAGCTGCCGCCATGAAAGACCGCCGGGTAGCAATTGGGTGCGCCGAGAAAGTCGATCTCGCCGCCGCCCGCTTTCAGCGCATCGAACAGGGGACCGACGGGCCGCTTGCTCATCTGCGCCGACGCCGTCACCTCGAACCGGCCCTGATCACCCGCGAGCAGGAACGGCGGCAGAAACCGCGCCACGGTGCCCGCTGATCCGACATGTAGCCGCGCTGCGTCCGGGCGCTTGCGCCCGATGCCGGTCACCTGCGCCTCGGTGCCATCGAACGAAATTCCCGCGCCCAGTTGCTGCAGCGACCAGCCGCACCAGAAAATGTCGTCGGACCGCAAGAGCCCGCTGAGCCTGGTTTCACCCTCCGCCATCGCGGCAAGGATCAGCGCACGGTTCGAAACGGATTTCGAACCCGGAACGGTGATCGCGCCCGTCAGGGGCCCGCGATGCGGAGCCACCCGCACCGACGAAACCCCCTTGAGCGCCGTCCAGGGGCTCTCTGCATCGAACGGCTCGGCGGGTGCGAGGGTCTCGGCCATCAGAACTTGAGGGCCTTGGCCTGAACCACGCCCGGAATGGCCGCGATCTTTTCAAGCTGAACGGGGCTGATTTCGCTATCGACGTTCAGAAGGGCAATCGCATCGCCGCCCTGGTCCAGCCGGCCAAGGTTGAAGTTGGCGATATTGATATCGAGTTCACCCAGAAGCGTCCCCAGCCGTCCGATAAAGCCCGGCTTGTCTTCGTTGGTGATGTAGAGCATGTGCGGGCTGAGTTCCGCTTCCATGTCGATGCCCTTCACTTGAATGAGCCGCGGCAGACCCTTGGAGAAAACGGTTCCGGCAACGCCGCGCTTCTGCCGTTCGGTTTCGACCGTCACCCTTATGTAGTTTTCATAGGCACCGGTCTGTTCGCGCGTTACGGTTTCAACATTGATGCCCCGATCTTTGGCGATGGCCGCCGCCGAAACCATGTTGACGTCGCCTAGAAGCGGACGCAACAGTCCGGCCAGAGCTGCAGCCGTCATCGGTCGGGTATTCATGTTGGCGACGTCGCCCTGATATTCGATCGACACGCCCTCGACCGCCGTTTCGGTCAACTGGCCGGCGAACGAGCCGAGCACTTCGGCCAGCTTGACGAACGGGGTCAGGATCGGCGCTTCTTCGGCGCTGATCGAGGGGAAGTTGAGCGCGTTGGTGATTTCGCCCGTCTTGAGATAGGCCGAAATCTGTTCGGCCACCTGCAGCGCTACGTTCTCCTGTGCCTCGGTGGTCGACGCGCCCAGATGCGGCGTGCAGATCACGTTGGGCATGTCGAACAGGGGATTGTCCTTGGCCGGTTCGTTCTCGAAGACGTCGAGCGCCGCGCCGGCAACCTGCCCGGCCTCCAGTGCTTCTTTCAGCGCTTTTTCGTCGATCAGCCCGCCACGCGCGCAATTGATGATCCGCACGCCCTTCTTGGTCTTCGCGAGGGTTTTTGCATTGAGAATATTGCGCGTCGCATCGATCAGCGGCGTGTGCAGCGTAATGAAATCGGCGCGCGCCAGAAGATCGTCCAGTTCCACCTTCTCGACGCCGAGTTCCATCGCCCGTTCCGGGGTGAGGAAGGGATCATAAGCGATCACCTTCATCTGCAGGCCCTGCGCCCGGTTGGCAACGATCGAGCCGATATTGCCACAGCCAATGAGGCCGAGCGTCTTGTTGGTCACCTCAACGCCCATGAAGCGCGATTTTTCCCATTTCGACGCCCGCGTCGACGCATCGGCTTCCGGAATCTGGCGGGCCAGCGCCATCATCATGGTAATCGCATGTTCCGCCGTCGTGATCGAATTGCCGAACGGCGTATTCATCACGATGATGCCCTTGGCCGTCGCCGCCGGAATATCGACATTGTCCACCCCGATCCCGGCCCGGCCGATCACCTTGAGATTGTCCGCCGCCGCGATGATCTTTTCGGTGACCTTTGTGGCCGAGCGGATCGCCAGCCCGTCATATTGCCCAATGATCTCGAGCAGTTTGTCCTTGTCCTTGCCAACATCGGGCAGATAATCGACATCGACCCCATTGTCCTTGAAGATCTGCACAGCCGTGGGGCTGAGTTTGTCCGAAACGAGTACTTTTGCCATTTGGTTTGGTTCCTATCTTGCTGTCCCCCCTCCCGACCTCCCCTAAAATGGGGGGAGGTGCAGGTCAGGGAGACTGGCACCGCAGGTGCCAACACCCTCCGCTTGATGGGGAGGGCTGGGGAGGGGTGAAAATGCTAAAGGGCGGCCTTTTGCGTTGCGAAAGCGAAGTCGAGCCAGGCCGTCAGCTTATCGACATCGGAGGTTTCGACCGTCGATCCGCACCAGATGCGTAGGCCCGGAGGGGCATCGCGATAGGCGCCGATATCATAGGCCACGTCCGCCTTGTCGAGCTGCCCGACCAGCGCCTTGGCAAAAGCCGCCTGCTTGTCCTCATCGAGCGCCGCAATCGCGGGATCGACGATGGAGAGACAAACCGATGTGTTCGACCGCGTTGTCGGATCCTTGGGCAGGAAATCGACCCAATCGGTCACTTCAACCCAATCGGCAATCGCCTTGGTGTTCGCATCGGCCCGGGCTTGAAGGCCCTTCAATCCGCCAACCGACTTGCCCCATTCCATCGCATCGATCGCATCTTCGACCGCCAGCATGGAAATGGTGTTGATCGTCGCGCCTTCGAAGATGTCGCCGATCAGCTTGCCGCCCTTGGTCATCCGGAAAATCTTCGGCAGGGGCCGGTCCGGCGTGTAGCTTTCCAGCCGTGCGACCGCGCGTGGCGAAAGGATCAACATGCCGTGCGCGGCCTCGCCACCCAAAACCTTCTGCCAGGAATAGGTGACCACATCGAGTTTGGTAAAATCGAGGTCCTGCGCGAAGACCGCCGAGGTCGCATCGCAAAAGGTCAGCCCCTCGCGGTTCGCCGGGATCCAGTCCGCATTGGGCACCCGCACGCCGGACGTCGTGCCGTTCCAGGTGAAGACCACATCGCGGGAAAAATCGACTGCGCCGAGATCGGGCAATTCGCCATAGCCGGCTTCGAGCCTGCGCACATCGTCAAGCTTGAGTTGTTTGACCACGTCGGTCACCCAGCCCGAACCAAAACTCTCCCAGGCGAGCATGTCGACGCCACGTTGGCCGAGCATCGACCACAGCGCCATCTCAACCGCGCCCGTATCGGACGCGGGCACGATGCCCACCAGATAATCGTCAGGAAGCGCAAGTAATTCGCGCGTCAGATCGAGAAGTTTGGCAATCCGCGCCTTGGCCGGCCTGGACCGGTGCGAACGCCCCACCAGCGCGCCGGAAAGCGCATCGAGCGTCCAGCCAGGACGTTTCGAACAGGGACCCGAAGAGAAATTGGGATTAGCCGGTTTCACCGCCGGCGCGGTCAAATGTTCTGTCATGTAATCCATCCTTACAGATGGGCGTCCCTCGTTGGGGAGGGATGGCCCGCCGCGCAGATACGCCTGTTCGAAGAATCAAACAAGGCCTTTTTTGTTGCGATTTCCGCCACAAGCTGCGATTTTCGATGAAATCGATAGTGAGCAAACTGTAGCCCAAGATTTTTAGGTCCTTTTGATGAACTCAACTGAAAATAGAACTTCTTCAAAATCTATTGTCGAATGGCTTTCCGTATTGGGAAGCGTTTCTAGTATCTCAGCGCTGGTGGCAGTCGCAATCGGATGGGCGGGCAATTCACAAGAGCTTCCTCCAAGTCTTACAGCATGGCGATTTGTGTTGGGATTCGCGGCAATTGTCTGCATTTCGGCAACATTGATTATTTCAATCATTTCAGCAATTAAAACTATAAACAATGAAGGATCAATCGAGAAAAAAACCATAGTGATTTCGGCAAAAATTCTGATAGGACTATTGTTGTTGGGAATATTTCTTGATGGATTATTCTCGGCCATTTACTGGGTGTACTGGCTTTCTGGGACGAATACAATAATTCACTATGCCATTGACGTGATGTCACAATTTTCGCAGTGATGTGAAGTTATCAAAGGGGCGATAAATTCAAAACAAAAACTCAAGTAATGGTGACTTCAGACGACAAGATCGAAGTTGAAAACGTCAACACGCCGGGGCGGGTCACGCGCGTCGACCGCGCAAAGTATGAAGCAATGAACGCCGCCATCAAATCGGCCCTGCCGCAATCGGCACCCGGCCTGACCCAATCCGAGAGCATTCAGGCAGCCAAAAAACACCTGCCCAACGACCTCTTTCCCGGTGGCGACAAAGCGGGCTGGTGGTTCAAATGCGTCCAGCTCGACATGGAAGCCAAAGGCTCGCTGGTGCGTGAGAAAACAAAACCACTCCGATGGCATTTGCCAAAGGGTTGAATTGGTCCCGGCTCTGGGGACGGTTCTGGCCCAAACCCGATCTCCGCACCGCCCGCACCTGATCCGGGGCCCGGTCTCATACCAACTTCTGCACCACCCATTTGTGCTTGCCGATCAGCCGGACCTTCTCGAACCCCTCGCGCTCGAACGGCGAAAGCGCACCGTTGAAAAGGAACGAGCCTGAGACCTTCCGGCCTTCGGTGTCTTCGGGATAGCCCTCGACCAGACCGCCGCCAGCTTGGGCAATCAGATCAAGTGCACCTCTCAGCCCCGCCGCCGAAACGCCCTTGCCACGATGCCCCTTGCCCACGAAAAAACAGGTGATCCGCCAGTCCGGCAGTGCCACCAGCTCCTTTTCGTAGGCCTTCTTGTTCTTGATACGCGGCAATTCCGCCGGCGAGCCGAACTGGCACCAACCGGCGCACTTATCGTCTTCGAACACGAGCGCAGCGTGCGCAGTGCCGTTTTGCACCCGCTCCAACTTTTCCTGCCGATTGAGATCAGCGCTCTTGCCCCAGCCGGGGCCCTTGGGGTGAAACCCCATGCACCAACACCCGCCCCAGACGCCATTATTGGCCTCAACCAGGGCGGCGAAAGCGGGCCATGTTTCTTCCGTCAAAGCTTTGGTGGTCAACCCGGTCACGTGCGCGCTCCAATTTCGGGATCACGCAGGCAACCATCGCGCCTCAGAACCCGCCGAAATGACTGCCGAGAAAATAGGGCCAAACGATCAGCCCCAGCAATCCCTGCCAGAAACCGAGTTTCAGAAATCCGATGGAAAATAGCCAGCCGGCAAACCAGAGCATGCCAACCGAACCGTTCTGAACAACAACTTTGCGATCCATCTCCGTCCCCTTTCGATGTCTTTTCTGAATGTGGGGACTGGCCGATCCCAACGCAAGACCAAGCCCGCATTTGCCCTTGTCATGACAGGATTTCATGACGATCCTTGCGGCAAACCCGAAACGGATTCGACCCGGCAATATGGCATCCCGCATACCTCGTGCCCCGATCATTCTGAGCACCGAACAGGCCCGCAATCTCTGGATCGCGGCCCAGCGGCTTAATGAAGACGCACCCTTCGGCAGCGGCCCGGAGGCCGTGCACCGGGCTGTCGCCCATCTCGGTTACGTGCAGATCGACACGATCAGCATCATCGAGCGTTGCCATCACCATATTCTCTTCAATCGCATCCCGGCCTATCGCCGCGCCGACCTCCACGCCGCCCAGTCCGACCAGAAGACGCTTTTCGAATATTGGACCCACGCCCTCGCCTATCTGCCGGTCGAGGCCTTCCCCTATTACGCCCGCAACATGCGCGCCCACCGCAAGGACCCGCAGGGCTGGGGCGGGCAGTCCAACGCCTATTACCTGCGCAAGGTGATGAAACGCATCGCCGATGAAGGCCCGCTTTCGAGCGCAGATTTTCAGAACGATCGGTTGGTCGAAAAGGCCCATCTCTGGGCTTCGCGCAAACCTTCCAAGCGCGCGCTGCAATCGGGCTTCTATTCGGGGCGGCTGGCGATTGCCCGGCGCAAGGGGATCAACCGCTACTACGACCTGACCGAGCGTCATTTCGGCTGGGACAAGCTGCCCAAACCCGCGACCACTCCGCAAAAACGCGATTACGAACTCAACCGCGCCCTCACAGCCCAGGGCTTCGTCAGCCTCGATTCCATCTGCCACCTGACTCCGGCAAAAAAGCCTCAGATCAAGGAACGCATCGAACGACGACTAAAGCGCAAGGATCTGATCGAATGCCGTCTCGAAGGCGATGAGAAGACCAGGCTGTTTGTCCCGCCTGAGCTACTCGACGAAATCCCGGCGGTTGACCCCGACCGCACCCACATTCTCTCGCCGTTCGATCCACTGATCATCCAGCGCAAACGCACCAATGCCGTTTTCGGCCACGACCACATCTTCGAGGCCTATGTGCCTCCCGACAAGCGCCAATGGGGCTATTTCACCCTGCCGGTCCTGATCGGCAACCGCATCGCCGCCGGGCTCGATCTCAAGGCGGATCGCGGTTCGAACACGCTGCAAATCAATTCCTGGCACTGGTTCGATGAAGCTCACCCTCAAACCGACAAGCCGCTCATCGAGGCCGCTCTCGATCGCTTCTCAAAATTCCAGTTCGCAGACTGAACGAGCTTAGCCACCGCGCCCGACCCGTTCGATCAGGTTCATGGCGGCAGCGGGATTGCGTTCCTTGTGTCCTGAAATCATGAATAGGAAGACGTCGCGATCCGCCGCGACGCTCGCGTCCGGATCGCCCGCATAACGCAATCCATCCTCCGGCGCCGCGCCCTTTGCCCAACTCTTCGTGATATCCGACAAGCGTGCGAGCTCTTCCTCGGGATAGCCCAGCGGGCCGGATTCGTTCGCGATCTGCCACCGCGCATAAATGAACGGCGCAGTCAGATCGGCGATTTGGGGATAGGTCTCGTGTGCTGCGATCACGATTGCCACGCCATATTTGCGGGCCATGTTCACGAATTCGGGGCACACAAAGGTCTCGTTGCGCACTTCCACCGCATGCCGCAAGGGCACCCCTTTGGCATCCGGCGGCAACAATTTCAGGAATGTTTCAAAGTTCTCCGCATCGAATTTTTTGGTGTCTTTGAACTGCCAATTGATCGGACCCAGTTTCGAGCCCAATTGATCAACTCCTGAATTGACGAACCGTTCGATCGACGGCGCCGCCTCGGCCAGATCTCGCCGGTTGGTGGCAAACATTGGTCCCTTGAGCGCAAAGACGAAATCATCCGGCACCTGATCGGCCCACTTGGCGAATGTGTCCGGCTTCATCGAACTGCGATAGGTGGCGTTGACTTCGATGGCGGTCAGTTGTGAAGCCGCATAGCCAAGTTCCTTGGCCTGAGCCAATCCCTTTGGATAGAAAACGCCGTTTCGCCATGGTGCAAACGTCCAGCCGCCAACACCGATGCCAATTCGCCCCATACCAGTCCTCCTATCCTGCCAGTCGCGTTCACAATGCGCCGGCGCAAATCCCGGATGCAACCGAACAAAAAGAGACGGCGCCCGGATGGCGCCGCCCCTCTGACCAGAAATCTATTGTTCCGAGGCGCCGCTAGAAGCGATAGCGCAGCGTGCCGCGGATTTCGTTGATCCAGTTATTGTTGATAACATAGGCGTTGGCGATATTGGCCGGCTGGCTCATCACCTTGTTCATGTAGATGCCGCGATAACCGACATCGGCAACCATGTTGCCCATGTCGTAGGTCACGCCAGCCATGACAGCGCCGGCAGCTTCAAGCGAAGTGCCCCAGGCCAGCTGCGCGCCGCCTGCGGTCATGACTTCCGAATAATTCTTGGCAGCACCGATACCGACACCGGCATAGGCACCCCATCCGCCGCCGACCGACGCGCCGCCGTCGAGCATGAAGTCGTAATAGGCGTTTGCCATCAGCAGGCCAGAGCGCAGATTGACGGTATTGCCGGTCCCGGCGGTCAGGCCGTTGATGTGCAGATAATCGAGCGTCACGTCAGCGCGCAGGCCATCGCCGGTTTCATAGCCAAGGCCGACGCCGCCATCGAGGCCATAGCCGGGCGCGGTGAAAGTGGCCACGCAGGCGCAATACTGGCCGTCAACGGCGGTCCAGATATCGCCGCCGATCGAGCCGCGCAGATAGAACGAACCGCCAAGGCCATAATCCACCGGCGGCAGATCGGGGACATAAACGGGAGGATAGGGTGTGAGGTCAGCAGCGAAGGCGGGCGACATCGTCGCAACGCCAGCAACCGCCGCAAGGCTCAGCGCGGTCAGTTTACGCATGATACGAATTCCTTTGTCTGGTCACGATTCTGGTCAACGTCCGGCGTCCCCCGACGCCTTCAATCGTGATTAACCTAAACGCTTAACCCTAATTTTTTGGAAACGGCGGCTTTAGGCTTTGTTAAGCAGGCAGGGCACCAGCGATGGCGATGCACGGCGCGCGCCAATGCAGGCGCAGGACCTCGCGCGCCGGGAAGGATCAGGAAAATTCGAGACTTGGGAAACCGAAACGAGGGGCTTAGGCGGCCTTGCGGATCGCGCTGGCAATCTCACGGACAATGGCGGCCACAAGCGACTCGTCTTCGCCCTGCCCCATGACCCGGATCACTGGCTCGGTGCCCGATTTGCGGATCAGAAGCCGGCCGGTCGCGCCGAGCCGTTCTTCGGATTCCCGGATCACCTGCATGACCAGCTTGTCATTGAGGGGGTCAGAACCCTTGAACTTGACCGACTGCAAAAGCTGCGGCACCCGTTCGAAGCGACGACAAACCTCTGACACCGGCTTGTTCTCGGCCTGCACCACCAGCATCAATTGCAGGGCCGCAACGAGCCCGTCTCCGGTCGTGGTAAAGTCCGAGAGGATAATGTGACCGGATTGCTCGCCGCCCACGTTGAAGCCGTTGGCACGCATGCTTTCCAGCACATAGCGGTCGCCGACCTGAGTGCGATCGAGGTTCAGCCCGAGATCGGTCAGGAACCGCTCGAGCCCCATATTCGACATCACCGTCGCGGCGATGCCGCCACCGGTCAGAAGATTGCGATTGTGCCAGCTCTGGGCAATCACCGCCATTAGCTGGTCGCCATCGACCACATCGCCCTTTTCATCGACAATGATGACCCGATCCGCATCGCCATCGAGCGCGATACCGATATCGGCCCGAACCTCACGCACCTTGTGCGACAGCGCCTCAGGCGCGGTCGATCCGCACTTGTCGTTGATATTGAAGCCATCCGGGCTCACTCCGATCGGCACGACCTCGGCGCCCAGTTCCCAAAGCGCTTCGGGGGCAACCTTGTAGGCGGCGCCATTGGCACAATCGATCACCACGCGCAGCCCGGTGAAATCGGTATTTCGCGGCAAGGTGCGCTTGGCATATTCGATGTAGCGGGTGCGCGCTTCCTCGATCCGCTTGGCCCGCCCGACCTCACGACCCACCGCAAGGCGCGGGTGAAGATCGGAATCGATCAACGCCTCGATATCATGCTCCACCTTGTCGGAGAGCTTGTTGCCGTCAGCACGGAAAAGCTTGATGCCATTGTCTTCGAAAAGATTATGCGAGGCCGAAATCATCACCCCGAGATCGGCGCGCATGGAACGGGTCAACATGGCAACCGCGGGCGTCGGCATCGGTCCCATCAGGAACACATCCATGCCTACCGCAGTGAACCCCGCCGTCAGCGCGTTTTCGATCATGTAGCCCGAGCGCCGCGTATCCTTGCCGATCACAACGCGGTGGCGATGGTCTCCGTGCTTGAATGCGAGGCCCGTTGCCATGCCGACCTTCAGGGCCAGATCCGGCGTCAGCTTTTCGCCGTTGACCATGCCGCGAATGCCATCGGTTCCGAAATAGTGCCGTACCATGTGCCGCCCCACATCAGCGCCAATCGGCGCGATTCAAATCAAACTGCACCAATTTACCCCAAACATGATGGCAAAGCGAAGGCGAACCCCAAATCAGGCTTAACGCAAGCTCAAGGCCTCAATCTGCCTTGAGAGCAAAGAACCGGTAGGTATTGGCCTTCCTGAAATTGTCCGGCGACCGGTATTCCGCCTTGAGGCGCATCTGCATGCGATCGCGGGAATCCCTGGACGTAAAAAGCTTGTAGCCCATCCCCGCAAACCAGTGAACGATCGGCCGGGTGCGTTTCAGCAGGCCATCGATCTGGGTCACCAGCGGCGAAACGAAGCCGCGATAGAATTGTTGGTCGATTTCCATCGTCGGTGCAACTTTGTCGGTCACATCTTCGTCCCGCGCGACGTTCAGCCCCAGCGCGCCGATCGTTTCGAAGAATTCCGTAATCTTGTGGCCGCTGCCCGGTGCCAGCTCGCCATTATAGTTCTCACCGCGAAAACAATCGGCAATGACAATCGTTCCGCCCGGCGCCAGCAGCGACTTGGACTTGGGCAAGGACTGATCGAGCGGGATGTACTGAAAGCTCTCCGAAAAAAGGACCACGTCGAACTTGCGGTCGGTCTCGAACGCTTCGAACGTGCAATGATGCACGCGCTCCATGGGAAGCTTGGTGTCCGCTTCCTCCGCCTGGACGCCGCTCGGCGTGATCATATCGACCTCATAACCCTTCGAGGTGAGAAGACTGGCCATTTCACCGGTGCCGCCGCCAACGTCCAGCACACTCTTCGGCGCCGGCGGAAAGAAGGAGAGCAAAAACTCGACATAACGTTCCTGCGCCTTGCGCATGTTCGGCACCGAAACCCGGTCACCGAATTCCCACATGCCGTAATGCAGCCAGGGCGTGTCCGCGAAAGTCTTGGCCATATAGACATAGACGTCGAGGCTTTCATTCTGGGTATCGATCTTGCGCGCCAAGGTTCTGCGGTTCCGCTTCTGATTGTGATTGCGAGCCTCTTACCCATTCACCCGCCAAATCGCCACCGCAAATTCGGACCGCAACGTCCCCGGATCGCACACCCGTCCCTAGCTTTTGGTCTGCCGCGCCGCCGCCGAAGCCGCCTGCCGCCGGTCGAGCGCCTCCTGCGGCCAAAGTGTCTTCATGTCATAGAACACCTCGAAAGCTGGAACGCCTTCCGGCAACCGGACCCAGGGTAGTTTGGAACGGGTGAAAATGTGAACGTCGGGTTTGATCCTGGACGGATCGTCCAGCGTTCCCGCTCTCAGAAAACCGAGATAGCCGCGCGCACCATAATCGCTCCAGAGCGCGGTCAGGCAGTCCGGACAGCGATAAACCAAATGCGGCCGCCCGCTTTCCGTCGGGAATTCCGTTTCAGCAACCGCGCCGGCAACGATACGAATCCGGCCGGTCTCGATGAGCGCATTGATGGCAAAGGCGCTGCCCGTCTGGCGCTGGCAGTCAAGGCAGTGGCAGCAATGAACGAACATCGGTTCGGACGTCAGTTCATATCGCACGCCACCGCAGGAACATCTTCCGCTCAGAGGCGACATCGGCACCCTCCTCTTGAAACCACCAATCCCTGAAAGGGATGATTCCACCGGGAACGCAAAACGCCAACCCCAAGCCCAACAAAAAAGCCGCCCATCAAGGGCGGCTTTCGATCTCGATCAGAGCCAGATCAGCCCTCGGGCTGCGGCTCCATTCCATCCGTGCCCGTTTCGGGCGGCTTGCGGCTCTGTTTGCCAGCCACCGGAACGCCGGTCCCCTTGGGTTTGTCGGCGTCCTCGTCGGTGTCGCGAACAGGCGGCTTGCCGTCCATCAGGTCGCGGATTTCGTCACCGGACAGCGTCTCGTATTCGATCAGCGCATTGGCGATCAGATGCAGTTGATCGATATTCTCACGGATCACGCGCTGCGCCGTCTCATAGCCTTCCTCAACGAAGCGCTTGATTTCCTCATCGACCAATTGCTGCGTCTCGTCCGACATCGTCGAACCGGCCTGACCCATGCTGCGGCCGAGGAACACCTCTTCCTGCGCATCGCCATAGAGCAGCGGCCCAAGCTTGTCCGACATGCCGAATTGCATGGCCATCGCCTTGGCGAGACTGGTCGCCATCTTGATGTCCGCTGATGCGCCGGAGGTAACCTTTTCGTGCCCGAATATCTCTTCCTCGGCCACGCGGCCACCCATGGCCACAGCCAGGTCGGCATGACATTTCTGCCGCGTCAGCGACACCTGATCCTTTTCGGGCAACCGCATCACCATGCCAAGCGCCCGGCCACGCGGAACGATCGTCGCCTTGTGGATCGGATCGGACCCCTGCATCTTGAGCGCCAGAAGGGCATGCCCCGCTTCGTGGTAGGCGGTCAGCTTCTTTTCTTCTTCTGAAATGGCCAGCGTCCGACGCTCGGCGCCCATCATCAGCTTGTCCTTGGCATCCTCGAACTCGGCCATGGTCACGAAGCGCTTGTTGCGCCGTGCCGCCAGAAGCGCCGCCTCGTTCACGAGGTTCATCAGGTCCGCACCCGAAAAGCCCGGCGTACCGCGCGCCACAACCTTGAGATTGACATCCGGAGCCAGCGGCACCTTGCGCACATGCACCTTGAGAATTTTTTCGCGGCCCGACACGTCCGGATTGGCCACGACAACCTGCCGGTCGAAACGGCCCGGCCGCAACAACGCCGGATCGAGGACGTCGGGACGGTTGGTCGCCGCGATCAGGATGATGCCTTCATTGGCCTCGAATCCGTCCATCTCCACCAGCAACTGGTTGAGGGTCTGTTCGCGTTCGTCGTTGCCGCCGCCAAGGCCGGCACCGCGGTGCCGGCCGACTGCGTCGATTTCGTCGATGAAGATGATGCACGGCGCATTCTTCTTGGCCTGCTCGAACATGTCGCGCACACGCGATGCACCCACGCCAACGAACATTTCCACGAAGTCCGAACCCGAAATGGTGAAGAACGGCACCGCCGCCTCGCCGGCAACGGCACGCGCGATCAGCGTCTTGCCGGTACCCGGAGGGCCAACCAGAAGCACGCCGCGCGGAATGCGTCCGCCGAGGCGCTGGAACTTGCCGGGGTCTTTCAGAAACTCGACGATTTCCTCGAGGTCCTGCTTGGCCTCGTCGACGCCCGCAACGTCCTCAAACGTCACCTTGCCCTGTGCTTCGGTGAGCATGCGTGCACGCGATTTACCAAAGCCCATGGCGCCGCCGCGGCCTCCACCCTGCATTTGCCGGATGAAAAAGAACCAGACGCCGATGATCACCAGGAACGGCAGCCAGGAGCTGAGGAGGATCGACCAGAACGGGCTGGTCTCGGCATCCGCAGCGCGAATGTCGACATTGTTCGCTTCAAGCTTGCTGACGATGTCGGTGTTGGGCGGAATGATGGTTTCGAACCGCGATCCACCGGCGATGCCTGTCACGTGATCGTCGGTAATCGTGACGCTGCTGACTTTGCCCTGCTCGACTTCCTGCACAAACTGGGAATAGGACAATTCACTGCTCGAAACGTTCCGAGTCGAGGACTGGAACACCTGAAACAGGCCCATCAACGTGAACAGCATTACCACGAAGATGAGAAGATTACGGAAATTGGCGTTCATCTCGATTTCCTGTTGGGCCGGGCACTGAAAAACCCGCCGCATTCGATGGCATTTGTTGCTCCCTCATGTAGGAGCGCACCACTATCCATACAAGTCCGGCCTGACCTTAGCGTTAAGCATGAAGTCGCGCCGTCCCCGCCGCACCGGGCAGACCCGAAGCACTCAGACTATTCCCCAGAATAAGTCCAAATTGCCGACGGTTCCACAAAAAGTGATGAATCGTGCGACAATGTGCCCACTGCGAGCAGTATTCCAGCATCGTCGCGGACCAAAGGCGCCGACCGCAGCCGCGCCATATTGTGATTCACTGGCACGCCCAGAAACGCTTCAAGCTCGCTGCGGCTCATGCCGTCGAGGGGCGCAATGCTCATTGGCTTGGCTGCCGACCGGTTTTCGAACCGGAAGCGGCCATCCCAGACTAATGTTTCACCGGCTGCCAGTTTCTGCGTCCGTGGCAACCCCCGTCCGCATTCACGCACAAGACTGATTTCGCTCTCAGTTCTTTCGATCCAGCAACCCCCGAGTGACGTGCCCCGAAAAAACTCCTGCGCAAGGCGGGACGCCAGATCTTCGATCTGGTTGAGGTCCGGCCGTTCGGTCTCGCCCCCGCAATCCGCGATCGCGCGGGCGAGAAGCCGTACACGCAATTCCTCAGAAATTCCGTCAAAACCGGTCCGATCGATTGCACCGATTCCAAAGGCATCGATCATTCGCAATCTCCGATCGGCCTCTCCTGTCAACGCGGCAAGGGCCCGTTCCGCGCGCCGCATTCGCCGTCCGAAGAGCCCCAGCGATTCTTCGTCAAGATTGCGCTTTCTGAGCTCCGGCATGATGCTGCGCCAGCGCGGCCGCTCGAACTTCTCGTCGAAATTGCTGGGGTCGATCACCGGTCGCAATCCGGCCCGTTTCACGATCAGTTCCAATTTCGACTTGCTGAGACCGAGAAGCGGCCGGCCCACGGAAACGTCGAAAAGGCGGGTCACTCTTGGCATTCCAGCCAGCCCGGCAATTCCGCTTTTGTGCGCAAGCCGCATCAGAATTGTCTCGGCCTGGTCACCGGAATGATGCCCCGTCAGGAGGAGCTCGGCGCCGCGTTCCTTCATCGCCTGACCGATCAGGTGATATCGTGCAGCGCGCGCCTTGGCCTGAACCCCGTTCGCTGGCTTTTCACCAATCCATTTGAGGGGGACAAAGTCGAGATTGCACTTTTTGGCGATCTCCCCGACCGCCTCTACCTCTTCAGCGCCTTCAGGCCGCAATCCGTGATCGACCGAAAAGACGACGAGTTTTGACCGCCGCCCGCGTGCCCAATGTTCGGCCAGCATGAGCAAAGCAAGGCTGTCCGCTCCGCCCGAAACCGCCAATCCCAACTTCGAATATCGATCAAAACCCTCGAAAATGTCGTCCAGCCTGAGCTGAAGCGCAACGACATCGTTCTTGCTTAGCACTGTGCCTGCGCCATTTCCTGATTGACCCGGTCGGCAAACGCGCCGCCCATATTCGGATAGCGTCTCAGCACTTCCGAGAAGGTACGGCAGGCCGTGTCATGTTCGCCGGCACCATTCAGCGCCACGCCAAGTTTGAGCAACATGTCCGGCGCCCGCGTGCTGTCGGGGTATTTCTGGTAGCCATCGAAAAAGACCTCCGCCGCCTGTTCGTAGGCCCCTTTTTGCAAAAGGCTCTCCCCCAGCCAGTTGCTGGCGTCAGGCGCATGCGGATCGTTTGGAAAGAGCTCGACGAACTGGCTGAACTGGGCGATGGCGAAATCATAATCACCCTGCTGCACGGCGTTGAAACCGGCCTGGTATTGCGCCTCCGCATCACCGGTTGTGACGAGCTTTCCGGGGTCGAAATCCAGCTGCAGCGCCTGCCCTTGATCGAGCGTTCCCCCGCCAAAGGTCACCCCGCCATTCTCGGGCATGCTCAATACGAGCGGCTGGCCACCGAGCGGCGCGGTTTCAAGCACCCCGTCCATCGGCTGATCGACCGTGCCGAGCAGCGGATCCTGCGAATCCCCCACCCCGCCTCCGCCGTTTCCAAGATCGAGCGTGCCGCCATCCGCCGGCATGTCCATCGGTTGGTCGAAGGTCGGATCAATCACCTCGTCGGCACCGCCAAGGTCGACCGTTGAATCGTTAGTTTGGGTCTGCGGCAACTCCCCGGACGGCATCGCGCCGCCGGATTGAGTCACCGCATCAGTTTTTCCCAGCGCACCCTCCAGCTGCTTGAACCGGAAATCATTGTCTTCGATCATGCGCTCGATCTGCTCATAGACCTGCGTCATCTGGAACTGCACGCCCTCGACCTGTCCGGTCAAAGTCCGCAATTGCTCCTCGAGCTGCTGAACGCGAACATTGAGCGCCGCCAGATCACGCGATTGCGCAACCATGACGCCCTGATCTGTCACGATGGGCCCATTGCCGATTTGACCCGCGCCAAGTCCCGAAAGACTGTCCGAAAGCATCTGCGTCTGCTGTTCGAGAATGGACAGCCGGCCGTCGAGGTCAGCATTGCCCTCTGCACCGACGATCGCCGGCGCTGCAATGCCGGCCAGCAGGATGGTGGCGAAAAGACCGGATCGGCCCGCCCGCCCGCGAAGAATGTGAGGCACGTTCGTCTCCCTTGGTTCAAACCGGGCCGGTGCCCGGACAGTTTGCACCCGTTCAACTCGCCTGTAGCGGCCGATCTTGTCAATTTCTTGTGTGGTCTGAGCCCGAAACCGCCAACCGGGCGGCCAGCAAAAAAGAAGCGCCGGGATCGATACGCTGATCCCGGCGCCCAGTGCCTCCAGAACTCTGGAACTGAATCTTACTGCAGAACGGTCACCGCACGCCGGTTCTGCGACCAGCATGAAATGTCGTTACAGATCGCCACGGGCCGTTCCTTGCCAAACGAACGGGAATCGATCCGGTTCGGCGAAATGCCCTTGGAGACCAGGTAATTGACCACCGCGGCCGCACGCCGTGCGCCCAGCGCGATATTGTATTCGCGTGTACCGCGCTCATCGGCATGGCCCTCGATCATCACCCGATACTGGGTGTAGCGGCTGAGCCAGGCGGCCTGCTTGTTCAATGTATCGATGGATTGTGGCGACAGAACCGAAGAATCGGTATCGAAGAACACCCGGTCACCGACCGTCACCAGAAACTCCTGCTGGCTACCCGGCGTCGCAGCGCCATTGGCGCCGTCGCCCGGCGTGCGCGCGCACGCCGCCACGCTCACCACCAGCAGCACCGCAATGAGTGCCTTCACATAAGAATACGTACGGGTCATGACACTCATGCCGCAAACTCCTGAGGAAATCGTCCCAAACCTTATAGCTTGATCAACCTTAAGTCCCGGTTCCCAAGCACGCTTAATGAACTGTGAATTGCCCGACAATTGCGGCCAAATTTTAGCCCTTTGGCCGCTCCCGCCGCATGTCTTCTATGTCAGCAGCGGCGACCAGGCCGGATCCGACGCAAAAGTCTCGGTTGGCACCTGCAACGGGTTGCGCCCCCAGATATCGACCGTGTGCAATCGTGGACCATCGCTGCCGCCCGGATCGGAAAAATACATGAGCACCCGCCCGTTCGGCGCCCATGTCGGACCCTCGGCATGAAAACTTGTGACCAGAATGCGTTCGCCCGAACCGTCCGGCTTCATCGTGCCGATCTGGAACTGGCCGCCCGACTGGCGGGTAAAGGCGATCAAATCGCCTTTGGGCGACCAGACCGGCGTCGAATAAGTGCCCTCGCCATAAGAAATGCGCTGCGCACCGCCGCCGCCCGATGACATGATGTAGATCTGCTGCGAGCCGCCACGGTCGGATTCAAAGGCAAGATATTGCCCGTCCGGCGAATAGCTCGCCGATGTGTCGATGGCCGACCCGGACGTCAATTGCGACGGACGATTGCCGCCCACGGGCACGGTATAGAGATTTGTCGTGCCCTGCGATTCGACCGAGAAAACGATGGTCCGCCCATCCGGCGAAAAGCGCGGCGAAAAGGTCAGCGGGCCGAAATTGCCGAGCCGCTGCTGCCGGCCCGACGCCAGATCGAGCAGATAGACCTGCGCCTTGCCGTCCTCGAAATTGATATAGGCGAGCAACTGCTGGCTTGGCGAAAAGCGCGGTGTCAAAACCAGCGACCGGCCGGCCGTCAGGTATTGAACGTTGGCACCGTCATAATCCATCACCGCAAGCCGCTTGACCCGGTTGGCGCGCGGGCCGCTTTCCGCGACATAGACAATGCGGGTGTCGAAATAGCCATCCTCGCCCGTCAGCGAGGTGTAAATCGCGTCCGATACGATATGAGCGATCCGCCGCCAGCTGTTTTGGTCCGTCGAATAGGACTGGCCCACGACCTGCGCCTGCGCGGCCGTGTCCCAGACCCGGACGGATGATTGAATCTGCCCGCCCTGTTCCACCTGGCCCATCACCAGGGCCAGCGCGCCTGTTGCCGCCCACGACGAGAATTGCGGCGTGGCGTTCACATCCCCGACCTGTTGCGGCATCGCGGCCGGATCGATGGGCGCGAACAGGCCCGAGCGCCTGAGATTGGCGCGCACGATGTCGGTAACCTGCCGGCCGAAAGCGGGGTCACTGGACTGGAAATCCGGAATTGCGACCGGCAGTGGCGTGAATTCGGCTCCGGACACCACGATCTGAACCAGCGCTTTGGCAGGCGAAATCATGGCGGCGCCGGCAAGTCCCGTCAGACCCAGTTTCAGGACATCGCGGCGTTTGGGCGACAGAAGTGATGGCAAAGAAATGTTCCCCAAAACCAATTGAAATTCCTCTCAACCAAGATGGTACGTGTGGGCCAAGGCAATAAAATGGCGGAGCGGCGCCTCGCGCAATTCTTCTTCGCGCGCAAAAACAATGCCACGGTTTTTGTCAAACCGGAACGCATTCCCGTGAAGTTCCTTGAATTGCGCGATCAACGTCGTCTGGCAGGGCACGAAAAGCCCGAACCCGAGGCCCTTGTCCGGCCGGTCCCACGCCGCAATCCGGATCGTCGTGCCGCTGCGCGGTGATTGCGTGAGATAGGACATCTCACCCCATTTCAGAGTCTCGACAATTTCCCCGACCTCGGGCCGCGCCGCCGCCTCGGCAAAAATCCAGCGCCTTAACAGCAGGACGGGTTCCATGAACGGAGCGGGAATTCTCGCGAACGCCGCAGCGACCTCTTTGGGCATGTCCGGGATATCGATGGTCAATTCCTCGCCCGTCCCCTACCTCAAATCGCCGGCTCTGAAGGTCACATCGACCTGTTTCCACTCGGCATATTTGCCCGCCGGCAACCGATAGGGCCCGCATTGCAGCACGGCGCGCTGCGCGGCACGGGCGATCGACCCACCCATGCTCGATGTCGGCGCGTCGATGACAACGGGGGTTCCGGCCACCGATCCATCCTGATTGAGGCTGACCAGCAACCGAACCTCGATGCCGGACTCGATCTCGCCCGGCAAAAGCCGCCAGCAAGAGCGCATCTGTGCCGCCAGCGCATCCTGCTCGGAGCGCGTCAGCGTCGCCGACTGCCCCTGATTGGACCCAAGGCTTTGTTGCCCGCCTTGCCCGGTCGTCGCGCCGCGCGTTTCTTCGGTATTCACGACCGCCGATTGCTGCTGCGCCTGTTGCTGCCGCGCCTGTTCCTGTTGCCGCGCATATTCCTGGCGCTGTTGCTGGATATTGTTCGGCCGCGAGGCAGGCGTCACGGGCTGCGGTTGCTCTTCGACAGGCTGCGGCTCAGGCTCGGGTTCCGGGGCCGGTTCTGGCGTAGGTACGGGCTCCGGTTGCGGGGCAGGTTCCGGTTCGGGAGTGGGCTCGGGAACCGGCTGCGGCTCCGGTTGCGGTGTCGCATCCGGCAGTGGCTGGGGCTCGGGCTCAGGAACCGGTGTTGGCGCAGTCTGCTCCGTGGGCGCCGGGGTCGGCGTATCGGCTTCCTGCGGCTTGGCCTGGTCTTCTTCGGTATTGCCCGTGCGCTCGGCCAGTTGTGCAGGTTCGGGCGATTCGACGATCGAAGGCGTGGGCGTTTCCACCACCTCGGAATCGAGGCTGCCAGCCCGGATATTGGCAAACTCGCTGAGCGGAATGATGTCCACCGCGATCGACTCGACCTGTTGCGGCTCAAGCGGACGGGCCAGATTGAGCCCGACCAGCACGAGAAACAGCAGGACCGCATGCGCGATCACCGAAACGGTGAACCCGGCGCGCATGGATTACTGCCCCTGAACCGGCGCCGTGATCAGCCCGATCTGGTTGTATCCGGCACCGGACAAAAGCCCCATGACCTGCATCACAGTGCCATAATCCGCCGAAGCATCTCCACGCACATAAATGCGCTCGTCCGTCCCGTTGACCGCCTGCGATGCCACCTGTTCGATCAGATTGGCCGTATCGACCAGATCTTCGCCAAGATAGACCTGACCCTGGGCGTTGACGCTGATGGTGATTGGCTTGGATTCCGTATTGAGGGAACGCGCCTGCGTTTCCGGCAGGTCGATTGGCACGCCGACGGTCAGAAGCGGTGCGGCCACCATGAAGACGATCAGAAGCACCAGCATCACGTCGACAAGCGGCGTCACATTGATGTCGCTCATCGGCCGGGCGCGGCTTCGCCGGCTGCGCCGTCCGCGCCCCGAAGATCCACCGCCACCTGATGCCGTCATGCCCATGAACTATTGTCCGTTCTGCGGGGCGCGCTGCTTGCGTTCGCGCGCATCGAGCTGCCGCGACAGAATGGTCGAGAATTCATCGGCGAAACCGTCCATCCGGCTGGTCAGCTTGTTCGCGTCGGAAGAGAATTTGTTGTAGGCCACCACCGCCGGGATGGCGGCCAGAAGTCCAAGTGCGGTTGCGAACAGGGCCTCGGCAATACCCGGCGCCACAACGGCCAGATTGGTGCTTTTCGACGCCGCGATCGAAAAGAACGAATTCATGATGCCCCAGACCGTGCCGAAAAGCCCGACAAAGGGCGAAGCCGAACCGACCGTCGCCAAAAAGCCGAGGCGCTTCTCGAGCGTTTCGCTTTCCCGTGCGATCGCCACGTCGAGCACTTTTTCAAGCCGGGCCTGCACCCCGATGAACGAGGACGCGCCCTGTTCGTGGCTGCGCTTCCACTCCTTCATCGCCGCAACGAATATGGCGGCAAGCCCCCGCGTGCTGCGATCGGAAAGCGTCTGGTAGAGCTGCTCAAGCGACTGCCCGGACCAGAAGACCTGTTCGAACTTGTTCATGTCGCGTTTGGTGCGCGCATAGAGCTGGATCTTGTCGACAATGATCGCCCAGCACCAGACCGAGGCGAACAAGAGCCCCAGCATCACGATCTTGACCACCCAGTCGGCGTTCAGGAACAATGCCAGGATTGAAAAATCGGTTTGCGCGACTGCGCTTGCGCCCGCGGCGTCAAGACCTTCCATAAAACTTCCCCGTTTCTCCGGCGTGCAATCACCGGAGCCAAACCATGGCCCGAACCTGCAACTCAGGCTCCGCCAGTGCGGTGCAAATTTGTCATTTTTAAGAGGTAAATGCCCCTGAATTCAGGGCAAAACCGGTAGAATCGCACCACCCGGCAATTATGGTTCACAAGCCGTTAATGATGCGTGTCCGCCCGTGCCATGCGCAACCTGATATCGGTGGGCAGCCGCTTCGGCTTGCCGTCAGGCCCGACCAGCACGACCTCGACCTCGCCGCGTGTAATCTGGTCATGCACCCGGAAAATCGACTGCTCCAGAACCATCCGCACGCCGCTCAATTGCTTGACCCGGCTGACCACCACCAGTTCATCATCGATATGGGCTGGGGCGAGATAGGTCACTTCCAGCCGGCGCACGACAAAATAGAGCGCGTCCCGCACCAGTTCCGAATGATGAATGCCCAATTGCCGCAGAAACTCGGTGCGCGCCCGCTCCATGAATTTGACATAGGCGGCGTGATAGACATTGCCGGAAAAGTCGGTGTCCTCATAGTAGACCCGCACATCGAAAACCGCTTTCGTCATCTGTCACTCCATCGGATCGGGCGCAATTTGCACAAACTTTGGACAAACCCATCTTTTGCGCGAGATCAAGGCAAAGATTAACAATTTGTTTCACCTTTCCGCTGGTGCAAGACGAAAGGAGGCCCCGGATGAATGATCAAGAGCTTCAACCCTGGTCGTCCCTGACCGCCGCTGAGCAGATCGAACTGCGCGCGGATTATCAAAAGGAACTGGAACATCAACCGCTCACCTGCTCACTTGATGAAAAGGTCGAGCGCTTTTCGAGCTGGCTGGCCCATCGCGGCATCAGCTTCAGTTCCGAAGACTTGCGCGGCCGCAGGTCCAACTGAGGTTCGGCGCGAGATTTCCGGCGGCTACCGCGCGATGTAGCGGTCACGGCGGTGATTGATGGCCAGAAAGACATTGAGCACGACGGCGCCGAGGACCGAGTAGCCAACCAGATCAAGTGGCGCGACAAAGAGCGCCGTGCCGAACACCGAGAGATCGAAGACAAAAAGGGTGATCCCGGCCCGAATGCCGGTCATGTCCTCGATCCACACAGCCAGGATGGTAACGCCGCCGACGCTTGAGCGATGCCTGAGCACGCCAAGAAGCCCGAACCCGACCAGCACCCCGCCGAGCACGGCCCCGAACGCTGGTTCGACCGATGCGATCGATACCCAGCGCGATTCCGCTTCGACCAGAACCGACAGCAGCGTCACCGCCAGAATTGTCTTGATGGTGAAACCCCAGCCGAGCCGCCAGATCGCCAACGCGTAGAATGGCAGGTTGAGAACGAAGAAATTGAGGCCGACCGGCCAGCCCGCCGCATAGTGCAGGACCAGCGACCAACCGGCGATGCCTGACGTGATCAGCCCCAATTGCTGGAAAAGTGTGATCCCGAACGAAATAAGCAGAACCGAAAACGCGATCCCCTGCGCGTCTTCCCAGGGGCTGTGATGCGTTGCCGTCGATGACCAGTCACCGAACCAGCCCGGTAGATGCGCCCGCGCAGCCTGCGCGCTCGCTTCCCGTTCAGATTCCTGCGTGTCAGAAATCTGCTCCTGATCGGCCTCGCTCATCCCGATATCTCAAAATGTCAGCACCGCTGTCCAATTTAGCGCAGATGTGAAGCATTGTCATCTTTCGGAGAAGACCCAAGGAGCCGACGGATCAGCTTTCCTCACCTTCCTCGAACAGGCTCGCCTGCACGCCCGAAAAGCCCTGCGGGACGATGCGACCCAGATGCTGGAAGGCGGTGGCGGTCAGCATGCGCCCGCGCGGTGTGCGCTGAATGAAACCCTGCTGCAGGAGATAGGGCTCGACAATGTCCTCGATCGCATCGCGCGGTTCGGACAAGGCAGCGGCGATGGTTTCGATCCCCACCGGCCCGCCGCCATAATGGTCGGCGATCAGGTCGAGATAGCGCCGGTCGAGCATGTCGAGCCCGCGCTTGTCCACATCGAGCCGCAGCAGGGCCTTGTCGGCAATCCCGGCATCGACCTCAGGTGCGCCATCGACCAGCGCGAAATCGATCACCCGCCGAAGCAACCGCCCGGCAATGCGCGGCGTGCCGCGCGAGCGTTTGGCGACTTCCATCGCCCCTTCCTTGGTCATGCCGACGCCCAGAAGCCGCGCCCCCCGCGTGACGATCAGCACCAGTTCCTCGGGCGTATAGAAATTGAGCCGCACTGGAATGCCGAACCGGTCGCGCAAAGGCGTCGTCAAAAGTCCGGCCCGCGTCGTCGCCCCGATGAGGGTGAACCGGCTGAGATCGATCCTGACCGACCGCGCCGCCGGTCCCTCACCGATGATGAGATCGAGCTGGAAATCCTCCATCGCCGGATAAAGCACTTCCTCGACCGCCGGGTTGAGCCGGTGGATTTCGTCGATGAACAGCACGTCGCGATCTTCGAGATTGGTCAAAAGGGCGGCCAGGTCCCCCGCCTTGGCGATGACCGGCCCCGAGGTCGCCCGGAACCCGACCCCCAGTTCCCGCGCCACGATCTGCGCGAGAGTCGTCTTGCCGAGCCCCGGCGGCCCGACGAACAGCACATGGTCGAGCGCTGAGCCGCGCTGCTTTGCCGCTTCGATGAAGACCTGCAGGTTGGCCCGCGCCGCCTCCTGCCCGACGAACTGGTCGAATGCCGTGGGCCTGAGCGACACATCAACATCGCCGTCCCGATCTTCCGATGCGTTGGTGAAATCAGCCATAAAACAGCCACCAGATGCAGCCGAGAACCACGGCCCCGGCAAAAATCACCCGCAGCTGATGCCACATGAATTGTTGCTTCACAAACGGATCATCACTTTCGACCCGCCAGAGATCGACCATGTCCACTTCTTCGTAAGTCCGCCCCTGAACCTTCTGCTTGAACCAGCCGTAGGACGCATAGCCGGTCGCAATACCGAGGGCGACGAGAATGAGGGTGAGGACGAGATTCACGAACTCAACTCCCTCAACCCCAACCGGATGAGCTTTTCAGTGGGCGCATCTTCGCCCTCGGTCTTGACCACCCGTGCGATGGCGCCGGAGGCCTGCTGGCTGGAATAGCCCAGATTGGTCAGCGCCGAGACCGCATCGGCAATATTGCCCGCGGCCAGGCCCTCACCGAGCGCCGACTGCAATCCGAGCACACCGGCATCGATGGCGCCGGCGCTCGGCACCTTGCCTTTGAGTTCAGTGACAATGCGCTGTGCCAGTTTCGGCCCGACGCCGCTGGCTCGCCCCACCATCGCCTTGTCCTGCAGAGCAATGGCGCTCGAAAGCTCGGAAGGCGTGAGGGTGGAAAGAATGGCCAGCGCCACCCGCGCACCCACCCCCTGCACGTCGGTCAACGTGTTGAACCAGACTTTTTCCGCCTCGGTCGCAAACCCGTAAAGCCGGATCAGGTCTTCCCGCACGATCATCTCGATCTCGAGCCGGACCGCCTCGCCCGTTCCCGGCAGTGATTGCAGGGTCCGTGACGAGCAATAGGCCTGATAGCAGACCCCGTTCACATCGATCAGCGCGAAATCGTCGCCAATCGCGTCCACCAGCCCCTTGAGCCGCCCGATCATGCGCTTTTTCTTTCCAGCGTCCGGCGCGTGCGATGGTGCGCATGACAGATCGCGATCGCCAACGCGTCCGCCGCGTCGGCGCTTTTGAAATCGGCACCGGGCAAAAGCGTTTTGACCATCAATTGCACCTGGTTCTTGTCGGCATGGCCGGTTCCCACCACCGATTTCTTGATGAGGTTGGCCGCATATTCGCCCACCACCAGCCCCTTGTGGGCCGGAGCCAGAACCGCGATGCCGCGCGCCTGCCCCAGGTGCAGGGCCGACCGCGCACCGGGCGACACAAAGGTCTCTTCCACCGCCGCCTCGTCAGGCACCCATTGCGCAATAATGTCGATCAGCCCCTCGAACAGAAGGTTCAGCCGCTGCGGCAAGTCAAGGCTCGTCTCCGGCGTGATCACACCGGTCGCCACGAATCGCAGCCGGTTGCCCGCGCTTTCGATCAGCCCCCAGCCGGTACGCCGAAGCCCCGGATCGATCCCCAGAATACGAATCGTCTCGTTCATGTCGAACAAACTAGCAACATCTCGTGGCCTAGGCTAGCGTCACGCGCCCGTCCCAACCGATTCGCCACACAATGTTTGCCGACCTGCCCGCACCATCGACGCTTGCTTTGCTGATGGCCGTTGCCGCCATTGCCGGCTATGTGCGCGGCTATGCGGGTTTTGGCGCCGGCCTGCTGTTCATGCCCACCGCCTCCGCCCTGATCGGTCCGCAACTGGCGGTCGCCGCCTTTTTCCTGACCGACGAGATCATCTCGCTGCCGCTCGTCCCGAACGCCCTTCGCAAGGCACATTGGCCGACAGTCCTGCCAACCCTTGCCTTTGCCGTGGTCGCGGTGCCACTCGGCACCTGGACATTGCTGGCGGTCGACCCGGTACCGCTGCGCTGGGCGGCGGTCCTGATGATCTTCGCCATGCTGGCTTTGCTCATGTCCAGCTGGCGCTATCACGGACAGCCGCATTTCGCCGCTTCGGCGGGCGTCGGAATTTTGTCTGGGTTTCTGGGCGGCCTGTTTCAGATCGCCGGGCCGCCGGTCGTCACCTATTGGATGAGTGGACCCTATCCACCACCCGTTGTGCGCGCCAACCTGATCAGCTTTTTCGCCATCGCCTCGATCTCGACCGCCTTTTCCTATTGGCTTGGCGGTGTCTTCACGCTCGAGGCACTGAGCCTGACCCTGATTTTGACGCCGGTCTACGGCGCGGCCATCTGGCTCGGGGCTCAGCGCTTCGCAGGAACGTCGGAAAAAACCTTCCGGCGCATCGCCTATGCGCTGATCGCCGTTTCGGCGATGTCCAGCCTGCCGGTTCTGGATTCCATCCTCAGAGGCTGATCAGGCCCACGTGCGCATTCAATCACTCGCCCAGCATCTTTTCGATCCGCCGGTCCGGCACCAGCCAGATGGCAGCAGCAAGCCACAGAATGCACATGCCAATGATCGGACCCAGAAACGCCGAACCGATAGCGACGGCGTAAATGGCGGGCGAATAGCGCCCCTTCCAGTCTCCACCGACCGCTCGCGCGAGCTTTGAGTCAGCACCCTGCGAACGGATGATAACGGTCTGGAGGATGTAGTAGGACACCCCGGCGCACAGAAGCACCACCGAATAGGCAATGACCGGCCATTGCGCGAAGCCGCTTTCGCCCGACCATGCCGTGGCAAAAGGCACCAGCGACAACCAGAACAGCAGCAGGTTGTTGGCCCACAGAATGCCGCCATTCACCCGCTCGACCATGTGCAGCATGTGATGGTGGTTGTTCCAGTAAATCGCCAGATAGATAAAGCTGAGAATATAGGACAATAGATGCGGCCAGACCTCGACCAGCGCGTGCAGCTCGGCTGAGTGCGGCACCTTGAGTTCCAGAACCATGATGGTGATCAGAATGGCGATCACGGCATCGGAATAGGCTTCCATACGAGTACTTGTCATCTTGTCTATCCCGCGAGAGCCGCCATGTCCTCGTCGCTCATCTCGACGTTGGTATAGACGTTTTGGACGTCGTCGTCGTCTTCAAGCGACGCCACCATCTTGAACAGGCTCTCGCCCTTCGACCCGTCAACCGGCGCGCCTGTCGTCGGCTTCCAGATCGGATTGACCGATTCCGCTTCGCCAAGAGCGCTTTCAAGCGCGGTTGAAACCTCGCCTATGTCTTCGAACGCGCAATAGATCGTGTGACCGTCCTCACCCGATTCGACGTCTTCCGCACCGGCTTCGATCGCGGCCATCATCACGGTATCGGCGTCGCCGGCTTCGGTGGGATAAACGATCTCGCCAACCCGCTCGAACATGAACCCGACAGACCCGGTTTCACCCAGCGCGCCGCCGGCCTTGGAGAAGATCGAACGCACGTTCGATGCAGTGCGGTTGCGATTGTCGGTCAGGGCTTCGACGATCACCGCCACGCCGCCAGGACCATAACCTTCGTAGCGGATTTCCTCATAATCATCGCCGCCCACATCCGCGGCCTTGTTGATGGCGCGCTGGATGTTGTCCTTGGGCATGGATTGCGCCTTGGCATTGTTCACTGCCAGCCGCAGGCGCGGATTCATGTCCGGGTCCGGCGTGCCCATCTTGGCGGCGACGGTGATTTCCTTGGAAAGTTTGGAGAACAGCTTGGACCGGATGGCGTCCTGACGCCCCTTGCGGTGCATGATGTTCTTGAATTGTGAATGTCCGGCCATGTAACCCTCTGTAACGGACCTCGATAAGGGGAATTTGTCGCGCCTATATAGGCAAAAGCCATGAACCGGTCAAAGGGAGATGAAATGGCCGAAATCAGCATCAGGCTGCCGCAAAAAGGCGGCTGCCAATGCGGCACCGTGCGCTACGAGCTGACCGGCCTGCCCATCGTCTTTTATCTCTGTCATTGCAGCGAATGCCAGAAACAATCCTCTTCAGCATTCGGCGAATCCCTTAGGGTCCGGGCCAAAGATCTGAAGATCGAAGGTGACCTGGCCGAGCGCGAACGGATCTCGCCATCGGGCAAATCGGTTGTCGGCCAGTTCTGTCCAAAATGCGGGACCCGGCTGTTTCACCGCCGCGCCGGCTACGCTGAAAACCTCAACATCAAGGCCGGCACGCTCGACGACACCAGCTGGCTCAGACCTGCGGGTCACATCTGGACCCTCTCGAAACAGACCTGGTTTCAGATTGGACCGGACGAAATCAGCTATGAGAGACAACCCGAAAACGATGATGACTTGACCGCGAGGTGGCGGCAGATGATCGGGGCGGACTAGGTTCGCTTTGCGATTGGTGACCGAGACCCAGATTCCCGGCTGGTTTCATCGCGCGAAGCGGCGCACGAGAACCGGCAATGTCACGACCGAAACCACACCTTCCGTCCCGGCCACCTGGTCCCTGATCTCTTGCATGCGCGCACTGCTGGCGGTCGAAACATCGAGCACCAGATCGACTTCGCCACCAACCGAGTCGCACGCAACGATTTCGGCGATATGTTCAAGCTTCGGCGCGACGACCGCGCATTGCTGCGACTGCGTCGTCACCATCATAAGGGCCCTGTGTGGCCGGAAGTCCGGGGCGGTGCGAATGGTGAAGCCTTCGATGATGCGTGTCTCGACCAGACGGGCAATGCGCTCCCTGACTGCGGATATCGACAATCCCACGCTGGCGCCGAGAGCCTTCAGCGGCATCCTTGCGTCCTTGCGCAACAAATCGATCAGCGCTTCGTCCTTTGCGTCGATCATCTGCAAGACCGGAATTTTTGCCGGCAGAACCGGAAAGTTTGCGATGGTCTCAGTTTTTCCACTCCTGCAAATGTCATCGTTCCCAAACGGAGATGACAATGCTCGAAATCAGACCCAATTGCGAGATGTGCGATAAGGATTTGCCACCCGAGGCTCTGGACGCCCGCATTTGCTCGCACGAATGCACCTATTGTGCCGACTGCGTCGACCATGTGCTGCACAATGTCTGTCCGAATTGCGGCGGAGGTCTCAGCCCGCGCCCTGTCCGGCCTGCGAAAGAATGGCGGCCCGGCGAGCATCTCGCGGCTAATCCTGCCAGCACCAGGCGGCGGCACACGCGATGGAGCAGGGATGAAATCGACGCCTTCTCGCGCCAACTCAGGGAAATCCCGCCCAACCTCAGGTGATGGCCGAGCGCGAACTAGAAGTCTGGCAGGGTCTGCTGCAGACTGCCGCCAACCCTGAGCGGCGCAATCTTGCTGCAAAGCCCGGTCGCAGGATCGGTCTCGATCACCACGCCTGAAAGGGTTGCTTCCCCCGAAGCTGGAACGAAACGGCCATTGGCCATGCCGGTCAGAAAGCGATTGAGCGGTTCCTCGGTCTCCATCCCGATCACGCTGTCGTAGTCGCCGCACATGCCGGCATCGCTCATCAGGCCGGTGCCCTCTGCAAGGATGCGATGATCGGAAGTCGGAATATGGGTATGAGTGCCCACCACCAGCGAAACCTTGCCATCGAGAAACTGGCCCATGGCCTGCATTTCGGAGGTGGCTTCGGCGTGGAAATCGACGATGATCGCGTCGGCCACCTGCCCGAGGGGACAATCGGCGACCGCCTGCTCCACCGCCCGGAACGGATCATCGCTCGGCCGCATGAAGGTTCGGCCCATCGCGTTGATCACCAGAACCCTCTGACCCGACGGCACCTCTGTCAGAACCACGCCCTTGCCCGGCGTGCCTGTCCCCCAATTGACGGGCCGCACCACTCGCTCTTCACGCGCCAGATAAGTCAGAGCATCCTTTTGATCGAAGGCGTGATCGCCGAGGGTGACAATATCCGCCCCCGCCTCAAGCAATCCACGATAATGTTCCTCGGTCAGGCCGCGGCCATGGCTGGCATTCTCGCCATTGATCACCACGAAATCGAGCGCGAGTCGCGACCGCAGATCCGGCAGACGTTCGGCTACCGCTTCGCGTCCTGCCTTGCCCATGACGTCGCCAAGAAACAGAATTCGCAAATCAGTGATGATCCTTGTTCGTTACGCGCACGGGCCCTTTTTCCGTGATGATCAGATCAAGCGGAATGTCGTGTGCCTCACTCGCTACCATTCCCACTTCCTGCATTGCAAATGCCAGCCCCACCGTTCTTGGCCGTTTCGGCATCGCGGCAATGGTGCGGTCATAATAGCCCTTGCCCCAACCGAGCCGGTGCCCGCGCCTGTCGAACCCGAGCAAGGGCACAACGATGATGTCGGGATGAACGACATGTCTGTCGTTGGGAAACCGCGTGCCGAACAGACCTTTGATGAGCGTTTCCAAATTGCCGTCCCATGCAAGGAACGCCATCGGTTCTTCGCCGAGAACCACCGGGAGCGCCGCACGCCCGCCCTGCGCGATCACCGTCTTGAAAAGGGAGGCGCCATCGATTTCGCTGCCGATCGGGACGAACAGCGCTACTACCTTGCCGGCACAATCCACATATTTGGCAAATTGCGCGGCCGCCGCCTGGCTGGCCGCACGCCGGTAAGCCTCGGTCAGGCTGTCCCGCTGGTATTTGATGCGCTGTCTGAGTGCCGCCTTCTTTTGGGCAGCTTCTTCTTCCGTCAATCCGCCACTCCCCCCGGAGATCGATGGTGCCGCCCTGGCCGTGGGAAATTGGATCCCGGGTACCTACGAATGTAGGTGGGCGCCGTGTGAAAGAGCCCACGGGCTCAATCGGGGACAGCTCCCATAAGGATCGGTAAGGCCCCAGGGTATGCAAATAGTCCAGCACGCGCCGGGCAGCCTTCGCTATATAGTCCCCTTGGCGCGCCACTCAAGCACAAAAGCTGGCATAGAAGCCTGAAAGAGACCTTTCGACCGGCGCCGACATCAAAAGCGATCAGGAATTTGTCGATGGTGCCGTTTATGACTGGAGCGGCAAACAAGGAGACGGATGTGAACCCGCTTTCAACCGCATTGTGGTTTGTTGAAATGTACCTGTCGCGGCAGTTCGAACTGAGTGCCGTCGCCGAAACCTGCAATATCAGCCCCGAACACCTGACACGCAGCTTCGGCCAGGCATTCGGTATGCCGTTGATGACCTACGCCCGCAAACGCAGGCTATCCGAGGCCGCGCTCAAACTGGTCCACAACGAACAAAGCATTCTCAGCATCGCACTTGATGTCGGCTACGGATCAAGCGAGGCCTTTGCACACGCATTCCGCTCGGAGTTTGCCACCAACCCGCACAATTTGCGCACCACGGGGTCGCTTGCCGGCCTCAATCTGACGGAGCCCATCAAAATGAACGAACAATCCCTGCCCGACCTTGAAGCCCCGCGGCTGGCAAAACGGCCCGCATTCCGCGTTGCCGGCCTCAAAAAGCGCTTCACCTACGATCAGCGCGTCGGCATTCCCAACCTCTGGGAACAATTCATTCCCCATCTCGGCGAAATCGACGGACAGATTGGCAGCGCAACGTTCGGCCTGTGCGCGAATTTTGACGACGAGGCGTTCGACTATTACGCCGCCGCCGAGATCGATCAGGCAAGCGAAACCGGCTCCGAACTCGTCACGTTCGAGGTTCCCGCCCAGACTTATCTGGTTTTCACCCACAAGGGCCACGTGTCCAACATCGCGGCCAGCATGAGCGCCGCCATCGGCAAGGGCATCCCCGAAGCAGGAAAGTCTCAGGCAAACGGGCCGAGTTTTGAACTCTATGGTGACCGGTTCAATCCCATAACGGGAATTGGCGAAATCGAATTGTGGCTGCCCGTTGAGGACTGAATGGCCCTTTACTGGCCAAGCGCCGTTTCGTCGATCACCACCGCGACCGCCTCGATTTTCCGGGCGGTCTCGGCCAGCTTGCGGGCAAACTGGCTTTCCTGATCTGCTGCGTCCTTGATGGCGCGGTCCCGCTCCGCCTCGATATCGGCGATCGAACCGCGGATATCTTCAAGCTTGGCCTCAAGCTCGGCCATTTCGTCGAGCACGGCAATGCCGGCCATCACTGTCAGCCTGTTGTCACCGATCTCGCCGAACGCGCCCTTGAACTGTTCGACCTTGCTGTTGAACCGATCGGCCAGCGCCGTCAGATGCGGCTCCTGACCCTCTTCGCAGGCCATCCGATATTTGCGGCCGTTGATTTCGACATTGACTTCAGCCATCGCCGGGCTCCGCAGCATCCATGACGTGTCTCACCCTGTCCATGGCTTCAACCAGCCGGCGCGACACATCGCCCGCCGCCTTGTCGAGTTGATCCGCCCGCGCCTGTTGCTGCCGCAATTCGCCGGCCAGCCGCGTCCGGTCGGATTCAAGCTTTCCCACTTCTTCCTCGATGCGGTGCAGCGAACGCACCCTCCCGTTGAGGCTGCGAAGACTGGCTTCCAGCTTCGTGAGAGCCGCGTTCACCCTGGCCTCCGCCTGGGCATAAGGTTCCCCGGGCTTGTCGTCGTCCATACGGCCCGCCTGTCCTCTCAAAAAGGGCAATCGCCAAAACGCGATTCCGTCCCACATTCAAACGGGAAAGCCCGCCACAATGCAATATCGCGCGCCAACTCTCCCCAGCCCCTTGTCTGCAATTGACTTGGAAATGCGACCTGTTTAAGTCTGGCGCCCGTTGCCCGGCCGGCCTCGCGCCGGGTCAGCCATGACCTGAGCGTCCACCCCTGCCGCACCCGCAAATCGGGATTGCGCAACACGATGCCGGACCAAACTTAATGACAAATCCAGACAAGCACACCGCCATGGCCAATGCCATTCGCGCCCTTTCGCTCGCCTCGGTGGAGCGCGCCGCATCGGGCCATCTCGGCCTGCCGCTTGGCGGTGCCGATATGGCGACCGTGCTTTTTTCAAAATTCCTGAAATTCGACCCGCAACATCCAAACTGGCCCGACCGCGACCGCTTCGTCCTGAGCGCCGGACATGGCTCGATGCTCCTCTATTCCGCGCTCTACCTGCTCGGCTACGAGGACATCACGATCGAGGAATTGCAGAATTTCCGTCAGCTTGGGTCGAAAACCGCGGGTCATCCGGAATTCGGGCATGCCGCGGGCATCGAAACCACGACCGGCCCGCTCGGTCAGGGCATCGCTAATGCTGTTGGCATGGCCATTGCCGAGGCGCATCTGCGGGCCGAATTCGGCGAGGACCTTGTTAATCACCGCACCTACGTCATCGCCGGCGACGGCTGTCTTGAAGAAGGCGTCAGCCACGAGGCGGCAGCACTTGCCGGCCATCTCAAGCTCGGCAGACTGATCGTGCTTTGGGACAATAACGACATCACGATCGACGGGCCGGTTTCGCTCGCCGACAGCACCGATCAGGTCGCCCGTTTCAAGGCCTATGGCTGGGCCGTGGATGAAGTGGACGGCATGGACGCAGAAGCCGTCTCGCTTGCCCTGACAAAGGCGCAGAAATCGGATCGCCCGACCCTGATCGCCTGCAAGACCATTGCCGGCTTCGGCGCTCCGACCCGCGCCGGCAAGGCCAAGGCGCATGGCGGCCCCTATGGCGAGGAGGAAGCCAAGGGCGCCCTCGCCGCGATCGGCTGGACCGCCGAACCCTATGAGATTCCGGAGGACATTCTCGACAATTGGCGGCTCGCCGGCCTCCGGTCGGCCAAGGTTCGCGCCGACTGGGAAGAACGCCTGGCCGCCGCCGAGGCCGACATCCGCGCCGATTTCGAAAGACGAATGAAAGGCGCCTTGCCAATCAGCCTGACCGCCGCCATTTCCGAATTGAAACAGTCTCTGGCCGCCGACCATCCCAAGGTTGCGACGCGCAAGGCCAGCCAGATGGCCCTCGAGGCCATCAACGCCGTAACCCCTGAAACCGTCGGCGGCTCGGCGGACCTGAATGGCTCGAACTTGACGAAAACCTCCGCATTCGAGGATTTCCAGGCCGACAACCGCAAAGGCAGGTTCATCAATTTCGGCGTGCGCGAACATGGCATGGCCGCCGCCACGAATGGCATTGCCCTGCATGGCGGACTGATCCCCTATGTCGGCGGCTTTTTCATCTTTTCCGATTATTGCCGCCCCTCGCTGCGTCTCGCCGCACTCATGGGTGTTCGCGCCATTCACGTGATGACCCACGATTCCATCGGCGTTGGCGAAGATGGTCCGACCCATCAGCCGGTTGAGCAGCTGGCCTCGTTCCGGGCCATGCCCAACATGCGCGTGTTCCGCCCCGCCGATGCCACCGAGACGGCCGAATGCTGGCAATTGGCGCTCGAACGGCGCAAGGGCCCTTCTATCCTCGCCTTGTCGCGTCAGGGTTCGCCCGCCGTGCGCATGAAGTTCGAGAAGGACAATTTGTGTGCCCGCGGCGGCTACGTTCTGGCCGACAGCGACAATGCCGAGGCAACCATTCTCGCCACCGGTACGGAAGTCGCCATCGCGCTCGAAGCACGCGCAGAATTGGAAAAGTCCGGCGTGCCGACCCGCGTGGTTTCACTGCCCTGCGTCGAATTGTTTCTTGAACAATCCCAAGACTACCGCAAATCTGTACTTGGAGACCCCAAAGCACTGGTTGCCGTTGAGGCGGGCGTCAGTCTGGGGTGGGACCGTTTGCTGATGGGTCAAGGCAAGTTCGTGGGCATGTCGAGCTTCGGCGCCAGCGCCCCGGCGGCAGACCTTTATGAGCATTTCGGCATCACGCCAAAGGCGGTTGTTGAAGCCGTCACATCGCAATTGTAAGAGGCTTTCGAATAGAGTCTCGCCGCCCACCGGCAACGGGGGCCAATCAAGGAGCAGAAAATGGCAGTTCGCGTCGCTATCAACGGATTTGGACGAATCGGCCGCAATGTGGTGCGCGCCATCTACGAATCGGGCCGCAAGGACATCGACATCGTTGCGGTAAACGACCTTGGCCCGGTGGAGACCAATGCCCACCTGATGCGCTATGACTCGGTTCACGGCCGCTTCCCGCGCACAGTCGATGTGGATGGCGACACGATCCATATCGAGGGTGGCGACAGCTTCAAGGTTCTCGCCGAGCGCGACCCCACCAAGCTGCCCTGGAAAGAACTCGATGTCGATATCGCCATGGAATGCACAGGCATCTTCACCGCCCGCGACAAGGCGGCGATGCACCTTGAGGCCGGCGCAAAGCGCGTCCTGGTCTCAGCACCGTCGAGCGGCGCCGATCTGACTGTCGTCTACGGCGTCAACCACGACAAGATTTCCGCCGACCAGAAGGTGATCTCCAACGCGTCCTGCACGACCAATTGCCTGGCTCCGCTGGTCGATGTGCTTCATTCCACCTTCGGCATCGAACGCGGCATGATGACCACCATTCACTCCTATACCGGTGACCAGCCGACGCTCGATACGATGCACAAGGATCTTTATCGTGCCCGTGCCGCAGCGCTTCCGGCCAGATCCGGCTTCGACCGGCAGCCAGGCCGATGGCCTTGTTATTCCAGGAACTGGCAGGCAAGCTCGATGGCATGTCGGTTCGTGCCGACCAGACGTTTCGCTGGTCGACTGGTTCATTGCCAAGACAATGCGGAAAATCAACAATGCGCTGATCGCGGCATCCGAAGGCCGCCTGAAAGGCATCCTTGGCGACGCATCACCCCAACGTCTCGATCTGACTTCAGCCATGATCCGCATTCCTCTGACGTGGCGCTCGACCAGACCAAGGGTCATGGACGGCACCGGTCTCGGTCTCAGGCTGGCTGACAATGAATGGGGCTTCCTCCGACCGCATGGGCGACACTGTCGCGCGATCGCGCCGCTACGTTGTGAGACACGATGCTGACGCTGCTGGCGCTGACGCAATCGGCGTTCTTGCTTCAAGTTTTTCGCCGGGTCGACCTTGACGCTGCTGAAAAACCGCTATGCCCGCTTTTCCAGACCCTCGACGATCTCGATCTCACCGGCAAGCGCGTCTTGGTGCGCGTCGGCATCAACGTCCTATGGCCGATGGCAAGGTGACAGACACAGATCGAAGCGCATCATCCCGACCCTCACCGGCATTATCACTGAGGGCGGGCAGCCAATTCTCTCGCTCACTTTGGCCGTCCCAAAGCCCGAAAGGTCGTACCGGACATATCAGCTTTCAGGATATTGGTCGTCGTCTGGCAGGCTGGCCATGGCTACGCCGTCGACACCGGCGCGACTGGACCGACGTCTCGGCAGCGGCAAAGGCCGCGATTGCGGCAGCGCCTCGCGATAATATCATTGTTCTGGAAAATACCGGTTCCATCCGGCACGGTCGACCTCGTTGCCCGCGTATACCTCGGCGACACTATGTCAGCCGACGCCTTTTCAGCTCTACGCCCCGCCTCCTCAACGACCAGTCCTCGCCCATGCTGAAACGCCGCCGACGGCTGGTCTGGCGCAGAACTGCTGGCCCTCCAGATCCATTTTCCTCAACGATCCCGACGGCCGTAATTACGCTGATTGCGCCAGGTCCTCCCACCGAATGGACCTGCTCGAACCTCATCTGGGTCGATATGGTCGTGGCGGCGGCAGCAACACGTTTCTGTTTGCGCAAGGACACGATATCTGGCCTTCCTCTGCGAGACCTCCGCCGACACCGCCTTTGCGCGTAATTGACAAGGCCGCCTCGGGCGGCACAAACATCATTCTTCCAGTCGATGCCGTTGTGGCCAAGGAATTCAAGATGGCCATATAAAACCGAACCATCGGGCGAGGTCGCAGCCGACGACATGATCGTCATCGGACCAAAATCCGCGTTGGGACGAATCATTCGCGGCTCTTGAAAAACCAGAACGGCCGCTCGGCTGAAATCTGGCTGACCGGGGCACCGTCGCCGCGGCAAGCCGCGAACCTCACAAAATCCGGCGCCCTCGTTTTCGGTGGCCGGTGGTGACGACAGTCCGCGGCCTCGCCCATCACCGAGGTCAGGACGACTTCTCTATGTCCTCACAGGCGGCGCCTTCGCCAGAATGAGATGGGCAAGAGTTCTCCCCAGTGTGGCTGCGGCGCAACAATGGCTGGGGCTCCAGCGCAAATTCATCATCGCCAAATTTGACGGTCATTTGCCGCCTGTTCGTGTAAATGAATGTCCCAATCAGGGTTTAAGCTCACGGTCTCTTGTTCTATCACATTCCGGAATAGCAGCCGGAACACTGCGCTTGAAGCACTTAAAGTGGTTGAAATTGCCGCGCTCACGTTTTTCTGCGCGGCCAGACAAGCGAACAGGATTATCTCAGCCGCATCCGCCGATGGTTGAATCGTCAATCGCGAGATTGTGCCCTGCTAAACAACCTCCACCTCTGGTCAAGCAGATCTAGCTGCCGACGGCGTTCATGACCTCGGTCAACGGTTTTTGCAAAGCCGCGCTGGCAGGCCGACTTCATCGTGGGTGCCCGGCGATGTGCGCCCATCCACGCGACCGTATGGCGGAAGCCGGTGCCGACTATCTGCTCTTCGGCGATCCGAGCCAGGAGATCACCGTGATCAGACGATGCGCAATGGTGGTCCAGCCAGATCGATGCGCCCTTGTGGCGATCCTCCCTGATCGGAACCGCTTCCTTGCGGCAGGCGCCGGGTCATTGCCTTCGGTCTGGTCTCTGGACTGCCGCGGCCGGCGGGTTCCTCGCAGGTCTCGCCAGGGTACCGGCAAAATAAAACCCGTTCGCGGCTGCGCTTCGTCGTCATTGCGGCAATCCTGATCGCTTGCCTTCCCGGCACGGCCAACGCCGCCTCAGACGCCGAGGTCATTTCGGACAATGTTCTGGGTCCCCGCCTCCCGGTCGATCTTGCCTTCGGCGCCTTCCAGCGTGGCCAATATCTCACCGCCCTGTCCCTCGCCCTCGACCGGGTGGCGGCCGATCGCAACGACGCCGCCGCCGAGACCCTGATTGCCCGCATTTACGAAGAAGGCCTCGGCGTGCCCCAGAATTACGAACTTGCCGCCTCATGGTACAAGATCGCGGCTGACAATGGCGACCCCAACGCCGCCTTTGCCCTGGCCGTGCTCTATCAGAATGGCCGCGGCATTCCGCGCAATCGCGAACAGGCCGCTGAATTGTTCAAGCAGGCGGCGGCCAAAGGCCACGTCGAAGCCATGTACAATGTCGCGCTCCTTTATGTCGAAGGGCGCTATGCCGAACCCAGCCTGACCAAAGCTGCCGAACTCATGAAAAAGGCCGCCGATCTCAATCTGCCGCAAGCGCAATACGATTACGGCACAATGCTCATGCAGGGGGCCGGCACCTTTCCCGATGCGGAGGAAGGCGCACGCCAGATCGGCCTTGCTGCCCAGAACGGCCTGACCGCCGCCGAGGTCGACTACGCGACCCTTCTTTATCTTGGCCATGGCGTCAAAAAGGACCGCATCGCCGCAATTACCTGGTATCGGCGCGCCGCCAATCTCGGCAATGCCGTCGCCCAGAACCGGCTCGCCAAGCTTCTCGCTGCCGGCGAGAATGTCGAGCAGGATCCAGAGACCGCCGCCATGTATCGCGCGCTGGCCCGCCGCCAGGGTCTCAACGACACCCAGACCGACGATTTGCTGGCGAATGTGCCTTCCGACATCATTGCCAGGGGCGAGGAGCGCGCCCGTTACTGGCCCGGCGACGTGCCGACCCAAGGTGCCGCGCCCGGCCTGCTGCCCTCTTCGGATGATGACAGCATGCACGAAGCGATGCAGCAACTGATCGATCAGGGCATGATCGACGAAGCACTGATGCTGCCTGTCCAGTCCGAGGCCCATTCGATCACCGATCAGGCAACCGAGCTGTTATCGGCCCCGCCGCCCATTGATACCCCGGCAGACGGCGAGAGCACCGCACCTGCCAGCCCTTGATTGCCGCCCCTTGCCTTGCTTCCCAAACTGAGGCATTAGCGCGCCCAGCATTTCCGCGCGGCCAGAACCCGCGCCCAACGAGACGACACACATGAAAATCAACGGCAACGAAATCCGCGTCGGCAACGTCATCATGCATCAGGACAGGCTCTGGGTCGCGGTCAAGACCCAGCATGTCATGCCCGGAAAAGGCGGCGCCTTCGCCCAGGTGGAACTCAAATCCATCGTCGGCAACACCAAGCTCAACGAACGCTTCCGCTCCGCCGAAACCGTCGAGCGCGTTACACTCGAGCAGAAGGACTTCCAGTACCTTTATTCCCAGGACGACATGCTCGTCTTTATGGACACCGACACCTACGATCAGCTCGAACTCCAGACCGATTTCGTCGGTGAGCGCGCGGCGTTCCTCCAGGACGGCATGATGGTCACCGTCGAGATGTACGAGGGCGCACCCCTCGGCGTCGACCTGCCCCAGCACGTCATTCTCGAGGTCACCGAAACCGAGCCGGTCGTCAAAGGCCAGACCGCGGCCAATTCGTTCAAACCGGCGACCCTCGAAAACGGCCTCAAGACCATGGTACCGCCCTTTGTCAGCGTCGGGGAAAAGATCGTCGTGGCGACCGAAGACACCTCCTACGTCCGCCGCGCCGACTAAGCACGCAATCCCGCCCCTTTCGAAAGAACATTCATGCCCGGCTCAGCCCTCCTCAACATCATGCTCCGGGCCGCCGAAAAGGCGGGCAAGTCGCTGACCCGCGATTTCGGTGAGGTCGAAAACCTGCAGGTCTCGACCAAAGGCCCCGCCGATTTCGTCTCCAATGCCGACCGCCGCGCCGAAGACATCGTGCGCGACGAACTGATGAAGGCCCGCCCCACCTATTCCTTCCTGATGGAGGAAAGCGGCGAAATCAAAGGCACCGACGGCCAGCACCGCTGGATCATCGACCCGCTCGACGGTACCACCAATTTCCTCCACTCCATTCCGCTCTTCGCCTGCGCCATCGCCCTTGAGCGCAATGGCGAAATCGTCGCCTCCGTGATCCACAATCCGGTCATGAACGAGACCTTCACCGCCGAAAAGGGCGGCGGCGCCTGGCTCAACGACCGCAAGCGCCTGCGCGTCACCGCCCGCAAGCACCTGGCCGAATGCGTCGCCGTCACCGGCATCAAGCTGACCGGCACCGACCGTGACCAGCTCCAGATCAAGCAGGTCGCCCATATCAACCCCGCCGTCTCCGGCATCCGCCGCTCCGGCTCGGCCTCCACCGACTTTGCCTGGCTCGCCGCCGGCCGCTTCGACCTTTATTGGGAAGACGGCCTCAAGCCCTGGGACGTCGCCCCAGGCCTGCTGATCGTCCGCGAAGCCGGCGGCATCGTCACCGACTATGCCGGCAAATATGACAGCACCTGGAACGGCCAGGTCGTCGCCGGCAACCTCAGCGTCCAGCCCCTCCTCCTCAAAGCCCTGCAGGCGGTGAAGTAGGGTTTTGTGGCCTCACGCGCCGCATCGCGCAGAACGCACCACACATTTCGCACCGCCCCGGACTTGATCCGGTGCCTCTTCCATTGGGGCCCCGGCTCTCCGCTCCGCTGCGGCCGGAACAGCGCAAGCCAGTTTCCTCCGTCATTGCGAGCGGGCTCCAAGGAGCCCGCGCGGCAATCCAGCAAAGATCACTACCGCGAACATTCTGAATTGCTTCGTCGCGCTTGCTCCTCGCAATGACGGCGTCTTCGCATCGCTCCGCGCCAACCTCCCCTGAGAATGGAACCTCGGGTCGAGCCCGAGGGTGACGATCGAGGTTGCCGCCCGCTTGGGCCCAAACGCTGATCACCAAACGCGGTCCAACCCCGCGTCATGCTCGGGTTTGACCCGAGCATCCACGAGACTCAATGCCCCCCATCTCCGCTTGCCACACCCCGACCGCCTCATTAGTGTCGCATAAACCCTGTTGAATCAGTCCGATTGAGCCTTTGCGACCCGAATGAGCGACCGATACGACCCGTTTCTGCTGAACTCGCCCACCATCTATCTGGTCAAGATGATCATCTTCTTGATTCTCGTGGGCATGATCGGCGCCATCATCACCCCGCAGCTGGTCACCGCCTTCTGGTCGAACCCGTTCATCAACGGGCTGATCATCTTCGTGCTGGTGGTCGGCATTCTCTTAAGTTTCCGCCAGGTCACGCGCCTGTTCCCCGAAGTGCGCTGGGTCAATTCCCTGCAATCGGGCGATTTGCAGCATGCCGGTGAACCGACCCTCCTCGCCCCCATCGCCACAATTTTGCGCAACCGCATGGGCGAAGCGGTGATCACCCCCGCCGCGCTGCGTTCGCTGCTCGATTCGGTCGGCTTCCGTCTCGACGAGGCGCGCGAGACTTCCCGCTACATGACCGCGCTTCTTGTGTTCCTCGGCCTGCTCGGCACCTTTTATGGCCTGCTGCAGACCGTGACCTCGGTCGCCGGCGTCATCCAGCAGCTCGACGTAACCACGGGCGACACGGCCACGGTGTTCTCGAACCTCAAGGATGGGTTGCAGAGCCCGCTTGGCGGCATGGGCACCGCCTTCGCCTCGTCATTGTTCGGTCTTTCCGGTTCGCTGGTGCTCGGCTTTCTCGATCTGCAGACCGGCCAGGCGCAGAACCAGTTCGCAATGGAACTCGAAGACTGGATGAGCTCGATGGCCGAGTTCGACCACCCCGTCACCCAGATGCAGGCCCACGGCCTTGGCATCGGCAATGAGGAAATGGCCGCCGCGTTCGAGCGGTTGGGCAGCTCCATGCAGCGCACGGATTCCTCGCAAAACGCCATCCGCGCCATGGCCGAACTGGCCCGCGGCATTGACGGGCTGGTCAAACATATCCGCTCCGAGCAGGAAGATTTGCGCCGCCACATCGTCTCACAGGGCGAGACCAACAAGAAGCTGCGCGACCTGATCGAGGCCATGATGCGCGAAAGCGAAAACCAGGACCGGCACTAGATGGCGCTAATCCGGGGCCGCAGATCCGAGGGCGTCAGTTTCTGGCCGAGCTATGTGGACGCGATGTCCTCGCTGCTGCTGGTCATCATCTTCCTGTTGACCCTGTTCATGATCACACAGTTTTTCCTCAGCCAGGAAATTCTGGGCAAGGACACCGCCCTCACCCGCCTCAACAACCAGATCGCAGAGCTTACCGACCTGCTGCAGCTCGAACGCGCCAATTCCTCAGACCTCGAAGCGACTATCGCCACCCTGACCGCGACCCTTAATTCCACCGAGGACGAGCGCAACAATCTTCAGGCGCAACTGGCCGGCATTGGCGGGGGCTTGGGCGACCGCGATGCGCAGATCGCCGCCCTCAACGACGAACTGATCAACCAGCAGCAGCTCTCCGACGAGGCGACGGCGCAGGTCGCCCTGCTCAATCAGCAACTGGCTGCGCTCAGAACCCAGATCGCCGCCCTCGAACAGGCGCTCGAAGCCTCCGAAACCCGCGACGCGGAAAGCCGCACCCGCATTGCCGATCTCGGGCGCCGCCTCAATCTGGCGCTGGCCCAGCGCGTGCAGGACCTTTCCCGCTACCGCTCCGATTTCTTCGGCCGCCTGCGCGAAATCCTGCAGGACCGCGCCGATGTGCGCGTGGTCGGCGACCGCTTCGTCTTCCAGTCCGAAGTGCTGTTCAATGCCGGCCAGGCCACCATTTCCGAGGCCGGCAAGGAAGAGATCGCCAAGGTCGGCGAGGCCATCCTGCAGCTCGAGCAGGAAATTCCGCCCGAGATCAATTGGGTGCTGCGCATCGACGGCCATACCGACAAGCGCCCGATCTCGACCCTGCAATTCCCCTCCAACTGGGAACTGTCCGCCGCCCGCGCCATTGCGGTCGCCAAGCTTCTGGTCGATCAGGGTGTTTCGCCCAACCGGCTCGTTGCCGCCGGTTTCGGCGAATTCCAGCCCATCGACCCGGCCGACACCGAAGAAGCCTACCGCAAGAACCGCCGCATCGAGTTCAAGCTTACTGAGTGAGGCGTTGGTTCACGCGCAGCGTGAATTTGCGCGTCCGGTGGACGCGTGAAAGATGCCGAACGCGAGGGCAGGTGCCGAAGGCATCGGGTGCCCCGCCAGCAGCTACCGGCGCTTTTGGGCGCAAAATTGCGCCAGTGGCGCGATTTTAGGTGCGAACGCCCGAAGCCTATGGCTGAGGGCCAGCATTGGTCTACGCAAAGATAGGGTTCGGTCGCGTTCCTACTCCGCCGCGACCTCGAATTGCAGCTTGGCGAGTTCCGCATAGCGGCCGCCCTGCTTCATCAGTTCCGCGTGGGTGCCCTCGGCAATCAGCTCCCCGCCATCGAGCACCAGAATGCGGTCCGCATCGCGAATGGTCGCGAGCCGATGGGCGATGACCAGCGTCGTCCGCCCCTGCATCAGCCGTTCAAGCGCGGTCTGTACCAGCCGCTCGGATTGCGCATCGAGCGCACTCGTCGCCTCGTCCAAAAGAAGGATCGGGGCGTCTTTGAGAAGCGCCCGCGCAATGGCGATCCGCTGCTTCTGACCGCCCGAGAGCATCACCCCGCGCTCGCCGACAATCGTGTCGTAGCCATGCGGCAGGGAAGAGACGAATTCATCGACCAGCGCCGCCTTGCCCGCTTCGATGATTTCATCCATTGACGCTTCCGGCTTGCCGAAGCGGATATTGTCCGCGACCGTTCCGGCAAAGATGGTCGATTCCTGCTCCACATAGGCAAAGTGCTGCCTGAGGTCACGCGGATGCGCATCGAGTATGTCGACGCCGTCAACCCGGACAACGCCTTTGGTCGGATCGTAAAAGCGCTGCAAGAGAGCAAAGATCGTCGACTTGCCGGCCCCCGACGGCCCGACAATGGCGACCGTCTCGCCCTTGCCGACCGAGAAGGACACGTCGCGCAGAACCACCTCGTTCCCGCGCGTCAGATAGGAAAAACCGACATGTTCAAACGTGACCGTCGCCAGCGGCGGCTGCGGCAAGGCAACCGGATTGTCGGCAATCTTCATGCGCGATGGCGTGTTGAGGATTTCGATCAGCCGCTCGGTCGCGCCGGCGACCGTCTGCAGGCTGCCCATGATTTCGGACACGTTGGTCAGCGACATCGACGCCATCAGCGCATAGATCAGGAATTGGGTCAGTTGCCCCGCCGTCACCGTGCCGTCGAACACAGACTTGGCGCCCCACCACAAGAGCAGAACGATGGCGCCGGTCCCAACGAAGGTGACGATTGCGATCAGGATCGACCGCGCGCGCAACCGAACCACTTCGGCATCGTAGCTGGCTTCCGCATGCCGGTCGAACACCTCGGCCTGCGCGCCTTCCTGGGTAAACGCCTTGATCGTCTTGGTGGAACTGAGAACCTCGGTCGCCATGGCCGAAAGGTCCGCCAAGGCGTCCTGCGTCCTGCGCGACATCTTTCTCAGGCGCCGCGCAAAATAGAGAATGGGGAATACCAACGCCGGAATGCCGATGACCACGGCCAGCGCCAATTGCCAGCTGGTCAGGAACATCAGGATCACCGACCCGATGAACATGACCCCGGAGCGCAGGGCCAGCGTCGCGCTCGAGCCGATGGCGCCGCGCACCGTGGCCACATCGCCATTGAGGCGAGAGGTCAGCTCACCGGTCCGGTGCGTATCGAAAAACGTCGAATCCAGTTCCAGCAGGTGATTGAACACGGCAGTGCGGATATCGGTCAGAACCCGCTCGCCGATCACTGAAATGAAATAGAAGCGCGCGCCGCCCGCCAGCGCCGATATAGCCGCCACCAGCAGAATGAGCCAGCCAAAGCCGGCCACCTGTTCGAGATTCTGTTCCAGAAACCCCTGATCGACCAGCCCGCGCGCCATGACCGGAATAAACAATTGCGCCACCGCCGCAATCAGCAAGAAGACCATCGTCAACGCCAGGCGCGTCGGATAGCGCAGAACGAATGGCAGCAATTGCCGCAACGGCCTAAGATCTTCTGCCGGCTTGTCGGCTTCCGATAGAACGCGCAAACCGGATCGGGCGGAGTCCGCACTACTTGTTTCGGCCATCGTCAAACGCTCTTGTGGGCAATGGCGACTAGATAGGCGCTGCACCGGCCAAGCGCAACCGGTCGTGGCGCACCCCTTGCATTTGGCACGCTTTTGCGTATAGAACCCGCCAACGAATAAAGACCGGCCCGACGGACGCTTTCGCGTCCGCTTTTGTTTGGCCCGACGAAGAACAGCGGCCACCCGGGCCGCATATCCGCGAGACACAAACGATGAAAAACGATCTTCATCCCGATTATCACACCATCAAGGTGGTGATGACCGACGGTACCGAATACGAAACCCGTTCGACCTACGGCAAAGAAGGCGACACTCTCAAGCTCGACATCGATCCCAAGACTCACCCCGCCTGGACCGGCGGTTCGGGTCACCTGATCGACCGTGGCGGCCGTGTTTCCCGCTTCAAGGAAAAATTCGCCGGTATTCTCGGTTCGTAAGAGCTGGCGATTTCACTGCAGAATTGAAAAGCCCGGCCAATGTGCCGGGCTTTTGTTTTAGCTCTCGCTTTGGCCGAACGCCGCCTTGAGCCGTGCCAATTGCGCCCCGATAGAACCGGGCATGGCCGCCAAACGCTCGGATGAAACACTAGTTTCACCCCGATCGGCCTTGTCGATCTGCTTGACGCGCGAAAAGATGCGATCGCCTTTTTCGACATAGTCGCGGAACCGTTCGGGAAGTTCGTCCCAGCCCGGACCGCCGCGCTTGCCCGGTTCGGCCGAAAACGCGACCTTGGTCTTCTCGTTGCGGGCATGTTCGGCAGTGATCTCGCCCTCATTGACCGCCCGCTGCAGCAGGAGCCACGATGCCAATTGCATCAGCCGCGTGGTCAACCGCATGGATTCCGACGCATAGACCAGCGCCGCCTCACGCGGCAGATGCCGGCTTTCGGCACGGCCATCGCCATCGAGATAGGCTGCGACATCTTCGATCAGCGTCATGCCCTCGGAATAGAGCGTGCGGAAGTTGCCGGACGCCACAAGCTTGGGGGTAAAGGAAATCGGCTGATTCTTGTTCGGGGAATCGTCGGCCATGTGGACTCGAATTGCGTAAAACCTGATCGCCGCGAGTCTAGCCCAACCGGACCCTGCCGTCACCATCTCCCGCCAACAATTGGCACCGGGCGGTTAATGCCGGCATTCGTGTAAAAGTGCATCCCGAAAAGAAAAAAGAGCCGCAAGATTACGGCTCTCGAAGTTAACAGGGAGGCGTCAAACAGAGGGAGAAACCGCTCTGATGAAATCCAGGACAACTGGATTATTTAACCTTAACCGGATCGGGTTAATTGAAGGTTAACAGGAGTCGTTTTCTTAACCCTGCGCTTTGACCCTCAATAAAGGTAAACGAAGTCCCTGAAATGGCTACAGTTTGAAAAAGCTGTCCGCATCGGCGCGCGACTGACCCTTTTTGCCGATTTCCGCCTCAACTCGTGCCGCCTCTTCGTGGAGCGCCGCGAGCACTTCGCGCAACTCGTTCACCGACAGATTGTCGAGCGGACTGCCCAGCTCATAGCCGATTGCCGTTTTCTTGTCGTCTTCATCCATGACCGCCCCCAACCCGAGTGCACGAAAGATTGCAACTCTAGTATGCGTGACGCATTGTGCAAGCGCCGACGCAGGAGCCGCCCATGACCGACATCGAACGCATGCAAGCCATTGAAATCACCAGTCCCGGCGGACCCGATGTTCTGGCGCTGCGAGACGTGCCGCGTCCGGTCGCGAATGAGGGCGAAATTGTCATCCAGGTGGCCGCAGCGGGCGTCAACAGGCAGGACATTCTGCAGCGCCAGGGGCTTTATCCGCCACCCAAAGGCGCCTCGCCGCGACTTGGGCTGGAAGTGGCTGGCAAGATCGTCGAAATCGGCCGCGATGTTGAAAACTTCGCATTGGGCGACAATGTCGTCGCTCTGACCAATGGCGGCGGTTATGCGCAATTCGTGTCCGTCCCTGCCGGTCAGGTATTGCCCCTGCCCGACACCTGTTCGTTCGAAGAGGGTGCGGCCCTGCCCGAAACCCTTTTTACCGTGCAGCAGACCCTGATTGACCGGGCCGGGCTGAAAGAAGGCGAGACCGTCCTCATCCATGCCGGCGCCAGCGGCATTGGCGGCGCGGCGATCCAGCTGGCCCGCCTCAAGGGCGCGATTCCTTATTGTACGGTCTCGACCGAGGAAAAGGCGCGCTACGCAAACGGGCTTGGTGCGGAAGCGACGATCATTCATCTCAAGGAAGATTTCGAAAGCCGCATCAAGGATCTCACCTCCAAGCGCGGCGTCGACAAGGTGCTCGACATTTTCGGTGGCGATTTTGCCGATCGCAACCTGCGTATTCTGGCCCGCAACGGCACCCTGATCATTCTTGCCCTGATGGGTGGCGGAGACGCCGAACTCAACCTGATGAGCGTTCTGACCAGGAACCTGACGATCTTCGGTTCGACCCTGCGCCCGCAGACGCCCGAGAAAAAGGCCGAGATCGCCATGCATCTCAAGGAGCAGGTCTGGCCGCACATCAGCGCCGGCAAATACCGGTTTCCGCGCCTGCGCGTTTTCTCGCTCGCAGAGGCCGCCAAGGCCCACAAAACCATGGAACACCACACCCATTTCGGAAAGATCGTTCTTCAGGTTGACCCCGGTCTGAAGCCGTGAACTTGGGGCCAGCCCAGTAGACAAATCCGCCGAACACGCCTATATGAGGGCCAATTCCCCTCCAGCAACAATGCCAAGAGGCGGGCGTACCGGCAGATCACCGGGCGCACCCAGAGGAGACCTTTATGAGCAAGACCCTTTTGATGCCCAAGGCCACCGCCGTGTGGCTGATCGACAATACCGCTTTGACCTTCGACCAGATCGCGCACTTTTGCGCACTGCATCCGCTCGAAGTTCAGGGCATTGCCGATGGCGACGTGGCCGGCGGCGTCATGGGCGTCAACCCGATCACCAACGGACAATTGACCCGCGACGAAATCGCCAAGGGCGAAGCGGACGCTGAGTACCGACTGCAATTGTCCGAGAGCAAGGTGATCGTGCCCGAGGCCAAGCGCCGCGGCCCGCGCTACACCCCGATTTCCCGCCGGAACGAGCGGCCCAATGCCATTAAATGGCTGGTCCGCAACCATCCCGAGCTCAAGGACGCCCAGATCATCCGCCTCGTCGGCACCACCAAATCGACGATCGACGCGGTCCGCGAGGGCACGCACTGGAACAATGCCAACCTGACCATGGCCGATCCCGTGACGCTGGGCCTCTGTTCCCAGATCGAACTCGACCACGAGGTCAAGCGCGCCAACCGCGCCGCCGGCGTTGGCGACGAAGCCGAAACCGGCACCAGGCTCCTGTCCGCCGAAGAGGCACTGCAAACCGCCGCGGAATTCAATCAGGACGGGTCGGAAGAATCGGCCGAACCGACCGCGGATTCAGTTTTCGGCAGTGATACCGAATATGATGCCGACTCGGTGTTTGCCGGTTTGAAATCCCTCAAGAACGACCTTGAGGATCAGGAAGACCCCGCATCCTGAGCCAATCTCCAGAGCGCCCTCGGGCGCTCTTTTTTCTGGAGCCTTCTGACAAATGACCATCGATCCGGTCTTCTGGTCCGTCGTGGCGCTGGCCGCAATCGTGGTTGGCCTGGCCAAGTCCGGTCTGATGAATTCGCTTGGCATGATTGGCGTGCCGCTTTTGACGCTCGTCATGCCCGCCAGAGACGCTGCCGGCATGATGCTGCCGGTCCTGCTGTGCATGGATGCGGTCGCCTTCGTGTCTTACCGCAAATCGGTGAACCGGCCCCTGCTGATGCTCATGCTGCCCGGCGCAATGATCGGCATCGGCATCGCCTGGGCGCTGTCATCGATGATTTCCGACGAGGTCGTCACACTGTTGCTCGGCATCATCACGCTGATGTTCGTGCTCGATGCCTGGCTGCCTTTGCGAAAGAAACTCGAAGGCCTGCCACCTTCGCGCGCCTGGGGCACGTTCTGGGCTGGCCTGGCGGGCATAACCAGTTTCATTTCCCATGCCGGTGGCCCGCCCTATCAGATCTACACCCTGCCCCAGAAAATGGAGCCGCGCATCTATGCCGGCACCTCGGTCTGGTTTTTTACCATCCTCAACGTGGTCAAGCTGGTGCCCTATTTCGCGCTGGGGCAGATCAACATTTCAAGCCTCGAGATTTCGGCGGTGGCCGCGCCGATCGGCATTCTCGCCGTCGCGCTTGGCATCTGGCTCGTTCATCGGATATCGACCAAAGCCTTCTACCAGATCGCCTATTCGCTGATGTTCGTCATCTCGCTCAAGCTCATCTATGACGGCGCACGCGGAACGTTCGGTTTCTAGAGCGAAACCACCAAAACAAATGCGGCTCCCGAGCATTTCGAAAGCCGCACTCTGAACAACAAGTCTTTTAGGGACTAATGCCGGGTTTCGCCCTCCAGCCGGGCCATCTCGTCCTTGAGCTCCAGTTTGCGCCGCTTCAATTCGCGGACCTTGAGCTCGTCATAACTCGGATGTTGCAACTCTTGGGCAATTTGCTTTTCCAACTGCTCATGACGCTCCGCGAGCGCATTGAGATGGGAAAGGGTCGACATGAACAAACTCCCTCTATTGTGCTTTGAACCAAATCAGAATGACACCAAACTGTCATATTGTCGATTGGGACATCCGCGCGAATGGGGAAAAGTTTCCAAAGCTGATAAAGTTTGCGTAAACACTTTCCAAACAGCATATATGCTGACCTGAAACCCCCTGAACGCGGCACCAGATGTTCAATCTCAGCGACGAGCAAAAAGCGGAATTAGGCCTCAAGCTGGCCACCAAACGCCAGGAACATTCCGATCTGGACGCCGCCATTCACATGCTCGAACAGGTGCCGGGCGCAGATCGCATGATGATCCAGCGGCTCAAGAAGAAGAAACTCAGGCTCAAGGACGAAATCACCCGTCTGGAAGATTATGTCATGCCTGACATCATCGCCTGAGCCCCGCTGTCAGCTTGAAGCGCGGGACCAATTCAGCTACAGGCCTCGTCTAACGTTCCGGAGCGGCCGATGATCGAAACGCCACCCGTCGCCATCGTCATGGGCAGTCAGTCCGACTGGCCAACCATGCGAAATGCTGCCGAGCTGCTCGAAGAGCTCAAGATCGAGTACGAAGCGCGCATCGTTTCCGCCCACCGCACGCCTGACCGCATGTACGAATTCGCGCGCTCGGCCAAGGAGCTCGGGTTCAAGGTGATCATCGCGGGAGCGGGCGGCGCAGCACACCTTCCCGGCATGATCGCGGCACTGACCACACTCCCCGTCTTTGGCGTTCCGGTGCAAAGCCGCGCCCTGTCCGGACAGGATTCCCTGCTGTCGATCGTCCAGATGCCGGCCGGCATTCCCGTCGGCACATTGGCGATTGGTGATGCCGGCGCCAAGAACGCCGCTCTGCTCGCCGCCGCCGTTCTGGCGCTGAGCGACGCGGACGTTGACGCCGCACTGACCGAATACCGCGAACAGAACACCGATTCCGTGCCGCAATTTCCCAGCGACGACTAGACATGCTCGAACGCAAGACCATCGGCATTCTGGGCGGAGGGCAATTGGGCCGAATGCTCGCCATGGCCGCGGCCCGGCTCGGCTTCAGAACCCACATCTATTGCCCTGACCCGCAGAGCCCGGCATTCGACGTCACCCGCTGGCACACCTGTGCCCCTTACCAGGACAAGGTCGCCCTCGCTCAGTTCGCCGACGCGGTTGATATCATCACCTACGAATTCGAGAATATTCCCGACGAAACGGTGGATTTTCTCGGCGCCCGCAAGCCGCTTCACCCCAGCGCCAGGGCTTTGCGGATTTCTCAGGACCGCATTCTGGAAAAGACTTTTCTGGCGGACCTGACCAGCGTCGCCCCGTTTCGAAAGATCGAGGCCCGCTCCGATCTGACGGCTGCGATTGACGTGATCGGCCTGCCCGCCGTGCTCAAGACCACACGTTTCGGCTATGACGGCAAAGGTCAACGGATCATTCGGACCGAAGAAGAGGCGGACGCCGCTTTCTCCGAGCTTTCCGGTCAGACCCTCATCCTTGAGAGCTTCATCGACTTCACCCACGAAATCTCGGTCATTGTTGCCCGGTCCTTGAGCGGCGAGACGGCGGCTTATGACCCGGCGGAAAACGTGCACAGGAACCACATTCTCGACACCTCGACCGTTCCCGCCTCGGTGTCACATGAAACCGCAGCGCGCGCCCACAAACTCGCCATCCAGATCGTTGAGGAACTCGACTATGTTGGCGTGTTGGGCATCGAGTTTTTCGTCAGCAAATACAAGGAAATGCCTAAGCTGCTGGTTAATGAAATCGCCCCGCGTGTGCACAATTCCGGCCACTGGACCGAGGCCGTTTGTGTGACCGATCAGTTCGAGCAGCACATCCGCGCCATTGCCGGATTGCCGCTTGGCGACACGACGCGGCTGGCCGACGTGCAAATGAAGAATCTGATCGGGCCGGACATCGAAACTCGGTTCGCCGGAGACACGCGTTTGATCCAGCAGCACGATTACGGCAAGGCCGAAGCCCGCCCCGGCCGCAAAATGGGCCACATCAACCGGATTCTGGGGCGCTGAGGCCAGCAAACCTCTGCAATTTTCCGCGCGCCGGGTGTGGACTTTTGCCCCACCGTCTGTTACAGCGCGCGCAATCTTCGCCGGACCTGCGGCGATTTTTCGTTTACCGAACAAGAAATTCTGAAAGGCGTGGCCCACGTGCAAGTAGTCGTTCGTGACAACAATGTCGATCAAGCCCTCAAGGCGCTGAAGAAAAAACTGCAGCGTGAAGGCGTGTTCCGCGAAATGAAGCTGCGCAACTACTACGAGAAGCCCTCCGTCAAGAAGGCACGTCAAAAGGCCGAAGCTGTTCGCCGTGCCCGCAAGCTCGCGCGCAAGAAAATGCAGCGCGAAGGCCTTCTCTAAGAAGTAGCGCAGGATCGTGTTTGAATTAAACGCCGCGGATCTGCTCTGCGGCGTTTTTGCATTTGAAGTTTAGTTTCCTGGCTGCATTTTCGCCTCAATCACGTGCATCCCAAAGCTGGACATAACAACGGAGAATTCCAATGAAGAAACTCATCGCAGCCATCGCACTGGCCGTCGCAAGTCTGATGCCGGCCGTGGCCTCGGCAGGCGACCACGTTCAGGTCGGCCGTCTCAGCTGCATCGTCGAACCGGGCATCGGTCTGCTGTTCGGCTCGCGCAAGGACGTGACCTGCACCTTCCACCCCAATTCCGGCTCCGACCAAACCTTTGATGGTCAGATCACCAAGGTCGGTCTCGATATCGGCATCACCAAGCGCACCCGCATCGAATGGCTGGTCTTCACCGCTGGCGACAACAATTTCGATCCGGACGCACTGGCCGGCCGCTATGTCGGCGCCAGCGCTGAGGCCTCCGTCGTTGTTGGCGGCGGCGCGAATTGGCTGATCGGCGGCGACCATGATTCCTTCATGCTGCAGCCCTGGTCGGGTCAGGCCCAGATCGGGCTCAACCTCGCCGTCGGCCTGACGGGTCTGCGCCTCTACTAAGCGCGGTTCAAATAGCCAAACAAAAGGGGCCGCCCAATTCCAGTGGGCGGCCCCTTTTTCATGCAAACCGAAATGGCAATCAGGCGCTCTTCGCACCCTCCTCGCCCATCTCCAGCATCTTTTTCAGCGCCGCATCAAAAAAGGCATCTGGCTGCGCGCCATTAGCTGAAAAGTGCTGGTCGAACAGAAATACCGGCACCGCGCTCACCCCGATCGCAACGGCCTCCTGGGCCATCTTCTCGACAGCCTGAAGATTTTCGGGAACGCCAATTGCGGTCCGGACCACCTCCTCGGCGAGGCCGTGCCGTGTGCCGATTTCGACCAGAACATCGTCATCGCTGATGTCGCGGCCTTCGAGATAACAGGCGTGCCCCAGATCGACTGCAATCGCATGCTGCACCGTCAAGCCGCGTGCCAATTGGATGAGCACCTGCGCCTTTTGCGAGGGTACGCGCCAGGTCTGTTTGCGCATGTCGAGCTCGAGCCCCGATGAGCGGGCCTCGCCTTCGATCCGGTCCCACATCTCGTCGGGCTTGCGGCCATATTTGCGTTCCAGCATCTCGACGACGTCCTCGCCCTCTGCGGGCGTGCTCGGGTCGAGTAGAAAGGCCTGATGCACGATGTCGAGCTGGTTCTGAAGTCCGGCGCGTTCTATGGCGCGATCCAGCCGGTGGAGCCCAAGCAGACACCAGGGACAGACGGGATCGTCGAAAATGACGATCTGACCAGGAAACTCGGAACCCATATTCTATCCTCGTGCTTCGAACTGGAAATCACGCGCAGCCGCAGCATCGCCGCTCCTAGGAGTTCGCGGTGCCCATAATGTTGAACATCCAGCGGACGCCGAACTTGTCAATTCCCATGCCAAAAACGTCACCCCAGGGCGCCGCCTCAAGCGGCTGAGTAACCGTTCCACCATCAAGAATGCCCGCGAACCAAGAACGCATGGTTTCATCTTCCGCAGCGTCTCCGGCAATGGACATCGAAAAGGCCCGGCCCTCGCTCGGTTCGACATGATCGGGCGCATCGGCCGCCATGAACAGGATGCGGTCACTCACCTTGAGCTGGGCATGCATGATCTTGTCCGCATCATTGGGCGAGCCTGCCATGCCGAATTCAGCGAACGTGTTCATGGTGAGATCACCGCCAAGGACCGAATGATAAAAGCTCATCGCGTCCTTCGATTCGCCGTCGAAATGCAGGTAAGTGCACAAAAATGACATGGTCCGCTCCGGGAAAAATTGAAATATCGAAGATCAAATCCCAGATCGAAGACAGGCGCAAGTCACGAAAAAGTTCACGAAAAAGGCGGCCCCAAGGCCGCCTTTTCAATGAGATCGGGAATTAATGGGCCAGCGCCTTGATAATGTCCTCGGTCATCTTCTTGGCATCACCGAAGAGCATCATCGTGTTGTCGCGGAAGAACAATTCGTTCTGAACACCCGCATAACCCGCCGACATGGAGCGCTTGACGAATAGGACCGTGCCTGCGTTTTCGACGTCGAGCACCGGCATGCCGTAGATCGGCGACGTCTTGTCGGTCTTTGCCGCCGGATTGGTCACGTCGTTGGCGCCGATCACGTAGGCGACATCGGTCTGGGCGAATTCCGAGTTGATATCCTCAAGCTCGAACACCTCGTCATAGGGCACGTTCGCTTCGGCCAGAAGCACGTTCATGTGCCCCGGCATACGGCCCGCCACCGGATGGATCGCGTACTTCACCTCGACACCCTTGGCCTTGAGTGCATCGGCCATTTCCCGGACCGCATGCTGGGCCTGGGCCACCGCCATGCCGTAACCGGGAACGATGATCACCTTGGAAGCGTTTGCCATCATGTAGGCCGCATCGTCCGCCGAACCCGCCTTGACCGGCCGTGTTTCTTCTTCGGCGGAAGCGGTCGAAGTGTCGCCGCCAAAACCGCCGAGAATGACTGAGATGAAGGAGCGGTTCATCGCCCGGCACATGATGTAGGACAGGATCGCGCCCGAAGAACCGACCAGCGCGCCGGTGATGATCAGCGCACTGTTGCCGAGGGTGAAGCCGATGCCGGCCGCCGCCCAACCCGAATAGGAATTGAGCATCGAGACCACGACTGGCATGTCCGCCCCGCCGATCGGGATGATCATCAGTCCGCCGAGAACCAACGCCAGAATGGTGATCAGCCAGAAAAGCCAGGCATTGCCAGTGACCGCAAACTGCCAGACGAAATAGACCAGCACCACACCGATCGCGATATGGATCAGATGCCGCATCGGCAGAATGATCGGCTTGCCGGACATATTGCCGTTCAGTTTGGCAAAGGCGATGACCGAACCGGTGAAGGTGAAGGCACCGATGGCCACGCCAAGGCTCATTTCAATGAGCGCCTGGGTGTGAATGTGCCCGCCCGAAACAATGCCGAACGCCGCCGGATCATAAAGCGCCGCCGCCGCCACGAACACCGCCGCCAGGCCGACCAGCGAGTGGAAAGCGGCAACCAGTTGCGGCATCTCGGTCATCGCGATCCGGCGTGCGATCACAGCGCCGGCCGTACCGCCGATACCAAGACCCAGAACGATCAGAAGCCAGGAGACGAAATCGTTGGGCGAGGCCACCATCAGGGTGGTGACGATGGCGATCGCCATGCCCACCATGCCGAGATAGTTGCCACGCCGCGACGAGGCCGGATGGCTGAGGCCGCGCAAAGCGAGAATGAACAATGCACCCGCAACGAGATAAAGAACGGCTGCCAGATTTGCGGAAATCATCGGGTCAACCCTTCTTCTTGTACATGGCGAGCATGCGCTGGGTGACCAGGAATCCGCCGAATATGTTCACGCTGGCAAGGATGAGGGCGATGAAACCGAAGAATTTCGACACCCAGCTCGTGCCCTCGACAAAGTGCACGCCGACGGCCAGCAGCGCGCCGACCACGATCACCGACGAGATGGCGTTGGTCACGCTCATCAGCGGCGTATGCAGCGCCGGGGTCACGCTCCAGACCACGAAATAGCCCACAAAGATCGCCAAAACGAAGATCGCCAGCCGGAATACGAACGGATCGACCGCTCCGCCGGACACCGCCGACGCCATCGCGCCCGCCGCATCGGCCACTTGTTCTGCTGTATGCTCCATTTATGCGTCTCCCGTCTTTTTCGTCGTGCGCCGGGTTGTGGCTGGTTTCGCCGCCGCCGGTTTTTTGGCAGCCGGCTTGCTTGCCGGCGATTTCGCCGTGGCGGGCTTGGTAGCAGCAGGCTTGGCCGCCGGAGCCTTCTTGGCTGCCGCAGGCTTCGTGGCCGCTGCCGATTTCGGAGCCTCGATACGCTCATTGACGATCTTGCCGTCGCGCGTCAGCACCGTGGCCTTGACCAATTCGTCGTCCCAATCGACCGCAAGCTTCTTCTCGGTCTTGTCGACAAGCGTATCGACAAAGGTCAGAAGATTGCGCGCATAAAGCGCCGAGGCCGAGGCCGGAATGCGGCCCTGAACGTTTGTATGCCCGATGATCGTTACGCCGTTGTGCGAAATGACCTTGCCCGGCTGCGTAAGTTCGCAATTGCCGCCACGTTCCGCCGCCAGATCGACGATCACCGAACCCGGCGCCATCGATTCCACCATTGCCTTGGAAATCAGCTTTGGCGCCGGCCGGCCCGGAATGAGCGCGGTCGTGATGACGATGTCCTGCTTGGTAATGTGGTTGGCGACGAGTTCGGCCTGTGCCGCCTGTTCTTCCTTGGTCAGTTCGCGGGCATAGCCGCCCTGGCCCGAAGCATCTTTGAGAGATTCCACGAAGACGAATTTCGCGCCGAGCGATTCCACCTGTTCGCCCGCTGCAGCACGAACGTCGGTCGCGGTCACCTGCGCACCAAGGCGCCGGGCCGTCGCAATCGCCTGCAAGCCGGCAACGCCGGCACCCATGACGAAGACCTTGGCCGGATGCACCGTGCCCGCCGCCGTCATCATCATCGGCAACGCCCGGTCGAAGGCCGCGGCGCCATCGATCACACCCTGATAGCCGGCCAGGTTCGCCTGCGAACTGAGGATGTCCATCGATTGCGCGCGGGTGATGCGCGGCATGAATTCCATGGCAATGGCCGAAAACCCGGCCTTGGCCAGAGCATCAACATCCTTTTCGTTGCCGAACGGGTCCATCGCCCCGATCACCAGCGCGCCCTTTGAGGCGCCGCTCAGCGATGAAGCCGCCGGACGCCGGACGCACAGAACAATGTCCGCGCCCTTGACCGCCGCAGATCGGCTGGCCGCGAGCTTGGCGCCCGCCTGTTCATAAGCCGCATCGATAAAGCGCGATTTGTCCCCGGCCCCTTTTTCCATCGTCACCTCGGCTCCGAGACCGATGAACTTCGTCACCGTCTCCGGGGTCGCGGCGACGCGCGACTCGTCGGCCGCTGTTTCGCGCAAGACTGCAATTTTCATGGATGGCCCCACTTTGGCATTTCACCGGACGCGGGCAGAACGTGAGCCGCCCGCCCGCCGGTCAGATCAGGCTCAGGGATGAACGACGAAATAAAGGAAAACCATCAGAATGGCGAGGCCGGCAACGGCCCACTTGGTGATACCGATGAAATTGTGCCAGGTTTTCTTCTGTTCTTCCCAGGCCGGATTGGTGTCTTCAGCCATGTCGTTTCCCTTTCAGCTTGCCTAATAGATCCTGTCAGGATTGCGTTGCTTCGAGTTCGTCGATCAGCCCTTCGATCATCGACAGCCCAAGCGACCAGAAACCGGGATCCTTCGCATCGAGCCCGAACGGGGCCAGAAGCTCGGAATGGTGTTTCGACCCACCCGCTTTCAGCAACTCGAAATAACGCTCCGCAAATCCTTCGCTCGCCTTCTCATACTGGGCATAAAGCGAATTCACAAGGCAGTCTCCGAACGCATAGGCATAGACGTAGAATGGCGAGTGGATGAAATGCGGAATATAGGCCCAGAAGGTCTCGTATCCCTCGTTCAGCCGGATGGACGGTCCGAGGCTTTCCTCCGCGATATCGATCCACATCTTGTTGATCTCTTCAGTGCGCAATTCGCCTTCGCGCCGCGCCGTGTGCACCTTGCGTTCGAACGAATAGAAGGCGATTTGCCGCACCACTGTGTTGAGCATGTCCTCGACCTTGCCCGACAATAGCGAGAAGCGCTGTTTCGGATCTGTCGTTTTCTCGAGCAGAGACCGGAAGGTCAGCATTTCACCGAAAACGCTGGCCGTCTCGGCCAGGGTCAAGGGCGTCCGCGCCATCAATGGCCCCTGAGCCCGCGACAGAACCTGATGTACGCCGTGCCCGAGTTCGTGGGCAAGCGTCATCACGTCGCGCGTCTTGCCCAAATAATTGAGCATCAGATAGGGATGCGCACTCGGGACGGTCGGATGGGCAAAGGCCCCCGGCGCCTTGCCCGGCCGGACCGGTGCATCGATCCACCCGCCCTTGCCGTCGAAAAACGGCTGGGCGATTTCGGCCAGATGCGGCGAAAACCGTCCATAGGCGTCAAGCACCATCGACTTGGCGCTCTGCCAATCGAAAATGCGGTCATCCGAATTCGGCAGCGGCGCATTGCGGTCCCAGGCTTCAAGCTTGTCTTTGCCGAACCATTTAGCCTTCATGCCGTAATAGCGGTGGCTGAGTCGCGGATAGGCATCCCTCACCGCCTGCTCGAGCGCATCGACCACTTCCCGCTCAACCGAATTGGCCAGGTGGCGGCTGTCGGCAATGTCCGCATAGCCGCGCCAGCGGTCCGAGATTTCCTTGTCCTTGGCTAGAACATTGGTGATGTGGGTGAACAGCCGCTTGTTGGTATCGAGCACCTTGGCGATGGCGTGAAACGCCGTTTCGCGCTTGGCCTCATCCTTGTCGCTGAGACGGGTCAGCGTGGGTTCGAGCGCCAGTTCCTCGCCGTCCACATCGAATGTCAGCGCCGCCATGGTCTCGTCGAACAGCCGGTTCCAGGCCCCTCGTCCGGTGACCGATTTCTCGAGGAACAATTCCTCGACCCGGTCCTCGAGCTGATAGGGCCGCGCCTTGCGCAATTCCTCGAACCAGTAGGTGTAGCGGCTCAGGCCTTCATCGGCGGCAATGGCGGCATCGAGCACCGCGTCATCGATCCGGTTGAGTTCAAGCTCGAAGAAGATCAGGTGCGAGCTGAGGTCGGTCAGGGCCTGCTGCACGTCACCCAAAAACTTGGCCCGATCCTGATCGCCGGTGTTGAGCACATAATTGAGATAGGCATAGGAGCCGATCCGGCCCATCACATCGCCAAGCTCCTCATAGCGCTTGATGATATCTATCAAGGCGCCCGATTTGGCCTTGTCTTCGAGCTTGCCCTTGAAATCGGCCTCGAAGGCCTTGCCAAGCGCCTTGGCCTTTTCGACATCCTTCTGGCAATTTTCGTTGGACGGTTCGGCATAGAGATCGGTCAGATCCCATCCCGGCATGTCGCCGAGTTCGGACATGCCGGATTTGGCGGCGTCTGCCGCGTGAACGATGGTCATTGTTTGTCCTTGAACACGTTCGGTTTGCGTTGCCGAAAGACTTAATGCGCGCGGTCGGGTTTGCCAACCGCTCGATTGGCTTGAATTCCTGGCCTCGTCTTAAGCTGCTGTTAATGGCCGGTTTCTAGCTTGGATCAAAATGAGACACTTCGCGATTCGGCTACGGCCGCATTGCGGACCATCATGCCCTGGTATCCATGCCCAAAATTCTCATCGTCGATGACGACCCGATCCAGCTTCGCCTGACGACCAATGTCGCCGAGAAAGACGGTTTCACCACCGTCACCGCCTCCGATGGCGTTAAGGCCCTCGAGATATTGCGCGAAGACAAGAACATCGGGGCCATGGTGCTCGATCTGGTCATGCCCGATCTCGACGGCATGGCCGTGCTTGCCGCCATGCGCGAAGAAGCCATCGGCGTGCCCACCATCGTTCAGACGGCCCATTCGTCACTCGACAGCGTCATTTCGGCCATGCGCCAGGGCGCGATCGACTTCTTCGTCAAACCCGTCGCCCCCGAACGGCTGCTGGTTTCCCTGCGCAACGCCTTCAAGCTCAATGAGCTGGAAACCTGCGTGCGCAACGACCGCAACCGCCGCGAAGGCAAGGTCAAGCTCTCCGACATCATCTCGGTCAGCCCCTCCATGCTGCGTGTGTTCGATCTGGCCCGCAAGGCGGCACGCTCGACCATTCCCGTAATGATCGAGGGCGAGTCCGGGGTTGGCAAGGAAATCGTCGCCCGTGCCATTCAGGGGTCGTCAGACCGGGCCGGCAGGCCCTTCGTCACCGTCAATTGCGGCGCCATCCCCCGTGACCTGGTGGAATCGGTGCTCTTCGGACACGTTAAAGGCGCCTTTACCGGCGCCACGTCCGATCAGACAGGCAAATTCGAGGAGGCCCATGGCGGCACGCTGTTCCTCGATGAAATCGGCGAACTGCCGCTCGAGGCACAGGTCAAGTTGCTGCGCGCCGTGCAAGAAGGCGAGGTCGAACCCGTCGGTGCAGGCAAGCCCAAAAAGGTAGATGTCCGCATCATCTCGGCGACCAATCGCCGCCTCATCAATCTGACCAGTGCGGGTCAGTTCCGCGAAGACCTCTATTACCGGCTCAATGTCTTTCCCATCTACGTGCCGCCGCTACGCGAACGGCGCGAGGACATCATGCCACTGGCAAATCACTTCATCGCCCGCCTGGGTGCGGAAGCTGGGCGCAGCATTGCCGGACTGAGTGACAATGCCCGCGATCTGCTCATGTCCTATGACTGGCCGGGCAATGTCCGCCAGCTCGAGAACACGATTTACCGCGCTATCGTTCTGACCGATGGCGGCTATCTCAGAACCGCCGATTTTCCACAGATCCACGCCGCACTGAACGGAGTTGGCGCCATCCGGACCGAGCTTCAAGAAAGCCATCTGGCCGCTCCGGTGCATATCGACGCGCTGCCACTGGTTCGAACCGCCGAGGAATACCCGGTCAGCAGCACGCAGACTGACCGCTTTTTCGACGAGAATGGCAACATCACGCCCATTGCCGCCGTCGAACGTGACCTCATCGTTGCCGCCCTCGCCCATCACAACGGCCACATGACCGATGTGGCCCGCGCGCTGGGCATAGGCCGCTCGACGCTTTATCGGAAGTTGCGCGAATACGAACTCGACAGCGAGGCCGATGCGGCCTGACGGCCACAACCCCTGAAAATCGGCATCTTTGCCGGCCGGATCACGAAAATGTCATGGGCAAATCGGCAAAGATTCACTAATTTGGTGCGATAATGCGATCAAACGCCGGCGGAGCACATCCGGCGGCGGTTTGATTCTGACAATCGTTCGAAACAATGGTTCGAAACTGACGCGGCGGACACATATGACGGCTCTCGGCAAATTCAAATTGGCTCTGATCCCGGCAATTCTCGGCGCGGCCCTATTGGCCAACCCCGCCGTGCAGGCTCAGGAAAAGGTCACGATCGACGGCGTTGAAGCGGAACGCGTGATCATCGCGCCGCCGCTCAATCCGCTGGCGCTGAGCATCAAGAAGGGTCTGGCGGAGGCTTACGCTCAGGCCAATCCCGAATCCCGCGCTTATGAAGAAGCCCAGAAGCTCTATTTCTTTTATGGCGGCCGCCACTTCGAACCGCTTTGGCTGACAAGCGATGACAATGGCAAGGTCGCGTTTTCCGACAAGGCCGAACAGATCATTCAGGTCTTCAAGGATTCCTATCTCGAAGGTCTGCGCCCCGACGATTACCTGACCGCCGATCTGTCACTCGATGCCGACATGTCCAACCCGGACGCTGTCGCGCGCCTTGAGACCGCCTTTTCCGCCGCCGCGATCAAATATGCCCAGAACGCCTATGGCGGCCGTGTTCGCCCGTCTTCGGTTTCCGGCTATATCGATATCCGCCCGCCGCAGCTCGATGGCGCGAAATTCCTGCTCGAACTGGCCGCGTCCGACACGCCAGATCAGATGTTGCATGATCTGTCGCCGACCAATCCCGAATTCCTCGGACTGAAGAAACTGCTCGCGCAGCATTATGCCGGCACGATCGAAAAGGTGGTTTCAATCCCCGGCGGAGGTCTGCTCAAGCCCGGCATGAGCGATGACCGTGTCCCCCTGTTGCGTGAACGGCTGGAGCTGGACCCGATCGAAGGCTCGACGACCTACGATGACCTGCTCGTCGCAGCAGTCGAAAGCTTCCAGGAAGAAAAGGGACTGACCGTCGATGGCGTGATCGGTCCGGCCACCGTTTCCGCCCTCAATGGCGGCTCGGCGATCCCGACCGTAGACATTGTCGCCAATATGGAGCGCTGGCGCTGGATGCCGCGTGACCTCGGCAATTTCAATGTCTTCGTCAACATTCCGGAATTCCGGCTCTATATCTACGACAACGGACAACAGGCCTACACGACCCGTGTCGTCGTCGGCAAAATCTCCAACCAGACGCCGATCTTCAATGACGAGATCGAACACATCGTCATGAATCCCTATTGGAACGTGCCGCCCTCGATTGCGAGCAACGAGATCGGGCCAATCCTGCAGTCGAACCCCGGCTACATTGCCTCGCACAATATGGAACTTCTGTCCGGCGGCAGGGTCATCAACGCCTCGGCGGTCGACTGGTCGACCAACTCGATCAACAATTTCCGCATTCGCCAGAAGCCGGGTGGCGCCAATGCTCTTGGTCAGGTCAAGTTCCTGTTCCCCAACAGCCATGACGTCTACCTGCACGACACGCCATCCAAGTCCCTGTTTTCACGCTCGACCCGCGCTTTTAGCCACGGTTGCGTGCGTGTGCAGAACCCGATGGATTTCGCCAATGCGCTACTCGCCAACGAACCGCGTCTGAGCCTTGCAACTCTGGAAAGCGAACGCGGCTCGACTGAGCGCTGGAACAATCTTGAGTACCACGTGCCGGTGCACTTGGCCTACTTCACGCTGAGAGTCGATGCGAACGGCAACGTCCAGTCGTTCCCGGACATCTATGGTCACAACGCCAAGCTTGTGCGGATGCTCGACGCTTCCTGATCCGACCCATACGCGGTCCAATGGCGACGCCTTGTCGCGGCATTTCCCCATGCCGCGCAGGCTCTTCGCGCCTTGCTTTGGCCTCTATTGAAGCCTATCTCAATTATGGCGTGAGCATTGGGACGTTAGAACTCTGTTAGTGTTAACAGTTTCTCATCTGATGTAGCCTATTCTAAGGTGTTATATGCCAGCTGACTGGCAAACATCGGGACCGCTAGGGTGACGACACAATTCAAAGTCATGAGGCCGCTTTTGCGCGCAGGCATGTTGCTTGCGGCGATCATCGGCTTTTTCGGCTTTGCAGCGCCCGCCTCGGCCGAAGATCGCACGCTCTACCTCTTCTACACCCATACCGGCGAGACGGCGAAAATCACCTTCCGCCGTGATGGGCGCTATGATCAGGATGGGTTGAACAAACTCAACTATTTCCTGCGCGACTGGCGGCGCAATGAGCCCACCAAGATGGACCCGGCCTTGTTCGACCTGATCTGGTCGGTTTATCAGGAAGTCGGCGCAACCCAGCCCATTCACGTCGTGTCCGCCTATCGTGCGCCCGAGACCAATGAAATGCTGAGGGCGCGCCCGGGCAGCGGTGTCGCCGAGAATTCCCGTCACACGATGGGCATGGCCATGGACTTCTTCATCCCCGGCATTCCGCTCAGCAAGCTGCGCGAAGTGGCCATGAAGCATCAGGTAGGCGGCGTGGGATATTACCCAACCTCCGGCTCGCCCTTCGTTCACCTCGATACGGGTAATGTGCGCGCCTGGCCGCGCATGACAACTGCGCAATTGCGCAAGCTCTTCCCCGACGGCAAGACGCTCCACCTTGGCGCCGATGGCACGGTTCTCTCCCAGTCGGGGCGCCAATACGCCGCCGCGCAATGGCAGCAATGCCATTCCGTGCCGTGCATCAATGGCACCAGCAATACCCAGGTCAACACCAGCGGAAACGGCCGCGGCCTGATGGATCTCTTCTTCGGCACGTCCGGCGGTTCCGAGGACATTCAGGTCGCCAACAATGCGCCGGCCCAACGTCAGGTCACCTCGGTCCCGATCGCACCGCCTGTGCCCGCCAGCCGCGCCGATCTTTCCGATCTTCGCCAGGCGCTCGAACCACCCATTCCCGCCGAAATTCCGCAAGCCATTCTGGTGGCGATGCGCACCGACGATCAGCAATTGCCAACGGCCCAGCCTCTGGACGATCGTCCGCTGCCGCGCCTTCTCATGTCCAATCCTGCCCCGGCCGCCGGACTCTTGTCGGCCTATGCGCCGACAGGTGATCCCGAGCCCGATGCCCAGCGCGCTCTACAAATGCTGATCGAGCGCCGCAACGCCGAACAGCCCGCAGCGCCACAACCGCTCGATCCGTCCGACGTTCTGCTGCGCGGCACGATCACCACCGCTTCGCTTGGTCCCACGATCAATCTGGGTGCCGAACAGCCCGAATTGCCTGGCGCGATCGATCTGTTCTCGTCAACATTCGCCGCACTCGACCAGAACACGGACACCCGGCTGCAGCCCATGCTTCAGACCGCCGCCCTTCAGAGGCTGACCGGGTACGACATGGTGACTGTCGGCATGCGCGACGTTGCGCTTTACGAGCCGGACCTCGGTCATGTCGATCAGGCATTCGTTGCGCCGGTCACTCTTGACAGTTCCCAGTTCGCGGTTCTTTTCCAGCCTGATGAAGGTGATTTCAATCCCGACACAGAACTCGGACCGCACACCGCGTTGGTCACGTTCACCAGCCTTGCCCCGGGATGGCTGCCGGCAAATCAATTCGCCCAGGTGGGACCGGTTTTCAACACGTCTCTTTAGGCGTGATGCGGGTTGCATTGCCGGTTTGAAGTGCTAGGTTCTGGCACTCTTTGATCAAGGACTTGGCGTGGCTCACACACCCCCGCAAACGCCGCTTCTCGACGGCATCAACGCTCCATCCGATCTCCGCAGGCTGACCGATGCAGAATTGCGTCAGGTCGCCGACGAATTGCGTTCGGAGGTCATTGATGCAGTTTCGATGACCGGGGGTCATTTGGGTGCGGGTCTCGGCGTCGTCGAACTGACCGTTGCGCTGCACGCCGTGTTCAACACGCCGGACGACCGGCTGATCTGGGACGTTGGCCACCAGGCCTATCCGCACAAGGTTCTGACCGGACGCCGGGATCGCATTCGCACCCTCAGACAAAAGGACGGCCTATCCGGATTCACCCGCCGCGCCGAAAGCGAATATGACCCGTTCGGCGCCGGGCATTCGTCGACATCGATCTCCGCCGGTCTTGGCATGGCGGTCGCCTCAGCGCTCAAGGGTGAAAGCCGCAACGTTGTCGCTGTAATCGGCGACGGCTCCATGTCCGCCGGCATGGCCTATGAAGCCATGAACAATGCCGGCGCGATGGATGCGCGGCTGGTCGTGATCCTCAACGACAACGACATGTCGATCGCCCCGCCGACCGGCGCGATGAGCGCCTATCTGGCCCGTCTCGTCTCCGGCCCCGCCTATCGCGGCCTGCGCGACAAGGCCAAATCCATCGCCGAGCACCTGCCCCGCTTCTTTCAGGACAAGGCGCGAAAAACCGAGGAATTCGCCCGCTCGTTCCTGACCGGTGGCACCATGTTCGAAGAGATGGGCTTTTTCTATGTCGGCCCCATCGACGGACACAATCTCGACCACCTGTTGCCGGTTCTGCGCAACGTGCGCGACGCGCAGTCGGGCCCCGTCCTGGTGCATGTGGTCACCAAGAAGGGCAAGGGCTATGACCCTGCCGAAAACGCGGCCGACAAATATCACGGCGTCTCGCGGTTCAACGTGGTCACCGGCGCTCAGGCCAAGCCGAAATCCAACGCCCCGAGCTACACCGCAACTTTCGCCAAGAGTCTGATCGCCGAAGCGAAACGCGACCCCGATATCGTCGCCATTACTGCGGCCATGCCATCGGGCACCGGCCTCGACAAGTTCGCCAATGAGTTCCCGGAACGCACCTTCGATGTCGGCATTGCCGAACAGCACGCCGTGACGTTCGCGGCAGGGTTGGCCACCGAGGGGCTCAAACCCTTCTGCGCCATCTATTCGACCTTCCTGCAGCGCGGATACGACCAGATTGTCCATGACGTCGCGCTGCAAAACCTGCCGGTGCGCTTCGCCATCGATCGGGCCGGATATGTCGGCGCTGACGGCGCGACCCATGTCGGCGGCTTCGACACGGCCTATCTCGGCACTCTGCCCAACATGGTTCTGATGGCGCCGTCCGACGAAGCGGAACTGATCCATATGGTCGCGACCGCCGCGGCTTACGACGATGGCCCGATCGCCTTCCGTTTCCCGCGCGGCGATGGCGTCGGGGTTGAAATGCCGCAAATAGGCGAGATCCTTCCCATTGGCAAGGGACGGATCGTCCGCAAGGGAGCCTCCATCGCCCTTCTCAATTACGGCACTCGTCTCTCCGAATGTTTTGCCGCCGCCGAGATGCTGCAGGCGCAGGGACTGAACCCCACCATCGCCGATGCACGCTTTGCGAAACCCCTCGACAATGACCTGATTGATGGGCTGGTGCGCACCCATGACGTGCTCATCACCATCGAGGAAAGCGCGGTAGGCGGCTTCGCTGCCTTCGTGGCAGACCATCTCGCCAATTCCGGTGCGTTCGATCATGGCTTGATCTTCCGCACGCTGCACCTGCCCGACGAATATTACGAGCAGGCCAGCCAGACCGAGCAATATGCCGAGGCCGGACTCGACCGCGCCGGTATCGTCAAGACCGCGCTCGACGCCTTGTCTCATAGCCAGAAATCGCTACCGCACTCCGCCCGCGACGCCGACCCGGCCTGAAACCTGCCACCCAGTGATGACAGGACTGCATTGAATGCGCGTCATGCCTTCAAAGTAGGCGCGTCATCGCTCAACTGACCTCATCTCACGCTAACGATGGGCGCCGTCCGCGTCCGCGCCTTGTGCCTGGTCGGTCCATGTTTTCGCCAGATCCCACGCCGGTGACCATATTACAAAGAATATTTTGCAAAATATACTTTGCAATGCTAGGATGTGCCACACAGACGAGGAAGAGATGGCATGGCCGCATCCCGCAAAACCAATGCGAAAAGGGAAATCTCGCAGGTCGTTCCCGATCCCACCGCCCTGAAGGCGCTGGCCCATCCGGACCGTTTGCGCATGCTGGGCCTGCTGCGCATCGAGGGGCCCGCAACCGCCACGACGCTTGCCAACCGAATGGGTCTGAGCTCCGGCTCGACCTCCTACCATTTGCGTCAGCTGGCCCGCTTCGGCTTTATCGAACCCGCCGATGACCTGGGTGACAGGCGCGACCGCTGGTGGCGCGCCGCCCATGAATCGACCCAATACGACACCTCGGAACTCGCTGGAGAAGATCTCGAGGCCGGGCTGGCGATGACCCAGTCGATCCTCTCCGCCCATGCCCAGCAGATGCAGCGTGCCCATGACGAGTACCGCACACTGCCAGCTGCATGGCGCAAGGCCTCAACGGCGAGCGATTACCTGTTGACCCTGAACGCTGAACAAGCGCAACGCCTCGTCGCAAAACTCGAGAATCTTCTCTGGGAGGAAGCGCGCAACAGTCCCTATGTCGAGGACACACCAGCGCCCGGAACCCGCCGCTTCACAATCATGCTGCATGCCTTCCCGCTTCCCGGCCTTGCGCCCGACCCTGAAGGCGGGCCGAAACAATGACCCGCAGCCGCAATCCATTCTATGCCTTGACGCTGGCCGAAACGCTGTCGCTCTCCGGCACGCGCCTGTCGATGATCGCCATCCCCTGGCTGGTACTGACGACCACCGGCGATCCGATGGCGACAGGCACGGTGGTTTTCGCCGAAATGCTGCCCTACGTCATGGCAAAGGCGCTGGGCGGTCCACTGATCGATCGGCTCGGCGCCCGGACGGTCGCCATTGCAGGTGATCTGGGCTCGCTTCTGGCCGTCGGCCTGATCCCCCTGCTCTTCGTCTTCAACGCGCTGGCGCTCTGGTCGCTGATCCCCGTCGTCGCGCTCATGGGCACTTTGCGCGGGCCCGCTGACGCCGCCAAACAATCTCTCATCCCCGACGTGGCCAGGGCCGGAGACCTGCCGCTGGAGCGGGTCACCGGCGTCATGGCAACAATCGAGCGGCTGGCCGGCGCCATTGGCGCCGCCATCGCCGGAACCCTGGTCGCCCTGATCGGACCGGCGCCCGCGCTCGTGATCAATGCCATCACGTTCGGCGCCTCCGCGCTGGTGGTCGGCCTGTACATCGCGAAAAGGGAACGACCTTCAAATCCAGCCGAACCTGCGGAAAGCCCTGAATCCTATCTATCCGAATTCGCGACCGGCTGGCGCTTTCTCCAGCGTGATCCGGTTCTGATTGGCATCGTGATCATGGTTGCGGCCACCAACCTGCTCGATCAGGGATATGCCAGCGTGCTTCTGCCGGTCTGGGCCAATGAATCGGGTCATGGCGCCGCCATTCTTGGCTTGTTGCTTGGCATCTTTTCCGCCGCCGCTGTCGGAGGCGCGGCACTGGCCACCGGTTTCGCCGAACGCCTGCCGCGTTTGACGGTCTACACCATCGCGTTCCTGATCGCCGGCTTCCCGCGATTTCTGATTTTCGTTTTCGACGCGCCGCTCTGGACGATTTTCGCTACGGCGATCACCGCCGGCTTCGCCTCCGGATTTCTCAACCCGATCCTCGGCGCCGTGATTTTCGAACGCATTCCGGAGAACCTGGTCGGGCGCGTCAGTTCGCTGGTGACCGCATTGACCTGGGCCACGCTACCCTTTGGCGGGCTTTTTGCCGGTGGACTGATTGCCGGGTTCGGGCTTCACGCCGCGTTTCTTTTCAGCGGTTTCGCTTATCTCGCGGCCACAATGTTGCCGCTGACGATGAAGAGCTTTCGCGCCTTTGCCATCCGGCCAGCAAAACCGGAAGCCGGAACCTGAAAGCGCCTATTCGTCCGCGCCGGTATGCTGCGCAGCCATGCCCAGCGCGTGCAGATAGGTATCGAGCACAGCTTCCTGTTCCAGCCGCTCATTGGTGTCCTGCTTGCGGATCTTGACGACCTGGCGCATCACCTTGGTGTCGAAGCCGTTGCCTTTGGCTTCGGCATAGACCTCGCGAATATCGTCGGCGATCGCCTTTTTCTCTTCTTCGAGCCGCTCGATCCGTTCAATGAACGCCTTGAGTTGACCCGGTGCCATTCCGCCGCTCGCCATGACAATACTCCGTTATTTCGACAGGCTAGCTTCAACCCCAGTCGCCGCCCGCTGGCAAGACCCGGAGCGGACTTATCCCCGCAACCCATCGCCCAACCTTGGACGCAATGCGATTCTAGCAAACGAGCCATTCGGTCAGGCCCATTGACTTAATGGGCCCGCTTGCGCATGACACGGAACGAAAATGACCCTGCTTCGCATTTCGCACGCATTCCGCCCCGGCGCGGTCCTGTCCTTCCTGGCAACGGCATTGTTCTTGTCGCTGATCGCGACCTCGCCCGCGCGCGCGGATTTGCGGGTCTGTAACCAGACAACCAACCCTGTTTCGATTGCCCTCGGCTATCATTCCGAACGCGGCTGGCAATCCGAGGGCTGGTGGATCGCCAATCCCGGCGACTGTGCCATCGTCGTGCTCGGCAACCTGCAAAAGCGCTATTACTACCTCTACGCAGTCGACGATATCGGCGGCGGCACGTGGGAAGGCAGCGCCTTCATGTGCACGCAAAATGAAAGCTTCACAATAATCGGTGTAGAAGACTGTCTGGCGCGCGGCTATGAACGCACCGGCTTTTTCGAGGCCGACACGGGCGAAAAGGGCACGGCCGGCACCGACAACCCAAGCTGGACCTTTCAGCTGACCGAATCCAACGCCACCAGCGACACACCCATTGAAACCGAACTCACCGATCCGGGTACCGAATGAAATTCCCTCGACGCGTCAAAATCCTCGCCACACTCGGCCCCGCATCCAATAGCGACGACATGGTCAGGCGCCTTGTCGAGGCCGGTGCCAATGTCTTTCGCATCAATATGAGCCATGCCAGCCATGACCTGATGCGCGAAACCGTTGCCCGCATCCGCCGCGTTGAAGAACAGCTTGGCCGTCCGCTTGGCATTCTCGTCGACCTTCAGGGCCCCAAGATCCGCGTTGGCACGTTTGCCAATGGAGCGGCGGAACTGATGGATGGACAGACCTTCGCGCTTGACCGCGATCCCGCCCTTGGCGACGTCACCCGCGTTTACCTGCCCCACCCCGAGATATTCGAGGCGATTGAGGCGGGCCACCGCCTGCTGCTCGACGATGGCAAGATCGCGCTCAAGGTGACCGGGGTGACGGGCGATCGCATTACCACCGAAGTCCTGCATGGCGGCGTTCTCTCCAACAAGAAGGGTGTTTCGGTTCCCGACACGCTGCTCAATCTGTCGGCAATGACCGAAAAGGATCACGCCGATCTCGAAGAGGCCCTCGATGAGCAGATCGACTGGGTCGCGCTCAGCTTCGTGCAACGGCCCGAAGACGTCATGGACGTGCGCAAGGTCGTGCGTGGGCGGGCCGGCGTCATGGCCAAGATCGAAAAGCCGCAGGCAATCGATCGGCTCGAAGACATTTTCAAACTCTGTGACGCGGTCATGATCGCCCGTGGCGATCTCGGAGTCGAAATGCCGCTCGAACAGGTCCCCGGCCTGCAGAAGCGCATGATCCGCATGGCCCGCCGTTTCGGCAAGCCTGTGGTCGTGGCCACCCAGATGCTCGAATCCATGATCCACGCACCGGTGCCGACCCGTGCCGAGGTATCCGACGTTTCCATCGCAGTTTTCGAGGGCGCCGACGCCATCATGCTCTCGGCTGAATCCGCCGCCGGTGACTTCCCCATCGAAGCGGTCGAGACCATGAACAAGGTCGCCCAGGCGGTCGAGCAGGACATCAACTACCAGTCCATCATCCGCGCCCAGCAGCACAATCCAGAAGCCACCGCCGCCGACGCGATTGCCGCCGCAACCCGTCAGGTCGCCGAAACGCTCGATCTGGCGGCGATCGTCACCTACACCTCGTCCGGCTCCACCGGTCTGCGCGCCGCGCGCGAACGCCCGGCCACACCCATCATGGTGCTATCGCCCGAACTGCGCACCGTCCGGCGCCTCAGCCTGGTCTGGGGTCTTTACTGCTATGTGATGCCGGACCCCGAAGACGTCGAAGACATGGTCGCCCGCGCCTGCGCGATTTCCGCAGATGCAGGCTTTGCCGAACAGGGCGAGCGCATCGCCATTACTGCCGGCGTGCCCTTCGGCACCCCCGGCACCACCAACATGCTGCGCATCGCCTATGTCGGCGGACAATAGGAAAAAGCGGCGCGCCATCTCCGGCGCACCGCTTCTGTCATCTCAGCACTCGAGCATCAGCTCTTGCGTTTTTCAGCCGCCGCGACGTGCCGCTTGACGGCCACGAAGCTGTCCGGCGTCACCGAAATCGAGTCGATGCCGCAGCCGACGAGAAACTCGGCAAACTGTGGGTGATCGCTCGGGCCTTGTCCGCAAAGCCCGACCTTGGCACCGGCCTTGTGTGCTTCGCGCATGACGTTCTCGATCATCCATTCGACCGCAGGGTCCTGCTCGTCGAACAGGCTTGCCAGATCTTCGGAATCACGGTCCACGCCAAGGGTCAGCTGCGTCAGGTCGTTTGAACCGATCGAGAACCCGTCGAAGCGCTTGGCGAACTCGTCGGCTAGAACCACGTTGGCCGGGATTTCGCACATCACATAGACCTTGAGGCCGTTCTCGCCGCGTTTCAGACCATTCTCGGCCATCACTTCGAGCACGCGATCCGCTTCGCCGGTGGACCGGCAGAATGGGATCATCATGATGATATTGTCGAAGCCCATCTCGTCGCGCGCCCGCTTGATCGCCTTGCACTCGAGCGCAAATCCGTCGCGATATTTCGGCGAATAATAGCGCGATGCACCGCGGAACCCGATCATCGGATTTTCTTCCTTGGGCTCGAACTGTGCACCGCCCAAAAGGCCGGCATATTCGTTGGTCTTGAAGTCGCTCATGCGGACGATAACCGGGTTCGGATGCGCCGCCGCACCGATCCGCGCCAGACCACGCGACAGCTTGTCGACGAAATAGGACGGCTTGTCGTCATAACCCTTTGTCAGCTCTTCGATCTCGGCCTTGGCCGCTTCGCTCTTGAGCTCGTCGAACTTGATCAGGGCCATCGGGTGGACCTTGATGTGGTTGTTGATCACGAACTCCATACGCGCCAGACCGACACCATCGCTCGGGATGCGCCACCAGCGGAACGCGGCACCCGGATTGGCCAGATTGAACATGACCTTGGTTTCCGTCTGCGGGATATCGTCGAGCTGGATGTCTTCGATATTGATTTCGGCGATGCCGGAATAAACAAAGCCTTCGTCGCCCTCGCCACACGACATGGTCACTTCCTGCTCGCTATGCAGCACGTGCGTGGCATTGCCCGTGCCGACGATGGCCGGAGTGCCCAATTCGCGCGACACGATGGCCGCGTGCGACGTGCGTCCGCCATGATCGGTAATGATGCCTGCGGCTTTCTTCATGATCGGCACCCAATCCGGGTCAGTCGTGCTGGTGACCAGAATCGAGCCATCGACGAACTGATCGATATCCTTGACGTCCTCGATCACGCAGACTTGCCCCGCAACCGCCGCGGCACCGACGCTGAGCCCGGTCGTCAGAACCTCGCCCTTGCCGGAAATCGAATAGGATTGCAGCACGGCGCCGGACTTGCGCGACTGCACCGTCTCAGGCCGCGCCTGCACGATGAACAATTCGCCCGTGTCGCCGTCCTTGGCCCATTCCATGTCCATGGGGCAGCCATAATGGTTTTCGATTTCCACCGCCCAGCGTGCCAGGTGAAGAATGTCCTCGTCATCCAGCACGAAGCGTTCGCGTTCGGCCTTCGACGTCGGCACGTTCTTGACCGGATTGAAGCTGTCGGCGGCGTAGATCATCTTGATTTTCTTGGCGCCGAGACGCTTTTCGACGATCGGCGCAAAGCTCTTATTTTCAAGCAGTGGTTTGAACACCACGAATTCGTCCGGATCGACGGCGCCCTGCACCACGTTTTCGCCAAGGCCCCATGCGGCGTTGATCACCACGACCTTGTCAAAACCGGTTTCCGTGTCGATCGAGAACATGACGCCGGAACCACCGATATCGGAGCGGACCATCATCTGCACGCCGACAGAAAGCGCGACCTTCAGATGGTCGAAGCCCTTGGTGGTGCGATACGAAATGGCACGGTCGGTAAAGAGCGATGCGTAGCACTTCCGGCAGGCTTCCAGAATTTCCGCTTCGCCCGAAACGTTGAGGTAGGTTTCCTGCTGGCCGGCGAAGCTGGCATCCGGCAGATCCTCCGCCGTCGCGCTCGACCGCACCGCAACATCGGGATTGTCACGTCCGGCCCGGCGGCCCAATTCCTTGTAGGCCGCAAGGATATCGTTCTTGAGATTGTCCGGCCAAGGCTTCTTCAAAAAGGCCTTGCGGATCGTTGCGCCGGCTTCGGCCAGAGGAATGTGACCAGATTCGAGTTCGGCGAGCGTATCGCGGATGACCTGACCTAGACCGCTTTCCTCGATGAATTGCCAATAGGCATCCGAGGTCGTGGCAAACCCGCCCGGCACCTTGACGCCCCTTGCGTCCAGCGTGCTGACCATTTCACCGAGCGACGAGTTCTTGCCGCCCACGGCGGCAACGTCTTTGCGCCGGAGATCTTCGAACCACATAATTGTCGCTGACATTTTCTGCTCCTGAGTGATTTGCCTGATAATGACGAACGTCTGTTACACCTCATTGTCAGGACTGGAATGATCCTGATCAAGCCGGTGAAATTGCGATCGCAATCGATCCCAAATTGTCCTCTCCTCGGACATCAAACAACTTTGACCTGCGGGTTGCAACGCCAAACCCGATTGCCTCATCGCAGGCCGCCCGATAAGTTTCGGCCATCCCAAGGAGTCCTTCATGTCCCTGTCTTCTGACGAAATCGAACAATTGCTGACCCATGTCGATGCGAACCTCGACAAAAGCCTCGAGCGCTGGTTCGAATTGCTGCGCATCCCGTCCATTTCAACCGATACGGCGTATGCACCGCAATGCCGCGAAGCCGCAGAATGGCTTTCGGATCAATTAAGCGCCCTCGGTTTTGACGCGGCGGTGCGCGACACCAAGGGCAATCCGATGGTCGTCGCCCATGCCCGCCAGGAAGGTGGAACCAATGCGCTCTTTTACGGCCATTACGATGTACAACCCGTCGATCCGCTCGAACTGTGGCATTCCGATCCTTTCGAACCGGCGATGGTCGAGGACGAAAAAGGCGAAAAGCACGTTTATGCCCGCGGCGCCGCGGACGACAAGGGACTGGTCATGACCTTTGTCGAGGCGTGCCGCACCTTCCTTTCGGTAAAGGGCAAGCTGCCGCTCGGCCTCAGTTTCATCATCGAAGGCGAGGAGGAATCGGCGAGCAGGAACTTTCTGCCGTTCGTTAGCGCCAATGCTGACGAACTCAAGGCCGACCTGGCCCTCGTTTGCGACACCGGCATGTGGGACGATCAGACCCCGGCCATCGTCACCTCCCTGCGCGGTCTCGTGGCTGAGGACATGACCATCACCTGCGCCACCCGCGACCTGCATTCGGGCATGTATGGTTCTGCCGCCCGCAACCCCAACCAGGTCGTCGCCGACATCATCGCAAGCCTCAGAAATCCGGATGGCAGCGTGGCCGTCGAGGGTTTTTATGACGATGTGCGCGAAACCCCGCCCGAGATCGTCGAAATGTGGAAACACCTGGACTTCGATGAGAAGGAATTTCTCGGCATGGTGGGTTTGACCACCCCGGCAGGTGAGAAGGGTCGCACCGTGTTCGAACAGGTCAATGCCCGCCCTACCTGCGAAATCAACGGCATTTCCGGCGGATATGCGGGCGAAGGATTCAAGACCGTTATCCCGGCCAAGGCCAATGCCAAGATTTCGTTCCGTCTGGTCGCCGATCAGGACCCGCAAAAGGTGCGTGACGCTTTCCGCAAGCACGTGCGCGACCGCCTGCCGCCGGATTGCAGGGTGGAATTCGAGGAACATGGGGCCGCAGCAGCCGTCGCCGTTCCTTTTTCCGGCCCCTATATCGACAAGGCCAAACAGGCGCTCAAACAGGAATGGGGCACAGAGCCGGTGCTGCATGGCGGCGGCGGCTCAATCCCCGCCGTAGAATCGATCAAGAAGGTGCTCGGTCTCGATGCGCTCATGATCGGATTTGGGCGCAAGGACGATGCGGTCCACTCCCCCAACGAGAAGCTGGACCTCGAGGCCTTCCACAAGGGCATCCGGTCCTGGGTCAGGATTCTGGCGGCGCTCGGCTAGGCCAAAACAAAAGCCCGCCGAATGGCGGGCTTTCAAATTCTAAAGATCAAACGCCAAACTGGCGCGGCCTCAACCCTGACGGGCTTTGAAGCGCTTGTTGACCTTGTTGATGATGTAGAAGCGACCGCGGCGGCGCACGAGCTTGTTGTCGCGATGCCGGCCCATCAGCGCCCGGAGCGAATTCTTGATCTTCATGCCCAACCTCGCTGGAAAACAGAAAAAGGGGCGCCAGGCGCCCACAAAACTGGCGCTGTCATAGGGGGAGAGTCCGCGCTTGTCAACGCCGCATTGCCGCAATTTCGCGACAGAAACGCCTCACCTCACCGGATTACTGCGTAGCCGTCCATTTACCCAGGACTGAGCCGGCACCGCTAGCCTGCCCGTCAGATCGCAGGTTCGACACAATGCTGGATATGTCTCGATTGACGGTTCTGGTTGCCGACCCGTCGCCCCACATGGTCAAGATCTTCCGCGCCATGCTGCGCGGTTTTGGCATTTCGCGCATCACCGAGGCGACGGACGGCGCAATGGCGCTCGAAGCGTTCAAAGACAATCTCATCGACATTGCCATCGTCGATTATGCCCTGACCACGATCAATGGCGTCGAACTGACCGAATTGCTGCGGGCCGACGAGAAAAGCGCCAATCGTTTCGTACCCATCATCATGGTGTCCGCCTATACCGAAAAATGGCGGGTGGTTCAGTGCCGCGACGCGGGAACGACCGAATTCCTGCGCAAGCCGTTCAGCGCCCGTGACCTTTACGATCGTGTTGTCGAAGTGGTGCAGAACCCTCGGCCCTTTGTGCGCTCGGCCCATTATTTCGGGCCCGACCGGCGCCGCCACGAAGGCAACGGATATTCTGGTGAAGAACGCCGTGCCGGCATGCTGCTCGAAGACGCCGCTCCGCAAGCCTCGACGGATCAGGACAATATCGACGCCATGTTTGCCTGACGGGTCGAAGTGCCGCGCTAGTCCAGCGGGAAATGGCAGGCAACCTGGTGCGTGCCTTCAATGGTCTGCAGCACCGGCTTTTCCTTGGCGCATTTTTCCTGCACGCGCGGACAGCGCGTCCGGAACACGCAACCCGACGGCGGATTGATCGGAGATGGCAATTCACCCTTGATCAGATCGACTTCGCGGTTCTGCTCGATTTCCGGATCGGGAATCGGGACCGCCGAAATGAGCAATTGCGTGTAGGGATGCCGCGGGCGCATGTACAATTCATCGCCGTCCGACATTTCGACCGCATTACCCAGATAAAGCACCAGCACCCGGTCCGAGATGTGTTTGACCACACTCAGATCGTGCGCGATGAAGATCAGCGAAATGCCGAGTTCCTTCTGCAGCCGGGTCAATAGGTTGATAACCTGCGCCTGGATCGACACATCGAGCGCGGAAACCGGCTCATCGCAGATCACCAGTTTGGGCTCGAGAATGAGCGAGCGGGCAATCCCGATCCGCTGACATTGCCCGCCGGAGAATTCATGCGGATAGCGGTTGATCTGGTTCGGCAAAAGCCCAACCTTGTCCATCATCGCCTGCACCCGCTCTTTGATCTCTTTGGGCTTGAGGTTGCGCATATGGGTCTTGAGCGGCTCGGCGATGATTTCTCCGATCGTCATGCGCGGATCGAGCGAGGCCAGGGGATCCTGGAAGATCATCTGGATTTCGCGCCGGAGGGGCCGCATCTTGTCGACCGGAAGGCCCAGGATGTCGCTTCCCATCCACACCACACGACCCGATTCCGATGGCACCATCGAAATCACCGCCCGGGCCAGTGTCGATTTTCCGCAACCGGACTCGCCCACGATGCCAAGCGTCTCGCCCTTCTTGAGGTCAAAACTGACCCCGTCGACCGCCTTGAGCCGCAATGGTTTGGTCCACAACATCGCGCCTTCCGGCTTGATGTCGAAATAGACCTTGAGGTTGTCGACACTGAGCATTGTTTCGGCTTCGCTCATTTCAAATCCTCGATAGCGACATGGCAGGCGCGCAGTCTGCCACCTTCGAAATTCACCAGAGGCGGCATGGTTTCAGCACATTCCGCAACCCGGTACGTGCAGCGCGGGGCAAACGGGCACCCCTTGATATCAAGCATCATGTTGGGTGGATTGCCCGGAATGGTGTGGAGTTCCTCGCCATCTTCGTCCAGACGCGGCAAGGCGCTCAGCAGGCCCTTGGTATAGGGCTGCGCGGGCGACGCGAACAGATCACGCGTCGGGCCATATTCAAGGATGCGGCCGCCATAGAGCACCAGCGTATTCTCGCAGCTGCCGGCCACCACCCCGAGATCATGGGTGATCAGAATGATTGCCGTGCCGAATTCCTGCTGGATCTCGCTCAACAGGTGCATGATCTGTGCCTGAACGGTCACGTCGAGCGCCGTGGTCGGCTCGTCGGCAATCAGCAACTTGGGCCGGCACAGAAGCGACATGGCGATCATGATGCGCTGCCGCATGCCGCCCGAACATTCGTGCGGATAGCGCCGGATGACGCTGCGGGCATCCGGAATCTTCACCGCCTCGAGCATGCGCACAGATTCCGCGTGTGCCGCGGACTTGCTCATCCCCTTGTGCAACACGAGAACTTCGGTCATCTGCTCGGAAACGCGCATATAGGGGTTCAGCGACGTCATCGGATCCTGAAAGATCATCGCGATGTCGTTGGCCCGGACATTGTTCAGCTGCGCCTGCTTGAGCGCCAGAAGGTTGCGTCCTTCGAACAGAACCTCGCCGCGCGCCTTGCCGTTATCCGCCAAAAGCCCCATGGCCGCGAACACGATCTGGGACTTGCCCGAACCGCTTTCGCCGACGATCGCCAGGGTTTCGCCCTTGGCGATGCTGAAACTCACGTCGGTCACTGCATGCACGGTGCCATCGGGCGTCGAGAAATCGACGAAGAGGTTGCGAACTTCGAGCAGACTCACTGGAGGAAACGCTCCTTACCGGTCTTTCGGATCGAGCGCGTCCCGAAGGCCATCGCCGATGAAATAGAAACTGAACAGGGAAATCACGAAGAAGAACAGCGGGAACAGGAGCTGCCAAAGGGTACCGTATTGGATGGTCGACGCCCCTTGCGAAATCAGCGCGCCCCAGCTGGTATTCGGTTCCTGCACGCCAAGCCCGAGAAAGGAGATGAAGCTCTCGGTCAGGATCATTTCCGGCACGAGCAGGGTTGCATAGACCGCCACCACGCCGAGCAGGTTGGGCACGATATGCCGGAAAATGATGGTGAACGGATGCACACCCGTCACCAGTGCCGCCTCGACAAATTCCTTGTTCTTGATGCTGAGCGTCTGCCCGCGAACGATACGCGCCATGCCGAGCCAACTGACCAGGCCAATGCCGACAAACAGCATGAGCACCGATCGCCCGAAAACCATCAGCAACAGGATGAGAATGAACATGTAGGGGATGGCCAGAAGAATATCGACCGTACGCATCATCGCGCTGTCGATGCGGCCCCCGAAATAGCCGGCCACCGCGCCGTAAAACGTACCCACCAGGACCGCGATGCCGGCGCCGATAATGCCGACCAGAAGCGATATCTGCGTGCCCTGGATGACGCGTGAATAAAGATCGCGCCCGAGATCGTCGGTCCCGAAGAAGTGACCCGACTCAAATGATGGAACGCCCTTGGTCGGAACCTGACCCAGTACGCTCCAGTCGATTTCTTCGTTCGACCAGACCGCGAAATACGGCCCAACGAATGTGAAGAGCACAACCAGCGTAAGAACGATGAGGCTTGCGAACGCTGCCTTGTTCCTGAAAAACCGGCGCGAAGCGTCCTGCCAGAGCGAGCGGCCCTTGATCTCCTCGGCCGTCACCAGCCGTTCGGAGAATTCCTGCACCTTTTGATCTGCTATCGCCATGTGCGTTCTCCTAGAGCCGGATTTTCGGATCGATCCAGGCGTAAAGAATGTCCGCCAGCATATTGAAGACAATGGTCAGAACGCCGTAGAGAATGGTGATGCCCATCATCGTCGAATAGTCGCGGGACGTCGCCGACGCCACGAAAAGCTGGCCCATGCCCCCGGTCGAGAAATAGACATCGACCACAACCGAACCCGTGATCATGCCGACAAAGGCCGGCGCCAAATAGGAAATGACCGGCAAGAGCGACGGCTTGAACGCGTGCTTCCAGATCACCGTGTTCTTCGGCAGGCCCTTGGCCCGCGCCGTCCTGATGAAATTGGAGTGCAGCACTTCGAGCATCGAACTTCGGGTAATGCGCGCAATCGAAGCCATGAACGAGGTTGAGAGCGCAATGATCGGCATGACCGGATAGGGCCAATGCCCGCCATTCCAGCCACCGCCGGGCAGCCAGTGCAGACCCAGCGTGAAAATCAGCACCAGAATTGGCGCGAGAACGAAGTTGGGCAGCACCTGGGCACCGATCGAGATGCCAACGGCAATATAGTCGAGCCAGCTATTGTGATTGACCGCCGCTGCAACCCCAAGCGACACGCCCACCACAACCGCCACCACAAAGCTCCAGGTACCGTAGGTGAAGGTCACCGGGAAACCCTGGGCGATGATGTCATTCACGGTCCGGGTCTTGAACACCATCGACGGACCGAAGTCGAACTTGGTGATAATGTCCCAGATATAGTTCCACAATTGCACGATCAGTGGCTGATCGAGCCCGTATTTGGCATTGAGGTTGGCCAGAACCTCAGGCGGCACACCGCGTTCGGAATTGAACGGCCCGCCCGGCGCCGCGTGCATCAGAAAAAACGAAATCGCAATCAGAATAAGCAAAGTCGGGATGGCGATCCCGATACGCCTGATGACGAAATTGATCATTTGCCCCTGCCCCCATTCACGCAGAACAAATACCGCTTCCCGGCGCAAAATGCAGGAACCGGCATCAAGACCTGAACTGAATTGAGAATCTGCGCTTGGCGCATTTCCGACGCTTCAAATAGCAATGCACCCGCGGCGAAGCGCGGGTGCATCTTGTTCACCGGACTTACTTCGCGATCCGGTAAAGGTCCTTGGAGTACCAGTTCTGCTCGACATTGCCGAGCGGCCAGGACTGGGCAAGGCCCGGATCGATCATGAAGCTCGTTGCATAGTGATACACCGGAATGATCGGCATATCTTCTGCGATGATCTGTTCGACCTTCTCGTAGTTGGCATTCGGGTCTTCCATGGTCTTGGCTTCAGCCATCAGGGCGTCCACTTCGGCATTGGAATAATGACCGTCATTCTGGCCGGAATCGGTCCGGACCAGATCAAGGAAGGTCGAGGCTTCGTTGTAGTCGCCGCACCAGCCGGAACGGGCCACATCGAAGTTGCCGTTACGCAGTTCGGAGAAGTAGGTCTGGCCTTCCATGTTGACCAGCGTGGCATCGACGCCCAGCTTGGTCTTCCACATCTGGGCGATAACCGTCGCGATCTGCTTGTGGGCTTCCGACGTGTTGTAGTTCAGGTCAAAAGCCAGCGGATTGTCGGCACCATAACCGGCAGCCGCCATCAGCTCCTTGGCCTTTTCGTCGCGTTCGGCCTGGGTCATCTCACCAAACGGCACAGACGGAGGCGTGAAGCCCGCGGTTGCGGCCGGCGTGAAGGTGTAGGCCGGGAACTGGCCACCCTGCAGGATCTGATCGGTGATCACGTTGCGATCGACCGCGTAGCTCAGAGCCTGGCGGACACGCACGTCCTTCAGGGCTTCCGGACCGGTATCGGTCTCGTTGTACCAGTAATAGTAGGTGCAAAGGCGCGGAGCCGACAAAGCGGAATCCGGATACTCGGATTTCAGGGTCGGGAACTGGCCGGTCGGCACTTCGGTGCGGTCGACTTCGCCGGCTTTCCAGCGGGCCAGAGCGATATTCTCGTCGTTGATGATCAGCGACGTGGTCTTGGTGATGACGGTGTGTGCATCATCCCAGTATTTCGGATTGCGTTCACGCACCAGACGTTCGTTCGGAACGTGCTCGGTCAGAATGTAGGCGCCGTTGCCAACGATGTGCTCGGGCAGGGTCCAGTCATCGCCATACTCGTCGATCACCCATTTCGGCACGGGGAAGGTGGAAGCGTTCACCGTGGTCTTGGTAAAATACGGGGTGGGCTGCTCGAGGGTCACTTCAAGTGTGTGATCGTCGATGGCCTTCACGCCGAGATCGTCAAGCGGCATATCGCCAGCGGTGACGGCATCGCCGTTCTTCAGACCCATGATGGTCACGTACCACTGGTAGGGAGAGCCGGTTGCCGGGTCAGCCAGACGCTTCCAGGCATATTCGAAATCGCCAGCGGTCACCGGATTGCCGTCGGACCACATGGCCTCGGGGCGCAGATGGAACGTGTAGACGGTCTTGTCATCGCTCAGGTCATAGCTCAGCGCCACGCCCGGAACCAGATTGCCTTCGGCATCCTGATTGAACAGACCTTCGAACAGATCGCGCTCGACGCCAGCGGCATCAACCGTCTCGCTGAGCTGCGGGTCGATTGCGTCGAACTCGCTGAGGACGCGCATCGTAAAGGTCTGGTCGTCGGCAAGCGTCGCGCCGGCCGGAACCATCGCTGCCTGGGCGCTGAGGCCGAACAGCGCGATGCTGGCGACGCCGAGCGCGTAGGCAGAAGTACGAATGAGGGTATGTTTCATAAACCACTCTCCCTTGGGTTTCTTTTCATGATTTGGCGGTGGCTTGAGCCACCACCATGGGTGTGGCCAGACGGGGGTCTGGCCTTGGTCGCATAACTAGGCATGACCAAAACCTTTTGGCAAGCATCTTGACGCTTACGTCCGTTCAACTATGGCCGCAACCCCCATGCCGCCCGCAGTGCAGACGGAAATCAGGGCGCGATGTTTGTCTTTGATGTTCAATAACTTGGCCGTGTGACCAAGGATGCGCGCACCCGTCGCCGCGAAAGGGTGTCCATAGGCAAGACTTGAGCCGTAAACGTTAATTTTTGAGGCAGGTATTTTGCCAAGCACCTTGTCACGGCCCAGAACCTCTTTGTTGTACTTACGGTCCGACCAGGCTTTGAGTGTTGCCAGAACCTGCGCCGCAAAAGCCTCGTGAATTTCAAACAGATCGAAATCGGCAAATCCGAGCCCCGTCCGCCTGAGCATGTCGGAAACCGCAATCGTCGGCGCCATCAGCAATCCATCACCGCCCGCGAAATCATTAGCGCCTACCTGCCCCGTGCTGAGATAGGCGAGGATCTGCAAACCGCGTTCTTTCGCCCAGTCTTCCGACGCCAGCAACACGGCAGAAGCACCGTCTGTCAGGGGCGTGGAATTGGCAGCCGTCAGCGTACCGTGACCTGACGACCTGTCGAAGGCCGGCTTCATGGCCGCCATCTTTTCGAGATTGGTGTCGGCACGTACATTGTTGTCGCGCAGAATGCCCGCCGCCGGCACGAGCAGATCGTCATGGAAACCGTCATCATACGCGGCCATGGCGTTCTCATGGCTCCTAAGCGCAAACGCGTCCTGGTCTTCCCGGGAAATTTCCCATTCCCGCGCCATCAATTCGCAATGCTGGCCCATGGAAAGCCCGGTTCGCGGTTCAGCAACCGACGGCGCGATCGGCATGATCTCGCCGAACGAAAATCCCTTGAACGCCCCGAATTTCTGCCCGGTGGATTTCGCCCGGCTCATATTGACCATGCGGTGGGCAAACTTGTCGCCGAACACCAGAGGACTGTCCGAAATCGTATCGACGCCCGCAGCAATGCCGCTGTCGATCTCGCCCGTTGCGATCTTGCCGGCAAGGCTGAGCGCCGCCTGCAAAGAAGTGCCACAGGCGATCTGCATGGTCGTGCCCGGCGTTTGCGGCGACAGGCCCGCATCGAGCAGCGCTTCACGTGCCAGATTGAAATCGCGGCTGTGGCCGAGCACGGCGCCCGCCATCACCTCGCCCACACGCTGACCTTTGAGACCATACTTGTCGGCAAGACCACCAATCGCGATGCCAAGCAGCGACAGATTGGATTGATCTGCATATCCCGTATAGGAGCGGCAAAACGGCGTGCGCGCACTTCCCACAATCGCGACCCGGCGCAAAGAACGATATTCACTCATCTTGACCCGCTCCCTTACGCCTTGCCGTCCTTGCGCGCCTGCAGCGGCCCGCCAAGGAATGGAGCAAATCCGGTTCCGAAAATCACACCGATATCAGCCAGGTCCGCGCTCGCCACGACACCCTCCTCAACGCAGGATTCGCAGGTATTGACCAGGGGCTGAACCAGTTCCCGCCCGAGCCCGACCAGATCGGGATGTTCCGGCGCCTGACCTTTGCGCGGCTTGCCATCGACCCAGCGATAGAACCCTTGTCCGGTCTTGCGCCCGAGATCGCCCGCAGCGATCAGCCGAGCCGCCTTTCCGCCTTCGCGGATGGGCTGGCCCAGTTCCTCGGCCACGCTCGACGCAACATCGAGACCCACCACGTCCATCAATTCGATCGGCCCCATCGGCATGCCGAACGCCACCGCCGCCTTGTCGAGCAGTTCAGCGCTTTCGCCCTGCTCGACCCGCTGCACGGCGCCGAGCAGATAGGGCATCAGCACGCGGTTGACCAAAAATCCGGGCACGCTCTTGACCACCACCGGTGACTTGCCGATCGCGAGCGCAAATGATGCGCCCATCTGGATGGCTTCGTCATTGTTGAGGGTCGACCGGATGACTTCGACCAACGGCAATTGCGCCACCGGATTGAAGAAGTGCAGGCCGATCAGCCGCGACTTGTCCTTGAGAACTTCGGCAATTCGCTCAAGCTCGATCGACGACGTGTTGGTGGCCAGAATGGCCGTCGGCTTGGCCCGCTTTTCTGCGTCGGAAAAGATCTTCTGCTTGATATCGAGCCGCTCGACCACAGCCTCGATGATCACGTCGGCCCGCGCGATGCCGCTGCCCTCGACATCCGGAATAAGCCGGCTGACGGCGGCATCGACAAGCGTTTTCTTTTTCAGTCGTCTCTGGAAAAGCTTTTTTGCCCGATCGAGCGCCGGCTGGATCCGCGCCATATCGAGATCCTGAAGCGTCACCTCGAGGCCGCGATAGGCACACCAGGCGGCGATGTCGCCGCCCATCACGCCAGCGCCAACGACATGCACGCGGCCAAAGCTTGGTTTCTTGCCGCGGACGCCCTGTTTCTTGAGACCCTCGGACAGAAAGAACACGCGGCGAAGATTACGCGACGTGTCCGACGCCATCAGCGGCACGAAGCGGTCGATCTCCGCAGCCCGCATGGCCTTGGGGTCGTCACCTTTTTCGCGAAACAACTCGATCAGGGAGAACGGCGCCGGGTAATGGGCGCGATTGACCTTCTTGGCAGTCTCCGCTTCCATCTTGTTGGCGACATAATTGCGCAGCGGCCCCCGCGCCATGATGGTCTTGGTCCAGCCCGCCGGTTTGGAGCGTTTCCCGGTGAGAATGGCCTTGCGGGCCTCCCAGCGCAGCTGGTCCTTGTGCCGGACGAGCTTGTCCACGAGCCCCATGCCGCGCGCCGCGCCCGCCGAGAGATTGCGGCCCGTCAGCATGGCCTGCATGGCGGCCACCGGACCGGCCTGCCGTACCGAACGTCCCGTGCCGCCAAACCCGGGGAAGATGCCCAGCTTGACTTCGGGGAACCCGATCTTCGTCTTCGGATCATTGACCGCGATCCGGTAATGACAGGCGAGCGCGATCTCGAGACCGCCGCCCAAAGCGAACCCGTGAATACCGCAAACGAACGGAACCTTGAGGCTTTCGATCCTGTCGAACAGCGCATGGGTGCGCCGCAAGGCATCGGGCAGAATGCCCGGATCGCTCATCTGGTTGAATTCGGAAATGTCCGCGCCCGCAATAAACCCGCTCGGCTTGTCGCTCAGAAGCGCAACGCCCGCCAATTCGTTGAGCGCGACCATTTCCTCGATCCGGCCGACCAGCTTGTCGAGCTCGAGGATCGTGTTGGTCCCCAGCGTGTTGACCGGAGAGTCAGGCGTGTCAATCGTTAACCAGCCGATCTGTTCGAAATCGACCGCGAACTTCCAGTATTTCAGATTGCTCAGGATCGGGTCTTTCGCGCCCGAGGCAACTTTGGGTCCGGCGTCAGCCACACAAGCTCTCCCTCATTCCGGCCGCTGATATTATTCCGCCGCTTCCGGCTTGTGACCCGCCACGGGGACAGGCATATGCCGCGCCAGTGCGTCCGGCTCGAACTCGTCCACTTGCACCACCCGGTCGGTCGCCTCATCGGCCAACCTGAGGAACCCGGCCTCTTCATGGGTCAAGATTTCCTTGGTGACTGCATCGGTGATCGCGTCGCGGTCATGCCGCCGGTCGATCTCGCCCTTCTTCAGGGCGCGGATGAATTTCTTTTCGATCTCGGCTACCCGGGTCACCTTCTGCAGCGCGTCCTCCAGCAGGCCCAACGGATCGTTCGGATCCTGGCTGACGAAAATGCCCCGCGTCATGCGATCCCGATGCGAGGACGGCCCAAGGATCGCCTTGGCCAGTTCGTAATTGCGCGCATCGGTTTCAGGACGGGCATGATGCCCAAGCGGGAAAATGAGCGCCCAAAGCGCATATTTGAAGAACGGATTCGGGAAATTGTCGAGAACTTCGGCCATCTCCGTTTCGATCGAGGCGATTGCATCGCGGACGACGGCTTCCGCAACCGGCAAGTCCTCGTCCAGTCTCCCATCGTCCTCAAAGCGCTTGAGCACCGCCGACCACAGGTAAAGATCGCTGAGGATATCCGCCATGCGGCCGGAAAGAGCCTGCTTCGATTTCAGCGAGCCGCCCAGGACCACCGCCGTCCAGTCTGCCAGAAGCGCGAAACTCTGCGCATAGCGCTCGAACTTCTTGTAGGCCCAGGTCAGTTTGCTGGTGACCGGCGCCTTGTTGAACGCGCCACCAGTGATCGCCTGGAAAAAGCTGCCGGTAATGTTGGCCAGCATGAAACCGACATGTCCGCAAAAGGCCTTGTCGAACGCGACCAGCCCGGCTTTCTTGTCCGTGTTCTGTGCCGCCGAAATCTCGGCATAAAGGTAGGGGTGCGCCCGAAGAACACCCTGCGCAAACGTAATCAGCGTGCGGGTCAGGATATTCGCACCCTCAACCGTGATCGCGACCGGCGTCAGCATATATCCGCTGAAGAGATAATTGTGCGGGCCTTCCTGGATGGCCTTGCCACCGTGAATGTCGAAGGCGCCATCAAGCGCATCGCGCATTGCTTCGGTGGCCCGGTATTTCAGAAGGGCGGAGACGACGGACGGCTTCTGGCCTTCGTCGACCATGGTCGCCGTCAATTGCCGCCCCGCTTCGATGCGATAGGCATTCTTGACCATGGCTGCGAGCGGTTCGGCCACGCCTTCCATCATGCCAACCGGAATGCCGAACTGACGCCGGATGCGGGCATAAGCGGACGTGCCGCGCAGCGCCTGGCGAACTGTCACCGAACCCACAGCCGGCAGCGAAATCGCCCGGCCGGTCGACAGGCATTCCATCAGCATCCGCCAGCCCTGTCCGGCATAATCTGCGCCGCCAATGAGATAATCGAGCGGAATGAAAACGTCCTTGCCGCGCACTGGCCCATTCAGGAAGGCCTGGCGAACGGGAAAATGCCGCTTGCCGATCTCCATGCCCGGATGCTCCGAAGGAATGAGCGCCAGGGTGATGCCCACATCCTCGCCCTTCCCCAGGTGATTGTCCGGATCGTGCAGATAAAAGGCCAGACCCGCCAGCGTCGCGACCGGCGACAGGGTGATGTAGCGCTTGTCGAAATTCAGAAGCACCCCGAGCATCCGCTCGCCATTGTGCTTGCCGTAGGTCACAACGCCGACGTCGCGCATGCCCGCCGCGTCCGACCCCGAATGCGGTCCGGTCAGCGCGAAACAGGGAATTTCACGGCCATCGGCCAGGCGCGCCAGATATTTGTCTTTCTGGGCATCGGTACCGTATTTCTCGAGCAATTCGCCCGGTCCGAGCGAGTTCGGCACCATCACCGTAATGCCCGCAGAACCGGAGCGGCTGCCGACCTTGGACACGATCTGCGATTGCGCCTGCGCCGAAAAGCCAAGCCCGCCATATTCCTTGGAGATGAGCATGCCGAAGAACTTGTTGGACTTCATGAAGTCCCAAACCTCTGGCGGCAGATCGAGAAGATTGTTCCGGATGTCCCAATCGTCGATCAGCTTGCACAATTCCTCGGTCGGCCCGTCAAGGAACGCCTGCTCCTCCGCCGTCAGTTTGCCATCGCCGATCTGCATCAGCTTTTGCCAGTCCGGACGGCCCGAGAAAATTTCGGCGTCCCAACCGACCGTGCCCGCATCCAGCGCTTCCTGCTCGGTGCGCGAAACCTTGGGGAGAATGGAACGCACCGCACCGAGCGCCGGGCCGGTGAGCACCAGCCGGCGGAGGAACGGAATGGACATCAGTCCCAGAATGACCGGCAGGGCCAGCGCGAAAGTCCAGGCGAGCCATCCGCTCGCGCCGGTTGTCAGCATGGCAATCGTGCCGAGGGCGAGAAACACCGCTGCCCAGAGCCAGATCGGCGTGACGAAATAGGCCAGCACCAGAACCGCAATCACATATGCCAGGAAAATCACAATGCCCATGGTTGAACTCCTCTTGGCCAACCCCGCGCGAAGGCGTCTGCCGCCAGCCAGACGCGCAATGCCATAGATTGACGTATACGTCAACCAAGGTTCCGCATGATGCGGCCGCGTTTCGATGCCGCAACGGCCATGCGAAAGACTAATCCGCAAGCGTCCGCCGCGCAATTCCGGCGCCCGGATTTCGGTCAAAAACAATGGTAGCGAATTGACCCTAGCGTTAATTCAATGACATAGTTTGCAAGTTTTGGCTGTCGGAGGGGAGAACGACAGAAATGGGCATGACCATCGCCAACCCGGATAAGGCAAAATCCGCCGCCGATCAGACATTGTCGATTCCTTTCGCGGCCGAGGGGCATCGCCCATGGGTCGACAATTATCCCGAGGGCATCAAGTGGAATGTTCCGATCCGGGTTACGCCGATCCATGAGCAGGTTCTGGCGGCCTGCGACCGCGTGCCCGACAATCCGGCAATGGATTTCCTCGGCGCCGTGACCGACTACAAGACGCTGAAGCGCCAAATCCTGAATTTCGCCGGCGCACTGCAGAACGAATATGGCGTCACCCACGGCACCCGCGTCGCGCTTTTGCTGCCCAACACGCCCTTCTATCCGGTCGCCTATTATGCCCTGCTGATGCTCGGCGCCGTCGTAGTCAACTGCAACCCGCTCTATTCGCTCGGGGAGCTCTCGCATATTGTCGGCAATGCCGATGCCGACATCATGGTGACCCTCGATCTGGCCCAGGTGTTCGAGAAGGCCGAAGCCCTCGTCGCCCGCGGCCATATCAAGCATGTCATCGTCTGCAGCTTTCCAAGCGCCCTGCCGGTCGTCAAACGCACCCTGTTTTCAATCGCCAAACGCCGCGACCTCGCCGACATCAACGCCTCGCCCATCCGCGACAAGATCCGCTGGTTCGACAAGCTCATCGATCTCGGCATCGCACCGGCGCCCGCTGAAATCGACCCCGTCAACGACATCGCCGTGCAACAATATACCGGCGGCACCACCGGCCTGCCCAAGGGCGCCATGCTCACCCATGCCAACGTCTCGGCCAATGTCGACCAGATCGACAAGTGGGGCTGCGGCGTCTTCTACGCGCCCTCCAAGGTCGTGGCCATTCTGCCTTTCTTTCACATCTTTGCCATGACCGTGTGCATGAATGTGCCGCTGAGCAACGGCATCGAAACGATCATGCTGCCGCGTTTCGACATCAAGTCCTTTCTCGACCTGATGCAGCGCAAGCGCCCCAACATTCTGCCATCGGTCCCCACCTTGCTGCACGCCATCGCCAACAATCGCCACACCAGGCCGGAGATCATCTCCTCGCTCGAACTGGCCATTTCCGGTGGTGCACCGCTCCCCAGCGAAACCCGCGATGATTTCGAAAAGGTCTCCCCCGCGCTTCTGGCCGAGGGCTACGGGCTGACTGAATGCTCGCCGGTCGTTTGCTGCGCCGCCCTGCGCGTGCCCTCCAAACCCATGTCGATCGGCATGCCCTTGCCAGGCACCGATATCCAGTTCCGCGATCTCGACGATCCGGACAAGGAAGTGCCCCCCGGCGAGCGCGGCGAACTGGTGGTCAAGGGCGCCCAAGTCATGGCCGGCTATTACAAGAACGACGAAGCCACGAAAGAAGCGACCTCGAACGGCTTCTTCCGCACCGGCGATGTCGGCTATGTCGATGAGGACGGCTACGTGTTCCTGGTCGACCGGATCAAGGACCTGATCCTCTGCTCCGGCTTCAACGTCTACCCCCGCAATATCGAGGAAGCGCTGCTGCATCATGAAGCGGTCGACGAGGTCAATGTCATCGGCGTCAAGGACGAATATCGCGGCGAGGCGCCCGTCGCCTTCATCAAGTTCAACGAAGGCATGAGCGCCACGCCGGCCGAACTGAAAACCTTCCTCGCCGAGCGCATTTCCAAGATCGAAATGCCGCGCGATTTCATTTTCAAGGAAGAATTGCCGAAAACCCTGATCGGCAAGCTCTCCAAGAAAGAGCTGCGCGAGGAATATGCGCAAATGATTGCCGACAAGCAGGCGGGAACCAACGATGCCCAATAGCGATGCACCGCTCTATTCGATCGCGGAACTGGCGCGGGAATTCTCCATTTCCACCCGCACCATCCGCTTTTACGAAGCCAAGGGCCTGATCGCGCCCAACCGGGTCGGTGGCACCCGCGTCTTTTCCAAACGCGACCGCGCCCGGCTGATGCTGATCCTGCGCGGCAAGCGGCTCGGCTTTTCGCTGCGCGAGATTTCCGACTATCTCGGACTTTATGACGCCGACCCGCTGCAGAAGTCGCAAAGCGAACTGCTGCTCAATCTCGTCTCCCAGCGCCTAGACAAGCTCGAACAGCAACAGCGCGACCTGACCACCACCATCCGCGAACTCAGGGACATCCAGAAACAGGCCGAAACCCGTCTCGCCGAAGCCGGCAGCAAGGCCCGGAGGGCTTGAACCGCACTCGGACCTCGTTTCACTTGCGCCGCAAGTCAAAACCAGCAAGCGATTGAATTTGAGGTGCATCACCGTCGGAAATGATACGATCAAATTGAAACACAACGCCACCACATAGCATCTGCATATTCCATCTCCATTTTCACCATCACATTGTTACTGCCAATATCAATATATCGATTGCATACGAACATCATAGTATTACTATACTATTGGAGTAGGTGATGCTGAAGCGTTAATACAAAACAACTTTCCATTCACAAATGCCATCCGCACCAAGTGCGTATATTTGTCTGGCAAAAATCCAGTGAAAAACCTATATACCAGATATTCTTCCGCATTTAAACAATTGTCTCCATAGTATTTTTGATCAAAGAAGTTCACGCCAGAGTCAGGAATAACCTCGTACTTTTTTACACCCGCGTTTTCAAATAATTTTTCGACGTTGCCTATAAGGGCTCCCTCCCCGATCAATTTTGTCGCAATATCAGAATATTCAATAACTCCGTTATTTTTTACCAAACCATCCTTAAATTGACCTGAAATCAATCGAACAATGTTATCGCTATCAGAGCAAGAATAGATCAACGTGATGAGAATAACATATATCGTTAATTGAATCGATTTTGTCACCGCATTTATCATTTCCTATCTCCAACTGGCCGCGAAAACTTGATTGCTCTTTTCGAAGTCCAATCCCGCTTTGGCCGTTTGTGAATATCCCGCCACCGGAGCCTGCCGAGGCACTTGCGATGGCAGAAAGGACTGGAGTGCGTGAGAGCCATGGTGGGAAACAGGGCGAAGGCGTCACTAACCACTAATGTTTGGAAGATTTCACCGCCCGCCGATATTTCCATTTCCCTAGGTTCTACGTTCCGCACTCGCATACAATAGCGCCAACGGAAATGAAAAAGCCAACGTCGTAGTCGAAAATCCAACGTACGACGGACTAAAAAATCTTGTTACTCTACCAGTTCCCATTAGAACACTTTCATTTCCAAGTGTTAATACCACGTTCATCGCAAACCAAATTAAACTCATCAGATATCTGGATACTACAAGTTCAATCAATTTTGCCAAATACGATATGCTTAAGATTATTGCTAATGTAAAAAAGACCAACAACTCAAATGTCCAAATATTCGAATACAGAGGAAAAATCCTCGATGAGTACGAAAATGGACTGAAATTTAACAATTGCAGCTGCACATCAAAATTCGGATTGATGTATCCAAAATAGTAATGGTAATCCGCGCTAGATCCAAATATCGAGAGCACAAGTAATCCCAAAAGGGACGGAAACAGCAAAATCGCAAAAAAAACTAACTGCCTCCACTTGGCCCATGGGCGATATGGAGTTCTTTTCGCAGTCCGACCAATTTTCATTTCAGGTGACTCACATCTTGATAGTTTTTCCAGAAATCTTCCAGCGATGCAGAGTCAGTCCGCTCTCAAAGTCAGTTCGGCCAGAAAAAGCATTCCGCTTTGCGCTTCTTCCCGCTTCATGCAAACCGACCACGAAGATCATTAACTTTTATTAACGTTTGGACCGTCGCATCTGCGCATGTCGCATTCAAGACAAATTACGAACGGACTGACACTCAGGGCATCTACCCAGCGGGAGCAACAGGCTGCCACGCTGCAACCTGCTGCAGAAGCATCCCCCTAGATGGACCCGACGGACAGTCACATTGGCCCCACATCCGCGTGTGTGCGGGCAAAGGCCCGGCTTCCACTAGGCTTCTGGTGCATAAACTACCGAACGTTATGCGGCGCTAGATTATTGTAAAAATGGTGGGTGTGACAGGGATTGAACCTGTGACCCCTGCCGTGTGAAGGCAGTGCTCTCCCGCTGAGCTACACACCCGACCGGAGCGCCGCCAGAAAAGTGGGGAACCGGCTATCCGGTTCGGCGGCGCGACAATCGCAAATCGGCCCCGGTTCGATAGGTTGAACCCTGGCCGGAAGGATGGTGGGCGTGACTGGGATTGAACCAGTGACCCCTACGATGTCAACGTAGTGCTCTCCCGCTGAGCTACACGCCCATCCTGAAAGGTCCGGACCCGCAAATGGCAAGACCCGTTCCAAAGCGAAGGCGATAGACCATAAAAGCGCCCCGCCGGTCAAGGGGTCGAGATTGAAAGTCTTGCCGCCGGTGCCGCGCCGTTGAAATCAGGCGGCCAGGAGCCGCTCGACCTCGTTGACCAGGTCCTTGAGATGGAATGGCTTGGAGAGGACCGAAGCCTCCTTTGGCGCATCGCTTTCCGGGTTGAGGGCCACCGCCGCAAACCCGGTGATGAACATGACCTTGAGGTCCGGATCCAGTTCCGTCGCCCGCCGCGCCAGTTCGATCCCGTCCATTTCCGGCATCACGATATCGCTCAGGAGCAGCGAAAACGGCTCCTCGCGCAGCCGCTCATAGGCCGAGCGGCCATTGTCGAACGACACCACGTCATAGCCGGCATTCTTCAGCGCCCGGGTGAGGAACTGACGCATATCGGCATCGTCTTCCGCCAGCAAAATCCGCTTCATTCCGTCCTCCGGCATCGCCGTTCGTTCCCGTGGTGAAACGCGATCAAATCACGCTTATTAGTCAGATATATGGACAAAAACAGGTGCGCAAGGCAATCTGGCACGGTAACAATTTGATTTGTTTCAACCGCAATCGACCGGGAACGCGCGTGCAATCCGATTTTCTGGACACTCCTGCCTTCGAAACGGTGCGTCCCCGCCGCCAGATCGCCCCGCTCGTCTTCAATTCCGCCCATTCCGGCACGACCTATCCGGACCGGTTTCTGAAAATGACCCGGCTCGACCGCATGTCGATCCGCCAGTCCGAAGACACCCATGTCGACGAATTGTTCGGCCGCGCGCCCAATTTCGGCGCCCTGTTCCTGCGCGCCTGGTTCCCCCGCGCCTATCTCGACGTCAACCGCGAGCCCTACGAACTCGATCCCGCCATGTTCGACGAGGCCCTGCCGCAGCACCTGCACTCCGATTCGCCGCGCGTGGCTGCGGGCCTTGGAACGCTGGCGAGGGTCGTCGCCGAGAACAAACCGATCTATCGCGAGCCCCTCAGCTTTGCCGATGCGCAGATGCGGATCGAGGGCATCTACCGGCCCTATCACGCCACGCTGCAAAAGCTGATCGGCGAAACGTTGAATCGCTTCGGCGTCACCATTCTCATCGATTGCCATTCCATGCCCAAGCTCACCAATTCCAGCCGAAGTCCGCTCCCGGACATCGTGCTTGGCGACCGCTTCGGCGCGACCTGCGACGGCGCCATCGTCAACGAGATCGAGAATTTCTTTTCCGAGGCCGGGCTCAACGTGGTGCGCAACAAGCCCTATGCCGGGGGCTACATCACCCGTTCCTACGGCAAGCCCGATTTCGGCATTCATGCCCTGCAGATCGAGATCAGCCGGCATCTCTACATGAATGAGAGCACCCGCCTGAAATCCGACAATTTCACCGCCATCAAGCAGGTGATCGACAAGCTGGTGCACCATCTGGCGCGGCTCGACTATTCGCTCTTCGCCGAAAAACCGCTGGCCGCTGAATGACCCTTCCAGACGATCTCGATATCGCGCGGGTGGAAGCGACCCTGCGCGCTGCTGCCACCGCCGCCGCCGGCGAAACCCTGCCCCGCTTTCGCAACAATGTGGCCGTCGACAACAAGTACCAGAAGGGCTTCGATCCGGTGACCGAGGCCGACCGCAATTCCGAACTGGCCATCCGCAGGGTGATTTCAGTCGAATTTCCCGGCCACAACATTATCGGCGAGGAACATCCGAACCTTCAGACCGGCAGCCCCTTCACCTGGACCATTGACCCGATCGACGGTACCCGCGCCTTCATCTCCGGCCTGCCGGTCTGGGGCACGCTGATCGGCGTCTCTTTCGAGGGCAGGAACTTTGCCGGTTCCATGTCCCAACCCTTTACCGGGGAGCTTTTTCTGGGATTGCCGGACAACTCGATCTGGGAACGCGGCAGCGAACGCCGCACGCTCAAGACGAAATCAACGACGGAACTCGACAGCGCCATTCTCTTCACCACCACGCCAGCGCTTTTCACCGGCGACCTCGAACCGCGCTACAAACGGCTCGAACAATCGGTCATGCTCGCCCGCTACGGTTGCGACTGCTACGCCTTTTGCCTCCTGGCGGCCGGCCACGCTGATATCGTGATCGAAGCTGGCCTCAATTCCTACGACATCGCGGCCCTGATCCCGCTCATCGAAAATGCCGGCGGCATCATTACGACCATCGAAGGAAAACCCGCCGACCAGGGCGGGCACGTCATCGCCGCCGCCACGCCGGAACTGCATCGGGCCGCGCTGGAACGCTTCAACGCCTAGATCTACCGGCTCTGTTCGGTCACGAAAGCGTCGAACGCCGCCATGACCTGTCCGCGGATCGCGTCGTTTTCCATGAAAAGCTCGTGCCTGGCCTTCGCGATCACCGCGTGCCGCCCGGTGCGCAGACGCAAGCCCATATGTTCGATGGCCGGGGTCGAGACGACCTCGTCGCGTGCGGCCGCCAGCATGAGCAGCGGAACATTGACCCGGTCCGGAAAATCGGGCGCCGCCATGCGCGCCGAAGAGCGCGCCGCCGCTGCCGCCCAGCGGATCGAGGGATTATTGAGACCCAGTTCCGGCATCGCATCGAGCACATGCACCGAGCGCATGTAGCGTTCAAAATCCGAGGTCAGCGGATTGCCGGGAAAAAGCTCGTGATGCGGCGTACGGAAATCGCCGGGCAGTGGCATGTTCCCCAGGCCGGCAAAACAGGCAGCCTCGAACAGCGTCGCCATGCCGGCGGCGCTCAGCGGTAGGCCCGGCACAGCGATCATCGGGGCGCTGAGAAACATGCGATCGAACATCATCCGGTCGCGGGCCGCCGCCATCAGGGCCACCATGCCCCCCATCGAGTGCGCGACGAGAAAATAGGGCGGTGCGCAGTCCGGCAGCAGAATGCTGGCGTGAAACGTTGTCAGGTCCGTCCAGTAATCCTCGAACCGCTGCACGAAACCCAGGCTCTTGTTGGAAATCAGCCGGTCCGAGCCGCCCTGCCCACGCCAGTCGAACGTCGCGACCATGAAGCCACGCTTCTGGAAGTCCTGGATCGTCTCGTAATATTTCTCAACATATTCGGTGCGCCCCTGCAGCAGGCAGATCGTGCCGCGATTGGGTCCATCGGTGCGTGGAAAGACCGCGTAGCGCAGTTTCACCTTGTCGCTGGTTTCAAGATAGCCGCCGCGCATGCCCTCCGGCGCCGGATTCTGCGGCACGTTGGCGAAACGCGGCCCGTTTTCGTCGACACTGTTCGCCACCTGCCACTCCAATTGTCACGCGCGATCGGCATTCAATAGGCGGACGCGGAAATTCCCGCAATGTCTGAACAAATAAAATTGGACCGGCAGGGAATGATCCCTGCCGGTCCGTGGCTCGGGCTCCGGCATGCGGGGGGCGGATGATACCGTCGCCCGAAGTGCCTGAAGGCGTTTCGTTTGACGCGTCCTCTTTGGCACGAAAAGCAACCTACGGCCCCGCCCCTGAACGGATGCGGAATTGCCCGTTCATCTGGTGTTCAGCCGTCGGAACCGTCAGGTCTTGAATTCGAAATTGCGCATCCTAAATCTTGTTTGCCGGCTGGGATGAGCCAGCGGCCATGCAGCCCGGATCGCCGGAAGCCGGGATCCAAATTCGAGGCGGCATGAAGGCATAAAGCACTGTCCTGAGAGGAAGAGCACCATGCAAACCTATGACTTTTCACCCTTCTATCGTTCCACCGTCGGTTTTGACCGTCTTTTCAACCGTCTCGACAATCTGGTCGGACAGGAAGCCAAATCCTATCCGCCGTACAATATCGAACGCATTGACAACGACAGCTGGCGCGTGACCGTCGCCGTTGCCGGCTTTACCGCCGACGATATCGACATCGAGGTTAAGGAAAACAACCTGACCGTCAAAGGCGCCAAGAAGACCGAGACCAACGAAGAAGAGCGCCAGTTCCTGCACCGCGGCATCGCGGAACGCAGCTTTGAACTGCGCTATCAGCTTGGCGATTACGTCGAGGTCGTGAATGCGAACCTCGAACACGGACTTCTGGACATTGAGTTGAAGCGCGAAGTGCCTGACAGCAAGAAGGCCCGCCGCATCGACATCAAGTCCACGGGTACCGGGCAGACCATCGAAGACCAGTCTTCGGTCAACTGAACCCGGATGATTCCGATCCCGGCTGCGTCACTCTCCCCCCAACAGCGCACCGGGACCGGGATCGAGATTTAGAAAGCAGGCGCAATCCGATCCGGGTTGCGCCTTTTTGCTGCCCGGCCACAAGTCCCGCCGCCGCTTGCAGCAACCTTGATTATCTGGCAATGTGAAAAAATAGGACAGTGATATTGTCCCAATTGAACCCGCCGTAAAAATTGTGTATGGTGCGGGCGATTGAGTGTGACCGTGCATGGCTTGAACGTCGCCTTGCGCCGGAAACCGAGAGCCGGTGGCGGAGACGCCCCGGAACGAGTGGCCGCAACATCCGCAACGGACTGCGAAGCCCACTCCCAGAAAATGAACGTGCCGCGCGTTCGAGCCGTACATGGTACGACCCGGATAGGCGGCATGTCCCAAACTGTGGGTCCTTGTGACCCTGAAAGTGGAGGTGTGACATGGCTGAGCGGCATAATCAGCGTTCCGGAATCGGCGCGCAAACCGGAAATTCAGGCCAGGCCAAATCCACCCGCACACCCGGCGCGCAGGGGCTTTACGACCCCATCAACGAGCATGATTCGTGCGGCGTCGGCATGATCGCGAGCATCAACAATGATGCCAGCCATTCCGTGGTCGAAAACGGCCTTGAAATGCTGGTCAATCTCACCCATCGCGGCGCTGTCGGCGCCGATCCGCTGATGGGCGACGGTGCTGGCATGTTGCTGCAAATCCCCCACAAGTTTCTGGCCAAGAACGTCGATTTCAAGCTGCCGGAACCCGGCCGATACGCGGTCGCCATGGTGTTCTATCCCCAGGACGAAAGTCTGCGCGCGCGCTGTGACGCCGCGATCCTGTCCGTACTCGACGCGGAGAACCTGGAATATCTCGGCCGCCGCACCGTTCCCTTCGATCAGAACGGCCAGTCCGAGCTCGTCATTGCTGCGCAACCGCACATCGAACAATTGTTCATTGCCTGCCCTGACGGCATCGACGTGGATACGTTCGAGCGCGACCTGTTGATTGCCCGCAAGATGATCTCCAACGTCATCGTTCAGGACATCCCCGAAGCCAACAAGGATGATGGCTTTTATATTGTCTCGATGTCGGCCCGCACGATCGTCTACAAGGGCATGTTCCTCGCCTATCAGCTCGGCGCCTTCTATCCCGATCTGCACGATGCGGATTTCGAGAGCGCCATGGTCATTGTCCATCAGCGCTTCTCGACCAATACCTTCCCGAGCTGGAAGCTGGCCCACCCCTATCGCATGACCGCGCACAATGGTGAGATCAACACCATCCGCGGCAACGTCAACTGGATGGCCGCGCGCCAGGCTTCGGTCGAATCCGAGCTTTATGGCGACGACATTTCCAAGCTCTGGCCAATCTCTTACGAAGGTCAGTCGGACACGGCATGCTTCGACAATGCCGTCGAGTTCCTGCTGCGCGGCGGCTACGAATTGCCCCACGCGGCCATGATGCTGGTTCCCGAAGCCTGGGCCGGCAACCCGCTCATGGACGAAGGGCGCCGCGCCTTTTACGAATACCACGCCGCTTTGATGGAACCCTGGGACGGCCCCGCCGCCCTCGTCATGTCTGACGGCAAGCACATTGTGGCCACGCTCGACCGCAATGGCCTGCGGCCCTCACGCTATTACGTGACCAGGGACGGCATGGTCATTCTGGCGTCCGAAGCCGGTACGTTGAAAATCGACGAAGACAATGTCGCCGAAAAGTGGCGTCTGCAGCCGGGCAAGATGCTGGTCATCGATCTCGAGCAGAAACGCATCATCGCTGACGAGGAAATCAAGAGCCGGCTCGCAACCGCCCACCCCTATGCGCAATGGCTGGGGCGCACCCAGATCGTGCTCGAGGAATTGCCGCCGGTCGAACCGCGTGCGCCCAAGACCTGGGAGAGCCTTCTCGACCGCCAGCAGGCCTTTGCCTATTCGCAGGAAGACATCAAGCACCTGATGATGCCGATGGCCACCACCGGCCAGGAAGCCACCGGCTCCATGGGCACGGATACGCCCATTTCGGTGCTCTCGAACCGCTCGAAACTGCTCTATACTTATTTCAAGCAGAACTTCGCGCAGGTCACCAACCCGCCGATCGACCCGATCCGCGAGGAATCGGTGATGAGCCTTGTCTCCTTCATCGGGCCACGCCCGAACCTGTTCGATCTCGAGGGCCTGTCTGAGGTCAAGCGCCTCGAAGTGCGCCAGCCGATCCTGACCAACGAGGATCTCGAAAAGATCCGCACCATCGGGGACATCGCCGACAATCAGTTCCGCACCGTCACCCTCGACATTACCTATTCCGCCTACAAGGGCGCCGATGGGATGAAGGATGCGATCGAGGCCCTGTGCAACAAGGCCGAGAGCGCGGTCCGCCAAGGCTACAATATCATTATTCTGTCCGACCGGTTGGTCAGTGCAGAGCGGATCGCCATTCCCGCGCTGCTCGCCACCGCCGCCGTGCATCATCATCTGATCCGCAAGGGCCTCAGAACCTCATCGGGGCTGGTGATCGAGACCGGTGAAGCCCGCGAAAATCACCATTTCGCGGTGCTGGCCGGCTATGGCGCCGAGGCGATCAATCCCTATCTCGCCTTCGAGACGCTGACATCGCTTCACGCCGAGGGCAAGTTCCCCGCCGAAGTCGACGAACACGAAGTCGTTCACCGCTACATCAAGGCAGTCGGCAAGGGTCTGCTCAAGATCATGTCCAAGATGGGCATTTCGACCTACCAATCCTATTGCGGCGCGCAGATCTTTGACGCGGTTGGACTTTCGTCCGAGTTCATCGAGGAATATTTTTTCGGCACCGCCAGTTCCATTGGCGGCGCGGGCCTTGCGGAAATCGCCGAGGAGACCGCCCGCCGCCACGCCCTCGCGTTCGGCAATGATCAGGTGCTCAAGCGCACCCTCGAGGTTGGCGGCGAATATTCCTTCCGCACCCGGGGAGAGGCGCATACCTGGTCGCCCACCGCGATTGCCAACTTGCAGCATGCCGTGCGCCTGCATGATCAATCGCCGGAAGATGCCCAGGCCGCCTATGACGAATTCTCTGCGGAAATCGACGCGCGCTCGGAAAACCTGCACGCGATCCGTTCGCTGTTCGACATCAAGCCGCTCGGGCCTGCGGTACCGCTCGATGAAGTCGAACCTGCCGCCGATATCGTTCGCCGCTTTTCAACCGGCGCGATGAGCTTCGGCTCGATTTCGCGCGAGGCACATACGACGCTCGCAATTGCCATGAACCGGATTGGCGGCAAGTCCAACACCGGCGAAGGCGGCGAGGAAGCCGACCGCTATCTGCCCCTGCCCGACGGCTCAAAAAACCCCGAACGTTCGGCCATCAAGCAGGTCGCCTCGGGCCGCTTCGGCGTGACCACCGAATATCTGGTTAATGCCGACATGATCCAGATTAAGGTCGCTCAGGGCGCCAAGCCCGGTGAAGGCGGACAATTGCCCGGCCACAAGGTCGACTGGGTGATCGCCAAGACCCGCCATTCGACCCCGGGCGTCGGCCTGATTTCGCCGCCGCCGCACCACGACATCTATTCGATCGAGGATCTGGCCCAACTCATCTACGACCTGAAGAACACCAACCCGGTGGCCGATATTTCGGTCAAGCTCGTCTCCGAAGTCGGGGTCGGCACGGTTGCTGCGGGGGTGGCCAAATGCAAGGCCGACCACATCACCATTTCCGGTTTCGATGGCGGCACCGGCGCGTCGCCACTGACCTCGATCAAGCATGCAGGTAGCCCGTGGGAAATCGGCCTGGCCGAAACCCACCAGACGCTGGTGATGAACCGGCTGCGCTCGCGCGTGGCCCTGCAGGTCGATGGCGGCCTCAGAACCGGCCGTGACGTTCTGATCGGTGCACTTCTGGGCGCCGACGAGTTCGGTTTCGCCACCGCACCGCTTATCGCCGCCGGCTGTCTGATGATGCGCAAATGCCATCTCAACACCTGCCCGGTCGGCATCGCGACCCAGGATCCGGTTCTCCGCAAGCGCTTCAAGGGCACGCCGGAGCACGTGGTCAATTACCTGTTCTATGTCGCCGAGGAATTGCGCGGACTGATGGCTGAAATGGGCGCGAAAACGCTTAATGAACTGATCGGCCGGTCAGATCTGCTCGATCAGGCCCGCATGATCGATCACTGGAAGTCCAAGGGCCTCGATTTTTCCAGGCTCTTCTTCAAGCCAGAACCGATTGGCGGCGACACGATCTTCCATTCCGAGGCCCAGCACCACGAGATCGAGGACGTGCTCGACCGGCAGCTGATCGAGAAGGCCACAGATGCGCTCGAAAACGGCAATCCGGTCCAGATCGAACTGCCGATCCAGTCCAAGAACCGCTCGACCGGTGCCATGCTCTCGGGCGAACTGGCCAAACGCCATGGCCACGCTGGGCTGCCCGAAGATACGATTTCGGTCAAGCTCAAGGGCACGGCCGGCCAGGCCTTCTGTGCTTTCCTCGCCGCGGGCGTGTCCTTCGATCTCGAAGGCGATGCCAACGATTATGTCGGCAAGGGCCTGTGCGGCGGCCGCATCGTCGTCCGCCCACCGGAAAATTCGAAAATCGTGCCGCATGAATCGATCATCGTCGGCAACACCGTGCTTTACGGCGCCATCACCGGCGAATGCTATTTCCGTGGCGTCGCCGGCGAACGGTTCGCCGTGCGCAATTCCGGCGCACTCGCCGTCGTCGAAGGCACCGGCGATCACGGATGCGAATACATGACCGGCGGCGTGGTCGTCGTCATCGGCAAGACCGGCCGCAATTTCGCTGCCGGCATGTCAGGCGGTGTCGCCTATGTGCTCGACGAAGACGGCACCTTCCGCACGCGCTGCAACCTCGCCATGGTCGATCTCGAACCGGTCGCCGAGGAAGAAACGCTAATGCGCCGCTTCCACCATCATGGCGGCGACCTTGAATGGCACGGCAGGGTGAACATTTCCGGTGACATGACCCGGCACGACGCCGAGCGCCTGCACCAGATCATCTCGCGTCACCTGCATTATACGGGCTCCAACCATGCCCGCATGATCCTCGACAACTGGACCGAATACCGGCCCAAATTCGTCAAGGTCATGCCGGTCGAATATGCCCGCGCCATCCGCGAAATGAACGAAAAGAAGCGCGGCCGCGGCCGCCACGTGGCGGCCGAATAGGCCCGCAACGACGAGGAATCTGATCTATGGGTAAAGTCACCGGCTTTCTGGAGATGGATCGCGAACAGCCGAGCTACGAGCCGGCCTCCGACCGCATTCGCCATTTCCACGAATTCACCATCCCGATGAGCCAGGCGCGGGTGCGCGATCAGGCCGCCCGCTGCATGGATTGCGGCATTCCCTATTGCCACGGCGATCAGGGCTGCCCGGTCGATAACCAGATCCCCGACTGGAACGACCTCGTCTACAATGGCGATTGGGAAGAAGCGGCGCGCAACCTGCACTCGACCAACAATTTCCCCGAATTCACGGGACGCGTGTGCCCCGCCCCGTGCGAGGAGGCGTGCACCCTCAATCTCGAGGACATTCCGGTCGCCATCAAGACCGTCGAGCAGACCATCGCCGACCGTGCCATTGCCAGCGGCTGGATCAAACCCGCCCCGGCAACCCACCGGACCGGCAAGAAAGTCGCAATCGTCGGCTCGGGCCCCGCCGGGCTCGCCGCCGCCCAGCAATTGGCACGCGCCGGGCACGCCGCGCACGTCTACGAACGTGAACCTAAAGCCGGTGGCCTGCTTCGTTACGGCATCCCCGACTTCAAGATGGAAAAGCACCATATCGACTTTCGCGTACGCCAGCTCGAAGCCGAGGGCGTCGAATTTCATTACAACGAGAATATCGGGGTGACCCGGCCGCTCCAGGAACTTCAGGATACGCATGACGCCGTGCTTTTGACCGGCGGAGCCGAGGAGCCGCGCGAAGTGGGTTGCACCGGAACCGATCTGATCGGCGTGCACTATGCCATGCCCTATCTGGTCCAGCAGAACCGCCTCCTGGCGGACGAACCGGTCGAGGAAGCGCTGATTTCCGCAGCGGGAAAGCACGTCGTCGTCATCGGTGGTGGCGACACCGCTTCGGACTGCATCGGCACTGCCTTCCGGCAAGGCGCCATCAAGGTCACTCAGCTCGATATCCGCCCACGTCCTCCTGAAAAGGAAGACAAGCTGACCACCTGGCCGAACTGGGCGGTCAAGATGCGCACCTCATCGTCCCAAGCCGAGGGCGCGATCCGCGAATTTCAGGCCGGAACGCTGGATCTGATCGGCAATGCCAACGGCCATGTCACCCATGTTCATTGCGCCCAGGTCGATCTCAAGCGCAAGCCGATCGACGATCAGCATTTCCATCTCAGGGCCGACCTGGTTCTGATGGCCATCGGCTTTGCCCGGCCCGTGCATGAAGGCATGCTCGAAGAGCTTGGCGCCGATTATGACAAGCGCGGAAACCTCATGGCCAATACCAGTGACTACAAGACTTCAAAACCCGGCGTCTATGCCGCCGGAGACATGCGTCGGGGTCAGTCTCTCGTCGTCTGGGCCATTCGCGAGGGCCGCCAGGCGGCGCGCTCCATCGACATTGATCTGATGGGCCGGACCGACCTGCCGCGCTAGGGAGCCGGCCGGCGACCTCCGCTAGAGGATCACCATGGTCCCGATTTCGACCACCCGCCCGGTCGGCAGGCGGAAATAGCTCGTGGCATCTGAAGCGTTGCGCGCCAGCCAGACATAGAGCCGGTCCTGCCACAGCGGCATGCCAGTGTTCTTCGACGGCACCAGCGTCCGCCGCGACAGGAAGAACGACGTCGCCATGATGTCGAACTTGAGCCCGTATTTGCGGCATTCGCCCAGGCCGCGCGGCACGTTCGGATCTTCCATATAGCCGTAGCGCAGCAAGACCTTGGAGAAGTGCGGGCTGAAGCTCTCGATGGTGACGCGCTCGTCGGGGCCGATTCTCGGACGTTGCGCCGTCTCGACCGTCAGCATGACGTTCTGCTGATGCAGGACCTTGTAGTGTTTGAGCGAGTGCAGAAGCGCCGTCGGTGCGCTTTGCCGGTCGCTGGTCAGGAACACGGCTGTGCCCTCGACAATATGCGGGGGATGGTTTTCGAGAGAACTGGTCAGGGTTTCGAGCGGCACCTCGGCTTTGCGGCTCTTTTCGGCCAATAGCCGGCTGCCGCGGGTCCAGGTGACGATGATGAGCAGCATCACCGAGGCAATCATCACCGAAACCCAACCGCCATCGAAGAACTTGGTCAGGTTCGAGAACAGGAACATGACGTCGATCAGAACGAATATGCCCGTCAGTCCGCCAACGACCCAGCGCGCCCAGCGCCAGCGCCTCAGCATGACGATACCAAGCAGAAGCGACGTCATCAGCATCTCGCCAGTAATCGAAATGCCGTAAGCCGAGGCAATACCGTCCGACGAACCGAAACCAAGCACCAGCAACAGCACACCGACCAGCATGAAAATGTTGACGTTCGGCATGAAGATCTGCCCCGATTGAGAAGCGGAGGTGTGCACCACATTCATGCGCGGCAGAAGGTTGAGTTGGATGGCCTGCCGCGTCAGCGAAAACGCGCCCGAGATGACCGCCTGACTGGCGATAACGGTGGCGATCGTCGCCAATATCACCAGCGGCAGCGCCAGATGCTCGGGCACCATCTCAAACAGGGGCAACCCCACCGGCCTGTGGCTTTTAATGAGATAGGCGCCCTGCCCGAAATAGTTCAGCAAAAGGCAGGGAAACACCAGCAGGAACCAGGCAAGCAGGATCGGTTTTCGCCCGAAATGCCCCAGATCCACATATAGCGCCTCGGCGCCGGTTACTGCCAGAAATGCCGCCCCGATCACGGCCAGCGACACATCGGGATGCGCCATGATGAAATGGGCGCCCTCCAGCGGGTTCAGCGCACGGAAAATGTGCCAGGAATCCGAAAGATGTTCGAGCCCGATATAACCGAGCGTCAGGAACCAGATGAGGGTCAATGGTCCAAAAATGCGCGACACAGCCCCCGTGCCGAACTGCTGAATCGAGAACAGCCCGATCAGAATGCCCATCGTGATCGGCACGACGAAATGATCGATATGCGGCGCCGCGACCTCAAGCCCTTCGACCGCCGACAGCACCGAAATTGCCGGGGTTATCACGGAATCCCCGAAAAACAGGGAGGCGCCGATCATGCCCAGAACAAGAACCATCGGCTTCCAGTTGCCTGCGACCCGGCGCGCCAGCGTCATGATCGAAAGCGTGCCGCCTTCGCCGTTATTGTCCGCCCGCAACACGAAGATCGCATATTTGAGCGTCACGATCAGGGTGATCGCCCAGACGATGATCGACAGGGCCCCGATCACGTCGGCCTCCGTCGGGATCATATCCCCCGCAGCGGCCCGCACGGTCTCGCGCAACGCATAGATCGGGCTGGTGCCGATATCGCCGTAGACCACGCCAATTGCACCAAGCGCCAGAACGAGCGTCGATGCCTTTTTGTGCGGCACTTCTGCCGTTTCGATGTCTGTTTGTTCGGAGATCGCCATTTAGCGCCAAACCAGACGGAGCCGGTTTGTTCAGCCCTTTGTTTGCCAAATGTGGGCGGCGTTCTACTCCTTTGGGGACCAAAAGCAAGTCTTGAAGTTCTGAGCACCTGCAGGGCGCCCGCATCAGCCACTAGTCCGGCAGCGGACCCTGCACCTCTTCATCGTCATCGCTTGGCGCAATACCAACACCAAAAGCGTCGGCACGGCCTTGAGGTGCGGCCACGAGATCTTCGAGCGTGAACAGCGGCTGTTGCTCCGCGTCGGGGCTGGCCACCACCAGTTCCGTCGCCCGCTGGGGATCATTGCTTAGCGGCATGATGGCACCGGCAACCTCAAGCAGCCTGATCTGTCCCTGACCCTGAAACGGCAGCCGGATCAGGTTGGCCGCATCGGTGCCGGCCAGCGGATCGGCAACCTCGATGCTCACAGCCCCGCCCCGATAATAGCGCCTGAGTGCCTGGTTGACGTAAAACGCCACCTTGTCCGAACCAGCGCTTGAAAAGTGGATACCATCGCTTTTGCGCATGCGGACGGTTTGCCCGCTGAGATCCGGCCCGCTGTCAGCATAATTGCCGGCCTCGTCGGTGAACCGCTCGTAAATGTCCACGAAATCCGCGCCGCCACCGGCAACCGCCAGCCGGTGCAACGACGAGATTTCGCTGATCGCCTGCGAATAGGAATGCGCCCGCATCGGGGGCAGGCCGACCCAGAGCACAGGCTTTCCGGCCGCGCGCAATTGCGTGAGAAACTGATTGAGACGCGCGGAATATTCCGTCTTCCACTCGTCGCTGAGCGGCTGGTTCCGCCCGATGGCCTGCCGGTCATTTATGCCGATGATCACAACCGCAATGTCGAAACTGTCTGCCTCGATTTCCGCCTGCAGCGCCGCGTTCCAGTCATAATAATCGTCACGTACGAAGCCGGACGAACCGACGCCCTTGTCGATGACAACAAGATTGGGATCATCGGCAAAAAGCCGTTCCAGAGACTTGGAAAGGTCGACCGCAAGCGAATCGCCAAAGACCATCAACCGGGTCGCGCCTTCGTTCTTGTCCACCGCAGGCGGGGCGATAACGGTCACCGACGGCGAAGGCCGCGCCGGCTGCGTCACCGCCTGTTGCTGCGTTTGCTGCTGTTGCGGCTGAGCCTGTTGCTGCTGATTGTTCTGATTGCCGAACAACAGATCGAACAGCGTGGTGCGCTTTTGCGCCATGGCTTCCCCGCTCATCGCAGTCAGAGCGAGCACGACAAAGACAATGAGTATTGAAAACCTGCGCAAAACCAACCCCGTTTTGGCGCCAATTATATCGGCTTTCCGGCTGAACGATGGCATTGGTCCTATTGTCCCACCGCGCGCTGCAAAAGATTGTAGCTTTCCAGGGTGATGAACCCGTCGGCCGGCACACCGATGCGCGATTGGAAGAACTGGTAGGCGCGTTGCGAAATCGGTCCGATCCGCCCGTCAACTTCGCCAGAATAAAACCCGAGATCCTTCAGCCATTGTTGAATCGCGACCCGCTGCGATCTATTGGGAAACTGCGTCTGGCGTGGCCAAGGCTGCACGAATTGCCCCGCCCCTTTCAGCCGGTCTGTCAGGTGCGCGACGGAAAGTGCATAGGAATCCGAGAAATTATAGTCCTTGAGCACCAGATAGTTCTTCGTCATCAGGAACTTCGGACCGTTTAGACCTGCCGGCAAATAGAGAAAAACGGGCTCATCTGGATCGGAGAACTGCCGGCCGGCAACGCGTTTGACCCCGCGTTCGGCGAAAAACGAAACCGGGCGCATCTCTTCCCGCGTCGCTAGCAACAGATCAACCCCGGATGGCACCTCGACCTCGAAGCCCCAATCGGTTCCCGGCAGATAGCCGAATGAGCGCAACAATTGCGCGCTCGTCGCCAGAGCATCGGCCAGCGAGCGATGCAGATCGACCTTCCCGTCTCCGTCGCCATCGGTTCCAAACCGCAGGATGACGCCCGGATTGACCTGCAAATGCCCGATCGCGCCCGCCCACGATCCAACCAGTTGCGACGATGAAAGGCCGCTGCGTTGCAGGAGGGCCAGAGCGGAAATGAACTCGGCCTCATCCTGCGCAACACGGCCGCGCTCCGCGAAAACCAGATTGGCCAGCGACGGGACGATCGGCTTGATCAGCCCCGAATTGTTGAGAACCGCGCCATAATCGGTCTCGATGCCCCAAATCGCCGCCAGAATGTAGGGATCAACGCCATATTGCTGCCCGACGCGCAAAAACAGCGCCTTGTTGGCGTCGAAGGCCGCCCTGCCGCGCGAAATCCGGCCCGAGTTGACACGCTGGTCAAGATATTCCCAGATCGGCGTCGTGAATTCGGGCTGACCGGATATGCGCCCGCCAATCGCCGGATCGAAATGAACATCGGCGATCGCCTGCCGATAGACACTGCTGGAAATGCCCGCCGCCAGCGCCTTCTGCTCGAATGAAGCCAGAAATTGCTGAAACTCGGCCTCCTGCGCCAAAGCCGGATTGGCCGGGAACATGCCGAGAACCAGCAAAACCGCGACCAAAATCCGGCGCCATGCGCTGAAAATGCTCGCGAATATCTGCGCCGGTTCGTGCATCTAGCGGTTCCGCACCTGCAACCGTTTTTCCCAGGCCAGCGCATGTGCAACGATCTCATCGAGCGCCTCGTGCTGCGGGGTCCAGTCAAGTTCCGTCCGGATTTTGTCCGCTGCCGCTACGATGGCTGCGGGATCGCCCGCGCGCGGTGGTGCGACGCGGACGTCGAAATCGACGCCGGAAACCTCTTTGACCGTATCGATCACCTCGCGCACCGAATAGCCGCGTCCATAACCGCAATTCAGAACGAAACTCTCATCGCTCGCGCGCATCCGCGCCAGAAGCGCCGCATGTGCGTCGGCCAGATCGCTGACATGAATGTAGTCACGAATACAGGTGCCGTCCGGCGTTGGATAATCGCTGCCGAACAGATCCATATGGTCGCGCATCCCGAGCGCTGTCTGCGCCGCGACCTTGATCAGATGCGTTGCCACGGGCGTAGACTGGCCGGACCGCATTTCCGGGTCGGCACCCGCAACATTGAAATAGCGCAGAATTCCATAGCGCAGACCATGCGCGACCTCACAATCCTGCAGCATCATCTCGGTCATCAGCTTGGAACGGCCATAGGGCGAAATCGGGTTGAGTGGATAGGTCTCTCCCACCGGCTCCAGCCCGGTCATGCCATAAACCGCTGCCGTCGAAGAAAAGACGAACCGCTTCACCCCGCCTTCGACCGCAGCCTCGATCAAGGTTCGGGAATGGCCGGTATTGTTGCGATAATATTTCAGCGGATCGGACACCGATTCCGGTACGATGATCGAACCGGCAAAGTGCACGATTTCCGCGATCTCATGGTCCTTGATCAGGCCTGAAACCAGCGCCTTGTCGCCGATCGAACCCCGGAAAAGCTGCGCGTCAGGGTGGACGGCCCAGTCAAAGCCCGTCGACAGATCGTCCAGCACGATGACATGCGCGCCATCTTCGACCAGTCTGAGAACCATGTGGCTGCCGATATATCCCGCGCCACCGGTGACCAAAACTGTCATTTGCGCTCCTTTCGTCCACCACAAGAGGTTGAACTGGGCCGGTTCTTGTATGTAAACACGCTCGCAGCGTGCATCCATGCGCCTTCTAGCAGCAATAGGTATCCAGACAATGACCGCAAAACTCCGTGTCGCCGTATTTCCCGTGGCCGGACTCGGCACTCGCTTCCTGCCGGCAACCAAGGCCATGCCCAAGGAAATGCTGACGGTCGTGGATCGCCCGATCATTCAATATGCGGTTGATGAAGCCAAGGAAGCCGGCATCGAGCATTTTGTCTTTGTCACCGGGCGCAACAAGGCGGTTATCGAGGATCATTTCGACCGGCAGTTCGAACTTGAACACACCCTTGAACAGCGCGGCAAGACCGAGGCCCTCGAATTGCTGCAAACCGATCTGCCGGAGCCGGGAAAGACCAGTTTCACCCGCCAGCAGGAACCTTTGGGCCTCGGGCATGCCGTGTGGTGCGCGCGCCAGCTGGTCGGAAACGAACCCTTCGCGCTTCTGCTGCCGGACATGATCTTCAAGGCCCAGCCGGGTGTGCTCAGCCAGATGGTCAAGGCCTACGAACAGCACGGCGGCAACGTGGTCGCGGTCGAAGAAGTCGATCCCGCGGAAGTCTCATCCTACGGCATCGTCGGTCGCGGCGATGGACCCGACGAGGCCTTCGAAATCACCGAAATGGTCGAAAAGCCGGAACCCAAGGATGCACCCTCCAATCTCATCATTTCCGGCCGCTACATCCTGCAGCCCGAAATCTTCAAGCTGATCGAAAACCAGCCCCGCGGGGCCGGCGGCGAAATCCAGATCACTGATGCGATGCAGGCGCTGATGGGCCAGCAGCGCTTTACGGGCGTCAAATATGAAGGCCGGGTTTTCGACTGCGGTTCGAAAATCGGTTTCCTCAGCGCCAATGCCGCATTCGCGCTTGATCGGCCGGATCTCTCGGCTGAATTCCTGCAGGAACTCCATCAGATCATTCGGGCCGCGAAACGCTGATACCCGCCGAGAGCGTGTGGGAATACAGAAGCGGGCCGCTCGCCCGATCGACGGCCTTATACGCATAATCTGCGGTCAGCGCCGTGTAGCGATTAAACTGGAAGCTCGCGCCGAGCCCCGCCGAATAGTTGAAATCGCCGGGTAATCCCGAAACCGGCGCGGTCCAGCCCGCGGTGAAGTCTGCTTCGACCCCGATCTGGCTGTTTAGTTGAACCCCGACATTGCCATCGATCGCATAATCGACCGACGCGACCGTGCCATTGTCCGGATCGCCGGGATTGATCGTGGTGGAAAAGCCCAACCCCGCCGTCACGCCTTGTGGCGGAGCATAATCGACCGAGAGAGCAAAGGTCTGCGTGCCGATATCGGTCAGGCCCGGATCGTCGAAATAGGCCCAGGTATAGCCCGTCGACGCCTCGATCGAGAACGAGTCCTGCCATTGCGCGGCAAGGCCCACACGTAACGCGTAGTTCGTCTGGTCAAGTTTCATGCCAGTCAATTTTGGTGCCTTGTCATAGACATCGCGGCCAATGCCGGCCTCGACAAAAGGCGCCAGAATGGGCGTGACCTGGTACGATGCGCGCAGATTGGCACCGCCGCTGAAGAACGATTGATCGGCATTGTTCTCGACCTTGCCGCCCTGCAAATAGGTTTTGGTCACGTCTGTGCGCCCAAGATCGCCGCTCAGCCCTAAACCCAATTGGCCGAACTGCCGGTCGATGCCGGCGCTGAGCGATCCTTCAAAAACAATGGGCATTACCTTCACATTGCTCGGCACCCCCGGCGCATTCGCGGCTTCCTGAGAAACGTCGAACGCGGCCGAAAGGCTCGCGCTGGTCACCGGATCGAGCGCATAGGCTACATCGAGGCCGGAACTGAGCTGATCCACCCGCACCAATTGCTGATCGGAGACGACACCCTCCAGGCTAGCATTGCCACTGATATCCATGCGGTCGCCGCCATAGTCGAGTGTGACCTCGGGCGTCAGCACCACGCTGTGCTGGGTCTTCATCGTGCCCATGGCATAGGAGCCCTTCAGACCCACGCTCCAGTCGATATTGACCGGCGGGTGAACATAGTCGAAGCCGCCGAGTTCACCCACCGGCGGCAGGTCCAGCGCACTATTCTGCTGAATCGGCACCGCAACATTTTGAGGTTGCGGCGGACGGGCAATCCATTGGGCCGGGTGCCCGCTTTCAAGCTGCAACGGTTCCGAAGTGATTGGCGCTGGCGTCGGAGCCGGAGGTCGCATCGGCGCCGGATCACTTTCGACCACATAGGGGGCGAGCAACACCATTTGCGGGGCCGGCGGGGCCATGCTTGCCGGCGGCAAGGCAACTTGCGGGGCGGGCACCGGCATGGTCGCGGCGACCGGCGCCGGTGGAGATACGCTCACAGACTGTGGCAACGTGAAATGCGACGACAACATCGGGTTGTTGGTCTGCGATCCATCCCCAAATGAGTTGTGATCGAAGCCCAAAGCCGGACCGGTTGCGGCGAGCACGGCAAGGCCGATTGCGCCGGCAATTCCGCGGCGCAGCCCAAAACGCTCTGCTGACGGAACCGGAAACACGAAAACCCATCCGAGTGGTAAAGCGACTCTTAAGACTCTGACATTTTATGGTTAATCAACCCTTTCCAGATGCCCGGGTTTAACGCCCCGTTTACCACGCTGCTTAACGCCAAATTTGCCGTCGTCGCGGCATTCTGCGCGCAACGATCGTTTCAAGAAGATTTCGGGGTGCATCGTGGATCTCGCCACCATTTTGGGCATGCTTTTGGGCGCCGGTTTCATTGTCTACGCGATCATGATGGGCGGCTCGTTCAGCCAGTTCATCGATATGGGCTCGATCCTGATCGTGATTGGCGGCGGCATTGCCGCAACGCTCATCCGTTTCCCGCTATCCGGCGTCATGAGCGCGATGGTGACCGGCGGCAAAGTCGCCTTCACGCACAAGAAAGCCGAACCGCGCGACATCATCGATTCCGTGGTCGAAATGGGCGATATTGTCCGCAAATCCGGTCCGCTCGGACTTGAAGGAGTGGAACTGGACGAACCCAACCTCAAGAAGGGCGCCCAGATGATCGCGGACGGGTACGACCCGTCCTTTATTCGCGACTCGATGGAGCTGGCCCGTGACCAATATCTCACCCGGCTTCAGGAAGGCCGACGAGTCTTCAAATCGCTCGGGGACGCCGCCCCGGCCTTCGGCATGATCGGCACTCTGGTTGGCCTGGTGCAGATGCTGGCCAACATGGATGATCCGTCCGCCATCGGCCCGGCCATGGCCATTGCGCTTCTCACCACCCTCTACGGTGCCGTTGTCGCCAACCTGATCTGCTTGCCGATCGCCGACAAGCTCGCTGCCAAGGAGGGCGTCGAGGAAGTCAACCAGACCCTGATCATTGACGGCATCATGGCCGTGCGCGACGGCAAGAGCCCGGCCCTGATCAAGGAAATGCTCGTTGCCTACATGCCGGAAAGCCAGCAGGCAAAACTCCTGTCCGAGGCCGAAGCGGCCTGACCGAAAGACTGAGACCGACGCACCATGGCAACCAAGGAAAAAGCGGCTGGCGGAAGCGACATCCCGGAATGGCTGGTCACCTTTGCGGACCTCATGTCCATTCTGGTGTGCTTTTTCGTGCTGCTGATTTCCTTCTCGATCCAGGACAAGGAAAAGCTCCAGGTTGTCGCTGGTTCGGTCAAGGAAGCCTTCGGCGTCATCGAAGAGCAGGCCAAGGCCGGCATTGTCGAGCGCGACGGCAATCCGCAGCGTGATTACGTCAAGGAACTGGCCCAGAACGAAACCACAAATGACACCGATTTCGCCTCCGAAAGTCACGACAGCGCGGAAAAACAGGGACCCGAGGCCAACACCTACGACATCGAGAAAAACAATGTCGAACTGCCCAACCATTTCTCGCTGGCCGCGGCGACCCTGAAACAGGCCTGGCAGGACCTGCCGGACATCACGTCGGTTTCCGACAATCTGATTGTCCAGGAGACCAATGAGGGCCTGAACATCGTGATCGCCGACCAGGAGGGCCGGCCGATGTTCCCCGAAAACTCGAAATACCCTTATGAGATCACGCGCAAGGCCATCGCGGCCATCGCGCCAGTTCTCGACAAGCTGCCCAACCAGATCCGCATTACCGGCCACACCGCGGCCGGTGCGACCTATCCCAACCCGCGCTACGGGCCATGGGAGCTGTCATCCGATCGCGCCAACGTGGTGCGCAACATTCTCGAGGAATTCGGCCTCAGCCCCGACAAGATCCATTCCGTGGTCGGACGGGCCGATGCGGAACCGTTCTTCCCCAACAACCCCTATCTCAGCGCCAACCAGCGCGTCTCGATCCTGGTGATGAAGGAAGACCCGCCGGTTCCTCCGGAACTCAAGCTCTAGGCGACTTCCACCCGGCCTTCGTCGTTCGCTGACTTGACCTCGAGCAGGTTGCCCTTGAAGCCGGTCACTTCGACCAGGTGTCCTGCCGGCAATTCGGGCCCGGTAACGCGCCAGACGCTTTCACCGAGCTCCATACGCCCGATTTGCCCAACGATCGGCTCGCTCAGAAATCCGCGTTGCCCCACAAGCCGGGCCGCCCGCTGATTGAGATGCGGGCGGTCGCTCGTGACCGGCATGCGCTTGCGCAGTGCCAGCCATCCCGCCAAACCGCCGATGCTCAGAACGCCGAATACCGCCCATTGCAGTGGCCAGTCGGACGGGACAACGAACGAGAACACGCCCGTTATGATCCCGGCCATGCCGAACCAAACGAACACGCCGCCGGGCACGACAAGTTCGAGCGCCAGCAGCAGCACACCCGCCACCAGCCACGACCAGCCGCCATATTCAGCGATCAGATTGATCAGATCCATGATCCGCGCTCCCTCGTCTCACCGCGATCAGGTGCTGGGCGGGCGGCCCGAGCCGCCGCGGCGCGTGGATTGGTTGTCCAGCGCGTCCTTGGCCAGTTCGGCGATGCCGCCGATGGCGCCGATCACGTTGGAGGCCTCAAGCGGCATCAGAACCAGCTTCTGGTTCGGCGACCGCGCGATGCTTTCGAGCGCTTTGACGTAATTGTTGGCCACGAAGTAATTGATCGCCTGCACGTCACCTTCGGAAATCGCCTTGGAGACCACCGCCGTTGCATTCGCTTCGGCCTCCGCTTGGCGTTCGCGCGCCTCCGCGTCACGGAAGGCGGCTTCCCGCCGGCCTTCGGCCTCGAGAACCTGCGACTGTTTCAGACCTTCCGCTTCGAGAATGGCAGCCTGACGCCGGCCCTCTGCTTCGAGAATCGTCGCGCGCTTGTCGCGCTCGGCTTTCATCTGCCGGGCCATGGAATCGACGAGATCCTTGGGCGGATCGATATCCTTGATCTCGATGCGCGATGCCTTGACGCCCCAGGGCTCTACCGCCGCGTCGACGACGCGCAGCAGACGCGCATTGATCTCGTCGCGGTTCGACAGAAGCTCGTCGAGGTCCATCGACCCCATCACCGTGCGGATATTGGTCATGGTCAGGTTGAGGATGGCGTTCTCGAGGCCCGACACTTCATAGGCTGCCGAAGCCGCGTCAATCACCTGATAGAAGGTGATGCCATTGACCGTAACCGTAGCGTTGTCGCGGGTGATGACCTCCTGGTGCGGAACGTCAAGCACCTGTTCCATCATGTTCAGCTTCTTGCCGATGCCATCGATGAACGGCACGATGAGGCTGAGCCCGGGCTTGAGCGTCCGCGTGTAGCGGCCAAATCGTTCGACTGTGAAATTGTAGCCCTGCGGCACGATCTTGGCGCCGGCAAACACAACCAGAATTAGAAGAACGCCGATTGCGATCAGTGTAATGCTCAACCCGTCCATGTCTGTCCTCCGGGATTCGAGATGATTCTCTATTTAGGTGTGCTTCAAAGCCTTGGCAATTGCAGGGCCTGTGTCAGACCCATCCGGAAAGCTCCTTGCGGGCGATCGCTTCAATCACCGCCATGCCATCGTCGCTATCATTCAGACATGACAGATAGGCATATTTGTCCCCGCCCGCTTCCATGAAGGTCTCGCGGCCTTCCATGGCGATTTCTTCCAGTGTTTCGAGGCAATCAACGGAAAAGGCAGGGGCAAGAATTGCGATTCTGTGCACGCCCTGTCCCGGCAGCGCGGCGAGTGTTTCGTCGGTATAGGGTTTCAGCCACTCATCCGGTCCGAAGCGCGACTGGAAACTGACAATGAAACGCTCTGGTTCAAGCCCCATTTCCAAGGCCAGAAGCCGCGTCGTCTTGATGCATTGGCAATGATAGGGATCGCCGGCCTCGAGATAGGATTGCGGCATGCCGTGATAGGAGGTGACGATCTTTTCCGGCTCGAAATCGAGCCCGGCCAATTGTGCCGACACACTGGCCGCCAGTGCCTTGATATAGGCCGGATCGTCGAAATAGGCCGGCACGGTGCGCACCGCCGGTTGCCAGCGCATGCTCTTGAGCACGTCGAAGGCCTTGTCGTTCGCCGTAGCCGTGGTGGGCGCCGAATATTGCGGATAGAGCGGAAACAGCAGGATCCGGTCGCAACCCTGTTCCTTGAGAGCCTTGATTTTGGCTTCGGTCGAGGGATTGCCATAGCGCATGGCAAAATCGACGATCACCTCGGACCCGGCAAAGCGCTTGGCGAGCTTTTCCGCCTGCGATTTCGCAATCAGACGCAGCGGGCTGTCGCCTTTTTCGTAATCCCAGATCTTGCGATAGGTCGCCCCGCTCTTTTGCGGCCTGGTGTTGAGGATGATCAGATTGAGCACCAGCCACCAGACGATCCGGGGCGTTTCAATGACTCGTTTGTCCCACAGGAATTCCTTGAGATAGCGCCGCATCGACCAGAAATCCGTGTCGTCAGGCGTGCCCAGATTGAGCAGCAGCACGCCGACCTTGCGCGGCGGGACGGCGGGGTGATCGGATGGCTTTTTCGGAATGGAAGGGATCGAAGGCATTACACGCAATCAGCTACAGGAACCGGCGCAACTTAATCGAACCACGCCGCGACACAAGACCGTTGCCGGGCGTCTGGCGGGCCGGAAACCTTGCCGCTCCTTGCAAAAGGTCAACAAGAGCCTTGCGTTGGCAAAACTGTCATCTAAGCTGCCTATACGCTCGAGGGCGTAATCAACCCAACTGGTGAGGCTCAAATGACGAACAAGCTGAAAGCTCTTTTGCTCGGCTCGGTCGCCTTCGCGTCGGTAGCAACGACTGCCGCACGCGCCGAAGAGGTCAAACTGACCCTTCTTCTGGTGTCCGACCTCTACGAAATGGCGGTCGACAATGCACGCGGCGGATTCTCGCGCGCAGCGGCCGTGGCGCGCGATGAACGCGCCAACGACGAAAACGTGCTCTACATCCATGCCGGCGATGCGATTTCACCGTCGCTCTTTTCCGGCTTTGACAAGGGTGAGCATGTGATCGAACTGCTCAACATGGAACCCCCCGACATCTTCGTGCCGGGCAACCACGAATATGATTTCGGCAAGGACGTGTTCATGCAGCGCATGGCTGACCTGAAATCCGAAAAACTCGCGGCCAATCTGCGCAATTCCGACGGTTCGGTCATTCCCGGTTTTGCCGACAATGAAATGTTCGATTTCAACGGTCTCAAGGTCGGCGTCATCGGTCTGACCGCCGAGGATTCGCCGGTCAAGTCGAGCCCGGGTGATCTGCAGATCACTGGCACAATGCAGGCGCTCGAAGCTCAGTCAGCCCTGATGCGCGAAGCCGGCGCCGATCTGGTCGTCGCGGTCGCCCATGCCGGTGTGAAGCTTGACGAAGAAATGCTCAATAGCGGCCTGGCCGACATCATCCTCTCGGGTGACGACCACACCCTGCACATCTACGATATCGGCACCTCGATCCTGGCCGAAGCCCAGTCCGATGCCTACAAGATGGTGGCGCTCGACATCGATGCCATAATCGAAGGCACCGGCGAGGATCGCGATTTCTCCTGGGGCGTTGAATATCGCATCATCGATACGGCCGGCTATGCCGTGCCGAGCGATTATGCCGAGAAGGTCGCAAGCCTTCAGGGCGAACTCGACAAGGAACTTGATGTTCCCGTCGGCATCGTCACCACGCCGCTCGATAGCCGCCGCGCCATGGTCCGTACACAGGAAACCGCCATCGGTAACCTGATCGCCGACGCCATGCGCGATGCCGTTCAGGCCGACGTGGCGATCACCAACGGCGGTGGCATTCGCGCCGACCGTGAGTACGACGCCAATTACCAGCTGACCCGCAAGGAAGTTCTGACCGAGCTGCCCTTCGGCAACCTGACGCTGAAGATCGAGGTCACCGGCGCCGATATCATCGCGGCGCTCGAAAACGGCCTGCAGGCCGCGCCTGAGGCCATTGGCCGCTTCCCGCAAGTGTCCGGACTGACGGTCGTCTATGACCCGGCCAAGGAACCCGGTTCCCGCGTTGTCTCGGTCAAGGTCGGTGACGCCGATCTCGATCCGAACGCAACCTACTCGCTGGCGACAAACGACTATATGGCGCGCGGCGGCGACGGCTATTCCATGTTCGTGGGCAAGCCGGTCCTCTTCTCGATGACCGACGCCAAGCTCATGGCCAATGACGTGATGGCCTACATCCGCAAGATGGGCTCGGTCTCCCCGACCGTCGAAGGCCGCATCTCGGCCGGGATGTAGTCACCCAGACGGCCCCAATCAGACGCCCCGCAGGAAACTGCGGGGCGTTTTTCTGTCTAGATGTTCGCCAGAAGAAACAAGAGCCCGAAGCCGAACACCAGAAACGCGCCGAGAAGCTCGATCCACCACATCAGTGAGCCGAGCCAATTGGCCCGCCCACCGAAGCGCTGCGCCAGCTGCTTGAACCCGAACGCAAAACTGGCCAGCAGGGACACGGTAATGCCTGTCCCCAATCCCATCAGAAGCGTGGCGAAAATCCCCGCCAGAAACAGGCCCTGACTAAGGGAGAAGACCAGCACCACCAGCGCACCTGAACAGGGACGCGCGCCAACCGACAGAACCACCGCAGCCATTTCCCAGAACGACCCTCTGGCGTTCTGTGCAGAGACGACATGATGATCATGGTGATGCGCATGATCTTGATGGTCATGGTGATTATGTCCATCATCGCCATGCGCATGGTGATGATGATGACCAAGCCGGAAGACGTGCCGGACAATCAGCCAGGCGCCCATCAGGGTGACCATGGCGTATGCGCCGATCACCAGCACCTGGGTCGCGCCGCTCATCGCGACACTGGTCATTTGCAGAAGAACCGCAGCAATCAAAACAAATGAAATCGCCACCAGCGACTGCACCAGCGAAGCTGGCAAAACTCATCAGAACGCCTCGCGTCAACTGCTGTTCCGTTGCCAGCACATAAGATGAAATAACCACCTTACCGTGCCCGGGACCGGCCGCGTGAAACACGCCATAGAGAAAGCTGAAAAGTCCGAGAATCCAGAAGGCACTACCATCTTCCTTCATCTTGGCGAGCACGCCCGTCAGCGCTTTGTACATGTCGAGCTGCAGATTGTAGACCGCCAGCAGGATGCCCTTGCGGGGAACCGGCAATCCCTTTTCGATCGCCGGTTGCGCAAACGGTACGGTTGCAGGCGCCGTAGCCGGAGAAGCTGCAAGCTGATTGACGGCGTCCACGGCATTGTCGGCCATAACAGGCAGCGCGTCACCGCACTGAACCCGGATCTTGTAGCTGGAATCGCGCACTGCCACCTTCAGGTCCGGCGGCAATTGCGTCACGTCAGGCGGCAGGGCGTAGAGCCGGTCGAGCACATCCTGCGGCAATTCTGACGGCGGCTGCAAAGACTCCACGCAATCGGCCGGCGCATTGACAAGAACCACAGGGTTGGTCTGCACATAGTCGAATGCGGTGTAGAACTCCGGATCATAAACCGCCACATCGAACGGCCGGTCCGGCTTTACCGGGGTTTTCAGGTTGAGGGTGAAATCCATCACCAACCCGTCGGGCCGGCTTTCCATATGGGCGATATGAGCGTTTTCGAGCGGAATATCCTGATCACCTTGCCCTGCATAGGTGTAGTAGTCGTAGTTCGACAGCCCTTCGAGATAGGTGTCGGTCAGTTCCGCCATTTCGTCGGTCGAAACCTCGCCATCCTCGTTCACGTCGAGACCCTGTATCGACCAGGACGAAAAGGCCTGATCGAATGTCCAGACGTGTCTCAGGGACGAAACCCGCCCCTGATCGTCGAACTGAATGTAGGTTTGCGAGACGATCCACAAATGCGGATGTGCCAGCGCGGGAACGGCAAATCCGGCGAACAGCGCCAGTTGCACCAGCAGAAAAACAACAATCCGGCGCAATTCCAGCTCGCTATTTCAGAGACTTCTCGGCGAACCATTCGCCAAGATGATCGATGAAGGCCCGAACCTTGGCAGGCAGGTGCTGCCGGTGCGGATAGACCGCTTGCAGGCTCAACTCGTCACAAAACGCATCGGCCAGCAAATGCACCAGCGCTCCCGATTCGAATGGTTCGCGCGCCAGGTAACTTGGCAGAATGGCATAACCAAGGCCGGCAATTGCCGCCTCGCGCACCGCGATGGGTGAATTGACCCGGACCCGCCCTGAAACCTGGATGGTCAGCGGCTGGCCCTTGACCTTGAAACGCCAGCCATTGGGTGAAGAGAGATTGGAATCGATGATGCACGGCCGCGTACGCAATTGCTCGGGATGGCTCAGCGGGCCGTACTTTTCAATAAGCGCCGGGCTCGCGCAAAGCGTCAGCGACGTGACCGCAATCTTGCGGGCGATCAGGGAGGAATCCGGCATGTCCGAAATCCTGAGGGCCACATCGACGCCCTCCGCCACAAGATCGATCTTCCGGTCTTCCAGCCGAAGATCGAGGCTGACCTTCTCGTATTTGTTCAAGAAGCTGTAGATGGCCGGGGCCAGGTTGGTTTCGCCGTAATTGCGCGGCGCCGACACCCGCAACAATCCCTGCGGAACACTTGTCTGCACAGCAACCGAATTGTCGAGATCATCGAGCCGCTGCAAAAGGTCCCGCACATCTCGATAATAGGCCTCCCCCGCCTCGGTCATCGACAGTTTGCGGGTCGTTCGGTTGAGCAGGCGCACCCCGAGATGATCCTCGAGATCGGTCACATACTTGCTCAGAAGCGCCTTGGAACGTCCATGCAGCCGGGCCGCGGCCGAAAAGCCGTCCGCATCGACCACCTGCACGAAGGCCCTGATCCGCGCCAGATCCTGCACCAGTACCCGCTCCCTGCCATGGCGCCCGAGTTAACGACGAATCGTGCGCCTGTTCGACCTTGGCAAACAAATGCCGTAAGTTTGATCGCCCAAATGCAACAATGTAAAGGCGCCGGCCCGGTGAAATCGAAATCTGGCCAAGCCAAGCCATCTCCGGTCGATCGCTCCGCCATGCTCAAACTGATCATGGCCGGCCAGATCGCGCGCCAGAAAACCCTCGAACCGTTGCGCTTCTTCGACCTCGAGCCGGGCGACGATGCCGTGCTGTTTGCACTGAGCCCGAATGAAAGCCTGTCCGATCCGGAACTCGCCGAACTGACCGGTCAGTCGCTTCGTGATCTGTTGGGCCGGTTGCAGCGCCTGTTGCATCTCGGCCTTGTCGTGCGCGACAATGGAACCCGTCTGTCCGCCCGCGGCGCCGAAGCCAGCAACAGCCTTCAACAGCATTGGCTGCGGCTCGACGCGAAACTGTTTTCTGGCACCAAGAAGAAGAACCGCCGCCGCTTCCGCCGCCTACTCGATCACCTGATCCGCACTGGTCTCGTCTGACACCTCTTTGGGTTTCGATTTGCTGGTCTTGCGTGCAACCGCATCCTCGACCACCATCGACAGATCGAGCGCCGTCGACTTGAAGATCACGAAAACCGGCTTGCCCTGTTCGAGCCGCAGATCCTTGACCGTTTGCGCCATTACCAGGGCCGAAATCGCTTCGCCCTCGACCGCGATCCGCACCATGACCTGTCCGTTGTTGAGCTGTTCGAGCGTTTCGATCCGGCCAGCCAACGAATTACGTGCACTCAGCTGCCGGCCCGGCAGGGGGGAAAGCACGACGTCGCGCGCCCACAATCTGAGATAGACCCGGTCGCCGACGCTGAAATTGCCCGCTGGCGCATCGACCGATTGCCCGCCGACCTTGATCCGCGCCAGCCCGGACGCCTCAAGCGCCACGACTTCTCCGGAAATCAGCGAGCTGGTCGCCGCTTCATGTGCATCGACTGGAAGGTCCGGACCACGCTCTCCGGCCCGCTCGATATCGACGCCCGGCGCAATGCCACCCAGAACTTCCTCGGCCGAACCTGACGAAATGACCTGCCCGGCCGAAAGATGCACGAAGTGGCGCGCCAGCCGTGCGGCCTCGTCGAAAGCGTGTGTGACGAAAAGAATCGGAATCTTGACGGTCGGCAACACCCGCGCCAGCCGGTTCAACAATTCACGCCGCGACACCTGATCGAGACCCGTAAACGGCTCGTCGAGCAACAGGACCTTGGGCTTGCCAGCCAGCGCCCGCGCCAGCATGACCCGCTGTTTTTCCCCGCCCGAAAGCGAAGCAACCGGTCTGAGAATGAGCGGCTCGACTCCCGTCAGCTTGACGACATCTTCATAGCTTTGTTCGTCGCGCACGCCGAGTTCGACATTGGACAGAACATCCATATGGTTGAGTAATCTTGGATGCTGGAACATCATCCCCACCTGCCGGTGCCGGACATCCAGTTCCTTGTTCTGTTCGGAATCGAACCAGACCTGATTGCCGAGCCGGATCGACCCCTCATCGGGCCGGTCGAGCCCCGAAATCAGCCGCAACAGCGTCGATTTGCCGGCGCCGGAGGGTCCGAGAATGGCGGTCACGCCCACGTCGAACCTGAGCGAGACATCAAGCTTGAAGCCGGCCAGTTGCCGGCGCACATCGACTTCAAGCATGGCCGTGCTCCTTGCGGCGCTTGTCGAACCGCGCCACCAGCCATTCCGACAGTCCAACCGCCAATACCGAGATCAGGATCGAAATGGTGCACAATATCCAGACGATCTGTTCGCCCTCCACTGATTGCAGCGCCGTGTAGACGGCCAACGCCAGCGTGCGGGTTTCTCCCGGAATATTGGCGACGAAGGTAATGGTTGCGCCGAATTCACCGAGTGCCTTGGCGAACCCTAGCATCAGACCTGCCACCAGTCCCGGCCAGACCAGCGGCAGGTCGAGTTTGACAAAGCGGCTGATGCGGCCGTGCCCGGCGACCTTTAGCGCTTCGTGCAAATCCGGATCGACCGCTTCGAGCGCCACGCGCAACGGCCGGATGATCAGCGGCAAGGCGACAAGACCCGCCGCGAGAGCCGCACCCGTCCAGCGGAAAGCAAGTTCGATCCCCATGGAAGAAAGCAATGAGCCGAGCGGCCCATGTGGTCCGAACAGCACCAGCAGCACATAGCCCGTCACCACCGGCGGCATGACCAGCGGCAGCAGGGTGATGGCACTGAGAAGCCATTTTCCGGGAAAGTCGAAACGCGCCAGAATGAACGCAACCGGTACCGCGATCAGACCCGCGCCCGCCATACCTGCCAAAGCCACCCTGAGACTGATGAGAAGCGTTTCGATCAGATCGATATTCATGTTCTCGGGATCACTCGGGCGCAGCGTTTCAAATTCAAATCCATCATGTCCGGATGCAGCTGTCCACCACACTTGAGCAATTGGGTAAAGGCCGACGGTCTCGCATGTCCGGGCGACGAAACTGGGCGCGCGCGACGTTTCGTGTCATATTCGCATTATTGTGGGCGGGAGGACGCGACGACCATGATCCGATATCAGTTCCCCATTGCAGCCGTTATCGCGCTTTCAACAGCATTTTGCGGTCCTGCAAGTGCCCATGACCTGTCTTTGACCATCGATGCCTGCACCTGCGACCAAGCGTGTTACACAGACGAGGTCACCGATCTTCAGTGTTCCGGGAACCTGGCCCAGTTCAAATCGACCGGATTGCCGGACCCAAGCCACCCGTTGATGACCGGAATTGAAGGGTCCAATCAGCAATTTCCGGCCATTCACCATCATCAGACCGAAATCACGCTAAGCCCGCAACAGGCTGCCCAATCGACACCGACCGTCGAAGGTGCCATCGGCGTCGCGATCAACGGCGTGCCCATTTTCAGTCCGGACACGCAAGGGCCGGTCCAGCCGGACACCGGGCGACCGGTCAGCGCGCTTCAGGCCGAGGAACTGGACGAATGTGGCGGCCATGCCGGGCGCGGCGACGATTATCATTATCACATCGCGCCCAAGTGCCTGATCGAAGAGCTCGGCGCCGAAAGGGTCGAAACCCTCAAGCAACCTATCGGCTATGCCATGGATGGATTTCCGATCCTTGCGCTCGGCTGGTTCGACAAAGCCAACGATATCGAGGACCAGCTCGATGATTGCCGCGGCGCAACCGATGCGAGCGGCATCTATTTCTATAACGTCAAACATGAGGCCGGCTGGGACGTCATCGACTGCTATTCCGGGGTTTTGCAAAGAGGCTTTGGCCACGACGATTGGACGGCCCGCAAGGACATGTTTGGAGACGACATGGTTGGCTCGCCGGTCCGGTTTCATATCGATTCCTACCAATATCTGACCTCGGGCAGCGATGCTTGCCATGTCATGGTGGGCACCATGACCGACCTGCAGGTTCTCAATACTGACCAATCGATCGGTCGAATAAGTGGACAAAAGGGCACGCTCTTCTACTGCAATCCGGACTGCTATGGACAGTTTTTCGAGGCCGATGAAGTCGCCGCTGTACCCGGCCGGACCATGTATTTCGAACGACCGGTCAGCAATTGCCCGTCCATTCTGGACCTGACCGATCTGCCGATGTTCACGCCTTATGAGGGACCGGCTCAGACACGCAAGGGTGCCCCGCCAACCGGCTGAAGGGTCGCATGATCAATCTGAAGTTTGCGCGTCCTCGCTCGGCAGGCTCGTGACGGTTTTGAACCCGTAATAGTCGAGCAGAACCTGACCCTTGAAGCTGCCCAGATAGGTCAGAAACAGCTCCGCCGTCACATTGTCCGGATTGACCTGAACGCCCCAATAGCGGATCGGCGTGTGACTTGATTCTGGAAATGTCAAGATCACTTTCACGCGCGGATCATTCGCGTCGGTTTTGTAGACAATCCCGAGCGGCGCCGCACCGGCGGCTACGAAATTGAGTGCGCCGCGCACGTCGCTGGCCGGCGCCAGACGATTTTCGAGCACGTCCCATTCTCCAAGATTTTCCAGCGCCTCTTTGGCATAGATGCCCGCCGGAACGTGTGCCGGATCCCCGAGCGCCAGCCGCCCGGCGCCCAGCGCATCCGCAATGCTGGTGGGATCGACATCACCTTCGAAATCCGCCGGCGCGATCAGGACCAGCGAATTGCCAAAGAGGTCATGGGCCTCGGTGTCAAATGCCTCGGCCACCGCATCGGCGTAAATCCTGTTGGCCGAGATGAAATCGTCCGCCGGTGCACCGGCCACGATTTGCTTGGATAGCGTTGAGGACGAACCGGTCACCAGAACCACGTCCCGCCCCGTTTCCTTTTTGAAGTCCTCGGCAGCGGCCCCGAGGGCGTCAATCAGGCTGGCTGCGGCGAAAACGGTCGCCTTCTCAAGGTCTTCGGCGCGCGCGGGCGTGCCAAGTACCGCCAGTGCAAAAAGACTAAAGACCCAGAAGGTTCGCTTCACGGGCCAAAGCCTCGATCCGATTGAAGTCTCGGCTTTCGAGGGCGTCAGCGGGCAGAACCCAGCTGCCGCCCACGCACACCACGTTGGAAAGCGACAGATAATCCATCGCGTTCGAGGCACTCACCCCGCCCGTCGGGCAAAACACAAGCTCGGGCAAGGGAGACTGAAAGGCCTTGAGCACCTTGGTTCCGCCCATCGCCTCGGCGGGAAAGAATTTCAGGAACGTGTAGCCGCGCTCCGCAGCGATCATCGCCTCGGTCGGTGATCCAATTCCCGGAAGGAGCGGAATCGTCATATCTTCGGCAGCTTCGAGCAGCTTTGGGGTCGCTCCCGGCGACACCATGAACTGGCACCCCGCCCCCGCCGACTGGCGCATATGCTCGGCACTGCGCACGGTGCCCGACCCAAGCACCGCACCGTCGACCTTGGCCATCTCCTCGATCACCTTGAGCGCATTGGGTGTTCTGAGGGTGACCTCCAGCACGTTCAGCCCGCCAGCAACCAGCGCCTCGGCGGCCGGACGCGCCTGATCGACATCATCCATGATGATGACCGGGATCACCCGCGCCTGCTTGACCGTTTCGATAAGCTGTTCTGCATTTTGCGCCATGTGCGCCCGCCACTCGCTGTCCATTTCCTGCGCCGGGCTTATCATGCAGCTTGATTGAAATGAACCGCAAAAAACCCTACATGGAGGCGCGGCTGAAACGGTTTGGCCGGTCCCATCAAGCAAGAGGGCGCATCATGGTGCAATTGATCAACGCCATCACCCCGATCGACGATGCCCGGGCCATTCTGGCCGACACCTACGATCTGACCTTCACCAAGGCCGTCGAAAAGGAAACCGCGCCGATCTTCGATCAGGTGCGCAGCAAGATTGCCGAGGTCGAATGGCCGTTCTTTGCGCCGCTGATCCTGCAGATCAACCGGCTGAAAAAGGAGAAGGATGCGGTCATTCTCGCCCACAATTACCAGACCCCGCAAATCTATCACGGGGTGGCCGATTTCGTCGGAGACAGTCTGCAGCTTGCCGTCGAAGCCACCAAGGTCAGCCAGTCGACCATCGTCCAGTGCGGCGTGCACTTCATGGCCGAAA
>JACKJG010000007.1 GCA_020638065.1 Hyphomicrobiaceae bacterium | reverse complement strand
GGCGCCCTGCATGTGCAGGAAAACCGTGCCTTCCTTGAACCCTTTGAAGGTGATGTCACCGCCATCCATGGCCACGGCTGGGCGTACCCGGGTTTCGAGCAATTCCTTGATGATTTCGACCATTTCCTTGTCGCTTTCATCGAAGAATTCTTCGGCCGGACCGGCACCATTGGCGCCATCGCCCAGAACCGGCGCGCCGGAGGTGAAATGCTCCATGATCACCCCGAGAATGGCGGGCTTGATGTGAGCCCAGTCGGTTTCAGGGTTCGTGACCGAAATGAAATCGGACCCGAGGAAAACGCCGGTCACGCCGGGAACCTCGAACAGGGCCGAGACCAGCGGCGAATCCTTGGCGGCGTCCTGATCGCGAAAATCGCGCGGCTCGCCGGGCAGAACCTCGCGGCCAGGCAGGAACTTCAGCGTTGCGGGATTGGGCGTGGCTTCGGTCTGAATAAACATCTTTCAGGATCCTCCTGCGGGAATGGTACTCGTTTAGAACCATTCCAAATTCGATTGCTGGGCCGAAAATAGGTGATTGCCCGCGCAAGAGCAAGGTCTTTGCGGAGGCGATCAATTTGCAGGCGTTGGGCTAGCAGATCGCCGCGATATCCTCGTCGGTGAGGCTGCCCGGCACGATCGTGACCGGAATCCGAAGACCCGTGCCGCTGCGCATGGCAAAGGCGGAAACCAGCGGGCCGGGACCCTCGGACGAGGTGCCGGCAGCGAGCACCAGAATGGCGATGCCCTGATCTTCATTGATGAGTTTTTCGACTTCCTCGGCCCGCCGCCCCTCGCGAATGACCTTTTCGACCTTGATCTGCCCGATTTCGGCGATGCGCCGTGCGCGCTGATCGAGAAGGGTTGCTGCATCATGCATGGCTTCCGCACGCATCACGTTTTCAACCCCCAGCCAGTGCTGGAAATCATCACCCGAGATCACATAGGCCAGAACCACTGTGCCCCCGGTGCGCTTGACGCGATTGGCGGCGAAGGTCACCGCCCGGTCGCATTCTTCCGTCTCGTCGATGATCACCAGAAACTTGTGCTGATAGTCCCTGAAGGTGTCGATTTCGCTCATGCCAAAGCCCGCAATTGTTTCAACCAACCCAGACGCTGCCATCAATATGGGGAGCGGGCAAGCCGCATTTTTGCAATGTCCGGCATGCGAAATAGCTTGACCGCAAAAGCCAGGGTGCCGATGGCAAGTGGCTTGCCGCCAAGACAGGGGCTTACCTAAGCCCCTACAAAACCGACGATTTTGCGCACCTCGCGCATGGTTTCCGCCGCGATGACCCGGGCGCGATCCGCGCCATCTTTCAATATGCGCTCGATCTCGCCCTTGTCTGAGAGATAGTGCCGCATGTCGTCGGCAATCGGCGCCAGATGGGCGGCAGCCAGGTCGGCCAGGGCCGGTTTGAACGCGCCGAATCCCTGCCCGCCAAACTCCAGTAGCACCTGTTCCTTGCTCATGTCGGCGAGCGCTGCATAGATGTCGACAAGGTTTTCCGCCTCGGGGCGGCCCTTGAGGCCAGCCACTTCCGACGGCAGAGGCTCGGGGTCGGTCTTGGCCTTCTTGATCTTGCGGGTGATGGTCTCAGCATCGTCGGTCAATGCAATCCGGGACATGTCGGACGGGTCGGACTTGCTCATCTTTTTGGTGCCGTCGCGCAATGACATGATCCGGGTGGCCGGACCGGAAATCAGCGGCTCGGTCATGGGGAAGAACTCCTCATCCATGCCCAGTTCCTTCAGACGCGGTCCGAAATCATTGTTGAACTTGGCCGCGATGTCGCGCGTCAGCTCCAGGTGCTGTTTCTGGTCATCGCCAACCGGCACCCCGGTCGCCTTGTACAAAAGGATGTCAGCAGCCATCAGCGAAGGGTAGGCAAAAAGTCCGAGCGACACGTTTTCGGAATTCTTGCCGGCCTTGTCCTTGAACTGGGTCATGCGCTCCATCCAGCCCATGCGCGCGACGCAATTGAAAATCCACGCCAGCTCGGCATGTTCCCGAACCTGCGATTGGTTGAAGATGATCGACCGCTTCGGGTCGAGCCCCGAAGCCAGATAGGCCGCGGTCAGCTCCAACGTCGAGTTGCGCAGGTCGGCCGGGTCCTGCCAGACCGTGATCGCATGCATGTCGACAACACAATAAATGCAATCATGGCTGTCCTGCAGGGGCACGAAACGGCGGATGGCGCCGAGATAATTACCCAGATGCAGATCGCCGGACGGCTGAATGCCGGAGAAGATGCGCGGGGTGAACTGGGACATGAAATCTGCCTTTGGCCGGGTGAAGATGCGCTGTTGCTGAAAACGGGGCGGGTTATGGCGCGAAGCCCTTTTGCGTGCAAGCCCTTTCCGGCTTCAGCGAAGAAAGCGCGACCGGATCTGACCCAGGCGGATGACCCTGGTCAGGTGAATGAGAAGGGCATAGGCGACAAGGCCCAGAATGACGGCCAGCGCGACAAAGGCCAGTTCGAACAGGAACCCGCCCGCGCCGCCCGTCATTTGCCGGAACCCGAATTCGAAGGCAAAAAGAACCAGCGCCATGCCGATCGCGGCGCCCAACACCCGTCCATAAATCGAAACCAGTTCACCGGTGATCGTGTAGTGACCGCGCCGGACCAGAAATCCGATCAGCAACAGCGCATTCGTCCAGGCTGAAACCGAGGTTGCAATCGCGATGCCCACATGCTGCAGGCTCGGAAACAGGGCCAGCGACAGGGCAATGTTCACCACCACCGAGATTCCGGCGAATATGGTCGGGGTCAGCGTGTCCTCGCGGGCGAAATAGGGTGGCTGGAACACCTTGATGGCCACAAAGGCCGGCAGCCCGGTGGCAAAGGCGATCAGCGCCATCGCCGTTTCGTGCGTTGCCTGGGCCGAGAAGGCGCCACGCTCAAAGAGGACCCGGATGATCGGCTCGCTGAGCACCATCAAAGCCAAAGCCGCCGGGATCGACAAGAGCATGGCAAATAATAGCGAGTCATTGAGTGATTTGGTGGCTTCGTCATCGCGGCCGGCCTTGAGGCTGCGCGAGAGCTCGGGCAGCAACACCACCCCGACCGCAATCCCGATGATTCCGAGCGGCAATTGATAAAGCCGGTCGGCATAATAGAGATACGAAATCGCCGATGCGGCACCGGAGGCGATAATTGTACCGATGAATATGTTGATCTGGGTAATTCCGCCCGTCGCGATTGCCGGAAGGGCAAGCAACCAGAATCGACGAACGTCCTTTCCGAGCTTTGGCCATTCAAGCTTGGGTTTGATGGGCAAAGTCTGCGCCGCCCAGTAGACCAGGGCGAACTGGGCTATCCCACCCGCAAGAGTGCCCCACGAAATGTAAATCGCGCCCAGCACCTCATCATCGTGCGAAAGCAACACCAAAACGGCGATCAGGATCACCAAAACGACATTGAGCAATACCGGTGCGAATGCCGCTTCAATGAACCGCTTGAACGAATTGAGCATACCGCCATAGGCGCTCATCAGCGACATGAAGGCGAGATAGGGAAAACAGATCCGCGCCAGCAAAACGGTCAGGTCGAATTTTTCGTTGTCGTCGAGAAAGCCGGGAACGAACGGCGCCATCAGCGCCGGCATGAAGATTTCCGCCAGGACCGTGAAAATCAGCAGAAAGGCGAGAAGCCACGAGAGAATGTGCGTGGCGAACCGTCGGGCTTCCTCCTCTCCCTTCTGTTCCAGAGCTCCGGAGAAAAGTGGCACGAAGGCTGAATTGAACGCGCCTTCAGCAAAGAGCCTTCGAAACAGGTTCGGGAAACGGAAAGCCGCGAAAAAGGCGTCCGCCGCTGCGCCGGTTCCCAGAACCTGCGCCATGAGCATGTCGCGCACGAATCCCAGAAGCCGCGACAACAGCGTCATCGATCCGACGGAAAAGAAGCTGCGATACAAACTCATTCTGGCGAGCGCCCCCGGAGCAGGTCGCCCCTATTCCTTATCCGTCTGCGGCGCGAATACGGCAAGAAGACGGTTTGAAATCCGTTTCTGGCGGGCCGAATTGGTGACTTTGTCGCCCGTCAGATCGGTGACGTAGAAGACGTCGACGGCCTTTTCGCCAAAGGTGCTGATATGGGCCGAGGCGATGGTCAGGCTGAGATCGGAAATCACCTGCGTCAGGTCGTGCAGAAGTCCGGTCCGGTCGAGACCGTTGACCTCGATCACGGTGAACTTCTTCGACAGCGCGTTCGAAATCTGCACGTCGGGCGGAACCTTGAACGGCTTGAGGCGTTTGTTCAGCCGGCTGTCGCGCCCGAGGTTTTTCGGAATGTACTTTGTGCCGCTCAGGAGTTCGCGCACCGTCTCGATGATGCGAGTCGCGCGGATACGTTCATCCTCATCCACCGAAAAGGCGCGCTTGAGATGAAACGTGTCGAGCGCCCTTCCGTCTCGCATCGAGGAAATGTGCGCGCCCGCAATCGACGCCTCACACATGGTGCAGGCCGCAGCAATGATCGACAATAGCCTCGGGTGATCGACGGTGTAGAAGCTGACCTCGGTAATGCTCTCGAACGCTTTCGGGTCGCACTGCCCGACAAAGCTGAGACCCGCCGCATCCGCCTTCTTGATCATGCGCGCATGCTTGACCAGAACATCGGGGTCGGTGCGCAGGAAATAGGGATCGAAATGGCGATTGAGATAGGCCTTGATTTCGGCTTGGCCCCAGTCGCCCAGATTTGCGGCCAATTGATCCCTGATCGCGGCGATCCGCTCCTTTTGCGAGAGCTGCGTATGCCCGCCGCTCAATAGCGGTTCGGTCGCGTAGTAGAGCGCCCGCAACAATGATCCCTTCCAGCCGGTCCAGACGCCCGGACCCACCGCCATGATATCGCAGGCGGTCAGGATCATCAGAAGCGCCAGCCGGTTGGGTGATTGCACGATATCGGCGAATGAGCGGGCTGTTTCAGGGTCCTGGATGTCGCGCGACTGGGCGATTTCCGACATGGTCAGATGATCACGGATCAGCCAGGCAACCGTGTCGGTTTCGGATTCGGAAAGGCCGAAACGCGGGCAAAGCCTGCGGGCGATCCTTTCACCGGCAATCGAATGATCCTCGGGCTGGCCCTTGGCAATGTCGTGCAGAAAGAGCGCGACATTGAGCAGTTTTGTGCCGCTGAGGCGCGGCAGCAATTCATGGGTGAGCGGCAATTCGTCCTTCAGCTCGCCACGCTCGATCGCAGCCATGACGCCCACCGCCCGGATGAGATGCTCGTCGACGGTAAAGTGGTGATACATATTGAACTGCACCAGCGCGACGATCTTGCCGAACTCGGTGACGAAACGCCCCAGAACGCCGCTTTCGTTCATGCGCCGCAACACGCGCTCGACAGAAACCGGGTTGGTCAGGATTTCCAGAAAATAGGCATTTGCCCTCTCATCGTTGCGCACGTCGGCGCGGATGAATTTGAGCGAACGCGTGATGAGCTTGAGCGCGTCGGGATGGAACATCAGATCTTCGCGGGCCGCCACCCAGAAGATCTTGATCATATTGACGGGGTCTTTCTCGAAAATGTCATCCGCCGTCACATTGATCCGGCCACGATCGACGATGAAATCGGTTTCGCCCCTGATCTTGCGTTTGGGCTTGTTGAACTGTCCGAAAACCCGCTCGAGCATGCGCGGCTGCTTGGCATGCTCGAATTCGAGCGAAGCGCAGATGATGCGGGTCAGGTCACCCACATCCTTGGCAACGAGGAAATAGCGCTTCATGAAGCGTTCGACCGAAAGCATGCCAGCCCGGTCGGCAAAGCCCAGCCGCCGCGCCAGATCGGGCTGCAGATCGAAATGCAGCTTTTCCTCGGGCCGCCCGGTCAGAAAATGCAGGTTGCAGCGCACCGTCCAGAAGAATTTTTCGGCATTTTCGAAGGTGCGCATTTCTTCGCGGGAAAAGACGCCGATGTCGACCAGTTCCTTGTGGTTTGCCACCTTGTAGAAATACTTGAAAATCCAGAAGAGCGTGTTGAGGTCTCTCAGCCCACCCTTGCCTTCCTTGATATTGGGTTCGACGACGTAGCGCGTGTTGCCGATCGCTTCGTGACGGGCATCGCGTTCTGCGAGCTTTGCCGCGATGAATTCAGGACCGGTACCTGTCATCACGTCCTTGTCGAAGCGCACCATCAAATCGTCGAACAGTCTGTCATCGCCGGTCAGATGGCGGGCTTCGAGCGTCGCGGTACGCACCGTCATGTCGGACTTCGACATCTGGATGCACTCGTTGACCGAACGAACGGCGTGCCCGACCTTCTGGCCCAGATCCCACAGGAGATAGAGGACGAATTCGGTGACCTGCTCGCCCCAGGGGGTCTGCTTGTAGGGCAGGATGAACAAGAGATCGATGTCGGAACCAGGTGCCAGAGTGCCCCGACCATAGCCGCCCACGGCAGCGATCGAGAGCACCTCCGAGGCGCTGGGATTATCGCGGCGGAAGGCATGTTCGGTGGCAAACCGAAACACGGTGCGGATGATTTCGTCCTGCACCGCGCTGAGGTTTTGCGCACAACGCATGCCGTTCTGATCGGTCAGGAGCACCGCTTCCAATTGTTCGCGCGCGCCCGCCAGCGTTCGCTTGCACACGTCCAGCAATCTGGCCCTTACACTCGGGTGATCGGCGCGCACGTCTTCCGCCGCCTCCAGAACTTCCAGAAGCAGAACATCTGCCTTTCTCAGAACGAAGCCGGCCTCGCGCCGGGCGCGTGGCGGCTCGGGCTTTTTCACGGCGCTACTCGTTGCGATCGCGGGCATGGCGCGCTTTCTTGAGTTCATAGAGAAAATCGATGGCCTCACGCGGGGTCAGCTCATCGGGGGTCAGGGCATCGATCATCTCTAGCAGCTCATCGGGTCTCGTGGGTGACGATTGTGGTTGATGAACGGTAAATAAAGGTAAATCGTCGAGATCTTCGGGCACGCTCCGGGGCTGTTGTTCGAGCAGGTCCAGTACTTCGCGCGCTCTTTTGACGACCGGGGCCGGCAGTCCGGCAAGCTTTGCGACCTGAATACCATAGGAGCGGTCGGCGGCACCCTCGGCGACTTCATGCAGGAAAACGACCTCGCCGCGATATTCGCGCACCTTCATTGTGTGGTTCGAAACCCGGTCCAGACGCGCGGACAAAGCGGTCAATTCGTGAAAATGGGTGGCGAACAGCGCCCGGCACTGATTGGTTTCGTGCAGGGCTTCAGCGGTGGCCCAGGCAATCGAGAGGCCATCGAATGTTGCCGTGCCGCGCCCGATCTCGTCCAGAATGACAAACGAGCGCTTCGTGGCCCGATTGAGAATGGCGGCGGTCTCGACCATTTCCACCATGAAGGTCGATCGCCCTTCGGCAATATCGTCCGACGCGCCGACGCGGGAAAAGAGCTTGTCGACAATCCCGACATGCGCCGATCCGGCGGGAACGAACGACCCGATCTGGGCCAGAATGGCGATCAGCGCATTCTGGCGCAAGAAGGTGGACTTGCCGCCCATATTCGGCCCGGTCACCAGCCACAAAGCGCCGGCTTCGTCTTCGGTTGTGCCCAGATGGCAATCATTGGTCACGAAAGTCTGCTGTTCGGCCTCGAGCATGGCCTGAACCACCGGGTGCCGGCCCTCAAGCACTTCGAAAGCAAGAGAATTATCAACTTCGGGACGGCAGAAACCATTGTCGGCAGCCATTTTGGCGTGCGAGGCCATCACGTCGAGTTCGGCCAGCGCCTCGGCCAGTTTCTGCAATCGGGGCGCTTCGGTCAGAACGGCGTCCTGCACCTGATCGAAAACGGCAAGTTCGATGGCGAGCGCCTCGGTCTGCGCCTTGACGATCTCGCCTTCAAGTTCGCTCAGTTCGACCGTCGTGAAACGCATGGCGTTCGCCATGGTCTGGCGATGGATGAACGTTTCCGCGTGCGGTTCGCCCATCAGTTTCGGTCCATGGCTGGCCGGCACTTCGACAAAATAGCCAAGCACATTGTTGTGCTTGATCTTGAGCGATTTGACGTCGGTGGCCTCAGTCAGCCGTGCCTGCAATTGCGCGATGAATGTACGGCTTTCGCTGGCGAGCGCCCGGTAGCGGTCGAGGTCCTTGTCGAACCCGGACCGCACGAAGCCGCCATCCCTCGCCAGAAGCGGCGCTTCGTCATCAATGGCGCTGCCGATGAGATTAGCAAGATCGGCCGGTGCGTCCATCAGGACGGCATTGATGCGCAACAGCCCTTCGGGCAGATCGCTTTCAGCGGCAAAAAGAGAACCGAGCGAACGCGCCTGCTCGACCGAGCGGGCAATGCTCAACAGGTCCCGCGGGCCGCCGCGTCCAAGCCCGAGGCGCGACAGGGGGCGGCCGAGATCGGGCGCCTTCTTGAGGTGCGAGCGCACATCGCCAAGCAGGAGCGGCGAGCGGTTCAGCCATTCGACCATATCGAGACGTTCGATGATTGCTTTGCGGTCGACCAGGGGTGCGGCCAGATGCCGGACCAGAAGCCGCTGGCCGGCCTGGGTGACGGTGCGGTCGATCGCATGGCGTAGCGAGCCCTTTACTGCCCCGCGATTGGTTTGCAGCAATTCAAGCGAATTGCGGGTCGCCTGATCGATCGCCATGTGGTCTGCCGCCGCTTCGCTTTTGGGCGGCCTGAGGGGCACGTTGGCCGACTTCTGGGTTTCGGCCACATAGGCGACCAGTGCCCCGAGTGCGGCCCGGCCGGCGCGCGACCAAGCGGTCGGGTCAATTTGTGGAAACTGAGTTTTGATGCGGCCCGATGCCTGTTCGGAATCAAACAGATCCGCGTCGGAAATCGTCATGCGGTCGAATAGCCCGCGCGGCAGGGCATCCAGATCGGAAAGGACCTCGCGCACGGTTGAGGTGAGCACCAGTTCGGCGCAATCGAGCCGCGCCAATTCGTCGGCCAATTGCGCTTCGCTCAATTCGACCAGAGCGCATTCGCCCGTCGAGATGTCGGCATAGGCGAGAGCGAAATCGGCCTGCCCGTGCCTGATCATCGCCAGACTGGCGAGAAAGTTGTTGCGCCCATCAGGCAAGAGATCATCTTCGGTCAGCGTCCCGGCAGTCACCAGCCGGACGACATCGCGTTTGACCACCGATTTCGAGCCACGCTTCTTGGCCTCGGCAGGGTCTTCAACCTGTTCGCAGATCGCAACGCGATGGCCCTGCGAGATGAGCCTTTTCAGGTAGTCTTCGGCGGCATGAATCGGCACGCCGCACATGGGAATATCATCGCCCTGATGCTTGCCGCGCTTGGTCAGAACGATGCCGAGCGCGCCCGAGGCAATCTCCGCATCCTCGAAGAACAATTCGTAGAAATCGCCCATGCGATAGAAAAGCAGATAGCCGGGATTGACCGCCTTGATTTCAAGGTATTGCGCCATCATCGGCGTCACGGTCGGGGAGGCATTCATGTCGTGCAAGGGTTCTGGACCGGCAGCAAAGCCTGAACCCTAGGTCAACTCGAACCCTGTCTCAACCGCAAAGCAATTCTGGCCTCTAGTTTTCGCCCAAAATATCGCGCCAGGAATATTGGGGATCATATCCAAGTTCCTCTCGCGCCCGATCGATGCCGATCAGCGTATCGTGGGCGCCGGTGCCGGGCCTGATCCTGGTGCCGGGGAAACAGAGCGCAACCAGCTCTTCATTGGTCATCTTCATGTTGGTGTCGGCGGCGGCCAACGTGTAGTTGCGCGCGCCTGTGACCGAAGAGGTCAGCGCCCTGTAAACACCCTGCGCGATATCGCGATGATCGACATAGCCCCAGAGGTTGAATTTCTTCTCCTTCGGCTTGTCCCAGAAGGGCGGAAGATCCTGATAATCGGTCTCGCTGCCCGCATTATCGTAATAGACGTTGGAGAAACGCAGCCCGATAAAAGTGGTGCCGTGCAGGCGGTGCAGATGCTCGGCAAGGTTTTCGACCACCGCCTTTGAAATTCCGTACGAGCCGGTCGGGATCGGTGGATCGTCGTCATGGGTCGGCACCAGTTCGGGCGGCGTGTCGTAGGGGAACCCGAGAACCGTCTCCGACGATGCCCAGACCACCCGGTCAATGCCGAGCGCCACGGCGGACTGGAAAACATTGTAGGCCATCAGCGTATTGAGGTGAAAGCGCTGGGCGCCAGTGAAATGGTCGAAATCGGGTTTGGCATTGGCGGCCAGGTGTACCACGGCATCGGCGCCGTGAAGGTTGGCGAACGTGTCGCCATAATGACTGAGATCAACCTGTCGATATTCCGCTTGCGGGTTGGCCCTTGGCGGCAGGATATCGAGGTTTCTCACTTCATAGCCGCGATCGAGAAGATCGCGAACGATGGACGCGCCGACGCCGCGCTCGGGAGAGCCCGATCCGCCGGTCACAACGATTTTCTTCATGTCATAACTCCAGTCGCGCCCTCAGCGTTCAATCTGGCCGATCAACCCTCTCGCGTCGAGATGGCCAATCGTCTCAGCGCACTGGCTCGTAGCTGAGATAGGAGAAATCCGCAGGCGCCGCCGTGCCGTTCAGGTCCTGTGCACAAACCCCGATAAAGGCGCCGGTAAATGAGCCATGTTCAGCATGCCCGCCACATTCGTCTGAAAGCAGAGAAGCATCCAGTTCGGGACCGAAGGGCTTCAGATCATTGTCACCCTGCAATCCATAGGAAAATTGCAGCCGCGAATTCGAGATGTTGATGCCCAGCCGCACCTTGCCCTCGTTCGGAATCTGGATCGGTTCGCCATGGAAGGTGAGTTTGCCATCCGGAAAACTCGCTTCCGAACTCACGATCATCAGTTCCCGCTGCCCGTCCGAATGGGCGGTCACCACCAGATAGTGGAAATTGTAGCGCGAATAATAGGCGGTCAGGCCTGCCATCTGCCGCTCGTCTTGCGGTGAGAAATCCAGTTCCGTCTCGGCCCGGTAATTGAAATGCTGCTGGCGGCGGGCGACGAGCGCCTGCTCGAACCAGGAGCCGATGGATTCACGGCCATAAAGCCGCAGGACGCCCGGCTTGTCGGTCAACGAGAAGATGCGCTCCGGCTCGGGCGTTCTTAGCCATTGAAAGTCGATATCGAGTTCGGGCTTGGCGAAATCGTAGAATTTTGGAGCCCAATAGGCCTCTTCATCGCGTTCTGCGGGCAGGTTGACCTCGTAGGAGGGAACAGGTCCGTTCTTCACCCAGAGCCAGCCATCGTCCCGCCATTCGGCTTCCTGAATGCCGGTTTCGCGGCCGAGCACGCATCGCCGCTTCTGGGTTGTCGGGCGGCCCATCAGGTGCACCACATAGGTCTTGCCGTCCGGGGTGTCGACGATATCGCCGTGCCCTGAGCGCTGCACCCTGTTAAGCGGATGATCCTTGGCGGTGATGATGTGCTTGAGCGGATGAAGCTCGTAGGGCCCGTCAATATGGCGCGACCGTGCGAAGGTGCAGGCATGCTCGTAGCCGGTGCCGCCTTCCGCGGTCAGAAGGTAATAATAGCCGCCGCGCTTGTAGAGATGTGGTCCCTCGACCAGCTTCAGGTCCGTGCCCTGAAAGATATTGGTGCGCTCACCGACCAGTTTCTTCTTGGCGGGATCATACTCCTGCAGGGCGATGCCGGCAAAAAGCAGCGGGCGCACGCGATGGTCCCACATCATGTTGACGAACCATTTGCGTCCATCATCGTCATGGAAAAGTGACGGATCGAAACCCGACGAATTGACATAGACCGGATCAGACCACGGCCCCTCGATCGAAGGCGCCGTCACGATGTAATTGTGCGCATCCTTGAAAGAGCCGTCCTTGCGCTTGACGTCCGTATAGACCAGCCAGAATTGCTCCCCGTCATGGGTCAGGCACGGTGCCCAGATACCGCAGGAATCGGGATCGCCGCGCATGTCGAGCTGGCTCTTGCGCGTCAGCGGCCGTGCAACGAGTTCCCAGTTTGCCAGGTCCCTTGAATGATGGATCTGAACCCCGGGAAACCATTCAAAGGTCGAGGTCGCGATATAGTAATCGTCGCCGACCCGGCAGATGGATGGGTCGGGATTGAAGCCGGGCAGAATGGGGTTGGTAACGATGGCCATAACGCTTTCCTCTTGCGGAACCTGCTGATCGCTTTTTGCGGGATTTTGGCTTGCCCCGAAGGCCGCCGGCAGAGTGCCGACGGCCCTTTTCGGGAAGATGGCCGGTGGGTCCAGTGCGTCACCACCGGCGTTTTTCCGGGAAGCGAAAAAGCCCAAACGCATCCCGGAAACATAGAGGCCGACCGTTGCCGGTCAGCCGATATCGCCTAGCAGAACCGGTTGATCAGGTTCTCCAGATATTCCTGCTTGCCCGAACGCGGTTCGGGTTCGATATGATCGCGCTCCACGCGGGCCGCGATCTCGTCAAGCGACCGCTCGCCCTTGAGCATGGCTTGTGCCTCTGCGCTGTTCCAGTCCGCATAGCGGTCAGCCAGGAATTGGTCGTAAGTGCCGTCTTCAATCAGTGCGGCGGCAGCTTTGAGGCCGCGTGCACAGGTCTCGATGCCAAGAATATGCCCCAGAACCAGATCCTCGGGATCGATGGATTGACGGCGCAGCTTGGCGTCGAAATTGGTGCCGCCAGTGTGCAGCCCGCCATTTTTCAGAATGTGGTAATAGGCCAGCGCCACTTCCGGAACCATGTTGGGGAAATGGTCGGTATCCCAGCCCGATTGCAGGTCGTTGCGGTTCATGTCGATGGAACCGAGAATGCCCTGCGATGCGGCATAGGCCAGTTCGTGTTCGAACGTGTGGCCAGCCAGGAACGCATGGCCGACCTCGATATTGAGTTTGACCTCGTTTTCGAGCCCGTATTTCTGCAGGAAGGCGAAACAGGTCGCCGCATCGAAATCGTACTGGTGCTTGGAGGGCTCCTGCGGCTTGGGCTCGACAAGGATCGTGCCTTTGAAGCCGATCTTGTGCTTGTACTCGACCACCAGATTGAGCATGCGACCCATCTGGTCGAATTCCTGGCCCATATTGGTGTTCAGAAGGGTCTCGTACCCTTCGCGCCCGCCCCAGAGCACATAGTTTTCACCACCCAGCCGATGGGTGACATCCATGTTCGCCTTGATGGTGGCCGCCGAATAGGCGAACACGTCCGGGTCTGGATTGGTCGAGGCGCCGGCCATGTAACGCCGGTTCGAAAAGAGATTGGCGGTACCCCACAAGAGTTTGACGCCGGTCTCGCTCATCTTCTTTTCAAAGATGTCAGCGATCTCGTTCAGGCGCTTGGTCGATTCCGCGTAGGTGCTGCCTTCTGGCCGGACGTCGGCGTCGTGAAAACAGAAATAGGGCGTGCCCAAAAGGCCAAAAAGTTCGAAGGCAACTTCTGCCTTGAGGCGGGCATGCTCCATGTCATCGCCGTACCAGGGCCGGTCGAACGTGCGCCCGCCGAACGGGTCGCCGCCTTCCCAGGCGAACGAATGCCAATAGGCCACGGCAAAGCGCAGATGATCTTCCATGCGCTTGCCCATGACCATTTCGTCGGGATTGTAGTGGCGGAAGGCAAACGGGCTTGTGCTCCCCGGCCCTTCATATTTGACCTTTTCCAGGCCTTTGAAAAAATCGCTCATCTTCGGGTCTCCTCGATCGCGCCATAGAGCGCGCGATAGCGCTGATAGTTGGCATTGAGTGCGTCAGCCCATTGGCTGTTAGGCGTAACGCTGGTTTTGATGTCCGGGGTTGTGCAGACGTCGAACGGGTCAGCTTTTTCGGCAGCACAAAGTCCCAGCCGCGCGGCACCGAACGCGCCGCCGAAATCGCCGTCGGCGAGAATGTTGATTTCCTGATCGAGCAGCGTCGCGATCATCTCGAGCCACAGGCGTGAATTGGAGCCACCGCCCACGGCGATCAGCTTGTTGACGCTCGTGCCGGCATCGCCCAGCACCCGCTGGCAATCCCTGAAGGCGAAGGCCACACCTTCCATGACGGCTTGCGCCAGCCGGACGGGGTCGGACAAATGCGAAAGCCCCACAAATGAACCCCGCGCCGCCGCATTGTTGTGCGGTGTGCGTTCGCCCGAGAGGTAGGGCAGGAAAATCTCCTCGCCCGGACCCTGGTAGCTCTCCGCCACCTTGTTGGCGAGATCGACGCTCGACTGTCCGAGATTGCTGGCGATCCAGTTGAGACTGTCGGTCGCTGACAGGATGACGCCCATCTGATGCCAGGTATTGGGCACAGCATGGCAGAAGGCATGAACGGCGCCTTCGGTGTTGGGTCGGAACCGGTCGTTGGTGACGAACAGCACGCCGGAGGTGCCCAGCGAAACGAAGCCCTCGCCGGGCCGGATGGCACCGATGCCGCAGGCCGGCACCGCATTGTCGCCGCCGCCGCCTGCGATCACCACCTTTTCGGACATGCCCCAGCGCTGCCGGAGATCGTCGCGAAGGATCGCCGAATCTTCGGATCCCTCGACCAGCCGCGGCATATGACTCTCATCAAGACCGGTCGCTGCCAGCAGTTCCGGCGACCATCTGCGTTCGGCCACGTTGAGCCACAGCGTGCCCGCCGCATCGGACATGTCGGACACGTAATCGCCGGACAGACACAACCGCACATAATCCTTTGGGAGCAGCACTTTGGCGATCTGCGCATAGATGTCCGGTTCGTGCGTTCTGACCCAGGCAATCTTGGGTGCGGTGAAACCGGGCATGGCGATATTGCCCGCGATCTGGCGCGAATTCGGGCAATCCCGCTCGATTTCCGCGCATTCGGCCGCCGAGCGCCCGTCATTCCAGAGGATCGCAGGGCGCAGGACCTTGTCGTCCTTGTCGATCAGGGTTGCGCCGTGCATCTGGCCGGAGAGCCCGAGCCCGCGCACGCGAGCCATCTTTTCCGGATGCGCTTTGGCCAGCTGATCGAGCGCCGATTGCGTTGCCGCCCACCAATCGGCCGGGTTCTGTTCCGACCAACCCGGCTTGGGGCGAAAGACCTCGAGTGGGGCAAGCGCATCGGCTTCAAGCACGCCCGCACCGGACATCAGCGCCGCCTTGACCCCTGACGTTCCGATATCGAGACCGACATAATAGGCATTCTCGTGCGCCATTTTCGCACCTGCCTCCCCACCTTTTTCGCGAACCGCCGGACTGTTCCGCCCGTTGACCGTGTTCGCTCCCGGCGCTGAACCGGGCCTGAGTTACGTACCTCAATTGCGATAATTGCACAATATGCGGCCCGTGAAAAGGCCGCCTTTGAGGCTGTGAATTGTCGCGCCTTAGACCGGCGCGCACGGTGAGGTTAGATCACGTTGTCGCGCAGATAAATACCGATTTCGACCGGCGTGCGGTCGAGTTCGGCACTGGGCTGCACGGCCAGCAATTGCGCAAAGCGGATTGCGCGCTCGGCCTCGTGTGCGACGTTCTGGTTGAGAACCGCATCGATATAGCCGCCGGCCAGCCCTTCGCGCGAGGCCTCGGTCAATTCGTGCACCACGACCTTTACCCGTCCCGGGCTGATCCGCTGCCTGAGGGTCGTCATCAACCCATCATTGCCGGCCCCGATCGAGTAGATTCCGGCGAGCCGCGGATTGTCGTTCAGGAGTTCGTTGGCGCGTTTGGCCGTTTCGCGTGCGTCATCGAAGCCTTCGGCCGGTCCGATGATCTCAATGCCAGGGAACTCCTCCAGCATGACTTCGGAAAAGCCGATGAACCGGTCGCGGTGATCGCGCAGGTCAAGAGAGCCGACGATCAGCCCGATCTGGGCATTGGGCGGACAGAAGCGCCCGAGCAGCGATGCGGCGGTGCGTCCGGCCGCTTCATTGTCGATGCCGACAAAGGCCCGCCGCTTCGATTGCGGCAGATCGGAAACCAGAGTGATCGTTGGCAGGCCTTTGGTGAGCGCCCGTGCCACGGCACGGCGCAAGGCGTCGTCGTCGGTCGCCACGATTACCGCGCAATCACAGGAATCGTCGGCAAGCCTGTCGATTTCCTCGACCAGCGCCTCGGCATTGAGCGGCGGCACGCTCGACATGTCGACATCCACACGAGCCTGGGCCGCGATTTCGGCCTGTTGGGCCACTGCCGATTCAAGGCTGTGCATGAAGGGATTGGTGCCAGCCGGAAGGACGAAATGGATGCGGGCAGACTTGGCCCGCGCCAGAAGCGAGGCGCCAACATCGCGCGTGAAATTGAGGTCGGCGACCGCCTTTTCCACCTTCTCGATGGTGGCCTGACGTACGCCCTTGCGCTGGTTCAGCACACGATCAACGGTTGCCAGCGACACGCCGGCGGCCTTGGCCACGTCGCGGACCGTTGGCTTGTTGTTTTTTCCCGTTCGTTTCGCCACCAAACACTCTCCCCGCGATTTCCATAGCGGCAACAGCAGGATACCGCCATGAAAAAGTGCAGTGACAAACCATGGGTGGAAAATCTCGCGCCCCATTGATGCAAAGCTGCATCGTTCGGGCTAAGAGCGCACGAAGCAGGGAGACCGGACATGCAGATCAGAACCATCGGCGAATTTGCGGGAAAGCGGGTTGATGAGGTGACGCTCACCAATTCGGAAGGCACGTCGGTTTTCATCATGAACTGGGGCGTCGTCGTGCGCGATTGGCAGGTGCCGGTCGATGGCAAGCCGAGATCGGTCGTGCTGGGGTTTGACCGGTTCGACCCCTATCCCGATCATTCGCCTCATTTCGGATCGCTGGCCGGGCGCGTGGCCAACCGCATCGGCTTCGGACGGTTCGAACTGGACGGCATGACCTATGAATTGCCGGTCAATGAAGCGCCCCATCATCTGCATGGCGGGCCGGACGGGCTGGGACGGCAGGTCTGGGACATGGCGCCTGATTCGGACCGCAATGCGGTGCTCTTCACCCACCATTCGCCAGATGGCGCCATGGGCTATCCCGGCGCGGTGGACTTTGCCGCGACCTATCGGCTTGACGGCAATATGCTGGAGCTCGTGCTCGAAGCCGTGCCCGAACGCGTTACGCCAATTTCCTTGGTGCAGCACCAATATTTCAACCTCGGAACCGGCTCGGATATTCTCGATCATACACTGTGGCTCGATGCCGACCGAATGACCGTCAGCGACGATACGCTTTTGCCGACCGGCGAAATCCGCGACGTGACCGGCAGCCGCTTCGACTTCCGGACGCCGCGCAATTTCCGCGACGAGAACGGCGAGCCGCTCGATTACGATCTCAACATGGTTTTGCGCGATGGCCGCGACCCAAATGAGCCGGCCGCGATCGTGACCGGCCCCGACAACAGGCTGCAATTGAGGCTTTTCACGGACCGGCAGGCTGTTCAGCTTTACGATTCGGTCTGGACCGATGTCAGCGTGCCCGGGCATGGCGGCCGCATCTACGCAAAACATTCGGGCCTCTGCCTCGAGGACCAGGCCTATCCCAATGCGATCAACGAGCCGCGCTTTCCGTCCATTCTTTGTTCACCCGACCGACCGTATCGGCATGTCTGCCTGATCGACATCTCTGAGATCGCCTGAACCGAACGACTAAAGGTGAAATAGCCCAAGTCCGATCGCGCCGAGCAGCGCAGCATGGAAGACGACGGCGACGAGTGTGCCGTTCTGGAAGGAATTCTTGTAGCGTTTGTGCCGCATCATGTGCTGGGCCACAAGGCCGCCAATAATGCCGCCCATGAAATCGATGATCTGCAGGTCGCGTTCGCGGACACGCCAGGCACCGAGGACGGCGGCCTGCTTGTCCCAGGAATAGGCAAAAAGGGACAGACCGCCCATCAGCACGTAAAGCGAGGCCAGAAGTCCGGGCATCCGGTCCAGCATGATGTCGATTTGCAGCAACAGGGTCAGGATCGCGGCGGTCGCCAGGTGCAGCGACAAGGGGCTCGACGGCAATTCGTCGGGCAGAAGGATACGTACGTCGCGCGCGGCCGGCTTGCCACCCTTGCCGGGCACCACTTCAAGGTCGAGCCGGTCACCGGGTTGCGGACGCGGCATGTCGGGCAAAAAACTCTTGGCGTGAACGAAGATGCGTTCGGTGCCGCCAGGCAGGCGCGCAAACCCGAAGCCGCGTTGCTCGTTCCAGCTCAACAATTCCGCTTCGTTGCGGACGATGTGGTTCTTTCTGCCCATAAGCGAAAAGATGCATCAAAACCCCCTAATTTTGAGTCAATTGCAGATCGGGATTTGCACCGATCAAGTTCTTCACGTCAGCATTCCGCCAGAAGCGAAAACCCTTAAGCATTGGCAAGGTTGAGCCGGTAGCTCAGGGCCTCGGCAAAGAAGGGCCTCCCAACCTTTTTCGATCCCGCCAGATCGGCCAGCGTGCGCGCCACCTTGAGCACGCGATGATAGGCGCGGGCCGAGAGGCCGAAACGTTCCGACGCCCGAACGAGAAGATCGCGGCTTTCCGCATCCGGCGCGGCGACCTCTTCGATCAGGCGCGATCCCGCTGCCGCATTGGTGTAGATGCCGTTGGCGCCCATGGCCTGATAGCGTTCGATCTGGACCTGCCGGGCAGCGGCGACCCGCACAGCAACGTCACGGCTGGATTCCGCCTTTTGCTCGCCCATCATGTCGAGGGCGGAAACCGCCGGCACGTCCATGCGGATGTCAATCCGGTCGAGGAAGGGGCCGGAAACGCGCGCCTGATAGTCCGCCGCGCAGGCATCGCCGCGTTTGCAGGTATGGCCCGGCGTGCCCGCCATGCCGCATTTGCACGGGTTCATCGCCGCGATCAGCTGAAACCGCGCGGGATAGGAGACACGTGCGTTGGCGCGCGCGATCACCGTTTCTCCCGCTTCGAGAGGCTGGCGCAGGGAATCGAGCACCTGCGGCGAGAATTCCGGCAATTCGTCGAGGAAAAGCACGCCATTGTGCGCCAGCGACACCTCGCCCGGCTTGACCCGCAATCCGCCCCCCACGAGGGCCGCCATCGACGCGGAATGATGCGGAGCGCGGAACGGACGCCTTTCGCTCAACTTGCCGCCATGCAATTCTCCGGCAATCGATTGGATCATCGACACGTCGAGCATTTCGCGCGGACTGAGCGGCGGCAGGATCGATGGCAATCGCGCCGCCAGCATGGATTTGCCCGCGCCCGGCGGCCCGACCATCAACAGGTTGTGGCCACCTGCCGCCGCAACCTCCAGTGCGCGCCGCGCCGCCTCCTGCCCGCGCACATCGGCCAGGTCCGGCAACAGGTCATTCTCGCCTTGCCGCGCGGGCAAGGGCCGCGCGCTCATCTGATGGCCGACCAGATTATTGTTGAGCATGACCAGCGATTCCGCCGCGATGATGTCGAGGTCGGGATCAGCCCACGCCGCCTCCGGCCCCGAAGACGCCGGACAGATCATCCCCAGCCCCCGCGCATTGGCGGCAATGGCGGCGGGAAGCGTTCCCGAAACCGGCATGATGCGCCCGTCAAGCGCCAGTTCCCCCAGAACCATGTAGCGGCTGAAACTGTCTGCTGGCACGGCGCCGATCGCGCCCATCAGCCCAAGGGCAATGGGCAGATCGTAGTGTGAGCCTTCCTTGGGCAGGTCGGCGGGCGCCAGATTGATGGTGACCCGCTTGGGCGGCAGGCCAAGCCCCGAGGCCAAAAGCGCGGCCCGCACCCGTTCCCGGCTTTCGGCCACCGCCTTGTCGGGCAGCCCGACAATGTTGAAATGCGGCATACCGGGTGCCACTTGCACCTGCACGTCGACATCCACCGCATCGATGCCCTGAAATGCAACCGTCTTGACCCGTGTGACCATAAGCGCCCCGCAAAATATGTTCTTAGTTTGTTCTAAGTGAAATCCCGAGTCAATCTCCGGATTTACCCGTATTTCTCGCCTTGCCGGTTTTCATATGAGAACTGCCGGGCTAGGAGGCATGAAGGCAAAGACTTAGGGATTGACGCGCGATGGCTCAAAAGCAACCGGACCGGCGCGTGCGCATCTGGCACGCACGTTTCTGGCACGGCATGACCTTTTCGGTGTGGATGCGCCTGCTCGCCTATGGCCGCTTTGCCGTCGCTCCGATCAAATGGGGCCATGTGCTGACCATCACCCTGACCTCGATCATCAATTCGGCCGCGGCGCTGGCCCAGCACATTCTCAAGGGCCGCGAGATCGAGGCAGTCAAGTTACCCGCAGACCCAATCTTCGTCATCGGCCATTGGCGCTCCGGCACCACGTTGCTGCACGAATTGATGATCCTCGATGATCGGGTCATCTTCCCCGACACCTTTCAATGCATGAGCCCACACCATTTTCTGCTGACTGCTTCCTATGCAGGCATGGTCAAATTCCTCGTGCCCTCCAACCGGCCGATGGATGACATGCAGGCGGGCTGGCATCTGCCGCAGGAGGACGAATTCGCTTTGATGAATCTTGGCCTGCCATCGCCCTATCTGCAGATCGCCTTTCCCGATGCACCGCGCCGAAGGGGAACCTTGTCGCTGTCCGGACTTGATGCACACGAACTCAGAAAATGGCGCGAGGGCCTGGTCTGGTTTCTCAAGGCGGTCACTCTGCAATCGGGACCCAAGCAAATCGTCGTCAAGTCACCGACCCACACTGCAAGGGTCAAAACTCTCATTGATCTTTATCCCAATGCGCGCTTCGTCCTGATCACCCGCGACCCTGCCGCGGTTCTCGGTTCGACGCTCAAACTCTGGACCCGGCTCTGCGATTCCCAAGGGCTGCAATTGTCCGATCATTCGAAAATGGCCGAACGCATTGCCAAAGAGTTCGAAGAGATGATGGAAGCGCTGATCGCAGATGTGAAAGCGCTGCCTCAGGGTCAGTTCCATCATTTGCACTATTCTGATTTGACCGAAGACCCGATTGCGCAAATGCGCGAGACCTATGCGGCCCTGGGCCGCGACGGGTTCGACCAGGTTGCACCGAAAATCGAGGCCTATTTCGCCGAACGGCACGATTTCAAGGTCGATGCCTATCGGCTCTCTGAGGACTTGCAGGCCGTCGTCGACACGCGCTGGCAGCCGCTGATGGATCGCCTGTTCGATGCGCTCGCAGCACGCAACGGGGCCAGCGCCGATTAAGCCTTGATCAACCTTAACGATCAGCGCCACGCGACCGCCACAATTGCGTAAGTTCGCGTTAACGCAGGCATGATGAATCAGGCCGGTTCATTCTGTTGTCGCGTTATGTCAAATGCCCGTTCCGGTCCGCACCCTTGTGCGCTCTGTAGTCAAATCCGTCCTTGCCATTGGTCTGGTGTCTGCCCAGGCCGGCTGTTTTTCCGCCGGCATCATTCGCGGCGACAATGATCCGCATCCCGGGGTTTTCCGTGCCCACAACCTGCCGATCCAGGGCATCGATGTGGCGCGCTATCAGGGCGATATCGACTTCAATGCGGCCCGCGCCGCCGGCACGCATTTCGTCTTCATCAAGGCGACCGAGGGGGGTGACTATGTCGACCCCATGTTCCGCGCCAATTGGCAGCGGGCGCGCAATGCTGGAGTTGCGCCGGGTGCCTATCACTTCATGACCTGGTGCCGCGATGCCGATGAACAGGCCGACTGGTTCGTGGCCAACGTGCCCAACGATCCGTTCTCGCTGCCGCCGGTGCTCGATCTGGAATGGAACAATCATTCCCAATCCTGCCGCACGCATCCGGATCCGGATACCGCTTTCGAGATGGTTCAGACCATGCTGGCCCGCATGGAAGCGCATAGCGGCAAACTGCCGATCATCTACACCGACATGACCTTCCACAAGGACGTGCTGGCCGGCCGCAACCTGCCCAATACGATGTGGTTGCGCTCGGTCGCCGCCGAGCCGCACCTCAGATATCGCAACGAGCCCTGGACCTTCTGGCAATATACCCAGACCGGCGTGATGCCGGGCATTCGCGGCGAGGTCGACCGCAACGCCTTTTACGGCAGCGAAGAAGAATGGGTGCACTTCATCCTGACCGGCTGTGACCCCCGCGATCTGCCGGTACTCGGTCCGACCGGACGGTGCGCATCGCTGAAGTAGCGGCAAGCTAGCGGATGGTTTGATATCCGCCCGGAATGCCGTCCTTGCTCAGAACCACCTGCCAGAGCTGGGCGCGCCGCGCCCGGAACACGCCGGCGAATGACAGAAGGTAATAGCGCCACATCCGGTGAAAGACCTCGTCATAGGTCTGGCTGATATCCGGCCAGGCCGCCTCGAAATTGGCATGCCAGGCCATCAGCGTTTTATCATAGTCGGCCCCGAAATTGTGCCAGTCCTCGACCACGAACAGATGTTCGACCCCCTCGGCGATCTGGCGCATCGAGGGCAACATGCCATTAGGGAAAATGTATTTCTCCGCCCAAGGGTCGCCGTGGGTGACCGATTCATTGCCACCGATCGTGTGCAACAGAGACAGGCCCCGATCGCTCAGCAACTGGGCGGCCTTTTCGAAATAGCCGCGATAATTCTTGTAGCCGACATGTTCGAACATACCGACCGAAACGATGCGATCGAAGGACCCTTGCGTGTCGTGATAATCTTCGAGCCGGAAGTCGAGCTTCAGCCCCTGCGTCGAATCTTCCGCATATTGACGCTGCTCTCTGGAGACCGTGATCCCGACCCCCTCAATCCCGTAGCGCTCGGCGGCGAATTTCAGGAAACCGCCCCAGCCCGAACCGATATCGAGCACTCGCATGCCCTGTTCGAGCCCGATCTTGCGGCAGATCAGATCGAGCTTGGCCTCCTGCGCCTGATCGAGCGTTTCGGCATCCTTCCAATAGCCGCACGAATAGATCAGCCGCTTGTCGAGCATGCGTGAATAGAGATCGTTGCCGATATCGTAATGTTTCTCGCCCACCTCGAAAGCCCGGCTGCGTTGCCGGTTGAACAGGAAGGCCCGCGCAAGCGAGACCCAAAGGGCAATGTCCCGCGCCTTCGGCATCAGCTCGAGCACATCCACCTGCAACAGCCGGAAAATGAGCTGATCGACATTGGGGCAGTCCCACCAGCCCTGCATATAGGCTTCGCCGAACCCCAGCGTGCCCTGGCTGATCACCCGGCCATAAAAGGCGTCGTTGTGGATCAGGATATCCCAGGGGCGGGAACCGCCAACTTCGATCCCGGCCTTCTCAAGAATGGATCTGATGAATTGTTCGGATGAGGCCATGTCTCGCGACCTTGCCTGAACTCTGCCCGTTTTCACCTGCTGAACGCCTTGTAAACCAAGGACAATGCCACGCGTCAAGGTTTGGCGACGGTTCCCAGAAGTCCGGAGGTCATCAGCCCGTCAAAGACGAACTGCACGGCAAGGGCCGCCAGAAGGATGCCGACAACGCGGGAAACCACCGCCAGGCCGGTGCGCCCCAGAAAGCGCTGAATGGGAATGGCGAGCAGGAGAGTGACCCACGACAGGGCCAGAATGAGGACCAGCGCCAAGAGCACCATCCAATAGTCGAAATCGTCTTTCGTACTGGCGGTCAGAAGAATGACTGCGGAAATGGTGCCCGGACCCGCCAGCAGCGGCAAGGCCAGCGGAAAGACCGAAATGTCGTGGCGCTTCTTGCTTTCCTGATCCTCTTCGTCGGTCGTCGCGGTGCCGCCCGAATGGTGGCGGGCAAAGACCATGTCGATGGCGATCAGCATCAGCAGAATGCCGCCGGCCGTTCTTAGCGCCGGAATGGTGATCCCGAAGAGGTCGAGCACCCGGCTGCCCAACAGCCCGAAAAACAGCAGAATGATCGTCGCGATGATCACGCCGCGGGTCGCGAACACGAAACGTTCGTGGGAGCTATTGTCGCGCGTCAGACCGGCAAAGATGAACGCGATGTCGGCCACTCCGACCGTCGCGAAAAACGTCGCCAGCGCTACAAGAAACGTATTGCTCACCAGAACCCGGACCTATCCCAACGCACGCCGTGGCCTGCCACAGGTGCCGCAGGAAGGCAAGCTTTGATCCTTTCGGGCTAGGCGGTGTAAAGCGTCAAAACGGTTCCGAGACAGCCAATGCCGAACAGCCCGATCAGCCCCCAGTCGAGCCAGGTCCATGATCGCAGCACCCAGTCCGGCGGCGGGCGTTTGCTCGGTGTGGTTCGCAAAATCCAGAGTCCGCCCAGCCCGACCCAGGCAAGAATGGCGGGAAGCAGAAACGCCAATCCCGTCACGGTCAATCGTTCGAGCGGCAATGCGATCAGAAAGACGGCACCGGCAAGAATGTAGGCGGTGAAAAGCAGCAACGCCCGCAACGACCTTTTGCGGATTTCCGGCGTATAAGCCGGGTCACGATAAATCTGTCCGATTGCCAGAGCACCAGCGAGGATGACGGCGATGGCAACGCCCCATTCCATCAGTCCCGCCGCTTTTCGATGGCGTCCCAGATCATCGGCGCGATGTCCGGCCCACCGAAGCGCTTGATCTCGCGAATGCCGGTGGGTGAAGTGACGTTGATCTCGGTGATGTAGTCGCCGATCACGTCGATGCCGACAAAGATGAAATCGCGCGCCTTGAGCGCCGGGGCGATCGCCGCGCAGATCTTCTTCTCGCGGTCCGTCAATTCGCTGAGTTCAGGCCGTCCGCCCACATGCATGTTGGAGCGCGCTTCACCTTCAGAAGGGATGCGGTTGAGCCCCGCCACCGCCTCTCCATCGATGATGATGATGCGCTTGTCACCCTTGCGCACATCTGGCAGGTACTTCTGGATCATGAAAGGTTCGCGGAAACTCTGCTCGAACAATTCGATCAGAGACACAAGGTTCTGGTCGCCCTCGCGCAGGAAGAATACCCCGGCCCCGCCATTGCCGAACAAAGGCTTGATGATGATGTTGCCGTGCTCTTCGCGAAAGGCCCGGATTTGTGCCCGGTCGCGGGTGATCAGGGTTGGGGGCATAAGATCTGGAAATTCGGTGACGAGGATTTTTTCCGGCGCGTTGCGTACATGGCCCGGATCATTGACGACCAGCGTTTTGGGGTGGATGCGCTCGAGCAGGTGCGTCGTCGTGATGTAATGCATGTCGAACGGCGGGTCCTGACGCAGCAGGACCACATCGAACGTCTGAAGGTCGGTCATTACGGCATTTCCGGCCTTGAAATGCTCGCCTTTTGGCTTGTCGAAAACCTCAACCGGCGCCACCGATGCGCGAACCGTGCCGCCTTCCATGCCGAGGGTCGCGGGCGTGTAATAAGCAATCTCATGTCCGCGCGTCTGGGCCTCCAGCATCATTGCAAAGGTTGAATCGCCCTTCGGTTCGATCCATTCGATCGGGTCCATCTGCACGGCGACGCGAAGCTTCTTCATCGTTCAAAGTCCTTGGGGAAATCAGTCTGGGCGGAAAGCGTCCCTGATATGGTCCGGCCATTGTCCGGGTGCAACAAAAATCACGTCGAAGCGCATGTCGCATGCCATCAGCTCTTCGTGATGGGTCAGAAAGGCATTGGCAGCGGCAATGATGCGGCGCTCAGCCACCGCTTCGAGCGCTTGGGCCTTCTCGGCCATGCTTTTGCGGGTCTTGACCTCGACGAAGACGAGAAGGTTGCCACGACGGACAATAAGATCGATCTCGCCTACAGGCGATTTGAACCGGCGTTCAACAATCCGGTAGCCTTTGAGACGAAGTTGCCATTCGGCGATCCGCTCGCCCTGGCGGCCCACCCGTTCGGCAGCCTGGCGCCGCTCACTTTTTGAGGGCGAGGGCTTCATTGTAAACGTCCCGCCGTTTGACCCCGAAGCTTTTGGAGACCTCGTCGACCGCGTCCTTCAGAGACTGGGTCTGCAGCAGCGCCATCAACGTCTCGCGCCAGTCCGTTGCGGCAATCGGGACCGCGCCGGCGCCACCGACCAGAATGACGGCTTCTCCCTTTTGTTCTTCAGACGCCATTTTTTCAGCCAGTTCCGCGAGGGACGCCGCAAAACTCCGTTCGAACCGCTTGGTCAGTTCCAGCGCCACAACCGCCGATCTGTAAGGACCCAAAATCTCGGCCATATCGGCCAGCGCCGGCGCCAGCCGCCGGGGAGATTCGTAAAAGACCAGCGTTTCGCTGCGATCCGTCAGCTTTTCGAGCTCGGTTTTTCGGGCCGCCGTTTTCGGTGGCAGGAACCCCACAAAGGTAAACCGGTCGGTCGGCAGGCCGGAAATGGAAAGCCCCGCCAGAAGCGCCGACGCGCCCGGAATCGCGAACACGTCGAGACCCGCTTGGCGCACCGCCTTGACCAGTGGAAATCCGGGATCGGATAGGAGCGGGGTGCCCGCATCGGAGATCAGCGCCAGCACCTTGCCTGCTGCGATTTCTTCAACCACATGCGGCGCGCGTTCGCGTTCATTGTGTTCGTGAAGCGCGGTTCGCCGCGTTCTGATGCCGAAATGGTCGAGCAGTCTGGCGCTGGTGCGGGTGTCCTCGCAAAGAACGAGGTCGGCCGCGGCCAGAACCTGCAACCCGCGCACACTCATGTCTCCGAGATTGCCAATGGGGGTGGCGACAAGGTAAAGCCCGGGCGCCGGTTTGGGCGCGGCGAACGTTTCGCCGAAAAGGGCGAACCGTCCTTCGCCGTCCGTGATTGTTGGCATGGTTTCGGCCATGCGCGACACTTCCCCGCCTTAACCGCGTTGGCCCTTTGTTTAGACGGGTGCATTGCGTTTGTATATGTGGGCGTTATTCTTGAAACCGTGTTCGGGGGTGCGTTTGTCCCCGGCCGGACGCGCGCGGCGGCAGTAGCGGAGTAGTATGATGGGGTCGAGGCTTTTGGGCGGCGCAACGGCATTGCGCCGGGGCGGCATGGTTAAAACCTTGTTGCGCATGGGTGCGGTCGCGGCTGCGATGACGCTGGCGGCCTGCTCCAATTTCTCCTTCCCCGATCTTGGAAATCCGTTCCAGTTCGGCGGGACACAGCCGCCGCAGCAGGTTGACCCCAATACCCTGCCCACCGCGGCCGGCCAGTCGCTTGGCACCGGCCCGGTGCGCGTGGCGCTGTTGTTGCCGCTGACGGGTGATGTCGCAACCGTCGGAACATCGATGGCCAATGCCGCGACCCTCGCCATGGATTACATCCAGAACAATGCCACAATTGCCGACAATATCACGCTGGTCATCAAGGATACGGGCTCCAATTCGACGATTGCCGCGCAGAAAGCCAGCGAGGCGGTCAGCGAAGGCTCCAGTCTTATTCTCGGCCCGCTCAAGGCCGAATCGGTGCGCGCCGCCGGCGGTGTGGCCCGGGCTGCCGGCGTGCCCCTGATCGGCTTTTCCAACAATTCCGGCGCTGCGGCGCCCGGCGTCTATCTGCTCAACGTTTTGCCCGAAGTCGAAGTCAAACGCTCGCTCGCCTATGCCCAGGAACAGGGCAAGCGCTCGGTCGCCGCGATCGTTCCGAACTCGGCTTATGGTCAGATTCAGGAAGGGGCGCTGCGTCAGGCCGCCTCCGAACTGAACATGACGATCCAGTCCGTCTTCCGTTTTTCGTCCGAAGACGAGGCCCGCAATGCGGTGGCGCAGTTGACGCCCTTCCTGCAACAGGGGGCCATCGACACCCTTTTCATTCCCGACCGGGCGACCGCCCCGAGTTTTGGCGCACTGCTCGACGAAGCCCAGATCGACAGATCAAATCTTCTGCTTGTCGGCTCGCTCGATTGGGATGGCGATCTGACCATTCCGCAATCGAGCGCCATGGTCGGCGCCATTTATCCCGCCCTCGACAGTGCCGGCTATCAGGCGCTGCGGCCCGAATATGAAAGCCGGTTCGGCGCAGCCCCGCATGCGTTTGCCACTCTGGCCTACACGGCGGTACTTTTGGCCAATTCGCCGGCCCTGTCGCAAAGCCAGCCGCGTTACGATCAGGCGCAACTGACCCGTCCCTCCGGCTTCAATGGCCGCGACGGCGTCTTCCGGCTTCTAACCAATGGCCGCTCGCAATATGCGTTGGCGATCAAGCAGATCGTGGTCGGCGGCGCCCAGCAGATCGACGGCGCGAAGATCCCCTAGTGGCCGCAGAACAGGACCGTCCCATTGCCGGGATTGCGCTGGTCATGCTGGCGACGCTGTCGTTCGCCAGCGCCGATGTGGTGACCAAATACCTCACAGAAATCTATCCGGTCAGCGTCGTGATGGCGGTGCGCTACGTGCTCAACGTGTTGCTGGTGGCGGCGTTTTTCCTGCCCCGGATGGGGCGCGGACTAATCCGCACAAATCGGACGCTGCTGGTTTTTGTGCGTTCCGTCAGCCTGGCCGCGGCCTCGCTGACTTTGGGCCTTGCGCTGCGCTTCATGCCGGTGGGCGAAACCGTTGCCATTATCTATCTGGCGCCGATCCTGATCATGGCGATCGCGGTGCCCCTGCTCGGGGAGCGTGTCGTCGCCGGCCAATGGCTCTGGGCCATCGCCGCCTTTGCCGGCGTGCTTCTGATCGTTCGTCCTGGCGCGGGGCTCGATCCGTTCGGCGTTGTGATGGCCCTGGTCAATGTCGGCTTCGCCGTCACCTACCATTTGCTGAGCCGGGTCCTGTCGCCGACCGAATCGACGGCGGCGCTATTGTTTCATTCGGCCTGGGTCGGGGCGCTGATTTTCGTTGTGCTCGGTGTGGGCGATCTCAGCGGTCTCAGCGTCACGCCTCACGATTTTCTGATGATGCTGGCGCTTGGCCTGCTCATGTCGCTGGGCCATTTTTTCTTCACCTCGTCCTACCGTTTTGCGCCGGCCTCGATCATCGCTCCGGCCAATTACATGCATCTGGTCTGGGCCGGCGGATTGGGACTTCTGGTGTTCGGGCACCTGCCGACCACGCTCAGCCTTTTCGGCATGCTGCTGGTTCTGTTTGGCGGGGTGGCGATTGCCATCCTCGCACCCCGTAAGCCGAGACGGCCGATCGAGACCGCTGAATAGTCACGCCTACATGGCCAGATCGGCCACCACGGCATCGAGCACCGGCCAGCCGGCGGGCGTGACCCGGATATTGCCGTTTTTGAGATATTCGACGAAGCCGAGCGCCCGCAACTCATCGATCTGCTTTTGCTGAAGCTCGCGGCCCGATAATTGCGCATAGCGTTTCGGGTCGATGCCCTCGCGCAGCCGCAGGCCCATCACCAGATATTCGTCGCTTTCCTCTTCCCAGGTCAGACGATCGTCGGTGACAAGACCGGACCCGTTCGCCCCCACCAGTTCCGCCCAATTCTCAGGGAGCTTTTCGGTGGCCGTGGCATGCCGAACATTGTCGATCAACAACCGGCCATGCGCGCCTGCGCCGATGCCGACATATTCTCCATAGCGCCAGTAAAGCAGATTATGCCGGCTCTCCTCGCCCGGCCGCGCGTGGTTGGATATCTCATAGGCCGGCAGCCCCGCCGCTTCGGTCAGGTCCTGAGTGAGTTGATAGAGATCGGCGCTGAGATCGGCATCGGGCATGTTCAGCTTGCCCTGATTGAAGAGATCGAAATAGCGCGTGCCCTGTTCGATGGTCAGCTGGTAGAGCGACAAATGTTCGCTGCCCATGCCGATGGCTTCCTGCAACTCGCCTTTCCAATCGCCGAGGCTTTGCTCGGGCCGCGCATAGATGAGATCGAAGCTCATCCGCTCGAAGATCGATTGCGCGATCCCGACCGCAAGCTTGGCTTCGCTGACCGAGTGCAGGCGCCCGAGGCGCTTCAGAGGTTCCTCGCGCAGCGATTGCACACCGAGTGACACACGATTGACCCCCGCCTGCCGATAGCCGCGAAAGCGCTCAGCCTCAACGCTGGTCGGGTTGGCCTCAAGCGTGATCTCCGCATTGGCATCAATCGTCCAATGCCCGGCTATCGCATCGAGAATGGCCTCGGCGGTTTTCGGGTCCATCAGCGAGGGCGTGCCGCCGCCGAAAAAGATCGATTGCACATTCTTGTCCGGGGTCAGCGCCGCGAAATGCGCCAGTTCCTTAAGATAAGCGTCAAGGAAATAGACTTCGTCGATGCCACCCTGCCGCACATGCGAATTGAAATCGCAATAGGGGCATTTGGCGGCGCAGAACGGCCAATGCACATAAATGCCGAACAGCCCGTTGGAGCGATCGGACGGCGAGTCAGACACAACAGGCCTCGACCAGTTTGGCGAAGGCGCGGGCGCGATGCGACAGCCCGGTTTTTTGCGGGCTCCAGGAATGTTTCACCTCAGAAGACATTTCCCCAAAAGTGATGTCATATCCATCGGGCAAGAAGACCGGGTCATAGCCAAACCCGAGCGTTCCGCGCGGCGGCCAGACCAGCGTGCCCCGCGCCTCACCTTCGAAGATAATGTCCCGGATGCCACCGCCGTCAACGGGAGGCAGGGCCAGGCAAAGCGTGGCGCGAAACTGCGCGGTGCGTTTGCCGGGTTCGGTGGCACCCTGTTGCTGCAACAGATCCTCGACTCTTTGCATGGCGCGGCCGAAATCGCGCGGCACCCCGGCCCAGTCAGCCGTGTAAACGCCCGGCTGACCGTCAAGTGCGTCGACGCAAAGACCTGAATCGTCCGAGAGCGATATGAGGCCCGAGGCGCTGGCGGCGGCGTGGGCCTTGATCCGCGCATTCTCCGAAAATGTCGTTCCGGTTTCTTCCGGCTCGGGCAGGCCCAGTTTCCCAGCGGAAACCAGATCGAGATCAAACGGCGCGAACAATTCCTTGAACTCGCTGAGCTTGCCCTGGTTGTGCGTGGCGATCACCAGCCTTGTGCCGGGGGTGAGCCTGAAATCGCTCATCCGGTGATGGCTTTCTTTTGCAGTTCGGTCAGTTCGGCAATGCCGTTTGTGGCCAGCCCCATCAGCGCATCCAGCTCTTCGCGGCTGAACGGTTCGCCTTCCGCCGTGCCTTGAATTTCGACGAACTTGCCAGCGCCGGTCATCACGAAGTTGGCGTCGGTTTCCGCCTCGAAATCCTCGGCATAATCGAGGTCGAGCACCGGCGTGCCGCGATAGATGCCGCAAGATATGGCGGCAACCGAATCCGTCAGAACCTTTCCTTTGGTCAATTCGCGTGCCGCCATCCAGTCGAGCGCCCGGGCCAGTGCTACGTAGGCCCCGGTGATCGAAGCGGTTCTTGTGCCGCCATCGGCCTGAATGACGTCGCAATCGAGAATGACCTGATTTTCCCCGAGCGCCTTGAAATCGACAACGGCCCGCAACGAACGTCCGATCAGCCGCTGGATTTCCTGGGTGCGGCCCGATTGCTTGCCCGCGCTCGCCTCGCGCCGCGTGCGCTGGCCGGTCGCGCGCGGCAGCATGCCATATTCCGCCGTCACCCATCCGAGCCCGAGCCCGCGCCGCCAGGGCGGCAAAGAGGTCTCGACGCTCGCGGTGCACAGGACTTGCGTATTGCCGAAGCTGACAAGGCAGGCGCCTTCGGCCTGCGGGGCGACATTGGTGTCGAAACGGACGGCCCGCATTTCGTCCGGAGCGCGTTTTGATGGACGCATGATCTATCCCGATTGCTTTTGCCGGGCTCATAGCCTTTGCGGCAATCAAGAACAAGCCGCGCGCTGATCTCGACGCTTGAACCGATTGCCGCCTGCCCGATATGAATAGAACGATGTTGCAACCTCGCATGTTCCCATCATGAGCCAGAACGATTTTCTCGATCTGCTGAACGTTCGCAGCCAGGAGATCTTCCGCCGGCTGGTGGAGCGCTATCTCGATACGGGCGAGCCGGTCGGTTCACGGCAATTGTCGCGCATGCTCGATGTGTCGCTGTCGCCGGCCTCGGTGCGTAATGTTATGGCCGATCTCGAGGAATTGGGGCTCATCCGGGCGCCGCATGTCTCGGCGGGCCGCGCGCCCACACAGAGCGGTTTGCGGTTTTTCGTCGATGCCATGCTCGAAGTCGGGCGAATGGATGATGCCGAGCGCCAACGCATCGAAGAGCAGATTTCCAGTTCCGCCAGTTCCGGCACACCTGACGAGTTTCTGACCGAGGCCAGCCAGATGCTCTCCGGCCTGTCCCGCGGGGCGGGGGTCGTGATTTCGGCCAAGACCGATTTGCGGCTGAAACATCTCGAATTCGTCCGGCTCGATGCCGATACCGGCATGGCGGTGCTCGTGGGCGAGAACGGAACGGTGGAAAATCGCATCGTGCCGCTGCCTCTCGGTATGGAATCCGGCGCGCTCAGCCGAGCTTCGAATTATCTCAATCACCATATTGTGGGCAAAACCCTGACCGAGGCGCGCAAGACCCTGGCCGACGCACGCGCCGATGCGGCACGGGAACTCGACGAGATTTCCAATCGTCTGGTCGAAGCCGGCATCGCCAGCCTCAATCAGCCCCTTGGCGACGAAACCCCGACCGTGATCGTGCGCGGCCGTGCCAATCTCATCGACAGCGCCATGGCCTCCGAAGATCTGGAGCGCCTGCGCGAACTGCTCGACGAACTCGAGCGCAAGAAAGGGCTGATCGAGCTTCTGTCCGAAGCCGAGCAGGGTGAGGGCGTCCGCATTTTCATTGGCTCCGAGAACAAGCTCTTTTCGCTTTCCGGTTCCTCGGTCATTCTCTCGCCCTACAAGGATGCGAACGACAAGGTGGTGGGTGCGCTGGGTGTAATTGGCCCGACCCGGCTCAATTATGCGCGCATCGTGCCGGTGGTCGATTATACCGCCCACGTGGTCGGACGTCTTGTCACACGCAAGACCTGAGCCGAAGCAAGACTTGAAATTGATAGCGATCTGGCCGATATGCGGTGCACCTGTTCGCCCCTTGGGGGCAAAATTCCCAAACCAAGAGAAGCGTTATGAGCGATCAAACCGATAGCCCAGACGAAAATGACATGGCAGAGAATGCCACCAATGATGATGCCGCCGGAAATGGCGCCGTTGACGTGAGTGCCGTGGTGGCGGCCCTCGAGGCTGAAAACGCCAATCTGAAAGACCGCATTCTGCGCGCCGCCGCAGAAATGGAGAACCTGCGCAAACGCACCCAGCGCGAGGTTTCTGACGCGCGCTCCTATGCCATTTCGGATTTCGCCCGCGACATGCTGACGGCGACCGACAATCTTGAGCGCGCCCTCAAGGCTCTTTCGGACGATGCGCGCGCCAACGCCACACCGGACATGGCGGCCCTGATCGAAGGCATCGAGATGACCGAACGCGAAATGCAGCGCCTGCTGCAGAAGAACGGGGTCAAGCCGATCTTGGCCGAGGGCGAGAAATTCAATCCGCACAAGCACCAGGCCATGTTCGAGGTGCCCGACCCCTCCGTGCCCGAAGGCACCGTCGTTTCGGTCATGCAGTCCGGTTTCGAGATCGGTGAGCGGGTTCTGCGTCCGGCCATGGTCGGTGTTTCCAAGGGCGGTGCAAAGGCGCCCAAGGTTGCCCCGGAAACCGACGCGAACAACGTGACCGATGCTGCTGCAGCCGAAGAGGTCGAACAAACCCAACACGTCGACAAGCAGGTCTGAGCGGGTTCGGCCTGCAACGCCCATTCATTGGGGCCAGGATGGCCCCGTGACACAACAATCGGCTGGAAAGTCTCCGTTCTGTCCGGAGAATTTCATCGAACGGCTGCTTGAAGGGACTTTGGTCCCTCCCTATATGAGCCGCGAAGTGCGTTGGACCTGTTTTCACGCAACTCGCAATCTAAGTTAGGGCTCCGGGCCATTTGGCCAATGAGAATAGCTTTGCGACAAGTGTTCTCGCTCCTCGGGGCTGCTGAGAAAGAGGTATGAAAATGGCTAAAGTCATCGGTATCGATTTGGGTACCACCAATTCGTGCGTTGCCGTGATGGACGGCAAGGACCCCAAGGTCATCGAAAATTCCGAAGGCGCGCGGACCACACCGTCGATGGTCGGTTTCTCCGACGAAGGCGAGCGTCTGGTTGGCCAGCCCGCCAAGCGGCAGGCCGTGACCAATCCGGAAGGCACGCTCTTCGCCGTCAAGCGCCTGATCGGGCGCCGCTTCGACGACCCGATGGTCGAAAAGGACAAGAAGCTTGTCCCCTACAAGATCGTGAAAGCCGACAATGGCGATGCCTGGGTCGAAGTAAACGGCAAGGCCATGTCGCCGGCTGAAGTGTCGGCCATGATCCTGACCAAGATGAAGGAAACCGCTGAATCGTTCCTGGGTGAAAACGTGACGCAGGCCGTGATCACGGTTCCCGCCTATTTTAACGACAGCCAGCGGCAGGCCACCAAGGATGCCGGCAAGATCGCCGGACTTGAAGTGCTGCGCATCATCAACGAACCGACGGCGGCAGCGCTTGCCTATGGTCTCGACAAGAAGAATACCGGCATCATCGCGGTTTATGACCTTGGTGGCGGTACGTTCGATATTTCGATCCTCGAGATCGGCGACGGTGTGTTCGAGGTCAAATCCACCAACGGCGACACGTTCCTTGGCGGTGAAGATTTCGACATGGTGCTGGTCAATTATCTGGCCGACGAGTTCAAGAAGGATCAGGGCATCGACCTTCGGTCCGACAAGCTCGCCCTGCAGCGTCTGAAAGAGGCTGCGGAAAAGGCCAAGATCGAACTCAGCTCTTCGACCCAGACCGAAGTGAACCTGCCGTTCATTACGGCCGATGCTTCGGGCCCGAAGCACCTGCAGATCAAACTGACCCGCGCCAAATTCGAGCAGCTGGTCGATGATCTGGTCAAGCGCACCATTGCCCCGTGCAAGGCCGCGCTCAAGGATGCGGGCATCCAGGCCGGCGAGATCGACGAAGTGGTTCTGGTCGGCGGCATGACCCGCATGCCCAAGATCCAGCAGACCGTGCAGGAATTCTTCGGCAAGGAGCCCCACAAGGGCGTGAACCCGGACGAAGTGGTGGCCATGGGCGCCGCCATTCAGGCTGGCGTGCTTCAGGGCGACGTCAAGGACGTTCTGTTGCTCGACGTGACCCCGCTGTCGCTGGGCATCGAAACCCTTGGTGGTGTCTTCACCCGTCTGATTGATCGCAACACGACCATTCCGACCAAGAAGAGCCAGGTTTTCTCGACCGCCGAAGACAGCCAGAATGCCGTGACCATCAACGTCGCCCAGGGCGAGCGCGAAATGGCGGCGGACAACAAGTCGCTCGGCCGTTTCGATCTGACCGGTATTCCGCCCGCACCGCGTGGTGTGCCGCAGATCGAGGTGACCTTCGATATCGACGCCAACGGCATCGTCAACGTTTCGGCCAAGGATCTGGGCACCGGCAAGGAGCAGCAGATTCGCATCCAGGCTTCCGGTGGTCTCAGCGATGATGACATCGAACGCATGGTCAAGGATGCCGAGAGCCACGCCGACGAGGACAAGAAGCGCCGCGAGCTGGTCGAAGCCAGGAATCAGGCGGAAAGCCTGATCCACTCGACCGAGAAATCGCTCAAGGATTATGGCGACAAGGTCGGCGACGACGACAAGCAGGCGATCGAAGCTGCGCTTGAAGACCTCAAGGGCGTGATGGAGGGCGACAATGCCGCCATCATCAGCGAGAAGACCCAGGCACTCAGCGAAGCGTCGCTGAAACTGGGAGAAGCCATGTACAAGGCCAGCCAGGCCGAAGCCGAAGCCGCCGCGGAAGCGGCCGACGAAGGCGAAGATGACGATGTGGTCGATGCCGATTTCGAGGAAGTCGACGACGATCAGAAATCTGCCTGATCCTGGCTAGCAAGCAATCATCAAAAGGCCCGCCACATGGCGGGCCTTTTTTATTGGCCAAGCGGGGCGACCCGCCGGATGAGATAGGCGTCACGGTCCGCAATGTCGCGATCGAGCAGCAGGATGGATCCATCAGCCATGGGTTGCATGGCGAGCACCCAGTCCAGTTCTGCCGAATTGACCGGACCATCGCGATTGCCGGCCAGGAACGTGCCCAGAAAGGTATCGATTTCGCTTGCGGAGGCGATCCGCAGAACCGTGCGCAAATAGTCGAAATAGAGCCGGTTCTGAAGGTCAGCTCCGATCGGATCGTCGATTTCGACATTGATATCTTCATAGGCGCTGTCCGGGGAAATCCCGCTCGTGAACGGGATCACCCGCCAACCCTTTCCGGGCCCGTCCGCCGTGTCGCCGGACACATCAGACAGGGCCAGAAGGAAGCTGCCATCGCTCTTGCGCATCACGCGCGCGCTGCCAAAACCGGGATATTTTGCCAACTGGCGAAACGCCCAGGAACCGCCCTGTTCTTCCAGCGCAAACAGGCTCGACCGTCCCGGATATTCGTCGAACGTGAGATAGATCAGACCCGGATTGGCGATCGCCATGGACGACAATTCCGGAAATGCATCGTGTCGCGGCCATTCGAAGTCCTCGGTCAGCATGGCTCTTGGGCCGCCAGGGCGCGCGAGTTCGACCGCAACATGGTCCGAATCCCTTGCGCGGGTCACACGCAGGACAAAAAGACTGCCATCGGGGGCAAATCCTGCGGCCTGATCCGCTGAAAAGCCGTCGGCAACATCGTTGAACGAAGAGCCGATATCGAATCTGGCGACGCGCTCCAGGGTTTCGATTTGCAGCCCGGCGCGTTCAGGCACAGGCGGCAATTGCGCGAACCGTTCCGCCTGCCGGGCAAACAGAAGTCGCGCGGCCAAGGTATCAAACGAGGGCAGAGGCGTGCTCAGAAGCGCGCGCTGCCGTTCGAAATAGGCGGAGGCGTAGGCCTGCATCGAGTCCGGGCTTGGCTGGGCCACGTGAATGAGCGCGCAATTCTTGTCGAGGGCCTTGAAGCTGGAAATGTGAAATCTGTATTGTTCGGGGATCGTGTCGCCCATGGCCGTGATCAGATCGAGATAGCGATCACGCCACGCCGCGATTCTTGAATCCGCCTTGGCTGCATCATCGAGGATGGCGACCGTCAGACGATCCGCATAATATTCACGGCAATTGACCTCGTAATCGTGCCGCGCAACGTGTTCGCTGTCATACCGATAGGTGATCGCGTGCGCCGATTCGTGGGTGGCCAGAATGAACTGGTTGAAGCGGGCCAGATCCAGCGCGTCTTCGTCCGAGATGAAAAACGCGTCCGGGTCGAACTGGCCGTCGGTCAGAACCTCGCTCCAGTTTTCCCAATAGTCGGCCACCTCGCTTGGGAGCGGCACCGCGCCAACAACGATCCGGTATTCATATTGATCATAATACCAATAGCTGGTCGTGAAGGGGCCGATATCCCAGACGATGGCATCGTTCCAGCTCAGCCCCGCATCCTCATAGCGGGAGATGATCGCATCGATCATCTTCTGCATCTGACCCGATGCTATGGCGTCATAGGGCTCACCGGCTACGGCGGTCCCGGCCAACGCAAGTCCGAAAAGCGGTGCGGCCAAACCCATGGCCCATTTTCTGGAAAGTCCACTTGCGCCCATGTGCAACCTTGTCTCCCGAGGAAGCGGTTCATTGTGAAAAACATGCGCCCCACGGACACTTTTTCAGTGAGAGGCGCAGATTTGCTATGGTTTCAGGGAGTTTGCCTATGGTAAGCGGCGCCTTCAATACCTATCTATTGGCACGGCCTTTCTCCTGCGGCGCGAAGCGGGCAGAAAGGTCTTGGTTTGGTGTCCCGGGCTAACGGCAACAGAATAGATGTCGAAGAGAGATTATTACGAGGTTCTTGGCGTCGTCAAAACGGCCGACGCCGTCACCCTGAAAAGTGCCTATCGCAAACTGGCCATGCAGTTTCATCCGGATCGCAATCCGGACGACAGCGAAGCCGAGCATCGCTTCAAGGAAGTCAACGAGGCTTACGACACCCTCAAGGATCCGCAAAAGCGCGCGGCCTATGACCGCTACGGCCACGCCGCCTTCGGCAATGGGGCACGCGGCGCCGGCGGCGGTTTCGGGCCGGACTTCTCTTCGTCAATGTCCGACATTTTCGAGGACATTTTCGGCGACTTCATGGGTGGCGGCGGCCGCGGGCGTGGCCGGTCTTCGGCCATGCGTGGTTCCGATCTTCGCTACAATCTCGAAATCAGCCTCGAGGAGGCCCATGCCGGCCGCACCGTCGATATCGACGTGCCCACCATGGTCTCCTGCGAAACGTGCGAGGGCACCGGCGCAAAGCCGGGCACCGGCATGTCGACCTGCCGCACCTGTCAGGGTCACGGCAAGATTCGAACTTCGCAGGGATTCTTTTCCATCGAGCGCACTTGTCCCGCCTGTCAGGGCCGCGGCCAGACCATCGATCAGCCCTGCGCCGACTGCAATGGCCAGGGACGCAAGCAGGAAAACCGCAAGCTTTCGGTCGATATCCCGAAGGGCATCGAAGACGGAACGCGCATTCGCCTCGCCAACGAGGGTGAAGCAGGCCTGCGCGGTGGTTCGCCGGGTGATCTCTATATTTTCGTTTCGATCAAACCCCATGACCTCTTCAAGCGCGATGGCGCCGACCTTTATGCCCGCGTGCCCATCGCCATGACGACCGCGGCGCTTGGGGGCGAGTTCGAAGTGCCTACCCTTGATGGCACCCGCGCCAAGGTGAAGGTGCCGCATGGCTCGCAACCCGGCCAGCGCGTGCGGCTCAAGGGCAAGGGCATGCCGGTTCTGCGCTCCAGCCAGATCGGCGATCTCTATGTCCAGATGGACGTCGAGGTGCCGCAAAACCTTTCCAGGCGGCAAAAGGAATTGCTCGAAGAGTTCGACAAGCTTTCCACCAAGGACAACTCACCCACGAGCCACGGCTTTTTTGGCAAGCTCAAGGACCTGTTCGACAATATGGGTGGGTAGAGCGTTTCCAGGCGATTTGGCGACCGGTTCGGCGGTTCGGCGGTTCGGAAACGCGATCAACAAAAGTCCTGACGTAAACGGAGCGGAGAGGCCAAATCATGCGCAAAGCCCTGACCCTGTCCGGTTCGATCCGCACCGGTTCCTACAATCAGATGTTGCAGGCCCACATGGACAAGCGCCTGTTCGAGGCCGGGTTTGTGGTCACTCATGTCGACTTGAGCGACTATGACATGCCGATCTTCAACGAAGACCTCGAACCCGATCACGTGCCCGAAACGGCCCGCACTTTGGCGGATCTGATCCGCGAGCACGAAATCATCTTCGTGGCGACCCCCGAATATAACGGCTCCCTGCCGCCGCTTCTGGTCAACACTTTCGCCTGGCTCAGCCGCATTCCCCCGAGCGTCTTTCGGGGCCGAACCTGGGGCATTGGCGGGGTGAGCTCGGGCAAATATGGCACCGTTTCGGCCCTGTCCCACCTGCGCGATACCATCTCCAAGGTCGGGGCGCTCGTCGTGCCCGGCATGCTTGGTATCGGCCCCGCCTCAGAAGCGTTCGACGAAAACGGCAACCCGGTCGAGCAATCGGTCAATGCCAAGATCGACCAGATGATCACCGCCTTCAAGACAATCCAGATCGATCGGACCTGATCCGGTGCGTCTGGGGCTCTACGTCACGCATCCCGAAGTCGAAATAAACCCCGATGTCCCGGTTCCGTCATGGGGATTGAGCCGGCAGGGACGCGCCCGCGCAATGGCCTTTGCCGCGAAACTGGCGCTTCCGCCACAAACGCCATGCTTTTCGAGCGCCGAAACCAAGGCCGTCCAATTGGCCGAAATCCTGCAACCACAGCAAGGTTTGCGATTTTCCCGGCTGGACATGAACGAGAACGACCGCTCATCAACCGGCTATCTGCGTGAGAACGACTTCGACAGAGCCGTTGCTCGCTTCTTTTCGGAACCGGGTATGTCCTTTTCGGGCTGGGAAACGGCGTCAGACGCCCAACGCCGCATCGTTGCTGCGGCCGATGCTGTAATCGAAAGCCAGCATTCGGCGGATTTGATCCTCTTCGCCGGACACGGCGGGGTTGGGACCCTTCTCAAATGTGCGTTGGGCAACCGCCCGATTTCGCAAGCGGAGGATCAGCGAAGCATCGCCCATTCGGGTGGCGGCAACTTTTTCGTCTTTGATCTTGATGCCCGCACGCTTTTGTGTGACTTCACGCCCATCGAGCGATTCAGGGGAATGTCAAAATGGCTCACGCCGACCCGCGCCTGATAGTGGCGCTGGACTTTTCCACCCGCGCCGAAGCTGAAATGCTTCTGGACAAGCTCGGCGATGCCGCCTCGTCCTTCAAGATTGGCTATCAGCTCTTTTATGGCGGCGAGGGGCTGGAGGTTGGCAAGCAGCTGATCGCCGCCGGCAAACAGGTCTTTTTCGATCTCAAACTGCTCGACATCGACAACACGGTCGAAAAAGGCGTCGCAGCCATAGCCGAAACCGGCGCCCACATGTTGACCGTTCACGCCTATCCCAGGGCCATGCGCGCGGCCGTCCGCGCCGCCGAGGGTAGCCATCTCAGATTGCTGGGCGTCACGGTTCTGACCTCGATGGACGACGAAGACCTCGAAGAGGCCGGGTATGACCGTGATATCGAATCGCTCGTCGCCCTGCGGGCGCATCAGGCGGCGGAATCGGGGATGGGCGGAGTTGTCTGCTCGGCCTATGAGGCGGCACTGGTCAGCCAGTTCGTACGCGAGGACATGGCGATCGTCACCCCGGGCATCCGCCCCAGAGGTGCGGATAACGGCGATCAGAAGCGCATCGTCACCCCCGCGGAAGCACTGTCGCACGGCGCGACCCACCTCGTCATTGGCCGTCCCATCACCATGGCGCCAAGTCCCGCCCAGGAGGCCGGCGCGATCCTGAGTGAAATGGCCAGCGCGCCACCGCCGCATATTCACGATCATCATAACCATCATCACTGATCCGCGCCTTCAAATCGGCGCGGCCCGGCGCTAAACTCGAAGCCAAACAGCAAAGAGGCCGATCATGGCTGAAGTCAGAATTGCAATTGCCGGTGCTGCCGGCCGCATGGGCCGTGAAAATATCGCAGCGGTGCTTGAAACCGAAGGCGCCAGGCTGGTCGGTGCCATCGAAAAGGAAGGTTCCCCCGATCTCGGGCAAGATGCGGGTCGCATCGCAGGGGGCAGCAAGGTCGGCGTCACCCTGACCGCAAATGCCGAACATGCCCTTGCCGAGGCCGACGTGCTGATCGACTTCACCAAGCCCGATACCTCAGTGGCGCTGAGCGAGCTCGCGATCGAAAAGGGTGTAGCCCATATCGTCGGCACCACCGGCTGCACCGACGAGGACGAGGCCCAGTTCCGCGCCGCCGGCGACAAGATCCGCGTCGTCCGCGCCAGTAATTTCTCGCTCGGCGTCAATCTTCTGGCATCGCTGGTGCGCCGCGCCGCCGCAGCGCTTGACGAGAGTTTCGATATCGAAGTGCTCGAAATGCACCACAACCGCAAGGTCGACGCGCCTTCTGGCACCGCACTGATGCTCGGGCGCGCGGCCGCTCGGGGCCGGGACATCGAATTCAAGTCCAACGCGGTGCTCGCCCGCGAAGGCATTACCGGTCAGCGCAAGAAGGGCAGCATTGGGTTTGCGGCCCTGCGCGGCGGCAACATGGCGGGTGATCATACCGTCATGTTCATCTCCGATCATGAACGGATCGAATTGTCACACCACGCCGACGATCGCGGACTTTTCGCCGCCGGGGCTCTCCGGGCCGCGCTCTGGGTGGTCGAGCAACCAATTGGGTTTTACAGCATGGCCGACGTGCTCGGCCTCAAGGATTGAGTTTTGACATGACACGCACCTTGATTCTGGTCCGCCACGGCCAGAGCGAATGGAATTTGAAGAACCTCTTTACCGGCTGGCGCGATCCGGACCTGACCGAAAAGGGCATCGAAGAGGCCCGCGCTGCGGGCAAGGCCCTCAAGGCCCGGGGTTTTGAGCCGGACCTCTGTTTCACCTCGGCGTTGAAAAGAGCCCAGCACACGCTTGACCTGATGCTCGAGGAGATGGGCATCGTCAACATGACGATCGTGCGCAATCAGGCGCTCAACGAACGCGATTACGGCGATCTGGCCGGCCTCAACAAGGATGATGCGCGCAAGAAATGGGGCGAAGAACAGGTCCATGTCTGGCGCCGTTCCTTTGATGTGCCGCCGCCGGGTGGAGAAAGCCTGAAGGACACCGCCGACAGGGTTCTGCCCTATTACAAGGACGTCATCGCGCCAAACGTCATGGCCGAACGGACCATTCTGGTTTCGGCGCATGGCAATTCCCTGCGCGCGCTCGTCATGTATCTCGAAGATCTCAGCCCCGAGGAAATCCTCAAGCGCGAGATCGGTACCGGCCAACCCATCATTTATACGTTCGACGAGGACGGTAACGTGACCTCGTCGGGCGGCGTCTGAGCCGGGCGCGGTGGGAAACCTCCTCGATCAATACTGGTTCTGGGCTCTGTTGGCGGCCGTCTTTGCGGCCCTGACCGCGATTTTCGCCAAGGTCGGCGTCACCGAACTCCATCCCGACTACGCGACCTTCTTGAGGACCATCGTCGTTCTGGTCGTGCTCGGGTTGATCGTTGCCGGCACCGGTGTCTGGCGCATATCCGGCCCAGTGCCGCTGAGAAGCTGGATATTCCTGATCCTGTCCGGATTGGGTACCGGCGCGTCCTGGCTGGCCTATTTCCGGGCCATGAAACTGGGCGATGCCGCGCGCGTCGCCCCGCTCGACAAACTTTCGATCGTTCTGGTTGCGATTTTCGGCGTGCTGTTTCTGGGTGAGAAACTTTCCGCGATCAACTGGGTGGGCGTCGCTCTGATCGCCGCCGGCGCGCTATTGGTGGCGTTCTAGTCCATTTCCAGCATGGTCTCGATGGCCCGCCGGAGCAGGGCCAGGTCCCCGGGCCGGCTGAGGGAGTGATCGCCATTTGGAACCAGGGTGAGTTTGGCGACATCGAGCGGCAGATGATCCATGAGCTTTTGCGCATGCGCGGGCGGAACCGCCATGTCCTTGCCGCCCTGCAGAATATGCACCGGACAGCCCGTCACGATCTTTCCGCCAAACAACAAATGCTGTGCACCATCATCGATCAGCGTTCCGGTAAAAACATGCGGATCATCAAATCCCGAGGGTCGCGTAACCCTTCCGTCGCGTTCGAGTTCGGCCTTTTCCGCAGGGGTCAAAATGTCGAGCAGCAGATCGTTGGTCATGTCAGTCGCCGGTGCGATCAGAATGATGCCCTTGACGCGAGCATCGCCTTCCGCCCGAAGCATGCGATTGAGCAAAAGGGCCAGCCACCCTCCCATCGACGAGCCGATCAGCAGGTTCGAATCGGCGGCGCACGTGTCGAATACCGCCCGCGATTCCTCGAGCCAGCGCGAAATCGTTCCGTCGAGAAAATCGCCGCCTGAAACGCCATGGCCCGAATAGTCGAAGAAGATGCTCCTTAGGTCCAGCTCGGCACCAAGCTGCCGGACGAATTGCGCCTTTGTCCCCTGCATCGACGAATCGAAACCACCCAGAAAGAACAGGCCCGGTTCGCCCCCCTCCTGCACCTCTGCGGCGATGGACCTTTTGTCGGTGCCGACAGCAATCGCGTGTGTTGTCATCTTATGTCCATAAGCGGGTCTCACACTCTCATGTCGCCCAATTCAGTCCGGCAAGCGCGCGAAAGCAACACTTGCCTGTTGACTTTGCCCGGGTGAGACACGATTTTAGCCGCGAAATCACCCATTTGGTGCAACAGCAAGAAGGATCATTACTATTCGCCGACCGATGAGACCCCAGGCGCCGCAAAAGGACGGCCCGCCTGCAAACGAGGATATTTCCGCACCCGCGGTGCAATTGATTGACGCGGAAGGTGTCAATCTCGGACAGGTCGAAACGCCAAAAGCGCTTGAACTGGCCTTTCAGGCCGGACTCGATCTGGTTGCGATCTCCCCCAATGCCAACCCGCCCGTCTGCAAGATTCTCGACCTTGGGAAATACAAGTACCAGGCGCAGAAGAAGGCCGCCGACGCGCGCAAGAAGCAGAAGGTGATCGAGGTCAAGGAGATCAAGCTGAGGCCAAATATCGACACGCACGACTATGACGTGAAGATGCGGTCCGTCGAAAAATTCCTGGAGGAAGGCGACAAGGTCAAGGTCACCATGCGCTTCCGCGGCCGCGAAATGGCGCATCAGGAACTCGGGCTCGAACTGCTTAACAAGGTGCGCGATCAGATGGATGAGCTGGCCAAGGTGGAATCCACCCCGCGCAGCGAAGGCCGCCAGATGGTGATGGTGCTCGCGCCGCGCTAGGACGCTCCCGCAAGGACAGAATTTCAACAACGGGCTGGAGGCGATCCGGCCCGTTTTTCGTTGCCTGCGCATGAAGTCGGCCAGATTAACCGGCTCGACGTTGTCCGCCATTATCATGGACTCGTCTCGAACCGTTTGCGGGCCAGATCCGGCCATGAATAACGAACCGAATGCGCATCAGAACACCAAGCCCGGTTGGGGCTTCGCGCTGTTATTCGGTGGTGCGGGCGCCGCCATGATGGTCGGCATGGCTCTGGTTCGCGACGGATTGGAGGCACCCCTATGGGTCGCCGAAATTGCAGCTTGCACCTTCGTCATGGCGGGGCTGACGATCTTCTTTCAATGGAAGGGCTGGATGGGCCTGCAGCGCCTCGCTGCGCTCGGGGTTGTCTATTGTCTGTCGGTGCCGGGACTTTGGATCATGGCGGGCGCGGATACCGGCACCTGCATCTCTTCGCTCGGTTTCCTGTCGCGGGAAGCGAGCAATCTTGAATGCCGGATCGTTTTCGGAATCGGCGGGCTGATCACCCTTGCCATTGCCATCGGCATGACCGTCGCAATCATGCGCATGCTGTTTGCCCGGTACACTTCCCGCAAAAAAGATTGAACCCGATCTCTCGTCATTGCGTCTCATTGATCAACGGGCCCGCAATGCCTGCGGCACGTGAGTTCAATTCGAAAAGATCGGGACACCCAATCATGCACGTCAAATCCATCAAACTCGCCGCAGCCTTGCTGGCAACGCTCCTGTCGACCGGCATCGCCGCCGCCAATGGACCTTTCGACCTTCAGGGCGGCGGCCAGGTCAAACCCCGCGTCACCAAGATGCAGATGGGCATCGTCTCGCCGGACGCTGCTGTCTGCCCCGCCCAGGTGCCACTCAAGGTCTGGGTGTTTTCCAACAAGCCCGGAGCGTTCCCCATTCTGCTTGTTTCCTCGACCGGCGTCGTTCTCGGCCCCTATCAGGTCCAGACCCAGCCCGGTTCAGGCGGTGTCAATCTGGGCACATGGGAAAACAGCATGCTGGTCGGTTCGACCACCCATACGTCCTACCGGGTCGTGACCCCGAACTCTGAAATCGCCACCCAGTGGGTACCACTCAACGTCGAGTGCTGAACCGGCACATATCCTCTTGATTTCCGGGGCCACACAATCGTGTGGCCCGGTTGATTTTCATTCCGGACAAGTCCGGTTGACTTCGACCGCTTGAGCGGATTGAAGTGACGCAATGGCGCTTCGGGCGAGCTCATCCCCTTGATGAGCGGTGCACGCCGGATCCGCCGCAACCAAAAGCCCGGGTTCCAACCATGTCTGTCGCGGCCGCAAAGTCCGAGACCATCGATGCTGCCCTTGTGTCTGCTGGCCACGTGACCTGGCTGGGCGAGACGATCGAATTGCTCAAACTGTCCGGGCCGCTCATCCTGGCGCAGATCGCCGGCATCCTGTTGTTCACCACCGATGTGGTGATGATGGGCTGGCTGGGCCCGACCTATCTGGCTGCCGGTTCGCTTTCGACCTCGCTGATGCATCCTCTGTCCATCGGCGGCATGGGCGTGATCACCGCCACCAGCCCGCTGATCGCGCAGGCCATCGGCGCCCGCCGTTTTCGTGACGTCAGGCGCGTGGCGCGGCAGGGACTGTGGGTTTCCGTGGCGCTGTCCTTCATCACGATCCCGATCATTCTTTGCGCAAAGCCGATTTTTCTGGCGCTGAACCAGATTCCCTCGGTCGTCGATGATGCCCAGACCTATCTGAACATCGCCGCCTTCGCTCTGCTGCCATCCTACGGCATCGTCGTTTATCGGTCGGTCTTGCAGGCACATGGCAAGACCGGCCTGCTTCTGGTGATCGCGATCATGGGCGTCCTGCTCAACGCGCTCATGAATTACGGACTGATGTTCGGCAATTTCGGCCTGCCGCGGCTCGAACTGGCCGGGGCCGCGATTTCGACGGTCGCGGTCAATTTTGTCATGCTCGCCGCCGGTCTTTATGCGGTCAGCGTGCATCCTGCGACGCGCCGTTATCATGTGCTGACCCGCATCCTCAAACCCGACTGGCCACGTTTCGTGCAGATCTGGCGAGTGGGCACGCCAATTGGCCTCTCGATGTTGTCCGAGGTCGGCCTGTTCGGTGTCGCCGTGATCATGATGGGTTGGATCTCAACCGAGGCCGTGGCCGCGCACGCCGTGGCCCTGCAGGTTGCGGCGATTTCCTTCATGGTGCCGCTGGGACTTTCCATGGGCACGACCGTCCGCGTCGGCCTGCACTATGGCGCCGGCAATCCAGACGGGGTTGCCAAATCGGGCTGGTCGTCAATGGGACTGACGGCGCTCTTCATGGCGGTGACATGCGCCGCCTATCTCACCGTGCCGCAATTCTTCGTGCATCTGTTTCTCGATCCCACCGATCCGAACAACGCCTCTACCATTGCGCTCGCCACGTCCTACCTGATCGTGTCGGGGCTGTTCCAGTTCTTCGATGGCGGACAAGTCTCCTCGACGGCCGCATTGCGCGGCCTCAGCGATACGCGCTTTCCCATGCTGGCCGCACTGGTCGGCTATTGGCTGTTCGGGTTGGGTGTCGCTTATGCGCTCGCCTTCGTGGCCGGTTGGCAGGGGGTCGGTATCTGGGCCGGGCTCGGGGCCGGGCTCGGCTTCGTGGCCGTCACCCTGACGATCCGTTTCTTTTTGCGCGAGCGCCTTGGTCTGTTGAGGGGGTTGAGGGACTAGAGCACGTTCCGGAAAAGTGCGAAACGGTTTTCCGGTTCGAACATGCGACAAAACAGGGACACTACCTGAAGAAAGGCGCCAGACCGCGCCAGACGACCGATATGCCAATCCCGATCACCATTATGGCGAACCCGGCCTGAAGCAGATGCTGACGGCTTTTCAGCCATCCGGTCAGCGCTACACCGATCAGGCCGCCGATCAAGCCACCGGCGATAAAGACCAGCGCCACGCGCCAATCAACCAGTCCCGATATCGCGTAATTGGTGGCCGTGGCAAAGCCGAACGACGCCACGCTGACCAGGGAGGTTCCGACCGCAAACGTGATGGGCATGGCGGTGGCCAGCATCAGGCCCGGTACGATCAGAAACCCGCCGCCAATGCCGAAAAACCCGGCCAGAAGCCCGACCGCAAATCCTGAGGTTGAAAGCCGCGGCCCGAGCGTGAAGGCATTCTTGCGGCTGAGCCGGACCAGCGGGTCGCCTTCCTTGCCGCGCTTCATCAGCATGACGATGCCGATCACGATCATCAGTACACCGAACGCGGCGAGCAGGGCCTGGCCGTCAACCAGCTTGGCTATGGATGAACCGGCAAAGGCGCCGATGACGCCGAAGAAAGAAAAGACGAAGGCGCAGCGCCATTTGATATTGCCTGCCCGCCAGTGCGGAATGAGATTGAGAAGCGCTGCCGCGCCCACCGCCACCGCGCTTGTTCCGAGCGCAAGATGGGTTGAGGTGATGCCAACCACATAGATTAGCAGCGGCACGGCCAGAATCGAGCCGCCGCCGCCGACCAGCCCGAGAACAAGCCCGACAGCGGCGCCCGAAAGGGCGCTCAGAATATCGGGCAGAAAGGCCTGGATCACACCGATTCCATGTCGCAATAAAGATTGTGGAAGGTGCGCATCAGCTCCCGGACCCGGTCATCCCCGACCTTGTAATAGATCGATTGCCCCTCGCGCCGCGTGGTGACGATGCCTTCTTCACGCATGACCGCGAGATGCTGCGACAGGGCGGATTGTCCGAGGCTCAGAGCCTTGGTCAGTTCTGAAACGCTCATCTCACCCTTGGAGACGAGCTGACACAAAATCACCAGCCGACGCTCGTTTCCGATGGCCTTGAGCATACGCGAGATTTCCTCGCTTTTCTCCTCAACCTCTTGAATATCATCAGCAATTTGCACGTTTGTGTTCTTTCGTGTTCGCGTGGGCTTGATATATCAGTTTTTTCTAATATATTGGTCGTCGAACCAAACGTCAACTCCGGCGTCGGCGCACCGGCCGATAGCCGAATCGGAAATGAGGAAACACATGTCCGCCAATCCCAATCTGTTTATTGAGGGCACCTTCGATCCGGCCACCTACACGATCACCTATCTGGTCGCCGACAAGGAAACCGGCAAGGCCGCCGTCATCGACCCCGTGCTCGACTATGACCACAAGGGTGGCACGGTCGACACCCGCTCGGTCGAAGCCGTCATGGCCCGCGCCGACGAACTCGGCTTCAAGATCGAGTGGACGCTCGAAACCCATGCCCATGCCGACCATCTGAGCGGCTCGCCCTATATCAAGGCCAAGACCGGCGCCAAGATCGGCATCGGCGAGCACATCACCGAAGTGCAGACCATCTTCCGTCCCGTGTTCAACGCCACGGACCTGAAGACCGACGGCTCGGATTTCGACCACCTGTTTGCCGATGGCGAAACCTTCAAGATCGGCAACCTCGACGTCGAGGTGCTCTATACGCCGGGCCACACGCCCGCCGATATCACCTACAAGGTCGAGGATGCGGCCTTTGTCGGCGACACCATGTTCATGCCCGACTACGGCACGGCCCGCGCCGACTTCCCGGGCGGCGACGCCAACAAGCTCTATCAGTCGATCCAGAAGCTTCTCACGCTCCCCGACGAAACGCGGCTTTTCATGTGCCACGACTACAAGGCACCGGGCCGCGACGAATATGCCTGGGAATCGACGGTCGCCGAGGCAAAGAACAATGTGCACCTCAAGGGTGGCACGACCGAAGATCAGTTTGTCTCCATGCGCAACGAGCGTGATGCGACGCTGGCGGCACCGGTTCTGCTTCTGCCCTCCATTCAGGTCAACATCCGTGCCGGACGTTTCCCTGAAGCTGAAAACAATGGTGTCCACTATCTCCGTGTTCCGGTGAAAGCCAAGAACCCGGACGTGGCGCTTCTTGACTAATCGACAAATCCTCAGCAGCCCCCAAAAAAGGAAAACAACTCAATGAGCTTTGGTGCATTTCAATCTCTGTTCGGCGGCCAGCCCGCTGGCGGCGCGCAGGTCCAGACCATTTCCGGTCCCTCCGCCGTTCAGTTCTTCGGCGATGCCGACACCGTCTATGTCGACGTACGCGGCGAAGCGGAAATCCGCATGTCCGGCGGCACGATCAAGGGCGCCATCATCGCCCCGCTGCCCGAACTTGCCCGCCATGCCCGTCCCGATGGATCCGGCACCCTGCCGGGCATTGAAGACGGCAAGCGCATCATCATGGTCTGTGCCTCCGGCGCCCGCTCGGGTGCGGCCTCGCAGCAGCTGGTCGCCATGGGCTACGACAATGTCGCGAACCTGCGCGGCGGTATCGGCGCCTGGTTCCAGGCTGGCGGCGAAGTCGAGCGCTGATCGCAAGCACGGTCCGGCGAGGTGACTTGCACCCGCCGGTCCGGAAACACAGCGAACAACGACGTCACCCCTCCTGACGTTGCATCGAAGACGGCGCTGCCTCGAAACCGGCAGCGCCGTCTTTTCTGGACGGGCTTGCTAATCCCTGACAATGCCCATATAACCCGCCGGTCTAACCGGACCTTCCGGCCAAAAGGCATGCCGTGTCGGTCCAGAATGCTTGGGTGTGATTTTTCGAAATCACCGCAAATCAAAGCATGACCCGAAAATCGCCAGACCCCGGAGCATTTCGAGGGCAGGTGGATATTCAAGAGGTCATGTGACAAGGAAAGTGAAGCAAAATGCCGAAACTGAAGACCAAATCGGGCGCCAAGAAGCGCTTCAAAGTCACGGGCACGGGCAAGATCGTGGCCGGCGTCGCTGGCAAGCGGCACCGCCTCATCTCCCACAACGCCAAGTACATCCGTCAAAATCGCGGCACCGCGACCCTGAGTGATCAGGACGCAAAGATCGTGAAAAAGGCATACATGCCGTACGCACGCTGACCGCGACCAAGGAGAATTTGACATGTCCCGTGTAAAAAGAGGCGTCACCGCTCACGCCCGTCACAAGAAAGTCGTCGATCAGGCCAAGGGCTATTATGGTCGCCGCAAGAATGTATTCCGCGTCGCCAAGCAGGCCGTCGAAAAGGCTGGCCAGTATGCTTATCGCGATCGCAAGACCCGCAAGCGCAATTTCCGCGCCCTGTGGATCCAGCGCATCAATGCCGGTGCGCGCCTGCATGGCCTGACCTATGGCCGATTTATCGACGGCCTCAGCAAGGCTGAGGTCGCGGTTGACCGCAAGGTGCTGGCCGACCTGGCTGTGCGCGAGCCCGAGGCTTTTGCCGCGCTCGTTGCCCAGGCCAAGGCGGCTCTCGGGTATCTGAGCGACGTCGAAGAGACGACGCACGCCCGCATCAGCGCCTGATTGCCGGCGGCATTGTTGCCGCCGCGCCAACAAAACCGCACGCCGAACGCTTTGATGCTGAGGCCGGACCATTCAAGCCTTGCGCCAGACCCCCATTCGCGGGATATGGCGCAGGGCTTTTGCATTTGACCGCCTCGAACCCAATCAGCCAGTGCCGAAAATCATGACCGACCACAGCAAAATCGAAGACCTCAGAACCGCCATCAGCGCCGAAATTGCCGATGCAGCCGACCTCGCCGCGCTTGATCAGGTGCGCGTGGCGGCACTGGGCAAGAAAGGCTCCATTTCCGCCCTTTTGGCGGGTCTCGGCAAGATGATCCCGGAAGAACGCCAGATCATGGGGCCTCTGCTCAACGGCCTCAAGAACCAGGTTGCCGCCGAAATCGACGCCCGTAATGCCGACCTCAAGCAGGCGGCGCTCGCCGCGCGTCTCGCCTCGGAGAAGGTCGATGTCACCCTGCCCTTGCGCAAGGGGCCGGTGGCGCGCGGGCGCATCCATCCGGTCAGCCAGGTGATGGACGAAATCACCGCCATCTTCTCGGATATGGGTTTCACCATCGCCGAGGGTCCGGACATCGAGACGGATTACTATAATTTCACCGCGCTCAATTTCCCCGAAGGCCATCCGGCCCGCGAAATGCACGACACGTTCTTCTTCCCGCCGGACGAAGACGGCAACCGCAAGGTGCTGCGCACCCATACCTCGCCGGTCCAGATTCGCACGATGGAAAGCGTCGAGCCGCCCATCCGCATCATCGCGCCGGGCCGCACCTATCGCTGCGACAGCGACCAGACCCACACCCCGATGTTCCACCAGGTCGAAGGACTGGTGATCGACAAGTCCTCCCATATCGGCCAGTTGCGCTGGGTGCTCGAAGAATTCCTCAAGGCTTTTTTCGAGGTCGATCAGGTCAAGACCCGCTTCCGCCCGCACTTCTTCCCCTTCACCGAACCCTCGATGGAGGTCGATGTCGGCTGCGACCGTTCCGGCGACAGCGTCAAGATCGGCGAGGGTGAGGATTGGCTTGAAATTCTCGGCTGCGGAATGGTGCATCCCAACGTGTTGCGCAATTGCGGGCTCGACCCGGATGTCTATCAGGGCTTTGCCTGGGGCATGGGCATCGACCGGCTGGCCATGCTCAAATATGGCATGAATGATCTGCGTGCCTTCTTCGATGCCGACCGGCGCTGGCTCGATCATTATGGCTTCCGCCCGCTCGATCTGCCTACCCTGTTCGGAGGGCTTTCGAGCTAGGTCCATGGCGCTGCCCGCCCGACACAAGGATGCGCATAGCTTTGCGTTCGGCGACTCTCCGGAGCTCGCCGACCGTCTGCTTGCGCTTGTTCTGTCGGGAGAAAAAACCGCAACCTGCGGCGCCCTGCGCGACTATGAGCCGCCTGACCCGGAACTGATGCCGGAAGTGGGCCGCACAGACGTCGTGCTCGATGGATCGGGTCAACCGGCATGCGTCATTGAGACCACCAGCGTAGTACTGCACCGGTTTGCCGAAGTGCCGGAAAGTTTCGCACTAGCTGAAGGAGAGGGCACGTTCGAAGACTGGCGACGTGGCCACAAGGCGTTTTTCGAACGCAATGGTGGCTGGTCCGCTGACATGATGCTGGTCTGCGAAAGGTTCCGTTTGGTGGAGGTTCTCAAATGACCCGCACCTCTTCCGATATTTCGATCCCGGCGACCCTCATGGTGAGCTTGTCGAACCACGAGGGGCCAAACCTCGCCCTTCGACAGGCCCAGGATGAGGTTTGCCGGCGGAGCAGGGTGAAGCCATGACCCACACCTCCGCCGAGCCCGTGACCTTCGTGGTCACCGATATCGAGACCGACGGTCATTCGCCGCTAAGGAACTCCATGCTGAGTTTCGCCAGCGTTGCGGTGGACTATGCGGGTCAGCGCTACGGCGAATTCGAGACGGTGCTCGAACGGCGCGAAGACCGGGTGCCCGACCCGCGCACCAGCGAATGGTGGGCCGGCTTTCCCGACGCCTACAAGGCGGCGACCGACAATCCGCAACCAGTCAAGTCAGAGATGGACCGCTTTTGCGACTGGGTCGAGGCCTTGCCGGGCTTCAAGGTCTTTTGCGCTGCCCCGATCATGTTCGACGGGCCGTGGATGGACCATTATCTCGACCAATTTTGCGGGGCACGAGCGCTTGGTGGACCCTATGCGGGCCAGCAATTGTTCCGCGGCGGCGGCGTCTGTCTCTATACGATGGCGGGAACTCTGCGTGGCCAGGATTATCTGAACTGGGGCATGCAGCGCGCACCGAAAGACTGGTACGGCCACATACCCCACACCCACAAGGCCATCGATGATGCGCGCGGCTTCGCCAACGTCCTGGTCAAACTGTTTGAACTCAACGGGCAATTGCCCAAAATCGAAAACGAAACCGGTAGCTACCAATGAAATTCACTGTGGAATGGCTCAAGGATCACCTCGAAACCGATGCGAGCGTTGCCGAAATTGTCGACGCGCTGACCGTGACGGGCACCGAGGTGGAAGCGGTCGAGGATCAGTCCGCGCTCTACAAGGGCTTCGTCATCGCCGATGTGCTGAGCGCGAAACGGCATCCCAATGCCGACAAGCTGCAGGTTTGCATGGTCGATTTTGGCGCAGGCCAGCCCGTGCAGGTGGTTTGTGGCGCCCCTAATGCCCGCGCCGGCATGAAGGGGGTGTTCGCGCCCGCCGGAACCTTCATTCCGGGCAGCGATTTCACCCTGACCAAGGGCAATATCCGCGGCGAGGAGAGCAATGGCATGCTGTGCTCCGAGCGCGAATTGCTGTTGAGCGACGATCATACCGGAATAATCGATCTGCCCGCCGACGCGCCCACTGGTGAGGATTTCGCCCGATACCGGCATCTCGACAATGTGGTGATCGAGGTCGAAATCACCCCGAACCGGGGCGATTGCGCCTCGGTGCGCGGTCTGGCGCGCGAACTGGCCGCTGCCGGGCTCGGCAAGCTCAAGCCGCTCGATATCCGTGATGTACCCTCTCAGGGTCCAAGTCCCATTCCGCCACTCGAACATCGTTTCGCCGAGGGCGAGCCGAAAACCGTGCGCAAATTCTGCGGCCGGCTGATCAAGGGCGTCAAGAACGGCCCATCACCGGAATGGCTGCAGAACCGGCTGCGCGCCATCGGCCTCAGGCCGATCAATGCGCTGGCCGACATCACCAACCTCATCTCCTACGATCTTGGCCGTCCGCTGCACGCTTACGACCCCGACAAGGTGGTCGGCACCATGCATTTGCGCAACGCCAAGAAGGGCGAAACTCTCGACGGTCTCGACAACCAGGACCATGAGCTTGACGAGACCATGTGCGTCATCGCCGACGATCAGGGTCCCCTGTGCCTTGGCGGCATTCTCGGCGGCAACCGGTCCGGCTGTACCGACGAGACGGTCAACGTTTTCATGGAATCGGCAGCCTGGGATCCCGGCCTGATCGCCGCGACCGGGCGCAAGACCGGCATCATTTCCGATGCCCGTTACCGTTTCGAACGCTCCGTCGATCCGGCGCTGACCGAGCCCGGGCTGGAACTGGCGACCAAATGGGTCCTCGAATTGTGCGGTGGCACCCCGATGGAGCCGGTCTCTTCAGGTGAGGAAGCGATTCCGGAAATCACCATTTCCTTCCCGCTCGCCGAAGTGAAGCGCCTGACCGGTCTCGACGTGTCCGAAGCCGAAATGAAGGCGGCGCTGACCCTTCTCGGCTTCTGGGTCGTGGGACAGGGCGATGTGGTCAAGGTGGCCGTGCCGTCCTGGCGTCCGGACGTCCTGACCAAGACCGATCTGGTTGAAGAAGTCATGCGCATTGTCGGGGTCGACAAGGTGCCGGTCGAACCGCTTCCGCGCCTGAATGCCGTGGCCAAGCGCATGCTGACCCCGATCCAGAAGCGCCGCAATCTCGCCCGCCGGGCGCTGGCGGCTCGCGGCCTTGATGAAGCCGTGACCTGGTCCTTTGTTTCCGAAGACCTGGCCAGGAGGTTCGGTGGTGGCGCTGAGCCGCTCAGGCTCTCCAATCCGATTGCTTCTGATCTCAGCGACATGCGCCCATCGCTCCTGCCGGGCCTGTTGATGGCCTCGCAGCGCAATGCCAATCGTGGCTTCGGTGACCTTGGCCTGTTCGAGGTCGGGCAGGTCTTCAAGACCGATGCGCCGGACGGGCAGCGCAATTATGCAACCGCCATCCGCACCGGCACCTATGAATTCGAAGGCGCCGGCCGTCACTGGCAGAAGAATGCCGACAAGGTCGATGTCTTCGACGCCAAGGCGGACCTTGCCGCGGTGCTCGACGTGATCGGCATGGATATCGACAAGGTGCAATTAAGCGACGAAGCACCCGACTGGGCCCATCCCGGGCGCGGCGGGCGCATTCAACTCGGTCCGAAAAACGTGATCGGCTGGTTCGGTGAGATTCATCCCTCGCTGATGGCCGATCTCGGTCTCAAGGGGCCAATCGTCGCCATCGAGATGGACCTCGACGCCATTCCGGATCCGAAATCGAAAGGGGTCAAGGCCAAGCCCGCGCTAGTCGCGTCCGACCTGATGCCCCTCAGCCGCGACTTCGCCTTCGTTGTCGATGCCGACGTACCCGCCGCCACGGTTCTCAAGGCTGCCGGAAGCGCCGACAAGACGCTGATTTCCGACATCAACCTGTTCGACGTGTTCGAAGCCGAACATGTGGGCGCAGGCAAGAAATCGGTGGCCATCGAAGTGACGTTGCAGCCGCGCGGCAAAACCTTGACCGACGAGGAAATCGACGCCGTATCCAAGGCTCTCGTCGCTGCCGTTGAGAAGGCGACGGGAGGAGTGCTCAGGACGTGAGCGACCAGTCTGCCGCCGGCGTTGCCAATTGGGCCAGCAAGGGCAGCATACAGCGCTTTTTCGCGCGCAAATATCTGCAATTGTTGCGCTCGGCGCTAACGCCGTCCGAGCGCACAAAACGATATGATCGGGATGCAGACGTGCTTGAGGTCAGCTCGCTGCTGGAGCAGCAATTGTCTGCCCGCGAAAATGCGCCGCGGCGGGGTGAAGTCCCGAAGGTGATCTGGATGCTCTGGCAGCAGGGTTGGGACGAAGCGCCGGATGTGGTTCGCAGCTGCGCCGATTCATTTGCGCGCTGCAATCCCGGCTGGGACGTGCGCTTGATCGGCGAGACTGATATTGCCAAGCTTGCGCCGCGCTATGCTGAGGTCAAAGCGCCGGAAAAACTGCGCACCGCAACCTCCAACATGGCGCGTCTGGCATTACTCGAAGCCCAAGGTGGGGTCTGGGCCGATGCGACCCTCTTCTGCCAGCGGCCGCTTGACGATTGGCTACCCGGTTTTGTTCAAAGCGGGTTCTTCATGTTTCACAAGCCGCGTCCCTACAGGCAATCCGATATCTGGTTTCTGGCTGCGTCCAAAGGCACCCCGGTTGTTTCCAGATGGTTCGACCTGGCTCGGACCTATTGGTCCTGTTTCAGTTTTCCGCACCACTATTACTGGCTTGAGTACCTGTTCGAACTCCTCATCGAAAACGACCCGGAAGTGGCTCATGTCTGGGATGAAACACCAAGGCTGACCGGTTTGGCACCGCTTCTCGTGGGGCGGAACCCGTTTGCCGAGAGCCCGCCGCAGGCGCTTGCCGACCTGCTGGCGGATAAAAAGGTTCCGGTTCACAAGCTCAGCCACAAATGGAAAGCGCCGGCAAATGAAGTCAAAGGCTGCGCCTATCATCTTTTGACCGGAAACCTTCATTATGCGTAGAAACGTTGAACGGAATGGGGACCGGACAATGTGCTCGTGTTTGCCAAATCGCAGCGCCCGGCCAGGGGTAGATCTTGCCGGCTGACATTCTCCGACCCGCAAGCTCGACCTTCTTTCTGAGCGAAGATTCCGGCCTGCGCCGCAAGCCGCTCCGGCCCGAGGTTTCCCGGCCACAACGCTTTCTGGAGGCGTTTGAGGACCGGGCGCTTTATTACGATTGTTTTCGAGACGCCACGGGCGCTGATATCCTGCTTGTCGGGCCTCCTCCGCTCAATCTTGAGGCCGAGCTCAACCGGGCCCGTTTCAGCGATGCGCAAACCGGAACACCGCTTCAGGCGCAGCATCACATCTCCCGCTCGAGCCTCTTGACGCGGCTGACCACCGGCCCGGCCACAACAAGCGTACGCATGGATATTGCCGGCCAGTCCGGTGAACTCCTGGTTCAGCCCAATCTCAGCCGCGACCTCAAGGATGCGCGCTTTCTGGTCGGCATGAACTGGAACAATGATCTGAACTGGATCCGGGACTGGGTCGAATGGCACATCCGGGTGCATGCAACCGACACGCTGATCTTGTTCGACAACGGATCAAATGCCTATTCGCTCGATGCGCTTGCAGAAAACCTCGTCCAGGTGGCCGGCCTGCAGAAACTGGTTCTGTTTGATTGGCCCCACCGGTTTGGCGCGCGCGATAGTCAGGTGCCAACGCATCATTACTGGGCTCACTTTCTCCAGATCAGTGCCCTCAACCTCGCGCTCAAACGCTGCGCCGCTTCCGGGGCGGGTTTTCTCAATTGCGACATCGACGAACTCGCCGGGCCGGTTTCCGGTGACGCATACGCGCTAGCTGAAAACAGCCCCCATGGCATTGCGGCTCTGGCCGGCCAATGGGTCGAATCCGTCGTACCCGAGGGGATGCCGGCCAACCGGCATAGGGATTTCGCCTACACGCTGCGCGGCGGGTTATCGAGGCTCTGTCCCAAAAAATGGGTGCTCGATCCGGCGCGCTCATGGGCACAGGCTGACACGACGTTTCCCTATTGGCATCGGGTCATGGGTGCGCCAGATCGTCAGCAAACGGAAAAACCGGTTGCGAACTACTTCCATTTTCGGGGAATATCGACGAACTGGAAAGAAAGGCGCCGCAACCTTAGCGTGCCGATCCCGATCTTGCATCGCAGGATAGGGTCTCGCGCAGGCGCTCAAGAATGTGTGGCCGGAATGAGGAGAGTGCCCGATGAGTTCGGCCCTGATTTTGGATCCGGCTGGCCCGGCCGCCTAATCTGGGCTATTTGATTCTCTTCCTGATGGCGTTTTTTATCGGTCAGCCTCTGTTCGGTTCCTACGGATCGGCGGCGGCACTGATCATGTGGATTCTCGCCCTGCCCTTGTTGTTCTTCAAAGACGTACGGGCTGGTTTGGCTGGCCGCAAGGCGATCTGGATGTTCCTGCTGGCCTACCTTTTGCTGGTTGGTCCGTTCTTCATAACGGCGACGGAACCGCACGATCTGATCTACGCCTTCAACTTCATCGTCTTTTTGCTCGCCGTTCCCGCCTTTGCCGTTGCGCAGTTTTTCAAGGGTGAAAAGTGGTCATTGATGATCGCCTTCTTGTCGCTCGCGGGTGCTGTCCTTTGCCTGCTGATTGCGGGTGTGGGCGTTCTGGGTTTCGAATTCAAACGTGCCGGCGGCATCATGAGCAACCCGAACATGCTCGCCCAGGTTACGACGACTTTCGGTTTTGTGGCGCTCTCGGGTTTTTACCTGTTTGATAGCCGCTGGAGGTTTCTGTTTCTGGGCGGCCCGATCATTGCCGGGGTGGTAATCATGCTGGCAGGGTCGCGCGGGGTATTGGTCAGTGCCATGCCGCTGGCCGTGTTCGCCCTCATTTTCCTGGCTCTGCGCCGGGGCGGCCGCCGCTGGGTCTATGCAGGCGTTGCGGTCGCGGCCATTCTGGTGGGAAGCCTGCTCGTTGTCGATCGGGATGCGCTGACGCCAATCAAGCGCGCAATGTCCTTGCCGCAAGTGGTGACAAACGTGATCGAAGGCAAACCGATCCGGGACTGGAGCACCTCCATGCGGATCGAGCTTTACAAAGGAGCGGTCAGAGCCTTCTGGGAATCCCCGATCATCGGCCATGGCTGGCAAAATGCGGTCAGGGTTGCCGCCAGAGACATTCCGGGCCAAAGCAACCGCTACAGACTCTCCAACGCCAAATTGGCGGCGCGTTGGCCAAACATGCACAACGATCCGCTCGGGTTCGCCGCCGCTTCGGGCGTGTTCGGCATCGCGTCCTACATTCTGCTGCTGGCGGCACCGTTTGCATTGATCGGCCGGCGCGATGCGTTCTTTGTGCACAGGCTTTACATCGTGCTCTGTCTGGTCACCAGCACCTTCATCCACGGGCTGATCGATGCACCATTCGGCCACGATATGGGCGTCAATACCTATACGCTGCTCACGGTGATCGTGATGGCCGTCTTCCGAAAGGACAGCCAGGACAAAGGTGCGGAGAACCAGGACCGGACAGCCAGCGCGGCTCAGACCGCGTGAATGGCGTCTTCAGGCACCCGGGCGAAGCGCATCGCCGCATAAAGGGCAGGTATTCCGAACAGCGATGAGGCGAGCATGACCCAGAACCCGACGCTTCGGGCCACCTCAGGCGTCATGTGGTCGGAGAATCCGAGCCTGTTACAGAGAACCGACATGAAAGCGGCTCCGAGCGCCAGCCCGGCGCGTTGAATCGTGTTGACCGCAGACGAGATGCGGGCATTTTCCTGTACGTCCGGATGCTGGGTCGATCGGCGCAACAGTAGGCCCCAGCAGGCGCCAAACCCCGCGCCATCCATGAACAGGCCCACCCCGATCAACCACAGATTGTCCATCGCAAAACCGAGCGTGATCACCGGCGAGGACAAAACGATGACGATTGCGGCAATGCGGATCACCATGGGTTCCTGGTGACTGGCGACCCCGGACAGAATAGCCGCCGTCAGCGTCCAGCCCGCGGCTGCGAGAAAGAGCAGATACCCGATGGTCAGTGGCGGCAAGTGATAGGCATCCGCCAGAATGATCGGGCCGAAAACGCCCATGGCAACGGTTGCCATCGATCCAAAAAAAATGAACGCGCTCATGGCTCCGATCGGTGTGGTGAGTGAATAGGCACTGGCGGGGAGCAAGGCTGCAGGACCCGAAATCCGGTCGCGCCAGCCGTAGAGAATGCTGGCCACCACACCGGCGCCGATCAGCATCAGCGCAACGAATGTGTCCGCAATCAGAGATGCGGTGGCGATCAGGGATACGCCGAGCGTGATGAGGATCATGCGGACCAGTGGAAACCTCTCGGTGGAGACCTCCAATTCGCCCACCTCGTTGTTCCGGTCCCGCCGGTACGCAAAGATCGCAGCAATCCCGACCGCGACGGCAATAGCGGCAGCGTAGTAGAACGCGGTGCGCCAGCCTGAAAATTCGGCAAAGGCCGCCCCGATCAGCGGCGCACCAAACGCGGCTGCGCCCCAGATCAGCGAGGTCGTCGCGAACGCCCGGACGCGCAGAGCAGGCACAAAGGCCCGGGTGATGCCGATATAGGCAAGGGACACCAATGCGCCGCCACAGAATGCCTGAAACAGCCGCCCGATCTGAAAGACCAGCATATCCTGGGCCGTGGCGCTGATCAGACAGCCGACAATCAGACCCCCGACATTGAACAAAAAGGCGCGCGAGATGGTCCACTTGCGCGCGAGGAAGACGCTGAACGCCCCTGCCACGATGGAAAAGGCTTGGAAGAGCGCGCCAGCCCACCCGATAAGTTCGGCCCCGCCCAAATCAGGCACGATGACCGGCATCAGGGTAGCGACCATCAATCCGTCCGCCGCAAACAGCCAGATGCCGCTGCCATAGACCGCCAGCAGCATTGCGCCCTCGGATCGAAACAGATCTTTCCAGCCGTTCATCATGTCCTCTTTTTATAAACCAATATGTTTATAAAAATTGCCGGTCAAGCAATTTCTGTGGTTTGAGACTTGCGCCGAGAGGAGCGTGTTTGCCCCCGCCTGTTGACCGCGGGTCAAGCCCGCCACTATCGTTTTGCCATGACGCGCCAAGATCGTTTCACAAAACTCTCCATGCTACGCAGCGGCTTCGACCCGACCGGGCTCAAGCTCGAAATCGCCGGGGAAATGGCGGGAGCATTGGGCGATCAGGGGCGCAAAGCGGCCAGTGCCATTAATGCGCTCGAAGTGGCGTCAGACGATGAGCGCGAAACACATCTGGACCGGGCCGCCTATGCGGTCTGGGCCTTTTTCATTCAGCGTGAATTGTGCGGCATGCGCAATCACCGGGACATCATCGCGGAACTGAACGTTCCCGATGAAGTGCTGCGGCGCATGGGAAGCGCGGCGACCCTGAAACGTTAGGTTTGTTGAAGTTCTGATCGGGTCAAAACCTCAATCCCAATTCCTTATTCTCTCGCGCTTCCGAACCGGAAAGCCGCTTCGCACTTTTCTGAAAGCGCTCTAGCCTGTCAGCAGCTGAAAGATCAGGCCGGCGAGCAGCGACCCGCCAAGCGCAAATACCAGATAGGCGGCAAAGACCTGCTTCTTGACCAGCGCGTAAACCGCGATGGCTGCGGGAATGCAGGTTACTCCACCTGCCACCATGAAGCTGATGGCTGCGCCCGGGCTCATGCCCTGATCGAGCAGGCCGGAAACAAGTGGCAGCGCCGCAAAGCCGTTGAGATAGGCCGGCACGCCGACAAAGGCGGCGATCACGATCGGCATCAAACCATCACCACCAACCAGATTGCCGACCAGATCGGCAGGCACGTAACGGATCATGATCGCTTCAAGCACGAAGGCCAGGACCATCCAGCGCAACAGGAACCAGCCATTCTTGCGAGCCGATTTCATGAACCTGGTCACGCGGTCCCCTTCGGACCAGAAACGCCAGACCACCTGCTTCGGGGCCCGCACAGCGGAACCACCGCAACCGCCATTGCCCACATCATCTTTCAGTGGTTCGGCGAATTGCGGCAGGCGCATCAGCCCCATCAGGCCGAAACCTCCCAGAACGCCGATGCCGAATGCGGCAATGGTCTTGCCGATGGCAAATTGCCAACCGAGAACGCCCAGGGTCATCACGAACATCGAGGGGTCCATGATCGGGGAGGCCAGCCAGAAGGCCATGACCGGCGCTACCGGAACGCCCATGCTCAATAGGGCGGCGATGATCGGAATGACCCCGCACGAACAGAATGGCGACAGCGCGCCAAACGCCGCCGCCGCAAAGATCATGATGACCGGATTTCCCGAAAAGACCCGCGCGATCAGATTGTCGGCACCGCTTGCCGAGGCATAGGCGGCGATGGCAATTGACAACAGGAGAAACGGCGCGACATGCACGAGACTGTCGAGCGTCGAGGTTGCCACCGGCCCAACTGCGGTTCTGTCGAACAGAGCCAGTGCGATGAACAGTGCGGCAATGGTGATCAACACGCGATCAATTCCGGCCATCCGCTCCAGGAAATTCGGTTTTTGGGAAAGGTCCTGAAGGGCCATGATCGTTTCCTTGTCTTTGCTCAGGCGGCGTCATTGTCCGCCGCGGGGTCGATGGCGACCCCACAGCAGCATTCATCGGTCAGAAAGCCGACCAGCGCATCGATGCGCCCATAATCGGCGCGGTTGACGATCTGCCGGCCCTGCCGTTCCTGGCGCACCAGCCCGGCATCGACCAGCGCGGAAAGGTGATGCGCCAGGGTCGAAGGCGGAACGCCCAGATGTGTTCCGATCTGCCCCACATTCAGTCCCCCGTCGCCCGCCCGCACCAGAAGGCGGAACAGGTGCAAGCGAACATCATGTCCAAGAGCGGAGAGGGCTTTGACGGCGTTGTCGTCGTTGATCATCATGGCCCTCAATATAACTATAAAACTAGTTATGTAAAGCTATTGAATCCAAAAAACGGGAGCGCCCCGAAGGACGCTCCCTGCTCGAGATCTGAGGAGGATGGGTTCGAGCTATTGTTTGACCGGGCAGGTGCTCATGCCAAAAATGCGATAAAGCGGGCACCAGCCCATCAGGGCCGTGGCGATCGGAACGATGCCGATCAGCATCCACCAGCGCCAGCCGGCGTCCGGGAAAATGAAGAACAGGGCGAGCATAGCGACGCCGAGAACGATCCGGATGATCTTGTCGAGGCTTCCAACATTGGCTTTCATTTGTCTCTCCTTGGGTAGCGCTGTTGCGCAAAACTGCAATGCGCGACCATTAGCCGGTCCTTCACGGGCCGTCTGTGATCAAGTCACAAACATCGAATTTTTCAGATTCCGGCCATTGAAACCAGGGCGGCACGGTCGGTGACGCTGACTTCGCCGCGGTTGAGGTCGACGATCCCGCGTTGTTTGAAGGCGTCGAGCCGGCGCGACACGACCTCGCGTGACGTGCCGATGCGGGTGGCGAGCGCCTGATGGGTTTCGCTGACCACGCCGTTTTCGTCCATCAGGTCGAGTATGGCGGCGGCGAGCCGGGTTTCGATTCTGACGAAAGCCACCTGTTCGAGCAGACTGGTCACCCCCTGCATGCGCTGGGCAAAGGCATGAAAGACGAATTGCCGGAACTTGGGCGAATGTTCCATCAGCCCGAAAAACCGTTCGCGCGGCACGATGACCGCCGACACGTCGGTTTCGGTAACGGCCTCTCCCGAATAGTCCTGCTCACCCAGAATACCGAGCGTCGTCTGCACGCAGGTTTCTCCCGGCTGCACCGAATAGAGCAAGAGATCGCGCCCCGCCGGACCGACCAAATGCACATCGATCCGCCCAGAAAGGACGAGCACGAACCCCTGCGGGCGGTCTCCCGGCCGAAACAGGACGTGACCCTTGGGAACAACGACCGGGTTGAGCCCCGCCAGCTCCTTTTGCGCCGCAGGTTCGAGGCTGGTCAGACCAGTAGCTGTCAGGATCCAGTTGGGACTTTCCGTCATTACCCCAGCCCGGCCGCTTACAAATCGCGCAAATCGTATCTGGACATGGCGTCGGGCGACTTGTCGACGATGAACGAGACCGGATTGTCGATATATTCGCCATCGGCATAGACGAACTGGGTAATGATGTTCGGGTCGCGCGGATCCTCGATGACGTAGGTGTAGCAATATTCGACGCCCACATCGTCCTTCCAGATATCGCGCAACTCAGCGCGGATATCTTCGAGCCTCGCCGAACTGGTCGGTTTGCCTTTTGTCGAGGTGACCGAAATATCGTCGAACGTGCCTGTCGTCATCTCGCATAGGGCGCCATCGTCCCGCAGCACGCCGGTGACGGGAGTGCTCAGAATGCTGTGCTCATCCCATTTCTCGATCACGTCGTAGTGGAATTCGTTGCCGCTCGAACCGGTCACGATGGAGATGAAGCCGCATGTCTCTGCCTGCGGGTCCATGCACCAAAGCGCGCCATCCGTCAGAATGGCGTTCATCCGCGCCTGGTCGAGATACATGGAGCGGGGATAGAACGTCGCCGGGTCCTGGCCGGGCAACAGCTTTGCCGCCTCGGCCGGCTGAACGGCCAGTCCGCCCAGCAAAACCGACCCCGCAAGCCAGAGCTTCATCCTCGGCGTTGTGCGTCCGGCCATTCGTTCCTCCTCAGCGCAACCTACTCTGTGGACGCGGGTGCATTTGCAGCAGTCCATTGCGGGTGGCCGCATCGATAGCTTTGACCTCTTCTTGTGAAAGATCAAGATTGTTGAGCGCACCGAGATTCTGCTTGAGCTGCTCGAGCGTTCTGACCCCAATCAACGCCGAGGTCATTTCCGGCCGCCGCAAAACCCAGGCGAGCGCCAGTTGCGCCAGAGACTGGCCGCGGGCTTCGGCGATGGCGGCGACGTTTTCGACCGCCTGCAACACGTTGGCCTCGAAATGCGACGCGCGGACCGTTGAATTTGCCTCGCCAGCGCGGGTGCCTTCCTTGCTGCCGTGGTTGTACTTGCCCGACAAAAGTCCCTGCGTCAGGGGCGAAAAGGCGATCATTCCAATACCCAGTTCGCCGCACGCATCGATGGTTCTGTCGTCCTCTATCCAGCGATTGAGCATCGAATAGGAGGGCTGATGAATGGTGCAGGGTACGCCCATCTTGTTCAGGATCAGATGCGCCTCGCGCGTCTGCTTTTCCGGATAGCTCGATATCCCGACATAAAGCGCCTTGCCCTGCTCGACGATGGTGGCCAGCGCCCCCATCGTTTCCTCGAGCGGCGTGTCCGGGTCAAAGCGATGCGAATAGAAGATGTCGACATAGTCGAGACCGAGCCGCTTCAGGCTCTGGTCGCAACTGGCGATCAGGTTCTTGCGGCTGCCGAACTCGCCATAGGGGCCCGGCCACATTTCGTAGCCCGCTTTGGAGGACACGATGATCTCGTCGCGATAGGATTTGAATTCCTGAGCCAGAACAGTGCCGAAAAACTCCTCGGCCGAGCCCGGCGGCGGACCATAATTGTTGGCGAGGTCGAAATGGGTGACGCCCGCGTCGAACGCATGCGACAGGATTTCGAAAGCGCTGTCATGGTCACGCGTGCCGCCGAAATTCTGCCACAGACCGAGTGAAATCACCGGCAGTTTCAGCCCCCATTTGCCGCAATGGCGATAGGGCATGGAGTCGTAGCGGGCCGCGCCGGCCGTATAGGTCATGAACATTTCCTTTGTCGAACGTGAGCGGCTTTTTTGCACTTCACGCAAATGCTATGCGGAAATCAGCCAATTGTGGGAACCCCAGCATGCCCTCCAATCCAGCGCCCTTCAAGGTCGTTGCGCTCTATAATTTCACGCCGGTTGCCGACCCGGCCGCCCTTAAGGCGGATCTCGAGAATCTGTGCCGCAACGAGAAAATCAAAGGCACCCTGATCGTTGCGCCGGAAGGTATTAACGGCACGGTTGCGGGCTCGCCAAAGGCAATCCAGAGGCTCACCGGCTGGCTTTCCGCCACCAATCTGCATGGTGGACTGCTCGACGGCGCCGAGGTCAAATATTCCGCCGCCAGCGATATGCCGTTTAACCGGCTCAAGGTCCGGCTGAAACCCGAAATTGTCACGCTGCGCGCGCCGGAAGCCGACCCCACAAAGCGGGTCGGCACCTATGTCGGGGCGCAGGACTGGAACGATCTCATTGCCGGTGAAGATGTCATTCTGGTCGACACCCGCAACGATTATGAGGTGGCCCTGGGCACTTTCGAGGGCGCGCGCGATCCGAAAACCAAGAACTTCACCGAATTCAAGGATTACGTCTCCGCCAATCTCGATCCGGCCCGGCACAAGAAAGTCGCCATGTTCTGCACCGGCGGCATCAGATGCGAAAAAGCCTCCGCCTACATGCTCGCGCGCGGGTTTGAAGAGGTTTACCACCTCAAGGGCGGCATTCTGAAATACCTTGAGACCGTTCCCGAAGAGCAGTCGAAATGGAACGGCGAGTGTTTCGTTTTCGATGAGCGGGTTTCGGTCGGTCACGGACTGGTGGAAGGTGAAGCCGAGCTTTGCCGCTGCTGCCGCACGCCGCTGACCCCGACGGATCGGCTGCATCCCGATTTTGTCGAGAATGAGCAATGCCCCCATTGCGCCGGACCCGAATTTGCCGAGACGCGGCGGGCCGCGAGGGAACGCAACCGCCAGATGCAACTCGCCGCACAGCGCGGATTGACCCATCTGGGCGATGGCGCCGCGCTCGATGCCCGGAAACGGGCTGGCGCCAAGAAGGCGAAGCGCGAGGCGGACAGGAAAACCAACCCGCCGGTCTGACAAATGATCGATTTGGCCCGCACTTGCGCAACCGGCGCGCGCAACGCTAGCCTCGCATTCCGCGAATTATCGAAAGGCCCGCGAACATGCAGATTCAATGGCTCGGCCATTCGGCCTTCAAGATCACCGACGGAGAAACAAGGGTCCTGATCGACCCGTTCCTCAACGGGAACCCGAAATTCACGGGCGATTATGAAGCGACGGTCGCCGATGTCACCCATGTGTTGCTGACGCACATGCATAACGACCATTTCGGCGACAGCATGGACATTCTCAGAAAGACCAAGGCCAAACTGGTGGCGCTGGTCGAGATTGCGGACTGGGTCGGCGGCAAACTTGGGATGGATCAGATTGTCGATTTCAATTTCGGCGGAACGGTCGAGGTGGAAGGCATCCGCGTTTCCCTCGTGCCGGCCGTCCACACGTCAGGACTGACCATGGAAGATGGCACGGCCGTTTTCGGCGGGACGTCCGCCGGACTTATTGTCGAAATGGGCGGTCACAGGATCTACCATATGGGCGACACGACCATTTTTGGCGACATGGCCCTGATCGAGGAACTGCACCATCCTGATATCGGCATCGTGCCGATTGGCGGACACTTCACCATGGATGCGAAGGTCGCGGCGCTCGCGGTCAACCGCTATTTCAACTTCAAGATCGTGCTGCCCTGCCATTACCTGACCTTTCCGCTGCTCGCCCAAAGTGCGGACGAGTTTGTCGAAGGCGTGCAGGGCCCGAAGGTTCTGACGCTGGCGCCAATGGAAAGCGTCGAGGTCTGATCCCGCTCAGGCGGGAGGCGCGTCCCGGTCGTCAAGCAGCAGGTAGAGCGTGACCTGATCCCGCCATTTGCCCTTCTTCTTGCCGGCCTGGGGCAAGGCTCCGCCTTGCACGAATCCGTGTTTTTCGTGCAGGACAATGCTGACTTCGTTCTTGGCGTCGATGATCGCAACCATCAAATGCCGGCCACGCTTGCGGGCAATCTCTAGCAGCATGTCCAGAAAGCGATGGCCCAGGCCGTGCCCCTGAGCGCGCGGATAGACATAGATCGAATGCTCGACCGTCAGATCATAACCATCGCGGCCGCGAAAGGTGCCATAGGAGCCATATCCGACAATATTTCCATCCTCGTCTTCGGCGACCAGAACCGGAAAATCTGCCACCATCCGCTCTTCGAACCATCTGGTACGACCTTCGAGTGTTTCGGGGCGCTCGATCCAGGTGCCATCAAGCTCGGCAATCGACCAATTGTGCAGATCGAGCAGGGCGGGGATGTCATCCTGGTTGGCGGGTCGGATCGAGTAGGGCATATTGGCGGGCGGCTTCCTGCAAATTGGCGGGGAGAAATCTGCTGGCAAACACACACGCGCGCAAGCCAAATTGCTCAGATCACACCGCGTTCTTTCAACGTTTCGGCAAAGGAGCGGCTGACTGGCAGGCGCTCTCCTGCGCTCGTTTCAATCAGTGTCTTTCCATCGAGGCGCAACACGTTGGTGATCTGGTTGAGCGCGATCCAATGGGAACGATGAATCTGGACCCCTTCGCATCCCTCGCATTCGGCCATCGCATCGCGGAAGCGCATCAACACCAGTTCCTTGCCCCTGTCGGTTGTGATCGCGACGTAATGGTCGCTGACCGACATTGAGATCAGTTTGCCGCGTTTGTGCTGCGGCAGCCGCTCCAGAAGCCGGACCGGCTTCACTTCGGGTTCTGACACGCGAGCGGCATTTCCGTGCCGTGCGAACAGCGCAAAAAGACCCGACACCGCGGTTGATATGATTAGCGTGAAAACCGGCACTGGCCAGGTCTCCTGCCAGTTCAGCATTTCATCGCCGAATGTGAGCCAGTTGATCAGCACGACGATGATCGATGCCGGAATGCCCGCTCCCAGACCGGCACCCCCGATCTGCGCCGCCAGGGGCAGTTTGCGCGCATTCAGCGCTTCCACGGTCCAGGTACCGAAAAACGCACCGGCGGAAAACGTCAGGACACAGATGAAAGTCCAATAGGCGAACCGGGGTCCGATCGGAAGAAGCTCAAATGTCTGGAACGGACCGGAAAAGCCCAGAACGAGAATGGCGAAGGCCATGGCCCCCAGCGTGCGCGGGTCCCGCCCGAGGCGCTGCAACTCACGTATCGCGGATTGCAGCGGCCTGTCAGTCACGTATCACTCCGTCAAATCGCGAATGTGCGTTTGCGCGTTCGATCTTAGGCAGCCAGTCAACCAGTGCAACCCGCAATCGCTGCTGCAAGGAGACGAACATGCAACTGCAACCTTTTCTAGACGCACCGCTGGTCATCCAGCTCCACGCCATCTCGGCCACCGAAGCGCTGTTGCTCGGCGCTTATGTCTTGTGGGCGAAAAAGGGCGGCCGCTGGCACAAGATTCTCGGCTACATCTGGGTCACCAACATGGCGATTGCCATCACGACATCCTGGTTCATCAATGAGCTTCGCATGTTCGGTCCATTCAGCGTCATCCATATCCTGTCGGCTTGGTCGACATACGTCCTCATTCGCTCGATCATCCACGCACGGCAACGCAACTTCGCTGCACAAATGGGCTTGATGCGCGGGCTCTATTTTGGCGGCCTCGGCGTGGCGGCCGTTCTGGCTTTCGCCCCCGGTCGTGTGTTCAACCGGATGGTGTTTTCAGGGATCGGGGAAGACCTTGGGTTCGGTATTGTCATCAGCCTGGCGATTGTGAGCTTCGTCGCCTACCGCTTCAGAAGGCCGTTGCGCAAACTTGTCGCGAACTATGCCAAGTCCCGGGAAACAAAACGCCAGATCATCTCCCGCATCATTTCGGGCTGATCGAGATTGGCCACGTGCCCCGCACTTTTCAGCTTCGCCAGATGCATGTGCGGCAATTCGAGGAGTCTGGGCAGGAGCGTCCGGTTGGCGTTGTTGACCGCAAGATCGTCCGAGGATTCGATGACAAGGATCGGACGGGGAAACGATCGCGCCGCCGCCCGCAGATCATAGCGCGCCTCATTCGCCCCCACGGCGAGCATTGGTTCCGCCTGAACCTCGCGCAGCATGGAATCGATCAGCTTTTGCGGTTCGCGATATCGAGTGGTCATCGGCGCGCCGATTGTGGCCAGCGCCTGAACCCCGATGGCGCGATAGGTTGCAGCCAGCGCCTTGACCACGAACGGCGGGATGTCGAGGCGGAACGCGGTGCCGAACATGATGACCGTGTTGAGCCGGTCTGGCGACGTGAGCATGGCCTCGAGCGCCAGAATACCGCCCAGCGAATTGCCGACCCAATTGACGGAAGCGATGTGTTCCTGATCCAGAATGGCGATCAGGTCCGCAACAAGGTCGGCGCGCGCATAATCATCTTGCGCAACCGGGCGCGGGCCGGTTGACCTGCCATGCCCCCTCAGGTCGGGAATGATGACCCGGAAACCGCGTGCGGCGAACCAGCGCGCATCCGCTTCGAACTGGCGGCCGCTGGCGGCGAGCCCATGCACCATCAAGAGCGGTTTGCCGTCCTGCGCGCCAAAAACCCGATATGCGATTTCGAACCCGCCGCGCGTGACGAATTGAAACGGCGGATCGCCGGGTTCCTCTTCGCTGGTCACGCGCTGCCGATCAGAACGCCCGCTGCAAAGACCAATAGCCCGCCGGCCACCACCTGCAATGCTGCCCGGAAGAACGGCGTCGACATGTAGCGGTTCTGGATGAAGGCGATGGCCCACAATTCGATGAAAACCACGATGAAGGCGATGATGGTTGCGGTCCAGAAATGCGGGATCAGGTAGGGCAAAGCATGTCCGAGCCCCCCGACCGCGGTCATGATGCCCGAGGCAAAGCCGCGCTTGATCGGCGAGCCGCGTCCGGTCAGCTTGCCGTCATCCGACGCAGCCTCGGTGAAGCCCATCGAAATGCCGGCGCCCACCGATGCGGCCAGCCCGACCAGGAAAGTCTGCCAGGTGTCTCCGGTGGCAAAGGCCGCCGCAAAGATCGGCGCCAGAGTGGAGACCGATCCATCCATCAGCCCGGCCAGCCCCGGCTGCACGTAGGTCAGAACGAATTGGCGGTGTTCTTCGCTGGCTTCGTCTTCAAGCGTGTCCACACTCAGATGCTCCTCGGCCAGATGGTCGGCTGTGTGCTGATGCGAGATTTCCTGTTCGGCAAGATCGCCCAGTAGCTTGCGCGTATCGGCATCCTGCACATGCTTGGCCGCCTCGATGTAAAAGGAATGGGCGCTGCGCTCCATTTCCCAGATTTGCTGACGCACCTGATCAAGCGGCAATTCGGCCATCAGCCAGATCGGCTTGCGCGACATGAAGCCCGACACATGCTCGCGCCGGATCGGCACCAGCGTATTGCCAAAGCGGCGCTGATACATGTCCAGCAATTGGCGGCGATGTTCGTTTTCTTCCGCCGCCATGCCGTCGAAAACCTTGGCGGTGGCTGGGTAGTTCTCGCGCATCCGCTCCGCATAGGCGGCATAGATCTGCCCGTCCTCTTCCTCGGCGCCAACGGCCAGTGACAGGATTTCCTTTTCGCTGAGCGAGGCAAAGGGGCGCTTTCCGAAACTGAGCAGGCGGGTGACCATTGTGGACTTCTTTCATGTGAACCGTTTGCACAAGCGCTTCGAGACAAACCGGCCGCCGGTTGGGAAACGCGAAGTACAAGGACTAGGACAGGCCGGTAGCAAGGTAAAGCGGGCAGATCGCGACCCAACGTCCCTGTTCGCGTTGGAGCGGAAACAGGCGCCCTATCGGTCCGATTCGCCGCGATAGACGTCGTGGCAGGCCGCGCAATCAGCCGTCACCTTGCGGAGAAGACTGTTAGCTTCGCGCAAGTCTTCCATATCGATGGCGTCGACCAGCGCCGCTGTCTGCTCAAGGGCGGCTTCGGCCTTGTTGGAGAAGTCTTCCCAGTTCTGCCAGATCGCGGGCAGAGCCTCGCTGCCGGGTTCATAAGCTTCGGTCTGAAACACATTGGTGATCAGCTCGGCATTCATGTTCACCAGTTCAGCGGCCAAAAGCAGCGATCCGATATCGTCTTTCTGGCGGAGGCCAAGCTGCAGTGTGCGCAGGGCTTTGCCCATATCGGTCATGACCTTGCCGCGCGCCAGCACCGCTTCGTGCGACGGGTCGGGTTGACCCTGCGGAGCATCCTGCGCCAAAGCCGGTGCCATGAAAAACGGAACGATGAGAAGAAGGGTCGAAAGGGCCTGTTTCATCCCGGCTTTGTCTCATGCTTTTCGGAGGGCAACAAGGCCGCGCAATCTCCTTTGCCTGCCCGAACAAACCTGCTAAATGCCGCCCGACATGACGACCGATATTTCCCTAATCCGCAACTTTTCCATCGTGGCCCATATCGACCACGGCAAATCGACGCTCGCCGACCGGCTCATCCAGATGACCGGCGGGCTGGACCTGCGCGAGATGAAGGAACAGGTCCTCGATTCGATGGATATCGAGCGCGAGCGCGGTATTACCATCAAGGCCCAGACCGTTCGGCTGCACTATGACGCAAAGGACGGCAAGACCTATATCCTCAATCTCATCGACACACCGGGCCATGTCGACTTCGCCTATGAAGTCTCGCGTTCGCTGCATGCCTGCGAAGGATCGCTTCTCGTCGTCGATGCGTCGCAGGGCGTCGAGGCCCAGACCCTTGCCAACGTCTATCAGGCGATCGATGCCGATCATGAAATCGTGCCGGTGCTCAACAAGGTCGATCTGCCCGCCGCCGAACCTGAACGGGTCAAGCAGCAAATCGAGGAGGTCATCGGCCTCGACGCCTCCGAGGCGGTCGAGATTTCCGCCAAGACCGGGCTGGGTGTCGAGAATGTGCTTGAGGCCATCGTTTCCCGCCTGCCGGCGCCCAAGGGCGAACTCAATGCGCCCCTGCGGGCGATGCTGGTCGACAGCTGGTATGATTCCTATCTCGGTGTCGTGGTGCTGGTCCGCGTCATCGACGGCGTCATCAGGAAGGGCCAGAAGGTCCGGATGATGGCGACGGGCGCAGCTTACGAGCTCGACCGGGTCGGCGTTTTCACGCCGAAGCTCGTGCAGACCGGCGAACTCGGGCCCGGTGAAATCGGCTTTGTCACCGCCTCGATCAAGCAGGTGGCCGACACCAATGTCGGCGACACGATCACCGACGATCGCCACCCCTGCAAGGAGGCGCTGCCCGGTTTCCGACCCGCCCAACCCGTGGTCTTTTGCGGTCTCTTTCCGGTCGATGCCAATGATTTTGACGACCTGCGCGCCGCCATGGGCAAGCTGAGGCTGAACGATGCCAGCTTTTCCTTCGAGATGGAAACAAGCGCCGCCCTCGGCTTCGGCTTCCGCTGCGGCTTTCTCGGGCTGTTGCACCTTGAAATCATTCAGGAGCGGCTCAGCCGCGAATTCGATCTCGACCTGATCGCGACCGCGCCTTCGGTGGTTTACGAAGTCGCCATGACCGACGGCACTGAAATTCAATTGCACAATCCGGCCGATCTGCCCGATCCGGTCAAGATCGAGCTTATTCGCGAGCCCTGGATCAAGGCGACCATCCTGACCCCGGATGAATATCTGGGCTCCGTGCTCAAGCTCTGCCAGGACCGGCGCGGCATCCAGACCAATCTCACCTATGTCGGCAACCGCGCCATGGCCGAATATGAATTGCCGCTCAACGAAGTCGTGTTCGATTTCTACGACCGGCTGAAATCGGCCACCAAGGGCTATGCCAGTTTCGACTATCAGTTGGCCGATTATCGCGAGGGCGATCTGGTCAAGCTCTCCATCCTGGTCAACGCCGAACCGGTCGACGCACTGGCGATGCTGGTGCACCGCTCGGCGGCGGAATCGCGTGGCCGGGTCATGTGCGAAAAGCTGAAGGAACTGATCCCGCAGCACCTGTTCAAGATCCCGATCCAGGCGGCGATCGGCGGCCGCGTCGTGGCGCGCGAAACCATTTCGGCGCTGAGGAAAGACGTGACCGCCAAATGTTATGGCGGCGATGCGACCCGCAAGCGCAAGCTTCTCGAAAAACAGAAGGCCGGCAAGAAGCGCATGCGCCAGTTCGGCAAGGTCGAAATTCCGCAGGAAGCCTTCATCCAGGCGCTGAAGATGTCTGAGTGAGAAATCGGTCGGCACGCAGCGCCGAATTGACCGCCCGGTGGACGATCCATAGATACCTAACGCCCGAGACCTTGGGTCAATGGCCAGGCAACCGTCGCGAAGGGGCAAATCGCTCCGGTTGAGCGTTTTCATTGGCGAACGCGCAAACGAAAGCGCAGATGAAATCTGCTGCCACTCCGCAAATCTGTCATTGACTGCAAGTATGTTTTCGGGAAGCCTGTCGACCAATACTCAGATCCTCTGCCCAAAACGAGAATTCAATATGAGATATTTTGCGCGATTCCTGCCCGCATTGGTGCTCGCCATGTTTGCGACCGGTGCAGTCGCTCTCGACTTTCCCAGAGCGGAATGCACCTTGAACGAAGACAAGTCGACCGTTGAGGTCGTGGCCTCCAACGGCGGGACCGAAAAATGGGTCGGTTACGTCCAGTGTCTCGTGAAATCGACCAAAACAGGTGCATTCCAACTCTTCGATTGTCGGTACAATGTCACAGGCGGCCAAGCTCCCGAAACCGTGTGTACTCTTGAAGGCGACGGGGCAAACAGCTTCTCAGACATCCTGACAAAATCTGCTCAGTGGGTTCCTCGATGAACGATGCGGGCCGCTATGTTGTCTGACCCAACTCATAGTCGAACCCATACGAATGCCCGCCTTCCGCATCGATCGTTATGACGAAACTGCCGGAAAGTCCCGCCAGTCCATCCGTGCCTGAATCCGGTATCACCCGGATCGATTGGGTCGGCGCCCCGCGGTTCATCTCGCTGGCATGCTGGAAAACGAAACTGCCTGAGCGTCCCTCAAGACTGCCGGTGACGATCTCCTCGGCAACATAGCCCGCCGACCCCTCGACCGCCGACCTGAAGGCCATCATCTGGCCAACCGTCGTCGCTTCGAGGTCGCCGGAAATCACCTTGTCGATCCGCATCCGGGCAAAGGGCATGTCCTCCTCGCCCGCAAGCGGCGTGATCTTGACGCTGAAAGTTCCTTTTGCCGTCGGCATGCCTTTATCTCCAATTGTCACCAGAACATAATAGGAACATTATGCGATGGACAAGCCCGGCGCAAGCCGGAACATATCCGTTCGCACTTGAATCCTCCAAGCAGCCGGAAATGGGCATGCGTTGGAAATGTCAAAGCCGTTCAACTGCCTCGCCGGCCGCGTTTGCAATGCCACTGGACCCAGGGCGTGAATCCCGCTTAACTCTGCAGAGGCGCTTTTTTGGAGCAGCCGCAAAATTCCGGAACGGAACCATAGCGTTCTGCCATTCCACACTTCAGGGAGCATTCCAAGATGAACAAACTGATATCCGCCCTTGCTGCAGGCGTCCTGGCATTCGGGCTCGCTGCCCCGGCTGTTGCCGAAGACCTGCCCGACCTTGGCGGCCGCACCATCATCGCAGTCACTGAAAATGCCTATACCCCGCTCAATTTTGCCGATCCGGCAACTGGCGAGGGCATCGGTTGGGAATATGACGCCTTCAACGAAATCGCCAAGCGGCTCAATGCGAATGTGGACTGGCAGCTAGCCAGCTGGGACGTGATGATTCAGGCCGTGCATGACGGTCAGTATGATGTGGGTATGGACGGCATCACGATCACCGACGAGCGCAAGGAGCAGGTCGATTTCTCCGATCCCTACATGACCAGCCAGCAATTCATGCTGGTGCGGGCCGACGACGACAAGATTTCCTCGCCGCAATCCTTCACCGACAATCCCGATCTCCTGATCGGCGCGCAAGCGGGCACGACCAATTTCTACGTCGCCGTCTATGACGTACTCGACGGCGACGAATCCAACCCGCGCATCAAGCTGTTCGATACGTTCGGCGCCTCGGTGCAGGCGCTTATTTCCGGCGACGTCGACATGGTGCTGATGGATCAGACCTCGGCCAACGGCTATATCGGCGCCAATCCCGGCGCTCTGAAAGTCGTCGGCGAACCGCTCGGCACCGAGCAGTTTGGCTTTATCCTGACCCCGGGTTCGGATCTGACCGCCCCGATCAACGCGGCCCTGGCGGCCATGAGTGCGGACGGGACCCTCGACGCCCTGAACCAGAAATGGTTCTACGATTACAACGCCGCCCAATAAGTGGTTTCGGGAGGCGCGGGACTGCCCATGCGCCTCCCACTTTCTCATAGGCTCCTGCGATGACCGAGCCCGACCTCCGGCCGCCGCACCGGCGCGCCCTGTCCGACCGGCTGGCCCATTTCCCCTTCTGGCTTCTGGCAACGGTCCTGCTCGGGATCGTTCTGTTGTGGCTGTTCGTGGTCGACAATGATTACCGGGTCATTCTCACCGCCCTGCAGCAGGGCATCCTGACCACGGTCTACGTCACCGCGATTGCCTTTTTCCTCGCTTCTGTGGTCGGGCTCGGCGTCGCGCTGATGCGCACCTCCCATTCGATCGTCCTGCGCCAGATCGCAGCCTTCTACACGGAGATCATCCGCGGCATCCCGATCCTGGTGCTTCTGTTCTACATTGCCTTTGTCGGGGCGCCCATGCTTGTCAACGGCCTCAATTATCTGCTTGCGCCCCTGATCGAGGCCGAAGTGATCGGCAAGATTTCGATCCGGGGTTTCGACTTTACCTGGCGGGCCATCGTTGCGCTCACCATCGCCTATTCGGCCTTTCTCTCCGAAATCTTCCGGGCCGGCATCGAGGCAGTGGGCAAGGGGCAGGTCGAAGCGGCATTTGCGCTCGGGTTAAGCCGCGGCCAGACCTTTCGTCACATCGTCGCCCCCCAAGCGCTCCGGACCATCCTGCCGCCCTATGGCAACGACTTCGTCTCGATGATCAAGGATTCCGCGCTGGTCTCCGCCCTCGGGGTTCAGGACATCACCCAGCTCGGCAAGGTCTATTCGTCCAGCACGTTCCGGTTTTTCGAAACCTATAACGTGGTGGCATTTCTTTATCTGGTGATGACCATCTCGCTGTCGCTGGGCGTGCGCGCGCTCGAGAACCGTTTCAAACGCTACGATCAGCAGGATTGACTGTGTTTCTTCGTCGCGATGCCGCGATAAGGCCTTGTCAGCAAAAAATTTATGACTAGGCTGCACCCATCTTCTGAAACGGAGGGGGCCGCCCACATGCACAAATATAAAATCGTTGCCGCCAAGAACGGTCAGTTCCGCGTGCAATTTGTCTATAATGCCGAGATCATGGTCTGGTCTGAGAATTACAAGGCCAAGTCCAGCGCCGAAAACTGCATCGAATCACTCAAAAAGAACGCGCCGGGCGCTCCGGTTGTCGACCTGAGCAAGGGCGAAGACGGCAAGGGCTATCGCTTCGAAATCGAAAAGTCGAAAGACGGCCAGTTCTACGTGCGTTTCCGTGCCTCGAATAACGAGATCATGGTGCGCTCCGAACTCTACAAGTCGAAGTCCAGCGCCAAGAACTGCATCAAGTCGGTTCAGGAACGCTCGAAGGCCGCGCCGGTTCTCGACGAAGCCTGATCGCCGGAGCGTGTTCAGGAAGAGCGCAAAGCGGTTTTCCGGTTCGAACTTGCGACAATAGCAGGCCAGGGATCAGCCCACAGATTCAAACCCGCATGGCGTGTTGCCGTGCAGGTCTTTCATTTTGCTGTCCACTCGGCCCGTTGCCGCTCCAATACGATGTGCGTGATCATTGAGGCCAGGTAGATGAGCACCACGGTTCCCATCATGCCGCCAAACCCCGTCGCGCCGAAGATGGCCAGAAGAAGCGGGGTCCCCAGTGAATTGCCAAGATTGCCCATCTGCGCCAATGCGCCATTGGCCCTGGCCTGTCCATCGGCTGACGGGTTGAGCTGCGGAATGGCCGCATAACTGGCACCCTGCACCAGGCCCATCGCACTGAACAGGGCGAGATAGGCAAAGCTCCAGTCGGGTTTGAGGACGACGAGCAGCGCGCACGCGGCGGAAACCGCAAAAGCCGCGATGGTGAGATGGGCGGCGGACATGAAGCGCAAGAGAAAGACGCCCAGCGTCAGGCTGACGACGATGCTGACCAGCGGCATCGCCGTGACCACGAACAGGCGGTCGGCCTGATTGATCTGCTCGGGCAATAGCGTGAGCAGTGACACATAGGTCAGCGTGTACCCGACCCAACCAAGCGCCGGTGCCGACAGAAATGGCGACCGGTAGATTTCAATATGAAACGCTGGCAGATCCCCAAGCGCTGGAAGTCTGGCGGCCGGATCGCCTCGATCCTGCCCGGGCAAGAACAGAGCCAGAAGAATGGCCATCACGCCCAGAAGTGCGCCGTGCGCGACCAGCAATCCGCTTGGCCCCGCCGCCGCTATGATTGCGGGTGCCACAAGATTTGTGATGGCATAGGCCACCCCGAAAAACGTGCCCCAGAGCGACATGGTCAGGCCGTGATGCCTTTGTGCGCTGATCAGGCCGATCAGGGTCGGCGCGGCGACCACGATGGCGATCTGCGACAATCCCTCGATCAGCCGGGTCAGGAGCATGATCCAGAAGGGCGGAAAGAAGGCCTGGAGCATCGACATCAGCGCGCCAATGACCAGGCCGTTGATCAAGACCCGCTTGAACCCGAAGCGGCTGACCAGAACCCCGGAAAACAGGCCGAGAAAGATGCCCATGACGCTGAGAATCGAGACCAGGAAGCCCAGCGACGCCCCGGCATCGGGATAGATGCGCCCCAGTTCCCCGAACAGGAACGAGAACTTCGAGAATTGCATGGCCGCGCCCAGCCCGGCGGCCCAGACCAGGAGCACGAGGCCGAAAGATGTGTTTGAAGCTTGCATGAACGGGGCTCGGATTATTTCATCTAACTACCCCATTTCGCCAATCGGGCAAATTGCCAAAGCCGATCTGCCGGACCTGACGCGCTGACGATTGCCATTTATGTCAAATCGCAGTCTGCGCGGTGGCGAATGCTTGAGAACCGCCGCATCAGGATGGAAGGGTCATATTCCCCGGATGCCCGCCATGCCCGATATCGCGCAATTGGCCATCACCTACCTTCCGGACGCCGCCCTGGCGCTTGTCGCCTATTCGCTCGCGCGCATGCTCCGGGCGCGCAATTCGATCGCCCTGGCCTTCGCGCTGGTGCCTGTCGGGATGATCTTCGCCTTCACCAATGCCACGACGCATCGTTTCATGCTCGACTACCTCTTCTAGCGCCAAGCACCTTCAGCCGTTCTTAATATCGCCCGGCTAGGCTTGGACCATTCTGCCGGAAACGATTGCATGCCCACCAGACCCGATCATCATGTGAACTGGCCGCTCGTCCTCTTCGGCTGGCTGTTGGCCTCCCTTTTGCTGGCGGCCCGGGCGACCTGGTTCTCCGCCGATATTCCGCTTGTTGCGGATACGGACGATGCCATGCGCCTGACCGTGGTTCGCGACCTTCTGATGGGACAGAACTGGTTCGATCATGTTCAGCACAGGCTCGATTTCCCCTTTGGCGGCTCGATTCACTGGTCGCGGCTGATCGACCTGCCCATCGCCGGGCTGACGCTGCTGTTCTCGCCTTTCATGGCCGATCCGCTGATGGGTGCGGCCTATGTCTGGCCTTTATTGCTGTTCGGCGTGCTGCTGGCCCTGAGCGCCATGATGAGCGCGGAACTGATCGGCAAGGAAGCCAGCCTTCCTGCGATCGTTCTGCCGGCTCTGAGTGCGGTCGTCATGGTCGAGTTCGCGCCGGGGCGCGTTGACCATCATTCGGTGCAGATCATTCTGGCCTTGCTGACGGTTCTGGCCACAATCAAGAGCTGGCGCCATATCGGCTGGGCGATTGTCGCCGGCATTGCGGCATCCACTGCTATCGCCATTGGCACCGAAAGCCTGCCCATCGTGGTCGCGGCGGTGGCCACCTATGCGATCATGTGGGTCATCCATCCCGATCATGGCGGCAATCTGCGCTATTTCGGCATTTCGTTCGGTCTTGCGAGCCTTGTCCATCTTGCCATTGCTCAGCCGCCTTCGCTCTGGCTCGCACCCATGTGCGACGCCCTGTCGATCACCTATGTCGCTGCTGCCATCGGGGTCGCTTTGGTTCTGGCGGTATTGCCTGCATTTCCCCTCAGAAGCTGGTGGACCCGTCTTGGTGCGGGCGTTCTGCTGGGCGGCGCCCTTGTTGCCGGGCTCGTAATATTGTTTCCCCAATGTCTGGCAGGCCCCTATGCCGGCATGGATCCCTGGCTGGCGGAAAACTGGCTCGGCCGCATCATCGAGGCCAAGCCCATCTGGCATTCGCTGCTGCAATTGCCCGCCTATACGATCGGCATCGCGGTGCCGCCCTTGCTGGCCTTGCTGGTTATTGGTCTCAAGATCACGATGGGCAGCAAACACCGCCGCGCCGAATGGCTGGTGCTCGGGCTATATCTGGCTCTGGGGATCGCCGTGATGATCCTGCAGGTGCGCGGTGCCCGGCTTCTGGCGCCGCTAGCGGTGCCTGCCGGTGCGTTGACGATCGTCGCATTCCGGCGCCGCTTCATCGCCAACAAGAGCATTCCTGACGCGCTTGGCCTGGTCGCTTCATGGATCGGTTTCACCGGCATTGCGGTCGCTTCGATTGCCAGCCTGATCATTCCGGCGCCCGGAAACGCGGGTGCCACCAGCGGCGGTGATGCGGGCAGCAAATATGCCTGTCTGCAACCCGATGCCTATATCGATCTGGCCGGCTTGCCGCCGGAGGTCATCATGGCGCCTGTTGACCTCGGTTCCCACATCCTGCTTTACACGCCCCATTCGATTATCGGGGCGCCCTATCATCGCGCTCAGGACGGTGTGTTCGATACGTTCCGTTTCTTTAACGGTCCTCCCGATGAGGCCCGGGCCATTGCCGGGAAGCGCCGGATATCGCTGGTCGTGACCTGCCCATGGCTCGGGGAAATGACCGGCTTTGACAATACCGACCCCAATTCCTTTGTTGCCCTTTTTGCGAAGGGCGAAGTTCCGGACTGGCTGGTCGATCAATCGATTCCGGGCCAGCCGCTTCGGGTCTATTCACTCAAGGACTAGGCCCGAAGGCGCGATCGCCTGGACAGGATAGCAGGCACTTCTGTCTCGGCGCTGCTGATTAGAACCCGTGCAACCCCCTCAGATGACGATGTCGGTCGCGTCGATATTCTTGAGGTCGACGCCCTTGATCTTGACGATCGTGCCGTCGAACACGAACTTGCAGATATCGTCGTTGCTGCTGCCCACTTCGGAAAAGTGCTTGAGCGCAGCCGCCTTGGATTTGAACTTGAAGCCCTTGAGGTCGAGCTTGTCCTTGCCGTTCTGAAAGTCGGTGATGACGTTGGTGCCCTCGTTGGGCTTGAAGACGAACTTGTCGTTTCCGCCTTTGCCGGTCAGCTTGTCGTTGCCTTTTCTTCCCGCCAGAACATTGGCGGCGCTGTTGCCGGTGATCGTATCGTCTTTTCTGGACCCGGTGACGTTCTCGACGCCGGAAAGGCTTGCCTGCTCGGTTCCGTATTTCACCCAGCCCTTGATGAGATTGGCGTTGATGGCCTTGCTGACCAGAGAGGCATCGACAGTGTCCCGGCCCTTGCCGCCGTTGATGTTGTCATTGCCCTTGAACATGAAGAACAGGTCATTGCCGCCCTTGCCGTAGAACGTGTCGTCGCCCTTGTTGCCCTGGAATTTTTCGGATTCTGACGTCCCGTTCGAGGTTACGGTCCCGGGCGCAACCAGGTTGAAGAAATCCTTGTAGTTCGAGGCATGAACCTTTCCTGATCCCGCTTTGGCAGTGGAAATGAAATCAGTGATCTGGATCGGCTCGGAGAAGTTGACGAGCCCTGCAGGATTGGCATTGCCATCGATGAACTGAATATAGGAAATCTGACCGGCGTCAGGCTGCCCGCTCCCGTCCACGGACAGGCCGGTTCCCACAACCAGCATGGTGAACCCCTTGAATGGGCTGGCCTTTGCCTTGATGGTCTTGGAAAGTGAACTACCGTCAAAGTCACTCCACTCGGAATCGCGCACCGTTCTGACGCCAAATCCGGTAATGAAATGGACCATTGCGTCGAAAAGACCCAAATCCCCGAATCCAGGAACGGAATCGTCCGGCAAGGGTTCGTATTCATGGGTCATCTTTGTGTGCTTTTCCGGCATGTTTTGCGTCCCGTTGCTTTTCTTCTTTTCAAAAATATTTCCAATGTCAGATCATAAATATGATTTTCACTTGTGGAAACCCTCCACATTGAGCTCTGGAAAAGATGCAATTTGTGAATGCTAGACCCGCCAGGCAGGCGTTCCGCACAAACATCATGAATGCTTGCGCGATATATTCTTGCGCGTCCTGCCGGCGAACGAGCGGCCTCGTCGAAACGCAAGCACGAGGCCTGCTGGGCTTGTCGAATCGGGATTGCCGTGACCGCCTTCCCCTCCAACATCGCAGCGGCTAAGCTCCCGCCTCGACCGAATCCCTGTTGCCGGAGCGCCAAAGCATGCATCTCGTTCTTGTCGACGGCTCGACTTTCATCTTTCGCGCCTATCACGCTCTGCCGCCCTTGACGCGCAAGTCGGACGGGCTGCCGGTCGGCGCGGTCTCGGGCTTTTGCAACATGCTCTACAAGCTCGTCGATGACCTCAAGGGTGACGATGCGCCGACGCATATGGCGGTGATTTTCGATTATTCCGGCAAATCGTTCCGCAACGAATTCTATCCCGAATACAAGGCCCACCGCCCCGAGGCGCCGGAAGACCTGATCCCGCAATTTCCGCTGACCCGCGAGGCGACCCGCGCCTTTTCCATCCCCTGCATCGAGCAGCAGGGGTTCGAGGCTGACGATATCATTGCGACCTATGCAACGCTTGCCCAGAAGGCGGGCGGGCGGGTGACCATCGTCTCGACCGACAAGGACCTGATGCAGCTGATCGACGATCAGGGCAAGGTCAGGCTGCTCGACACGCTGAAGAACAAATGGATCGGCCCGGACGAGGTGATGGAGAAATTCGGCGTTACCCCGGACAAGGTGATCGAGGTGCAATCGCTGGCCGGCGACAGCGTCGACAATGTGCCCGGCGTGCCCGGCATCGGCATCAAGACCGCCGCGCAGCTGATCGATGAATATGGCGATCTTGAAACCCTTCTCGAGCGGGCCGGCGAGATCAAGCAGAACAAGCGCCGCGAAAACCTGATCGAGTTCGCCGATCAGGCGCGGGTCTCCAAACGCCTTGTGACCCTCAAGACCGACGTGCCGGTTGAAGAGTCGATTGAGGATCTGGTGCGTCAGCCAATCGAGGCGGGCACACTCATTCCCTTTCTCAAGGCGATGGAATTCGGTTCGTTCCTGAGACGCATTTCAACCCTGATCGAGGCCGACCCGAACGCCTTCGAGGCGGACCCGAAACTGGCGGCCGAAAACGCCACGGGCGATGCCACCACCGCCGAACCTGCCGCCAATCACGGGGTTGCCTCGTCTTCGGATGACGGGCCGGAAGCGCATGCCGAAAAGATGCACGCCGCAATCAAGGCCATTCCCATCGATGTCGAGGCCTACGAGATCGTCCGCGATGCGGAAGCGCTCAAGACCTGGGTCGCGGCGATCTATGACAAGGGACTGGTTGCGGTCGACACGGAAACCACCGGGCTCGACAATCAGCAGGCCGATCTGGTTGGCATCTGCCTTGCGATCGAGCCCGGCAGGGCCTGCTATATCCCACTCGGGCATTCCAAGGGCGATGGCGACCTGTTGTCGGAAGGCGGGCTGGCCGACGGGCAGATGGACCTCAAGGAGGCGGTGGCCATTCTCAAGCCGGTGCTCGAGGACCCATCGATCCTGAAAATCCTGCAGAATGCCAAATACGATTACGGCATCTTCACCCGCTACGGAGTGACGCTATTCCCCATCGATGACACGATGCTCATGTCCTACGCGGTCGATGGCGCGCGCGGCAACGGGATGGATGCCCTTTCCGAACTCTGGCTCGGCCACACCCCCATCAGCTTCAAGGAGCTGGCGGGCACGGGCAAGAACCAGAAGACCTTCGATCAGCTGGAGATCGGGGAGGCGGCCAAATATGCCGCCGAGGATGCGGATGTCACGCTTCGGCTCTGGCAGGTTCTGAAACCCCGCCTCGTGCCCCACAATGCGGTGACCGTTTACGAGACGCTCGAACGGCCGCTGATCCCGGTTCTGGCGCGGATGGAAGCGCGCGGGGTCATCGTCGACCGGCAGATTCTCGCCCGGCTTTCCGGTGATTTCGCCCAGCGCGCCGGCGCTTTGGAAGAACAGGCCTATGAAGAGGCGGGGGAGAAGTTCAATCTCGGCTCGCCCAAGCAGCTCGGCGATATTCTCTTCGGCAAGATGGGGCTCGAGGGCGGCACCAAGACCAAGACCGGGCAATGGGCGACCGGCGCTTCGACGCTCGACGATCTGGCCGCCAACGGCGTGCCGCTGGCCAAGACCCTGCTCGAATGGCGGGGGCTGACCAAGCTCAAATCAACCTATACCGATGCGCTGCAGGATTACATCAATCCGAATACCGGCCGGGTGCACACCTCCTATCATCAGGCCTCGGTCGCAACCGGGCGCCTGGCCTCGACGGACCCGAACCTGCAGAACATTCCCGTGCGCACCGAGGACGGACGCAAGATCCGCACTGCCTTCGTCGCCGCGCCGGGCATGAAGCTGATCTCGGCCGACTATTCCCAGATCGAATTGCGCGTTCTCGCCCATATCGCCGATATCCAGGCGCTGAAAGACGCGTTCGAGGAAGGCCTCGACATTCACGCCATGACCGCGAGTGAAATGTTCAATGTGCCGATCGAGGGCATGGACCCGATGGTTCGGCGCCGTGCCAAGGCCATCAATTTCGGCATCATTTACGGCATTTCCGCCTTCGGGCTCGCCAACCAGCTCGGCATTCCGCGGCAGGAGGCGGGCGATTATATCAAGGCCTATTTCGAGCGCTTTCCCGGCATCAAGGATTATATGGAAGAGCAGAAGCGCAAGGTGCATGCGCAAGGCTATGTCGAGACCATTTTCGGGCGCAAGATTCCCTTCGAGGACGCCAATTCGAGCAATCCCCAGCACCGCGCCTTTGTCGAACGCGCCTCGATCAACGCGCCGATCCAGGGCTCGGCCGCCGACATTATCCGCCGCGCCATGATCCGCATGGAAAATTCACTCGCCAGGGAAAAGGTCGAGGCCGCGATGCTGTTGCAGGTCCACGACGAACTGATCTTCGAAACCGCCGACACCGAGGTCGAGCGGGCCATTCCCGTCATCCAGCAGGTGATGGAAAAGGCCGCCGAACCGGCCCTCAAACTCACCGTGCCGCTTCAGGTCGACGCCCACGCGGCGCAGAACTGGGATGAGGCTCACTGACAAGCCGATGAGCCGGATTACGCCTAAGGAATTGCGGGAACGCTCCTGGTCTTCAAGGCCAAGGGTTATTTTCGTCTGTTTGCTGTGCGGCTTGATAGTGCTTGCCCTGTTCTCATTTGATGCCTCGGCACCGGGTTTCGGGATCGCGTTTTTCACGGGGCTTCAGGTTTGCCTCTGTGCGGCGATGGGTTTCGCGCTCGCTTCGCTGGTCGCGACATCGGCATATGTGTTGTACGACAAACGGGCTGCTCCGACGGAATTGCGTGTTTCCGAGCACCCGATTCTATCGCGCTTCGTCATGAGGGAGGCAATCAACCTGTCCGGTCCGCCGGTACAAAAGGGAACCAACCAACAGCTTGATGAAGAAATCGGAAGTCAGCGAGCTACTCGAGCTTTTCGAGGCGTCGATGCTTTGGTGTTTGCGGCACTCCTTGTTGTCATCTTCCTGATTGTGCTGATCCGACTGCCTTGAACGACGGCCAGAAATTGTCTTTTGGCGACGTCGATCGCCATCTTTGTTGGGGGGATGGATCACATTCCTGCGCGCTCTTCCGCCAAGCGCAAAACCGCTTAGCCCTCATGGTGAGCTTGTCGAAGGTCGAAGGGCTGTTTTCCCCAAGCCAAAACTCGGCTCCCCCAACCTACCTCGCAATCTCGATCAGAAATCCGCACCGGACGCAGGCGTACGAGTGCTTGGCGGGGTTGAACCGGTGAAACCTCAAGCCGATGGTAGTCTGGCCAACGTTTCACACCATCGTCATTCCGGCGCAGGCCGGAATCCATTGAACCTTTCGGTTGGCTCGGAACGGCTTTGTTTGGATGCGGCGTGAGCGAAAACCCAGTCACAACAGACAGTGCGCCGCCAAATGGACCCCGGCCTTCGCCGGGGTGACGAATGGGGGTAATAACTGGGGTTCGGGCTGTCCCTGCCGGCGAGCCCAAACCTCGCACAACGCATCAGGTTTAGAGGCCCCGGATCAAATCCGGGGCGGTGCGGTAAGGCGCTAAATCCTCTCGTCCGGACCTTCCCGGCCGAAGCGCAGAGCAGGGCCGGGATCTGATGCAGCAAGCCAGGGTCAGGCGCGCGCCATCGCGTTGTGAGTTTCAGCCCTCGCCGCCCTCGGCGAAATAGTTGACGATTTCCGCCGCATAGAGGCCGGCGAATTCGTAGCAGAAGGTCAGCTGCCTTTCTTCGGGGCTCCAGAAGGCGTTTTCCTCGCCGCAATTGGTAGCGACCATTCTGATGCCGTCGTCGAGTTTGACATAGGAGCCGACGAGATCGGCGACCGTCTCGAGCACCTGCGCGTCATGCAGCAGCCCAGCCCAGACCTCGTTGTCCGGGGCCGGCTGTTCGTAGATGATGTCGAACCGGGTCGGTGTGTCGCCTTCGCCGAGTTCGGCGTCGGCCAGAACCGCTTCCCAGCTGTCGGCGGCCTGCTGATACTCACCGGCGCAGCGGTCGCGCCTTTCGGCGGGGAATTCGATCTCGTCGGCGAATTCGGCGAAATAGTCAGGCGCGGCGCCGGTCGCCATGCAAACGATCGTATAGGCGCGCTGGTCGTTGAGCGAATGTTCGTCCATCAGGTCGTTGTCGGTGATGTCCTCGCCGTTCTGCATCAGGAACCAGCCGCCCGCTGCGTCCATGATCGCCTGGTCGAATTCGTCCGTGTCCGATTCCAGCATGATCACGGACGCCAGGTTGTCGACCGCATCCTCCTCCTTGCCGAGCACCGGCAGTCCGAGCTCGGAAATCAGCATGTGCCCGGCCTCGTGCATGATGATGTAAAGCGCGTTGTCGACGACGAAGAGGCGCGCTTCTTCCATCTGTTCGTCGCTGAGCTGGCTGGCGTCGGCCTGCGCGAAGGCCGGGCCTGCGGTCAGCCCGCCCAGCATTGCGGCGCAGAGCGCAAGTTTGCGGATCAAGTTCATTTGCCCCCCCCCGAATTGAGCGGCGCATGATCGCAGAAATCACAGGGCCGCGACAGATGGATTCGCGCGGGCACCTGATGTGCAATCGGCAATGAAATAATTGCAGGAAATTTGGCAAAATACTCCATTTGGGTGATCGACAAGTCCCTTGAAGCAATTGCACTATCCGGCTCAGCGCTTCTGACTGAGAGCGAGTGGAAGTGCGCGGGAGCCGTCGGCATTGCCGATGCTCCCGATCCGGATTTTCGTGAAGTTTCTGGACGCGGTTAGCCCCCGCAACCATGCCGGTTGTTCCCAAAAGGAGCGCCGGCATGGATTTTTTAAGCAGCCGCAGATTCTTCTTGGTCTTCGCGACACCTCTTCAGGACCGTCGGCAACGCACGCTTTCCAGCGATCGTTGGCGCGGCGATTTGCCCGGTTTTGCGCCGCATCCAAGCGGCTGAAATGCTTGCCAAAAGCTTAGCAAGTGTGGTTAACCAAATCTGAACATTGCACTTGGCCTCGTGGCCGAGTCGGTTAGGGTGCGCCTTAGACCCGGCGGCAATGCCGGCAAGAGGCAGTTTGGAGCAGGCGAAGTCGGGGATGCGGGGGCAAGCAAACGCATCACAGCGGGGTGTATTTGTTGCGAAACTGGCCATGCAGATGGCGGTCGCGCTTTTTGCCGCCTATCTCGCCATCACCGCCATCACCCCGGCCCATGCCGAAGAGGCCGTCGTCGCCCACGACATCTCGCTTCTGACCGAACAGACCTTTGCGGCGGTCAATGCCGGCACCACGCAGGTGGCGCTGACACCGGAGCTCTTGTCGAACTATATCGCCAACCGGCCCTCGGCCCGGCTCTCCAACGCCGCACTCGATCAGGCCAATGCGCTGGCGGCAGGCACGTTCACACCAGCCTCGATCGAGATGCCGCCTCTGCCGCGGGAAAAAGCGCTGACCGAGCAATTGCTGCAAAATTACGTGTCGACCATCTACGTGCCGACCGACCAGCTTCTGGAAAAGGCACAGAAGGAACGCACCTGCCTGGCCGAAGCAATTTATCATGAAGCACGCGGCGAGCCGGAGGCCGGACAATGGGCGGTGGCTCAGGTCATCCTGAACCGGGTCAATTCGAGCCGCTACCCCTCCACCATTTGCGGGGTCGTCTATCAGAATGCCAGCCGCGGTCACAGCTGCCAGTTTTCCTTCGCCTGCGACGGCGCGCCGGATGGCGGCGGGATTGGCAACATCATCGTTCGCGAAAGCTGGGTGAAGGCCAACCTGATCGCCAAGGCGGCCTACGATCTTTACACCAAGGACGAGTTGCAGCCGGTTCTGCCCTCGACGGTGCTGTTCTATCACAATGACAAGGTCAATCCGAGCTGGGCCAGTTCCATGCGCCGCGTGGCCAGCATCGGCGACCATATCTTTTATTCAGCCCGCTGAAACGCTCCTTTGCCGGCATTGACCAGACCGCCCTGCCCCTTGCCGTGGCCATAATTTGCGCGCATTTTGAAGGCCTCAACGCAGTTCCGCCGCTCTTACAATCGGGGACGCGGCGCATCATGTGCTGAAAAAAGGTGGGATTGATCCTGATATGCCCAGAATTGCTCTGGTCGATGATGACCGCAACATCCTGACATCCGTCTCGCTGGCACTTGAGGCCGAGGGTTATGCCGTGCAAACCTATACGGATGGCGCGTCCGGTCTTGAGGGTCTGAGCCAGAATGAACCGGACCTGGCCATTCTCGACATCAAGATGCCGCGCATGGACGGGATGGAGTTGCTCCGCCGGTTGCGGCAGAAATCCAATCTGCCGGTCATCTTCCTGACCTCGAAGGACGAAGAGATCGACGAATTGTTCGGCCTCAAGATGGGTGCCGACGACTTCATCAAGAAGCCGTTCTCGCAGCGGCTTCTGGTCGAACGGGTCAAGGCCATCCTTCGGCGGGCGCAAGCGCAATTGCGCGATAGCGCTTCGGCACCGGTCGCGGCGAACGGTTCGGGCATGGTCGAAATCGGGTCGACCAGCAAGGGCAATATCTTGGAACGCGGCGCGCTGGTGATGGATGAAGAGCGCCACACCTGCACCTGGAAGGGCAAGCATGTGACGCTGACGGTCACCGAATTCCTTATCCTGCAGTCGCTCGCTCACCGCCCGGGTGTCGTCAAAAGCCGCAACGCCCTGATGGATGCCGCCTATGACGATCAGGTCTATGTCGACGACCGCACCATCGACAGTCACATCAAGCGGCTGAGAAAGAAGTTCAAGCTCGTCGATGACAGTTTCGAGATGATCGAAACCCTTTACGGCGTGGGCTACCGCTTCAAGGAGCAATAAGATACTCGACCGGGCCGGTAACGACATTCCCGAACCGGCCGCCTCCGCGGCGGCGCTGGAAGAGTCTGTGCCCCGGACCGAAGCGGCCGACACGCGCGAAACGTCTGCTCGCAGAGGCAGCCGGATTTTTCAGCCGGTCTTGCGGGCCGGCAAGCGGGTCTGGCGCGCGATCGAGATGGCGCTTTTTTCAAGCCTTGCGCGGCGCATCGTTGCCATCAATCTGGCCGGTCTCGTCATTCTGGTCGTTGGTATTCTGTACTTCAACCAATGGCGCGAAGGCCTGATCGAGGCCAAGGTGCAGTCACTTAGGGTGCAGGGCGAGATCATTGCTGCGGCGGTGGCCGCGTCGGCCACGGTCGACAGCAATGTCATCACCGTCAATCCGGATCGGCTGTTGCAGCTACAGGGCAATGCCCCCCTTTCGCCGCTCAGCTTTTTCGATCCTGCCCTTGAGTTCCCGATCAGTCCCGAACGGGTGGCGCCGTTATTGCGCAATCTGGTTTCACCGACAAAGACTCGGGCCCGGATCTACGACAAGGACGGGCTGCTCATCCTTGATTCCAACTCGATCTATCTTTCCGGCGAAGTGATACGCACCCAGAAGGCTGCCCCGGTGGCCAAACCGTTCTGGGAAGAATGGTGGGACCGGTTCATGACCTTCGTGCCCGGAGACCGTTTTCCGGTCTATCAGGAATATGGATCGGACGAGGGCAAGCGCTATCCCGAGGTCGCCGCGGCCCTTGCCGGGGCACCAGCCGACATCGTTCGCGTGGACAATACGGGCGATCTGATCGTTTCGGTCGCTGTGCCGGTTCAACGTTTGCGGGCAACGGTCGGCGCCTTGCTGCTTTCGACCGAACCGGGCGAGATCGACGCGATCGTGGCGCAGGAGCGGGCAAGCGTGCTCAGAATTGCGCTGGTTGCCGTCGGGGTGACGCTGGGGCTCGCCATTTTCACCGCCTCGACGATTGCCGGGCCGATGCGCCGGCTCAGCGCGGCGGCGGACGAAGTGCAGGCCTCAATGAACGCGCGCACGCAGATTCCTGATTTCACTGGCCGCAGCGACGAAATTGGCCATCTTTCCGGCTCGTTCCGGGCCATGACTGCGTCGCTGTTCAACCGCATCCACGCCATTGAGAGCTTTGCGGCCGACGTCGCGCATGAATTGAAGAACCCGCTGACCTCGCTCAGGAGTGCGGTCGAGACACTTCCGCTGGTGAAATCGGAGAAGGACCGGGATCGGCTCACCGAAATCATCAAGCATGACGTGCAACGGCTCGACCGGCTGATTTCGGACATCTCCAATGCATCGCGTCTCGATGCCGAACTGGCGCGGGACGCGACCGAAGTCTTCGATCTCAACGACATCGTTTCGGCGATGGTGTCGATGCAGACCGACGTGGCGGCAACCCGCAATATCGATATCAAGACTACACGCGACAAAAGCGAATCCTATCCGGTGCGAGGACATGACAGCCGGCTGGCACAGGTGGTGACCAACCTGATCGACAATGCCATTTCGTTCTCGCCGGACGGGGGCGCGGTCGTGCTCAATCTCAGCCGCAAGGACGGCAAGGTCGTGCTCACGGTCAGCGATCAGGGACAGGGCATCAAGGGCGATGTCAGCCGCATCTTTTCGCGCTTTTATACCGACCGACCCGAGACCGAGCATTTCGGTGATCATTCCGGTCTCGGACTTTCGATCTCCCAGCAGATTGTCGAGGCGCATAAAGGCACGATCGATGCCAGAAACCGTGACGACCGGTCCGGCGCCGTTTTCACCGTGACATTGCCAATGGCGCGCGCGTGACGGGCAAGCCATCGCGAACCATCCCGGTTCAGGCAACCGCGCTCCTCTTCGAGGGGCACGGCCTGCTGCTGCGCGGTGCGAGCGGATCCGGCAAGAGCCTGCTGGCGCTGCATCTCATCGACAACGCAGATTCACAAAGAAGCCAGACGGCTCTGATTTCGGATGATCTGGTTGACGTCGGGCTTGATGGTGACTTGCTGATGCTCAGTGCGCCCCGTATCAACAAGGGCCTGATCGAATTGCGCTTTTTCGGACCCGTGCGGCGTAAGCAAGTCAACCAGGCAGAGCTGCATCTGGTGGTAGATTTCGTCGATGAACTGACGCGCTTGCCGATGGCCGAGGATTTTTCGACCCGGATTCTCGATCGTCCAGTGCCGCGGCTGGCCCTGATGGGACATCCAAAACTCGACCTTGCGCATCAGGCTTTGCTGGTGCGCGCCGCGCTTTCCAACCACAGTCTCAATCCAGAAGGCTGACCTCATGGCCACAAGTCCAAATTGCGGGGAAAGCGGACAAATGCGCCCTTGCAATTGTCCGCAAGAGCGGCGCAAGCTGCCCAAAACAAACGACCCGCACCTAAAAGGAGGTGTGAGATGATCGGAATGGTGCTCGTCACCCATGGCCGCCTGGCCGAAGAATTCAAATCAGCGCTCGAACATGTCGTTGGTCCGCAGGAACAATGCGAAACCGTGTGCATCGGCCCGGACGATGACATGGAAGAGCGGCGCGAGAACATTCTCGATGCCGTGCAGGAAGCCGACAGCGGAGACGGAGTCGTCATTCTGACCGACATGTTCGGCGGCACGCCGTCCAACCTCGCCATTTCGGTGATGGAGGGGCAGAGCGTCGAGGTGATCGCCGGGGTCAATCTGCCCATGCTGGTCAAGCTGGCGCGGGTGCGTGGCGACGCCAGCATGCGCGATGCGGTGCGCGAGGCGCAGGACGCGGGACGCAAATATATCAATGTCGCCAACGATGTGCTGGGTGCCGGCCAAGGCTGATGGACCAGTCGGACCACACAAACCCGACACACGCGCTGGCGCAACGCATGCGCATCTGCAACCGGCGGGGGCTGCATGCGCGCGCATCGGCCCGGTTCGTCCGCCTGACCGAGCAATTTGACGCCGATATTTCGGTCACGCACAATGAGGTGACGGTCGGGGGGACCTCGATCATGGGTCTAATGATGTTGGCGGCGGGGCCTGGCAGTCATATTCTGGTCCGCGCAACCGGCAAACAGGCCCGCGAGGCGCTTGACGCACTGTCCGATCTCATCGATTGCGGCTTTGACGAGGACAGTGAGGCAGCAGGCGACGAATAGCGGGCCAAGTATCCGCGTCAAAGGCACAGGTTAGGACAAAGAGGCTCCATGTTCCGAATCGTGGCAATTGTGGCCGGGCTGATCTGCGGCATCTTGCTGTCGCAGTTTCCCGAATTCGCCCAGCAATATGAGCAGCGTCTCGGCGGCGCCGTTGACGAACTCACCAAGGTCGTTGCCGATTTCGATGCCAGTGCCGCGCGGGCGGGCATGGATCGCCAGACCGCTCTGGCCGAATATGACAAGCTGGGGCAAACCTTCTTCGCCGATCGCGGCACGGATATGCGCAATGTCATCACGAGACAGGAGCGTTTGTCGTCGCATCTGGCCAATCTTCAGGACCAGTCGCCGCTGACCCGGGTCGCCAATTTCGCCTCCTATTTCGATGGCGGCATCGCCAGCCGGGCATTGGAGGCCTTCAAGCCCGCCATTCCGGTGACGATCGAAGGACTGATCTATGCGGGTGCCGGATTCCTGATCGGGTTGGGCCTCACCTATGGGGGCCGGGCCGGTGTGCGGCGGGTCCGCAGACGGCGGGCCGGCCCCGAAACAGCCGCAACGGGGCGCACAAGTTAGGATATAAAGACTTCTTTATGTCCTTATTGTCTTGGTAAGTCCGATTGCCTATAGTCGCGCCAAATTCGGCGGTCCGGTGCGAACAGGCCCGGAGACGCGCTGAGGTGACCAAACCGGAGAAATTCATGTCCCAGAACACCACTTTTGCCGACTATTCGGTGCGCGATATCGCCCTTGCCGATTATGGCCGCAAGGAAATCGAAATGGCCGAGATCGAGATGCCCGGCCTGATGGCGATCCGCGAGGAGTATCGCGCAGCGCAACCACTCAAGGGCGCGCGCATTGCCGGCTCGCTGCACATGACGATCCAGACCGCGGTGCTGATCGAGACGCTGGTCGCTCTGGGCGCCGAAGTGCGCTGGGCCTCATGCAACATCTTTTCGACCCAGGACCATGCGGCGGCGGCGATTGCGGCTGCCGGTATTCCGGTTTTCGCGCACAAGGGCGAAACGCTCGAGGAATATTGGGGCTTTACCGACCACATTCTGGACTGGGGCAATGGCGAGACCGCCAACATGATCCTAGACGATGGCGGCGACGCGACCATGCTGGTCCTGACCGGTGCCAAGGCGGAAACCGACCCTTCGATCCTCGATCATCCAAAATCGACGGAAGAGGAATTCTTTGCGGCTCAGGTGAAGAAGCGCCTGGCCAGGAATCCCGGATTCTTTTCAAAGGTTCGCGGCAATATCCGCGGCGTTTCCGAGGAAACCACGACTGGCGTTCACCGGCTCTACGATCTGCACAAACGGGGCGAACTGCCCTTCCCGGCAATCAACGTCAACGACAGTGTGACCAAGTCGAAATTCGACAACAAGTATGGCTGCCGCGAGAGCCTGGTCGACGCGATCCGCCGGGGCACCGACGTGATGATGGCAGGCAAGGTCGCCATCGTTTGCGGTTACGGCGATGTGGGCAAAGGGTCTGCACAATCGCTGGTCGGCTCCGGCGCGCGGGTGCTGGTGACCGAAATCGATCCGATCTGCGCGCTGCAGGCGGCGATGGACGGGTTCGAGGTCGTCACACTCGAAGAGGCCGCGCCGCGTGCGGACATCATCGTCTCGTGCACCGGCAATCGCGATATCATCACGCTCGACAATATGCGCAAACTCAAGGACATGGCGATCGTCTGCAATATCGGGCATTTCGACAATGAAATTCAGGTTGCCGAATTGCAGAACTTCAAATGGACCAACGTCAAGCCGCAGGTCGATATCGTGCATCTGAGCGACGATCAGCGCATCATTCTTCTGTCCGAGGGCCGGCTGGTCAATCTCGGCAACGCGACGGGGCACCCCTCGTTCGTGATGAGCGCGTCCTTCTCGAACCAGACGCTGGCCCAGATCGAATTGTGGACCAAGCACGATCAGTACGAAAACGGGGTTTTCGTTCTGCCCAAACTGCTCGACGAAAAGGTTGCGGAACTGCACCTTGCCAAGCTCGGCGCGAAACTGACCAGGCTCAGCGCCGAACAGGCCGCCTATATCGGCGTGCCGCAGAATGGTCCGTTCAAACCGGACCATTACCGCTACTGACCGGTCCAAAACCACATCTTCCACTGGCGAAGGCGCTGAGAAATCAGCGCCTTTTTTGTTGAAGGCAAACAAAGTGCGTTTCGCGCGATTTTGCCCTTCAACGCGATTCGCCTGATCGGGTATGTTGAAGTGATTCGGGTGATTTGCTTTTGCACCCGGGGCGGGCAATTTCAGTGAGGCTTGGGCATGATACCGGCGGCAATCCGGCGACGAAAAGGATTCCGGCCCGCCTATCTGGCCGCCGCCTCGACCGCCACCCTGATCGCCGCGTCACCTGCCCTTGCCCAGACAAATCCGCAGATCGTCAAATCCGCCATGATGTCGGGCGCGGTGCCGATGGCCGTCACCGCGGGTCTTGCCCTGTTCGGGCTTCTGGCCGCGGGTCTGGCCCTTAAGAGCCGCAATCGCGCCGGTGCCCAGGCCCGGCAGGCCAGCGAAGAACTGGCGCTTATCCGGTCCGACCTTGATGATTATGAAGCGCTTCTGGCCACCATGCCGGAAGTCACGATCTTCTGGAGCGAAACTCATCCCGTCAGAGTTCTGGGCAGTCCGCCGGTCTTGTCGGAAACCCTGCGGTCAGGTGAGGACGTTCTCAACTTCAATCTCTGGCTGCCCGGCGATGATGTCGGCAAACTCGATGCGGCGGCGAGCCAGTTGCGGCTGCGTAGCAGAGGGTTCGACCTGACGCTGACCAGCCTCGATGGCGCCACCATCCGCGCCGTGGGACGCCCTTCGGGTTCCGGTGTGGCGCTGAAATTGCGGCGGGCCATTTCGCTTGATGTGCCAACGCCGCTTTTCCCTGAACGTGCCGACATTGCCGAACACCTCGATCCCGCCCGGAACCCGCGCTTTTTGTCTGCGGCCGCGACGGCCGGTGCCGACCCCAGTTCGGCTCGTGCGATCCTTTCCCTGCTGCACAAGCCGGCCTGGATTCGCGATGCCGACGGACAGATCAGCTATGCCAACACTGCCTATATGCAGCTCGCGGCCAGAATGGGTAAGCTGGCTAGGCCCGATCCTTCTGCCAGTCCTGTGGAGATTTTCGCCCCATCCGACGTGCGCAATCAGCTGGGGCAGTTGGCCGGGGCAGAGGCTGCGCTGTCGATTAGCGACCCGCTGCCGCAATATCCGCAATTCGAACTCGTGCTGTTCAAACTGTCGGAGGGAAGCGCAGGCTATCTGGGCCATGTCGAACAGGACCCGCTTGGCCTAGCGGCATTGGCGCAGGGGCAGGTGCCTGGCGTGATCGAGGCGCTTGTGGCGCCGGTGGTGGTTTTCGACAAGAATGGGCGGCTGGTGCATTTCAATTCGGCCTATGCCGAGTTTTTCGGGCTCGACGAAGCCTGGCTGAAATCGGGCGTTTCCGAAAAGCTCATTCTCGACAAGTTGCGCAACAAGGAGCACTTGCCGGCCGTTGCCGATTATCAGGGCTGGAAGCGCGAGCATCTGAAAAACTATCAGCTCAAGCAGGCCAAGGAAGATACCTGGTATCTGCCTGATGGCCGCACGATCAATTTCGTCGTCGCACCTGCAGGCGGTGACGGCGGGCTGATCTATGTCTTTGAAGACGTCAGCGAGAAGCTCAAGCTCGAAACGGAGAAGAAGGCGCTGGTCAACGTTCAGCGGGAAACGCTGAATGCCCTTAGCGAGGGTGTCGCCGTGTTTTCACCCGACGGGCGGTTGCGGCTGCACAATCCCAAGATTTCGGTTCTGTGGAAGCTGCCGACCAACCTTCTGGCCGAGCATCCGCACATCAACGAGTTGGCCAAGGCCGTCAAGGAGGGCTTTCCCGAGGACGGGCAACGCATCTGGGGCGAACTCAAACGCAATGTGGTCAACCTCAATCCGACCCGGTCGGATGTCACCGGCCGGATCAATCGTTCGGACGGGCGGCTGATCGATTATTGCGCGACGCCATTGCCGGACGGCCAGGTCATGCTGACCTTCGTCGACGTCACCCAATCGGCCAATTATGAGCGTGTGCTCAAGGAGCGCAATGAAGCGCTGGAAACCGCAGACCGGCTGAAGGACGCTTTCGTGCAATCGGTGTCCTATGAATTGCGGTCGCCCCTGACCAATATTATCGGCTTTGCCGACTTGCTGGCCTCGGACGCGTTCGGGCCACTCAATGAACGGCAGCGGCAATATACCGATTATATCCGGGCCCAGAGCGCAACCCTTGGCGTTCTGATCGACAATATTCTCGACCTTACCCACGTCGATGCCGGCATTGCCGAGCTGGAGATCGATGAGCACGATATCCGCGATCTGGTACAGCGGGCGCGGGCAGGTCTCGATGCGACCTTTACCGGCAGCGACGGCGAGGAGCCGATCAATCTGACGCTCGATATTCCTGATGATCTTCCCACCCTGCAGGCTGACGGCAAGCGCATCGTCCAGATTCTCTACAACCTGCTCAGCAATGCCGCCAAGTTCTCTGATCCCGGCTCTCGCGTCACGCTCAGGGCTGAAGCGCACGACAACTGGATGAACCTGATCGTCGAAGATGAGGGGTTCGGCGTGCCGGCGGAGTTGCGCAATGCCATGTTCCAGCGCTTCGAAGGCCGGTCGGTCGAAGGCCGGTCTCGGGGTGCCGGGCTAGGTCTGACCATCGCCAATGCCTTTGTGCAATTGCATGGTGGTTCGATCAGTTTCGAGGGCCGTGAGCCGCATGGCACACGCGTGACGGTGCACCTGCCAATCAAGAGCGCCGTTCAATCGGCGGCGCCGGCCGAGCCGCAAGGTGCCTGAGCAAGGCGATGCTGTCGCCGATGGTGTTGCCATCGGCTTGATTCTGGCCAACGAAGCCGAAACCATCGCCTTTTCGGAAACCCTCGCCGCGCAATTGCGGGCCGGCGATCTGATCCTGTTGTCGGGGCCGCTCGGGGCCGGCAAGTCGACCGTCGCGCGCGCCATTGTCCGCTCGCTGGTCGGGCAACCGGACCTCGACGTGCCCTCTCCAACCTTTCTGCTGGTTCTGCCCTATGAGGGAAAAGGACACCTGGTGCTGCACGCCGATCTCTACCGGATCGAAGATGTGCGCGAAGTTGATGAACTCGGGCTCGATGAGGATCCGCAGGCCATTGTTCTGGTGGAATGGCCGGATCGCGATCCCGCACTTGCGACGCGGGCGGACTTGTTTCTAGACTTGCGTATCGCGCCGGAAGAGAAGGGCCGGGAATGTGAGCTTCGTGTCGCCGATCCGGATCGTCGCCGGGCACTCTCTGTTCTGCTTGAAGATTTTGGCAATCTCCCAGTCTGAGACCGAAGCGAGCCATGGCTGACCGTCTGCCTCACCTCTATTCGATTGCGCCACACGCGCCATTTCTCTCCGTTCTGGCGGATGCCATCCTTGATGGCCGCCTGTTTCCGGATTGGCCGCGTGAGGGGGCGTTCTGGCTTTCCGATATCGTGATCTATTTGCCGACGCGGCGCGCCCGGCTGGCGCTGATCGAGCAATTCGTCGAAAAAGCAGGGCCGGCGCTTTTGTTGCCCGATATTCGCACGCTGGGCGGCGAAAGCGGGGAAGAAGACCTGTTTCTGCCACCGTTCGACCGGGAAGCGATGCCACCGGCACAGTCCCGGCTGAGGCGGCAATTGATGCTGGCGAGCGAAATCGAAGTATGGACGCGCGCCGAACATGCCGATGAGGATCGTCTTGGTCCGGGCGAAATTCTGGCGCGGGCAGCAGCACTCGGCGACCTGATTGACGATTTCAATGTGGCGCGGGTTCCGCTCGATGTTCTGGACCGGCTGGATGTGGGCGATCAGGCGAGCCATTGGGAACAGTCGCGAAAATTCCTGCAGTTTGCGCTGAAAACCTGGCCGGGCCTGCTTCACGCCGACGGGCGGGTTGATGCCAGCCAGTTGCGCAATCTGAAACTGGAGCGGCAGGCGGAGGCCTTGCCGCACCTTTGTGCCGAAAGGCCGGTTGTCGCGGCGGGGTCAACCGGGTCGATCCCGGCCAGTGCAGAACTTCTGGCGGCGATTGCGCGCCTGCCGCGCGGGGCGCTTGTGTTGCCGGGGCTGGATGTCGCGCTTGGCTCCGATCAGGCCGCGGCCCTGCGCGATCCGCAGCAGAACCCGCACGGGCATCCACAATATGGTCTGGTCAAGCTTCTCGACCGGCTGGGCGTGCCGCCCGGCGCGGTCGAGGAACTCGCGCCGGACGATAACGCAGTCCGATCGCGCCTGCTCAATCTCAGTCTCGCCCTGCCAGGCGAGACGGCGCACTGGCCGCAATCGGGCAAGGCCCTGTTCGCCGAGGCGGATGCCGCTGCCGCGCTCGGTCGTTTCAGCCTCATTGCCGCCCGCAACGAAGCGGAACAGGCGACTGCCATCGCGCTGGCCGCGCGTGATGCGCTGTCGCGCAATCAAAGCGTCGGGATCATCTCGCCCGACCGGAATCTCGCACGCCGCATTGCCGGGCACCTGGCACGGTTCGGCGTGGGGGTGGACGATGCGGCAGGCACGCCATTGTTCCAGTCGCGAACCGGCCGATTGCTGCGGCAAGTTCTTGTTCTGGCGCTCAATCCGATTTCGCCCGTCGATCTGATGGCATTGTTGCACAACCGGCATGTCGCGTTGGGGCGAAGCCGGGACGAGATTGCCCGACTGGCCCGGCTGATCGATCTGGGTTTGTTGCGCGGTCTGCCTTTGGTGGCGGATTTCGCTGCCCTGATCGCCCGTGCGCGGGACAATGCTTCTGGCACGATCAAGGACAGGGTTGTCCAGCGCCTGCCGGAAGCCGAGGCGCGTGACGTATCGGCATTTCTCGGTGACCTAAGCGAAGCTTTTGCCCCACTTATGGAGCTGTTGCGGCACGGGTTTGGCCCGATCGATCTGGTGACCACTTTGGGGCGGACACTCGATATTCTGATCATGGCTCCGGGCGGGGTTCCGTCCGACTTGCCCGGTCTTGAGGAATGGCGGAGCTTCTCGCTTGAACTGGCCCAGTCGGGTCTCAACCGCCCGCAACTTGATGGTGCGAACGTCACCGCGGCACTTGCCGGGCTGATGCAAGGTGTTTCAGTACGCAGCAGGCTTGCGGGACGCCCGGATATTTCGATCTGGGGGCAGTTGGAAGCGCGGCTGCAAAACCGTGACCTGATGATTCTTTGCGGGCTGAACGAGACGATCTGGCCGGAAGTGGCCGATCCGGGCCCATGGATGGGCCGCAACATGCGCATGGCAGTGGGACTCGAACCGCCGGAACGTCAGCACGGGCTCGCGGCGCACGATTTTCTGATGGCGGCCGGACAGGGCGATGTCATTCTCACCTATGCCGAGCGGATCGGCACCTCGCCTGCTTCGCCGTCGCGGCTGGTTGAACGATTGACGGGTTTGATCGGCGAAAACCGCGCAAAAGACCTGAAAGCGCGGGGCGAGGTCTGGCTGCGTGCCGCGCGAAGTCTTGATATCCCCCCGGGGCCGGTGCGCCCGGCGGCCCGGCCCGAACCCAGTCCTCCCGCGCAAAAGCGCGCCCGAAAGCTCAGCGTGACCGAGGTCGAGAAGCTGTTCTTCTCGCCCTACGACATCTATGCCCGGCGCACGCTCCGGCTTTATCCGCTCGAACCGCTGGGGCAGCCGATTTCGGCACGGGACCGCGGCACGATCCTACATCAGGTTTTTGCTGATTTTGTCGCCGAGGGTTGTGATCCGGCCTCTCCAAAAGCGATGGAACAGCTGATGGCACTGGCCGAGGCGCAGTTTGCGCGGCTCGACAGCGATCCGGACCATCGCGATATCTGGCACCGGCGGTTTCAGACGTCCGGGGAGAAGTTTCTCGCCTTTGAGCGCGAACGCGATCCGCTCGTCGCTGAACGTCATGCCGAGGTGGACATTTCCTTCACGTTCGACATCGCGGGCGAAGCTTTTGAACTGCATGGACGAGCAGACCGGATTGACCTGCTGAGGGATGGCACTTGTGAAATCCTCGATTTCAAGACTGGCAATCCGCCAGACAAGACATCGATGCAGCAATTGCTCGCACCGCAATTGCCACTCGAAGCCTTCATCGTCGCGCAGGGCGGGTTTGGAAAGATCGGCCGCCGCGACACCTCGGCGCTGAAATATATCAAGATCGCCAATGGACCAGAGGCCTTTGTCGAAAGCGATTTTGCGACACCCGATGGACTGGACGTGATGGAGGCCGCCGCAGCGAGTTTTGCGCAGCTCAGCCGCTACATTCAGCATTTCCTTCTCAGCGACACCAACGCGATGTCCGCCGATTTCCGGCCGCGCCCCAAACAGCGCTTTGCCGGAGATTACGACCACCTCGCGCGCCGGAGCGAATGGGCCGGCATGTTGGGAGGCGAGGAGGAATGACCGAAGAGCGGGCTATCGTCATTTCGCCGGAGGCCGCCGCCGCGCAGGGCCGCGCGGCCAATCCCGGAGCCAATGTGTTCGTGTCGGCCAATGCCGGGGCCGGCAAGACCTTCGTTTTGACCCAGCGGGTGTTGCGGATTCTCCTGACCGGTGTGGCGCCGGAAAACGTTCTGTGCCTGACCTACACCAAGGCGGCGGCGGCCGAGATGCAGAACCGGGTTGCGGAACGGCTCGGAAAATGGGCCATTCTTGGCGATGAAGACCTTGACGAAGAATTGGTCAAGCTGACCGGGCAGCAACCCGGCGATGCCACGCGAAACCGCGCCCGGACCCTGTTTGCCCTGGCGTTGGAGACGCCGGGCGGGCTCAAGATCAAGACCATTCACGGCTTTTGCGAATCCGTTCTGCACCGGTTTCCGCTTGAAGCGGATATTCCGATGGGATTCTCCGTCATCGAGGATGACGAGCGCAGGGGCTTGATCCTTGCCGCGCGCAATCAGGTGCTGGCAGGCGGGCTGGGCGGCGATCCACAGCTCAGCGATGCGGTCACCTGGCTTTTCGATCATTTCTCCGATTTCCAGATCAACGAGGCGCTCGATGCCGCACTGCAGGCCCGCGACCTGGCCCGGCTTCTGAAGCAACAGGACGATGCGCGCGCCAATTTGCGCAAGCTTCTCGATCTGGCGGATCCCGTTGGGCCGGTCGATCTTGAAACCGAAGTTCTGAACCAGAGGACCATTTCGCAGGACGATGCGAAACTGATCCTGTCGATCACACCGCCGCGCGAGACCTACAAGGATGCCGGGTTTGCCGAGCACTTGGCAGCGTTCGATTGGCAAAAGCCCGATCATCAGGCCTGGCTTGGTATCTTTCTGACCAAGGACTGGCGGCCGCGGGCAACCCTGGCAAAAAAAAAGCTGGCCGACAGCGCGCCGGAGCTGGACGACAAGTTGCGCGCGGAACAAGAGCGGCTTGTTGCGCTCATCGATCACTGGCGCGCAACCAACGCTTACCTGGCGTCGGAGGCTCTTCTGACCCTCATCGATGGCATCTATCGCCGCTACAATGCGGAAAAGAAGCGGCGGGCGCGGCTCGATTTCGACGATCTGATCGACAAACTGCTCACCCTGCTGCGCGACAGGGACAGCCGGGACTGGGTACGCTACAAACTTGATGCGCAGATCACGCACATTCTGGTGGATGAAAGCCAGGACACCAATCCCGACCAGTGGGAAACGGTCGAAAAGCTGATCGAGGAGTTCTTTGCCGGAGACGGCGCGGTGGTCGCGCAAAGGTCGATCTTTGCGGTGGGTGACGAAAAGCAATCCATCTATTCGTTCCAGGGGGCCGAGCCGGAGCTCTTCGCCGAGGTGCGCGACCGCACTGACCTCAAAGCACGTCAGGCCGGATCGAAAGTCGACAGCGAGCGTCTGATCCACAGTTTCCGGACGCTCGACATGGTGCTCAAGGCCGTCGATCTGGTCGCTGAAAATGACGACGTGCGCGAAGCGCTTCTGGCAGTGGATGCGCCGGTTCATCATGTCAGCAGCCGCAAGGCCAAAGGCGGCAGCGTGACGCTTTGGCCACCAATCGTCGCGGAGCCGAAGGCGAGTTCAGATGAGGATGCGCTTTCCGGCGAGGCTCAGGAGCATGTGCCGTCAGTGCATGCGCGGCTGGCAGGTCGCATCACCGGTCAGATTGCGCATTGGCTCAAGAGCGGGCGGCGGCTGGCCACGCGAGAAAACGCAATCCGGCCGGGCGATATTCTAATCCTCGTGCAGAGTCGTGGCGAGCTTTATGCCGAGATCATCAAGCGGCTCAAGCAACGGGGATTGCCGACGCCGGGCGCCGATATTCTGCCGGTCACCCACCATATCGCGGTTCAGGACCTGATCTCGCTGGCGGAATTTTTGCTCAATCCTTCCGATCAACTGGCTCTTGCCGAGGTTTTGCGCTCGCCGCTGATCGGCCTGGAAGAGACCGATCTCGAATATCTGGCGATGGATCGGGACAAGCAAAGCCTCTGGACGCGTCTTGAAGACCGCGCCGCGCGAGATGGTGCGGATGCCATTTTCTCAAGCTGTTTTGCCTGGCTCACGCGCCTGCGCCAGCGGCTCGATTTCGACCGGCCTTATGAGTTCTTTGCCAACGTGTTGTTCGGCGATGGCGGATTCCGCCGGATGCGGGCGCGGCTTGGCAGCGAGGTCGACGATGTGATCGACGAGTTTCTGGGGCTGGCACTCGAACACGAGAATTCGGAACAGCCATCCCTATCGGGCTTCGTTTCGGGGCTCCGGCAGAGCGATATTTCCATCAAGCGCGAATTGTCGGACAGCACGGGCGGCATCAGGGTGATGACCGTACACGGCGCCAAGGGGCTTGAGGCACCCATCGTCATTCTCGCGGACGCGACGAACGAACGCCCCGACAGTTCGAAGCTCTTTGTCAGGGGGCGCGGCACGCCGCTTCTGGTCTATGCGCCCAACAACGCCGCAACGCCGGCCGCCATTCAGTCCGGCCTCAAGCAGCAGGCGGCGGAGGCAGCGCGGCGGGAATATTGGCGAAAGCTCTATGTCGGCATGACCCGCGCCGAAGACGAGCTTTATCTGACCGGCACCCTTCCCGAGCGGCCGACAAGATCGATGAAATGGTATGACAGGGTTGAATCCGCTCTTGGTGACCAGTTGGTCCCGCACGCGCTGATTGGCGAAGAGGGCGTCGATGCACTGTCCTTTCCGGCACCGCCGCCGGATGTTGCCGGCAAGCAAGCCGATGAAACCCCAACCGCGCCGGCCCTGCCACCGACTCATAGTCCGCTTCCGGCGCCGGCCCTGCCGCGCATGATTTCACCCTCGACAGCCTTCGATGCTGCACAGCCCGATTCTCTTGGCATGGCGGGCGAGAGCGAGGGACTTCTGAGCGCCGATCTGGCCCGGCGGCGCGGCACAGCCCTTCATGCCCTGTTGCAGCATCTCGAAAAGGCCGCACCGGAAGATCGCGCGGCGGCGGCGCGTCAGGCCCTTTCCATGTTGCTTCCGGACGCTGAACAGCTACATCCATCCCTGACGGCAAAGGCGTTGTCGATTCTTGGCGGACCGGATGCCGCAATTCTGTTCGGCCCCACATCCCGTGCCGAGGTTCCGTTTGCGGCGGATGCCGTGCGCGGCACGGAGAGAGTCAGGCTGACTGGCCGCATCGACCGGCTGGTCATCGAACCGGAGCGGGTATTGATCGTCGATTTCAAGTCGGACGCCAAGCCACCGGCCCATGCCGACGCCGTTTCCGAGGCCTATGTCACCCAGCTCGGGCTCTACGGCCTGGTGATGGCGAAACTCTTTGTTAACCAGCGGATTGAATCGGCCCTCTATTGGACGGGGACGGAATCGCTTATGATCCTTGATCGAACCCGCCTCGAACGGGCGGTCAGCGGCTACACCTTGATGTGAGCGGCTTGAAGTCAGGTCGGACTCGGCCTAAATGCGTCCAACAGATTTTGCTAATGAAAGGCACGAACATGACCCAACACGTCACCGACGCAACTTTTCAGGATGAAGTGCTGAACGCTTCCGAGCCGGTGCTTGTCGATTTCTGGGCCGAATGGTGTGGCCCGTGCAAGGCGATTGCGCCGATCCTTGAAGAGCTGTCGGGCGAACTGGCCGGCAAGGTCAAGATCGTCAAGCTGAACGTCGACGAGAATCCGGTTGCCATGACCAATTATGGTGTGCGCTCGATCCCGACGATGATCCTGTTCAAGGGCGGTGAAGCGGTCGACATCAAGATCGGTGCAGGCACCCCCAAGGCCGGACTTGCCAAATGGCTCGAGGCGCACACCGAAGCCGCCTGATTCCGGCATCATATCACTTTTCAAAAGGCCGCCTTTCGAGGCGGCCTTTTTTTGTCAGTCGAGTGTCGTGCCGTTGGCTTCGAGAAACTCGCCGATCAGGTGCAAAGAGCCGCAAACAAGAAAGCGGGCCGGGCCATACGCCGCTGCCGCAGTAAGGGCGGCGGCCAGATTGTCGGTCTTTGTGGCGGGAAGACCTTTTTCGGCACAAATCGCGGCCAATTCTTCCGCCGGGTAGGACGCGCGTTCGTCATTCATCGACAGGGTGAGGACGCGAGGTCCGAGGGACGCGAACGGTTCAATGTAGCCGCGCGCATCCTTGTTCCGGAATGTTGCCCAGACCATGACGAGCGGACGCGGCGCGCGGCGATCGAGCGCCAGCATGGCGTCGGCCAGGACCTTGCCGCCCGACGGATTGTGGCCGCCGTCAATCCAGAGCTCGCTGCCTTCGGGCAGCAAATCGAACAGCTTTCCGGACCGAATGGGCATCATGCGCCCGGGCCACTGCACCCGCTTCATGCCCGCGGCGATCTGTTCCTCGCTCACGCCCGTTCCGAAATGCAGAAGCGCACCGATGGCGAGCGTTGCATTGGCGATCTGGAACGGACCGGCCAGCGCCGGGAGCGGCAGGTCCATCAACCCCTCATCGTTCTGAAAGACGAAGCGGCCGGCCTGCTCGTAGCCGTCGAAATGTTCGCCGGCCCATTGGGCCTGAATGCCGAGCCCGAGCGCAATATCCTCGATGGCGGCTTCGGCATCGGGATGCTGACGGGCGATGGCAGCCTTTGACCCGGCTTTGAGGATGCCAGCCTTTTCGGTCGCGATCTTGAAGAGATTGTCGCCGAGAAAATCCTGATGGTCGAGGTCAACGGGCGTGATCACCGAACCCAGAGGATGGTCGATGACATTGGTCGCGTCGTAGCGGCCGCCAAGGCCCACCTCGAGCAGCAGATAATCGGCCCTGATTTCGGAAAAGAGCAACAGCGCGGCGGCGGTTGTCAGTTCGAAATAGGTGATGGGCTGGCCGCGATTGACCTCTTCACACCGTTCAAGCGCCTTGTTGAGGCGGCGCGCCGACACGAGTTTTCCCGCCAGCCGGATGCGTTCGCGGAACTGGACGAGATGCGGCGAGGTATAGACGTGAACCGTCTTGTCCGCCGCCTCGAGAATGGCGCGCATGAAGGCAATGGTCGAACCCTTGCCATTGGTTCCGGCGACATGAATGACCGGCGGCAGACGGTCTTGCGGACGTCCGAGATCGTCGAGGAGACGCACGATCCGGCCAAGGCTGAGATCGATCAGCTTGTTGGGGTGAAGATCGAGGATGCGCCTTAGGATGGCATCCGTTTTCACTCTGCGTGGGCCGCCGCCGGGGGAATGATATCAGCGGGGTTTTCGACGGTGACGGCCTTTCGGACCGCGGTCGTCGAGCGCTCGGGCACCTTGGAGGCGAATTGTTCGAGGACCGGCACCTTGGTCAGAATGCCGACGAGTGAGCCAATGGTCTCGCGCAGCTTGTGGCGATGCACCACCATGTCGACCATGCCGTGCTTGTTGAGATATTCGGAGCGCTGAAAGCCCTCGGGCAGTTTTTCGCGGATGGTCTGCTCGATCACACGCGCTCCTGCAAACCCGATCTGGGCGCCGGGTTCGGCGATCTGGATATCGCCGAGCATGGCATAGGAGGCGGTGACGCCGCCAGTGGTGGGATTGGTCAGAACCACGATATAGGGCAATCCGGCCTGTTTGAGTTTTCTCACCGCCACCGTGGTGCGTGGCATCTGCATGAGGCTGAGCACGCCCTCCTGCATGCGGGCGCCGCCGGAAGCGACGAACATGATGAAAGGCAGATGCCGGTCAACCGCGGTCAACATGGCCTGAACGATGGCTTCCCCAGCCGCCATGCCGAGCGAGCCGCCCATGAATTCGAAATCCTGCACCGCCACGATGACCTTGTGGCCAAGCAGATGGCCCTCGGCCGCCAGAACCGCGTCCTGCATGCCGGTCTTGTTGCGGTTTTCCTTGATGCGGTCGGAATATTTCTTGGTATCGCGGAACCTCAGCGGGTCCTGCACCACATGAACGTCGGGCAAGGGATCGTAAATGCCGCCATCGAGAAAGACATCGAGCCGGTCGGCGGCCTTGATCTTCATGTGATGGCCCGAGCCGGGCACCACCCACTGGTTCGCCTCGAGGTCCTTGTAAAAGACCATTTCGCCGGATTCGGGGCATTTCACCCATAAATTGTCCGGCGTGTCCTTCTTCGGTTGCAGGAACGAGCGAATTTTGGGACGGACAACGTTGTTGATCCAGTTCATCGGATTTCAACTACCTCTGCCATTTTTGGGCATCACCTGACCGGCGGATGCCTCGTTGGCGGCAAATATAGGCAGAAATATGCGATTTGTCAGCTTTTGCCCTGCCCAAACGTGAGGGCGCTCAACAACAGGCGGCCTGAAGACTATTTACGGGCCCGTTCCACGCCCTCGGCCAGATCGCGCACCAATCCGTGAATGGCGGCAATCGTGTAGGCCGAGGCTTTGCCGTCCTCGAGTGAGTTCTCGATTGCGCGCACAAGCGCGGTGCCGACGACCACGCCATCCGCATCACGGCCAATGGTTGCGGCATCGTCTGCGGTCTTGATGCCGAAGCCGACGGCGATGGGCAGATCCGTGTGTGACTTGATGCGCCGGACGGCGTCGCCAACGGCTTTAGTATTGGTCAGGGCCGCACCGGTAATGCCGGTCATTGAGACATAATAGACAAAACCGGACGTGTTCTTCAGCACGGTTTCGAGGCGCTTGTCGTCGGTCGTGGGCGTGGTCAGGCGAATGAAGCTGATGCCTTTTCCGATCGCCGGAATGCACAATTCGGCGTCTTCCTCGGCCGGCAGGTCGACAACGATCAACCCATCGACGCCGGCCACCAACGCATCATCGAGAAACCGATCGACGCCATAAATGTAGATCGGGTTGTAATAGCCCATCAGGATAATTGGCGTGTCGCCGTCACGCTTGCGGAATGCCTCGACCATGGCGAGGGTCTTGTGCAGGGTCTGGCCGCCATTGAGCGCTCTTTGCCCGGCGAGCTGAATGGTGGGCCCATCCGCCATGGGATCGGAAAAGGGAATGCCCAGTTCGATAACGTCGGCACCCTGTTCGACCATGCCGTCGAGAATCTTCTGGCTGGTCTTGAGATCCGGGTCTCCGGCCATGATGTAGGTCACGAGAGCCGGCCGGCCCTCGTCGGCGCATTTTCTGAAACGGTTGGCGATGCGGTTGCTCATGTTTCTCTCTCGCCCGCCTAGACTTCCACGCCAAGGTGTTTGGCAACAGTATTGACGTCCTTGTCGCCCCGGCCTGAGAGGCTGAGAACGATGGTCTGGTCCTTGCCCATTGTCGGCGCCAGCTTCATCACCTGCGCCAGGCCATGGGCGCTTTCGAGCGCGGGGATGATGCCTTCAAGCCTGGTGCAGATCTGGAAGGCTTCAAGCGCTTCATTGTCGGTGATCGGCACGTAGGTGACGCGGCCGGAATCCTTGAGAAAAGAATGTTCGGGGCCGACGCCAGGATAGTCGAGCCCGGCTGAAATGGAATGACCCTCGAGAATCTGGCCGTCTTCGTTTTGCAGGAGATAGGTGCGATTGCCATGCAGCACGCCGGGTCTGCCACCGCTCATCGAAGCGCAATGCCCGTCTTCGACGTCCAATCCATATCCGCCCGCCTCGGCGCCGTAGATCGCGACATCGGGATCGTCGAGGAAAGCGTGAAAGATGCCGATGGCGTTCGATCCGCCACCGACGCAGGCGACAATCGCATCGGGCAGTTTGCCTTCGGCTTCGGCAAACTGTTCGCGCAATTCGGTGCCGATGATCGACTGGAAATCCCGGACCATGGCCGGATAGGGGTGCGGGCCCGCGGCGGTGCCAATCAGATAATAGGTGTTCTCGACATTGGTTACCCAGTCGCGCAAGGCTTCGTTCATTGCGTCCTTGAGCGTGCCGGCACCGGCGGTGACCGGCACGACTTCGGCACCCAGAAGCTTCATGCGGAAAACGTTGGGCGCCTGCCGCTCGACATCTGTCGCGCCCATGTAAACGACGCAGGGCAGGCCGAAACGGGCACACACTGTCGCGGTTGCCACGCCATGCTGGCCGGCACCGGTTTCGGCGATGATACGGGTCTTGCCCATGCGGCGGGCCAGAAGGATCTGCCCAAGGCAATTGTTGATCTTGTGACTTCCGGTATGGTTGAGCTCTTCGCGCTTGAAGTAGATTTTCGCCCCGCCTAGATGCTCGGTCAGGCGTTCGGCAAAATAAAGCGGCGACGGACGTCCGGTATAATGGGTGTTGAGTGCGCCCAGTTCGGCGGCATATTCGGGGTCGTTGCGCGCCGCCTCATAAGCCTGCTCCAGATCAAGGATCAGCGGCATCAGGGTTTCGGCGACGAACCGTCCGCCATAAAGGCCGAAATGTCCGGTTTCGTCCGGACCGTTCCGCAAACTGTTGGCTACGTTCATCCACCTCACTCCCAACGCGATTTCCCCATCGTCCTATCGGGGACGAAAGCGCGCGGATCAGGCCGATTTGACGGCTTCGATGAAGCGGCGGATCAGGTCCGGGTCTTTTTCGCCCCGCGCCGATTCCACGCCCGATGACACATCCACGCCCCAGGGGCTGACCTGCCGGATGGCTTGCTGCACGTTGTCCGGCGTCAGCCCACCGGAAAGCATGAACTCAAGCTCGGGGTCAAGCGCTTTGAGCAGCGACCAATCGAACGTGCGCCCGAGGCCGCCGGGGCGGGTAGCGGTTTTGGGTGGCTTGGCGTCGAGAAGCAGCCTGTCGGCCACTTCGTCATAATCGGCCACCGCATTGAGGTCTTCCTCATCGCCGATCGGCACCGCCTTGATGACGGGGATACCGCCTTCAAGACGGATCGCTTCGACGCGTTCGGCCGGTTCGGACCCGTGCAGCTGGATGAAATCGGGGTCGAAAACGGCGATTTCGGCGACAAGAGAATTGTCGGGATTGACGGTGATGACGACGGATTCCGCCCGGCCACGCACATAGGAAATCAGTTCGCCGAGATCATCTATCCCGACATGCCGCGGACTTTTCGGGAAGTGCATGAACCCGACCATCGACGCGCCGGCACTTACCGCGACATCGATCATTTCGAACGATTTCAGGCCGCAAACCTTGATATGCGGGATATTTGTCCGAGGCTCGCTCATTTCAGAATGCGCCCGGTCTCTCCTGTCAACGATCGTTGGCCAATTGCAGACTGGCCGAAGGCTGGTTGGAATTGGCCGCCACTTCCTTTTCCAGCCGCGCTGCCTGTTTGCGCCATTGGCGCTTTTCGCGCCGCTGCTTGCCTTGCGTGAACCAGGTGGCGACCCCGCCCAGCAAAACTCCGAGAATGAGCACGAGATAGACGAACAGGAAGAGCGGCACCTGAACCGGCGGAATCAGCGGGTTCGATTGCGACATCGGGTCGAAATTGAGCGTGACCATCTGCCGGTTGGCGAGCGCAAACCAGATCAGAACAATGCTTATTGGAAGCAGGATGAACCAGCCGATCAGCCTTTTACGCATCTTTGTCGGTCTCCTTACCGCGCTTCGGCCGCGCAAGGTCCGAATACGGCCCGGTTCCTGACCTTTTCGACGTCAGGAATTGAGCCGTTCGCGAATTTCCTTGCCCGCCTTGAATTGCGGCACATATTTCTCGCTCACACTGACTTTGTCACCGGTACGCGGATTGCGGCCGGTCCGCGCGGGACGGTTCTTGACCGAAAATGCGCCAAAGCCGCGCAATTCGACGCGATTGCCCTTTGCCAGCGCATCGGCGATCTCATCAAGCACCGCGCCCACGATGGTTTCCACATCGCGTTGATAGAGATGCGGATTTTCTTCCGCCAATTTCTGTACCAATTCGGATTTGATCATAGTCGGTCCCCCAGTCAGTGGATGGCCACGACGCCCCCGGCTCGCGTCCTGCGACCTAATTGTCAGGGTGCCAAAGCGACACCAAGCCGTCAAGCGGAACAATACCGGCCACATCCAGCCCGATCGCTTTTTGTGCTTCCGACCCTATCAGCCGGGTCAAGCGCTCAAGGTCGTTTTCCGGCAAAGGATAATAGGTTTTGACGGAAAGGTCCTTTTCGACCCCTTTTTCCTCTTCCAGCCAGGCGATGGCCTGCTGTTCGCCGCCCACATCGTCGATCAGGCTGTCGGCCAGCGCCATGCGGCCGGTCATGATGCGCCCATCGGCCAGCGGCAGCACCTTGTCACGCGAAAGATTGCGGCGCTCGGCAACAATGTCGACAAACCAGTCGAACGTGTCGTCGACAACGCCCTGCAGGCTCTCGCGGGTCGCGCCGGTCAGGGGATCGTCCAGATCGGGTTCGGCCTTGAGCGGGCCGGACTGGACCTTGTCGAGATCGACCCCGATCGTTCGCATCAGACCGCCGGCATCGAGATGCTGGATGAAAGCGCCGATGGAGCCGACCAGAGACAGGCGGCGCGCATAGATGCGATCGGCGCCGAGCGCGGTCATATAGGCAGCGGAGGCGCCCAGTTCGTTGATCACGGCAACAACGGGTTTTTCTTCTGCAACATCGAGAAGCGCTTCGTAAAGCTCCTCGCCCGCCGCCGTGGTGCCGCCGGGCGAGTTGATATTGACCAGCACCGCTTTGACCCTGTCATTGTCCCTGAGCTCGGACAGGACCCGCAGCCGGGCCGGATTTGTGGTCATGATGCCATCGACATAGACGCGGGCGATAATCGGACCGGCCGTGTTGGACTGACCGATCATGCGCATGCCCATGACCAGAAGCAGGGCGGCGACCGCAATGAACGCCAGAAGGCGCCAGCGCGCGCGGCTACGCCGCAGGCCTTCAATGATGGGCAATGTTTCAAGGGCGGAGAGTATCCCGGCCATTCGAGCACCTCATATGTTGTGCACCGCATAGAACGGGAGGTTTCAGGATTCAAGCTGGTTGGCCGCGCGGCAAAACAAAACCCCGCGCCAGACGAGTGGCGCGGGGCGAAGGTTTTTGAACGGATCGTCCGACTATTCGGTATCGCGATCCTTGAGGGCTGCGCCGAGAATGTCGCCAAGCGATGCGCCGGAATCCGAGGAACCGTATTGGGCCACGGCTTCCTTTTCCTCGGCGATCTCGAGGGCCTTGATGCTGAGACCGATCTTGCCGGTCTTGCGGTCGAACTGGGTGACGCGTGCGTCCACCTTCTCGCCGACATCAAAGCGCTCGGGGCGCTGGTCGCCGCGGTCGCGGCTGAGGTCCGAACGGCGGATGAAGGCCGTCATGCCGGTATCGCCGACCTCGACCTCGATGCCACCATCGTTGACGGCGGTCACGGTGCAGGTCACGGTTGCATTGCGCTTGAGACCGCCTTCGCTCGCCTTGCCGGCAGCGGCATCGGATGCCAGCTGCTTGATGCCGAGGGAAATGCGTTCCTTTTCCATGTCCACGTCGAGCACCTTGGCCTCAACCCGGTCACCACGCTCATATTCCTCGAGCACTTCCTCGCCCGGCCGGTGCCAGTCGAGGTCGGAGAGGTGAACCATGCCGTCGACATCGTCTTCGAGGCCGATGAACAGACCGAACTCGGTCTTGTTCTTGACTTCGCCCTCAACGGTGGAACCGATCGGATGACGTTCGGCAAAGGTCTCCCAGGGATTGGAAATGCACTGCTTGAGACCAAGCGAGATGCGGCGCTTTTCCGGATCCACTTCGAGAACCATGGCTTCGACTTCCTGAGAGGTCGAAACGATCTTGCCGGGATGGACGTTCTTCTTGGTCCAGCTCATTTCGGAGACATGGATCAGGCCTTCGATGCCCGGTTCCAGTTCGACGAATGCACCATAGTCGGTGATGTTGGTCACGCGGCCGGTGAACTTGGCGCCGATCGGATATTTGGCTTCGATGCCTTCCCAGGGGTCGGCCTGCAGCTGCTTCATGCCGAGCGAGATGCGGTGGCTATCCTGGTTGATGCGAATGATCTGAACCTTGATCGTCTCGCCGATATTGAGAACGTCGGACGGGTGGTTCACACGCCGCCAGGCAATATCGGTGACGTGCAGCAGACCATCGATGCCGCCCAGATCGACGAATGCACCGTAATCGGTGATGTTCTTGACCACACCGTCGACCACCTGGCCTTCGGAGAGTTTCTGAACGATCTCGGAGCGCTGTTCAGCGCGGCTTTCTTCCAGAATGGCCCGGCGCGAGACAACGATGTTGCCGCGGCGCTTGTCCATTTTCAAAATCTGGAAGGGCTGGGGGACAGCCATGAGCGGGCCGATATCGCGGATCGGACGGATGTCGACCTGCGAACGCGGCAGGAAGGCAATGGCACCATCCAGATCGACGGTGAAACCGCCCTTGACCTGGTTGAAGATTGTGCCTTCGACCTTTTCGCCCTTTTCGTAAAAGGCTTCGAGCTTGACCCAGCTTTCTTCACGGCGGGCCTTTTCGCGGCTCAGAACCGCTTCACCGGCGGCATTTTCCACGCGGTCGACATATACCTCGACCTTGGAGCCAACCTTGATCGTGCCGTCCTTGCCGGCGGCACCGAATTCCTTGAGCGGGACACGTCCCTCGGTCTTCAGGCCCACATCGACGATAGCCAGATCCTTTTCAATGGCTACCACGGTGCCTTCGACCACCGCGCCTTCCAGGGGTTCGTTGTCGATGAACGAATCCATCAAAAGGGCTTCAAAATCTTCTTTGGTAGCAGTCATCTCTGCCATGTTTTCTCCATTGCGCCGTTCGGGTTTGGTGTTGAGATCAAGATCGGAACAAAGCCCACTGGCATTGCGCAAACGCGAAAATGCCCGGCGCCTGGGTACCCTGAGCCGATCTCAAATCGTGATTTTTCCGCTTGCCGGACATACGCCCCCTAACAGTTCGGGGGTCATCGTCTCAAAAATGGGCCGGAGCGCTTGGATTTGGGTCTATTCGGACCCAGGCTGTCCAGCCATCGCCTGATTGACAATCGCAATCGCGGCGCGGAGTGCGGCCTCTATATCCAATTGACTCGTATCGAGCAAGTGGGCTTCGTCGGCAACGTAGAAGGCACCGGCGGGATTGTTGCGGTCGGCTTCGTCGCGGGATTCGATCTGGCGCAGCATTTCGTCATAGCCGATATCGTAGCCCTGCGACGCCATCTGGTCGGCACGGCGGCGGGCTCTGGTTTCCGGTGAAGCGGTCACAAAGATCTTGACCTCGGCGTCGGGGCAGATGGTCGTGCCAATGTCGCGGCCATCGAGCACGGCGCCGCCCGGCTGGTTGGCGAAATTCACCTGATAGTCGCGCAGTGCTTCGCGCACTTTGGGAATGCGCGCCACGCGCGAAGCCAGTTTGGCAACCTTGGCGCGCCCAAGCTTTTCGGGATCGAGCTGGGAAGGGTCGATCGAGCGGGCCGCGGCGATCGCTTCTTCCTCGAAATTGAGTTCGGGCACGTCGCGGACCGTCAAGCCGACCGCGCGATAGAGCAGGCCGGTATCCAGATGCGGCAGGTTGAAGGTCTTCGCCAGGCCCTTGGCGATCGTTCCCTTGCCTGACGCCGCCGGTCCGTCGATCGCAATACGCATTGAATTCGCCCCCTTGTGGCCATGCCCGCAAATTGTGCGCGGAAATTGACGGCAAATGCTCTTGAAGGCAAGCCCGCACCATATCGCGCAAACAAGCGCAACTTTGGATTTGACAGGCGGTCGCGCTTTTATTAACCCGCGACGACGCACCTGTGGGGTGCCTTCCCTTAGAGATATTATCAAAGGACACAACCTTGGCCAAAGCTGAACGCGGAACCAAGCGGCAGTGCCTCAAATGCGGCACCAAGTTCTACGATCTGAATGCAGATCCCATTGTCTGTCCGGCATGCGGCGCCCCCTTCCTTCTCGAAGTGCCGGTGCCCCCGACCAGTGTGAGCAAACGCACCGACGACAAGGAAACCGATGAGGTCGAAACGGACGAGGCAGCATTGGCTGCCGGCGCCGAGATCGTTTCGTTCGAGGATGCCGAAGAGGATTCCGACAATGACGAGGACGACGTGCTTTCCGACGTCGACGATGTCGATGACGTCGACGACATTGGCGGTGAAGTCGACAATTCGTTCATTGAAGACGACGATGACGATGACGACGACGAACTGGGCATTTCGGTCGACCGCCGCAACGACGACGACGAATAGGCCGGACCCGGCCCGAGGGCCGGACACTAAGGCCGGAGCCGCGCGGCAGAAACGGGTTGCGCGGCGCCAAAAGGGAGGCTATAGCCTCCGGCACATTTCAGATGGGGCCATAGCTCAGCTGGGAGAGCGCTACACTGGCAGTGTAGAGGTCAGGGGTTCGATTCCCCTTGGCTCCACCAATCCTTCAGATCGATGTCGCGCCCGACTCGGACCGAAGCGCGAGACGCTCAGCCCGAGATGCGGGCGGGATTGGCGAATGCCGTGATGGCGAGATAGCCGGCCGCAGCCGCAGCGCCGGTCACGATCATGCCCCAGACGATATCAACAATCGTGATGGTGACGGACCAGCCGCGCAATGTCGCCATGTTGGTCAGATCGTAGGTCGCATAGGCGAAAAGACCCAGAAGCGCGCCGGCCAGAGCTGCGCTCGCCCAGTTGCCGCCGGAAACCGAAGGCAGGACCGCGAAATAGAGAATGCCGGCCACGTAAAGCAGGTAGAAGGCGACGGCGGCCAGGAAATTAGGCTGGTCGGCGAGAAGCGCCCCCAGCTTTGGGCGGTAGAGCAGATTGGTCATGCTGGAGAGCCAGACGAAATCGAGGGCGAGAAAGACGCCGGCAATCGTGGCATAGCCCAGAAGATAGGTGCGCATCAGATTGTGCCTCCGGTGAACTGAACGGGCATGGGGCTAAATTCCCAGCAGGGGCTGCAACAGGGAAACGATCCGGCTTCTGAATTTGAGGGGCGAATCCGTTACCGCGAGGCAGATGCAGTCTTCTTCCTCGGTTGCGATGGGCTGATGCTCGAGATGCTCGTCGGCTTCTTCCAGATCGCCAGCGCCGAACAGATCGTCGCCATCGCGGAAACTGCCGCGCAGAACCAAAGTCAGTTCGCGGCCGCCGTGCCCATGTTCGGGCACCGGCTTGCCTGCGGGAATGCGCAGCAGCCGGGTCGAAATGGATTTGTCACCAGTCGGGATCGGATAATGATAGGCGCCCAGCCCCAGAGGCCGCCATTTCAGCTTGTCGTAGTCAACGCCCAGATATGAGCGCAAGGGTTCTGGAACCGTTGCCGCAGAATCATCCCGCGCCGGGCTTTTCGGGGTTGTCGCCGGTGCTTCGGGTGCCGACAGAACAGCGCTGCGGACGGCGAGCCAGGATGCATCCTCGCTTTCCGAACCGGCTTCGGGGTCAAGCCGGTCGATGAACGCACCGCCGATATCTTCCATCGCGGACAATCGCTGCCGGCACGGCGGACACAGAGCCAGGTGCGTCGCCACCGCGATCGACCAGCTTTCTTCGAGGGTGCCTGAAGCATAGTCCAGCAACAGCGCGTCGCTGACATGATGAGAAATGGTCATTGTTCGTCTCCCAGGGTGTCCCTGAGTTTTGCAAAGGCGAGCCGGATGCGTGACTTGACGGTGCCAAGCGGCAGCGACAGACGTTCGGCGATCTGGCCGTGGGGAATGTCTTCGAAAAAGGAGAGCTGCAAAAGCTCCAATTGTTCGGGGGGCAGTTTGGTCATGGCGGCGTTCAGGCGTTCGGCATTCTGGTTCAATTCAAGTGCGTCGTCCGCCGCAATCTCCGGCGCCGGCGAGAGGGCAGGATCGTTCGGGTCATATTCGGGACGTCTGGTCTTGCGGACCGCATCGATGCGCACGTTGCGAGCGATGGTGAAGATCCAGCCCGAGGCCGTTCCCTTTTCCGGATCGAACAATGCGGCCTGTTTCCAGACCTTGGTCATCGTTTCCTGCATCAATTCCTCAGCCTCGGCGTGATCGGCGGCGCGTTTCATCATGAAGGCGCGCACCCTGGGGCCATAAAACCGGAACACCTTTTCGAAGGCGGCTACATCTCGCTTTGTGGCGACGGCGGCCAGCGCCGTTTCCAGATCCAAATCCGGCCCCTGGGCACGATTTGTCGGCGGTTCAGACGTCATGGTCCTGGTTCTGGCTCCGGGTTTCGAAGGCACCGATTTATGGTCAACATACGCGATTGCGATGTCCACTCCCACAATTGATGCCTCCAACCGTTTTCAGATGACCCTGTTACGCAGGAGCGGTTCGTCTGGATCACGATTTTGAGGAAGTTCTTTTGAAATCCAATCGCAGCGTCCGTGCGTATTGCTCTCAAAGCCCTGAACAGGAAAAGAGAAAATGTTGCGCGAGTTCGGACCTCAAGGAGTTTGGCCCAGGAACAAAATTGCGGTGATCGGATCGGGAATATCAGGTCTGGCGGCGGCGTGGCATCTCAGCCAGCGTTTCGACGTAACACTTTACGAGGCCGATGCCCGCATCGGCGGCCACAGCAATACCGTTGATATCGGCATGGACGGCAAAACGATTGCGGTCGATACCGGTTTCATCGTCTTCAACGAAAAGAACTATCCCAATCTTGTGGCGCTCTTCGATCATCTCGGGGTCAAAAGCGAAGCCTCCAACATGTCGTTCGCGGCTTCTGTGGATGACGGAACATTCGAATATGAAAGCTCAGGCATCATGTCGGTGCTTGGCAAGCCGGGCAATGCGATCAGCCCGCGCTTCTGGAGAATGCTCTCGGATATCGTCCGGTTTTACCGCGAAGCGCCCGAAATGCTGACTTCAGCGTTGGGCGACCGCCTGACCCTTGGCGGCTATCTCGATGAATTCGGTTTTTCGGATGCCTTCGTGAAAGACCATATCCTGCCCATGGGGGCGGCGATCTGGTCGACCAACGCGCACGAAATGCGCAATTACCCCTTGCGCACCTTCGTGCGCTTCTTCGCCAATCATGGTCTGTTGTCCTTGACGGGCCGGCCGGTCTGGCGAACCGTGAGCGGCGGCAGCCGGGCCTACGTCAAAAGGCTGCTTCAGGCGTTCCGGGGAACGGTCCGAACGGGCAGCCCGGTCGTGCACGTGGTGCGCGGGCCTTCAGCGGTGACGGTGACGACTTCGGACGGCAACAGGGACGTATTCGGTCAGGTCGTGATCGCCACACATGCCAATCAGGCGCGCGCGCTGCTCGGAGACATGTATGCACGCGAAAGCGACCTGCTGGGCGCTTTCGGCTACACATCCAATCGCGCGGTTCTGCACAGCGATACGCGGTTGATGCCCAGGAGCCGGGCGATCTGGTCGAGCTGGAACTATATGGGCCGGGCCGGCCACGACGAAGGCCAGCAATTGTGCGTGACCTACTGGATGAACAAGCTTCAAAACCTGAAAACCCGGCGCCCGGTTCTGGTGACCCTCAATCCAAATCGCGAGATTGACGAAAAAGCCATCTTTGCCGCGTTCGATTACGAACACCCGCTGTTCGATCGACGCGCCATCGACGCGCAGAAAAGCCTTTGGGACATTCAAGGGCGCGGTGGCGTCTGGTTTTGCGGCGCGCATTTCGGGTCCGGCTTTCACGAGGACGGGCTACAGGCGGGGCTCGCCGTCGCCGAGCAGATTTCCGGCATGCGGCGACCTTGGACAGTTGCGGATGAATCGGGGCGGATAAACCTTCCGGCAAGATTGCAGGCGGCGGAGTAGTTTTGTGGCATCGGGTCTGTTCACAGGAGAAGTTGTTCACGTCCGGCGACGCCCGAAGCAGCACCGGCTGCGCTATCGGGTGTTCTCCCTGCTGCTGGATCTCGATGAACTCGACATTCTGGATCGCAAGCTGAAGTTTTTCGCGCATAACCGCTTTGCTCTGTTCAGCTTTCATGATGCTGATCATGGCGATCTGTCGGGACAGGGGCCACGCGCCTGGGTCGATGCGCAATTGTCAGAAGCGGGCCATGACCCTGCACGCTTCCGTGTTGAACTGCTCTGCTATCCCCGCATTCTGGGGTACGTGTTCAATCCGCTGTCGGTCTATTTCTGCTTTGACGAGAATGATGAGGCCGCCCTCATCCTATATGAAGTCTGCAACACATTCGGCGAGCGGCACACCTATGTCATTCCGGCCAAACCCGAAAACGGGATCGCGCGCCATTCCTGCGCAAAGCAGATGTATGTCTCGCCGTTCACGCCGATGGACTGCACATACCGGTTCAAGATCATGCCGCCCCGCGACCGGGTTCTGGTTGCCATCAACGAGGCCGATCAGGAAGGCGATTTTCTCTATGCCAGTTTTGCCGGCCGACGGCAGCCCTTGACTGACAAGAGCCTTCTGAGTGCCTTTTGGCGGTACCCGCTGATGACGCTGAAAGTCAGCGCCGCCATTCACTGGGAAGCGTTTTTGTTGCTGAGCAAGGGATTGCGGGTCTTCCGGCACAAGCGCGCGGAGACGCGCGTCGCAGTCTCCATAGAGGGTGTGAAAAACAAGAGCACGTCGCCACCCCGGATTACGGAAACCGGTTCTAGCGCCGCCCTGGCCCGGGGAAAAACGCATTGACGCGGCGCTGATAGGACCGAAAGGCATCACCGCGGCTTTTGACCATATGTTCCTCGAGCGGTGGAATGCCGGACACGTGCACCAGAAGAACGTACATCAGAGCGGGCGCGAGAAGTGAAAGCGCCGGCGCCGGCGCGGGCGTGAAGCCTGAAAAGGCCAGCAGTGGCCATGCGCACCACCAGAGCCATTCAAAAAAATAGTTGGGGTGGCGGGAATAGCGCCAGAGCCCGGTTTCGCAAATCGTGGAGGTCCGGTTCGCACTTTTTCTGAAGACGGCGAGCTGCCGGTCGGCAATCGCCTCGCCGGCCAATGCAACCAGCGCCACGAGTAATGCGATCCAATCCAATAACGACGGAAAGGGCGCCGGATTGCCAACGGCCGCGAAAACTGAAACAGCCAGTCCAAAGCCGGCAAGTGCCTGAGCCTGAAGGAACCAGAAAAGCCGCCTGTCGGCATCCGGTCCCCATTCGGCCATCAGGTTGGCATAGCGCGGATCATCTATACTCGCGGCACTACGCTGGCCAATGTGGGTTGCAAGGCGCAGCGACCAGATCGCGACCAATGCAGCACCGGCAAGTTTGCGGCCTACGTCGCCATCGGCGGCAAGAATTGCGACAAGCGCGGCAATGCCGGTGGCGGCGGACCAGATGGTGTCGATCCAGCCGCTGCGCCCCGTAATGCGCCGCACCAACCAGGCGGCAATCATCGCGCCGGACAGAAAAGCAAATGCAACGATCAACCAAAGCAAGGCGGCATTTCTCCTTTTTGTCGGAGAGATACGCAAAAAAGATCACTCTGGATCGTTTCAGTGCCTGACTTTGACAGGCAGAATGTGCCCCTGGCGCTGCGTCCGGAGGCCAAAAGGCGAAAGGTTTTTCACTGGCGCAGATTGGCGATGGGCAAGGTCAGCACCAGATTTCCGCCTTGCGGAGAAGTTTCGAGCGTGACGCTGCCGCCCAGAGCCTGCGCGCGGCGTCGCATATTGTCAATTCCCAGCCCGCTGCCCTTTTTCGTGCCTGTGGGCGCGCCAAAGTTCCTGACGGTCAGAGTGAGGTCGTTGGGACCGCCGCGTTGGCCGGTGATATCAATCCTTTTCACGTCGGTATGGCGCATGGCGTTGTTCACCGCTTCTTGCAGAATGCGCATGATGTTGAGCGCCTGTTCGGGATGGACGGCCTCCACCTCGGGCAGCCGGGTTGTCGACCAGACAATTTCGATCCCAAGATTTTCCAGGGGTTGGACCACCCGGTCGCGGAACAGCCCGAGATAATATCTGAGACTTTCGCTTTTGACCGCCATCGTATCGATCACCAGCCTGAGATCCATCAGGGCATTGCGCGCGCTTTGCCTGATGTCACCGGTCGCCTGCTCGGGCTGTTCAGACAAGGCAACGATCGTGGTCAGGTGCCCGGCAACACCATCGTGAAGGTCTGCAGTGATGCGGGAACGCTCCTCATCGATCAGCTGCGCCGCATCGCGCTTTCTTTGCTCCTCGTACATGGCGGTCAATTCCTGTTCCTTTTCGTTCAGGCGCACCCGCAATTGGCCAGCAGCACGGTCGAGTTGTTCGGCTTGCGAAACGACGCGCCGGACAATGAAGATCGCAATCGCGACGACCGAAAACAGGCGGCTGAACACGCCCAGAAGCAAACCGTTTTCGATGAAGCCGAGCCGGATGGCAAAGTCATGCACGAGCCCGATTGCCAGCAGGACCAGCCCGACCACGAACAAGAGGATTTCGGGCAAGGGTTCGGAAATCGAGGTCCGGATCAGGATCACCGAAGAGATCAGGACGGACACGATCATGAACGGCACCGAAAAGCCGAAACTGATGTCTCCCGCAGGGACACCGAGCCCCAGTGAGAGAATGAATGCCGCACATGTCACGACGAGGAGAAGCACAAATATCTGCCGTGACAGGTCGTAGCGGGTCAGCGACAGCGAAAATCCCAAAAGGCTCAAGGCCGTCGCCGGCAACATCAGGAATGCGTAACGCATGATGATTTCGATATCGGGCACGATATTGGCCAGGACCCCGGCACCCAAAAAGGAGGTGAAGGTCATCAGAAGGCCAAGCCAGCCAAAGGTCCTGTCCGCGGGACGAAAGCGGAAAACCAGAAGCCCGCTGATCGCCAGAAAGAGTTGCATTCCGAACAGGATGGGCCGCGCTGTGTCTTTCAGAAAGACACGCGCATAATAGACCGATTGCACCGCTTCGAGCGGGCCCACAAAGACCGTCGACAAGCCGCCCATTGGGACCGGGCCCGAACCGACGACCAGTGTCAGCCGGTTGCCGCCCACGACCAGAATATCGCGCGACAGGGGCACAAGGGCCGTGGCAAGGCTGAGCGGATCCCAGCGCCCGACGCTGCGGCTATCATAGACATCGGCGCCATTCAATCGGACCTGCATCCTCTGTTCGTAAAACGGCACATAGGCATAAAGATCACCCTGTGGCGGGGAATCCAGATGAAAGGACAGCGTGAAACTGCGTTCTTCGGTCTGATCGTAGGGCGTGCGCCAGAAATAGGGCAGGCTCTGATCTCCGCTTGCCCCGTCTGGCGAAACGAACTCGGCGCTCGAAAGCGAGAGGGATAGGTCCGGTGCCGTCAGAAACCGTTCGAGCGATGCTGCCAAAAGTACCACCACCGCAACCGCCAGCCCGATGGTGAGCATCACGCGCACCAGACCGCCGGTCCGGGTGCCGGTCATCAGTCGATCAGCCCTTTCTGGCGTGCCTGAAAGACCGCCTCAGTCTTGCTGGTGACTTCGAGCTTGCGATAGATGTTGCGCGTGTGGACGGGAACGGTCTGCATCGATATTCCAAGCAATTCGGCGACTTCGCGGTAGGAATATCCGCGAGCGATGTAATTCAAAACGTCGCGCTCGCGCGGCGTCAACCCGATGCCGGTATTTTCATTGCCGGCGACGGTAGCCGAACCGCCCCCATTGTGGAGGGAATCAACGATCTGCCGGGCGATGGTGGCCGACATCGGGGATTTGCCTTCCAGAACCATCTCGATGGCCGCGAGTACGCCGATGGAATCATCATCCTTGACCACGTAGCCGGTCGCCCCCGCCCTTATCGCCTCGAACACGATGGGGCCATCGTTGAGCACCGACATGACGATGGCATGTGCGTCCGGATTGGTCTCGCGCATGGTCTTGATGGCTTCCACGCCGAGCCCATCCGGCAGATTGAGATCGGCAATCAGGATGTCGACCCGGCTGTGACGCAGGGCGTTCTGCGCCTCGGTGACCGTTCCGCAAACCGGCAGAAGCCGCGCTCTGTTCCAGGAACGGATGATGCCGGCCATCCGGTCGGCGACCGCGGAAATGTCTTCGAGCAGGAGGACGCTGAGCGGATGTTCTCCGGCATTTTGGCTGGCCGCTATGCTTTCGGTCATTTTTTGTTCGCGCATCAGAATATGAAATCGCTGCTGTCCAGCGTGTTCGGGTCGACATGTCTGAGGATCAGCACATCGCCGTTCAATCCGTCAATAATGACGTTCGCACCCTTTGTTGACAGATGGTGCTGCTCAAGGTCGGTCCAGGACTCGATCGTTGCAAGTCCTGAAAGATCAATCTGATCGTGACGGGCACCCGTCGCGTCAAAATCCAGAATTCTGTCCCTGCCCCAGCCGGTCTCGAAGTGGAAAATGTCTTGTCCGCCCCCGCCGCGCAGCCTGTCGTCGCCAGTACCACCAGCCAGATCATCGGCCCCACGACGGCCGTTGATGCGATCGTTGCCTGCATCGCCGGAAATCGTGTCCATCTTGTCGCTTCCGACAATCCTGTCGTTGCCGTTATCTCCGCTGATCGAGGTTTCGGTGGTGGCCTTGTCCCTGAAGACGTCGTCGCCAGTGGTCAGCACAATGTTTTCGGCCAGGTCGGTGACATCGATCCGGAGTTTTTCCGAATGGGTGGCGCCTGCCGCGTCGGTCACTTCGACGGTTACTTTGTATCGACTGACGCTCTCAAAATCGAGCATGGCACCCGCCTTGACCTGCAGCTTGTCGCCGACAATTTCGAAAAAGCCGGAAGGGTCTTTGGTCAGTGCATAGGTGAAGCTATCCAGTGAATTAACGTCCGTTGTGGTGAGCGTGCCGACAAGGGTGCCGCCGCCGCTGTTTTCATCAACCGAAAGACTGTCGGCGGCAATCGCGGTGGGAGCTGCCTGAACGGCCTGCGCCTCGGTTACCGTTCCGTCGGCGAAGGCGAAAAACTCGACATTTTTGACCGTATCGGTGCCATCGGGGGAGCCGGGGCGGTTGTCGACGATGGTCAGGGTGCCACCACTTTCGGTGATCGTATAGTCCGACCAATTGCCCGAATAGACGGCGCGATCGGTGTCCGCGCCGCCGTCGATGGTGTCGTCGCCGCCATCGCCGCGAATGATATCGGCACCAGCGTCACCATGGATTGTGTCTCCACCATCACCGCCTGAAATCAGGTCGGCACCGGCATATCCGAAAATGGTGTCATCATTTGCAGTGCCAGTGAGCGCATCATCGGCATTGGTGCCATCGACAGTTGGCGGCGTGAAAACCCGCTGGAAAATGCCCGCCCCATCGCCAGTGCCGTTGCCTTCCCAGGTGACGACAAAGGAGCCATCGGCCAGCGCCGCGACGCTTGGTTCGGACTGATCGCCAGACGTTGTTTCATTGACTAGGGTTTCGTCGCCAACGGCGTTTCCATCGGCGTCGTAGCGCTGCATGTAGATGCCGTTACTGTTGCCGTCTTGGTTGGTGCTGTGCCAGACCACAACCCAACCGCCCCCGGTCAGTTCCGCGACAACCGGGTGAAATTGTGCATTTGCTGTGGTGGTGTTGACCCTGGTCTCGCTTCCGACGCTGTTGCCGTCAGAATCGTAGCGTTGCATGTAAATGCCGAAATTGCTGCCGTCCTGATCTAGGCTCTCCCAGACCACGACCCAGCCGCCATCTGAAAGCGCCGTGACCTCAGAATAAGTCTGATAAGAGTTGGTGAAAGTGTTGACCAGCGTTTCGCCACCAACCGGCGCGCCAGAACTATCGTAGCGTTGTTGATAAACGCCATAGTCACTGCCATCCCCGCTGGAGCTCGACCAGGTGACAAGCCAGCCGCCGTCGTCAAGAACCGTGATCTCGCTATGTAGTTGGTTGCCGGAGGTGGTCGTGTTGACGAGTGTTTCGCCACCGACTTTGCTGCCTGAATTGTCGTAGATCTGCTGATAGATGTCGAACGAACTATTGTTCGCAACCTGATTGTTGCTGGACCAGGTCACAACCCAGCCGCCACCGGGCAGGGCCGCGGCCGACGGTTCGATTTGTGTTGGACTTGTCGTCGTGTTGACCCGGCCGCCTGCGATTGGCGAACCTGAATCGTTATAGCGGACCTGCGTGATCCCGTAACTGTCGCCGCTGGCGGAGCCATCATAGGTGATCAGGAAACCACCGTCAGCCAGACCAACCACATCCGGATCGCGAGAGTCTGACTGCGACCCGCTTGCGACCTGTTTCTGGCTCACGACTACATTGCCGTCCGCATCAAACTGTCGGAACTCGACCAGCGTGTAATTGCTGCCGGACTTGGTCTCCCAGACGACGACCCAACCACCGCCGGTCAGCTGCGCCACGCTAGAATTGACCTGTTGGTTGGTCGTTGTTGAGTTGACCAGCGTCTCGCTGGTCGCGCTTGCAAAAGCCGTCATTGTCATTGCCCTTTTCTGGTCAAAGCTTCGCTGAGCGTGCGAAAAGCACGTTGTCTGAGGCGATGGCCTCGATTGATCTGTCGGGAAGCAAGTGCGTCCGCCAGCCCGTCTGATGCGTGCAGACTAGGCGCTCAGGTGAAAACCGGAAATACCATGTTTATGGTAGGCGGCTGGTCGAACACCATGCTTTCACTTGCGACGGCCTGCCAATCAACTCACAGGCTCAAGAAAAACCGAACAGATCGGCGGCGCTGATGCTGGTCACGTTCTGCAATTGCGCGATCTGGGTGAGCTCACTGGCGTCGATGACCTGATCCAGATTACCGCTTTGGGCCAGATAGATGCCGAGATCGGTGCCGTCCGTAGCAGCGATATAGACGCTGTTGTCGGCATTGGCGAACTGGAACGATGAGGTGCCAAGCCCGTTTACATCGGCGAGGAAGGCGGCTACATCATTTGCCGAGAGCGAGGCCGGTTTGTTGCTGCCCGGATCGGTGACAAAGTTGAAGCCATCCGCTGCCTGAATATCGCCGCCGACCGCAAGCGCTGCGAACCCACCTGTATCGATTCCCGTTCCCGCCGCTTCGTTTGTCGCAAATTTGACCCGGTCGCCCTCGCCACCGGCACCGCTGAAATTGGTGATGGTATTCAGCCCTGTCGCCGACGTGCCGTCAAATGTGAATAAATTGGTCCCCTGGCTGCCGGATATGGTTTTGGCAGCAACGTCAGAGCCAATATTGAGCTTCGTTTCTTTCTGCGCGCTGAAGTCGAAAGTGTGAGCGCCCCGCAACCAGACCTTTTCGGTGCCTTGCAGTTGCAGATCATTGAGCACAGCGCTCGTGACATCATTGCTATAAACCGCCGTGTCGACACCATCAAAGCCCTTGATAAGGGTGTTCTGCGTCGCAAAGAACACGTCATTGCCCGTTCCGCCCTTCACCCAGAGCGCTGAGGCCGCAACCTTGAATTTGAATGCCTCCGTCTGCGAAGCGAAGTTGAAATTGTGGGCGCCTTTGACGGTGATCAGTTCAACATTGACAAGGTGATTATCGATCAGGTTGTTCTTGTCCACGTCCTTGCGGAACACCACGCGGTCGCCATTGGTGTCGCCGCGGCCATTGATGCGGTCGGTGTCATTGGCATAGATGGTGTCGTCACCGTTGCCGCCCTTGATACTCTTCGCCGCGGCATTGCCGATGATCGTCAAATCCTCAGTCTGCTTCGAGAAATCAAAGCTCTTTGCACCATTGATCTTGACGGTTTGCACATTGACCAGGTGATCGTCGGTCAGGTCCTTGCGGTCAACACTGCTCTTATAGATCACAGTGTTGTTGCCCGCCTGACCATCGACGATTGTGCGATCGCGGCTGGTGATCGTGTCATCGCCCTTGCCGCCCTTGACCGACCAAACCTTATTGCCGGTCGTAATGTTGAAGCCTTCCGTCTGCGCGCCGAAATCAAAGTGGAAAAGTCCGGAAACGCTGATGTTTTCAACTTCGATCAAGTCCGCATCTTTCAGCTCGCTGCGTGTAACCGTGCTTCTGAAAATCACGGTATCAATGCCATCACCACCGTCGATGTTATCGTTTTCGCCAGCATAGATCTTGTCATTCCCATCATAGCTCCAGATAATATCATGCCCGGCCGACCCATAAATCGTTTGCGCTTTGGATGTATAGCCGACGATCCAGAAGCCTTCGGTCTGCGCGCTGAAATTGAAGGTGCCAGCACTGTTCAGGAAGATTTTTTCGACGCCTATGAGGTCAGCATCTTTCAGGTTTTGCCTGCTGACGCCCGTGGAGAAGTTGACGGTGTCGTGATAGCCTGCACCACCGTCGATAATATCCAGATCGTCGGCATAGATATCGTCGTCACCGTAGCCGCCGCGTATTGTGTCGGCCCCCGCGCCGCCATAAATGACATCAGGGCTGGCTCCGCCATCAATCTCGTCATCGCCGTCATCACCGTAAAGCGTGTCTGCACCTCCATAGCCTTGGATGGTGTCGTCCCCGCCTAACCCGTGGATTATGTCCGGAGCTGACGTGCCTTCCAGCGTGTTGTCGCCGGCATTCCCGTTCTTGGTTACCATGGTCTGCGCGCCTTTCGTTTTGGCCGGAAGACGCGCTGAACGTGGCGTCTCCGTCCGTTGCATTTCTGCCAGCTCATGGCCATTGACCGACCCCGCATATGCAGGAATGGGTTCAGCCAGAATTTGAAGGGACAGAATAGACGGCGCGAAGGGGACGGGTCCATACCATGTTTATGGTAGGCAGATGACAAAGACCATCTCAGCGGCAAAGCCCGTTCCGGACACACAAGCCACCTGACAGGCGCAGGCTTTGCGGCTAGGTTTGCCCGAACAGGGTGGCGCAGGGACAGCGATGACCGATTTTCTGATTTTGACCTTCGTATTTCTCGCGGCCGGCGTGATTGCGGTGCCGCTGGCGACCCGGTTCGGGCTGGGCTCGGTTCTCGGCTATCTCCTGGCAGGTATCATTATTGCACCATTGCTTCGCACCTTGGGGGTTGATGTCGAGGCGCTGCAGCATTTTGCCGAATTTGGCGTGGTGCTGATGCTGTTGCTGGTCGGACTTGAACTGGAGCCCGAGCGGCTCTGGCGCCTCCGCGCACAATTGCTCGGACTCGGCGGGTTACAGGTTCTTGGCACGGCCGCCGCCATCACCGCGATTGCCATGGCACTTGGGCAGGACTGGCGGATTGCCCTGACCCTTGGACTGGTTCTGTCGCTTTCTTCCACCGCCATCGTCCTGCAAACATTCAATGAAAAGGGCCTCATGCGGTCCGACGGTGGGCAGGCCGGGTTTGCGGTGCTTCTTTTCCAGGACATTGCCGTCATTCCCATGCTGGCGCTGATCCCGCTCCTCGCCATTCCCGGCATCGATACGCATGCGGTCAGCACCGCCGCCGATCATGCGGCGCAACCCAGTTTCATGGATTCGCTTGAAGGCTGGCAGCGAACGCTTGTGACCCTGGGGGCGGTCGCGATCATCGTGGTAGGTGGCCGCTATCTGGTCCGGCCGCTGTTCCGCTTCGTTTCCAAGGGCCGGTTGCGGGAAATGTTCACCGCCACGGCACTGATGCTTGTGGTCGGAATTGCCCTTTTGATGGGGTTCGTCGGGCTGAGCGCGGCCCTTGGCACCTTTCTGGCCGGCGTGGTTCTGGCCACCTCGGAATATCGGCACGAACTGGAAAGCGATATCGATCCGTTTAAGGGATTGTTGCTGGGCCTCTTTTTCATCACGGTCGGCGCCTCGGTCGATTTTCCGCTGCTTGGCGACAATCTGCTGACGATCGTGGGGCTGACCCTGGGTCTGATAGCAGTCAAAGGTCTGGTGCTTGGCGTTCTGGCATGGGTCTTCAAGGTTCGCGGCGCGGACAAATGGCTCTTCGCGCTGTCGCTGGCCCAGACCGGCGAATTCGCGTTCGTCTTGCTGTCCTTCACCGTCGCCAATCACGTGTTGCCACAAGACATCGCCTCCAAAATGAGCCTGGTCGTGGCGCTTTCGATGCTGCTGACGCCCCTCCTTTTCATCCTGTTCGACCGGGTCATTGCGCCGCGCTATTCAGCCGCGCAAACGCGCGACCCGGACGTGATCGACATGGAAGCACCGATCATCATTGCCGGACATGGACGCGTCGGGGGCATCGTCAATCGTATGGTGCGTGCCGCCGGATACGAAACCGTGGTTCTCGATCATTCCTCGAACCAGCTCGACATGCTGCGCCGGTTCGGCTTCAAGGTGTTTTTCGGCGATGCGACCCGGCCGGACCTGCTGCACGCGGCGGGGATCGAAAAGGCCAAGGTTCTGGTCGTCGCCATCGACGGCAAGGAGCAGACGACCGAACTGGTGCGCTATATTTCGACACATCATCCGCATGTGCACGTCATTGCCCGCGCGCGCGACCGCAACCATGTTTATGAATTGTGGGCGGCGGGCTCGCGCGACATCATCCGCGAGACCTTCGATTCCAGCCTCAGAATGGGGCGATCGGTGCTTGAGGCGTTCGGACTGAGCCGCGAACAGGCTGAAGGCCATGTGACCGCGTTTCGTGAGAACGACGGTCGCGGCATGGTCGAACTGGCCAATCTCTACCGGCTCGACATCCCGATGGTGGACAACGAGCCCTATATCAAACGGGCCCGCGAACTGATGGACGAGGAACAGCTTTTGTTGCGCATCGGGCCGGAAAGAGCTGACGAGGCGGCGGAATGAGCGTCAAGAAGGGCACGATCTGGTTTGCCTTTCTGCGCGGCGTCAATCTCGGCAAACGCAGCGTCAAGAACGATGACCTGAAGGAAGCGTTCCGCAAGATGGGTTTTGACGATGCCCAGCCGGTGATTGCCAGTGGCAACGTGCTTTTTTCATCCGAAACCACACCGGATCCGGCGCGAATCGAACAGGGGCTCGAGGCGCAATTCGGCTTCTCTGTTGGCATTGTCCTGCGCAGCCGTGACGCGATTGCCGAACTGGCCGGAAGCAGGCCTTTCGGCGCGTATGAGGCCGGGAATGACACCAAGCTATATGCCTATTTCGTGTCCGGTCCAATCGGCAACAGGCTAAATGGGCTGGAACCGGTCGAGGGCGATTTCGACGTGGTGCGCATCGACGATGACCAATTCTTCACCGCCATGTTCCGTCAACCTTCCGGCCGCTTCGGGTCCGGGCTCGATGGTGCCGACAAGCGTTTCAAGGACGTCGTCGTGACCAGCCGGAACTGGAGTACGGTCGAACGCATGCTGGCCAAGGCGGAGAGATTTTGAGAGCAGCATGGCGCGGATATTCGTTTTCGGTTCGATCAATCTCGACCTCATTGCCACAACCGGCCGTCTGCCCGAGCCCGGCGAAACGGTTCCCGGAACGGGTTTTTCGACCGCGCCGGGCGGAAAAGGCGCCAATCAGGCGCTGGCGGCCCGGCGCGCAGGTGCGGATGTCCAAATGTGCGGGGCGGTCGGAAAAGACGATTTCGCCGGACAGGCTCTGGCGCTACTGGAAGCGGGCGGGGTCGATCTCGGGCGCGTGCGACACGTTGATGGCCCGACGGGCATCGCCATCATCCTGGTCGATGCGCACGGCGAAAATGTCATCACGATCATTGCCGGAGCCAACGGCACGCTGGATGGCGGAGATGCGGAGGTCATGCTGTCAGGGCTGACCGAAGGCGACATTCTGGTCTGCCAGCAGGAGGTGCCCACCGAGGCGGTCGCGGCCGCACTTGATCTTGCCAGAAGGCGCAATGCCCGCTCCATCCTCAATATCGCTCCGATTGTGGCGGAGACGGGCGCCCTGGCGGCAAAGGCAGATATTGTTGTCGCCAACGAGACCGAGTTCGCGCTTTTGCTTGGCCAGGAGTTGACGATCGACCAGGTCGCGGACGCCGCTTCTGATTACGCCAAGCGCCACGGGCAATGGGTTTGCGTCACCCTTGGCGGCGAAGGCGCGGTTCTGGCAACCGGCGATGTACTGCACCGGGCCGCGCCTCTCACAATTAGTCCGGTCGACACGGTGGGCGCCGGCGACACGTTTTGCGGATATCTGGCGGCAGCGCTTCTCGAGGGCGCGGACCCGGAACACGCCCTGCGGCTGGCGGCAGCGGCGGGCTCGCTGGCCTGCCTCAAGCCGGGTGCGCAACCCGCCATCCCGACCCGAAGCGAGGTCGATCAGGCGCTCGAGAGATAGGGTTCGAGGTGATCCTCAAAGATCAGGCCAGGCCTTTCCAGCTTGGCCCGCTCGAAGCTTTCTTCCGCCCGAAGCGATGCTTGAAGAAAGCGGACAAATCCCTCCGGTCCGGCCGGGTCCCGCATGGGATAATGGCCGGATTCCAGCCGTTCGATCAGCGTTCGCTTCATGCGCCGATAGCGGTCTGACGCGCCGGTACCAATCGAAATCGACCGGCTCTGCTTGACGTAGGCGTGGAGCGGCACACCGGAGTGAAAACAGGTCGCAAAACCGGCAAAGAGCTTGAGAATGAGATCGAGATCGGTCAGGCAGTCCTGGCTTTCGTCATAGCGGGGATCGATGATCCGCCGGTCATAGGCAATCATCGAATCCATCGAGACATTCGTAAATTTGTAGGCTGCGGGGGTGAGCGCCTTGTCCTCGCCGGCGCCTACATTGCGCAAATGGCCGCGCCCAGCCTCTCGCACGTCGAGGGCGGTCGAGACAAATCCATATCGTTCGACCAGGGGCGCGATTCGCTGCAACTTGTCGTCGAGAAACAGATCGTCAGCATCGAGAATGGCGATGAAGTCATACTGCGCGGCATCGAGTCCGACATTGCGGGCGTGCGAAGACCCGGTTCCCACGCCACCACTCTGCAGATACCGAAGGCGCGGGTCGGAAATGCCGCTATCCGCCAGGGCCTGCCGGTAGTCGGCGGCATCGTCGGCAATCAGCAGCAGTTCGAAATCGGCAAAGGTGCCGTTCAACACGGAACCGACGCTTTGGGCAATGGTGGCCGCCGCGTGGAAGGCTGGCATGATGATGGAGAAGCCCGTCAGCTCAAATCCCTCCATTCCTTGAATATCCGGAGAATTGCACCATATCAAAAGTCCAATGGGGGCGAATGCCGGGCCGCCGGGTTCGCACCATATTTGTTGCTTGTGAACAAGGACAAACCATGTCGCGTATTTCGTTTATGTCAGCACCGTTCCTGCTTGGCTTCGACAATTTCGAAGAGCGGGTCGATCGTTTGGCCAAATCCGCCGAATCCTATCCGCCTTACAATATCGAGCGTGTCGTGCCCGAGGATGGCGATGAAACCTATCTCATCACAATCGCCGTGGCCGGCTTTGCCGCAGACGACCTCGATATCACCCACGAAGACAATCAGATTGTCGTTCGCGGCCAGAAGCAGGGCGAGCCGCAGCGCGACTATCTGCATCGCGGTATCGCCATGCGCCAGTTTCAGCGCGCCTTTCTGCTGGCCGACAGCATGATCGTCGACGGCGCTGAACTGGCCGATGGCATGCTGCACATTCTTGTGCGCCGGCCGGCGCCTGAAAATCTCAGCCGCAAAATCGCAATCAAAACGGCCTGAGGAGGACGCGATGCACAAATTCGACAATGACCGCGACTTGGCCCAGTCCCTGCTGCCGGGCAGCCTCAGGACGATGACCAGTCAGCAATTCGCCGATCTCGGCAAGTCCGAAGTCGCCTATCTGCGCGAGCTGAGCGGGACGGCGCTGTTGCTGCTTGTCCCGAACATCCAGCTCCTGCCGGGCATCGACAATTACTTCGTGCTTCTGGCGGCCGATGGCGAGCCGCTCATGGTTTCGGACGAGCGCGAATCGGTGATCGACTGGCTGGACGCCCACGGCGCGCAGATGGCCGTTCTGCAATAGGCACGCCGGGCATGGCCCAACAGACAAGGGGCGGGTTCTGACGAACCCGCCCCTTCTGATTTGAAAACGTTCTTGTCGATCAGGCCGCAGCCGAACCTTCAACCGTGCTCGACAATAGCCCATAGATCTCGGCCTTGTCCTTGGTGTGCCGGATGGCATCGACCACGGTTTCGGTGCGCAAAAGCCGCGCAACGCGCGAGAGTGCCTTGAGGTGATCGGCTCCCGAACCCTCGGGGGCCAGAAGCATGAAGGCGAGATCGACGGGCTGGTCGTCCACCGAATCAAATTCGATGGGCGAATCGGCCCGTGCAAACAGGGCGATAACCCTGTCGAGACCCTTCAGCTTGCCGTGCGGGATGGCAATGCCATTACCCAGACCGGTCGAGCCGAGTTGTTCGCGCGCCATGAGCACTTCAAAGATCTTCTGCGAGTCGAACCCGCACTTTTCGCTGGCCTTGTCGGCAAGCATCTGAAGCAATTGACGTTTACTGGTTACTTTGGCGCACGGGACAACGTCGTCCTGCGCCAGGAAATCGGAAACTTCCATTCCAAACGGAGCCTTTGTCTTGGCTTTGTTTCAAGCATTTCGCGGCGCGGCCGGCAGTCTCATTTCTTTGCCAGCGCCGGGTCTATCCACCCGATGTTGCCGTCGGCCCGGCGGTAAACCACATTCACGCCGCCATGTCCAGCGTGCAAAAAGACCTGAACGTCGGCCTGGGTCAAATCAAGTTCCATCACAGCCTCGCCGACGCTCATGGATTTGAGGCTCGACAGGCTCTCGGCAATGATGGCCGGGGAAAAATCTTCCTCAACTTCATCGTGGATGTCAGGAGACGCTAGAATGTAGGATTGCGCCATGGGCGAATCCTGATCCTTGGGGCGGCGATGGTCCTTGAGCTTGCGCTTGTAGCGACGCAGGCGCTTTTCGACGTGATCCGCCGTTTCCTCGAAAGCGGAAATTGCATCGCCCGCCATGGCATGGGCACGCAGAATGACACCGGTATCAAGGTGAAGAACGATATCGGAGCGGAAACCGAAACCCTCGTGTTCAATGGTCAGCTGGCCGTCATAATTGCCATCGAAATATTTGCCCACAGCCGCCTCGACGCGTTCCTGCGCCTTTTCGGTCAATGCCTGGCCCACATCCATGTTCTTGCCTGATACGCGTAGGGTCATTGTTCATTTGCCTTTCAATTGCGGTGGCGCTCAAGTTCGACGTCTTGCGGCGCCTTCCTCCACCCGGGAACGAAATTAGCGCCAGTCGCGCCTTGTCTGCAATCCATGTGGAAAGTCTTTGAGGCAAATCAACGGTCGCAAGGCGAATTTCCCAATCGGGTTCAGACGCCAACAAGCGAGCGCTTCTGCCGCCGCCTGATCACCGAGGAGGGAATGTTCATCGCTTCGCGATATTTGGTCACCGTGCGGCGGGCAACTTCAATGCCATGCTCAGAACTCATTCTGGCCGCGATCGCATCATCCGAGAGGATCTTCTTCGGGCTTTCGGCATCCACCATCTGCTTGATGAAATGGCGGACGGATTCGGCAGAATGGTCTTCACCCCCCTCGCTGCCGCTAAGGCCGGTGGTGAAGAAGTATTTCATCTCGAACAGGCCGCGCGGCGTGGAAATGTACTTGTTTGCCGTCACCCGGCTAACGGTCGATTCATGCATTTCGATTTCATCGGCAACCATCTTGAGGGTCATCGGCTTGAGGTGGGTCACCCCATGCACCAGAAAGGCATCCTGTTTGCGGACGATTTCGGTTGCGACCTTGAGAATGGTCTGGGCGCGCTGGTCGAGCGACTTGGTCAGCCAGTTGGCGGTTTGCAGGCAATCGACCAGGAATTCCTTTTCATTGGGCGAGCGCACCTTTTTCGAGACGGTCGCATAATATGTACGATTGACCAGAACCCGAGGCAGAATGTCGGAATTGAGTTCCACCGCCCAGCCGCCATCCGGGCTCTGGCGCACATAGACATCGGGCACGATCGCCTGCGCCGGTGCGCCATCGAACCTCAGGCCGGGCTTGGGGTCCAGCCGCTTCAATTCAGCCAGCATGTCGGCCAGATCATCGGCGGTGCAGCCCACCAGTTTCATCAGTTTGGGCAATTCGTGATTGGCCAGAAGACCAAGATTGTCGAGCAGACCCTGCATCATCGGATCGAGACGGTCTTTTTCCCGCAATTGCAGAGCAAGGCATTCCGTCACGTTGCGGGCGAAGACGCCGGCGGGCTCGCAGGTCTGGGCGGCCTCGAGCACGGCTTCGACATCCTCGATTTCGGTTCCCAGCTGCTCGGCAAGCTGCTGGCAATCCGCGCAGAGATAACCCGCCTCGTCGAGATTGTCGATCAGGCTCCGGGCAATGATTCTGTCCGCGGGGTGGGAAAAAATCAGATTGGTCTGGGCGGCCAGATGCTCGGCAAGGGTGGTGCCGGAGGCCACATATTGTTCGATGTCGGGCGCATCTTCGGACTGATGTCCCCGAATGGCAGGCGCGTGGGTAGCTTCACGCACAGAATCCTGGCCAACCTGTTCGGGAAAGACATTGTCGACTTCGGTATCCATGCTGGTGGCGATGTCGCCGGCCGCATCCAGATGTTCGCCGTGCTGCACCAGATCCTCGGCGAAATCCTCGTTGCCGGTCGGTCCCTGATCGGCGTCGCGGTCGGAATTGTTTTCGGGTTCCGCGGACTCAAGCAGGGGATTGCGCAGCAATTCCGCTTCGACAAAGGCGTTGAGCTCGAGATGCGAGAGCTGCAGCAGCCGGATCGACTGCATCAATTGCGGCGTCAACGTCAGGCTCTGGGCCTGCCGCATTTCCAGCCTGGGTGTCAATGCCACCTTGTTCAACCCCACCACGTTCGAAACGCGTCCGGTACCTTTTACCCCGATTTGGGCGCCACATACAAGTTTTGTGCCAATTGCCGGTTAACGGGGATTGGGCGCAGCCTGAAGTCGCTTTTGCGGTGTTGGAAACCCGCTCAGCGCGCTTTCGAGAAAATCCGCACGATTCCCGACAGCCTGTGAAACATCACCGGATACCGGAACAGAAGGCGCCAGCCGAGACCGAGTGCAAGAACGGCATCGCGCGCAAGCAGGTTTCGAATCTGGCTAGGAGTCAGACAGAAATGCCTGTCAAAAAAAAGTTCTGCCTCACTGGCAGCTTCAGACATCGCAGCAGACACCAGAAGTCTCGTTCTTCGATCGGACCGTTTGGCGCCTTTGTTATAGGTTTGCGAACCGCGTGCCTTATCAAACCAATGGGGAAACGAAATTGCGTCGAAATGGAACAGTAATGCCGAAATCTCGTCACGGACGAGCTGTGGCCCATCGACCGGCTGCGCGCCATGCACGGTAATGTTGACCTTCAGATTGGTGCGAACGATGGATTTGCCCATGGCGTGGGCCGTAAATCCCCGCCGGCTCAACAGAGTGTCCTGGCGGTCCTTTTGTGAGATGACACATCTCAACCTGACGGCATGGGCGCTCCATGCGGCGTAATAACGTCTGGTTCCCGCCGGCCATACCATCTCGGCAGGTGCCAAGGTGATCATGTCCAGACCGGACGGGACCGACTGCAGTTGGGTGCGCAAATCTCGACCTGCAGGGGCAATGATCTCATCGACATCTATGGCGGCGAACCACGACGTTTTGGATGCCGCATAGGCAATATTGTAGAGAATTCGCTGGACGTCATTGAAGTTTTCGAATTGGCTGCGATCGGGAATCACGGATTCCACTGGAATGATTTCAACCCGGCGCCGAATGGGCGCAGGCAATTGCGCAATTTTTTCGACGCGCCTGATACCGTCGTCGTAGAGCAGGATTTTTGATGCACCGACCCCAATGTGTGCGCACAAGAACCTGATGGCGTCGTCGGCATGACAATTGGCGACGCAAGCGATCGTCAGGTCGGCGCTGGGCCCGCCGACAAACCTCACTTCGGGAATTTTCATGCCTGAAATGTGCATTCCATAGCCGCGCTGAAATATCTGCGACGCCATGCTGGCACTAGAATGTGAAGCTGTCGCCAAGGTAGACGCGGCGGGCATCCGGGTCTTGGGCGATCGTTTCGGGCGTGCCCTGAATGACGACATGTCCGCCATGCATCAGATAGGCCCGGTCGACGAGTCCGAGGGTTTCGCGCACCGAGTGATCGGTGATCAGAACGCCGATACCGCGGTCGGTCAGCTGGCGAACCAGGCCCTGAATATCGGAGACCGCGATCGGATCGACGCCGGCGAAGGGCTCGTCGAGCAGCATGATGACCGGGTCCGCGGCCAGGGCGCGGGCAATTTCGGCGCGCCGGCGTTCGCCGCCGGAAAGCGCCAGCGCATTGGCATCCTTCAAATGGGTGATGGAAAACTCATCGAGCAATTGTTCGAGCCGCATCAGGCGCTGTTTGCGGGAGCGGATGTGGCCTTCCAGGATGGCGAGAATATTGTCCTTGACGCTCAGGCCGCGAAAGATCGATGGCTCCTGCGGCAGATAGCCGACGCCCAGGCGGCCGCGCTGGAAAAGCGGCAAATGGGTGATGTCGCGCCCGTCGAGCAGGATCCGTCCCTTGTCGGGTTTGACGAGTCCCATGATCATGGTGAAAACCGTTGTCTTGCCGGCACCATTGGACCCCAGAAGCCCCACGGCCTCTCCGCGCCGCACGGCTAGGGAAACGTCGCGTACAACCGCGCGCTTGCCAAAGGATTTGGCGAGGCCATGGGCCACAAGCCAGCCGCTCTGGTCCATCACGTTCTTCCCTTGCACTGGCCGTCAGAGATCGAGCGGTGCATCGCTGCCTCCCCCGCCGCCGGACTGGCCACTTCCATCCTGGCTGGAAAACAGACCGCCTGAATTGCCACCATTGTCGTTGGACCGGAAAACGCCGGTGACGCGGTTTTCGCCACTGGCGGTGAAGGTCGACACATTGGTCTTGAGATTGACCACCAACTGGCTGGCATCAACAGTTCCGGACTTGTTGGTCACTTTCACATTTCCGGTCAGGCGCATGATTCGCGTGTTGGGGTCATAATGGCCGCGGTCACCGGTCGAGGTCTGGTCCGGCTCCTTGATCACAACGTTCCCGAAGGCCTCATAATAGCGGATTTCGTCGGAACCACCTTCCGCCAGATAAACCACGACCCGATCGGCAAAGACCCTGAGCTTGTTCTGATCGACAATGACATTGCCGATGAACTCCGCCACGTTATCATCGCGCCGGACGACAAAGCGGTCCGAGACGACCTTGACGTCATCCTCGGAATGAAAATCGCCGCTCACCTTGCCGGAGCCGCCGGTCGTGAATTCGCTGACATGAGTTTCAAGATTCGAGGTCAGTTCCGGAGCCTTGACCAGGCCGCTATCGGTTTTGACCGCGACGTCGCCGGTGACGTGCATGATCTTGGTGTTGGGATCATAAACACCGCTGTCGCCGGTGACCGTTTGCACATCGTCCTTGAGTTTGACATTGCCGGTCGCAGTAAACAGCGACGGGTCCTGCATGCGGGCCGCCGCGAACTGGACCAGAATTTCGTCCGCCCACACTGTCAGGTCCGGGCGCGTGACCACGACATTGCCGGTGAAAGTTGCGTTATTGGGTTTCTCGCGCACAACCAGGCGATCGCCTGTGACCACATCGTAAACCGTGTCGTCCTCACCAGTATCGCTTTCAGGCGCGGCGGTCTCCGCCCCGCCACCTGCGCCGGCATTTTCCGTCTCCGTGGCCTGGCTGGGTGTACGATAGACCGCCTGCCGGAAGTTCCAGATATCCTTGTCAGCATCATATTTGAGCGACGCGGCGTTGATGTCTCCACCGTCGGGGAACTTGAATCTCACGTCACCAGAGCTTGTCAGGGTCTGGTCGCGCCATTCGATCAGGGCTTGGTGCAGCCAGCCGCGAACCCCGTCGCTGTCGACGGTGCGCATCAGGTCCGGAACAGTCACGGTCTGTTCTTTCAAGTCGAGAACGGCAAAATCCGATCTGGCGGTCAGGCTGTAGTCTCTCTTGTCCTCAGTCTTGATGGTCGCGGTTTCCAGGTCGATGATGTCGGTATCATCAATCTGAATTTTCGCGGCCTCGGCAACCACGCTGTAGGTGGTTCCGTCGCTCATCACCCCGGAATATTCGGGCGTATCGACGACGATCTTGTCATCTTCGAGCCGCAAGCGTTTGATGCCGTAATCCTTGGCCAGGTTGGCGATGATGATCGAACCGATCAGAAAACCGGCAAGCGCGAGGCCAAGCAGCGGGACGGCCCAACGCAAGAACCCGATCAGGCGGTTGCGCCACAACAACCTGGAGTATAGCCGCCCGCGCGACGCCGCACTCTGGTGCGGGTCGACAACAAGACCGTTATCTGCGGCTTGCAACGCCATGGTCCGCCTTCGGATCAGCTATGGGCGAAAATGTCAGTTTCGGCCCAGCCGGCCAGATCGAGATCAACACGCGTGGGCAGGAAATCGAAGCATTTCTGCGCAAGCTCGAGACGCCCCTCCCGCATCAGCATCAGATCGAGATGCCGTTTGAGGTCGTGCAGGTAAAGAACGTCGGAGGCTGCATAATCGAGCTGGGCCTTGCTGAGTTCGTCGGCTCCCCAGTCCGAGCTTTGCTGCTGTTTGGACATGTCGACGCCGAGCAGTTCGCGCGCCAGGTCCTTCAGGCCATGCCGATCGGTATAGGTGCGCACCAGTTTGGAGGCGATCTTGGTGCAATAGGCGGGCGTGACGTCGATGCCGAAACGGTTCTTGATCACCGCCATGTCGAAGCGCGCGAAGTGGAAGATCTTGGTGACGTCCGGATCGGAAAAGAGCCTGACGAGATTGGGCGAATTGGTATGACCCTTGGGCAGGCGCACCACATCGGCATTGCCATCGCCTGGCGACAGCTGGATGACGCACAGCCGGTCGCGCGAGGGATTGAGCCCCATGGTTTCGGTGTCGATCGCGACCGAACCCGAATATTGTGAAAGATCGGGCAAATCGCCCACATGCTGCCGGATCGCCATAAACCACCTGCTCCACGCATCGAATAGGGGCTTGATGCCACACGAATGCGGCGATGGAAAGTCGGCAGCGACCCGGACAAAAGCCATTTCAGACGGTTACGGGATGCAAAGCATTTGCACTTAGGCTAAACGGGTCGCGAGACGCGGGAGAGCGCCATGTCCAAGCTGATCTATATTCTGAACGGCCCGAATCTGAATTTGCTGGGTCAGCGGGAGCCCGAAATTTACGGCTCGGCTACCCTTGCCGATGTCGAGACGTCATGCGCCGCACTGGCTGGAGAGCTGGGGTTGCGCACCCGTTTTCTGCAATCGAATGCAGAACACCAGATTATCGACTGGGTGCATGAGGCGCGCGAGGACGGGGCGGGAATCATCATCAATCCCGCTGCCTTCAGCCATACCTCGATTGCCGTGCTCGATGCGCTGAAAATGTATGACGGACCGGTCATCGAAGTGCACATTTCCAATGTACATCAGCGTGAACGTTTCCGGCATCATTCCTATGTTTCGTATCGTTCGGACGGCGTGATCGCCGGGCTGGGCACGCACGGATACGAATTGGCGCTTCGGCACCTGGCCCGGCTTTTGGGCTGATGCCAAGGCTGCAGGTTTCCTGCATGTCTTGAGAGTTCTGGTTTGCGCAGCGAAGACAGCATTTCGGGGCAGTGCTGAAAAAAGAACGCGCTTGCCCGATCGCGTTGAACCTTCGCTACCGCATGTGCAACATCTGACTGCGGACCAACTCGGCGCTCGTCAAATCACCCCGGAATTACACCGCAATCCGGGCTCGCAAGAAGTTCATCGACCTTTCCAGTCTAGACTCTAAATCCGGCAATGCATGGATGGCCGGCTCGGTGCACTCGAACGAGAACGGGCCCCGATAACCCCGCCGCTGAAGTTCGATGATCTGGGTGACATTCCCAACCCGGTCGGTTTCGTCGATCAGAACGCGATGGGCGTCCTGACTTTCATCGAGCGGCACGTCCGGGTGTGAAATTCCGGAAATGTGCACCAGAGCCGTCTGCGCGGCAAAGATGTCGGGATCGGCCGCAATCGTGTGTTGAAATGTGTCGTGGATCAGCCCGAAATGATCGCCGGCACCGAGCTCCTCGATGATTTCGGCCAGAACACGCTTGATCCGGATCGAGGATTTTTCGAAACCGATCGGCTCGATCCAACCGCCGACATTCAGGTCGGCCAGGATCGGACGGAGATCGATTATGATCATGCGCAGGCTGCCGCGGCATTCGTCCGGATCGGTGCCAATTCCATCAACCCGCGGTATGAGATTGATGCCCGGCGCACCACATTGCCGAGCGGTTTCCGCAAGATCAACAATCTCCCGACGGCGCTCGGGCGACCAATCGTTGAACGGGTAGACCTGGCTAAGCCCAACGATTTCCAGCCCCCTGTCGCGGACCATCTGGCCAGCGACACTGGCCGGCAACCCATCGAATAATGGACGCTTCATGTCGTTGCGCGGCTCGACACCGACGCAGCCGAGGTTTGCGGCCAGATCGAGGAATTCGGCGAAGTTCAGGTTGGGCGAGGTGGCCTGATTGAGCGCGAATTGCATGAACGACATCCTTGCTTGCCGCGCTCGCGATCAGGCGTCGCGCTCCATGATCCACTTGACTTGAGGCGCGGGGACGAAACGCCATTTGCGCAAAGGTCCGGCCATGACGTTGAGATAGTACATTTCGAACCCGTAGGGCGCGCCGCAGGGATGATGGCCTTTGGGTACACAAACGACATCGCCGTCGGAGACCGCCATGGTTTCGTTGAGCTGCAAGTCATCGGTGTAGACGCGCTGAATGCCGAAGCCGTCGGACGGGTTCAGGCGGTGATAATAGGTCTCTTCGAGGTAGGTGATGCGCGGATAATCGTCTTCGTCGTGACGATGAGACGGATAGGACGACCAATGCCCGGCCGGGGTGAAGACCTCGGTCACCAAAAGGCTGTCGCAATAGTCCTCGTTTTCCATGGCGATATTGTTGATGTAGCGGGTATTGGTGCCCTTGCCGCGTTCAGTCAGCGAAATCCCGTCCGGCCCGATGCGGCGCGCTTCGTGACCGCCCATGCCCGGCGCCGAACAGACCGCAATGGTGCAGTCAGTCTCCGCCTTTGCCTCCCAGTCGCTGCCGTTGGGCAGGTAGAGACAATGCGGCGGGGTTTTCTCGAAAACGTTCATTCGCTCGCCGAGCACGCCCCAATCCTGCCCCGCGCCAATGATCGCCGCCTTGCCCTCGACCATGACCAGAATGACCTCGCGATCGCCGGTCACTTCGGCAGCGCTCTCCCCGGCCCTGAGGCGATAAAGCGAAAAGCCCACATAGCGCCAGCCGGCCGACTGCGGGGTGATTTCATGCACCTTGCCATGGGTGCCAAAGGGTTTGTGAAGCAGGTTGGGCATGTCGGGTTTCCAGATCAGTTGAACGTGTGCTGTTTGGCCTTGTTTTCAGTATAGGTCTCGCGCGCCCTTTCAAGACGTTCCGGCCCTCCGACTTCAGGCACGGCGACGTCCCACCAGAAGCCGCCCGCGCCCGTGCCCGGCATCGGATCGGTGTCGATGACGATCACGGAGGGTATGTCGCGGCCACGAGCTTCGACGATCCTGGCTTCCAGTTCGGCGATCGAGGCCGCCTTTTCAGCATGGGCTCCCATGGAAGCAGCGTGGGCGACAAAGTCGATCTCGGGCTGCACTTCCACATTGCTGTCCTTGTAGAGATTGTTGAACTGCGCTCCGCCAGTCTCGATCTGCAGCCGGTTGATGCAGCCATAGCCGCGATTGTCGGTCAGAACGATGGTGAAAGGCACGCGCCGCATGACGGCTGTCGCCAACTCCGAGTTCGCCATCATGTAGGACCCATCGCCGACGAAGCAGACGACGTGCTTGTCCGGTGCGGCGAGCTTGATGCCCATGGCGCCGGCGACTTCGTAGCCCATACAGGAATAGCCATATTCCATGTGATAGCCGCCCTTGGCCGATTGCCAGAGGACCTGCAAAGCGCCGGGCATGGTGCCGGCGGCGCACATGGCGACGGTCTTTTCCGTTGCGGTGCGCTGCACGGCGCCGATCACCTGGGCATCGGTCGGCAGGGCATTGCTGTCTCCGGGAGCGGAGGTGACCTCGCTGACCGTTGCGTGCCATTGGTCGCGCGATGCCGGATCGGCGGCGGCGAACTTCAGGTCTCCCAATTGCAGATCGATCCGTTCGAGTGCGACCCTGGCGTCGGATACAAGACCCACCGAGCCGTGTTTTTGCGCATCGTAGGGGTGCAGGTTGATCGAAATGAGCTTGCGGTCAGGATTGCCAAATACCGTCCAGGAACCGGTGGTGAAGTCCTGGAACCGCGTGCCGACACCAATGATCAGGTCTGCTGACTGGCAAAGATCGTTGGCGCATTGGGATCCGGTCACGCCCGGCGAGCCGAAGTTGAGACTGTGCTCGTAGCTGTTGCCGCCCTTGCCCGCCTGCGTCTCGACGAAGGGGATGTTGTACTTTTCTGCAAAGGCCGCCAGCACGTCCTCGGCGCCTGAGTAGAGAACCCCGCCACCGGCAACGATAACCGGATTTTTCGCGGCGCGGATCAAGTCGACCACGCGAGCGACCTCGTTGGGATCGGGTTCGGGACGCCGGATGTACCAGGTCTTTGGCTCGAAGAAAGCCACAGGAAAATCGAAAGCCTCGGCCTGCACGTCCTGACAGAAGCTCAGGACCACCGGCCCACAATTTTGCGGATCGGTCAGGACCCGCATGGCACGCGGCAAGGCACTCAGTAGATGTTCGGGCCGCGTGATCCGGTCGAAATAGCGGGCGACCGGCTTGAAGCAATCGTTGGCCGAGATCGTGCCGTCGTCGAAATCCTCGATCTGCTGCAGCACCGGATCAGGGCGGCGGTTGGCAAAGACATCGGAGGGCACCAACAGCACCGGCAAGCGGTTGACGTGGGCCAGCGCGGCGGCGGTAACCATGTTGGTCGAGCCCGGACCGATGGACGAGGTCACGGCATGGGCGCGCTTGCGTTTCAGCGTCTTGGCGTAGGCAATGGCGGCATGGGCCATGGTCTGTTCGTTCTGGCCGCGCCACGTCGGAAACGTGTCTTTCATCCCGTGCAGCGCTTCACCGAGCCCGGCCACATTTCCGTGCCCGAAAATCGCCCACATACCTTCGATGAAACGGTCACCATCCTCATTGAACTGCACGGATAGCCAGCGAACCATCGCTTGCGCTGCCGTCAGACGAATTGTGTTACTCATTTCGAGCTCCTTGCGCCGGTTCTCTGGCGCTATCCCAAATCCCGCAGAGGCGCGAATAGCGCTCCGCCATCTCTTTGACCGCTTCGCTGTCATCGGACTTGCCCACGAACCAGCTCCTTGCCACGTCCCCGAAGATCGTCCGTCCGACGGCAAAACCCTTGACCAGATCGAATCCCGCCGCGACGTCGAAACTGGCTTTTAGCTCGGCCTCGGGCGCATCGAGACCAAGAACAACGATGCCGCGCGTGTGCTTGTCGTGCGTCTCGATCGCCTCGATGGCGTTCTGCCAGGCCTTCTTCGTCTTCATGGGCTCAAGCTTCCACCAGTCGGGTGAGATCCCGGCATCATAGAAACGGTTGATAACGCTAGCGACGGTTTGATCGCCCACCGTACCAACTTTCGAAGGAATGACCTCGAGCAGGAATTCAAGATTATTGCGCCGGCTTGCAACGAAAAGACGCTCCACCGTTGCGATCTGCTCGGCCCAGGTTCCCTCGTCATCGTCCGGATGACAGAAGCAGAGAACCTTTACCACGTCCTCTCGCGCCCATTCGGAAAGCTCGCCGAAATCGGGGCCGAGTTCGGGTTCGATGCCGAGCGGCCGCGAGCCGGGCAGTTCGGCCGGCCTTCCGATCCAGAGGCCCGTCCCCGAGGCGGCATGCAACGCCGTCCTGCCGATGCGATTGTCGCAGAGTATGCCGTAGCCGCTTTGCCCGTTCTGAACCTTGAGCGCCGCCTCAAGACACAATTCCTTGAAACGGCTTCCCCGCTCGAGCGAATAGCCCGCCATCTCTTCAAGCTGGAGGCGATGGTCGAAGGCGAAGACCCGCATTGTCGAGAAGTCGCCATTGACCCTTGTATGCCGGTTGGTGGCCCAATGGACCTGTTCAAGTTCGGCATCGTGACGAAGCGCCTTGGTCCTGATGCCACGGCTCAGGAAGAAGTTCAGTTCCTCAAGGCTCGGATAGGCCGGAGTGCAGCCGTGCCGTGATACCGCAAAGGCACCACATGCATTGGCGTATTTGAGCGCCGTGGGCCAGTCCGCATCATCCATCCAGCCCTTGAGCAGACCGGCAAAGAATCCGTCGCCGGCTCCAAGGACGTTGAAGACTTCGATCGGGAAGCCCGGTCCAGTCTGTCCATCATCGAGACTTGCTGGAATTTCACCTTCGAAAGCGGAGGCTCCCTTAGCGCCGCGCTTGCAGATCAGGGTCGCGGCGGAAACCTTGCGCACCGCATTGAGGGCTTCAAGCGTGTCGATCGATCCGCCCGCGATGTGGAACTCCTCCTCGGTGCCCACGATCAGATCGAAATAATGAAGGCCCGACTGCAGCTTTCGGGTGACCTTGGCGGATTCCACAAAACGGCTCTCACCTGCGCCATGCCCGGCCACGCCCCAAAGATTTGGGCGATAGTCGATGTCGAGGGCCGTTCTCAATCCATGCTTTCTGGCAAGCTTGAGCGCCTTCAGGACGGCGGCCTCGGTGCGCGGATGGCTGAGATGCGTGCCGGTGACCACCAGCGCCCGGGCCGAGGCGATGAATGCTTCATCGATATCGTCTTCGCACAGCGCCATATCGGCACAGTTCTCTCGGTAGAAGATCAGCGGAAACTGCTCCTCATCGCGAATGCCGAGAATGACCAGAGCCGTCAGCCGTTCGTTGTCGGTGACCACGCCATCGGTGCTCACCCCTTCACGTGCCAGTTGCTCGCGAATGAACCGGCCCATATGCTCGTCGCCGACCCTTGTGATCACCGCTGACTTCAGCCCCAGCCGCGCGGCGCCGCAGGCAATGTTGGTGGGTGAGCCACCGATATACTTGTCGAACGAGCCCATATCTTCCAGACGCCCGCCAATCTGCGCGCCGTAAAGGTCGACCGATGAGCGGCCGAGGGTGATGACGTCAAGTTTGGTCATGATGCCCTCGAAATTCTACCGGTCATTGTCGTGAAGCCTTTGGCCGCCAGAAAGGCACGGCTGCCGGAAAGATCGTTGAGGATCGAGCCGGTATTGCGTGGATCGCGTTCCTGCTCGATGGTGATGTAGCCGGCATAGCCGCGCGCGGTCAGAAATGAATGGATGGCCGCATAATCGATGTTGCCGCGCCCGATCGGGCACATCACCCCTTTTGCGCAGGCGTCGAAAAAGCGGATATGCTCACCCATGACGGTCTGAAACACGTCCGGGTCGATATCCTTGAAATGGATATAGTCGATGCGATCCCAGTACTTTTCGAGAATGGCGACCGGGTCCATGCCCGCATAGGCGGTGTGGCCGGTATCGATGCAAAGGCCCGCAACCTCCGCAGAAATATCTTGCGCCAGCCTTTCGATCTCGTCCTCGAATTCGATATGGCCGCCGGCATGCGGGTGAATGACGACCCGCACACCGAACCTGTCGCGGGCAAGCTCGGCGATGGCCCTGATGTTCGCTATCATGCCGGCCCAGGCCGCGTCACTCAGCCGGGTCGCCCGATCCGAGTGTCCTGCCGCATAATCGCGGTCATCGTGACCCCAATCCATGACGGTCAGGTAAGGTGCTTCGAACCGTTGGCCGGGAAAAGTCTCCGGCTTCGGCAATGCGCTGATCAGTGCGCAAATTTCCTCGGTCTGCCTCAGGAGGTTTTCGCAGTTGGCGGGATCGACAAGGTCGTCGAAAATCGTTCCGGCCACGATCACCAGCCCGCGCGCCTCCAGCGCCTTGGACACACGCGCAACGTCGAGCGGCATGTAGCCGTAAGGCCCAAGTTCCAGTCCACCAAAGCCGGCCGGCGCCGCCTCATCCAGCACTTTTTCCCAATGGGGCAGGTGCGGGTTGTTCACGTCATCAACGCCCCAGCAGCAGGGTGCCGTGGTGACAACAATCTGGCTGTTCACGTCACTTTGCGGCATTGATCGTCTCGAAGGTTAGTTTGCGGTTGAACGGCTCGTGAAAGGCGATCCAGTCCTTTGTGTGCTGCTGTTCCATATGGAATGCGTGGGCTGCCTCGTCTTTCCATTCCTCGACAAAAACCAGCTTGTCCGGATCGTCGGTGCAGATGAAGAAATCATATGCCAGGCAACCCGGCTCGGCGCGTGTCGCGGCCTGTGCTGCAGGTGCGCGCGCGAGAATCTGATCCCGCGTTCCCGGTTCGAGTTCGATGGTGATGATGAATTTGTACATCGACTATCCTTCAGCCTTCACTCAACCGACCGCCACGGAACGGCCCTCGGCCGCGCTGATGCGCGCGGCGTCAAGAACGGCCAGGGTTGCGATGCCCTCTTCGGCCGTCACGGGGGGCACGCCGCCAGTTTTGACTGCCTCGGCAAATGCCTCGTAGTAGGCAAAATAGGCGCCCTGTTCCGAAGGCACCTTCTCGGCGCCACCCGCGCCATAAAGCGTGCCCCAAGCCGATTCCGGCTCATGACCCCAACTGACAAGGTCATCGACTGGACGCTTGCCGGCAAAAATGTCCTGCGCCTGCACGTCTGTCGAATGACTTACGTAGGCTCCGGCGTCGCCATATGCCCTGAGTTCACGCTGGTTGAAATGATTGAGTTTCGACGCAGAAATGTGGCTGTGTGTGCCGCTATGGTGCCGCACCGTGATGGTGAAGCTCGCATTGGTCGGTCCTTCGGGCAGATCGGCATCGTCCATCTGCGCGTCCACAAGCACGGCCGGACCGAGCAGATAGAGCATCTGGTCGACCAGATGGCTGCCAAGGTCCCGCAAAAGTCCGCCACTGGGCCCGTGTTCCAGCGTCGCCGGATCATCGAAATCCATGCGGTTGTGAATTCGCCAGATCTTGCCGAGCCGGCCATCGTCCTTCAGCTTTTTCAGGGTCTGGATGTCTGCGTCCCATCGGCGGTTCTGATAAACACCCAGAACGATCCCTTTGTCCTTGGCCGCGCGGGCGAGTTCACGCGCAGCGTCGGCGGACGGGGCAAAAGGCTTGTCGGCGATCACGTGCACACCCGCCGCAATGGCTTCGAGAACCAGTTCGCGGCGTGTCTGGGGTGGCGTCGTGATCGTCACTGCGTCGACGCCGGCGGCGAGCATGACCGCAAGACTTGGATAGACCGGCGTGCCACAGGAAGGTCCGCGTGCACCTTGGCAATGGTTGCCGGCGCGCGCGCGACCACGCCCGCCAGTTCGCAACCCTTGGCCGCGGCGATGAAAGGCGCATGAAAATGCTGCCCTCCCGTCCCGTATCCAACCACGCCGATCCGCATCGTTTCGCCCCGATTACCTGCTGATGGTCATCTGCAGCGCATCGACGGAGGACTGGATGCCAGCGTCGGTCGACATGGTGAAGTCTTCCATTTCGAGGCTGACCCAGCCGTTGTAGCCCTCCATGCGGACCACCGAGAAGAACTCCTTCCACCATTGCAGGTCGTGGCCGGCGCCAACCGCGACGTAATTCCAGGCGCGATCCTTCACGTCGGTCACTTCGCGGGTTTCGAGAATGCCGTCGACGTCGACCTTGCCACGTTCGAGGCGCGTGTCCTTGCCGTGCACATGATGGATCGCATCACCCAAAGCGCGGGCCGATGCGATCGCATCAGCGCCCATCCACATCAGATGGCTGGGGTCGAGATTGAGGCCGACCATCGGGTCGGTGGCGTTGCGCAGCTTGAACAGCGTGGTCGGGTTCCAGACCAGCATGGCCGAGAAATTCTCAAGCGCGAATTTCTCCACGCCCGCCTTTTTGGCGTGCGCGACAAGCTCGTTCCAATAGGGGATCGCCCGGTCTTCCCACTGGTAGCGGTGCCATTCGGGATGTTCGGCAGGCCAGGACTTGGTGGCAGTCAGCCAGTTCGGGACCTTGTCGCCGGGTGCCGCCTCAGGCAGGCCGGACATGGTGACGATCTTTGTCACGCCGATCTCACCGGCCAGCGTGACAGTGTCCGCTATTTCCTTGCGGTGCTTTTCGCCCATGGCGCCCGGATCGAGCGGGTTGCCCGAGCAGTTAAGCGCCGCGATCTCGAGCCCGCGAGCTTCGATTTCCTTAAGCTTCGAACGCAGCAGACCCTTGTCGGCCAGAAGCTCGTCAGCGCGGAAGTGCGGCCCGGGCGACCAGCCGCCGCCGGTCATCTCGACGCCCTCGACGCCAAGCTTGACGCATTTGTCGAGCATGTCGGTGAAGGAGAGATTGCCCATGACATCGGTGCAAATTGAAAGTCTCATTTTCGAACTCCGTGATCGGACAGGTTAGTTGAAATCAACCCAGACAGCGCCGGCGTCGGCCGAGCGCACGCAATTCTCGAGGAAGCGCACCCCTTCGAGACCAGCATTGATGTCCGGGTAGTGATGGGTTTTAAGGAAAGCTTCGTCGCCCCGGCGCTTCGCGTCGATGGCCTGGGCAATCCAGAGATAGATGTTGGACCAGCTGTCACCGAGCCCTTCGGTGTGCAGGGCGCCCATGCGGTCGACCGCGAGGCTCTCGTTTTCGAGGTAGGGCATGCCGTGATGCATGATGCGCTCGGGCTCGCCCTGAACCTGATAGACCAGCTGATCGGGATGGGAATCGGACCAAGCAATGGAGGCCTTGGACCCCACAAAGCGATAGCGCTGGCTGCCCATATTGCCGGCATCGACCGAACTTACCCAGAGCCGGCCGCGCGCCCCATTGTTGTAGTGCATCAGCACGGTGGCGTGATCTTCGAGCGGCGCGCGCGACGGAATGAAGGCCGTACGGTCACAAAGGAGTTTCTCAACCCTCAGATCGGCCAGAACAAGTTCGGAGAGGTAATAAAGGTGCGTTCCGATATCGCCGAGCACAAAGGTCGAGCCGGCGGTCTTGGGGTTGGTACGCCATTTCACCGCTTCGGGGGCGCCGACATCGTCGCCGGAATTGAACCCGTGCGTATAGGCCATGTCGACGATACGAATGTCACCGAGCATGCCCTTTTTGACCATCGCCGCCATCTGGTGAACGAGCGGATGGCCGGTGAACCCGTAGGTCACGCCGACGATCAGGTTTTTGCGTTCAGCCAGTGCCCTGATCTCTTCGCTCTCAGCCACGGTGAAGAAAAGCGGCTTTTCGCAGATCACGTGCAGCCCGGCTTCAAGGCAGGCCTTGGTGATTTCATAATGGGTGAAATTGGGGGTCGCGACAGAAACGACTTCAACACCGTCCGCACGTGCCGTTTCGCCGGCGATCAGGTCCTGATAGGTCGCATAGCAGCGGCTGGCGTCGACGCCGAGATTGACGCCGAAATCGCGCCCGCGCTCCGCGTCGAGGTCGAAGGCGCCCGCGACAAGCCGGTAAGTACCGTCGCGCAAGGCACCGGTCCGGTGCTTGTAGCCGACCTGGCCGGTGCGGCCGCCGCCCACCATTCCCCAGCGCAATGGCCGTTCGATTAGTCTTTCACCGTTGATCATTTTTGGCCTGCTGAAGAGCCCTTGGCTCAGTTGTAGATTTCAGGTTTGTCGCGCATGCGGACGGGTTCGAGATTGCCGCTATCAACGGCCCGCAATGCGGCGTCGGCGACAAGCGTTGCAGCATAGCCGTCCCAGGTGCTGGGTCCCGTCGCGGTGCCGGCCTTTGCGGCAACGATCCATTCGCGGAATTCCTGGTCGTAGGCCTCGATGAAGCGCTCGCGCCAGTCTTCGGGGATGGCCTGACGCACCCCATGCGCATCGCGCACCAGCGTCGCGGGGCGTTCTGGAAGCCGGGCGACGCCCTGCTCGCAACTTACCTCGCCACGAATGTCATAGCCGTAGCCGATATTGACCGAAATCTCGACGTCGACCAGCGCGCCCGACGCCATGTGCAGAAGCACAAAGGTCGGGTCACGCAGATCGACGCCCTGGGAGGAACGGCGGGGCAGACGCACTTCAACGCCTGAAATTTCATCGGAAAGCAGGAAACGGGAAATGTCCGCGTCATGCACCAGTGTGTCATTGAGCGGCATGTCTGAGGTGTATAGCCCGGCGGGCACCGAAGCATTGCGATGCGCGGAATGATACATCAGTGGTGTGCCGAGGGTTCCCCCGTCAATCACCGCCTTGAGCCGGCGATAATCGGCATCGAACCGGCGCATAAAGCCGACCTGAACCAGCCGGCGCCCGAAGGCGACCTCGGCATCGATGACTTTCAGGGCCGCCTGTTCGCTGGTGGTCATCGGCTTTTCACAGAAAACCGGCTTGCCTGCCGCAATCGAGGCGAGCAATTGCGCTTCGTGGGCCGGGCCCCACGAACAGATGATCACGGCCTCAACGCGATCCGACGCGATCAGGGCTTCAGCGCTCTCGAAGACCTCGGCGCCTGCCGGAGCCGCCTCGGCGGCTCTTTTGGCATCAATGTCATGGACACCAACCACTTCGACGCCCGACAGCACCTGGGTGAGCCGCCTTATGTGATCTTGTCCGATCATGCCGGTGCCGATCACGCCAACTTTCAGAATGTCACTCATTTCGAGACCCTCAACACGCGAAGCCTATTTCTTGAAATATTTGGCGACATATTCGTCGATCTTGGCCTTGTTGAACCGGGCCGAGTCGTCGGCGCGTTCTTCCCAGGCGAAGACGCAAGTCGTCATGATGCCATCGAAACCTATTTCTCCGAGTGTCTCGAAGAAGGTGTCCCACGGCACTTCGCCCTGACCGACATCGAGGTGCTGGTGCACACGATGGGTCGAACCCGGCGGATTGACGATGTAGCGCAGCCCGGACGAACCCTTGTGGTTGAACGTATCGGCAATATGCACATGCCGCAGGACGTCGGCCGATTCCAGCAGCATCTTGCGGGTGTCGTCACCGAAATAGAATGTGTGCGGCGTGCAGTAGAGAAAGCCCAGGTTCTTGGAGCCGACCGTGCGCACGAAATCGACCGCCGGCTGATAGGTTTCCACCCAGTCTTCGGGGTGCGGCTCGATATTGAGATTGATGCCTTCGCGTTCGAAGATCGGCATCAATTCATCGATCGACTTCCACCAGGCCTCTTCGGCGAACTCGTTGGTCTGGCCGCCGGCGTGACAGGAGGGGCAACATTGACCACCGTCAGGGTGCGGGCCACGGCCGAACTCTGAGTTCATGGTGTCGACTTCCATCTCCACCGCCACCTGAATGGCCCGTTTCCAGTTCTCGACCGCGGTGCGGCGCTCTTCTTCGTTGGGGCTGGCCCACCGATACATGGGCAGCAGCGTGGCGATCTTGACGTCGGCTTCGCGCAGGGCCCGCTTGAAGCTTTTTATCCGCGCGGGATAGACGCGCGGGCGGCGGAACCACTCGAAGAAGTCTTCGCGCGGGCTGAGTTCGATCCAGTCGTAGCCCAGTTCCTTGACTTTGCGCGGAAGGTCTTCGAGCGAATAAAAACGATGCATGAACGGGTCGAGCGCGATGCGCATTGGTGCCTCCTCAATCCTGTTGTGATGTCCGGACATGCGCCGGGCTGTGCAATTCGGTGTCCTCACCGGCGATCTGCGCCTCGAGGGTCGCCATGTCCTCGCCACCGGCCATCAGGTCGGTGATTTCCTCACGGCTCTTCTCGCCCTTCATGAAGTTGGCGGCGAGCTTGCCGCGGATCAGAACGGCGAAATGATCTCCGACCGCCAGAGCGTGCATGACCTGATGGGTGATGAAGATTACTGCGAGCCCGCGTTTCTTGGCCTCGTTGACGATACGGAGAACGTGGCTGGCCTGCTTGACGCCGAGCGCCGCGGTCGGTTCGTCGAGAATGAGAACGCGGGCCCCGAAATGAACGGCGCGGGCAATCGCCAAAGACTGGCGTTCGCCGCCTGATAGACCGCCGACCAGACGGTCACCGTCATCTATGCGGGTGATACCGAAGTCCTGCACAGCTTTGACCGAAATCTCGTTGGCCGTCTTGCGATCGAAGCGTTTGAACGGCCCCCATCCCTTGGTTGGCTCGACACCAACGAAGAAGCTGCGCCCGATCGACATGAGCGGGAACGTGCCGCCGAACTGGTGCACCGTCGAAATCCCCATCTCCTGGGCATCACGGGGACGCGTGAAATGGACTTCCTTGCCGTCCATCAGGATCTTGCCGCGCGTCGGCGTGTAGACACCGCAAAGCGTCTTGATCAGCGTCGACTTTCCGGCGCCGTTGTCGCCAAGCAGGCACAGCACTTCGCCAGCATGGACCTTGAGGTTGATGTCGCTAAGTACGTCGATGGGGCCGAAGCTCTTGTCGACATTCTGCAATTCAAGGATCGGGGCCTGGTCAGCCATTTTGTCGCCTTTCCCTATTTCTTTTTCGAAGTTGACGCTCTGGTCGCCATGTTGCGGAAGGAATCGTTCATCAGAACCGCAATCAGCAACAGCACGCCGATGAACAGCAGATTGAGGTCCTTGTCGAACGTCGTGAAATTGATGCCCTGAAACACGATGCCAAAGGTCAATGTGCCAAACACGGTGCCGGTTACCGTGCCGAAGCCACCGGTCAGCAGCACGCCGCCGACCACCACGCAGATGATCGTATTGAAAATCATGCCGAACTGCGTCGTTGTGCTCGCGGTATTTGCGAGAACGGCCTCGGTCATGCCAACCATTGCAGCGGCCATGGCCGACAGCATGAACAGGGCAATCTTCAGCTTGTTGGTCGGGATACCGGCATTGCGGGCGCTGTCCTGATCGCCACCCATCGCGAAAATCCAGTTGCCCCACGGCGAAACGTGCAGAATGAAGAAGCACACGGCAGCAAAGACGATCCAGATGAAAAAGGAGCTTTGCAGGCTGCGAAAGATGGTGAACGCGTTGTCACCCTCGCCGATGATCCACGAATGGTAATCGCCAAGAATGAATTCCGAGACCGGACCGACGTCCTGCAGGCTGTGCTGGGTGGTGCCGGCAAGCTGCTTGGAAATGTAGGCGTTGAGGCCCGCGACCACGAAGAGCGTCGCCAAGGTCACGATCAGCGACGGCACCCTGGTGCGTGTCACGATCAGTCCATTGATGAATCCGATGAACCCGGCCACCGCCAGACTGATCAGGACGCCGAGCCAGATGTTGAGATCGTAGAGCCCGACTGCCATCGCCAGAACGATGCCACCGGCAGGGATCACCGCACCAACAGAAATGTCGAGCTCGCCGGCGATCATCAGGAAGCCGATGGGAATGGCGATGATGCCGACCTTCGAAGCGAAATTCAGCCAGGTCGAGGCGCCGAGCGGTGTCAGGAAATTCTTGTCCCAGCCAAAGAAGCTGAAGAACAGGAATATCAACACAAATCCGGCGGCGGCGCCCGCCTCGGGGCGTCTGAACAGGCTCAGCAGGGAGAACCCGCCGCGCGTTCCGGTGCCTTCGCTATTGTGTGTGTCCACCACCTCGATACCTCCTCATTTCGTCCTGATTTCTTTCGCGCAATCGCCATCGATCGGACACTGGTGTCCCCGGCCGGCATGCCGGCCGGGGACAGTCTGTGCAATTAGCGAGCGCCGAGCGCCGCGCCGGCAACAACCGCTTCGACGTTTGACGCGTCGATGATTGCCGGACCGGTCAGAACCGGATTGGTCGAGATGTTCGTGCCGTATTTCAGGTTCGCAAACAGCATCGAGGTGGCCAGGAAGCCCTGCAGGTAGGGCTGCTGGTCAATGGCCATCGTCTGGGTTCCGGCCGCGATACGGTCGAGCGTGGCCGGGCTGAAGTCGAAGGCACCGATCATGATGTCGAGGCCCGTCTGTTCGACGGCGTTGGCACCGGCGGCACCACCGAAGTCGGCGCACGAAATCATGGCGTCGTAGGAGCTGTCGCCGATGAACTCGGCCTTGAGTGCCTCGGCGGTACCCGTGACATCGCCATCAAGGTTGGCTGGGGTAGAGATGGTGGTCACCGTGGCACCGGCTTCGGTCGCGCCGTCGGTTACGCCACGGCAGCGCTCTTCCAGATTGATCGCGCCGGGGACCTGGATGTGACACAGAATGTGCTTGGCGCCATTTTCAGCCATGTACTTGCCGCCGCCGAAACCGGCCGCATATTCGTCAGAACCGAAATAGTTGATGGCGCTGATCTCGTCCTTGACGGGCAGCCCGGAATTGTACTGCATGATCACGATGCCCTGTTCGGCAGCAGCCTGGAGCGCCGGGATCTGCGCGTCGGGAACCCAGACCGGGATCGCGATGCCATCAACGCCCTGGGCGACGGCCTGATTGATCAGGGTCACGAGGTCGGGACCGAAGTTTTCGTAATTCTGAGTCCGCAGATACTGGACCGAGCCACCATTGGCCTCGACCATAAGGGTCGCATCGTCCACGCCCTTCTTGATCTTGTCCATGAAGGCGTCTTCGACCGAGCCCGCGATGACGGCGATGCTCTGCGCCATTGCGCCGGTTGACAAAAGCGCCGCGACAGCCGCCACAGCAAGGGTCTTGGTTAGTTTCATGTCGATTTCCTCCATGTTGCCGTCCTCGCGACGGTTCGACATTGCTTTGCGATTGACGCCATCCGGACGCCTTCACGCGAATTCGATTTCAGCAAACCAGCGGTTGCTGCGCGGTCTGCCAAGATATTGTGCCGACCGACGAGCGCTTGACCTCTCATTGCGATGCTTCCGACGTGCGCGACTTCTTTTTCGGGGCATATCTGAGGGCCAATTGCCGGAAGTTCTCGTTGAGCAGCACGGCAATCACGAGCATCACGCCGATGATCAGGTTGGACCAATTGCGGTCGATGGCGGTGAAATCGATGCCCTTGTTGACGATGGCGAAGGTGATAGCGCCAAAGAAGATGCCGATGACCGATCCAAACCCACCGGTCAGCAGCACGCCGCCGACGACAACGCTGACGATGATGTTGAAGATGTCACCCATGCCGCCGGAGACTTGCGCGGAATTGAACAATATCGCGTGACACATGCCGACGAACGAGGCCGAGGTCGAGGTCAGAACGAAGAGGATAATAGTCATCCGGTCGACCGGAACGCCGGCATTGCGGGCACTTTCACGATCGCCACCGATGGCAAAGATCCAGTTGCCGTATTTGGTGTGATGCAGAACGAACCAGGCTATCGTCGTGATGATGACCCACCACACGATCAGGACCTGATGACTTCCGCCGAACATGAGTTGGCCGAAAGCCTGCTTGGCCCAGTCGGGCGCGGTCAAGGGTACCGAGGCCGCGCCAGTCAGCAATCTGGATCCCGCCAGCACGACGCCCTGCATTGCGACCAGCGTACCGAGGGTAATGATCAGGGTCGGCACCGTGGTCCGCACGGCGAGGATACCGTTGAAAAGACCCACCAGCACGCCCACGGCGAGCGCGCCGAGGATGCCGAAAACGATCGGCAGTTCATAATAGCCCGAGATGATTGCGGTGGTCATCGCGCCGGCGGGGATCATCGCGCCGATCGAAATGTCGATTTCGCCCGAGGTCATCAACAGACCCACGGCAATCGCGACAATGCCGATGCGGGCGGCATAGTTGACCCAGCTTGCGGCGCCCATGAGATTTCCCAGATCCACGCCTCCAATGAAGACGTAGAAAGCGAGCACGCCCAGAAGGCTGAGGATGGAAGCGGCAGCCGGCCGGCGAAGCAGATTTGCAATCATGTCCATGATGCCGCCCTCACTTCTTTCTGGTTGCATAGCTCAGTGCGAGGGCCCGGAACGTGTCGTTCGAAAGCACCGCGACCAGCAGCAGAACGCCAATGATGATCGATCCGATGTTGGGATCGAGCGACGCAAAGAAGATGCCCTGGTTGACAATCGTGAAGGTCATCGTGCCCAGAACGATGCCGACGACCGAACCTGCGCCGCCGGTCAGCAAGACCCCGCCAATGACCACGCACATGATCGAGTTGAAGATAAACGATTGACCGCCGGCGACCTGCGCCTGCTGATAGGTCATGACCTGCGCGACGCCGACAAAGGCGGCTGAAAAGCCTGACATCATGAACAGCCCGATGGTCAGCTTGTTTGTCGGAACGCCGGCATTGCGGGCGCTTTCTTTCTCACCGCCCAGAGCAAAGACCCAGTTCCCGATGGGCGAGATGTGCAAGAACCAGAAGTAGGCGGCAACAAATCCGGCCCACCAGAGAATGGAGACGCTGAACATGCCATTGATGAACTGGCCCAGCAGCGACTTGGTGAGGGGATCGGGCACATAGGAGACGCTGGTCGAACCCTTGATCAGCACCGCGAACCCAAGTGTCAGCCCCATAACCGCGAACATCATGCCGATTGTGGCGATAAGTGACGGAATTGTGGTTCTGGTGATGATCAGTCCGTTGACGAAACCGACCAGCAATCCCACGCCCAACCCCCCGCAAATGGCGATCATGGCCGGAAGGCCATAATGTCCGGCCAGCATGGCCGTCATCATGGAAGAGGCCGGAACGACGGCACCGACCGACATGTCGAACTCACCCGAAATCATGAGAAGGCCAACTGGCAGCGCGATGATGCCGACTTCCGCCGCGATATTGAGCCAACTGGACCAGCCCGGCGCACCCATGAATACGGGACCACCGAGCACCGCAAAGAAGGTGTACACGACGAGCAGCCCGATCACGGTTCCGGTTTCCGGCCGTCTGGCGAGCGCGCCGAGCGAAAAGCCCGCCGGCCCGGATGATGATTGCGTTGACATCTGCCTGTTCCCCACCGCGGCGCGCTATCGTCGGGCCGCTCGAATGCCGGTCTTGTGCCGGCATGAATGCGAGGAACAACTCACCAGAGGCGATCAGTCCTCGCATATGTTTTGCCCGGGGGTCGTGACCCCCGGGCAAAGCCTTTGATTAGCGGGCGCCTGCCTTGACGCCTTCGATCACCAGATCAACGTTATTGGAGTCGATGACGCCCGGACCGGTGAGGATCTCACGGGTCGGAATGGTGGTTCCGTACATCACGTTGTTGTTCAGGATCGACACGGCGAAGAAACCCTGCTGATAGCCCTGCTGGTCAATCGCGCAGGCCTGCGTGCCCTGCTGGATGTTGGCCAGGATCGAGTCGTTGAAGTTCATGCCGCAGACGTGGACCGAACCGGTCTTGCCTGCCTGCTGAATACCGCTGATCGAGGCATTGGTGTCCTGATCGCCGATGGCGAAAAGTGCATCGATATCGGGGTTCTGAATCAGGTGCGCGCGCACAGCCTGAGCAACTGCAGTCGAATCGCCGAAGGCGGTTGCGGGCAGTTGCAGGACCGAGCCCGTGCCGCCGGCAGCGGCAAGACCGTCATTGAAGCCGTTACAGAACGCTTCGATATTGGCCGCACCCGGCAGGGTGTTGACGCAGGCACCGTTCAGGTGACCGGCCTTGCCCAGGTATTCGCCACCGGCATAGCCGGACTTGTAGTCAACAGCACCGACATAGTTCATGGCGCCGAGACGATCGGCAGCTTCAATGCCGCCCGCGTTGTAAATGACCAGCGGGATGCCGGCGGCAACCACAGCTTCAAACTCCGGGTCCATGGCTTCAGGAACCCAATCCGGTCCAACGATGGCGTCCGCGCCCTGATCAATCGCCTGGCGGATCAGTTCGGCCGCGTCAGGGCCGAGATTGTCGTAGTTCTGCGGGCCGAGCCAGGTGACCGAGCCGCCCTGTGCCTGAGCAACGAGGCCGGCATCTTCGGCGCCTTTCTTGACGCGCGACCAGAACGGATCGTCGGGCTTGCCGCCGATAACGAAAATGTCAGCCGCAAAAGCGCTCGATGCCATCAGCGCAGCAATGGCAGAAACGGCGAGTACCTTGAAATTGCGTGTCATGGATATCTCCTCCCAGTGCCCGTCATCGGACAGGCTTCGTATTACGCGGCCTGCTATTTAGCCTGTTGACGTCAGCAATAAAACTTTTCATGTTGCGTTTGACTGTTTTTGTCTCAAAACATATCATGTCAGAATGACACAAGGAGGGGCCTAAGACCATGAAACGACCGACGATCTCTGATTTGGCGGACGCGTCCGGCGTGAGCATTTCGACCGTGAATCGATTGCTGCACGGCACCGGAACCGTAAGAAGCGATACGATCGATCGTATCGCTCTGGCGGCTGAACAGATCGGATTTTACGGCCTTGGTGCGCTCAGGGAACGCAAACGGGAGTCCTTACCAGCACGCAAACTGGGTTTTTTGCTCCAGCAATCGCATCGTCCGATCTACCAGATGTTCGGCGAATCCTTGTTGCGGGCCTCGAAGCGGCGGGCGGACTATCTCATCAGACCGCAATTGCAGTTCGAAGATGATTTGGCGCCGGAAGCGGTCGCGGAAAACCTGATCGCGTTGGGGAGCACGGTGGACGCGGTCGCCGTCATCGCCGCCGACCACCCCCTGATCAACCAGGCCGTCGACCAATTGGCGGTGCAGGGCGTGCCGGTCGTTACCTACATTACCGACCTGTCGTCACCCAATCGGGCCGGGCATGTGGGAACAAACAACTGGAAGCTGGGGCGCACCGCGGCCTGGTTCATCGCGGGAACATCCCGGCAGAGCGGCACCGTCGCGGCTTTCGTCGGAAACCACCGCTATCAGTGTCAGGACATTGCCGATGCGAGCTTCCGCTCATATTTCCGGGAAAAGGCACCGGATTTCGTGGTCAGCGAAGCCATTCCAACGCATGAAGAACCCGAAGTGGCGTATCAAGTCGTCAAACGCATCGCCGCGGACTTTTCCGATCTTGTCGGCATATTCGTTTCGGGAGGCGGCATTTCGGGGGTGCTCAAGGCCATGCGTGAAATGGACGAAAAACAACGCTCCAGCATCCGGCTGGTGTGCCGGGATATCGGGCCGGAAACCCGCAAAGGCCTGACCGAAGGCCTGATCGTTGCTGCGTTGTGCCATCCGGTCGAGCCTTCTTCGGAAGCGTTGATCGACAGTTTGTTGACGGCGGTGGAGCACAGAGAGGCCGGTGCGCCGGTGCAAAAGCTCCTGCCCTTTGAGATCGTGACCCCGGAAAGCGTTTAGTCAGGTGTCCAAAAAAAGGGCAATCACAAGGTGATTGCCCTTTTGCGTTTCATCCAGTTCGCCCCGGTCAGCCAAGCGTCGGCATGGTGAATTGCGGGTCGGAACGCTGTCCGTGCGGCCAGCGGAGGGTCGTGGTCTTGATGCGGGTATAGAACCGCACCCCTTCCATGCCGTGCATGGCATGATCGCCGAAGACTGAGTCCTTCCAGCCGCCGAAGGAGTGGAACGCCATCGGCACCGGGATGGGCACGTTAACCCCCACCATGCCAACTTCGATGTCCTGGGCAAAGGCGCGGGCCGTGTCGCCGTCGCGGGTGAAGATCGCCGTGCCGTTGGCATAATGGTGGCCGTGGATGAGATCGACCGCGTCCTGATAGGACTTGCGGCGCACCACAGACAGGACCGGACCGAAAATCTCGTCGCGGTAGATCGACATGTCAGGCGTGACATGATCGAAGAGGGTGCCCCCGACATAATAGCCGTTCTCGTAGCCCTGCATGGGCTGCGTGAAACCTCGGCCGTCGACCACCAGTTCCGCGCCCTCGTTGACGCCGGCATCGATATAGGAAACGACCTTGTCGCGGTGCTGGGCGGTGACGAGCGGTCCCATTTCCGAGGTGCGGTCAGCGGCCGGACCGATCTTGAGCGCCTGGATCTTGGGCACCAGGCGTTCGACCAGCGCATCTGCTACCGCATCGGTCACCGGCACCGCCACAGAAATAGCCATGCAACGTTCGCCCGCCGAGCCATAAGCGGCGCCCATCAGGGCGTTGGCGGCCATGTCGAGATCGGCATCGGGCATGATGATCATGTGGTTTTTGGCACCACCAAGGGCGAGAACGCGCTTGTGGTTCGCGCATCCGCGGGTGTGGATGTATTCGGCAATCGGGGTCGAACCGACAAAACTGATGGCCTTGACATCAGGATGATCGAGCAGCGCGTCGACCGCGACCTTGTCGCCCTGAATGACATTGAAGACGCCGTCGGGTAGTCCAGCCTCGGTCAGCCATTCGGCCATTAGAAGTGAAGCGGACGGATCGCGTTCGGAGGGCTTGAGCACAAAGCAATTGCCGGTCGCCAGCGCGACAGGGAACATCCACATCGGCACCATGGCGGGAAAGTTGAACGGGGTGATGCCGGCGACGACGCCCAGCGGCTGGCGGATCATCTGGCTGTCGACGCCGGTGCCGACATTTTCGGAGAACTCACCCTTGAGCAAGGTCGGCGCGGCGGTGGCAAACTCGACCACTTCGAGACCGCGGGTGACTTCGCCGAGCGCATCGTCATGGGTCTTGCCGTGCTCTGCAGAAATGGCTTCGGCCAGCTGATCCGCGCGGTCCCAAAGGATCATCTTGAAGCGGTCAAGAATGCGCGCCCGGCGCAGGGGCGACATCTTTGCCCAGGCCGGCCACGCTGCCTTGGCGGCGGCCACAGCTTCGTTCACGTCGGCGACGGACGCGAGCGCAACTTCATTGCCGGTGGTGCCGGTGGCGGGGTCGAAGACCGGCTGCTGGCCGGCGGGGTTACCGGCGAAATGCTCTCCGGCGACATAGTGGGAAATGAGTGTCATGGGTTCCTCCTGGTTCGAAGGGGGAATATCCGTTGCGTATGGGCATAACAATCGCGTGATATTGAAATCTGTTTTGCATTTCTGCATAACGACGACATGAACTGGGAAGATGCACGCTTGTTTCTGGCGGTGGCGCGGGCCGGGCAGATGCTCGGCGCGGCCAAGTCGCTTGGTGTCAATCAGGCAACCCTCAGCCGCAGGCTGACGGCGCTCGAGGCGGATCTCGGCAGCAAATTGCTGTTTCGCAGCACGACCGGCTGCCAACTCACCGAACCCGGGCGGCGGCTGATGGACGCGCTGGAGTTGGCCGAGGGGCCCATTCTGTCGGCCGTTGCGCAAGTTTCGGGCGAAGCACTTGAAATGTCCGGCACGGTCCGGATCGGAGCGCCGGACGGGTTTGGCGTCTCGTTTCTGGCGCCACGTCTGCCCATGCTGATGGACCGATATCCAGACCTGCGCCTCGAGCTGGTACCGGTCTCCCGCACTTTTTCGCTCTCTCAGCGTGAGGCCGATATCGCTGTTCTCATCGGGCGCCCGCGCCAGGGACGGCTGGCTGTCCGGAAGCTGACCGATTATGCGCTCTCGCTTTATGCTTCGTCCTCCTATCTGACCGCACACGGAACTCCGGCGCGCTTGGAGGATCTCGCCGGTCACCGGCTTGTCGGCTATGTCGAAGACCTTATCCCGACGCCGGAGCTCAATTTCGAGCGAGAAATTTCGAAGACCTGGCGCAACGCGCTCGCCATTTCGAGCGCCATGGGCCAGTTCGAGGCCGTCAAGGCGGGAGCCGGTATCGGCATTCTGCACGATTATATCGTGACGCCTGAAGATGATCTGGTGCCGGTTTTGCCCGACGTCAGGATCACCCGATCCTATTGGACGGCGGTGCACGAAAATCTCCGCTCATCGCCACAGGTCGGTCTTGTCAGCCGGTTTCTGACCGAAATCGTTGCGCAAAACCGGCATATTTTCACGCCCCAGAAGACATAACTGTTGCCCCAATGAATGGTTGGAATTTGCGCAAAATGTGATGTCTCCCAGTCTGCCCGAATTACCCCAGTCCCGTCCTCGAAGGTCAATCGCAGGCGTCACCGCAGGAGTTGCCTGCAATATCGCGACCATATCGGGCATGCACTCTGCAAGGACCATCCGGGTCCGACCGCAGCTTAGCTCGTTATTTGCGTCACCATATTCATCAAGCGCCTTAAGCAAGACATAGCACTAGCTTTTCGTGTCCGAATCGATCTCGCCTATAAGACGCCATTTGGCATCATCTCGTTTTCGCCGCGCATCAGCCGGGGACAAAGCCGGAGTCTTCCGAAACCAAAGGATGTTTCCTTGCCCGCAAACCGATAGCGAAGCTGCCGAGGCCTCGATCCATTGGGGCGAACGAGGGGATTTAGCCCATCTCCGTCGGTTAACCGGTGGGCCCGCTGTTTGGGTTTTGCGCGCCGGACTGGGAAGTCTGAATGTGCCATTGTGGGCAACGCCAATCGGGAGTGTGGGTAAAAAACAGAAACGCTACCCACATTTTCACGCGTTGCAAGGGTATTTGGCGCTCACCCATGTTCACCCAGAAACGATAAAACCCCAGTGTTTCTGGGGTTTTTGTGTCTCAATGTTCATCAATGAAAAAGGTCGTTGGTGCCCAGGAGAAGACTCGAACTTCCACTTCCGTGAGGAAACTGGCACCTGAAGCCAGCGCGTCTACCAATTCCGCCACCTGGGCACATCGGAGCGGAGAAACCACGTCGCCCGCCCGCTGCAAGCCGCCTCATTAGTCAAGCGCCCCGTCGATGTCAATCACAGACTGGAGCCTTTCCAGACGAGGTGGATACCGGTTCGCCGGTTCGGAAACGCGACAAAACAAGGACCTGGGGCCGGTGCCCTGATCCTGTCAAAACCTGAACGGCGCCAGAGGCAGCGGCAGGTGATTGTTGGCAAGCCCGCTCCGGCCTCGACAAGGTGGATTTCGCAGGCTATTGACCGGCAATGGAGCTGCGGCCGCTCAGAAGGTCTGCGGCGGTTTCGATCAGCCTTCTGGGGAGATTGCACCCATGCCCATCGAACAGCCCAAACTGGTCACGATTATCGGCGGATCGGGCTTTATCGGCACGCAGCTGGTTCAGGACCTGGCCCGAATGGGTTATCGCGTCCGGGTCGGTGTCAGGCGGCCGGATCTGGCCGGGCATTTGCGGCCGCTGGGCACGGTGGGACAAATCCAGCCGATGCAGGTCAACGTGCGCAATTATGAAAGCGTGATGGCCGGGGTTGCCGGTTCGGACGTGGTGATCAACCTGGTTGGCATTCTTTATGAAGGCGGCCGGCAGCGCTTCCGGGCCGTGCACACGATGGGGGCGGCGCACGTGGCGCAGGCCGCGGCCCGGGCCGGGGTCAAGACGCTGATCCACATGTCGGCACTTGGCGCCGACGCAGAATCGGACAGCACCTATCTGCGCTCGCGGGCGCTTGGCGAGGACGAGGTCAGGAAGCATTTCCCCGAAGCGATCATCATCCGGCCCTCCCTGGTCTTTGGGCCTGACGATTCCTTTTTCAACCGCTTCGGCATGCTGGCGCGCTATCTGCCGGTTCTTCCGGCGGTGGGCGCCAAAAGCCGGTTCCAGCCGGTCTATGTGGGCGACGTGGCCATGGCCATCGCCAAGGCTGCGGGCGGTGCGGCCAAGAGCGGCACAATCTATGAACTGGGCGGGCCGGACGTTGTGACCATGCATCAGATCATGGAATTGGTGAATGAATATGCGCATCGCAACCGGCCGATTTTCGACGTTCCGGAGGGGTTGGCCAAGTTCATGGCCTGGTTTGCGCAATGGCTGCCGCATCCGCTTCTGACGATCGATCAGGTGATCACGCTGCAGAACGACAACGTGGTCAGCGAAGCGGCCGAGGGTGAGAAACACACCCTCAAGGCGTTCGGTGTTGCACCGACGCCGATGGATGACGTGCTGCCCGACTATATGTGGCGCTTCCGCAAGCACGGCGAATTCGAACGCGTCGAGGCCTGAGGCACGGCCAGCGCCGGCAGACGCAAAAAGGCCGCCCTTGAGGCGGCCTTTGTTTTGGCAGGCAGATCGAACTCAGACCTTGTCGAGGGCCTGTTCGATATCGGCGATGATGTCGTCGACGTGTTCGATGCCGACGGAAATGCGCACCAGATCCTCGCTGACCCCCGCCGTCTTGAGCTCCTCGGGCGAAAGCTGGCGATGGGTGGTGGTCGCCGGGTGACAGGCGAGCGATTTGGCGTCGCCTATATTGACCAGCCTCAGGATCATCTGCAGCGCGTCGATGAATTTCGCACCGGCCTCGCGCCCGCCTTCGATGCCGAAGCTCAGGATACCCGAGGCCTTGCCCTTGGTGATCTTGCCGGCGGTCGCCTTGTAGGGGCTATCCGAAAGCGTCGCGTAATTGACCCAATTGACCTTGGGATGAACGCTCAGCCAATGGGCCACCTTCTCGGCGTTTTCGCAGTGCCGTTCCATTCTGAGGCCGAGGGTTTCGAGCCCCTGAAGGATCAGGAAAGCGTTGAGCGGAGACAGGGCCGCCCCGGTATTGCGCAGCGGCACGACGCGGGCGCGTCCGATAAAGGCCGCCGCCCCGAGCGCCTCGGTATAGACCACGCCATGATAGGAGGGATCGGGCTCGTTGAGCATCGGGAAGCGCGCCTTGTTGGCCGCCCAATCGAACTCGCCGCTGTCGATGATCATGCCGCCAATCGAATTGCCATGCCCACCGATATATTTGGTCAGCGAATGCACCGCGATATCGGCACCATGATCGAAGACGCGGCAGAGATAGGGCGTCGCGACCGTATTATCGACGATCAGCGGGACGCCATGCTTGTGGGCGATCTCGGCCAGCTTTTCGATATCGACGACGTTGCCGGCCGGGTTGCCAATCGATTCGCAAAAGACGGCGCGGGTCTTGTCGTCGATGAGCGCCTCAAGGCCGGCAAAATCATTGTGGTTGGCCATGCGCACGTCGATGCCCTGGCGCGGGAACGTGTGCTTGAAGAGGTTGTAGGTGCCCCCGTAAAGCTCCGAGGTGGAGACGATGTTGTCGCCGGCCTGGGAAATGGTTTGGATGGCATAAGTGATGGCGGCCATACCGGAGGCCAGCGCCAACCCGCCAATGCCGCCTTCCATTTCGGCGAGGCGCTGTTCGAGCACCGCGCTCGTGGGGTTCATGATGCGGGTATAGATATTGCCCGCGACCTTGAGATCGAACAGGTCGGCTCCGTGCTGGGTATCGTCGAACGTGTAGCTGGTGGTCTGGTAAATCGGCACCGCGGCGGCTTTGGTCGTTTGTTCGGACTCGTAGCCGTGGTGAAGCGCAATCGATTCGAGTTTCATGTGGGTCCCTCCCTCTGGAACGCCCATTGGTAAGGGCGAAGCGCGGGGGAGTCACCTGCGGCGCGGGAAAAATCTCACTCCGTCAAGCCGGTTTTAACGCAAAACGATTTCAGTCAATTCTCACGGACCTGCGGAAACTCAGCGTTCCAGCGCCCCTTTACCGGCAATGATGTGATCGCGAAACTTGGCGATGCGCCGGATCCGGGTTTCAGACGATTTGGCCGAATTGAGGTTGATCGCGTAGCTGCGCTGGCGGCCCGGCGTGAGAGCATGGAAGGCCTCGGCGAGCTCGGGATCATCATCCATGGCATCGACCAGTTCGTCGGGAATGTCGAGGTCGGCTTCTTCCTTCGGCGGCTTGATGCCCCTTTCGGCAAAGTCCTTCAGCTCGGCGATATAGGCGCGAATAGTGGGCTCGAGTTCGGCGACCTGTTCGTTTTCGGTAAAGTATAGGACGCTGTTTGTGCGCGCATTGGGGCCGTTGGGCTTTAGCACCCCCTCAGGGTCCTTGAGCAGCCCCGCATTCATGAAGGTGAAGCGGAAATCCTCGCGGAATGCACCGAAAATCGCGATGTTGCGTCCGGCATGCATATAGCAGGGATGGCCCCATTTGGCATGCTCCGACAGACCCATTTCGCGGCAGATGCGGCGCAAATGATTGAGTCCGGCCAGCCACCGGCGGGTCGAACAATCCGGGGTTCCGAACCGCTCGCAGCGTCCGCAGCCCTTTTCGAAGAACACGTTGGGATCGGTGATCATCGTGCGTTCGGCGGGGTCCATGTCTGCTCCTTTCCGGATGCGCCGCGCAGCATTGACCCAGCGCAGGGCGTTGCCAGTCTGACTCAGGATCCCATTGCGAGCAACGCCACCAGTCCCGCGCCGCCGACGATAATCCGCCACCAGGCGAAGAGCGAGAATCCGTGGCTGGAGACGAATTGCAGCAAATAGCGCACCACCAGCGTGCCGATGATGAAGGAAGCGACAAAGCCGATCAGGATATCGAGGCCGATGCCACTGGACATTATGATTTCGCGGTTCTTGTAAAAGTCATAGCCGAAGGCGCCGATCATGATCGGCAGGGCAATGAAGAAAGTGAATTCGGCGGCGGAACGCTTGTCGGTGCCAAACAGGAGCGAACCGACAATGGTTGCGCCGGAACGCGACACGCCCGGAATGAGTGCGAGCATCTGAAAGATGCCGACGATCAGCGCCAGATGCCAGGGATAGGTGTAGATGTCGGTGTAGCGCGGCTTGAGCGGCAAGCGATCGACCACGAGCAAAATGATGCCGCCGATCAGAAGCGTCAGACAGATGACCAGCGGCGTCTCGTAAATGACGCCCTGGATGTAATCATGGAACATCACGCCGGCCAGGGCCGCGGGAAACGAGGCGAGAACCACGTTGAGCGCGAACAGCCAGGCGCCGCGTTTGCCCTGAAGCGCATCGCGCAGCAATTCGAAGAGCTTGGCGAAATAGACCGTGATGACGGCGAGGATCGCCCCGAGCTGGATGAGCACGATGAACACTGCCGGCTCGCTGAGCCCGAAAAAATGTCCGGCCAGCAGCAGGTGTCCGGTCGAGGAGACCGGTAAGAATTCGGTGAGACCCTCGAGGATCCCGAGGAGAAGCGGCGTGAGAATTCCGTCCATGATCTGTCCCAGAAAGAACCGGATGGCCTCCGGCCCGTCGCTTCTAGTCTGATTTGGCTTTGTCTGTCATGCCCAGATTACGCCCCGTTTTGCGGGCAATTGCCAAAGCCGCTCTTGCGGACTATCACCGTTTGACCGGGTGGTGCTTTCGCCCATGCCCGGCTTGGCGCAATCTCGGGACGGCATATGGTCAGGCTGCTGCATCACAAACTCGATCCGCATTCGCGGCTGATCCGGCTGATGGCGGCCGAATATTCCGCCAGTTTCGAGATGAGCGAGATCAGCCCCTGGAAGCGCGACCCGGAATTTCTCAAACTTTCGCCGGCCGCAACGTTACCGGTGATGATCGATCAGGGCGCCCCTGCGATCGTTGGAGTGCTCGCCAACCTTCACTATGTCGAAGAGATGTTTGCGCCCAACCCGATCAACGGCCTGATCCCCGCTGAACCCGGGCTGCGCACCGAGATGTGGCGGCTGATCGAATGGGCGATCATCAAGCTCAATGGCGAAGTCACGCAATATGTGCTCGACGAGAAGGTGGGCAAGCGCGACACCAGATCGGGCACGCCGGACACGTCCATTCTGCGCGCCGCCAAGGCCAATCTGGTCGAACATCTTCACTATTTCGACTGGCTGTTTGCCAGCCGGTCCTGGGCAGCGGGCAATGAAATGACACTGGCCGATTTCGCACTGGCGGCGCACTTGTCGTGTCTCGATTATCTCGGCGATGTGGCCTGGGAAGATCATCGCGAAACCAAGGACTGGTATGCGCGGATGAAGTCGCGCCCTTCGTTCCGGCCACTTCTGTCCGACCGGCTGGTGGGCACGCCCGCTTCTCCAACCTATGCCGATCTCGACTTCTGACAGTTCCGGCACGATGGATACGTCCAGCGCGCTTTTCCTGCTGGCCGACCGGGCCAGAACGCTCGGATTTTCCGCGATCGGGATCACGCGTGCGGACGCACCCCCCGAGCGCAAGCACAGGCTGCACGAGGCTCTTGAGCGGGGCCATCATGCGGGCATGGACTGGCTGAAAGACACGGAAGCGCGACGGGCCGACCCCCAAATTTTATGGCCGGATGCCCGCTCGATCATCATGCTGGGCACCAATTACGGCCCGGCCACCGATCCGATGGAGGACCTTGCCCGCAAGGATCGCGGCAACATTTCGGTCTATGCGCGGCGGCAGGATTATCACGAGGTGATCAAGGGGCGGCTCAAGGAGCTTGCGGGCCTTTTTGCGGCAAAGACCGGCTCCGAGGTCAAGGTCTTCGTCGACACGGCCCCCGTGATGGAAAAGCCTCTGGCCGAGGCGGCGGGGCTTGGCTGGCAGGGCAAGCATTCGGCGCTGGTTTCGCGCACATTCGGGTCCTGGCTGTTTCTGGGGGCGATCTACACCGATGCGGAATTGCCCGCTTCCACGCCGCAAAAGGAATCCTGCGGCAAATGCACGAAGTGCCTCGACGTCTGTCCCACGGACGCCTTTCCCGAGCCTTTCAAGCTCAATGCCCGCAAGTGCCTCGCCTATTATTCAAACGAGCACCACGGCATCATTCCGCGCGAGTACCGCGCGCCGATGGGCAATCGCATATTCGGATGTGATGATTGCCTGGCCGTTTGCCCGTGGAACAAGTTCGCCGAACAGACGCGCGACGCAAAACTCGCCGTTCGTGACAGGCTGACACTTCCAAAACTGAAAGATCTTCTGAGGCTCGACGAGACGGGGTTCAAGGAGATGACGCGCGCGACGCCATTGCGGCGTCTTGGTTATGCCCGATTCTTGCGCAACGTGCTGATCGCCGCCGGCAACAGCGGCGAAGCGGGCATGGTGGACAGCATGCGGACACATCTCGACCATAGCGATCCGGCGGTGCGCGTCAGCGCGATCTGGGCCCTGGCACAATTGTTGGACAAAGCGGGTTTTTCCGCCTTGCGCGATCAGGCAATTGGGTGTGAAAGCGACCCTGACGTGCTGGATGAATGGCGGACCGGCGCGGCCTGAGGCGGCGCAAGCGACGAACGGGGACAATGAGCGTTTTCATTTTCGGCATGGGGTTCACCGCACAGGCCGCGGCACGCGCGATGCGCGAATTCCTTGACCCAGATATCGTGGTCGCCGGCACGACGCGGACGCGGGAAAAAGCAGACAAGCTTTTGCGCAAGGGCCTCAAGATTCATGCCTTTGACGGGCGGGCGCCGGGCCTGATGCTGGGTTCGGACCTCAAGAATGCCACCAAACTGATCGTGTCCATTCCCCCCAAGGACGGGACCGATCCGGTTCTGCAGCAGCATCGCGGCGATCTGGCGGCATCACCCAAACTCGAATGGATCTGCTATTACTCAACCGTCGGGGTTTACGGGGATGCGGGCGGCGCCTGGATCGACGAAGGTGCACCGCTGGTTCCCAGCAACAATCGCAGTGCAGACCGCGTCACGGCCGAGCAGATGTGGCGCGATTTCGCCGCCGAAAAAGGCATTCCGCTCGCCGTTTTCCGCATAGCGGGCATTTACGGGCCGGGCCGCTCGACATTTGACAAGATGCGTGAAGGCAGCGCCCAGCGCATCATCAAGCAGGGGCAGGTGTTCAACCGGATCCATGTTGACGACATAGCGCGGTTGACGGCACTTGCAGCCCGGCAAAATCTCGGCGGGACCTACAACATCACCGATGACGAGCCGGCGGCCCCGCAGGACCCGATCGAATATGCCTCGAAGCTTTCGGGCCTGCCGATGCCCGGGGAGGTGCCGTTCGAAGAGGCGGAGCTCAGCGACATGGCAAGATCGTTCTACGAGGATTGCAAACGCGTTTCCAACGCCGCGATCAAGAAGGCGCTCGGGGTCGAACTGCTTTATCCAACCTATCGCTCCGGCCTGCGTGCGATCTTCGATCTCGAAGCACGCGAAGAAGACAATTAGAGCTTTCTCAGGATCACTTCACCGATCGAATGGTCCGGCTGCTTGACCAGAATAAGGTCGGCGCGGCCGCGCGTGGGCAGAATATTGTCGACCAGGTTGGGCAGGTTGATCTGTTCCCAGACCGTGTTGCCAAAGGCCATCGCCTCCTCGTCGGACATTGAGGCGAACTGGTGAAAGAACGAATCCGGGTCCTTGAACGCGGTTTCGCGCAAGCGCTGGAAGCGTTCGAGAAACCAGCGGCGGATATCGGCCTCCTCGGCGTCGACATAGACGCCGAAATCGAGGAAATCCGAGGCGAACATGATGGGGGTGCCGGTTTCCGGCATTTCGCCGGGCTGCAACAGGTTCAGACCCTCGACGATCAGGATGTCGGGCTGGTCGACGATAATGTTCTCGCCTTCGACCACATCATAGACCAGGTGCGAATAGGTTGGCACCTCGATATTGCGCACACCGGATTTGACCTCGGACAGGAACTTGACGAAGGCAGGCCGGTCATAGCTTTCGGGAAAGCCCTTTTTCTCCATCAGCCCGCGTTCTTGAAGAATGCGGTTCGGATAAAGAAAGCCATCGGTCGTGACGAGATCGACCTTGGGGTGGCTCGGCCAGCGCCGCAACAGCGCATGCAGAACGCGCGCCGTCGTTGACTTGCCCACCGCCACCGAGCCGCTGACCCCGAGAATGAAGGGCGTGCGGGCGTTTTCGTCGCGCTTGAGGAAGCGGGCCGAGGCGCGATTGAGGTTCTGAATTGCCTCCACATAAAGGGAGAGAAGCCGGGTCAGCGGCAGATAGATCTTTTCGGCCTCTTCGATCGAAATCGGATCGTTGAGCGAGCGCAGCCGATCGAGGTCTTCTTCGGACAGGGTCATGGGCTCGCCATCGCGCAGCCGGGCCCATTCGGCGATGGTGAACCGGTAGAATGGCGAAATGATCTCGCGGTGGCGTGTCACGTCCGGCCCCCCTGGATTTTACGGCGTTTTCCTGCTGCGCGAGGCCTTTTCCTCGAGCCCCGTCTGGCGGGTGCGGGCTTCAAGCTCGGCCATGACCTCTTCAAGGCCGACCCCGCCCGCCCGCAAAACGACCAGCAGATGATAAAGCACATCGGCCGCCTCGGAAGTCAGTTCCTCGCGGTTGTTTGTGACGGCGGCAATCGCCGCCTCCACCGCTTCTTCACCCAGTTTCTGGGCGCATTTCTCGACGCCGCGGGCCAGAAGTTTGGCCGTGTAGCTTTCGTCGGAGCTCGCGGCGGCGCGGGTGCGGACAATCCTGTCGAGATCTTCAAGGGTGAAGGACATATTCTGTGCTCTCTCAGCTATCGAGGCGCATGGCAATGCCATGATCGGCCATATAGGCCTTGGCTTCGCCGATGGTGAAGGTGCCGAAATGGAAAATCGAGGCGGCGAGCACGGCCGAGGCATGGCCCTTGGTGACACCTTCGACCAGGTGATCGAGATTGCCCACGCCACCCGAGGCGATGACCGGCACTTCGACGGAGTCGGCAATCGTGCGGGTCAGTTCGAGATCGAAGCCGATCTTGGTGCCATCGCGATCCATGGAGGTCACCAACACTTCACCGGCGCCGCGATTGACCGAGTCGATGGCAAACTGAATAGCATCGATCCCCGTCGGGGTGCGTCCGCCATGGGTATAGATTTCCCAGTCGGACGCGCCGGCGACCGGTTCGGCCCGGCGTTTGGCGTCGACCGAAACGACGATGCATTGATCGCCGAACTTGTCTGCCGCGCGGGCGACGAAATCCGGGTCCCTGACCGCTGCGGTGTTGATCGAGACCTTGTCGGCCCCGCTCAGGAGCAGCTTGCGGATATGTTCGATCTCGCGGATGCCGCCACCGACCGTGACCGGCATGAAGCAATGATCGGCCGTGCGCGCGACGACATCGAAAATCGTGTCACGGCCCTCATGGCTGGCGGTGATATCGAGAAAGGTCAGTTCGTCCGCGCCGGCCTCGTCATAGGCCATCGCGGCCTCGACGGGATCGCCGGCATCGATCAGATCGACGAAATTGACGCCTTTGACGACGCGACCATCTTTCACATCGAGGCAGGGGATGATGCGGGTCTTGAGGCTCATTGCGGCATCGGGGGTTCGGGCGCGTTGGACTTGCGGCGGGCGTGAATGATCAGGTGAACGATCAGCACGGCGAGCCAGATGAGGAGGGCTATAGCACCAAGCGGAAGGGTCGCCAACATCAGCCAGCCCAGCACGAAGGCCGCGTAGAGGTCCTGACCGATATCGGTGCCGTTGACCACGCACGGATTGACGAAGCCTTCATGCAGGGTGCAGCCGTTGGCCTCGGCGATCCAGCCGGCAATCATAACAGATATCAGCGGGCTGGCGGCCAGCAACAGGATGGCGAGAAGAGAGATGATGTAAAACCAGACCGGGAAGCGGCGCGGCTGCAAGTCAGGCGGCTTTCAGCATGTCGAGTGCCCGCGCCACGTCGATCCGCCCGTCATAAAGCGCTCGGCCGGAAATGGCGCCTTCGAGGATCTGCGCTTCGGGCCGGGTCATCATCTCGATATCCGCCATCGAGGCCAATCCGCCTGAAGCAATGACCGGGATGGCGGTCGCACGGGCCAGCTCGAGGGTTGAGGGCCAGTTGATGCCCTTGAGGACGCCATCGCGATCGATGTCGGTATAGATGATGGCCGCGACGCCTGCGCCTTCGAAACGTTTGGCCAATTCGATGGCGCTCAGTTCCGAGGTTTCAGCCCAGCCTTCGACGGCGACCTTGCCGCCGCGCGCATCGATCCCCACCGCGATCTGACCGGGAAACAGGCGGCACGCGTCTTTGACCAGATCCGGGTCGCGAACCGCCACGGTCCCCAGAATGACCCGCGCCAAGCCTTTGGAGAGCCAGGCCTCGATATGGCCGAGATTGCGGATGCCGCCACCAAGTTGAACGGGGAAGCTGACCGCCCCGAGAATGGCTTCAACTGCCGCGCCGTTGACGCTCTGACCGGCAAAGGCCCCATTGAGATCGACCACGTGCAGATAGTCAAAGCCCTGATCTTCAAAGCTTTTCGCCTGCGCGGCGGGGGAATCATTGAACACGGTCGCCTGGTCCATGTCGCCGAGTTTGAGGCGCACGCACTGCCCGTCCTTGAGGTCGATGGCGGGGAAGAGGATCACGGCTTCCACCTCAAAAAATTTCCGATCAGGGTCAGACCGAGGGTCTGGCTCTTTTCGGGGTGGAACTGGGTGCCGAGCATGTTGTCGCGGGCAACCACGGCCGTGACCGGCCCGCCGTAATCGGCGGTGGCGACCAGTTCGTTGGGGTGGGCGACGGCGAGATGATAGGAATGGACGAAATAGGCATGCAACCCGTCCGGCCCGGTCTTGATGCCTTCGAACAGGGGATGGCTGCGCACCATGTCGATATTGTTCCAGCCCATATGCGGGATCTTGAGATCGGGATCGCTGGGAGTGATGCGGACCACGTCGCCGTGGATCCAGCCGAGGCCCTGATGCGTGCCTTTTTCAAGGCCCCGCTCGGCCATCAATTGCATGCCGACGCAGACGCCGAGAAACGGCACCGCATCGCGGATCACCCGCTGTTCGAGCGCCGCATGCATGCCCTCGATGGCGTAAAGACCGGCGCGGCAATCGGCAAAAGCACCGACGCCGGGCAACATGATGCGGTCGGCGCGCAGAACCTTCTCGACGTCATTTGTGACCTCGATGATCGTGTCGAGCTCCAGTTCCCGGGCCGCGCGTTCGAAGGCCTTTTCGGCGGAGCGAAGATTGCCCGAGCCATAATCGATAATGGTGACAAGCTCGCTCATTTTCCGGCCTCTCCGGATATGGCCAGAACCTCTGCCTCGACATCGGACCCGGCGAGCAGGAACCCGGCTTCACGGAAGCCTTGGCGCTTCAATTCACCGGCCTCGAATTCAGGCGCGGCAAAGCCGAAATAAAGTCCGATGAGCCAATAAGCCCAACCGGATCGTGCGTCCAAAAGACTGGCCAGAACGGAAAGCGCGATCAGGGCCACAAGCCAGATCAGAAAGGTCCGCCAGCCGGTCCGATGTAGCGCCCAGGCCGGCGTCAGCAGGAAGGCATACCAGCTGAACCGCTGAGGCAAGGCCCGGGCGGCCAAACCTTCAGTCTGGCGTTCGGCATGAAAGATGGAATAGGGCTTGCTCATGGATTCAGGCTCACGAAATTCCCGGCCTAAAGCGTGCCCTTGGTCGAGGGCACCTGATCGGCCGCACGCGGATCGACGGCAAAGGCATGACGCAGGCAGCGCGAGAGCCCCTTGAAGGCGCTTTCGGCGATATGGTGATTATTGTCGCCGTAAAGGTTCTCAACGTGCAGGGTGATGCCGGCATTCATGGCGAAAGCCTGGAACCATTCCTGAAAGAGCTCGGTATCCATCTCGCCCACCTTGTCGCGGGTGAAATTGACCTTGAACACCAGAAATGCGCGGCCGGACACATCGACCGCCACACGTGTCAGCGCTTCGTCCATCGGCATGTCGAGCGAGGCATAGCGGTTGATGCCCTTTTTGTCGCCGAGCGCCTGTTTGACGGCCTGGCCGAGGGCGATGCCGACATCTTCCGCCGTGTGGTGAAAATCGACCTCGAGATCGCCCTTGGCCCGCACCTTCACATCCATCAGCGAATGGCGGGTCAAAAGGTCGAGCATGTGATCGAGAAAACCGATGCCGGTCTCGATGTCGGACTGGCCGGTTCCATCGAGGTTCACGGATACGGAAATGTCGGTTTCGCCGGTCTTGCGGCTGATGTCGGCCTTGCGCATTCGCCCTGCTCCGCAACGGGTTTTCGGGAGTTCGCGCGCCTCATAACAGCAAAGAAGACAAAGCAAAAGAGCGGTTCACCGGCGGGGCTGCATTTGCAATCGGCGTGGAGCGACCTAAATAGGAGCGACACGAAATTCAGGAGCCACAAATGGCCGACGACAACAACGCGTTTCCCAACTGGCATGGCACGACCATCGTCACGGTCCGCAAGGGCGGCAAGGTGGTGGTGGCCGGCGACGGTCAGGTCTCCATGGGCAATACGGTCATGAAGCATGGCGCCAAAAAGGTCAGGCGGCTGGCCGACGGCAAGGTGATTGCCGGGTTTGCCGGTGCGACCGCCGATGCCTTCACGCTGTTCGAACGGCTCGAGGCCAAGCTCGAACAATATCCCGGCCAATTGATGCGCGCCTGCGTGGAACTGGCCAAGGACTGGCGCACCGACCGTTACCTCAGACGTCTTGAAGCGCTGATGATTGTTGTGGATGAGACGGATTCGCTGGTCCTGACCGGCACGGGCGATGTGCTTGCGCCCGACGAAGGGGTCGCGGCCATCGGTTCGGGTGGCAATTATGCGCTCTCCGCGGCGCTGGCGCTGGCAGACAGCGATCTTGACGCCGAGGCGATCGCCCGCAAGGCGATGGAGATTGCCGGGCGCATCTGCGTCTTTACCAATGACCAGGTCACGGTCGAGGCGATGGACGCCAAATGAGCAATATCCATGTCCGCCGATTGAGCGCGGACGATGCCGAGAGCTATCGCGCCCTGCGGATCGAGGCGCTGAAGGATGCACCAAAGGCGTTCCGCGATGTGGCCGCCGAAGCCGAAGTGCGACCCATGGTCTATTGGCGCGAGCTGTTTGGTGGAACGCGAACCTTTTTTGGGGCTTATGACGCCGACAAAATGGTCGGCCAGGTCAATTTCATGCCCGAGACGGGTCAGGTCGTCGCCCACAAAGGATGGCTTCTGGGCATGTATGTGAGCCCTCTGGCGCGCGGAACCGGCGCGGGTCTGGCGCTGATCGAGACGCTTCTCGACTATGCTCTAACGACACCCTGCCGGCAGGTGCATCTGGGGGTCGGCGATTTCAACGCAGCCGCGATCAGGCTTTATGAGCGGGCCGGCTTCGAACGCTATGGCACCGAACCGCGCGGCCAGATCGTCGACGGCCAGGTGATTGATGAACATTTGATGGTCCGATTTCTGGACACGACCCCATGAGCTTTGACATCCGCAGGCTCGGGCCGGAAGATGCTAACGCCTATCGGACGCTGCGGCTCTCGGCTCTGGCCGACGCACCCTTTGCGTTCAGCGATTCGGTCGAGGAGGCCGAGGGGCGGCCAAACATCTATTGGTGCGACCTGCTTGCAGGCGAACGCACCTATTACGGTGCATTTAGCGGGCCGAAACTGGTTGGCAGTGCCAATTATACCCCGGAAATCGGCAACAAGTCTGCCCATCGTGGCTGGATGCATAGCGTCTATGTCGCGCCGGCCGCCCGGGGCCTCGGAGTCGTCGATTTGCTGATCAAGGCTGTCATCGACCATGCGCGCGGAGTTGGGGCGCTGCAAGTCCACCTCGGGGTGGGCACGGAAAACCTGTCGGCACAACGTGCTTATCAGCGTTTTGGATTTGAAGCCTACGGCACCCAGCCGCGCGCGTTGCGCGTGCAGGGTCAATTTATCGATGAGCACCAAATGGTGCTGTTTCTGGACAAGTGAGCAAGACCCATGAGTGAAAAGAACTTCTCCCCGCGCGAGATCGTGAGCGAACTCGACCGCTACATTGTCGGCCAGAAGGATGCCAAGCGCGCCGTCGCGATTGCCCTCAGAAACCGCTGGCGCCGCCAGCAGCTCGACGAGGATATGCGCCGTGAGGTCAGCCCGAAGAACATTCTGATGATCGGGCCCACCGGCGTTGGCAAGACCGAGATTTCACGGCGGCTGGCCCGGCTTGCCGAGGCGCCGTTCATCAAGGTCGAAGCCACAAAGTTTACCGAGGTGGGATACGTCGGCCGCGATGTGGAGCAGATCGTCCGCGATCTGGTGGAGGCTGGATATTCGCTTTTGAAGGACCAGCGGCGTCAGCAGGTGCAGGCTCAGGCGCATCTGAAGGCCGAAGAACGGGTGCTCGACGCGTTGGTCGGCGTTTCGGCCCAACCCTCCACCCGCGAGAGCTTCCGGCAGAAACTGAGAAACAACGAACTCGACGACAAGGACGTCGAGATCGAGGTCAGCGCCGCCTCGGCGGGCCCGCAGAATTTCGAAATCCCCGGTATGCCGGGTGCCGGGGTGATCAATCTCTCCGAAATGCTGGGCAAGGCTTTTGGCGGACAGACGGTCAAACGCAATGTCAAAGTCAAGGAAAGCTATCAGATGCTGATCAACGAGGAGGCCGACAAGCTGCTCGATGATGGCGAATTGCGTGCCGCCTCCATCGAACTGGTGGAAAATCACGGCATCGTGTTTCTGGACGAGATCGACAAGATCTGCTCGCGCGAGGGACGGGGCGGCGATGTGAGCCGCGAAGGCGTTCAGCGCGACCTGCTGCCGCTGATCGAGGGCACGACGGTCGCCACCAAATATGGCCCCGTCAAGACGGACCATATTCTCTTCATCGCGTCAGGCGCGTTTCATGTTTCCAAACCCAGCGACCTGCTGCCCGAATTGCAGGGGCGGCTGCCTATCCGGGTGGAGTTGCGGGCGCTGACGCATGAAGATTTCGTTCGCATCCTCAAGGACACCGATGCCAGCCTGATCAAGCAATATGTGGCGCTGATGGACACGGAGAATGTGCATCTGGAATTCACCGAGGAAGCGATCGATGCGATCGCCGATGCGGCGGTTCTGGTCAATTCCTCGGTTGAGAATATCGGGGCACGGCGGCTCTCGACCGTTCTTGAAAAACTGATCGAGGACATCTCGTTCGAAGCGCCGGACAAGGGTGGCGAAACCATCATTATCGACGGCGATTTCGTAAAGGAAAAGGTCTCGGTTCTGGCCGGCAATGCCGACCTCAGCAAGTTTGTGCTTTGAGTTCTTCAAGCCAATGTGGACGCGGCTGCAAAGCAGCAGCCGCGCCTTGCTTCATATGATCAGCAGCGCGTCGCGCACCTCTCCCTTGGTGGCATTGTCGATCTGAAAGATATTGTTGTTGCCGAAATCGAGGACGTAATTTGCCCCGTCGACATGGCCGAATTGATTGAGCACCTTGTTGACCGACTTGGTGCCTGAATAGAGGCGGTGATCCACTTCCAGCATATCGACGCCCGGTTCGAAATCGAACAAGTGATCGCCCTTGCTGTCCTTGAGGAAGCGGATAATATCCGCCCCGCCGCTCGAATAGAGGGAATCGTTGCCTGGCCCCCCAATTATGGTCTCGGCGCCGCTGCCTCCATAAATGTTGTCGTTGCCCGGCCCGCCATTGAGAATGCTTTTGCCGGTGCCGCCGTAAAGCTTGTCGGCACCCTGCTCGCCGTAAACCTTGTTCCGGCCCGCGTCACCGAAAAGGCTGTCATTTCCCCTGCCTCCATGGATGATGTCGTTGCCATCCATGCCGTAGACAAAATCGTTGCCATCATTGGCGAAGATCTTGTCGGCGCCGCCATAGCCCTGAAAAGAATCGGCTTTTCTCGAGCCGTTGAACGTATCGGCCTTGTTGCCTGCGTAGGAGCTCAGCGCAAACGGCCCGGCGCTCGAGGACGTGTCGCCGGTCTTGTCGATGATGTGCCTGGCTGCATTGTCGAAAATGTTTGCCGCCCCGTTTTCTGCCTGTGCGGAATAGATGAGCTTGGTCTTGCCGTTGGCGATCAGACTGACCTTGAAGCCGGTATAAATGGTGCCTGATGCCGGGTTATTGTTCGAGTCGTAGACGAAATCGCCTTGCGCCTCGATGACCAGCTTGCCCTCGGCAATGGTTTTGACCGACTTGTATTGATGTGCCTTGTGGGTTTTGACCACCATATCCTGGTTCAGAAAATAGTGCTGATTGAGGGCGGTATAGAGTGAAGCGGTAAGCTTTTGAAATATCGTGACCTTTGGCGCTGCCATGACACGGCTCCCATTTGTTGCGTCCTAACGCGGTCCAGATTATCCAATTGAAACAATCAGGCAAAACACAATTTGGCCGGCGGGAGCGCGGGGCCGGAGCGAATGTGGGGATTGCGATGCGGTTCGATTTCAGCCGTTTTCAGCGCGCTGCGTAAGCTCTTCGATGAGCGCTTTCAGATCCTCAGCGCCAAGCGCGCCGATCTTCTGGGAAAGGCGGTTGGCCAGTTCGGTGGCCTCTGGCGCCATGCCCGCCGTATGGACCGCGACACGCGGATCAGAGAGGTCGGCGAGGCGCTGCAGTTCTTCGGCGTCGTCCCAGATGACGTTGAAGAACTGGATCATGCGCTGCAACAGGAGCCAGGTCGGCTTGCCGCGATGGCCGTGTTCGAGCGCTGAAAGATAGGCAGGCGAGACCCCGATCGCATCGGCCATATCCTTGAGCGCAACGCCGCGCTGGGCGCGCATTTCCCGCAATTTGGCCCCCAACGGTGTCATCGTCTTTCCCGGCAATCTGGATTAACCGGAATTAGGTGATTTGGCGCCCCCTGTCCAACAGTTCCGGTCCTTGAATAATTCGTATTGACTCTAATTAGATGATTGTCTAAATATATCTTCGGTGAGCCCATGAGTCTGAATCTGGTTTTCGAAGCCCTGTCCCATCCCGTGCGTCGGCGCATTCTGGTGTTGTTGCGCGACAAATCGATGAGTGCGGGCGAACTGGCCAGCCATTTCGATCTCTCCAAGCCCACCTTGTCGGTGCATTTCAACAAGCTGGTCGAGGCGGAGCTTGTCATCCGCGAGCGCCAGGGCACGAGCCTGATCTACACCGCCAATCTCAGCGTGCTTGAAGATGCGCTGAGCCGCTTTCTCGATTTCAGGGAGACAGAATGATGTGGTTTCCGCGCTTTTTCACCCATACGCATGTGGTTCTGCTGGTTTTGCTGCTTGGCGTGACATTGCTGGGTTTTGTCCTCGTACCATTGGGCGGGTCACTGCCCATTCACTGGGGCTTTTCAGGCGCTGCGGACGCATTTTCGCCTGCGCCGGTGGCTCTTTTGTTTCCGCTTTTCATCACGCTGGTTCTGGCGAGCGTGATCGGGCTATTTTTCTCCGCAAAATTGACACGCGCGGATTTCGAGCGCGGCCGATCGGTCATCAACGCGGCATTCGCAGCGCTTGAAGTGATCGCACTGGTTCTGTTGGTAGGCACGATCCTGATCGGCATTGGCCAGGTGGTCGACATGGTGCGGCTGATCGTTCTGGGGGTGCTCGGCATGTTCGCGCTGATCGGTAATCACCTGCCCAAAAGCCAGCCGAACCGGCTGGCGGGGCTGAGGCTACCGACAACCCTTGCCGACGCGGGCAATTGGCGGGTGACGCATATCTGGACCGGACGGCTGATGCTGGCTCTGTCGCTGATCGGGATCGTGATCGCGCTTTTCGGGCCGCCGATCTGGGTCATGATCGCTCTGGTCGTTTCGGCAGGGATCGTGCCGATGCTGGCAGGTACCGGCATCAGCTTGTCGATGGCTAAACGGGCCGGGAAAGCAGGTTAGGAATTGCCCGGGGCAATGCGTTTCAGCCGAACGTAATAGGCACCCTCGCCGCCGTGATGCTGGGCCGAGACCTCATAGCCGGCAATCAGGGGCGCAAGTGACGGTTCGTTGAGCCAGTGCGGCAGCAGGTGTCGCAGGACGCCACGTTCGAACACGATGCTCGGATCGATCTTCTTCAACCCCTTGCCGGTGATGACAAGGACGGTGCGATCGCCACGTCCCACGCATTTATCGATGAAATGATGCAGGGCCGCACGCGCCTCGTCCTGGCGCAGCCCATGCAGATCGAGCCGGGCATCGATGGGGATCTGGCCGCGCCGGACCCGGCGTTTGGTGCGCGGCTCGATGGTGCGGTTGGGGTGCTGCTTGTCGGGCAGGTGGTGATGGATTGGCGTGGCGCCCGGCGCCCAGACCTCGCCGCCGCCGGCCGGCCGGTTGCGAAACAGCTTGCCACCATCGCGGACAGGTCCGGGCTTTTTAGGCAAATTCTGCGTGGTCTCTTCCGTCTCCGCCACATCTGTGGGCGGCACTTCGGGATCGCGCCGCTTCAGCGGCGAAACCGAGCGTGTGACCTCGGTCCACAAATGCCAATCGTTGATCGCGGGCCGTCCGGGACGATTGCGCTTGGACATTGCGGACGCGCCTCACCTCCCGAAAGCGAGATCAGGAAATCTGGTTGGTGCCGACCAGCTTCCAGTTCGGGTCGCGGGATTTGGGGTTCTTGGAAAAGGTCCACTCGTCGGCGATATTGACCACCTTTTCGGCGTCACCCTCAACCAGATTGCCGTCCGCGTCACGGGTGGCGGAGACCACTTCGGCATCGAAACGAATGGTGATGTTGGCGACCTTCTTGTCGAGCGAGGCATCGGTATAGGCGATGTTGGGCAGACCCACAAAGGTGAAGTCGACCTTGTTGCCAGCGGCTTCGCGTTGCTTGATCGCGGCCTCGAAACCTTCATAGACGTCCTTTTCAAGAAGCGGGCGGAGGGCGCCGCGATCTCCTGCGGCGAACGCGGTCACGATCATTTCATAGGCCGCGCCGGCGCCATTGATGAAGCTCTTCGGGGTGAAGGTCGGATCGGCATCGCCGATCTCCTGCAGCCGGGCGCGCAGAGGGGCATTGTCGGGAACGTAACGTTCAAGCTCGGCCTCGAACTTGCGCTGCGCCCGCTCGGCAGCCTCGGGGTCCGTCCGTTCGCTGCGCGCATCGGGACGAAGCGGGACGACAACATCGTCCATGCGCGGCGCCTCATCGGGTTTTTCACGTTCGGTCCGGCTTTCGCGGATGTCGCGCATGGGCGTGCGTTCGTTTCCGGTCCGCGTGCCAAGAACGGACCGCAGACGGTAGAGCACGAAAATGGCCACCGCGATGATGATGATGGTGGGGATATCGAAAAAGTCCTGCATGACCGGATTCTTCCCTTGGGCCGCACTTGAACGAAACACACGCTGGCGCGGCCCCTTGCTAAAGGTCGCACCGGCTCGGATCAACACCTATATAGGGTGAACGCGCCAACTTGCCACCCGCAACAGGTTCGTGTGTGTTCATGGCAAAGCGCGAAAGGAGCGCCCATGCTGCAATTGCTGTTTCTGACCTTTCTGATCGTGCCGGTCATCGAGATCGCGCTCTTCATCCTGTTGGGCCAGACGATCGGATTGTGGCCGACGCTTCTGGGGATTATCGTCACTGCGTTGATCGGTTCAGCGCTGATCAGGGCGCAGGGCCTGTCTTTGCTCGGGGAAATCCGGGCGACGACAACAGCCGGGCGCCTGCCGGCCCGTCAGATCGCGGACGGGATGATGCTGGCCATTGCCGGCGCGCTATTGCTGACGCCCGGCTATTTCACCGACAGTGTGGGCTTCTTGCTGCTGGTGCCGGCCGTTCGCGGTTTCATCTATGACCGGCTAAAGGATCACATGGTGGTTTCCGCCGGCTTTTCGAGCAATTCGTACACGTCCTATTCCACCTCCAACCCGCCACCCAGAGGCGGAATGGACGATGACGTGGTCGATCTTGATCCGGACCAGTGGCGCGACGATTCGGGGCCGGAGCAGCGCTGAAGAGTCCCGCCCCAACCAGCCTTGTTCGGGCCGGTGAGAAGTGATAGCCAACGGGCCGGACAAAGCCAATTTCAGGATAGGACATTATGGCAGACAACGACACGCCGGCCGAAGGTGCAGCGGCGGCCAATCCCGCAGCTGGACAACCCGCTCCCCAGATTTCGATTGCCGCGCAATATATTCGCGACCTGTCCTTTGAAAATCCGGAAGCGCCGAAGTCGATCATGGCCGGGCCAACGCCCCCACACTTCAATGTCGGCATCAATGTCGGGGTCAAGAAGCAGGAAGACGATCTTTATGCGGTCGAGCTGACGATCAATGCCAAGGCCGAGCGGGACAGCGATGTCCTGTTCTCCATCGAACTCATCTATGGCGGCCTGTTCCGCCTGATGCACGTTCCAGAGCAGCAATTGCCGCTGTTCCTGATGATCGAATGTCCGCGGCTGATCTTCCCATTCGCGCGCCAGACGATCGCTTCGGTTGTGCAGGCCGGCGGCTTCCCGCCAATGCTCATGGAGCCCGTCGATTTTGCCCAGATCTATCGCCAGAATCTGCAACGCATGGCCGAAATGCAGCAGCAGGCGGTCAATGGCGGCGCCGAAAAGTCCAACTGATTTCTGCGAACAAAAAGCCCGTCCGGAGGGGGCGTTCCGGACGGGCCAATCAGCCTTCGGGGGCTGTCACGCCAGGGCTTAGTAGCCCTGGCGATTGTCGTTCTGGTCGAACGGCGATTCGTATTGGCCGGCATTCTGGCGGCGTTCGCGCATAAAGCGATCGAACTCCTCGCGGTCGCGGGCCTTGGCCAGATTGTCCATATATTCACGGAACTCACGGACCTCGTCGTCCAGCCGGCGGCGCTCTTCGTCGAGCCGCTTCAGCTGCTCTTCACGATAGAAGTCGAAGGCAGCGTTGCCGCTTGAATGACGGCTGTAGCGGTTGCGGTTTTGCGCATGGCTACGGAAATTCTCGCGCTGGCGATTGATGAAGGCTTCAGCCTTGTCGGCCGAGCCGCCAAACATTTCGCCCCACAGGATGTAGGCGAGCATTCCGAGGCCCAGTGGCCAGAAGAAGACAAATCCAAGCACCATCAACAGGATGGTGACGAACGACCATTGCGGTTTGATAATTGCAGTGCTCATGGTTCACTCCCAGTCTCGAACGGCTGAAATGTGGGAAGAGCCAGACGGGCTGCAAGGCGGAAAAATCGGGTTTTCGCATCTTGAAATCACGGTTTTTTCTCCCACACGCGGCCCAAAACCCCTAAAAGCCGGGCAAAAAGCCCGGTGAGAGCACGAAAATGGCGATTATCGAACCCTCAGAATTGCCGCATCCGGAACGTTCGGTCCGGCTGGAAACGCTGGTGCGCTTGCGCTGGCTGGCGCTGTTCGGGCAGGTGGCGACCCTTCTTATCGTCGCCTTTTATCTGCACTTTCCCGTCCCGCTCGAAGAGGCCTTCGTGCTGATCGCCGTTTCGGCTGGCTTCAATGTCGCGCTGCTGGTCCGTTTCGGCGCCGCCTATCGTCCCCGCACCATTTTTGCCGCGGCGCAGCTGGTTTTCGACGTCTTGCAGCTTGGCGGGCTATTGTGGCTGACGGGCGGGCTGATCAACCCGTTCGCCATTCTCTTGTTGGCGCCCGTCTCGGTCAGCGCCACCACGTTGCCGCAGCGCGAAACGGTCGGGATCGGGATCCTGACCATTCTGATTGCCTCGGTTCTGGCCATCTTTCACGTGCCGCTGCCCTGGTTGCCGGACACCGAATTGCTGTTTCCGGAGCTTTACGTGGTCGGGCTCTGGCTGGCGTTGGTTTCGGGCGTGGTCTTCATCGCCGCCTATACGAACCGGGTGGCCCATGAATCGCGGCAATTGTCGGATGCGCTGGCCGCTACCGAAATTGCCCTGTCCCGGCAGCAGCAATTGTCTGCGCTCGACGGGCTGGCCGCCGCCGCCGCGCACGAATTGGGCACACCGCTTTCGACGATCACCCTGGCGGCCAAGGAAATCCGCCGCGAGGTGACCGAGGAAGGCGCGCTAAAGGACGATCTCGATCTGATCATCGAACAGGCCAATCGCTGCCGGACCATCCTGACGCGTCTGCGCGGGCTCGATGACGGGGCGGACACGCCGTTTACCTCGGTGCCGGTTTCCGAACTGATTGCGGAACTTGCACGAACCCACGAATTGCCCGATGTCCGCTTTCGCACGATCACCGCGCCGGCCGCCGGGTCCGAACCGGTATTCCGGCGCAATGTGGGTCTCTTGTATGGTCTTTCGAATTTTGTCGAAAATGCCGCGCAATTTGCCGATTCCAGGGTCGAACTGACCGCCGCATGGACGAGCGACGAGGTCGAGATCCGCATTCTCGACGACGGGCCCGGTTTTCAGCCCGACCTGCTGGCGCATCTGGGTGAACCCTACCTCACCTCGCGGGCGCTCAATACAGACGAAAACAATGGGCCCGGCGGGCTGGGGCTTGGGGTGTTTATCGCCAAGACCCTGCTCGAACGCACCGGAGCCAGCGTTTCCTTCGGCAACGATTCCCTGAACGGACATGCCCTTGTGCGCATCGTCTGGCCGCGCGACGCGCTGAGCTATCCATCCGGCACGGTAGGCCCGGAAGTTCTGCCGGGTGCGACCCTTTGACGTAGCCGTTGCGGCGCACTAAAAGACCCCAACACAAGGGCTATCGTAATGACAGACATTTCACACGCCATCGGCAGCGATCCGAGCCTGCTGATCGTTGATGATGACAAACCATTCCTGCAGCGGCTCGAACGGGCCCTGACCAGCCGCGGCTTCGAGGCGCGGGCCGCCGAGAGCGTTGCGGCGGGGCTGGCGCAGGTCAAATCCAACCCGCCCGCCTATGCCGTAATCGACATGCGGCTCGAAGACGGCAACGGTCTGGACGTTGTTTCGCTGCTCAACGAGGTACGGCCGGACGCCCGCGTGGTGGTTCTGACCGGCTATGGCAATATCGCGACGGCCGTGACCGCGGTCAAACTGGGCGCGGTCGACTATCTCGCCAAGCCGGCCGATGCTGACGATGTGGTCAAGGCGCTGCTGGCGCCGGCCGAAGACAAGCCCGAGCCGCCGGAAAACCCGATGTCGGCGGACAGGGTGCGCTGGGAACATATTCAGCGAGTCTACGAATTGTGCGACCGCAATGTCTCGGAAACGGCACGGCGGCTGAACATGCATCGCCGCACGTTGCAGCGTATTCTGGCCAAGCGGGCACCGCGATAAGCCCCAGGGCTGATTCTTCAAGCTCAGGGCTGTTTGTTTGCCATTCCGACTAGTTGCGCGGAACGCTCCCAGAGCTGTTCGGCCAGTCTCGCTTCGCGCGCCTGAGGATTTTCCCGGCTCGCCGGTTTGCCACGTTCGTAGTAGGCGCCGGATTCCCAATCCCGGCCCGGCATGCCTTCGGCGAGCCAGACGAGTTGCTGCGCCCCCTGTTCGGGCGTGGCCGCCACGGCGCGGAAGATCGGGTTGGTGGCAATCAGGCGCATCAAACGGCTTTGCGTGTGAGCTCCGAAGCCGGATGCGATGTTTCCGGGATGGAAGGCAGCGGCTGAAATGCCCTCAGCGTGATAGCGCCGGTGCAGTTCGCGGGTGAAGAGCACGTTTTCCAGCTTGCTGGCCATGTAGGCACGGATGGCGGAATAGTTCCTGTCCATATCAAGGTCATCAATGTCGATCTTGCCGCTGAAGCGCGCGCCGATGCTCGATGTCTGAATGATCGAGGCGCGGCCTGCGATCAGCTTGGGCAGCAACAGGGACGTCAACAGAAACGGCGCCAGGTGATTGACCTGGAAGGTCAATTCGAATCCATCGACGGTCTTCTTCCGCTCGCCGAAAATACCGCCGGCATTGTTCGCCAGAACATCGATCCGCTCATGCCGCTGATCGAGTTCCCGCGCCAGGTCGCGCACCTCGTCCAGACGCGCAAAATCCGCGATGTGAAATTCAGCGCCCGTTTCGGCCGCCACGGCGCGGGTCTTGTCTGGAGAGCGGCCGACGATAACGACCTCATGACCGTGCGACGTGAGGCTGCGTGCCGCCGCAGCGCCGATACCATCGCTCGCCCCTGTGACAATTATCGTCCGGCGCGTGAGGTCCGGCGCATTGGAAGCAGGCTCGTTCATGTGATAACCCGATTGGCGCGTGCAATTTTCTGCAGTTTATGCAATTTATGTCAGTGACTGTCAAGTTTCTGGAATTGGCCGATGAACGATGAAAGCATGAGTCTGAGGGAACGGACCCGGCGCGCGGTCAGGAAGGAGATCGCAGACGCGGCAAATTCGCTATTTGCGGAATGCGGCTATGACGCCACGACGATCGATGCCGTCGCCGAGAAGGCCGGCCTGTCGCAGCGCAGCATATTCAGATATTTCGCCAGCAAGGAGGAGCTGGTTCTCGGCAAGTTCGAGTTCATGGCCGAGGAGATGCTGGCTATTCTGCAATCCGCGCCGGAAGGCGAACCGGTCTGGCAGACGCTGCAACGCATGTTCACACCGCTGGCACGGCATGCGGACATGCTCGACCGGCGCCGCGTGGCCGAGCCCATGCAACGGATCATCTTCGAGACCCCGGCACTGTTTTCGGCCTATCTGGAAAAAATGCAGCACCTTCAGCAGGCCGTCACAGACGGGTTCTACAATCGCAGCCAATTGCGGGGTGCGTCGCGGCCGCTGACACGGCTTGAAGCGCAAACCATTGTCGCGGCGGCGTTCGGATGTCTCGTTTCCGCGCAGAAAACCTGGTTTGCAGAGGGGGCGGATCGAAGTTTTGGCGAAACACTGGACCAGGCAATGAAGATTGTCGGGCCGAACGAGGCTTGAAGTCCGCTTGCCGGGCCAATAGCGTAACCGGCAAATCGCTGTTCGAGACCAAACCGGTCATGCCGAAGCTTTGGCGGCCGGCAACGAAACTGGAAAATCACATGAGCGTTGAACTGCATTTTCACGGTGCCGCCGGCACGGTGACGGGGTCCTGCTACCGGGTCGTGCATCCACATGGGCAGTTTCTGGTCGATTGCGGTATGTTTCAGGGCAACAAGACCGTCCGCGATCTCAATTACAAACCCTATCCGTTTGAGCCGGAACACATTGCCTATGTGCTTTTGACCCATGCGCATATCGACCATGCCGGGCTGCTGCCGCGATTGGCGCATGCCGGATTTTCCGGGCCCATTCATGCGACGGCCCCGACGAACGGTCTTTCGGAATTCCTGCTCGAAGACGCGGCCGGCATTCAGGAGAGTGAAACCGAGCGCGCCAATCGCACCCGCGCACGCAGGGGCGAAAAGCTCTTTGATCCGCTCTATACGCGCGAGGATGCGGACAAGACGCTGGGGTTGATGAAGAGCCACGATTACGGAGACTGGTTCGAGCCCGGACCCGGGGTTCGGGCCCGGTTCTGGAACGCCGGACATATCCTCGGATCGGCGTCGATCGAGGTCGAGGTCGAGACCAAAGACGACAATCCGATCCGGATCCTGTTCTCGGGCGATCTCGGACCGGATGAAAAGGTCTTCTACAAGGGCCCCGAAGCGCCGTCGGATTTCGACTATATCCTTTCCGAATCCACGTATGGCGGACGCAATCGCGCAGATTACACGCTCGAACAGCGACGTGAAGCCCTGCGCGGCGAGATCAACGAGGCGCTGGGGCGCGGCGGCAACCTGGTCATCCCCACCTTCGCCGTCGAGCGCAGTCAGGAATTGCTGCACGATATCGGCACATTGATCAAATCGGGCGAGATCAATCCACAGCGGGTCTTTCTCGATTCCCCGCTCGCCTCGAAGGTGACTGGCGTCTACACCAAATATTCCGCCATGTTCGAGGATATGGAACTGACGGCGGACGAATTGTTCAGCGATGAACGGTTCCGGATTGTCGAATCGGTCGAGGAATCCAAAGACATCAACAAGATCAGAGGCGGGGCGATCATCATGTCGGCCTCCGGCATGTGTGAGGCGGGGCGGATCAAGCATCATTTGCGCAACAACATCGCGCGGTCAAACGCGACCGTTCTGTTCGTCGGTTTTCAGGCACCGGGCACGCTGGGGCAGATCATCCAGAGCGGTGCGGACGAGGTGCGCATTCACGGTGATCGCTATCCGGTGCGGGCCAGCATCCGTTCAATCGGAAATTATTCGGCCCACGCCGATCACAAAGAACTCATCGAATGGGTGGCGCATCGCCTGCCGGCTCATGGCGCCCTGTTTCTGACCCATGGCGAGGATGAATCGCGGGAAGCCATGCGCGGAGACCTGATGGAACTCGGGCTGGGCGGGGATCAGATCATCGCGCCTGAACTCGACGACTATTTCGAACTGCGCGCCTTCGGCATTGCGGCCCGCGGCGCACCGGAGAAACGCCGGATCGACACGCGGCAATTCTCGCGCGACTGGAACAATGAATATGCCGATTTCTCAATCCGGCTCGGGCAGAAGCTGCACGCGGCGCAATCGGATGCGGACCGGCTGGAACTGATGAAGAAGCTTCAGGAGGTTCTGGGCGCTTGATCGCGCAGGCGCAGCACGCCTGCGACGGAAAAACTCAACATCAGGATCGGCAGAAGCAGTCCGAAAGTAACGCGGATGCCGAAAGCCTCGGCCACCAGACCCATGAGCGCGGGTGAGCCGAGCATGATCAGGCTGTTCACCAGAGTGACAGCGGCAACGTTTTCCGAGGCGGGCCGGTCCCCGGCCTGTGCGGCAGTGCTGAGCATGAGCGGGAAAAGCACGCACACGCCGACGCCCATCATGGCAAAGCCGGTGAGTGCCAGATAAAGATTGGGCGCGAAGACAACGAACAACACACCGAGCATGGCGATGGCGAGCATGATGCGGACGCCGCGCACCGCACCGGTCCATCTCAGAAAGGTGTCGGCTCCCATGCGGGCGCTGGCCATGAAGAACGAAAAGGCCGGCAGAGTAAGGGACTCGACCCAGGCGGGCACCACGAACGTATCGCGCACATAGATGATCGACCAGATGCGGGTGCCCATTTCGGTCATGCCGCCGGCAAAGCCGAAGGCAACAAGGGTCAGGGTCAGCAAGGTGGGAACGGCAAAGGCCGGGCGGCGGGTCAGCCCCTTGTGCGCGCGGGGCGCGGCGGCCTGAAAAGGACCAAGAAGCCAGATCGTGGCCAACACGACCAGCGGGAACAGGCCGCCAAAGTGATAGAGCACTGGCACGTGTCCGCCATGCATGGCGACGCCGAGCAGGGACGTCGCCAGGAATCCATAGCTCCAGACGCCGTGGCACTTATTCATCACCTTGTCGCCGGTGGCCGCCTCGACCCGATCCGCTTCGACATTCATGGCGACATTGGTCAGCGCAAAGGCGGCTGCAAAGCCGAAGAGCCCAGCACCGAGAACAAGGCCGGATGTCGCCAGCGCCTGAACGATCAGAAAACCCGCCATGACGGGGATGAAGACCATCAGCGACAGGCGGGTGCCGAACCGTTCGACAAGGCGCGAGGCGAAGAGAAACATGAAGAGCGCGCCGAGCGGCTGTCCCATCATGACCAGACCCAGTTCGCCTTCGCTGAGGCCAAGACCCTGCTGCAGATCGGGAATGCGCGTGACCATGGCGCCACCCGCAATGGATTGCAGCAGAAAAACGAGTTTGATGCGGGTCTGAAGGGTCATGGTGAGAGCAGTCAGCGCGGACCGGGATCCATCAGGGCATGAATGCGGTCGGCGCCCGCGCGGGCCAGGCGCAGCATCAGCGCCTTGCGGCGGGCAGGCGCCATGGGGTCGTTCTGCGCATGCCGAAGGATGTCGGCTCCATGGCCGTCGGCGACGATCAGACCTTCGCTCTCCGGGAAGATTTCGGCCGCCAGCTCGGGCGGTTTGGCGAACAGGAAGCGATCGCAGAATTCGCGGTATTCAGGCCATTTCTGATCGACCCGGAAATCCTCGATGCTCGATTTGATTTCGATGATCCAGATTTCGCCCTTGGGCCCTACCGCCAGAATGTCGGCGCGGCGGCCATTGGCCAGCGGCAGTTCGGCATAGCAGGCCATGTCGAGCTGGGCGCGCAGAAACCGCATGGTGCCGCGCTGCACACGCAGAGCTGTTTCCGACTGGCGGCCATCGACCAGAATTGGATCCAGATTTTCCTCCGCCACGCCCTGCCCCTAGTCCGTTACCTGGGTTTCCACCTTAACGCCGGCAAGGATGCGGTGCACAGTCAGCCAGCTCAGGATAACAAAGGGCAGGCCAATCGCGTATGACCAGCGGATTCCGAAATGTTCGGCGACAAAACCGAGCAGCGGGGGCGCGAGCAGGAAAGTGACAAAAGAGATCTGTGCCAGCGAGGCGACGTTGACGACGGCGGGCCGGTCGGTCATTTGCGCGGCGGCGGACATGGAGAGCGGGAAAATCGCGCTGGTGCCGATACCGAGGCAGGCGAAACCGAAGATCGAAATGGCGGGATGCGGCGCCAGCGCAACCGACAGGGCACCGATACCCATGATCGCAACCAGGGTGCGGGCGACGCGCTCGGGACCGAAACGCTCGACAAATCCGTCGGCGAAGAAACGCGAGATCGCCATGATCATGGCGAAGATGCCGAGTGTCGATGCGTTCAGCCAGGGCTGGGTGTGGTGCACGTCGCGCATGTAGATGACCGACCAGTCAAGGCTCGCCCCCTCCAGAATCATGGCGCTGAGGGTAAAGGTCACCAGAACCAGAATGGCCGGGGTCGGCCGCACAAAGCGTGACCCGCCCCCCTCTTCGACATTGCGCGAAGGCGCCGGCACGTAATCGTGAAACAGATAAGTGTTCAGCACAGCCACGAATACGAGCAGGATGAGCAGGTGCATGGTGGGAGAAATGTGCGCCTGGGCAAAGCCGGCACCGAGATAGGCAGCGGCCATGAAACCGAAACTCCAGAAGGCATGCGCCCGGCTCATGATGCGCCGCCCGATCTTGTGTTCGACCCGGTCCGCTTCCAGATTGATGATCATCTCGACCACGCCCACCGCCAGACCCGCGACACACTGAAAACCGAAAAAGACTAGGGGGCTCGAGGCGGTCGTTGCCAGAACCTCGGCGATGCCGAGCATGGGCACAGCCAACAGCATGGACCAGCGATAACCGATGGACTGCATGAGCGGTTGGGCAAAGGCGAGCGAAATCTGCGTCCCGAGGGCCGCTCCGATCAGCGCTGCCCCGAGCGCGCCTTCACCGACGCCCATCTGTTGCTGCAGATCGCCCAGGCGCGGATAGATGGCGCCCAGCATCAGCGCATAGATGAAGAACGACGCAAAGATCCGGAAATGCGGCCGGGTGACGAACACGGACATGAGTGAAATCCCTTGGCACCGGCAATCGATTTCACACCGGCCGGACGCGAGCGTTACACACCCGATTTGCACCTGTCCATAGGCGGGACAGGCTGCATGCGCACCCAAATTGTCAGGCTGCGTGTGATTGCAGGAAACCAGGAAGTGCGGATGTCAGGCCCAGAGCCGTTTGAGACTGTGATAGTCCCTTTCGCCGGCTTTGGTCTGTTCCTTGAAATGCTGGTCGCGCAGGATCTTGACCCCGACATTGGGGTCGCGCACGATTTCAATGCGGCGATGTTCACCGCCTGTGCCGCGCAGCGCGTGCCCGCGATCCTTCAACCCGATATTGCGGCGGCGATCCGGACCGAAATAGGTCTTGGTTTCGAAAAACACCGTGTGATGACGCACGAGATAGCGCAACCGGTCGGACGCGGTGCGGGCGTTGAACGGCGGGATGAGGATATCGTCGAAGCCGGCGTTGAGATAGCAGCGGATCGCTTTTTCGGTGGGCTCTTCGCAGAAGGCCACGAGAGGCGCGAACTTGATTTGCCGGTTCCGGCTTGAGCGCAGCGCGCTGACAATTTCCTTGGTCAATTCCGGATCGAGGGCCGAACTGAAGAAGAAGAAGCAGATCGGCGTCTGCTTGGTCTGCTCCTCGGCCTCGGTCAGGTCGTTGAGCCACAGAACATGCCGGAAACCGACATCCTGTGCCAGTTGCTCCAACGCGAGGCCCGGACCGTCATCCGGACCGACAATAAACGCACTTGCAAACAATTCGAACCTCCGAACGCGTGGTGGTCATCATCAAAGTGCGTCCCCGCCGGTTCGCTACAGCCAGCGGCATTTCAATGACCACCATTTCTTCCCCAAACAGGATCTAGGGGAATATGCGTAGCAAACGAATGCTAACGAAAGGTTCGAACATATATCAAATGCAATCTTTTGCGGCTGGCGCGAGGCCTCTCCAGATTCATTTTTTGACCAATTGATAAAAATTTCGGGCTGCGCTAGCGTTCAGGGATCGCAAGTGAACGGGATGGAACCGCCATGGAGGGAACGACGGGGACCGCGGCGCTGGATGACGGCATTGTTGCGGGACGGTTGCATGCGGAAACGCTGAGAACCAATTTTGCCGATCTGCACGCGCCGTTGAGCGCGCATGAGGCGCGGATCGAAGCGGAGCGCTGTTATTTCTGTTTCGATGCGCCGTGCATGAATGCCTGCCCCACGCAAATCGACATCCCGATGTTCATTCGCGAAATCTCGACGGGCAACCCGCTCGGCGCGGCGAAAACCATATTCGAACAGAACATTCTGGGGGGGATGTGCGCCCGCGTCTGCCCCACCGAAACGCTATGCGAGGAAGTCTGCGTTCGTGAGGAAGCGGAGGGCAAGCCGGTCAAGATCGGCCGGCTGCAGCGCTACGCCACCGACATCGCCATGGACGAGGACGCCCGGTTTTTCTCCCGGGAGGCGTCGACCGGCAAGAAGGTTGCCGTTGTCGGCGCCGGCCCGGCAGGCCTGTCCTGCGCTCACCGGCTGGCCATGCACGGGCATGACGTGGTGATTTTCGATGCCCGGCCCAAGGCAGGCGGGCTGAACGAATATGGCATCGCCACCTACAAGACGGTCGACGGATTTGCGCAGCAGGAAGTCGAATATCTGCTGTCGATCGGCGGCATTTCCATCGAACTGGGACAGCGGCTGGGCGAACAGCTCAGCCTTGACGGGCTGCTGGGCGAATTCGACGCGGTTTTTCTGGGCATCGGCATTGGCGGGGTTAACGCCATGCTGGCGGATGGATCAGAGACCGAGGGGGTCGACAATGCCATCGACTTCATCGCCGAACTGCGGCAGGCGACCGATCTTTCCAGCGTGCCGATCGGGCGCAATGTCGTGGTCATTGGTGGCGGTATGACCGCGATCGACGCCGCCATCCAGGCCAAGCTTTTGGGGGCGGAGAATGTGACGATCTGCTACCGGCGCGGCAAGGACCACATGAATGCTTCCGATTTCGAGCAGGAACTCGCCGCCTCAAAGGGCGTGACCATCAGGCACTGGCTGCAGCCAAAACGGGTGATCTCGAGCGACGGCACCGTCTCCGCCATCGAACTCGAATATACCGCGATCCGCGACGGCAAGCTGACCGGGATCGGCCACACCGCGACCTTGCCGGCCGATCAGGTGTTCAAAGCCATCGGCCAGACCCTGATCGAGGAGACAGCGGACGGTCTGAGGATCGAGGGCGGCCGGATCGCGGTGGACAAGGAAATGCGCACCTCGCATGACAAGGTCTGGGCCGGGGGCGATTGCGCGTCCGGTGGCGACGATCTGACGGTCACCGCAGTCGCACATGGCCGCGATGCCGCCGAGAGCATTCACAAGGCATTGTCCGGGGCCGCGCGGTGAGCGTTTCGCACATCAAATTTACCAACCTGCCGGTCGCCGATCAGCAGCGGGCGATGGGCTTTTATGCCGACATGCTCGGATTCTCGGTGGTTCAGAATTCCCCTTATGGGGACGATGGCTGGAATTGGGTGGAACTCGCCCCGGACGGTGCCCAAACAACGATTGTCCTGACCAAACGCGAAGGCGATGCAGAAATGGATCGGCCGGCTCTGGTTCTGATCGACAACGAAGTTGCGGCGACCGCTGAGCGCTTGCAGCAGGCAGGCGTCGAAATCGTTCAGCCGGTGCAATCCGCGCCCTGGGACCCGGACGTCGTCTGGTGCTGGCTGAGGGATTCCGAAGGCAACCTCGTCATGCTCGAGAATCGTTGAACACCAAAAGGAGGGCAGAATGGCCGATCTTTCCAGCAATTTCGTAGGCATCAAGTCGCCCAACCCGTTCTGGCTCGCCTCGGCACCGCCAACCGACAAGGCCTACAATGTCGAGCGCGCCTTCGAGGCAGGCTGGGGTGGCGTGGTCTGGAAAACGCTTGGCGAAGAGGGCCCACCGGTGGTCAATGTCAACGGGCCGCGTTATGGCGCGATCTGGGGCGCGGACCGGCGGCTTCTGGGCCTCAACAATATCGAACTGATCACCGACCGCGATCTCTTCGTCAATCTTGAAGAAATCAGGCAGGTCAAAAAGAACTGGCCGGACCGGGCCGTGGTCGTCTCGCTGATGGTGCCTTGCATCGAAGAGGCGTGGAAGACCATCCTGCCCCTGGTCGAGGAGACCGGTGCTGACGGGGTGGAGCTCAATTGCGGCTGCCCGCACGGCATGAGCGAGCGCGGCATGGGCTCGGCGGTCGGACAGGCGCCGGACCTCATCGAGATGATCACCCGCTGGTGCAAGGCGACGACGCGGATGCCGGTCATCGTCAAGCTGACGCCCAACATCACGGACATCCGCGCGCCGGCGCGGGCGGCCCTGGCGGGTGGGGCCGATGCGGTGTCGCTGATCAACACAATCAACTCGATCACCTCGGTCGACCTCGACAATTTCTGTCCGGAGCCGACGATCGATGGCAAGGGTACCCACGGCGGCTATTGCGGTCCCGCCGTCAAGCCGATCGCGCTTTCGATGGTTTCCGAAATCGCCCGCGACCGGGAGCTCAAGGGGTTGCCGATCTCCGGCATTGGCGGGATCACGACCTGGCGCGACGCCGCCGAATTCCTCGCGCTTGGCGCCGGCAACGTTCAGGTGTGCACAGCGGCGATGACCTATGGGTTCAAGATCGTTGAGGAAATGGTTTCAGGTCTGTCGAACTGGATGGATGAGAACGGGCACAGGACTCTCGACGACGTGATCGGACGGGCGATCCCCAACGTCACCGACTGGCAGTTCCTCAACCTCAATTACGTGACCAAGGCCAAGATCAACCAGGATCTGTGCATCAAGTGCGGGCGCTGCCACATTGCCTGCGAGGACACCTCGCATCAGGCGATTTCGGCCACCCGCAACGGCGAGCGCCATTTCGAGGTGATGGACGAGGAATGCGTTGGCTGCAATCTGTGCGTCAATGTCTGCCCGGTCGACAATTGCATCACGATGGAGCCGCTTGCCGCCGGATCGGTCGATCCCCGCACCAAAAAGAAGGTCGAGGAAAAATATGCCAACTGGACGACGCATCCGAACAATCCGGGCGCCATTCCCGAGGCGGCGGAGTAGCGAGCGTCTACGACGAAGCCGGAAAGCCATTCCGGCGGCGTGATTTTGGGCCCGAGTGCGCTGCGCAACGCCACGAGGCGAAGCAAGGTTCACGCAACTCCGCGGCCAGGACGGGCAGAAGAAATGCTGCTCGCTCAAACAGACTATTTCAGCAAAGTGATATGCGCATGACTTGTTGTCGTGCTAGCGTTGTTTCCGGTTTATAGAATTTGTGCCGCGGAGGGCAAAATGGGCGTTACCGGAGTTGGCGGGTTTTTCTTTCGGTCAAAGGACCCGGACGCATTGCGCGCCTGGTATGTGGAACATCTCGGGGTCGGGTCGGTGCCCTATGGGCAATGGGACACGAAGGCCGGACCGAGTGTTTTTGCTCCGTTCGCAACGGATTCGGATTATTTCGCCACCGACCGGCACTGGATGCTGAACCTGCGCGTCGACGATCTCGATGGCCTTGGCAGCAGCCTGCGCGCCGCAGGGATCGAGGTCATCACCAATCCCGATTGGGACATGCCCGGCATCGGCCGCTTCGCGCGTATTCACGACCCAGAAGGCAATCCGATCGAGCTGTGGGAGCCGGACGAGTCGGACGAATAGCGGGCCTTTTGGGCCCTCACTCCGCGTGGGTCTGGCCGTATTCCCAACCGAGAATGGCACGCTTCCGGGCGACGCCCCAGTGGTATCCGGTCAGTGCCCCGGTCGAGCCGACGACCCGGTGACAAGGCACGACGAACGAGATCGGGTTTCGGCCCACCGCCGTGCCCACCGCGCGTGATGCGCTGGGTTTGCCGAGATCGCCGGCGATTTCGCCATAGGTCCGGGCCGTGCCCATCGGGATTTCGATCAGCTTCTCCCAGACCTTGACCTCGAAATCGCTGCCGATGAGAACCAGCCGGACCGGGCGTTTTGGGTCCCAGTTCTTTGGATCGAAAATGCGCGCACCGATTTGGCGGGCGTCCGCATCATTGCGGCTGAAACTGGCGCGCGGCCAGCGCCCGGACAGGTCGGCAAATGCCGCGTTCAGATCGCGCGGCGGATGCCGTTCGCCCTCTGCAGGGCGGCGTTCATCGACAAAGCCAATGCCAGCGACGCCGTAGGGCGTCGAAAAAATCAGCGCATCGCCAAACGGTGAGGGTGCCACGCCCCAATTCATGTCGAGCCCTTCGCCGCGGCTGGCCCAGGCGCCGGGAGGCATGGCCTCGTAACTGACGAACAGGTCATAGAGCCGCGAAGTCGAGCTCATGCCGACTTCATAAGCCGTGTCGAGCAGACTTGCCCGGTCCGCCAGTAACCGTTTCGCGTGATCGAGCGCCACGGCCTGGGCGAAGCTTTTCGGGCTGAGGCCGCACCAGCGGCGAAAGAGATCGGTCAGCTGGCGTTCCGTCAACCCGACAGTGTGGGCAATGGCGTTCCAGTTTTCCGGTTCACCCTTGATGCCGGAAAGTTCGGCAATGACGTTTTGAACGAGACGATAATCTTCGGTCTCCGAGTGATCTGTTATGCGGTCGAGCATGGCGGGGTCCTCTGTCATTGGACCTCAGCCTAGCCGATCGTGACCGGACCCGGCGAGCCGGTTTTGACGCGGCATCAATTGCGGGCGTCGTAGAGTGCTGATGAAAAGACCTTGGCAAAGCTCGCCTTGTCGTCGGGGTCGAGAAAGGCGCCGATCTCGAGTTCCTGATCGCGCAATCTCAGGGACATTCTGGTGACCCGGTCTTCATAATCGCGCTCGACGTTCAGGCGCACAAAGAACGGATTGAACTGGTGCTGATGCTCGCGGCCCCAACCGGTCACGTGCCTGACTTCGAGCGAATCGCGCCACAAGGTCACCTCCTCGAAGGCCCGGCCGGATTTCAGCGAGGCGGAGAGGGCCCAATAGAGTGCCAGAACGTCAAGGCCCATCAAGCCGACGACGGGCCAGGCCCCGACGGCGTAGAAGAAGATTCCGGGGATCGAAGCGAGAACAGCAGCCACCGCTGCGACATAGCGGATGCCGCGTGCATCGAGCGAGCGATGCGGGGTCAGAAGGGCGGAAAACAGGGGAGAAGTCGTCATTTCGGCTCCGGTGCTTCGTCGCTGGCTGATTAAGATGCCACAAAATATATGTTTTGGGAAACTCACAAGATGGCGAAGCGGCTGGCGCGCTCAAAACTGAGCAGAAGCGACATCGAAAAGATGTTTCAAGCCTTTGCGGCGGCCAATCCCGAACCAAAGGGCGAACTCAATTATGTCAATGCGTTCACCCTTCTGGTTGCGGTGGTTCTGAGCGCGCAGGCCACCGATGCCGGTGTGAACAAGGCCACCAAGGCCCTGTTTGAAATCGCCGACACACCGGAAAAGATGGTGGCGCTCGGGCTCGACGGGATCACCGGCCATGTTCGCACCATCGGGCTTTATCGCAACAAGGCGAAAAACGTTTTGGCATTATCCGAACGGTTGATCGCCGATTTTCGGTCGGAGGTGCCGCGAACCCGCGAGGAACTGGAAAGTCTTCCCGGGGTTGGGCGCAAGACGGCCAACGTCGTGCTCAATATCGCTTTTGGTCAGCCGACCATTGCGGTTGATACGCATCTGTTCCGTGTCGGCAACCGGACCGGCATTGCGCCGGGCAAGACACCGCTGGATGTCGAACTGGCCCTCGAAAAACGCATTCCGGCGCAATTCATGCTGCATGCGCATCATTGGCTCATCCTGCATGGGCGCTATGTGTGCAAGGCGCGCAAGCCGGACTGTCCGAACTGCATCATTTCCCAATGGTGCAAATATGATGCGAAAACCATGGTGTGAGCCCAGGTGCGGCGCTTTTGGAGTTGCGCCGCCATCTATTCCGGTTAGGTTTTCGCAAAACACATCATCCGGTTGAACACATCGCCCATGTCCCAGCCCCGCCTCGACCTTTTGACCATCGGCAACGCCATTACCGACATTTTTGCCCAGGTCGACGATGAATTCCTCGCTGCCGAAGGCATGACCAAGGCGATCATGCATCTGATCGAACACGAGCGCGCCAACTATTTGTGGGACCGGATGCCCGCCAACAAGAAACAGCGCTCGGGCGGCAGCACTGCCAATAGCGCGGTCGGGGTTGCGGCGCTCGGCGGCACGGCGGCCTTTGTGGGCAAGGTCGCTGAGGACGAGATCGGGCATTTCTATATTTCGGACATGCATAGCGAGGGGGTCGAATTCACGACGCCGATGCTTTCGCACGGAGCGGGCTCCGGCCGATCGATGATTCTGATCACGCCGGATGGCGAGCGAACAATGAACACCTATCTCGGCGCCTGCCATGATCTGACCGAAGAGGATATTATCGAGGACCAGATCGCGGAGGCCGCCACGATCTTCATGGAAGGCTATTTGTGGGATCCGCCGGAAGCAAAGCTCGCCTTCGTGCGGGCCGCACATTATGCACACAAGCATGAACGGGCCGCCGCCATTACTCTTTCCGATCCGTTTTGCGTGGACCGGTTTCGCGATGAGTTTCGCGATCTGATCAGATCGAAGACCTGCGATTACGTGTTCGCCAATATCGAGGAGCTCAAGTCACTTTATCAGACCAGTGATTTTTCCGAGGCCGTGCGCCAGATCGCCAGTGAAGCGGAACTTGCCGTCATCACGCTTGGCGAGGATGGCGCCATGGCGGTCCAGGACGGTGAGGTGGTTTCGGTGCCGGCCCATCCGGTCAGGGAAGTCATCGATCTGACCGGCGCGGGAGATCTGTTCGCGTCCGGCTTTCTGCTCGGCCATGCACGTGGCGCTCCGCTCGATGTGTCGTTGCGGCTCGGGTGTCTTTGCGCGGCGGAAGTGATCGAACACGTGGGCGCGCGCCCAGATGCCGACCTTAAAGAGCTGGCCGCGGCACACGGCCTCAGCGTGATCTGAGTTGAGCGTTATCAGCCCGGCGCGGCCGCTTCATTGGGTGCATCTGCCGGCACATCTGGCCATGGTCCTGTTTGCGGCGCTGATCGCCGGTTCCTTTTCGCTGGGCCGCATGGCGCTACCCTATATCGAGCCGGTTCCGCTCAACGCGATCCGGTTCATCTTCGCAGCCCTGATCATGGGTGTGATCGCTTTCGGCTTGCGCCGCGAACCCGTGGCCGTGCCTCAGGCTCCCTGGCGGTTTCTGATCACCGGCGGATTGATGGCGTTCTACTTCGTCTCGATGTTCATCGCCCTGACCATGACCAGTCCGGTCGCGACCTCGGCGGTCTTTACGCTGACACCAATCCTGACCGCCTTTTTCGGCTATTTCATCGTCAAGCAAAGGCTGACCGGGTTGATGGCGATTTCCCTGCTGTTCGCCGGGCTTGGATCGATCTGGGTGATTTTCCGGGGCGACGTGAACGCCATTCTGGGATTCGATATCGGCCAGGGCGAACTCATCTACTTTGCCGGTTGTGCTGCACATGCGGTCTACACGCCACTTTTGCGCCGGTTCAATCGCGGCGAACCGCTGGTGGTTCTCACCTTATTCAACGTTGCGGCGACGGCGGTCTGGATAACAATCGCCGCGTTGCCGGACCTGATGCAGATAGACTTCGCGGCGCTGCCGCCGGTCGTGTGGCTGGTTCTGCTCTATCTCGCCATCTTTCCGACGGCCACGACCTTTTTCCTGGTTCAGTTTGCGTCGGTCACCCTGCCCGCCTCAAAGGTGATGGCCTATGGCTATCTCGTGCCCGTGTTCGTGATCGTCTACGAGGGGCTTTTGGGCAATGGCTGGGTCAGCGTTTCAGTTCTGGCCGGCGCACTGGTGACGGTACTCGGGCTGGCCGTGCTCTATTTCGCCCACGACAAGAGATCTGGATAGACCCGGATCAATCCGCGTCCGGGTGCTTGAAGACGAGCGAAGCGTTTGTGCCACCAAATCCGAAAGAGTTGGAAAGCACATAGGCAAGATCAACATCGTCGCGGCGCGAACGCACGATGGGCATGTCGGCAAACTCAGGATCCAGCTCAAAAATGTTGGCGCTTTCGCAAATGAAGCGGTTGCGCATCATGAGAATGGAGAAGATGCACTCCCAGACGCCCGTCGCACCCAGAGAATGACCGGTCAGGGACTTGGTGGCCGAGAGCGGTGGACATTTGTCTTCGTTGCCGAACACTTCGCGGATAGCGCCGATTTCCTTGGAATCGCCGACCGGCGTCGAGGTGGCGTGCGGATTGATATAGTCGATCGGCGCCTTGATGTTCTCGAGCGCCATGCGCATGCAGCGGACGGCGCCTTCGCCCGAGGGCGCGACCATGTCATAGCCGTCCGAGGTCGCGCCGTAACCGACGACTTCGGCGATGATGTTGGCACCGCGGGCCTTTGCATGCTCAAGCTCTTCGAGCACCAGCACCCCGGCCCCACCGGCAATCACAAAGCCGTCACGATCCTTGTCGTAGGCGCGAGAGGCCACTTCGGGGGTCTCGTTGTATTTGGTCGACATGGCGCCCATGGCGTCGAACAGGTTCGACATGGACCAGTGCAGGTCCTCGTGGCCGCCTGCAAAGATGATGTCCTGCTTGCCGAGTTGGATGAGCTCGTAGGCATTGCCAATACAGTGCTTGGACGTCGCGCAGGCCGAGGAGATGGAATAGTTCACCCCATGAATTCCCAACGGGGTTGCCAAAGTCGCCGAGGCCGTCGAGCTCATGGCCTTGGGCACCACGGTCGGACCGATGCGTTTGGGGCCCTTGTCGCGGGTAATGTCGGCAGCCTCCACAACCGCCTTGGTGGACGGTCCGCCCGAACCCATGATCATGCCGACGCGCGGATTGGCGCGATAATCGGCCTCTTCGAGCCCGGCATTCTGGAGCGCCTCCATCATGGCGATATAGTTCCAGGCCGCGCCCTTGCCCATGAAGCGTGTCGTGCGCCGGTCGAGCACTTCGAACGGATCGAGCAGCGGCTCGCCATGCACCTGGCAGCGGAAGTTGAGGTCGGCATAATCCTGCGCAAACCGGATGCCTGGGCGCGCATTCTTGAGGCTGTCCAGAACCTCGTCCAGATTGTTGCCAATCGAGGAGACAATCCCCATTCCGGTGACGACAACGCGTTTCATTTCGGCCTCGTCCTTTTATGCCGCGTCGGCCTGGTCGAGGGGAATTAGCCCCACCCGCAGGTTTTCCGCAACATAGATCTGCTCGCCATCCGCCGTGACCGAGCCGGTGGCAATGCCGAACGGCAGCGGCGCGCGCATGTGCCGTTTAATGTCAATGCGGTATTGAAGTAGCTTCTTGTCGGTGGTGGCCTGTCCGGTGAACTTAATCTGGCCGCCAAGGGCACGCCCCTTGCCCGGCGAACCGCTCCATCCGAGGTAAAAACCAACCATCTGCCAGAGCGCATCGAGCCCCAGACAGCCGGGCATGACCGGATCGCCAATGAAGTGACAATTGAAGAACCAGAGATCCGGATTAAGATCGAGTTCAGCGGTCACAAAGCCCTTGCCGAATTCGCCGCCCTCGGAGCGGATTTCGGTAATCCGGTCGAACATGAGCATGGGCGGCGCCGGCAGGCGGGCATCCATCTGGTCGGGAAGCTCACCCTTTCCGTGCGCAATCAACTCGTCGTAGGAATAGGCGCTCTTGCGTTCGGCCATGTCTGTTCCTTCACCACAATCCGGTGCCCAGTGTTAGAGGGCGCGAAAAGTCCGGTCAACTCAGTTACGTGCCGCCTCAAGGCGCTTATGCCCGGATTTCGGGCATCGGGCGCTTCACCATGTGACCGCGTGCCGCTTGTCTCGATGTGCCGCATTTCCTATAAAGCGGCCAAGCCCTTTTGCCAGTCTGGTGAATGTGGGTCGATGGATCATGATTGCAAGACCGGTTCGCATGCCTATTCCCGGCCAGATTTCGCGTTTCGCCACCTCCCGCCGTCCCTGTCTGATGGCGGTTTTGCGCATGGCGGGCCTCAGGCCGACGCGCCAGCGCATCGCTTTGGCGGAATTGTTGTTTGACGGGCCGCACCGGCATGTCAGCGCCGAGCAATTGCATGCCGAGGCGGCGGAAGAGAAGATCGGCGTTTCGCTGGCCACCGTCTACAATACGCTGCATCAGTTCCGCGAAGCGGGCCTTTTGCGCGAGATTTCGGTTGATGCCTCGCGCTCCTATTTCGACACAGATACGTCGGACCATCATCATTTCTATGTCGAGAACGAACAGCGCGTGATCGATATTCCGGCCAGTTCGATCAGGATCGACGGTTTGCCGGATGCGCCAAAGGGCATGTCCATCACGCATGTCGACGTGGTCATCCGCGTGCGCAACGCCGCTGCAGACTGACGTGGCCGGCCAACCGGCCGGGAGCTGGACATGATTGCCGACACCATCATTGCCACCATTGCCCTTCTCGTTGGCGGTTTCATGCTGATTGACGGCAATCATGTGATCCGCAAGGGCCGCTATATCGGGCCGAGCGTGCCGGGTCCCTGGCGCCTGATATTCGAGGCTCGCGGTGTGGACGTGTTCCGGCTCGGCCCGCTATTTGTTGCCTACGGGCTGGTCTGGCTGGTTCTGGCGGTTTTCACCATCGTGGTGGGAGCGCCCAAATTTGCCGCCATTCTCATCGGCGTGGCAACGCTCTGGTACCTGCCGCTGGGC
>JACKJG010000006.1 GCA_020638065.1 Hyphomicrobiaceae bacterium | reverse complement strand
ATCGTCGAACACAATATGGATATGGTCATGGCCCTGTGTAATCCTGTCGTGGTCATGGCCTACGGCACCGTGCTCGCCAAGGGCACTCCGGAAGAAATCCAGAACGACCCCGCCGTTCTTGAAGCCTATCTCGGGGTAAGCTGATGCCGCATCTGGTCGTCAAAGACGTCGTCGCCGGCTACGGCTCTGGCCCCGACATTCTCACCGGTCTGTCCCTCGATGTCGAAGAGGGCAAAAGCTATTGCATCGTCGGCCCCAACGGCGCCGGCAAATCGACCCTTCTCAAGGCGATCTGCGGCCTGGTCAACATCCGCAACGGCACCATCGATTTTGAGGGCGAGACGCTTCTGGGTCTGCGCGCCGATCAGGTGCTCCAGCGTGGCATCTGTTTCGTGCCGCAGGACCGTTCGCTTTTCCCCGACATGACGGTGCGTGAGAATTTGCGCATGGGCGGCTACATCCTCAAGGACCGCAACGAGGTTGAACGGCGCATCGACGAAGTGTTCGAGATGTTCCCGATTCTCAAAGAACGCGCATCCCAGCACGCCAAGACCATGTCCGGCGGCCAGCAGCAGCAATTGCTCCTGGGCCGGGCACTGGTCTTGCGGCCAAAGGTCGTCATGCTCGACGAACCTTCGCTGGGTCTGGCGCCGAAGGTCTCCAAGCAGATTTTCGACAGCATGAACCAGCTCAAGGACGCCGGCATCACCATCATCGTCGTCGAGCAGAACGCACGCATGGGGCTTGGCTATTGCGATTGGGGCTGTGTGCTCGATCTCGGCAAGCTGGTGTTCGAGGGCGCCTCGCGCACCGTGCTGGACGATCCGCGCATGGCTGAACTCTACCTCGGCACGCGCCGCACCGGGAGCGAGAAATGACCCAGGCAATCCAGATTCTGATCATCGGCCTTACGCTGGGCGGCGTCTTCGCACTGATGGCGTCGGGCCTGACCCTCATCTTCGGCGTGATGGGCATTGTCAATCTCGCCCACGCCGCCTTCATGGTCGCCGCCGCCTTCATTTCCTTTTTTGCCTACAAGGGCCTCGGGCTGGATCCCATCGCCTCGATCGTTTTGACCATGCCCGTCATGTTCGTCGTCGGCCTCGTGGTCTATCGGCTGTTCTTCGCCCGATCGATCGACGATCCCAAAAAGCGCAGCGTATTGGTGCTTGTTACCTTCGCCATGGCGCTGGTCATCGAGGGCACGCTCGGCTTTTTCTTCTCCAACATCTATCGCTCGACGAATCCGCCCTACGCGTACGACGCCTTCCTGATGGGGCCGTTCTATCTGCCCAAGGGTCAGTTCTATGCCACCCTGATGTCCGCCCTGATCCTGGGCGCGCTCTGGGCCATGCTGCGCTTTACCCGCCTCGGCTATGCCATCCGCGCGACGACCCACAACCGGACCGCGGCCGAAGTGGTCGGGGTCAATGTCGACCGCGTGTCCATGTTCGTGTTCGGCATCGGTATGGCGCTCGCCGGCGCCTCGGGTTCGATGATCTCGTTCCTCTTTTCCTTTTATCCCGGCAAGCACTGGGAATGGGTGGCCATTCTGCTCTCGCTCGTCGTGCTCGGCGGCATGGGCAGCTTGCTCGGCGCGCTGATTGGCGCCCTCAGCCTGTCGGTGATCTCCGCGTTCGTCAACTCGGCCTACGGCCCGACCTGGTCGCCCGTCACCTTCTACCTCGCCCTGTTCGCCATTCTGCTGATCCGTCCGCAGGGTCTGCTGGGCAAGAAACCGGAACTCTAGGATCGCTACGATGAGCACTGACACAGCAATTGCCGGCCCGGCCGATCAGACCGACGCCAATCGTTCGCGCCGCATCTTTCTCGGCATCATCATTGTCGCGACGTTGGCCTTTCCGCTTCTGCAGGTCTTTTTCGGCGGCTTCAGCTACTGGCTGCACATGGCGCTGTTTCTTTACATGAACATCGCCATCGCCTCGAGCTGGAACATTATCGGCGGGTTCGCCGGCTACATATCGCTCGGCCACAACGTGTTCTTCGCCATCGGCGGCTATTCGGCGGCCATTCTCTTCGCCTATTTCGGCGTTTCGCCGTTCATCGCCTTTCCGCTCTGCGGCCTGATCTCGATGGGTTTCGGCTTCATCATCGGCATGATGACCCTGCGCACCCGCGGCCCGACCTTCATCATATCGACCATTGCCCTGGTGCTGCTGGCCAAGATCCTGCTCGATAATTGGGACTATATCGGCGGCAGCAATGGCATCAGTCTGCCCCTGCTCGACATGCCGGTCGAATATGTCAAACTGCCCTTCTACTACGCCATGCTGGCCATTGCCGCGGGTTCGGTGTTTCTCGGCTATAGCGTTCGCCGCTGGAAATTTGGGCTGGGACTTCGCGCCATTTCGCAAGACGAAACCAAGGCCGAGGTCGCCGGCATCCCGACGCGCTTCTACAAGACCCTCGCCTTCGCCCTGTCCGGCCTGTTCATCGGCATGGCCGGCGCGCTCTGGGGCTATTATCTGACCTATCTCAGCCCGGCGATTTTCCTGACCATTCTGGTCGGCGCCAAATTCGTTTTGATGACCATTCTCGGCGGACGCGGCACGATTTCCGGACCCATTGTCGGCGCCATCATCTTCATCTCGGCCAACGAATTCTTCGTGGCCCAGTTCGGCGCGACCGAGCTGAATATCGTGGCGACCGGCGTGCTGCTGCTGCTGGTGCTGATGTTCTTCCCCGAAGGCATCGTCGGCACGCTCAAGCGCAACGGAAAACTACCCGCCATCCTCGATTGGGACTGAGCAATCGCCCGGAAGGATCACGCGTCGTGCGACAGACCGAGAAATGGCGAGATGATTTCAACCAGACGATCGGTCGCCTGAATGTGCGGCGCATGCCCGGCACCCGCAAGTTCGATGAATTGACCGTCCGGCAGCGCCTCGGCCAGGGCGGCACCGAGGGCAGGCGGCGTCGCGCCATCTTCCGCACCGGTGACGATCAGCACCCTGTTGCCGATCCCGGACAGTTCGGCAGAAAGGTCGAGCTCGGCGAGCGCCAGACAGGCCGCCGCGAAAATACCCGGATCGATGGACTGGAAAACGGCCGTGCGGTCCGCAACGATGTCGGGGTGACCCTCGGCGAATGCGGGCGGGAACATGCGCTGCATGGCCGCCCCGGATATCGCCGCCATGCCGACGCTCGTGGCCTTTTCGGCCAGGGTGCGGAAGGTCGCCCGGCCCGCTTCGGGAAAGGCGATGGCGCTGCCCAGAAGCGCCATGCGGTTGAACCGGCCCGGATGATCGATCGCCATCCGAAGCGCAACGAACCCGCCCAGGCCATTGCCCAAAACGTCAGTGCTCTGCGGCAGCCCCAGATCGTCCATGGCGCCAACAATGCCGCTGGCATAGCCCGCCAGCGGTGTGGCCGGCGGAGAGCTTCCGAAGCCGGGCATGTTGATCACGATGAGACGGCGCTTGCCGGAAAGCCTGTCGATCAGCGCACGATACGAGGTCCGGTCGGTCAGAAGCGAATGCAAAAGCACCAGATCGGGGCCGCCGCCGAAAATCTCGATATCCAGTTCAGGCATCTTTCGCCTCCAACAGCACAATTGCGCGAATTATGCGCATTGAAAATTTCTCTTGCAAGAGGAAATGCAATATCATGACCGAAATTACATTGTATAATGCCCCGCAATCGACCTGTAGCCAACGAGTTCGATTTACCTTGAACGCGAAACATTTGCCGTTCGACGAGAACAAGCTTGATCTGTTCTCTGGAGATCAATTGAAACCGGAATATCTGGCCATCAATCCCAACGGCGTCGTTCCGGCCATCGTGCACAATGGTGAGAAGGTCATCGATTCCGCAGTCATCATGGAATATCTCGATGAGGTCTTCCCCGATGTCGCACCTTTCACGCCCAGAGACCCGGCGAAGCGGGCCCAGATGCGCTCGATGATGCGCTATATCGATGAGATCCCGACCCCGGCGATCCGCACCCCTTCCTATAATCTCGCCTTTTTGCCGCACTATCAGTCGATGAGCGAGGAAGAATTCGTGGCGCTGGCGGAATCGAAGCCCCTGCGCAAGGAATTCCTGCTCTCCATGGGCCGCACCGGCTTCTCGAAAAAGGACATGGACATGGCCCTCGACCGGCTGGCCCGCGCCATGTCGCGCATGGCCGACTGGCTGGAGGCGAGCGGCGGACCCTGGCTACTGGGTGAAGACCTGACCCTCGCCGACATCGCCATCATGCCCGTCATCGTGCGCATGGACGATATCAATCTCGAGACCTATTGGGCCGATTATCCGGCCATCGGCCGCTGGTTCGAGCTGATCAGACAACAGCCCGCCTTCAAGCAAACCTATTATTACGGCTCGCTCCTGACCGAGAAATATCCCCACCTTGCCAAGCTGAAGGAAAAGGGCTGATGCCAGCCGGCCCGCTCATTCGAACTGCACGATGACGGATTCGAAATCTTCGGAACTGGTCACTCTGGTATGATGGCCTTTGCCGTGCCGGTCTTCCATGTGCCACACATCGCCCGGGCCGATATCGCGAAACGTGCCATCGCTCGCCGTCACCCGGACATTGCCTGAAAGGCAGATAAGCTTCTGGGCGACCGGCGTGGGGTGAATGGGTTCGTCCCACCCGGCGCGGAGCCGCAGGAACATCATCTGTTTGGCCGGTTCGGGTTCGGAAATCTCGATGGCCTTGGCCGGCGGCGCGAATGTCCGCTCCTCGAGCGCAACCGCGACATCCGCCCAGCGGCTTTCCCCGTCGCTCTCAGCATAAAGCCTGTGATATTTCATGACCCCGCCCTCCCCGGTTTCGCACGATCGCGACACCATGCCCGCCAGCTTTGGGTTCGTCCAGAGCCTGCGATCGGCGGGTAAATTCGAGGCACGCCAACAAACCGCGCGGGCTTCAAAACCGCACGGAGAAGATTGGAGGCGATGCGTGGCGCAATCCACCTATATGTGCCGTCGTCTCGGCAAGAAATTAGGCGCAGAGCGCCACGCATACCGGCATTTTTGGGAATGATCGGAGGGCATGTCCGCCCGCTCCAGCCCGCATCTCTGCCCCGTCACAGTGCCCGAAACCTGTTACTCTGTGACGTCAGATACAAGACGGCCCGGCAGGGGCCATCAGCCTGAACGAACGGCCCGGCCCTGCCCTCGCCGGACAGGAACGACCCTTCAACCACCCGGCGATGCGGCGACCCGCTTCCCCAACCGGCCCTCCCGCAAAGCATTTCGTCGACACCTTCGCCGCGCGGGAGATGGGGGCCAGTTTAGGGGTGGATGAAGGGGTGGGGGATAACGACTTGTTGAAAGACTCGCTGATGGCCGAAACCCGAAGCCAAAAAATGGAAAAATCAGCAAAAACTGTGGCAACGCCATTGAAAGGGCTATTCGCGAGACCTACATTTCCCGCACGGCAATTGCCGCACGTCAGGCTGCAAGCAGCAAGAGCAGATAGCTAATACCTTGAGCTCAACTGGCGGATCGTCGGAAGACGAGACTGTTGTTATCACAGTCAAGCACTATGATGATGAGTAGAATATTTATCACGAAAGTGATCATTTGAATTCTCCATTGTCGCGTGTTTGATAGGAGCGCAATTCCAAGTCGAATTGCCCTCACAGTGTAACACACTATGTTGGAGCCGCTATTTTTGCGGTTACAGGTGCGCGTGAAATATCGCGCAAAAGTGGGATAGAACCCATGCTGAGGCGAGCAGACGAAAGTCCAATGCCACGGCGGAAGTAGCACTGGGGTCGCAAAAGCCCCATCGCACCTGGCGAAAGTGCTACTTCCACTCAAAAAGATGCGGGCGGCGAGGAATCCTGGAAATGACATGGAAACCACGCCCAAAGGACATTAAATCCTATCTCCACTTCGACGCAGACATTTCTGAAAGCGATCTAGTCGCTTACGTCACAGACCCAACGAAGGTTCTGAAACACCCGTTCTTTCCTCTCATACGTTTTTACGAAAAATGGGAAAAATTTCCAAAAAAGGGACAACCTAGAAAGACAAAAGTGCGTCCCTTGAGATACGCCGCTCGAAAAGATGCAGCGATATTTGCATATTACCGCACGGTTTTTTCGAAATATTATGAAGAAGAACTTGAAAGGAGAGGAATATCTACCGTTCCGATTGCTTATCGTAAAATAAGGAATTTCAAAAATACAGGAAAGTGCAACATAGATTTCGCTAAGGATGCATTTGACTTCATTCGCGAGATTGGCGATGCCGACGTAACAGTTGTAGACATCAGCTCCTATTTTGAGAACCTAGATCACGCGAAAATTCGACATACAATTGAATTGGTGCTCCATCGACCTCTCGCGCCACATGAAGAGGCCGTTCTAAAGGCACTCACAAATTACTGTGTTGTTGATCGCGATGCCGTTTATGATCGACTGGGCATGTTTGAAAAGGGCCGCGGCACAAATCGCAAAGAAAAACGGCAACGAAAAATCGACAAACTCAGAGCGTCACGGAAGAGGCAAATGTGCACGCCTAACGAGTTCAGGGAAAAAATTTGTGGCGGCGACCGTTCGTTGCCAAGTCTAGTTCAGAAAAACAACGCAACCTATGGGATTCCGCAAGGCACGCCGATTTCTGATCTCATCGCGAACATCTATTTGATTGACTTCGACCAGCAACTTCATCGATGGGCTAGAAAACGCGGCGGCATGGCTTTCCGGTACAGCGATGATATTATTGTGATATTGCCTCGGGTCAATGGACAGCCGTTTGACGCTGCAAAAATCTATCTACAGGACGCCATCAAAAGGCATGGCGACAGACTGAAAATTCAGGACAAGAAAGTCGCGATTGGACGGTTCATCCGAACGAGTCCAAATTCACAAGTTTACACTCAGATCTTTGGCCAGGCCTCCAAGAATGGCCTAGAATACTTGGGCTTTGAGTTCGACGGCACAAAAGTCGAAATAAAAGACGCGACACTCTCAAATGCTTGGCGAAAGCTAAAGCGGCGCACCTACGGTTGGTCGAAGAAGTTTGTAAAGCGCTATCGTGCCAGAGGCGACAACTGGCTCAAAAGCAATGCCCAGATCAATTTTGAATTACGCAAGATAATCAGAACGGTCAGCTTTTCTGAAAAAGATTTCAGGAAATGGACTTTTCTGCAGTATATCAAACGGGCAAATCGGGCCTTCTCTGGGTATAATGTTTCGTTTCACAGTCAAACAAAAAAATACAAATCAGAAGCCATGTCAATCATGATTAAGGCCTTCGACAAGGCCGTCGCAAGACATGGATATGATGCCTGTATTAGGCGCAATATTCCTCTATAGTTTGTCTATGCTGTGGTTCCGCGAGGCAATCTGCGACCGCGGCACGAAGAGCGCAAACCATTCTTGGGTGCCATGGTCACGTATGGTCAATTACACCCGTCTCCCTCGGGTCGAACCCGAGGAAGACGGGTAGTTCGTGGCAGTGCGCGAGGCAAAAAGGGGTGGACTCTTACCCGCACCGATACTGTTCATTTTCTGGATTGCTTCGCTGCGCTCGCAATGACGATGAGAAACCCTCACGCCCAACCCGTCACCCTCGGGCTTGGCCCGAGGGTCCATTGAACCCTTCCGCTCGTCGGCACCGGAGACGGAGGGCGCATTCGCCTCACCCGATCCAACAAGCGGCACGGCAGAGTGGATGCTCGGGTCAGGCCCGAGCATGACGCGGCGGATAGGTCTTGTTTAGAATGAGGTCAGGACCATGCGTAGTGCTTGGCAGGGGTCCCGGCGCGGCGGCCGGGACGCCGAGGGAAATTGCACACGAAAAAGCCCCCACCCTTCGACACGCTCAGGGTGAGGGCTTTGTTCTGCATGAGACGGCTCGCACCGCCCGGGATCGGACGAAAGGGCGTGGGAAAGTCCCTACGCCGCTTCTTCACCCGTATCCTCGGGCTCGACGATCTCGGCCTGGATGACCGGACGGATAACGATGCCCTGATCGTTGGCGTCGATATCGACATGCATGCCGTCGGTCACCTCGCCGCCGAGCACCATTTCGGCCAAGCGGTCCTGCACCTGACGCTGGATGACCCTCTTGAGGGGCCGGGCGCCATAGGCCGGATCATAGCCCTCGTTGGCGAGCCATTCGCGGGCCGCCGGGCTGAGCGAGGCGGTGATGTCGCGGTCGGCGAGAAGCTTCTGCAACAGGCCGAACTGCACATCGACAATGGCGCCCATATGCGACCGGTCGAGCCGGTGGAAGAGCAGCGTCTCGTCGATCCGGTTGAGGAATTCGGGCCGGAAGGCGGTCTTGACCGCATCCATCACCCGTCCGCGCACCAGGTTGACATCCTCGCCGTCCCCGAGCTGGGCCAGATATTCGGCACCAAGGTTCGAGGTCATGATGATCAGCGTGTTGCGGAAATCGACCGTGCGGCCCTGACCATCGGTCAGCCGGCCATCGTCGAGCACCTGCAACAAGACGTTGAACACGTCGGGATGCGCCTTCTCGATCTCGTCGAACAGGACCACCTGATAGGGCCGGCGCCGGACCGCCTCGGTCAGAACCCGCCCTCGTCATAGCCAACATAGCCCGGAGGCGCGCCGATCAGGCGGGCAACCGAATGTTTTCCATGAATTCGGACATGTCGAGGCGGACCATGGCCGTCTCGTCGTCGAAGAGGAACTCGGCCAGAGCCTTGGTCAGTTCCGTCTTGCCGACGCCGGTCGGGCCGAGGAACAGGAATGCACCGATCGGCCGGTTGGTCGCCTGCAGCCCCGCACGGGCACGCCGGACGGATCGCGACACGGCCTCGACCGCCTCTTCCTGCCCGATGACGCGCTTGCCGAGCATCTCCTCCATCTTGAGGAGCTTCTCGCGCTCGCCCTCGAGCATCTTGTCGACCGGAATGCCGGTCCAGCGCGAGACGATCTGGGCCACGTGATCGGGCGTCACCACCTCTTCGACCATGGCCTTTTTCGCCGCTTCCGCGGACGCGGCTTCGGCGGCCTCAAGCTGCTTTTCAAGGCTCGGAATCACGCCATAGGCAAGCTCGCCGGCCTTGGCCAGATCGCCATCGCGCTGGGCGCGTTCGAGCTGGCCGCGGGCCTTGTCGAGCTCTTCCTTGACCCTGGTCGCACCGGCCAGCCGTTCCTTTTCGGCCAGCCAGGTCTGGGTCATCGCCGCCGATTCCTCTTCGAGGTCGGCAAGCTCTGCCTCGAGCTTTTCGAGCCGCGATTTGGAGGCGTCGTCGGTTTCCTTTTTCAGCGCTTCCCGCTCGATCTTGAGCTGGATGATGCGCCGGTCGAGTTCGTCGAGCTCTTCGGGCTTGGAATCGACTTCCATGCGCAGCCGCGCCGCCGCCTCGTCGATCAGGTCGATCGCCTTGTCCGGCAAAAACCGGTCGGCTATGTAGCGGTTCGAAAGGGTCGCGGCGGACACCAGGGCCGAGTCAGAGACTTTGACACCGTGGTGCAGCTCGTACTTTTCTTTCAATCCGCGCAGGATCGAGATCGTGTCCTCGACGCTTGGCTCGTCAACGAACACCGGCTGGAAACGCCGGGCCAGAGCCGCGTCCTTTTCGACATGCTTCTGATATTCGTCGAGCGTCGTCGCGCCGACGCAGTGCAATTCGCCACGCGCCAGAGCGGGCTTCAGAAGGTTCGAGGCATCCATCGCCCCGTCCGACTTGCCCGCACCGACGAGCGTGTGCATTTCGTCTATGAAAAGCACGATCTGGCCTTCCGCCGCCGTGACCTCGTTGAGCACGCCCTTGAGCCGCTCCTCGAATTCGCCGCGATATTTCGCCCCGGCGATCATCGCGCCGAGATCGAGCGCCAGAAGCTTCTTGTTCTTCAGGCTCTCCGGCACGTCGCCATTGACGATCCTGAGCGCCAGGCCTTCGGCGATGGCCGTCTTGCCAACGCCGGGCTCGCCGATCAAAACCGGATTGTTCTTGGTGCGGCGCGAAAGGACCTGGATGGTGCGGCGGATCTCCTCGTCCCGGCCAATGACCGGATCGAGCTTGCCCGTCCGCGCATCTTCGGTCAGATCGCGGGCATATTTCTTGAGCGCATCATACTGGTTTTCCGCCGACGCCGTGTCGGCAGTCCGGCCCTTGCGGATCTCGTTGATCGCGTCATTCAGCTTGTTCGCGGTCAGGCCCGAACTCGTCAGGACCTTGCCGGCCTCCGACGAAGACTCGATCAGAATGGCCAGCAACAGCCGCTCGACGGTGACATAGGAATCGCCGGCCTTGTCAGCCGCCTTTTCCGCCGTGTCGAACAGTTTTGCCATGTCGCGGCTGAGATAAATCTGTCCATCCCCGCCCGAAACGGCCGGGATTTTCTTCAGCTCCGCTTCGACACCCGCGCGCACCGCTTTGGCATCGCCGCCGGCGCGCTCGATGAGACCCGAGGCAAGCCCCTGATCGTCATCCATCAAGACCTTGAGAAGGTGAATGGGCTGGAACTGCTGATGACCCTGACCAAGCGCCAGGGTCTGTGCACTTTGAATGAACCCTCGCGCACGTTCGGTATATTTCTCGATATTCATTTATCAACTCTCCTTTTCGCGGCCCGTCCCATGCGCCCATTGCGGCGCGGCATCGAACGTCCCGAAGCGTCGGCAATTCGCCGGAACCCACTGTGTGGCATTCCGCTTCGCCTGACATATGGGGTCTGGGCGCGAAAAGAAAAGGGGCTCAATCCAATGCGGTATGCTACCATCCGGGTTCGCTCCTTGACGCACGGAGACCGGCATGACCGTTGACCGCAATGCGATGGCGCTCACCGCGGAACTCGCCGCGCTGATCGAGCGCACTGAGCCCGACCCGGGTCCCGAGCCCGGCAGCCGCGACTTCACCGACGAAGAATTCGAGGCCATGGCATGCGATTTTGTCGCGTCCCGGCCCGACGGGCCGACTTGGCTCTTTGCCTATGGATCGCTGATCTGGAACCCTGAGATTGATACGCTCGCCTACCGCCCTGCACGCGCCCTCGGTTGGCATCGCTCGTTTTGCCTGAAACTCACGCGCTGGCGCGGCACACGCGAACGACCGGCACTGATGCTTGCGCTCGACCGCGGGGGAAGCTGCAAAGGTCTGGTCTATCAATTGCCGGATGCCGATCCGGTCGCTGAGATGGTTGCCCTGCTCAAGCGTGAGATCGACGCCAGTCCGCCAACGAACGTGCCGCGCTGGATCACGGTCGACGCCGGCGGCACCCCGATGAAGGCGCTGGCGTTCGTGGCCGATCCGAGCGGCCCCGCCTATGCCGGACGTCTACCGCTTGAGGAGGTTGCACACATCACTGCCCGCGCGGCGGGTCACTGGGGTGCCGCTGCAACCTATTTGCAGCGCACGGTCGAACAACTCGAAAAACATGGCTTTCGCGATCGCAACCTCTGGGTGCTGCAAGCCGCTGTTGCACGCGAGATCCATGCCATGCATCCCGCGACCAAAGACACGTGAGCCCAAGACGGACCGAACCGAAACGCCACCTGGAACCCCGCTGACTGCCACCGACAGAACCTGGCCCGGGAGCCCACACTGAAATCACCCGGCTTGATCACTCTGCAAATACGCGACGTTTATCGCAACGCCACGTTTTGTGCCTGAATTCTCGAAACTGAAATCAACCCGCGGGCCAATTCTCCCGCTGCGTGCTCGTGTTTGCCCTTAGCCACAGGCTTCGGGCGTTCGAAACCTGCCGATGCTCCGCCGGAGCTTCGGCCTGATGCTCCGCATCAACCGGTTGCGGGGCACCCGGTGCCTTTGGCGCCTGCCCTCGCGCTCGAAACTAGAATTGGTCCACCGGACCAATTCTCCCACTGCGTGGTCGTTTCTCGCTACTCAGCCGGAGCGTCGGCGCCGTTGGTCACGAATGAAGGAAGATCGGAAAGGCTGGGCTGCGGCGCCTTGGACGGGTCCGTGCCACCACTGGACTGATCGTCCGCACTCTCGGATGAACGTGTGCGGCGGCGCGGCCGGCGTTCCCGGCGCGGCGCGGCCTCGGACTTGTCGGCTTCATCACCCTCGTCGGAGGCGGCATCGTCTGCCTTGCCAGCGGGCTCGGCATTGTCGCTGTCGCCCTGCGATGAATTGCTTCTGGCAACCATGCCGACGGCATCATCGTCGTCATCGCCATCATCATCACTGCCAGAATCGGCGCGCTGATCGTTGTTGCCTTCGAACCGGGCCTGCTGCTGGGCCTGGGCGGAGAGAATGATGCGATTATAATGTTCGGCGTGCTGGAGGTAGTTTTCCGCCGCAACCGAATCGCCGGCGCTGTGCGCATCGCGCGCGAGCTGGGCATATTTGTCCGCGATGGTCTGGGCATTGCCACGAATACGAACGTCGGGACCGTTCGATTCATAAGACCGCGAAAGCGGATTGGTGTTCTTGCGGTTGCTATTGCTGCGTCCACGTGAACGCTTGCTCTGTTGATTTGGTCTCATAAGCGACTGAGTTCTCTACTCCAGCGCACAGGAACAACCTGTGCACACCTTTGCCCTCGGGGCTGTACCCGCCCGGACAATTCCACCATTTGGCCTCTAAAGTGCCGGCCGTGACCACGTCATCGAATTGGAACCCGCTTCGGCTCCAAGAACACGCCCACCGCGCAATTCAAAATCATCAATGATCGGATGGTCATCACAAGGTGATTCAAATCACCTCTGACAGCAATATTGTCCTAAACCTTTTGTGCCGCTTTTCCAAGCAAAAAACGCATTATCCCTGCCAAACCCTCAATTTCCGGGCGCTTCAACCGGGCTTATGCGCGATGATCGCCCGATCCAGTCCACTCAGGTCCGGAACGATCCGGCAATGCCCAAACCCGGCATTTTCAAACATATCCCGAACGGCTTCACCCTGATCGTAGCCGATTTCGAAAAGCAGCATCCCGCCCCTTGTGAGGTGCGACCCGGCAGAGGTCAGAATCTGCCGATAGGCATCCAGCCCGTCCACCCCGCCATCGAGTGACCGCCTCGGATCATGGTCGCGCACTTCCACCTGCAGCCCGGAAATCACATCACTGGCGATGTAAGGTGGGTTCGACACAACAAGGTCGAACCGCTCATCACCCGGGATCGGCCCGAACCAGGAACCATTCCGCCATTCAGCCCGGTTGGCGACGCCGTTGCGCGCCGCATTGGCAGACGCGATATCGAGCGCATCGGCACTGATATCCACACCGACCCCCGTCGCCGATTGCAGATTGGCCAGAAGCGCGATCAGAATGGCCCCGGTCCCGGTCCCGAGATCGAGAATGCGCGGTGCGGTGCGCGCGCGGCAGAATTCCAGACCGAGATCAACCAGCAATTCGGTTTCAGGGCGTGGAACAAGCGTCGCGGCCCCGAGTTCGAATTCGAGACCGTAGAAGTCCTTGATCCCGAGAATGCGCGCCACCGGCTCTCCGTCGATCCGCCGCGCGATCATCCTATCGAACCGGGCCGCCGCCTCATCGCATAGCGGCGCATCCGCGCCCAGAACCAATCGCGTCTGATCGATTTCTGCCGCCGCCATCAGCAGGAGCTGCGCGTCGCGGTCCGCTTCGCCGATCCCCGAAGCCGACAGAGACTTGGCAGCCGCCCGCCAGGCCGCGCCGACAGATTTGCCGCTCACCCCTCGAGCCCGTCCATCGCTGCCAGTTGCGCGGCCTGATTTTCGGTAATCAGCGCTTCGATCAGCTCCTCAAGCTCGTCGCCGGCAATGATCCGGTCAAGCTTGTAGAGCGTGAGGTTGATACGGTGATCGGTTACGCGGCCTTGCGGAAAATTGTAGGTGCGGATGCGCTCGGACCGGTCGCCCGAACCGACCTGCATCTTGCGCGCATCAGAACGTTCCCTGTCCTGCGCCTCTTTCTGTTCGTCATAGAGGCGGGCCCGAAGCACTTTCATCGCCGTTGCCCGGTTCTGGTGCTGGCTTTTCTCCGAGGCGGTGACCACGATGCCGGATGGAATGTGGGTGATCCGCACCGCCGAATCCGTCGTGTTCACATGCTGCCCGCCCGCGCCCGACGCGCGCATCGTATCGATGCGGATATCTTCGGGCCGGATTTCGATATCCACATCCTCCACATCGGGCAAAACGGCAACCGTTGCCGCCGAGGTGTGGATGCGTCCGCCGGCCTCGGTTTCCGGAACCCGCTGGACCCGATGCACACCGGATTCGTATTTCAGCTTGGCATAGGCGCCCTCTCCGGAAACCGAGGCGATGATTTCCTTGTAGCCGCCAACATCGCCATCGCTCTTTTCCATCACATTGACCTTCCAGCCCTGCAACTCGGCATAGCGCGAATACATGCGGAAGAGATCGCCCGCAAAAAGCGCCGCCTCGTCGCCGCCGGTTCCGGCGCGGACTTCGAGAATGACGCTCTTGTCGTCCGCGGCGTCCTTGGGCAGCAGCAAAACCCGGATATGCTCCACCATGTCATCGAATTTTGGCTCGAGTTCCTCGATTTCCATCTCGGCCATTTCGCGCAATTCGTGATCGGAGCCGTTCAGCAACCGCCGCGCCTCCTTCAGATTATCCTCGACCTTGCGATAGTCGCGGATCGCGCCGACCACATCGCTGAGCTCCTTGTGCTCCTTGGCCAACTTCACATAGGCCTGCGGATCGGGACCCGCGGCCATTTGCGCCTCGATGTCCTGATAATGCGCCTCAAGGGCAGACAATTTGTCGTCGGGCAATCGCGCCATGCGCATCGCTCCCCGTAAAGTTGAATGAAATCTCGCTAGGCGGGCAGGCTTTGTTTGCCCGCAATTTCGGTGAGAAGCGAGCGGATATTGACCTGTTCGGGACCGTCGAGCACCTCGTTGACCGCCCGAGCGATCGGGCCGAGCTCAGTGTCGAGCACCATGCTCTTGACCTGTCCGATCGATGACGGACCCATACTCAAACGCCGCATCCCCACCGCAAGCAAGGCAAGCGCCTCGACCGGATGGCCCGCCAGTTCGCCGCACATGGTGAGGGGAACATTGTGCGCATCGGCCGCCCGAACGATCTGCCTGATGGCGCGCAGACGCGGCTTGGCAATCGGATCGTAATTGGTCGCAACGCGCGGATTGGCCCGATCGGCAGCGGTCAGGAACTGCACCAGATCGTTCGAACCGATGGAAATGAAATCGCAATGCGGCAGCAGGTCTTCCAATTCGAACAGAAGCGAGGGCACCTCGATCATCGCACCGATTTCGAGGCTTGCCGGCTTTTCGTATCCCGACCGCGCCAACCGCTCGACCTCGCGCAGAACCACCTGCTTGCAGGACAGGAATTCGGACGTCTCGGTGACCATTGGAACGAGAATCTTGAGCGCCCGTCCGTTCGCCGCCTGCAACAGGGCCCGGACCTGGGTCTTCAAAAGACCCGGCCGGTCAAGCGCCAGCCGCAGCGACCGCCAGCCCATGGCCGGGTTTTCCTCCGGCGCCGAACGCAGATAAGGCACAACCTTGTCGCCACCAATATCGAGAAGGCGGAACACAATCGGCCGCTCTCGGGCCCGATCCATGGCCTCGCGATAGAGATCGACCTGCTCCTGCAGGCGCGGCATTTTCGAGGCGATCATGAACTGCAATTCGGTGCGGAAAAGACCTACCCCTTCCGCGCCGGTCTCGTCGAGCGCTGGCAGGTCCATCAACAGGCCCGAATTGTGCAAAAGCGTCACCCGCACGCCATCGCGTGTGATCGCCGGCTTGTCGCGTAGAGCCGCGAACTGCTCCTGCCGCTTGGCGCTGAGCCGGACCTTTTCGACATAGATCGATTCGAGATCCGGGGTCGGGCGCAGATGCACGACGCCTTCAGTCCCGTCGACGATGATGTCATCGCCGCTTTCGCTCATGGACACGATATTGTCGGCCTGGCCGACGGCGACGATGCCGAGCGAGCGCGCCACGATCGACACATGCGCCGTCGTCGCGCCCTCTTCGAGAACGATGCCGCGCAGTTTGCTGCGGTCATATTCGAGAAGATCGGCGGGGCCCATATTGCGCGCCACGATGATCGCATCGTCCGGCAGGTCGCGATGCGTAAAGGCGTCGCCATCTCCGGTGAGAACCCTGAGCAGCCGGTTGGCGAGATCGTCAAGATCGTGCAACCGCTCGCGGATATATTGATCGGTCTGTCGAAGCATGCGCGCGCGGGTATCGTTCTGCACCCGCTCGACGGCAGCTTCCGCCGTCAGCCCGTTCTCCACCGCCTCGAGCATGCGCCTGAGCCAGCCTCGGTCGTTGGCGAACATGCGGTAGCTTTCAAGGATGTCGCGATGGTCCGAAGAGACCTGCATATCGCCATGGCTGAACATGTCGTCGATCGACATGCGCATACGTTCCAGCGCGGCCTCCAGCCGTTCCTTTTCCGCATCCACGTCGTCGGCCACGAAATTGCGTACCACCACACGCGGATCGTGAAGCACCACGTGCCCGAGCGCGACCCCGTCCGAGAAGCCATTGCCCTCGAACATGCGCGGACGCCTGAGATCGATGTCCGAACCCGGCTTGATCAGCGTGTCGAATTCGGAGGCCGAGAACATTTCCGCCAGAATGGTGGCGGTCGTCAGCATGGCCTCGGTTTCATCGTCGCCATAGGTGCGCTTCGACGCGCTTTGCACGACCAGTACCCCGAGCGTTTGCCCCGCCTTGAGCACCGGCACGCCAAGAAAGCCATGAAAGCGCTCTTCGCCCGTTTCCGGACGATAGGCAAAAGCCGGATGCGATGGCGCGTCCTGGAGCGACAAGGGTTCGGCGCTCGCCCCGATGAGACCGACAAGGCCTTCGCCAAGCCTCAGGGTCGTCATGTGCACCGCTTCGGGTTTGAGGCCATGGGTCGCGAAAAGCTCGAGCGCACCATCGTCGCGCAGCACATAGAACGAGCACACTTCGGCACCCATGTTCTTGGCGATCAGATCGACAATCTTGTCCAGCCGGTCCTGTGAGCCCAGCTGCTCGGCCATCGTTTCGCGCAATTGCCGAAGCAGAACCCGCGGACCACTCGTTCTTGTGGTCATAGTTTCCCGATGGGCTCCAGGGCCCGCTTGCGGAACCGAATCGTACCCGGTCGGGCCGATTCTACGCCTCTTTTCTGTCGAGACCGTAATACGTGTGCAGGGCCCTCACGGCAAGCTCGGCATATTCCTCGTCGATCAGGACCGAGGTCTTGATCTCCGACGTGGTAATGAGCTGGATATTGATGCCCTTGTCGGCCAATGCCTTGAACATGGACGAGGCCACACCGGCATGGCTGCGCATGCCCACCCCGACCACCGACACCTTGGCGCCGCCCTTCGAGCCGGAAATCGACTCATAGGACAGGTCCGACCCCGCATTGTTGAGCGCCTTGATGGCCTTGTCGTATTCGCTGTCGGGCAGAGTGAAGGTGATGTCGGTCGTCAGACCGTCTTCCGAGACGTTCTGAACGATCATGTCGACAACGATCTGCTCCTTGGCCAGCGCCCCGAAGACCGCAGCGGCAACGCCGGGATGATCCTTGACCCCGCGCAGGGTGATCTTGGCTTCCGACTTGACCAGCGTCACACCCGAAACAATCTGCTTTTCCATGATTTCATCCTCGTCGCACACGATGGTGCCGGGTCCATTATAGAACGGATCATCGCTGACCACCTGATCGGCGTCCGGGTCGTCAAAGCTGGAGCGCACCACCAGCCGGACCTTTTGTGCCATCGCCACTTCCACAGAGCGGGTCTGCAGCACCTTGGCACCGAGCGCCGCCATTTCCAGCATTTCCTCGAATGAAATGCGTGGCACCTTGCGCGCCTTGGGCGCAATGCGCGGATCGGTCGTATAGACCCCGTCCACGTCGGTATAGATATCGCACCGGTCCGCCCCGACGGCGGCGGCCACCGCCACCGCGCTCGTGTCCGATCCGCCACGGCCAAGGGTCGTGACGCGATTGTTCGAGGAGATGCCCTGAAAGCCGGTGACCACGCAGACCTGTCCGTCCTGCATGCGCGCAATCAGGTCACTCGCCTCGATATCGGTGATGCGGGCGCTGCCATGCACGTCGTTGGTCTTGATCGGCACCTGCCAGCCGGTGAACGAGCGAGCCGGGATGCCCATGTCCTGCAACACGATGGCCATCAGCCCCGCGGTCACCTGTTCGCCCGTGGACACCACGGAATCATATTCGCGTGCATCGTGCAGCGGTGCCGCCGTCTGGCAATAATCGACAAGCTGATTGGTGACCCCCGCCATGGCCGAAACCACGACGCTGACCTCGTTGCCCGCCTCGACCTCGCGTTTGACATGCCGCGCCGCATGCCGGATGCGATCGATATCGGCGACAGAGGTGCCGCCAAATTTCATGACAATGCGCGCCACGTGAGGACTTTCCCGAGAATTCGCAACAAACCAGCCTCAAAGGCCGCGTTTGGCGGCCCCATTGCCACATCTGCTTGCGTCTTTCAACTGCGTGCCGCATATGTGCTTAAAGCCTGAAACCGGCCCCAAAGCGCGGGGAAAGACATGACCGAGATTGCATCCACACAAACGACGATCAACCAGGCCGAGCTCGACAAGTTCACCGCCATGGCAGAGCAATGGTGGGACCCGACGGGCAAGTTCAAGCCGCTGCACAAGTTCAATCCCGTGCGGCTCGCCTATATCCGCGAGGTCGCTCTGGAGCATTTTGACCGCGACGGCACCAAGCGCCGGCCCTTTGAAGGGCTCAGCATGATCGATATCGGCTGCGGCGGCGGGCTATTGTGCGAGCCCATGACCCGTCTCGGTTTTGACGTCACCGGCATTGACGCTGCCGCGCGCAATATTGGCATTGCGTCAGTGCACGCCGAACAGTCCGGACTTGATGTCGACTATCGCGCCACCACCGCCGAGGACATGGTCCGTGAAGGGCGGCAATATGATATGGTGCTTAATATGGAAGTGGTCGAGCATGTCGACAATGTGCCGTTCTTCCTCAAGAGCTGCGCGGCTCTGGTCAAGCCCGGCGGCCTGTTGCTGACCGCCACCATCAACCGCACCGCTCGCGCTTTCGCCCTCGCCATCGTCGGCGCCGAATATGTGCTAAACTGGCTGCCCAAGGGCACCCATTCCTATGCGAAGTTCCTCGCACCCGAGGAAATCGCCTCGATGCTCAAGCGTGAAGGCCTTGAAGTGAAAGACAAGTGCGGGGTGACCTTCTCGCCCCTGCACAACGAATGGTCGAAATCGCGCGACATGGGCGTCAATTACATGCTTCTGGCCGAAAAGCCGGTGCAATGAGCAGCGGCGGCTCCAGAATAGCGCTGATCACCGGCGCGTCTCAGGGTCTGGGCCTCGAAACCGCGCGGGCGTTGGCGCGCCAAGGGATGAGCGTCATCGTGACCGGCCGCAGCCCCGAAAAACTCGCCACGGCCAAAGCGGACCTCGACAAGGATGGGACCATCTTCACTCACGAACTCGATGTCGCCGATCAGGCTTCCGTCGATCGACTGTTTGCGTGGCTGAAGACCGAATTCGGCCGGCTCGATGTTCTGGTCAACAATGCCGGGCGCATCTATCCCGATCTGCCCGGGCGGATCACGGAATTGCCGGCAAGCACCGTGCTCGATGCGATCAACAACAATTCCATGAGCGCCTATCGCATGATCCAACAGGCCCTGCCGATGATGAACGACGCTGGCCATGGCCGCATCGTCAACCTTTCGAGTGGATTGGGTGCGCTGAGCGACATGGGCGGCGGCACGGTTGCCTACCGCATCACCAAGACTGCGATGAACGCGATCACCCGCATTGCCAGCAACGAGGCCCGGGGCGACGTCAAGATCAATTCGGTGTGCCCCGGCTGGGTGCGGACCAATATGGGCGGCGCTTCCGCGCCACGCAGTCTCGAACAGGGCATTGGCGGCATCGTCTGGGCCGCAACCCTTCCCGCATCCGGGCCGAATGGCGGTTTCTTCCGCGACGGCAAGCCGATCGACTGGTGATCTCATGACCCTGTCCCATGATGACGACATCCGCTTTCTCCGCCGCTCCGTCGCACTGGGGCTCGAAGCGCGCGCGGCAGGCAATCACCCGTTCGGTGCGCTTCTGGTCGATGCCGAGGGGCATGTGCTGATCGAAGCGGGGAACGACTTCTCGCACCAAAAAGGCCCCGGCCACGCCGAAACCATCGTCGCCCGCGAAGCGGCCATGCTTTACGAACCGGAATTCCTGGAGAATTGCACGCTCTACACGGCCTTCGAGCCCTGCGCCATGTGCGCCGGCTCGACCTATTGGGCCAATATCGGCGCATTGGTCTACGGCATGACCGAAAAGCGCCTGGCTCAGATCACCGGCACCAACGAGGAAAACCTCACCATGGACCTGCCCTGCCGTACGGTATTCGAAGCCGGGCAGCGCAAGACGGTGGTCCGTGGCCCTTTCCCGGAGCTCGAAACCGAGATCGCCAAGAGCCACGAAGGCTTCTGGTAGGAACGTCTGAAAGTCAGTCCGTGAAAACGCCGTCCGGCAGTGCGATCAGTTGTGATCGTCCGGCAGCGCAGGCAACGGCATGAAGTCGATATCGTCTTCGATCAGTCCCGCCACTTCTTCCGATGTCGCCTCGCCATAGATCGAGCGATGCTCGATTTCCTGCTCATGCATCTTGCGTGCTTCCTCGGCGAACTTGTCACCGACATAATCGGCTTCGCTCAGAACCTTGCCACGCAATTCCTTGAGCTTTTTCTGAATTTCCGCCTGCTGCGGGTGACCAGTCGAAAGTGCAACCTTGCGGTTCGAGCGTGTGGCCACCGCCGGCGCCATCAGCGCCTTGCCCACCTTGTCCGATGCACAGATCGGGCAGGTCACATCACCCCGCTTGGTCTGCTCGTCAAACGCCTCGCCCGATTTAAACCAGGCTTCGAACTTGTGATTGTTTTCGCAATTGAGCGTGAATTGAATCACGAGCCTTACTCACCTTCTGGATACAATGGGGCGCTTCCAGACGCGCCCCGGGCCGGATCGTTCTATCCTGCCACTTTATGGTTAATGCTTAGCGAATGTGCCTGCCTCATGTCCAGCACCGGCAGGCGCCTGCGGGCATCGGTCACGGCATCAAGATCGAGATCAGCCAGCAAAAGACCCGGTTCGCGATCGGCTTTTTCGGCCAATATCCGCCCCCAGGGATCGACGATCATGGAATGTCCATGCGTCGATCGGCCATTGGCGTGGTCGCCCGCCTGCGCCGCCGCAAGCACGAAACTACCGGTTTCGATGGCGCGGGCGCGCAGCAGAACCTCCCAATGCGCTTCGCCGGTCGGCTGCGTGAATGCGGCCGGCACCGCCATCAGCTTCGCACCCTTTTGGGCAAGCGCCAGATAATGTTCGCCGAACCGCACATCGAAACAGATCGAAAGTCCCAGCGTCGCAGCAATACCTTCCGAAGCAAGGTCAACAATCACCAGGGCATCGCCCGCATCATAGGTAGCGCTTTCGCGATAGACCTTGGTCTGGTCCGGCACATCTGCATCGAACAGATGCACCTTGTCATATTGCCCGAGGAGACGGCCCGAACGGCCGAACAGAAGGGACCGGTTGGCGAAGCGCCCATTGCCCTTGCTGACGGCAAGCGAACCCACATGCAGGACAATGCCATTCTCACGCGCCACATCACTGAGCCGCGAAATCTGGCGATTGTTGACCTCCGGTTCGGCAATGGCCTCCAGTTGCGCGCGATCGCCGGCAAAGCCCACCGACATTTCCGGGACCTGCAGATAGCCCGCACCCGCCGCCCGTGCCTCGGCCGCAAATTGCGCGATGGTATTGATGTTTTCTTCGGGGTCGAGCCCCGAACACATCTGCCCCAGCGCAATGCGGACCGGATCGGTCATCAGACCGCCGGCTGGCTGAGAAGCGGGTCGAGCTTGCCCATCCGGTTGAGGGCCGACATATCGTCATAGCCGCCGATATGCTCGCCGTTGATGAAGATCTGCGGGACCGTGTAGCCGCCCTTGGCGCGCTGCACCATTTGCCGCCGCAGGGCCGGATCGAGCACGTCGGTTTCTTCGAAACGCACTTCCTTTTCGTCGAGCAGAGCTTTGGCGGCCATGCAATAGGGGCAGGATGGAGTGGTGTAGATTTCCACGCGGGCCTTGAAGTCGGACATAGATGCACCTGTGATAAATTAGCTTTTGCTAATATATATCATTCCCGCCCCCGGTGACAACACGCGCAAAGGTCAGGACGCCGATCTCGCCCATGCCCGCTTTGCCAAGGACACGGGAAATAGCGCCCGCCGTCGAACCCGTCGTCAGGACGTCATCAACAAGAATAACCTGACGCCCGGCCAGTTGCACGGCTTTTTGCGGATCCACTTCAAAGGCGGCCCGCACATTTTCTGCCCGCTGGTTGGCGCTGAGCCCCACCTGCTGCCGCGTCGCCCGCTTTCGAAACACCAGGCCCGTTTCCATCTGCGCCGAGAAATGCCGGGCCAGCCACCGCGCCAGCAGCGCAGACTGGTTGAACCGCCGGTGCCATTGCCGCCTCCGGTGCAACGGCACAGGCACGAACAGGGTATCAGAATTGACCCTGTCCCGCGCCGCATCGGCCATCAGCCCGGCCATGAACGGCGCCAGTTCGTGATGGTCGGCATATTTGAGCCGCGACACCAATTGCTGGGCGACCTCATTGTAGATCACGGCAGCGCGTGCCCAGTCGAAATCCGGCGGTTCGGCAATCGCTTCGGCGCTCAGCGCCCCCGGCCCGAGATCATATTCAAACGGCAAACCCAGAATCGGGCACATCGGCGCGGTGATGCGGCGGAGCTGCGGCCAGCACTTGGCGCAAAGAGAGGGCGCCCGCTCGACCGGTGAACCGCAGGCAAGGCATTGCGGCGGGTAAAACCAGTCGACCATCCGGCGCGTGAGACGGGTCAGACGCCCCCCAGCATCCGGCCCCGCCTCATCTGCCGTTTGATCCGCCATCGCCCCGGAATCCTTTGCGCCATGATCAAAGGCTCCGGCATTCGCCTTGGCAATGCGGATAAACCCGCCTATGGCTGTCGCGACAGGAAAAAAGCATGTCTGAACCCGACCTTTTCGACCGCGATTTCATCGCCGCAAAGCTGGCCCGCCTGCCGGTTCCGGAGGACGATTTCGTCACGGCCCTGATCTGGTCCGACCTGGCCGAACGGATCGATGCGGTCACCCGAACCTTCGAAAAGGCACTCCTGATCACGCCGCTGCCGAACCATGGCCAGGACGTGCTGAAAACCCCCACGCAGGACATCGCCTTCACCCGTTTCGTCACGCTCGACGGCAAGGATCGCACCGGCGAACTGGCGGAATTGCCGGATGATTTCGATCTGGTTGTGTCGCTTCATGATCTGGCCGTCACCAACGACGTGCCAGGCTTCTTGCAGTCATTGCGGAGCCGTCTCAGACCCGACGGGCTTTTGTTGGCCGCCTTTGTCGGCGGTTATTCCCTGACCGAGCTGCGCCAGGCCTGGCTCGAGGCGGATTCAGAACGCTTTGGCGGTGCGGCCCTCAGAATAGTACCCATGGTCGAACTTGCCGATGCCAGCGCCCTTCTGCAGGCGGGCCGTTTCGGCCTGCCCATTGCCGATCTTGAAACCCACACGATCCGCTATGCCGACCCCCTCGCCCTGATGCGCGACATCAAAACGCTTGGCGGCAGCAATCCGCTGCGGGGAACAACGCCGGGCCTGATCACGCCAAACCATCTGGCACGCGCCATCAGCGCCTATTCCAGCCGGTTCAGCGATCCGGACGGGCGCTTTCGCGCGACCCTCGAAATCGTCTGGCTGAGTGCCTGGAAACCGCATGAGAGTCAGCAGAAGCCACTGAAGCCCGGCTCCGCGGAACTCTCTCTGGCCAAGGTCCTCAAGGACAAAAGCTGACCGGGAATTTCAGTTGGAAACGACGGACGCCGCGTTCTCGATCTTGGCGCCGGCGCCATCCTGGGCCGAACCGAAAAGGCTGACCAAACCATTGCCCATGCCCTGAAAAGCGATGATGCTGCCAAGCGCGATGAGGGCTATGAGCAAGCCATATTCGACCGCGGAGGCAGCCCGTTCGTTCCGCACGAACGCGCGCAAAAGCCAATATAAACGCCGGGTGCGGCTCATTGCGTCCTCGTTACAAAAGATCGCACAGATGGGCGATCAGCGGTTCGTCGGCGGGCGGCATCGGATAGTCGCGCAACGCCGCAGGCTTCACCCACTTGAGCGCCGCATGTTCGTTGGCGCGCGGAACGCCCGTCCAGCGGCGGCACACATATAGCGGCATCAGCAGGTGAAAGCCATCATATGTGTGGCTGGCAAAGCTGAGCGGCGCAAGGCAGGCTTCCTTGGTTTCCACACTCAACTCTTCCCTAAGTTCGCGCATCAGCGCCTGCTCGGGCGTTTCCCCCGTCTCGACCTTGCCGCCGGGAAATTCCCACAACCCGCCAAGGCTCTTGTCCATCGGGCGCTGCGCAATCAGAACGCGATTGTCGGGATCAACCAAAGCCGCCGCCACGACCAAAACGATGGGCTTGCCGCTCATTCGGCCGCCCCGCTCAGTTCTTCTGCCGGCGGCCGCATGTAGTAATATTCATAGAGTTCGTCGAACCCGAGGCCACGATAAAGATTGCGGGCCGTCTGGTTGGTTCCCACCACCTGCAAAGCCGACCAGTGCGCACCCATTTCTCTGAGGCTTTGCATTGCATGCTTCATGATGCGTTTGCCGATGCCGTAACCGCGAAGGTCCGGCCTCACGACGATGTTGAAATAGACACCCACACCCTTGCTCGCCACGATCAGGCCCGAGGCGGCGGGACGGCCATCCGCGTCGCGCATCAGAATGCCGGTACGGGTCGAAGGCATGTGTCCGATCATGCGCGCCAGCTCATTGCGGCGGTCTGAAGCGTAGCCCGAAAAGGCGATCTGGCTCTCAAGCCATTCCTCTGAAAACGGATCAATCCGCTCGCAATGCGCGTCCGGATCGAAATGGGCGCCCGTCGGCCCGGTCAGAACCACCGACGTCTCGAACGCCTGCCAGCCCATGCGTTTCAGCTTTTCGGGAATGGCGGGATTGCAGAGCGGCGTGACCCGGAGAATGGGCGAAATCTCGCGCGCCGCACTCCAGTCGATGAACGCGGTCACCCGCTTCTCGATCTGGTCGGCATCACCCGGATCCATGCACTGCAGGCAATTCGCGCGCTTGGTATAGCCGCCCGAAGCCCGCCGCACCCAGCCGCCGTCCCAAGCGTCCTCGCCGGCCGGCCAGGCCGTCAGAAAGGTCTGCTCGAGCTGCAATATGGACGGACGTTGCGCCACGCTGGACCACTCCGGGCTCTCCGGAACCGCCACACCATTCGCAGCGGGACCGGCAAAAGCCTCAAACCTTGCGGCTAGTAATTAAGGGCGCCGGAGGCCTGCGGATCGAGCACCTGAATGTCGGCGCCGTCCTTGAGCGCGGCCACTTCGCCGTTGAAGGCTTCGATCAGAAGCTGCTGGCGGATTTGCGGGGCCATTTGTTCAAGAGTGGCAGGCTGTTTCGGCCGGCGATCCTCAAGCTTGATGATATGCCAGCCGAACTGGGTCTGGATCGGCTGCGAGACTTGACCGACCTCGAGCGCAAAGGCGGCGTCTTCGAACGGCTGCACCATCTGCCCCTTGGTGAAATAGCCGAGATCGCCGCCATTGGCCGCACCCGGATCGATGCTCTTTTCCTGCGCCAGCTCGGCAAAATCCTTGCCGTTGTTCAGCTCGTCGAGAACCGCCTTGGCCTCTTCCTCGGTATTGACAAGAATGTGCCGGGCCCGAACTTCTTCGGTCTGCGGCGCCGAAGCAACGTAATCGTCATAGGCTGCCTTGACCTGATCGTCGGTCACCGACTTGTTGAGGATGTCGACGAAATAGGCGCGGCGCAACGCACGCTCCTGCAGATATTCGGAGCGCCGGGCAAATTCCGGGCTGTCCTGGAGATTCTGCGCCTTGGCCGCGTTGGCCATCAGCTTCATGTCGATCAGGACCCCGATCAGATAGGCACGGCGCGAATTGACCGGAATTTGCGCCAGGTCCTGCCCAAGGTCTTCCGCCGCAAACCCGACATCGGCCTCCGTGATCGGATTGCCGTCCACCGTCGCCACCACCGCATCCGGGTCGACCGCCTGATCGTCCTGTTGCGCGACGGCAAGGCCGGGCACAAGCAGCGCAGCGATCAAAATCAGGGCGAACAGGCGCAGGCGGTCCGAAGCGCGGCGAAGAATGGTCATGTCTGGTCTCCGAGAAATGGAAGGTAGCCGTCAGCGATCCTTTTCGCTGAAATGTGACGGCGCAGTGAAGAGCGCCGGAGCGACTTGGCTTTGCGCCGCCATTTGGACCATTTTGCCGAAGTTGACAAGTCTGGACCCCGCTCTTACATCTCCCGACGCCGGTTCCCGGCACGTCTCGCGCGCCGTTGATGGCCGCTGCATTCAGGAATTTGACAGGGCGCTTTCGCCGCAAAGGCAAACGCCCAAAAAGATTGGCTCCTTCATGGTTGTTGCTTCTCTCGCCCGCAGGATTTTCGGTTCGTCCAACGACCGCCGGATCAAGCGCTACAATCCGCTGGTCACAGCGATCAACGAACTGGAACCTGAACTCGAAAAGCTCAGTGATGACGAGCTGAAAGCCCGCACCGGGGAATTCCGCCGGCAAATCGAAGCCGGCACGAAAAAGAACGACCTTCTGGTCCCCGCCTTCGCAACTGTTCGCGAAGCCTCCAAACGCGTGCTGGGCATGCGCCATTTCGATGTGCAGCTCATCGGCGGCATGGTGCTCAACGACGCGGCCATCGCCGAGATGCGCACCGGTGAAGGCAAGACGCTGGTCGCAACTTTGGCCGCCTATCTCAATGCCCTGCCCGGCAAGGGCGTGCACGTGGTCACGGTCAACGACTACCTCGCCCAGCGCGACGCCCAATGGATGGGCCGGATCTATGAATTTCTCGGCATGAGCGTCGGCGTCATCGTACCCGGCCTCTCCGACCCGGAGCGCAAGGCCGCCTACGATGCCGACATCACCTACGGCACCAACAATGAAATGGGCTTCGACTACCTGCGCGACAACATGAAATCGTCGCGCCGCCAGATGGTGCAGCGCGGTCACAATTTCGCGATCGTCGACGAAGTGGACTCCATTCTCATCGACGAGGCGCGCACCCCGCTGATCATTTCTGGCCCCGCCGAAGACCGGTCTGAGCTTTACGTGAAGATCGACAAACTCATTCCTTCGCTCGATGAGGACGATTACGAGCTCGACGAAAAGACCCGCTCGGCCACCTTCACCGACAAGGGTGTCGAAAGGCTCGAAGCCATGCTGGTCGCCGAAGAGCTTATGCGCGGCGACAACCTTTACGACGCCGAGAATGTCTCGATCGTCCACCACGTCAATTCCGCACTGAGGGCCCACAAGCTTTTCCAGCGCGACAAGGACTATATCGTGCGCGGTGACGAGGTCATCATCATCGATGAATTCACCGGCCGCATGATGCAGGGCCGCCGCTATTCCGAAGGTCTGCACCAGGCGCTCGAGGCCAAGGAAGGCGTCCGGATTCAGGCGGAAAACCAGACCCTCGCCTCGATCACTTTCCAGAATTATTTCCGCCTTTACGAGGGACTTGCCGGCATGACCGGCACCGCCGCGACCGAGGCCCAGGAATTCTTCGACATCTACAAGCTCGAAGTGGTGACCATCCCGACCAACGTGGCCGTCGAACGCGTGGATGAAGACGACGCCATTTTCCGCACCTATCCGGAAAAAACCAACGCAATCGCCGAACTGGTCAAGGAATGCCAGCAACGCGGCCAGCCGGTTCTGGTCGGCACGACCTCGATCGAAAAATCGGAAGAACTGGCCGAACAGTTGAAAAAGATCGGCGTGAAAAACATCCAGGTGCTCAATGCCCGCCACCACGAGCAGGAAGCCCAGATCATTGCCGATGCCGGCATGCCCGGCGCGGTGACCATCGCTACCAACATGGCTGGCCGCGGCACCGACATCCAGCTCGGCGGCAACCGCGACATGCGCATCGCCGCCGAATGCGCCGAACTCGAGGGCGAGGCCCGCGAGAAGAAGATCAAGGAAATCGACGCTGCCATTTCCATGGACAAGAAGCGCGCGCTCGACGCCGGCGGCCTTTACGTAATCGGCACCGAACGCCACGAAAGCCGGCGCATTGACAATCAGCTGCGCGGCCGTTCCGGCCGTCAGGGCGACCCGGGTCACTCGAAGTTCTTCATTTCGCTTCAGGACGACCTGATGCGCATCTTCCCCGTGCAGGGCATGGACAACATGCTCGTCAAGCTCGGCCTCGAAGAAGGCGAATCGATCACCCACCCCTGGGTGACCAAGGCCATCGAACGCGCCCAGGCCAAGGTCGAAGGCCGCAACTTCGACATCCGCAAGAACATCCTCAAATATGATGATGTCATGAATGACCAGCGCAAGGTCATTTTCGAACAGCGCCTCGAACTGATGGACGACGAAAACGTCTCCGAGACCATCGACCAGATGCGCCACGACATGGTCGACGACATCATGTCCCGCCACATCCCCGACCGCTCCTATCCCGAGCAATGGGAAGGCGAGGCACTTCAGGAAGCGGCCAAGACCTATCTCAATGTCGAGCTGCCAATCGCAGAATGGCAGCACGAAGACCATATCGACGAGGAAATGGTGCGCGAGCGCCTGATCAAGGCGGCTGACGAAGTGGTCGCGGCCAAGGCCGCCCAATATAGCCCGGACATCATGCGGCAGGTCGAAAAGCAGATCCTGCTCAATTCGGTCGACGGGCTGTGGCGCGAGCATCTGGTCACGCTCGATCACCTCTCCAAGGTCGTCGGCTGGCGCGGCCTGGCCCAGCGAGATCCGCTCAACGAATACAAGCAGGAAGCCTATGAGCTCTTCCAGAAAATGCTCGATTCCATGCGCGAATTGGTCACCGCCCAGATCGCCCATGTGAACATCCAGATTCAGCCGCCCCAGCCCCAGCAGCCGCCCGCACAGATGTTCCCGCAGCATCTCGATCCGCTGACCGGCGAAAACGAAGTGATCGATGCCATCGATGACGGCGGTGACAAGGATTATTCAAAAGTCCAGCTCACCGACGAGCAGCTGCGCAAGACCCGCCGTAACGAACCCTGCCCCTGCGGGTCGGGCAAGAAGTTCAAGCATTGCCACGGTGCCTTCCAGCGCGCCTGATCCGGGCCCTGGTTCAATCGCTTTCCTCGCGCTGTCGCGGCCGCTGAGCCGGGACCTGATCTTGACCGTGGGCGTGGTTTGTTTTTCGTCATTGCGAGGAGCAAAGCGACAAAGCAATCCACGTGGTTCTTCCCGCCCGGATTCCGGATTGCCACGCTCACTCGCAATGACGCGTGCTTTTGGACTATCCGATGAGATCCCGGCCACAGACGCCGGGCGCAGCGCCAGCTATTTGAGCCCGTCCATCAGCTTCTCGAGCCCATCGAAGCTTATCCCCATACCGTCGGTCATGCCGGTGGCGACGGCCGCTTCGCAGGCGGCGGCGTCGGCAAATTCCATATGCATGACCAGAACCGAACCGCCCCCATCGGCAACAAAGTCGATAGTATTTCGCGCCGGCGACATGTCCGGCGCGTCTTCGGGCAATTCGTTGGCGACGATTTGCTTGCCCGGTTCGATCGACACGAAGTCACCGACAAAGCCGAACTCGCCGCCATCCTCATCGCTGCGCCAGCGATAATGATATTTGCCGCCGGGGCGCACGTCCATTTCGCAAACCGGCATGCTCCAACCTGGCGGACCCAAAAGCCATTTCTTGACCAGTTCGGGCTCGGTGTAACAGCGCCACAACAGGTCAACCGGAGCGCTGAAGGTGCGCCGCGTCACCACCGCCCGGTCGCCATCCTGTTCGACGACGAAAGCTTGATCGGATGCCGGATCGTTCATACTCGTTCTCCTTAACCGCGATGCGCCGCTTCGAGATCGGCGACGATGATCTTCTGCATCTTGAACATGGCGTCACGCACCCGGCCAGCCTTTTCCGGGTCTGGGTCGCCCATCAGCTGCATCAGCTGGATGGGCACGATCTGAAAGCTGACCCCGAACGGGTCTTCGAGCCAGCCACACATGCTCTCCTTGCCGCCCGCGCCGATGAACCCGTCCCAGAGCCGGTCGACTTCGTCCTGCCCGTCAACAGACACCATGAAGGAAAAGGCCGGGCTGAGCTGATAATGCGGGCCGCCATTGAGCCCCAGAACCCGCTGACCTTTGATCTCCCACTCGACCATCATCGGCGGCTGCCCGCCTTCGGGAGTCGGCACAGATGGCGAGATCATTCTGGAATTCTCGATCAGTGATGTGTGCAACAAAGCGGCCTGCTCCGCCGTTCCGTCAAACCACAGACAGGGTGTGATCCTGGTCATGTATTGTCCTTCCTTGGTGATGTCGCCGCCCCGCTGTCCCCGGGAACGGATTTGAGATGTTCGAGCAGGGCATCGAGCCGCGCGAAGCTGGCCGCGTAGGCTTGCCGCAAGCCTTCAAGATGATCGACCGCTCCTTCAAGAGGCGCCAGGCTGATCTTGACCGGCCGTTTCTGCGCAGCGCGCGAACGCGTGACCAGTCCGGCCTGTTCGAGCACCTTGATATGCCGCGAGATCGCCGGCTGGCTGATATCAAACGGTGCCGCCAGCTCGTTGACGCTCGCCTCGCCCTTCGCCAGCCGCGCCAGCATGGCCCGCCGCGTCGCGTCGGACAGCGCTCCGTAGACTGCATCCAATTGCTCAGAATCCATATTCATAACATTATTATTATATAACCTATCATTTATGTAAAGTGGTTTTTACGGCCCTGTGAAAAGCGGGGCAATTGCAGAAAATTTGAACGAATTGATCAGCAATGGCTTCATGCCGGCCTGATATCCATGAGGCCGCAAACCAAGGACGTGAAAACGTCTCCCATGCAGCACTCCAAAGTCTGGGCGGCCCGAAACGGCCGCCTTTTTGGCGTTTGAGTCCGGCTTTCGGGAAAAACCAAGTCCGCGTTGCGTAGGCGGACATTACTTTGTGCGCTCAGGACGAGCTGGCAGTCCGCCGCCATCCCCGCACCAATGTGCAATCGGCTTTGTCGAGCTCATCGCCAAAAACATAGCGGCCCGCACAAACCCCTGCCCTCGGCGGCACGCCGTCGCGCTCGAACAGGTCGTATCCCTGTTTGAGATTGCGCCAGAACCCGGACCATTGGCCGCCACTTCCGGCAACGAGATCCGGCCTATCCATGTCGAAGGGAAAGGCCTGCACCTGCACTTCGGCCTGCCCGGCATCGAGCGCCGCTTCGATCATGGCGTAGATTTCATCGATCTTTTCGTCGGTGACCGCATAGCAGCCCGCCGACGAGCAGCCGCCATGCACCATCAGGAATGACCCGGTGCGCCCCAGGGCCCGGTCATATTCGTTGGGAAATCCGAGATTGAACGCCAGATGATGCCGCGAATTGGGATTGAGCTGCGCCTTTGAGACCGCATAGAAGCCCTCCGGTGCCTGCCGGTCCCCTTCCTTCAGCTTTGGCCCCAGCGTGCCGGAATATTTGCAGATGTCATAGCTGCGGAACAGGCGATAGCGCTCCTCGCCGGCCGGCTGGAGCCAGACCTCAAGCCGCTTTTCCGTCTTGAAGATCCGAACGAAGGCCGGGTCGCCCAACGAAAAGCCCGCATCGGCCAGAGACGCCAGCAGCGGGGCGCGATCATAGGTTCTGCGCACCTGGGGCTGGCTCACTTCACGCTCTCCGGAGGGCCACACGGCTCGGCCAACGCCGATGGCCAGAAACGTCCCCGCAAGCGCGAGAACAAGGAAAACGAATAGAGCGGTTCCGCGTTGCATGTTCCGCCATCACGTCGGCCGCATCAGCTCCGGTTCGCCGGGGGCTCCTGCGGCTGCGGGGCCTGAGACGCATCGACCGTTTGTGCCGGAGGGTTGACCAGCTCGGTCGGCGTTGAGGGCTGGGACTGAATGCCGAAGAGACTGCCAAAGAAACCGCCGACGGATTCGCCGATATTGTCCATGGTCTCCTTCACGGCGGCGTCGCGCGCCTGCGCGGCAGCCTGCTGCTCGGCCTGACGCTGCGCCTGTTCGACCTGACGCTGCTGCGCGTCTTCAAGGCTGGCGACCTTGGCCTCAAAAGCGCGGTTGTCCTGCGCTTCCTTGGCCGCGACCAGAGACTCGATGTTCGAATCGCGAACCAGCGCCGGGCAGGCTGCCCGCGCATCGAGCGGCTGACCACTTTCCGCCCGCGCATCGAATACATATTCGCCGCCACACACATCCCATTGCGGAGGACGATGCGTCACCTCGAAATGGTCGTAGCCGACCTTGATGTTGCGCCAGAACGCAAGATTGTCGCTGTCATGGTAGAGCGCCAGATTTTCGCCCGTCATCCGGAAGGGAAAGGCCTGGACCTGGAACGAGCGATTGCCGCCGGCAAGGCTCTCGCGCGCCAGCGCATAGATTTCCGCGATGCTTTCATCGGTCATCGAATAGCAGCCGCGCGACGAACAGGCCCCGTGCACCATCAGATTGGCGCCGGTGCGCCCGTGTGCGCGGTCGAACTTGTTCGGATAACCGGTATTGAACGCAAGATAGTAATTCGAGTTCGGGTTCATCAGGCCCGGCGTGATCGTATAAAAGCCTTCCGGCGCCTGCCGGTCGCCTTCCGCGATCTTGGGACCATACTCACCCGAATAGGCACAGATATCGTAGCTGCGGAACAGGCCATAGGTCCCGTCGCTCTTTTCCTTCCAGACTTCGAGGACCTTTTCTTCCTTGAAAATCCGGACGACCATGCCCGCCTGCGGAGACGAACCCATGGTGCGCAACGCCGCAACCGTGGTCGAGTTCAGAGGCTGCTGCGAGCGCGCACTGCCCTGAATAAGGCCGCCGCTGCACGCCGCCAGAAGCGCAATCAGCCCTGCGCCGGCCAACAATCGCATGGATTTGGGAAGTTTCACGCCGTCCTCATCCCGAAACTACTCATCCCGCACAGCTTAGCCGATCCGGGCTAAGGCAACCTTAAATCTCTGCCGCCCGGACCTTCTAACACGCTTTTTCGCGCGGGCCACGCCGATCAGCAGCTTGTGATGAATCAGCCCAGATTACGGCCGATTTGCAGATATTTGTCGGCGCGCTGATCGATAATCTGATCGCGTGACATATTGGCAAAGTCGTCCAGAAATCTGGCAATCTCGACCTTGGTTGATTTCATCACGCTTTCGCGGTGCCGGTGCGCGCCGCCCACGGGCTCGGAAATGATCCCGTCGATGACCTTGAGATTGAGCAGGTCCTGCGCCGTGATCTTCTGCGCGATCGCCATTTCCGGCGCCTTGCCCGCATCCTTGAAGAGGATGGACGCCCCGCCTTCCGGCGAAATCACCGAATAGATGGCATGCTGCAGCATGAGGACCCGGTTGGCGGTGGCAATGGCAATGGCGCCGCCTGAACCGCCCTCTCCGATGACGATGGCGAGCATGGGAACGCCGATCGCGAGACATTTCTCGGTCGAACGCGCAATCGCTTCGGCCTGTCCCCGCTCCTCGGCATCGACACCGGGAAAGGCGCCAGCCGTATCGACGAAACTGAGAACCGGGATGTTGAAACGGTCGGCAAGATCCATCACCCGGACGGCCTTGCGGTAACCTTCAGGGCGGGCGCTGCCGAAATTATGCCGGATACGCGTTTCCGTGTCGTTGCCCTTTTCAAGCCCGATCACCGCGACGGACTGCCCGTCGAACCGGCCGAACCCGGCGAGGATCGCTTCGTCCTCGCCAAACTTGCGGTCACCCGCCAGAGGGGCGAATTCGGTGATCAGTTCGTGCACATAATCGAGAAAATGGGGCCGCTGCGGGTGCCGGGCAACCAGCGTTTTCTGCCAGGGGGTCAGTTTGGAATAGATGTCCGCCAACGCATCGTCGGCGCGGGTCCGGAGCCGGCCCAGTTCCTCCTCGATCGAGACCGCACCGCCCGACTCGCCAAGGTTGGTCAGTTCGTCGATCTTGCCCTGAAGTTCGGCAACCGGTTTTTCAAAGTCGAGATAGCCCTGCATCGTCCCAAATGTGCCTGTTCGTTTGCGCCGTGGTCAAGAACCACAAACTTGGCGGGAACGTGGCGAGCCGTGCAAACAAAGTCAAGCACGCGAGCCGTTTGACCCACCGGCGCGTCAGTCTTCCGAAGCCCCGGACAGGGGATGATGTTGCGCCAGCAATTGCCGCAGCCGCTCGTCGAGCACATGCGTATAGATCTGCGTGGTCGAAATGTCGGCATGCCCGAGAAGCGCCTGCACGATCCTGAGATCGGCTCCGCCCTCGAGAAGATGGGTCGCAAACGCGTGCCTGAGCACGTGCGGGCTGACGCGTGACGGGCTGATTCCCGCAGCAATCGCGACGTCCTTCAGATGCCGGGCAAAGACCTGCCGGCTGAGAAAGCCGTCCTTGCCCTTGGCCGGAAACAGAAACCGGCCGGAAGGTACGTTTGGCAGATAGGCCCTCAGCGCATCACGCGACCGGTCGTTGAGCGGCACGATCCTTTCCTTGGACCCCTTGCCCATGATCGAGAGAAATTGCGCATCGCGCATCACGGACGCTCTGGGCAGGGAAATCAGTTCGCTGACCCGCATGCCGGTTGCATAGAGCAGTTCAAGCAGCACGTAGAACCGCTGCGCCCCGCTTTGCGCGGCCTCGCTGTCCGCATTGGCGATTGCCCCCTCCGCTGTCTCGAAAAGCCGGTCGACCTCGGCGCGCGACAGCACTTTGGGCAGACCCCGCCGCGGCTTGGGACTATCGATGGTGGAGGTCGGATCGTCGGGCCGGAACTCATCGGCGCAAAGGAATTTGTGGAATTGCCGAAGCGTCGACAGTTTGCGCGCCAGACTGCTCGACGCCAGGCCGTCCTTGCCAAGTCCGGCCAGATAGGCGGAAACGTCGCTTTTGCCAACTTGCAGCGCATCACGACCGCGGCTGGCGAGAAATCCGGAATAATCGTCGAGATCGCGCCGATAGGACAAGAGCGTGTTTTTGGCCGCGCCACGCTCGGCGCTCATCATTTCAAGAAAGGCTTCGATCAGATAGGCCGTTCCGGCCATGGCTTACGTCGACTGGTTGAAAATCGTCTGGGTCGGCACCCGGACCGTCACGTCCTTTTCGCGTGGCTCGACCAGTGCCACCACAGCCAGCATGCCCGCCAGCACCAGAATGCCCAGGAAAAGCAGCACAACCAGAAATCGGATCAAAGACGGCATGAGAACCTCGCGTGTGTGGGTCTTTTGACGCAATTGGACAAGCCGATCAAGCACCATGGCCGATGCCGGGTCCGCCATGCTTGACAAGTCTGGCGCCGCAGTCTTGAACCGGAACAGATTGGAGACCCGCGTGCCCGCCAGCAAACCGTCCCCCACAACCGATGTGGATATCGCCCGGCTCAAGGAGCTCCTGGGGGAGCGGCCGGTTGTTCTGATCGGCATGATGGGCGCCGGCAAAACCTCTGTCGGACGCCGCCTTGCCACATTGCTCGACTGGTCGTTTGTCGACAGCGATGCCGAGATCGAAGAGGCCGCCGGCATGTCGATCCCCGACTTCTTCGCTGCTCACGGCGAAGCCGATTTCCGCTCTGGTGAGGCGCGTGTCATTGCCCGCCTGCTCAAGGAGCCCGGTCAGGTTCTGGCTACCGGTGGCGGCGCCTTCATGAACCCGGAAACCCGCGACCTGATCCGGCAAGCCGCGATTTCGGTCTTCATCAAGGCCGATCTGGAATTGCTGTTCGAACGGGTTTCCCGCCGAGCGACCAGGCCTCTATTGCAGACCGCCGACCCAAAAGGGACGCTCGCCCGCCTGATCGAGGAACGCTACCCCGTCTACGAAGAGGCCGACATTATCGTCACCTCCGCCGACGTGCCCCAGGACCGGGTTGCCGGACAAATCGCCGAAGCACTCCTCGCACATCTGAGCGCAGCGGAACCCGAAAGATCGGAACGCGCATGAGCACCCCGCCACTGACCGTCAACGTTCCGCTGGGCGATCGCTCCTACGATATCGAGATCGGGCACGGTTTGCTGGAACAGGCTGGCAGCAAGCTTGCAGCCATGTTCCCCGGCGCCCGCTATGGCGTGGTCACCGACAGCGAGGTCGCAATTGCGCAATTGCCGCGGCTGCAATCGTCCCTCAGCGAGGCCGGGCTCGATTTCGCAACCCACATCGTTCCGAATGGCGAAGCGAGCAAAAGCTATCAGCGCCTGACCGAAACGGTCGAAGCCATGCTCGAAGCAAGACTTGAGCGCGGCGACATCATCATCGCTTTGGGCGGCGGCGTGGTTGGCGACCTGACCGGTTTTGCCGCCGCTATCATCCGCCGCGGCATGCGCTTCGTGCAGATGCCCACAAGCCTTCTGGCGCAGGTCGATTCCTCCGTCGGCGGCAAGACCGGCATCAATTCCCCGCACGGCAAGAATCTCGTCGGCGCCTTCCATCAGCCCGCCCTCGTGCTCGCCGACCTCGACAGCCTTCAGACCCTGCCGGAGCGGCAGTTCTCCGCCGGATACGCGGAAGTCGCCAAGTATGGGCTGATCGACGATGCGGTCTTCTTCTTCTGGCTTGAACACAATCTGAAGGACATCAGAACCGGAGGACCCGCCCGCGCCGAGGCCATCGCCCGCTCCTGCGCCGCCAAGGCGCGCGTTGTCGCCGCCGACGAACACGAACACGGCCAGCGCGCCCTGCTCAATCTCGGTCACACGTTCGGTCATGCCCTCGAAGCGGCGACCGGATACTCGGACCGTCTGCTGCACGGCGAGGGCGTTTCCATCGGCATGGTCCTGGCCCATGCCTATTCGGCCCGTATCGGACTGGCGCCGGGGCAAGACACGTCGCGTGTCGAGGCCCACTTGAAAGCCGCGGGCCTGCCCACCAGATTAGCCGATATTCCCGGAGAGCTGGCGCCCACCGATCAATTGCTTGAGCACATGTTTCAGGACAAGAAGGTCACACGCGGCCAGCTCAATTTCATTCTGACCGAAGGAATCGGCAAGGCCTTCGTCAAGCGCGGTGTCGATGCCGCAGACATTCATGCCTTCATCGAGGAGATGCGAGACGCCTGACGCGACCTGAAACCTGCCGCCGCGGCGTAGACCCGACCCCATGAGCAACACACTCGTCAGCCTACTCATTGCCTTTCTGCTTCTGGCCGCGAACGCCTTTTACGTCGCAGCCGAATTCGCCCTGGTCAAATCCAAGAGCTACCGCATCGACAACCTCGCCAAGGAGGGCCGTTTCGGCGCCGCACTGACCCAGCGCATGTTGCACAATGTCGAAGCCTATCTCGCAGTTTGCCAGCTCGGCATCACCATGGCCTCGCTCGGCCTCGGCTGGGTGGGCGAGCCGACGGTCGCGGCGCTTCTGCTTCCCGTTCTCGAACCGCTTCATCTGCCGGAATCTCTGGTCCATCTGATCGCGTTTCTTGCCGGTTTCCTGATCTTCTCATCCCTGCACATCGTTGTCGGCGAACAGGTTCCGAAGACCTTTGCCATTCGCGAGCCTGAGCCAGTATCGCTCTGGATCGCCTATCCGCTGCACGTCACCTACGTGATCTTCTTTCCCCTCACCTGGCTGCTCAACGCCGCATCGCGTTCGATCCTGAACATGTTCGGGGTCAAGGAAGCGAGCCATCAGGAAATTCTCAGCGGCGTCGAAATCGAGGGACTGGTCGAGGTCTCGGCCGAACATGGGAAACTGGACGAGCCCCAGGCCGAATTCATTCACAACGTCTTTCGCTTCTCCGAGCTCGAGGTCGATGACGTCATGGTCCACCGGACCCGCATGGTGGCACTCGACGCCGAGGAAACCACGGAAGTTCTGGTCGAGCAGATTCTCGAGAGCCCCTATACGCGCATGCCACTCTACCACGACAAGATGGAAAACATTGTCGGTATCGTGCACGCAAAGGACGTGCTGCGCGCCATCATCAAAGCCGACGGCGATCTGACCAGGGTCAATATCCCCAAGCTCGCGTCCAAGCCCTGGTTCGTGCCGGAAACGCGCTCGGTCCAATCCCAGCTCAACGCCTTTCTGCGCGAAAAGAAACACATCGCGCTGGTCGTCGATGAATATGGCGAGGTGCAGGGCCTGATCACCCTCGAAGACGTCATCGAGGAAATCGTCGGCGAGATTGCCGATGAACACGACATCGAGCTGGCCGGCGTCACCCCGGAATCGGACGGGTCATTTCTCGTGGATGGACAATTGGCGGTTCGCGACCTCAACCGCTCGCTCGATTGGGAATTGCCCGACGAAGAGGCGACGACCATTGCCGGACTGATCATTCACGAAGCCAAGGTGATCCCCGACCAGGGTCAGCAATTCACCTTCCACGGCTTCCGCTTCAAGATCGTGCGCAAACAGCGCAACCGCATTACCCAGGTCCGGGTTACGCCCCTGGCTGCTCAACCTGTGGCTGAATGACCTCACCCCGCGGCAAAACCTCGATGGCAAGGGCGTGCAGACCAGATTCGAATTCGCTTTCGAGCGCGTCCATGATGGCACGGTGTTGCGCAACGCGCCCAAGGGCGTCAAAATGCTGCGCCGAAATTTTGATCCGATAGTGAGTCTGTCCTTCCGGCCGCGCACCGGCATGCCCGGCATGGCGGCCTGATTCATCGATGACCTCGAGATGATCGGGCGAGAACGTCCGGTTGAGAATGTCGGTGATAGAGTCTTGTCTGTTTGAGGTCATGATGAACCTTGATGTTGAAACGAAACGGGTTTCCCGCATTTAGGAGTTAGAACGCTGAGTTCCAACCTTTTTGATTCCATCCGCGTCAAACCGCGCCAGAAGCCCGAGGACAAACCAAAGGGCCCGATCTGTGAATGGGAAGGCTGTGACAAGCCCGCCGAACACCGCGCGCCCAAGGGCCGCGGCGCGGAAGGCCAGTTCTTCCAGTTCTGCACCGAGCATGTGCGCGAGTATAACAAGTCGTTCAACTATTTTGCTGAAATGAAGGACGACGAGATCGCGGACGAACTCAAGCGCCAGCAGCAGACCGGCGGTCGCCCGACCTGGCAGCAATCGACCAATGGTTCGGCGAAGGCAAAATCCGCCCCGCGCACTGCCCGGGCCCGCAATTTTCAGGACACGCGTTTCAACGATCCCCTCAACCTTTTCGCCCGCGCCTCGCGCACCCGCCGCCAGAAGCCGATGACCGAGCGCGAGCTGCGCATGGTCGAGGTCGACCGCCGCGCCTTTGAATCGCTAGGGTTCGAGGGCCGCGCCAATGCCGACGAAATCCGCAAGCGCTACAAGGAACTCGTCAAGAAGCACCACCCGGACGCCAATGGCGGCGACAAGGCTTCCGAAGAACGTCTGCGGTCGATCATCACCGCCTATAACCACCTGAAATCCAAAGGCTTTCTGGGCTAGCTGACCGCCTTTCGGAAAAAAGGCGTCGACCACCCCCTATATGCGGGGTTCGCCACATCTCCTTTGCGCGCATGCTGCTCCCGTCCACCCATTCCGGGTGGCAAAGGAGGAGCAACATGAACACGTTCGTTTTCCGCAATCTTCGCGGAGCCGCACTGGCCCTGGGCCTGACTTTGGCCGCATCGTCTGGCGTTGCGGCCGGTGAAATCACCGGCGACACCACCTTCACCTGGGCAGCCCAGGGCGCGCTTTACACGGTGTCGGGCAATCAACCCTATTTTCTGGGCGCCTTTTCCGGTCTCTATCATTTTGACGATGAAAGCGTGCCGCTGCATCACGCCGCACTTCAATGTCCGGGCTACAACGCCATCGGCGCCGATGCGGCCGGACATTGCACGATTGTGGACAAGGATGGCGACCAGCTCTACCTGACCTGGTCCTGCGCCGGAATTGCGCCTCCCGCCGGCGCACTGGCCGCCTGTCAAGGCGAGGTCGCATATTCCGGCGGCACCGGCAAATGGTCGGCCGCCTCGGGAGCCGGGCACATGCACGGCGTCATTCAAGCCGCATTCGCCGATGGCACAAGTGTCGGCTACACCGAAGTCACCGGGATCAGTCTGACCTACTGAACCGGTCATCTCCGCACCCCGGCAACACCTGCTCTGTGGTGCGGAGAGCAGAGAAACATTGTCATATTCAAATTTCAATATTGGATTTTCAAATGTATCACGGTAAAACTGCGTATTCGGCTTGCACAGATGGGGACAACCAGATGTCCAGTCTTTCTGAACCCGGTTGCCCCAGAAGCGTGGACGCGTGACATGCTGCAAGACCAGGACATGTTCTTGAAATCGGCGACCACCTCGGCCGTCGGGTTCGCTTACCTCAACATCACGCCCATCGCCGGAGACGGAATGACCTTTGCCTGGTCGGCCTTCGGTGTTCCGGTCACGAGCGTCGCCTGCGGCCTCGACTATTATGGCTCCTATACCGGCGCGCTCGTCTTCACCGACGACCGCTCACCGCATCAGCATGCCCTGGTGCACTGCCCCGGCTTTCGCGGCCATGATTTCTCGCAGGAGGGCATTTGCACATTCTTTGCCCCCGGCAACGAGCAGGTTTTCGTCAAATGGCAATGCTCGGCCAGCCCCCCGCCGCCCGGCGCCATTGCCGCCTGCGACGGCGATGCCGAAATCATCACTGGCCCGGCAGATTGCCGGATGGTCATCGCCAGGGGCGACTTTCGCGCCGTCATCGCAAACCGCCTTCCCGACGGGTCGCTGCAGGGCTATTCCGAGTTCGAGGCGATCCGCCGTCTCACGCAATCGCACGGCTTTCGAGGCGTGTGACGATCTTGGCCAGTTCTGCCTGCCTCCCGATCCCCAGTTTGTCGTAGATCAGCTTGAGTGCCGAGCGGACAGTGTTGACGCTGAGTTCCAACGCATCCGCCGCCTCGGCGGGCGACCGCCCCGCCCCCACCAGCGCCGCAATCTTCGCCTCGGCCTCGGTGAGACCAAGCAGGCGGAGAGCAGGAACGCAGTCGCCCTGCGGTCCCTCAGCCGGGTCGTCAAAGAGCACAATCACGCGCCCGTCGCCAACCACTGAGGGTTCAAGCGAAAGCGCCTGAGCGAGCATGAGACGCCCATGACGCCCTTCAAGCGCAATCTGGTCCGACACGCGGCCGTCCCGTTGAACCGCTGTCGCAGCAACAACCTCCTCCAGTCGCGCCGCATCGGCCTTCTGCCAACTTGTCATTCTTCCGTTTGCGAGGGGGAGAAATCCGCTTTGGCTGAGCGTTTCGGCCACCGGGTTCAGCCGCAAAATGCGGCTGGAGGCATCGACAATGGCCGCCGCGCGCCCCGACCGGGCGAAAGCGTCGAGCAGCCCGACAGCACGCTGGTCACTGACCAGTTGAGTATCCTCAACGCCCAGACGCCGCGGCGGACTGAACGTGATTGTCATGTTTCTGACCGCAATTGGCCAAACGATTTCCTCGGGCACAAGCGGATGGAAATGCTGCGCGGCTTCAGAAAGATAGGTGATCTCAGGTGTTTCGAGATCCACATATTCGCAGGAAAACGGAACATAAAAGGAGCTGATGCCACATTCCGGATGAACCCCAAGGTACCGGTTGATACCCTCTTTCAAGTGAAATGGAGCCGAAGGCGCGGCAGCGCGGACATTGATCAGTTCGGTGTTACCGGCAAAGCCCCGCGCGCGAAGTTCGCCCGGCACATGATCCCAGTCCATATGACCCGGCCTCAGGCGCGTGTTGTAGCGCTCCATCGCACCAAAGGCGTTTTCGGAGTAGTGACCCATATGCAGAAACAGGCCGGGCTGACCATCGGGTGAGTCATATCCGGCCACCTCCACACCGAGATAGAAGGCGGAATAGGGCGCGATCGACCAACCCGCATTGGCCGTGTAGAAATTGAACACTCCCCAGCCACTTTCGGCCGGTTCGAGCCCCGGCGGCAGGACTTTCGCGACTTGGTCGCGGCCGAACCGGCACATGATGTAGATCATGTCGATCCCGTTGACGTGATAATAGGGCAAAGGCGCAGATTCACGCGACTGGCGCGTTCTGAGCCTGATCGTCTGATCAAGAAGTTCTTTCCTGTTCACCGCTCCCTCCCTCACGCAATCGCGCGGCTTTCGAGGCGTGTGACGATCTTGGCCAGTTCCGCCTGCCGTCCGATCCCCAGCTTGTCGAAGATGAGCTTGAGCGCCGAGCGGACCGTGTTGACCGAAAGCGCCAGATCCCCGGCCGCCTCGGCGGGCGACCGCCCCGCCCCCACCAGTGCTGCAATCTTCGCCTCGGCTTCCGTCAGACCGAGAAGCCGGAGTGCCGGCGCAACGGGCGCACTTTCCTGTTCAGCGGCGGGGTCTTCAAGAAAGACGACGGCGTTGCCTTTTCCAAACACGCTTGCATCGAGAGCCATTGCTTGCGCGACGATTGATCTGCCGAGCGCATTCGACTGAAATGCCACCGTCGGCGAAACCTGATCGCTGCCGGCGCCGTCCAGCGCCTGCACCACTTGCCGAAGGGCGGGACCAAGCCCGCCGCTTTCCGCCCATCTCGGACCGTCGGGGTGCTGACGCATCAACATCTCCGCGCGGTTATTCACGCGCCCGATTTTGCCGGTGCGATCAACAACAATCGCCGCTCGTCCCATGTGCGAAAACATATCGATGAGCCGCATTGCACCTTCGCTGTCCGCATCGGGTCGGCCCGATGCGTTGAGCACACGGGGAACGCTGAACGTAAAAGCCGTGTTGCGCAGTTTTACCGACCAGTAGAATTCACTGGGCATGGCAACTCTGAGGACTTGCTCGGCGCCCGGAAAGAACTCCACCTTTTGATCGGCGACATCCGCTAATTCGCCCGTGAAAGCCACCGAGAACTGATGCAATGCGCCATCCTGCATTCGCCCCACATAATGGTTCGTGCCCGAATAGTGCGTAACAGCGTCCTCGGCGACGCGCCCGCTCATGCGCATGAAAGTCAGTTCGCCCTGACCAGCCTCGCCAACAACACGGTCATCCATCGAGAACTGGCGCGACCACCCGGCTTGATAGTTCCCATTATATCGCGAACGAAGAATTTCTCCGCCGCGCCCCGAGCAGAGACCACTATGCAGATATTGCCGGGGTTGCCCCTCGACGGGTGCTTCACCCGCAATCTCGAACCCCATTATGAAAGCGGTGAACGGCGCCATACCCCATCCGTGAGGCACATTGTAAACCGCGATCGTGCCCCATTCAGTGCCCGCTGGCTCCAGTTCGGGTGGGACGATTTGTCGGATCACCTCAGGATCGAACCGTCCCATGAAGTACATCATGTCGATGCCCGAGACATGATAGGGCGGCTCTACTTGCGTGCCTGACCCGCCCGTTCTCCGGCGTTCCATGATTTCTCTGTGCTGCCTGGCACGTTCCTCGGCCTTGTCCATGGGTCCCCTCCCCAACACAACGCCTGACCGCCTCGTCCCCGCGACGAATTAGGTGTTGTTCAAAGGCGCGCCACGTTGATAGAAGGGCCTTGCTCCGCGCCACCTATCCCGGCATGGCGCTCCAATGCGTTCACTCACGAACCGATCGACGAAAGCAGCATTCAAGCTGAAGTAACGAATATGACCGAATACAACAACCTGCCAGATACCAAGTATAGCGCACGCGAACTCTTCGGCATTGACAGCAACATGATGGTCTCCGGCTATAGTGAAGTCAATGAGTATGTGCCCCCCGTAGATCCGGACTACCTGTTCGACCCGGCGACGACCGCCGCCATTCTGGCCGGCTTTGAATATAACCGCCGCGTCATGGTGCAGGGTTATCACGGCACGGGCAAATCCACCCATATCGAGCAGGTTGCCGCCCGCCTCAACTGGCCGCTGGTTCGTATCAATCTTGACAGCCATGTCTCCCGTATCGACCTGGTGGGCAAGGACGCGATCGTGGTCAGGGACGGGGTCCAGATCACCGAATTCCGCGACGGCATGCTGCCTTGGGCGTTGCAGAACAATATTGCGCTGGTCTTTGACGAATATGACGCCGGCCGGCCGGACGTGATGTTCGTGATCCAGCGCGTGCTCGAACAATCGGGCCGCCTGACCCTGCTCGACCAGAACCGGGTCATCACCCCGCACCCCGCCTTCCGCATGTTCGCCACCACAAATACGATCGGCCTGGGGGACACGTCCGGGCTCTATCACGGCACCCAGCAGATCAATCAGGGTCAGATGGACCGCTGGTCGCTGGTCGTCACGCTCAATTACCTGCCCCACGAAAAGGAAGTCGAAATCGTTCTGGCCAAGGCCAAGCATTATCAGAATGCCGAGGGTCAGAAGATCGTCTCCAACATGGTGCGTATTGCCGACCTGACCCGCGCCGCCTTCATCAATGGCGATCTCTCCACGGTGATGAGCCCGCGTACGGTGATAACCTGGGCGGAAAATGCCGAGATCTTTGGCGATGTCGGTATGGCTTTCCGCCTGACCTTCCTGAACAAGTGCGACGAGTTGGAACGCCCGGTCGTCGCCGAGTTCTATCAGCGCGTCTTTGGTATCGATCTGCCCGAAAGTGCGGCCAATCTGGCGATTTCGGCCTGATCAGGAGTGATGGATGGCCCAGCCTCCGGCCCGCAAGCCCAACGCGGCCAATGATCCGACGGTTATTCTGAAATCGGCGGTCGGGACCACTGTGCGTACCATCGGCGCCGACCCCGAACTGGAAGTCACCTTCACCTCGGACCGCCCGCTGATGACGCCGGGCAAGGTGCGCCTGGCCAACCTGCCGCGCGTGCCGACCCGGCACGATATCTACGTTGCCCGCGGTCAGGCCGACGCCATGGCCATGCGCGTGGCCGCCCACGACATCAAGACCCACAATCGCCGCGCGCCGCACGATCCCGAAGCCCGCGCCGCATTTGATGCGCTCGAACAGGCCCGCGTCGAGGCGCTCGGCTGCCGCCGCATGGCAGGCATGAAAATCAATATCGGCGAAATGCTCGAAGAGCGCCTGTTCCGCGCCAAGCTGGCCCATGTCAGCGACAAGGAAAGCGCGCCGCTGGCCGAGGCCCTGGGGTTGATGCTGCGCCAGAAGCTGGCTGGATTGCCGATCCCGAAAAGCGGGCAGGCGGTTGTCGATGTCTGGCGCGAGGACATCGAGCAGAAGGCCGCCGGATCGCTCGACGCACTTGCCGAGGCTTTCGAGGATCAGGACGAATTCGCCAAGGCCGCGCAGATGGTTCTGAAAGACCTCGATCTCGTCGCCGACATGGACTTCTCGGACATGGACGACGAGGACGAGGAAACAGGCGACGATTCCGATGCTGCCGGTGAGCGCGAGGAAGCCACCCCGCAAGAGGGCGACGGCGACAGTGAAGACGCCGAAGCCGAGGATATGGACGCAAAGAGCGACCAGCCGCAGGAAGGCGAGGCCGACGTCGACGACGTCGAAACCTCCGAACTCGACGACGAGAACATGGTCGATGGCGGCGAGGATACACCGCCGCCCCAGGAACAGGGCCCGATCGAGTTCGGCTCCAATCAGTTCAACTACAAGATCTTTACCCAGACCTTCGACGAGATCATCTCGGCAGCCGACCTTTGTCCGCCTGAAGAGCTGGATCAGTTGCGCGCCCTGCTCGACAAGCAACTCGAAAACCTCGCCGGTGCCGTCGCCCGGCTTGCCAACAAGCTGCAGCGCCGCCTGATGGCCCAGCAGAACCGTTCCTGGCAGTTCGACCTGGAAGAAGGCATTCTCGACGCCGCCCGCCTCAGCCGGGTGGTCATCGACCCCATGTCGGGCCTCTCCTACAAGATGGAAAGCGACACCGAGTTCCGCGACACGGTAGTCACCCTTCTCATCGACAATTCCGGGTCGATGCGCGGCCGCCCGATCACCATCGCCGCGATCTGCGGCGACATCCTCGCCCGCACCCTCGAGCGCTGTGGCGTCAAGGTCGAGATTCTCGGCTTCACCACCCGCGCCTGGAAGGGCGGCAAGGCACGCGAGGCCTGGCTCGAAGCCAACCGGCCCGCCAATCCCGGCCGCCTCAACGACATTCGCCATATTATCTACAAATCCGCAGACGAACCTTGGCGCCATGCACGGCGAAATCTCGGGCTCATGATGCGCGAAGGACTGCTCAAGGAAAACATCGACGGCGAGGCCCTGCTCTGGGCCCACAAACGCCTGCTTGCCCGGCCCGAACAGCGCCGCATCCTGATGGTGATTTCCGACGGTGCGCCGGTCGACGACAGCACGCAATCGGTCAATGCCGGCAATTATCTCGAAACCCATTTGCGCAACGTGATCGAGGACATCGAGACCCGCTCGCCGGTACAATTGGTGGCCATCGGCATCGGCCACGACGTCACCCGCTATTATCGCCGGGCGGTCACCCTGCTCGACGCCGAGGAACTGGCCGGCGCGATTACCGATCACCTCGCGGCCCTGTTCGAGGAAGAACCGCCCCATGAGCGCCGGCGTCAGGGCCGCCGGCTGGCCGGTTGATGCCAATTCTCAAACGCGTGCTGGCGGCGCTTCTGGCGGCAAGCCTGAGTGCGCCCGCACTTGCGCAGCCGGCGCTGATCTCCGCGCGCCCGATCTTTCTGTTTGACGGAGTGCCGCCCGGTCAACAGGTTCAGGGCCTGGTCTGGCGCGGCGGACTGGTGCTCGACGGCCCGGCCGAATTCGGCGGCCTGTCCGGCATTACCTTCCTCGACTCAAGCCATTTCGTCGCCGTATCGGACAAGGGCTATTTTGTCACCGGACGGCTCGAAACCGGCGCGGACGGAACGCCGGCCAATGTTCGCGAAGCGGACATTTCTGTGATCCGCAATTCACATGGCGCCGACCTGCCTGAAAATTACAGCCGCGACGCCGAGGCGGTCGAAACCATCGTCCGTGACGGCAAATCCGCCGCCATCCGCGTTGGCTTCGAAAACCTGACACGCGTCGCCGATTTCGAAATTTCGGACTTTCAACCCGTCGGCGCGGCAAAAGAAGTCGCCATTCCCGACTGGCTGAGCAATCTCAGGACCAATGAGAGCCTCGAGGCGGTGTGCATTGCGCCGCCTGCCTCGCCCATCTCCGGCTCGACCCTGTTGCTGACCGAGGGCGCCATGACCAACGACGGCGATCATTCCGCTTTCCTGCTCGGGCACAATGACCGGGGACCGATCACCCTTGTTGCTTCGCCCGATCTCAAACCGACCGATTGCGCCTTCCTGCCCAATGGCGATCTGCTGGTGCTTGAGCGCGGCACCGGCTTTCTGAGCTTCACCATGCAGATCCGGCGGATCAGGGCTGACGATGTCAAACCCGGCGCGCGCATGCGCGGCCAGATCATTCTTTCTGCCGCTGGCGGCGATATCGACAATATGGAAGGCATCGCGGTGCGCCAGACCGAAGGAGGCGCCTCCCGCATCGTCATCGTCTCCGACGACAATTACAATGATTGGGAACGCACGCTCTGGCTCGAATTCGAGCTGCCGCCAGAGGCGCGCTAGGCAGTGACGCGGAAACGCGGAGACGCCCACAGCGCCGTCCCGGACATGATCCAGGACCTCGCGCTTCGAAGCGGGTCCGGCGTCAGTTCAGTATTTCACCCTTGATGTTGGCAAGTTTTTCGCGCCAGACCCGAATGTCTTCCGGCGACTGTCTTGACCAGTCCTGCAATTCACCGACGATCCGCAATGGCGCGCTGCTGCGATAGGAACGCGTCGGATTTCCGGGAAACTTCTTGTCCGTGACGTTGGGGTCGTTTTCAAAGTCGCCCGTCGGCTCGACAATATAGACCCGCTCTGGCCCCTCGCCTGCGGCGAGCGCTGCCGCCAGCCCGGCCCCATCGGCAAGGGCGGTGAAATAGATATGGTTCATCACCACTTCGGGCCGATAGTTCGAATTGAACCCCGCAGTCAGAAGATCGCCAATCTCAAGATCGGCCTTCGTTCCGTGATAGAAGGGTCCTGCATCGAGAATTTTGGTCATGGGTCCGGTTTGCCGTCCTTGATGTGTGGCGGCAACCCTGGCGGGATCACCGCTATTCTGTCGAGAATTCTCCGAACCGGAACTCCGCCCTGCTATGCAGCCTGCCCAACGGCCCGATCCGAAATCATTCGTCGCAAAGCACCATAGGGCACCAGCAGCACCAGTGCGACCAGCATCTTGACGATGAAATCGCCCGCCGCCAGCGACACCCAGAGCGGGACCTCGCCACCAACGCTGAGGAAGGGTACCGCAAAGCCAAGCGAACCGTCCGGTGAGCCGAAGAGCTGATCGACAAATCCGAACGTCGCCGAAAAGGCGACTCCAAAGAAGAGGATCGTATCGATCACCGAACCGATCAGGCTCGAAATCAAAGGCGCCCGCCACCATTGCGAGCGGCGGAGGCCATCAAAGATCGAGGTGTCGAGCAATTGCGCCAAAAGGAATGCCGAGCCCGAAGCAATCGCAATACGGGGACTGGCCACATAGGCCGACCAGACAACGGCAATCGCGAATCCGACCAGCACCACCATGCGCGCCGAACGCGGTCCGAAATGGCGGTTGGTCAGATCGTTGACCAGAAAGGCCACCGGATAGGTGAAGGCACCCCAGGTCAGGATCTGCGACAGGTCGACAGGCCCCAGCATGCCCTGAACGGGAAATTGCACCAGAAAATTGGAGGAAACGACGACAATGGCCATCGCCAGAACGGCGAGGAAAAAGCGAGCGCGCATCTGATCAGCACCCCTATATCTTGGGCTGACCGGCAAATGACCGGCGCCCGCAACGCGAAACCGAAGCTCCGCAAACAAAATCGCGCGATCGAAACCTCAACCGCGCGACAGCGAATTCGTCAGAGACCGAAAAGCCCCTTAGGCAGCAAGCGCGGCCTTGAGGTCCTGCTTGACGCTGAGCGCGCGCGGCGACAGGTCGGCATCGTCGGCCTTCAGAAGGAAGGCATCGAGACCACCGCGATGCTCGACAGTGCGCAGCGTCGAAGCGGCAATCTTGAGCTTGACCGGACGATTGAGCGTCTCGGACAGAAGCGTGACATTGCACAGGTTGGGCAGGAATCTGCGGCGGGTACGGTTGAGCGCATGGCTGACATTGTTGCCAGACATCACGCCTTTTCCAGTCAGTTCACAACGGCGAGCCATGATCGATCCATCCATGTCTTTCGCGGCGCGGGCGCGACGCCCGGCAGTGCACGCGATTTCATTCTCAGAAAAAAGCTGCGCTTCCATAGTCAAACCGGCCAGTTCCGTCAAGCCTGACCGGCATCGATCAACCGCGGCCGCGCCTTGAAACCGCCTTTTGCCCCATGCAACCTCTGCATTGATCTGATTCGCGGCAATTTTCAGGGGACCGGGGCATGAACGCAGCACGGCGGCAGAACAGGCAGGTCCGGAACTGGGGCGCCGTGATGCTGGCCGGCGCATTGCTGGCCGCAACCCCCGCCGCACATGCCGAAAACGTCGATGCCAAGGCTCAATATGTCGTTTCGCTCGCCGGCAATATCGTCGCGCAGCTCAATGTCGACCTGAACAATGGCGGCGCCGATTACGGCGTCGATATCGAGGCCCGGGTTGCCGGGCTCGGACAATTGGTGGCCAGCGGCACCGCCTCGGTCAAGGTCACCGGCGCAACATCATCGTCCGGCTATTCCGGTCAGAGTTTTTCGCTGACGACCCGCACCGACCAGGGCACAACCCAGGTCAGCGTGGCCTATGCTGGCGGCAACGTTACCTCGTTCAAGATCGACCCGCCCCTGCCGCCGCGATATGACCTGGTGCCGGTCGAACGTTCGCAACTGACCGGCGGCGTCAATGACGGTATCAGCGCCTTCATTCTGAAATCGGCCAGCTTCGACCGTTCGCTGTGCAATCGCCGTCTGCACGTCTTCACCGGTTTCGAACGCTTCGACCTCGATTTGCGTTTCGCCGCCGAGGAAACGGCCACTTCGACCCGCACCGGCTATCAAGGCCCGGTCGTGCTCTGTCAGATCGATTACACCCCGATTTCGGGACACTATGAAACCAGCGAAATCACGGCCTACCTGGCCGATTCGGATCGCATCCTGATCTGGTATGCCCCATTGGGCGATTCCGGCACGGCGATCCCCTACCGCGTGCTGATCGGCACCGCCATGGGCGACCTGTCCGTGGTTCTGACCAGCCTGACCGTCACGCAATAGCGGAAGCATCGCGAGCCACCTGTTCCTGCACCTGGCCAAGGGCGAGGTGCCGGCACAATCGGGTTCAACGCTTTTCGTCATTCTGAATTGCCGTGCTCACCTAACCGAATGCGGCCCGATTCACCGTCCCAATCTGGCACGTCAATCAACTTTTTTACCAATGTGTCCTGACGCAGCACCCGCAATTCCTGATCGCGGCGATTAAGCGGCGAAGATTTTTCAAAAATCTCGCATTTACAGCGCTTTAACCATGAACCGATTCTGGGGCCATTTTAACCGAATGCACACCATTCCTAACCGGTTCAGCGTCATTTTGCCGTCATGTCGCATCCCCACAATCCGGCTTGTAGCTTGAACCGGAAGCGCGCCACCATATCTGGTGAAGAACAAAGCAAAAACCCTATCCCTGTAGCGATTCGCCCCACTTTTGTTCCCATTTTGTATCAATTGTTAATTGAGCCGCCAAAAGCTTGCCCAATCCGTTTCGCATTGAAACACTGGACGCACGGTCAAAGGACCGTTCGAGAGTCGTGATGCCCCCCCTTTCCGCCAATATCAGCAACGTCCGTGCCGTGCTTGGCCCGACCAATACCGGCAAGACTCACTTTGCCGTGGAGCGGATGCTGGCGCATCGCACCGGCATGATCGGCCTGCCGCTCCGCCTGCTGGCACGAGAGGTTTATCAGCGCATCGTCAGCCAGGCCGGCCCCCAGGCCGTGGCGCTCGTCACCGGCGAGGAGCGGATCGTACCGCCGACCGCGCGCTATTGGGTGGCAACGGTCGAGGCCATGCCGCTTTCCATGCCGGTCGACTTCATGGCGGTCGACGAAATCCAGACCGCGACCGACCTGACGCGCGGCCACGTCTTTTCGGACCGCATTCTCAATGCCCGCGGCAACCACGAAACCCTGCTGCTCGGAGCCGCGACCATGGCGCCGGTTCTGCGCAGGCTGATGCCCGGCATCGAAATCATCGAGCGCCCGCGCCTTTCGAACCTCTTCTATGCCGGTTCGAAAAAGATCACCCGCCAGCCGCAACGCTCCGCCATCGTCGCCTTCTCGCAGAACGAGGTCTATGCCATTGCCGAACTGGTGCGCCGCGAACGCGGCGGTGCCGCGGTGGTCATGGGCGCCCTCTCCCCGCGCACCCGCAATGCCCAGGTCGAACTTTACCAGAACGGCGATGTCGATTTTCTGGTCGCGACCGACGCCATCGGCATGGGACTGAACCTCGACGTGCACCATGTCGCCTTTTCGACAATGTGAAATTCGACGGCCGGACCCACCGCCACCTGACCCCCGCCGAACTCGGACAGATCGCTGGCGCGCCGGACGCCACAAGACCGATGGCACTTTTGGCGTCACGGGCCATTGCGATCCGTTCGACGACGAGACTGTCGATCGGCTTCAAACCCATGATTTCGAAGCCGTGCGCGTCATCCAGTGGCGCAATTCCAGCCTCGATTTCGCATCGCCCGATGCCCTGCTCGACAGCCTCAATGTCACGCCGGACATCGAGAAGCTGACCCGCATCCCGGCGGTCATCGACCAGACAACCCTCGAAGCCCTGATGCGCGGCGGCGAGGCGCGGCGCGCCCGCACGCGCGCCGAGGTTGAATTGCTCTGGCAATGCTGCCAGATCCCCGATTATCGCGACATCTCGCCGGCGCTGCACGCGGACCTGATTAAGGCCATCTTTTCCGACATACTCGGCGGCGGAAAAATTTCGCAGGACTGGATTGCCGAGCAGGTACGCTTTTGCGACAATGTGAATGGTGACATTGACACTTTGTCCAATCGGATCAGGCAGATCAGAACATGGACTTTTGTGGCCAACAAGAAAGACTGGCTAGACGACCCGAACCATTGGCGTGAAAAGACATCCGACATCGAGAACCGTTTATCCGACGCTTTGCACGAACGCCTCGTCCAGCGTTTCGTCGATCGGCGGACTTCGGTTTTGCTCCGCCACCTCAGAGACAGAAGCATGGTAGACCCCGAAATCAACGAGTCTGGCGAAGTATCGCTCGAGGGCCATCTGATCGGTTCGATCGAAGGCTTCCGCTTCAAACTGGCCAAGGCCGACGGCGACGCGGATGCCAAGGCCCTGCGTGCCGCCGCAACCGCCGTTGCCGCCCCGGAATTGAAGAACCGTGCCATGCGCCTTGCCGCGGCGCCCAATGACCAGATCGTGCTCTCGACCGACGGCTTCCTGCGCTACAAGGGCGAGATCGTTGCCGAGCTGGCCGAGGGCGACGATCTGTTTGCCCCGCGCATCGTTCTGCTGGCCGACGATTCCCTTTCCGGTCCCGAACGCACGAGCGTTGAAGAGCGGCTGACACTTTGGCTGCGGCACGCCATCAATACCCAGCTAGAACAGGTCAAGACGCTTCTCGACCCCGCCGAACTCGACGGACCTGCGCGCGGTGTCGCCTATAGACTGGCCGAACATCTCGGCGTCATGTCGCGGACCGAGGTCGCGGACGATGTGCGCAATCTCGATCAGGATGTGCGCGGCAAGATGCGCAAGCTCGGCATCAAGTTCGGCGCCTATCACATCTATGTGCCGCAAAGCCTGAAGCCCGCCCCGCGCGAACTGGCCCTGATCCTTTATGCCCTCAAGCATGGCGGCGTGCGCCAGCCCGGCGTGTCCGACCTCCCCGGAATCGTTCTGGCCGGCCGCACCTCTTTCGAGATCGATCCCGGAATCGAAAAGGCGCTCTACGAGATCGCGGGGTTCAAGGTCGCCGGCAATCGCGCCGTGCGCGTCGATATCCTCGAACGCCTGGCCGACCTCATCCGCCCGCTCATTTCGTTCGATTCCAATCGCCCCGCCACCGAAACTCCGGCGCCCGAAGGCGCGGCGGAAGGCAACGGCTTCCGTGTGACCGTGGAAATGACCTCGCTTCTGGGATGTGCCGGCGAAGACTTCGCGTCAATCCTCAAATCGCTCGGCTACCGCCTCGACCGCCGGCCCTTGCCCGAAACACCGGAGGAAGCAGCGGCCACCGGAGAAACTCCTGTTGCGCCCGCCGAAACCGCGTCCGAAAGCCCGGAACAGGCTGCCGAATCCACCAGCGAAGCCGCTCCGGAATCGGCAGTCGCGGAACAAAACTTGCCCGTGCCTGCGCAGCAAGAAGTTGCGCCTGAAACCGGGGCTGCCGACGTCCCCGATGAACCGAAATTCGACGATGTCTGGTTCCCGCCGCGCCGCAAACCGGCCCATGTGCACAATCGCCCGCACAGCCAGAAACCGCACGGCAAGAACAAGCCGGAGCGTCACAAGGGGCCACGCAAGGATGGTGGGCAGAAGCCCCATCAGGACCGGCCTCAGGCCAGGAAGCCGGAGCGCAAGGAAAAGCCCTTCGATCCGGACTCGCCTTTTGCCGCCCTGGCCGCTCTCAAGGAAAAGCAATAGGCAATGGCCGGGGTGCCGGTCGCATCGGACAAGATCCGCCTCGACAAGTGGCTTTGGCACGCCCGCATCGTCAAGACCCGCACCCTCGCGCAAAAGCTGATCGCGGGTGGTGATGTGCGGGTCAATGGCACCCGTATCACCCAACCCGCCTACAAGGTTGGACCCGGCGCCACATTGACCATCGCAGTTGCCGAACGCATTCGTATCCTCGAAATTGTCGGCAATGGCGATCGGCGCGGCCCCGCACCCGAGGCCGAAGCGCTTTATCTCGACCATTCTCCCAGCGTTCCGCGCGCCCCGCGCCGCGATCTGCCGCCGGCACTTCGCGACAAGGGCAGCGGCCGCCCCACCAAGAAGGATCGGCGGGAAACCGATCGCCTGAAGACCTGAGTCAGGACTCCAGGGTTTCCGCCGCATCATCACCATAGGATGCAAGATGCGTCTGCCCAAACTCGTGACCACGCTGCAAACCTACAGCTGGTCTTTGTTCCTGTCCGATCTTTTTGCCGGCATCACCGTGGCCATGGTTGCCATGCCGTTGAGCATCGCCATCGCTATCGCATCGGGGGCTGATCCGGCCAAAGGGCTGGTCACCGCCATTGTCGGCGGTTTCTTCATCTCGCTTCTGGGCGGCAGCCGCGTGCAGATAGGCGGCCCGACCGGCGCCTTCATCGTCGTGGTCTTTTCAGTCGTCGCCAAGCACGGATATGACGGGCTGGTTCTCGCCACGTTCATGGCAGGGCTCATTCTACTGGTGGCCGGCTGGTTTCGTGCCGGACGGCTGATCGCCTTCATTCCCGAAGCCGTGGTCAATGGCTTTACGATCGGCATCGCCATCATCATCGCGACCAGTCAGCTCAAGGACCTGTTCGGTCTCAGGATGGAAGAAAATCCCGCCGACTTTCTTGAAAAGGTACCGGCTCTTTTTGCCGCAGCAGGCACTGTCAGCATTTCCGCAATCATCATCGCGCTCTTCACCATTGTTCTGATCGTCGTGCTGCGCCGGCTTTTCCCGCGCTTTCCCGGCCTCATCATTGCCATCGCCGCCGGTTCCGCGCTTGCCGCATTCTTCGGGCCGGATGTCGCAACGCTCGGTTCGCAATATGGACAATTGCCCAGCACACTGCCGGTGCCAGCCTTTCCCGATTTCAGCATTGCACGCATTGTCGAATTGGCTCCCTCCGCCTTCACGATCGCTTTTCTGGCCGGGGTGGAATCGCTTCTTTCGGCCATGGTCGCGGACCGCATGATCGGCGGCAGCCATCGCCCCAATGCCGAACTGACCGCTCAGGGCGCCGCCAATATCGCCTCGTCCATTTTCGGCGGCATGCCGGCCACCGGGGCCATCGCCCGCACCGCCACGAATGTACGTGCAGGCGGCAAGACGCCCATCGCCGGACTGGTGCACGCAGCAACCATTCTCATTGTGATGATGCTCGCCGCACCGCTCGCCTCCTATCTCGCCATGCCCAGCCTTGCCGCCCTGTTGCTGCTGACCGCCTGGAACATGAGCGAGCCGCACAAATGGGCCGAACATTTGCGCGGCCGCAAGAGTGATCTGCTCCTGATGGTTCTCACCCTGCTGCTCACGGTTCTGGTCGACCTGACCGTTGCGATCGGGGTCGGGGTTTCGGTCGGCCTGGCGCTTCGCCTGTACCGGCGCAGCGACACTATCAAAAGCGACTGGACACCGCCGGATCGCTGAGGCGCGCGCACCCGCATGCAGCGGCAAATATCCGCACGCCAACCGGCTTGAGTTTGACGGGCAAACACGCTAGCAACGCTCGCGCACTCCCCCTGAGCGCACGAATACCCAATCCAGCAGCGGACCGGCCCAATGACCTATCTCGTCGTCGATAATTGCATCAAATGCAAATACATGGATTGCGTTGAAGTCTGTCCCGTCGACTGTTTTTATGAAGGCGAGAACATGCTCGTCATTCATCCGGACGAATGCATTGATTGTGGCGTGTGCGAGCCTGAATGCCCGGCCGAAGCCATCAAGGCCGACACCGAGTCCGGTCTTGAGAAGTGGCTCGAGGTCAACACCAAGTACGCTGCCGTCTGGCCCAATATCACCATCAAGCGGGATCCTCCCGCGGATGCGGAAGAATGGGACGGCAAGCCCAACAAGTTCGAAGCCTACTTCTCCGAGAATCCCGGCGAAGGCGACTGATTTTAGGCTTCTGTATACGCCGGGCTTAACCAAATGTCTGCTGAGGGCCTGTCGTTGCGCTGATCAGCTTTGATTTTCGCTGTTTTTTATGGTATATACTGCGTTTAGTATGCAGTTGAATCATTTCTCCACAGATCGCGCCAGAACGGCGTAACCAATTTCTGGAAAACCTGTCTTCGTTCGACACCGTCCGGATCATGCGGACCCTGGGCGGCTCGAAGCGGGTGGATTTGACTGTGCTGACACCTCTTAACAAGAGGTGAACAAAGAGCACCCGGGGGGACTGGCCGCAGCCCCGTCAGGGTGACGGCGTCAAGAAGGAGTATGCCAATATGGCAGCCAAGAAAACAGTACAGCGTGCAGGGTTCAAAACCGGCGAGTTCATCGTTTATCCGGCTCATGGCGTGGGGCAGATCACCGCCATCGAGGAGCAGGAAATTGCCGATCTGAAGCTGGAACTGTTCGTCATCAATTTCGAGCAGGACAAGCTCACGCTGCGCGTTCCGGTCGCCAAGGTCGATAGCGTCGGCATGCGCAAGCTCGCCAGCGACGATGCCGTTGCGCGCGCGCTCAAGACCGTCACCGGCCGTGCCCGCATCAAGCGCACCATGTGGTCGCGCCGCGCCCAGGAATACGAAGCCAAGATCAATTCTGGCGACCTGGCCTATATCTCCGAAGTCGTTCGTGACCTCTACCGGTCCGAGGACCAGCCCGAGCAGTCCTATTCCGAGCGCCAGCTTTTCGAGCAGGCCATGGACCGCATGTCGCGCGAGATCGCGGCCGTCAAGAAGCTGACCCTGACCGAAGCCGAACAGCTCATCATCAAGAACCTCGCCAAGAACCCGCGCCGTGCCGCCGCCAAGGCCGAAGCCGAAGCGGACAACGATGCCGAGGATTCGGAAGCCGCCGCATAAGCAATCTGCGCCTCAGGAACCATTTGAAAAGCCGCCCTCCGGGGCGGCTTTTTCGTTCTGATCATACGGGACACGCCGCTGACGGCTAGGATCGCGATGCTGTCGTTACGTGATGACACCTATCTCGACATCTCTTGGTTCACGTTCGCTCCCATTCGTGTCCGCCATATCCTGAGGACACGCCGACAGGCAGATGATCAGGTCGGACAACGCCGTCAGCTCGACCAGATCGCCAGGCCGACTTGCTGGCGGGTGGATCGCCATGTCGTTCTCAAGGAGCGGTGCATTCTCAAACAGATTGAGCGGACAAGGCACATGCCCCACATCATGCCCGAACGCGGTCATGGCTTTTCGGAGGTTATCGGTGCAACTATCGTGAGCTCCGACATGCCCGAGCATCTCGTAGCGGGCCTTATCGCACGCCGCAAAGAACCAGTCATGAATTCCCGGTGACGTGTCTCTTGTGAACGCCAGAAGAGGTCGCCGCCGGTTCGACCGGAACACCGTGCCTTCGACGGGCGTCGGCGTGGATGCATGAACCCGCGTATGCTCCATCGACATGAATTCGCTGGTATCGCTCGCACAGAATGCCCAGGTGTCGACCACCTGTCTGCCAAACGTGTTGATGATCTGCAGGCGCCCGCCCGAAACAAGTTCAAATGCGCAGCCAGTGCGCGCCTTCAACGTGAAATGACTGGTTTTCACAATAGCGGCGCCCCGGTCGTCGGCAGCAGGACGGCATAGACGCTGGTCGAGGCTGTAATGAACAGCCGGTTGCGCTTGGGGCCACCGAAGCAGAGGTTCGAAACCTCCTCGGGTACGAAGACCTTGCCCAGCAAGCTGCCGTCCGGATGATAGCAATGCACCCCATCTTTCGCGCTCGTCCAGACGCGGCCCTGATTGTCGAGGCGAAAGCCATCGAAGACGCCCGCCTCACATTCGGCGAACACGTCGCCACCCGTCAGGGTGCCGTCCGGCTTTACCTGGAAGGCCCGGATATGATGCTCACCGCTGAGATAACGCGTGCCGCCGCTGTCGGCAATGTAAAGCATCTGCTCGTCGAGCGAGAAGGCAAGCCCGTTTGGGCAGGCAAAATCTGTCGTCGCCTGGGTGATGCTTCCGGTCTCCGGATCGAGCCGGTAGACATGTTCACCGTCGAGTTCCGGCTCGGCTTCAAAACCCTCATAATCGGATTCGATCCCGTAGGCGGGATCGCTGAACCATATGGTCCCGTCCGAACGCACCACGACGTCATTGGGGCTGTTGAAGCGTTTGCCCTCGAAATGACTGGCAAGGGTCGTGACTGACCCGTCGTGTTCGATCCGGGTCACGCTCCGCGTGCCATGTTCGCAAGCCACGATGCGCCCCTGCCGGTCCAGCGTCGATCCGTTGGTGTAGCAGCCAAGCCCGCTGCGGATGTCGGCAACCGCGCCGGTCAGTTCGTCCCAGCGCAGACGACGGTCATTGGGAATATCGCTCCAGATCAGACATCGAAAGACCGGCGAATAGACCGGCCCCTCGGTCCATTTGCCGCCGGTCCAGATCTGTTCGATGGGTTCGTCGAGTTTGACGCTGCGTTTGAACCTGTCGTCGCGGATTTCGTAGTTTTCGGTTCTGATCATTGGCACGGCCTACGATATGCTATAGTTTCTATAGCAATCTAGCGCGCTATAGAAAGAATAGCAAATGACAAAAATCCCGATGCCCGGTACACCCGTTCGCGGCTCGAAGAGCGGCGCGCCGATCATGGCCCTGTTCGACCTTCTCGGCCGGCATTGGGCGATGGGTGTGCTCTGGACGCTAAGCGAAATTGGCCCGTCGACATTCCGGCGGCTGCAACAGGAGTGCGAAACCATCTCGCCGGCGGCCCTCAACACCCGGCTGAAAGAGCTGCAGGCGGCGGGTTTTGTCCATCGCGTCGAAAGTGGCTATGCAGCGACGGATTTGGGTCTGCAATTGTATCGGCAGCTCCTCCCGCTCGGCAGCTTCAGCAAGCAATGGGCAGAGCACCTGTCGAATGAAGGCACGCCAATATCCGGACCTACCAAACCTGAGGCGTGAGGGTGGGACCCCCACCCCGGCCGACATCGGCCACAAGCGCTGTCAGAGCTTTTTGGAAAGCCTGACATTTTCAAGGGAAATGCCCAGACCCGGATCAAACATCCGCTTTTGCCAGATGATTTCAAAACCAAGATGGCGATAGGGGTTCAGTGCTCAGCGAGAAATGGCAGGAATGGATTATTGGCAACGATCCGCGTGATGACCTTTTGGGTGACAAGAGGGCCAATGCCCTTTCGCCACGCAAGCAACCCGATGCGAGCAAGATATTCGCGCGCTCCCGGAAAGGCGGGTCTGATTTTGACATTCATGTGCAAATACTACCGCAACACCACGACCTTGTATTGTTCGCCCGCAACGATCGGATCGCCATCGAAACGATTGTTGAGAATATTGAACAATTCCATCCGGTCGGTCACGCCGGTCATCTTGGCCGCCAGCGTGTTGGCACTGTCGCCGGGCTGGGCGGTCACGATATGGATCTCGATGGTCCGGACCTTGCGCAGATCGTCGGACGTGGCCGGGCGAAACGAGGCGATCGTCTCGGCCGCCGCCTGGGCAAAGGCCGCGCTGTCGGTGCGGGCAGCAAAGATGAAGCGATAGACCTCACCCTCGTAGCGGACCGCGGTAACCCGGAAATTCCACTGGTCCGTCACGGCTTGCCCGGAGGCCATGTCAATTCCGTTATGGCTTTCTGATTTCACGCTGGCCGGATCGAGACCGGCAATCCAGCCCGAATTCAGATAATCGGTCAGGGCCATCGTGCGTGGCACTTCCGCACTGTCGAACCGGACCGCCTCACCGTCCCCGGCGACGCCAACGACCGCGCCTTGCGAATTCTGCAGCGCATAGCGCGAGGGCACGGTGAAGATGAACTTCAGTTCCGGATGAATGAAACTCTGCCCGACAATGGCGCCCTGGCTCGGACTGTCACCGAACCTCAGCCCGTCGATCGAGGCCAGATAGCCCGGTTTGTTGGTCGCCCCGATGCCCGGCGCACCGAACGACCGCGCCGCCTCGATCGCCTTTTGAATGCGATCAGGCGTCGAAGGATGGGTCGACAGGAAGTCCGCGCTCTGATCGGTCGAATCCGCTCCATCAAGATAGGCCGAAAACCGCCCCATGGCCGAGAGGAAGCGCGCCGCCGCATGCGGGTCGTAACCTGCCCGCCCGGCAATCTTGATGCCCTCGACATCTGCCTGCAATTCCTGGGCCTGGCTGAACGCGGCCAGCGAAACCCGCGAGCGCGCCGCGCCCTGATCGGTATCAACGTCACCGCCGAACACGCCGGTGATCACCTTGTCTACCAGTTCGGAGGTTTTGACCCTGTCCGAACGGGCCTGTGCGTGTCGCAGCACCACATGCGCGATTTCGTGGGCCAGAACGGCGGCCAGTTCGGCCTCGTCATTGGCGAGCGCCAGAATGCCCCTGGTGACGTAGATGAACCCACCCGGAAGCGCGAAAGCATTGACCTGAGCAGAATCCAGAATGGTAACCGTGTAGGTCGAATCCGGCTGGTTCGCCGCGGCGAGCAATTTGGAAACGATACGCGCCACCATGATTTCGGCGCGCCGGTTTTCATAGACCCCGCCATAGGACGCCACGATGCGCGGATGCTCGCGCCGGCCGATGATCGCGTCTTCGGGGTCGGTGCCCGCCGGCACGGCCTGCGCCGGTCCTTGCGGAACGGTGCCGCCGCTCGGGCCGATCAGCGTCGATGAGCAGGCCGACAAAATGGCGATCAGCGCCAGCGCGCCAACGCGCGCGGCTTGCACCAGCCTTCCTCTGCCGAACGGTCCTGTATTCGTCACCGCGCCAAAACCTCAATCTGTTCGGGATGGGTGACCATGATGCGCGGCCCGCCATAAAGGTCGATCCAGCCGCGCACCCGGATCAGGGCACCATCAAGCTCATCGGGATCAATGCCCGCTGCCTCAAACAAGCGCAAGCCGTCCGCATTGATGACAATGGTGAAATCCTTCGAATAATCCGTTCCGAAATTGAGATAGACGCGCCCACCGGAATGACCGGTGCTTTGCACGGCCCCCTCGACCAGTTCGAATTGTCCGGCCAGGGCTGCAATCTTCTCCGGCTGGCCCGCACTCCGGATAGCATAAAAACTGTCCGACCAGATGCCGGCGCGCTCGGCCCGGGCCCGGGCTTCTGCCCGGTAGAGTTCGTCAAGGCAAAGCCGGTTGTCCGCGAGCGAATAGGTCCGCGCCAGACCGCGTTCGAGCATCTCCTGCTGTACCCAAATGTCATTTGGTTCAACGAAGACATGCGCCAGAAGCCGCCCATAGCGATCCTTCGCAGTCTGTGCGTAGCGCAATTGCACGCGCTTGCCCCTCACCAGGTCGGAAAGGGCATTACGGGCCACGTTGGCGAGCGGCCAATCCACCATGCCCTCGCGCCCCTGTGCCAGCTTGGGCGCCTGAATGCCGATCAGGCGCACCTTGGCGCCGTCGGCCAGAAGCAGCGTGTCCCCATCAATGATCTCGGCAACAATTCCGCTCGGGCCGGGCTGAAGCGCATCGCAGGCCAAGGCAGACCCGCTCAGCATGCCGCTGAGCAAGCTACCAACCGCAAGTGCTTTTGAAAGCCCGTTCACGTTTGCCGCCTCAAACCAAAGTGCCGGCATTATCGGCACGAAATTACGGCAGAATCATATGCTTTTTGCACGAGGAACGCACCTGCCCGGCAACAAAAAGAAATCCCCTCCGGATCACGCGGAGGGGACAGGTCGTCTGGGAGGTTGTGCCGATCCGGTTTCGCCCGGTCTCAGCGGTAGTAAAGCGAGTGCCCGTCGTGGAACACCTGAACCTTGGCCGGGTCGGCCGTCAGTTTGGTTTTCTGCCCACGCAGATGGGCATGAATGCCCGGCAGCTTGGCAATCATGGGTGATTCACTGTCGTCGCGATCGAAATAGAGGATGGTGACCTCTCCGAGTGCTTCAGTCAGATTGACCGTGCCCTCGTAAATGGCATCACCGTCGGTCGCCACGAAGTCTTCGGGCCTGACCCCGATATTGACCTTGAGGCCCTTGTCGACATCGTTTGTGGGCACGGCCGAAACCGCGACGCCACCCATGTCGAGCTTGATCTTGGTCTGCTTGCCGGTCTCGATGATCTGGCCGGGCAGGAGGTTCATTGCCGGCGAGCCGATGAACTGCGCCACGAACTCGTTTTCGGGCCGCTCGTAAAGTTCGAGCGGCGTACCGACCTGAGCAATGCCCTTGTTGGCCAGAACCACGATCCGGGTCGCCAGCGTCATGGCTTCCACCTGATCGTGCGTCACGTAGATCATCGTGGAATCGGGCATCGATTCCTTGAGTTGCGCAATCTCGATACGGGTCGCAACACGCAATGCGGCATCGAGGTTGGAGAGCGGCTCATCGAACAGATAGACTTTCGGATCGCGCACAATGGCCCGGCCGATGGCGACGCGTTGCCGCTGGCCACCCGACAGCGCCTTGGGCAAACGGTCGAGATAGGGTTCAAGCTGCAATATCCTGGCGGCCTTGCCCACGGCTTCGTCGATCTCGGCCGCGCTCTTGCCGGCCAGTTTGAGCGCGAAGCTCATATTGTCCTTGACCGTCATGTGCGGATAAAGCGCGTAGGTCTGGAACACCATGGCGATGCCGCGTTGGGCCGGTGGCACATCGTTGACCAGAACCCCGTCGATCTCGAGCGTTCCAGACGTGATCTTTTCAAGTCCGGCGACCATGCGCAGCAAGGTTGACTTCCCGCAGCCCGAGGGACCGACAAAGACGATCAGCTCACCCTGCTTGATGTCGAGATTGATGCCTTTGAGAACCTCGACATTCTCTCCGTATTTCTTGCCGATATCCGTCAGCTTCAATCCAGCCACGTCTATGCCCTCCTCAAAAGAATTTGGCTCACAGGGGCGCTCTTGCAGCCCTGACCGAGCACCCCTGTTGTAGTGATTTCATCCACCCGCATCATTTCACCGACCCGGCCAGCAGACCGCGAACCAGGAACCGCTGCATCGCGAAGAACACGATCAGCGGTACCGCGATCGAAACGAATGCGGCGGTTGCGAGGATCTCCCAATTGCCCCCGCGCGTGCCCAACAGCTCCACGATCTGGTTGGTCATCACCGTGGTCTCGCCGGTCGCATCGATCAGGAACACCTTGGCCACAAGCAGATCATTCCACACCCAGAGAAACTGGAAGATGGAGAACGAGGCCAGTGCCGGGAAGCTCAGCGGCAGAATGATGCGGGTGAAAATCTGGAAATCCGTTGCCCCGTCGACCTTGGCGTTTTCGATAATGTCACGCGGCAGGCCGACCATATAATTGCGCAACAGATAGATCGCCAATGGTAGCCCGAACCCGGTATGCGCCAGCCAGGTACCCAGATAGCCCTTGCCGATCCCGATCTGCAGATGAAGTTTCAGAAGCGGAATGAGCGCAAGCTGCAACGGAACCACCAACAGGCCCACGATGAATGCGATCAACAGCCCGCGGCCCGGAAAATCCATCCAGGCCAGCGCATAGGCGGCAAAGGCCGCAAAGGCGATCGGAATGATCGTCGCCGGAATCGTCACCGTCAGCGTGTTGAAGAAGGCCTTCGCCATCGAATCGGTCGTCGATCCGGAATAAAGCACTTTCTCATAGTTCGCCGTCGTGAATTCCGGCGGCGTGACTGCTGTCACGAAAACGCGCTGCCCACGGCCTGAAATCTGCTCGTCATTGCCGGACCAGACATAGTCGCCGTTCGCCTGCACGCTCAGCGTTTCGCCATCGCCCAGGTCGGCAGTGTCCCCGGCATTGTAGGCATTGATGTTCTGCGACGAGGTTCCCCAGACGGAGATCTGCCCGCCATCGGCGCCGCCGAAGAGGTTGTCCTCAATCACGTAGCGGCCGCCTTGCAGAACCCGGCTTTCCGCCGGGTCAGCTGTTCTGATGACGAGGTTCTGTTGGGTCGGCAGCATCGATTGCCACCAACCGCTGCTGGCAATCTGATCCGCCGTCCGGAACGAACTGATGAGCAGTCCGACCGTGGGGAAGAGCCACAGCACGACCAGAATGACAACCGAGATATTGACCGCCCAGGAAAGACTGGATTTGCTGCCTGCAATATTGTCCATGTTCCCCTCCCCCTAGCGCATTTCTTTGCGCGCGTTGCGCACATTCCAGACCAGGATCGGTGTCACCAGCAACATGATGATGATCGCTGAAGCCGACCCCAAACCCCAGTCGGACGCCCGGAACAATTTGTCGTACATGTAATTGGCCAGAACCTGGGTTTCCCATTGCCCGTTGGTCATGGCGAAAACGATATCGAACACCTTGAGCACAGTCAGCGTGATCGTGGTCCAGACCACCAGAATGGTCCCCGCAATCTGCGGCACCTTGATCCGGAAAAAGATCTGGAACGGGTTGGCGCCATCGACGATGGCCGCCTCGATCGTTTCCTCGGGAATGCCGCGCAGGGCCGCCGACAGGATCACCATCGCAAATCCGGTCTGAATCCAGATCAGAACTACCATGAGGAAGAAATTGTTCCAGAACGGCATCGTGAGCCAGGTCTGAGGTTCACCGCCGAAAACGACCATGATCGCGTTGAGGATGCCGATCTGCTCCGTGCCTTCGGGCCGGAAGTCATAGACCAGTTTCCAGATGACCGACGCACCGACAAAGCTGATCGCCATGGGCATGAAGATCAGGGACTTGACCACATTGCCCCAGCTCAGCCGGTCGGTCAGCTGGGCAACCAACAGGCCGAACCCGGTCGAGAGGGCCGGCACCACCAGAAGCCAGAGGAAATTGTTGCGCACGGCTTCCCAGAATTTCGGCTCGGCAAACATCTGGGCGTAATTATCAAGACCCGCCCATTGATAGATGTAAGGCACCGGACCGTCCGCAAGAAACACGCGCTCGGTGAGGCTCAGACGCAGCGTTTCGAAAACCGGGTAGGCAAGATAGAGACAAAGGGCAAACAGAGCCGGGAACAGGAAAAACCACGGTCTGAGCGCGGTCGCATTGTTCACATTGTCGCCCACGCTGGACGCCGGCACCAATTGCCCCTGAACCCTCAGCGCATGAATGACAGCCCAGGCCGCCGCGATCAGTCCAACCACGGACAGAACCGGCAAAATGCCCCAATCCGCGCCGAAGCTTGACACCGCCGATGCGAGGACAGCCAAACCGATCCCGCCGAACAGCGCCCACGAGGACATCCCGCCCAACTTCAGGACCGCAGCCAGCACGATCCGCAGGAACGCGACCAGAAGAATGAAAGCCAGAACGAACAGGGCATAGCCCACAACCGCCAGCGCCACTGACACGACCATCAGCAGCACGCCGGTCACGAAACTGGCAACCCCACTCCAGAAAGCACCGATCGACGCTGTGCTTCCGATGGCCGAAAGGTCCTTCACGCCGGCATCGAAGAAGGCCAGGCCTGAACCCATCCAGGGCACGACGACAGACAGGACGAAATAGCCGAGGACCGGCGCAATGATGAGCGTCAGAAGCCCAAGCCATGTGCGCTTGCGCGCGTCATCCGCGTCGAAGGCACGCCGCGGAAATATGAACCGATCGAGGAAAAGGTTGGAGAAATAATAGTATCCCATCGCGGCGCTGACGACGATGGTGACAACGATCAATCCCTGCAATGCCGGATGCATAAGACCCTCCCCCTGAAGTCCCCGGATGCAAACCCGTCGCAGGTGTTCCTGTCGGCAGGTCCTCCGGTTTAGCCGTCAAGAGCCCGGAGAAACCCCGGGCCCTTTTGTTTGCGAAGCCAGTTCGGCCTTATTTGATGGCGTCCCAGCTGGCCTGGATATCGTCGGCCACAGCCTGAGCGGACTTGCCGCCCACATAGTCGACCATACCAGTCCAGAACGAACCCGCGCCAACCGCACCCGGCATCAGGTCGGAACCGTCAAACCGGAAGGTGGTGGCATTGAGCAGAATGTCGTTCATCTTTCTGAGGGTCGGATCCGAGAAGGCATCCGGATTGACGCCCTTGTACGGGGTCAGGAAGCCTTTCAGGCCCATCCAGGTCTCGTGTGCGACCGGGGTCTGCAGGAACGCGATGAAGTCATGCGCAGCCGGGCTGTCGTTGGTGATCGTCCAGGTCGTGCCAGCACCCAGAACCGGGGTTCCGAGATCCTTGCTCGCATAGGCCGGGAAGTAGAAGAAATCCACATCCGTACCCACGGCCGTGCCTTCAGGGAAGAAGGCCGGAATGAACGATGCCTGACGGTGCATGTAGCACTGCGGCGGCGACGAGAAGAGGCCCTTCGGCGAGTCGCGGAAGTCCGTGGTCGCCACGGCACCGGCACCACCGGCAACGAAAGCATCGTTACGGGCGAACCAGCCAAAGTCGTCGATCGCGGCGACAACGCGCGGATCGTTGAACGGCATTTCGTTCGATACCCACTCGTCATAGACTTCAGGCGGCTGCGTGCGCAACATCAGGTCTTCCACCCAGTCGGTGGCCGGCCAGCCGGTCGCGGCACCCGAACCCAGCCCGATGCACCACGGCGTTCCGCCATCTGCAACGATCTGTTCGGTCAGAGCTTTCAACTCTTCCATCGTGGTCGGCACTTCATAGCCGGCATCCTCGAAGTTTTCGGGGATGTACCAGACCAGCGACTTCACGTCGTTCTTGAACGGGAAACCGTAGAAGGCCTTGGAGCCATCAGGTCCGGCATAGGTGCCCAGCGCAACCCACGACGGGCCGGCTGCGTAGTTTTCCGTAACCCAGTTGGCCACATCGTCGCCAATCGGGGTCAGGAAACCGCGTGCCGCCATGTCGGAGGCGAGGCCAGGCTGCGGGAATGCTGCGATATTGGCAGCCGAACCGGCTTCAAGGTCGACGACGATCTGCTGTTCGAAGCTGTCCGAACCCACATAACGCACGTCATTGCCGGACTGCTCGGCATAAACTGCCAGAACTTTTTCGACATTTTCCTGGTCGGGGCCAAGCCACGGACCAAAAACCGTAAGCTGCTCGGCAAAAGCCGTGCCCACGGGAAATGCCAGCGTGCACACGCTGGCAAGCAGAATACGCTTCATGATTTTCCTCCCAAAGCTTCTGGATCGGGGACAAACGCAAACCCCCGTCCACTTCAAACAATTCCGGTGTGCCGATCCGTATCGAATGGGCTTTTCCGAAACGTTTCGGTTAGCCTGAACAAAATGCAACCCGCTGTCAATCCGGTAATTTCACCTCGGCAAGAACAGACCATTCAGGATAGCGTTTTGCGCCCCGGAAACCGGTCAAATCGCCCCGTCAACGAAAGAACAACCGTCCACCAACGCGAGCACCGCATTCAAAGAGAACCCTGGCCGCTTGCCTGGGTTTGACGCCACCCTTCAATTCTGCGATTGAGGCAACGGATGGTCCCGTAGCTCAGCAGGATAGAGCATCAGATTCCTAATCTGAGGGTCGCGCGTTCGAATCGCGCCGGGATCACCATCCGCACCTGCAATTTTTCCCCAATGCAGTGGTGAGTGCGCCGAGGCGCTGATGGGCAGGGCCCGGAAGTGAACTTCCGGGCGTCGCTCTCAAGCAGCAAATCAAGCCGTTCGGAGATCCATTGACGTTCCGGGCGCGTAGACCGAACTATCGGGAATTCATGACGCGGCCGCTCAAGCGCGTTTCAGGCATCCGGGCGACAAGAGGGAATGGGAACTTGGGGAGGTTCTACGCGGCAAAGGAATACGCTGCGCTCGGCTCTGCCCAGGCGCCGAAGGCCAAAATGCTTGGCTGGCTGATCGAAAAGCGGCTGAGCGTTCCGGAATATTGTGTCTACGTGCCGGAACTGAACGAAGCGCCGGCGCAGGCCGATGTCAGCACCCGCTTTCCTTCCGGCAGTTTCGCAGTGCGTTCGGCTTCGATGATCGAGGATGACGCCAAGAGATCCTTCGCCGGTCAGTTCGAAACCGTTCTCGATGTGCCCGCTCCGCACGGGCTTGTTGGCGCCATGGAAGCAGTGCTCGCTGCATCGTCCGGCGATCGCGTTTCCGCCTACCACGGAACAGCCGGGCCCGCAGCGCAGCATGTGGTCGTCCAGCAAATGATCCGGGGCAAGGTCTCCGGAGTGGCGTTTTCGAGAAACCCGATGACCGGCCTCAATGAAGTCGTCATCGAGGCGATCACCGGTCGGGGCGACCAACTCGTGGATCAGGGGGTAACGCCGGAACGATATGTGTGGCGGGGCCGCGGGCTGATCGGATCGCCACAAAACGAAATTCTCCCCGGCCCCGTCGTTGAAGAGATCGCGCAAACAACCGAACGCCTTGAAAGAGCATTCGGAGAGCCGATCGATCTTGAATGGACGTGGGACGGCGCGACCCTCTGGTGGCTGCAGGCACGCCCGATCACCGGCCTTGAAAACGTCAAGCTCTATTCGAATCGCATCAGCCGCGAGGTCATGCCCGGCATGATCACGCCACTGGTCTGGTCGATCAACGTGCCACTCGTGAATGGGGCCTGGATCCGGTTCCTCGAACGCGGCGTAGGTCCGACGGGCCTGAAGCCTGAAGACCTGGCAAAGCAGTTTGCCTTCAGGTCCTATTTCAACATGACCGCCCTCGGCCGCGTGTTCGAGCTGCTCGGCATGCCGCCGGACGCGCTGGAGGTGATGATGGGGCTGCCCAACACGCCCAGGCCACGCTTCAGGGCCCCGCAAAGACTCCTCGTGCGCCTGCCACGTCTTCTCGGATTTGCGGGCCATTTGTGGGCATATGAAAAACGGATCGCTTCACAGGTCGATTGGATCTCACGGGTGATTGCCGAGTGTGAGCACGAGGATTGGGCCATATTGGATCAGACACAGGTGATTGCGAAAATTGAACGATTGTTGCCCGAAATCGGGCATGCGGCGGAGTTGAACATTGTCGTTCCAGTGCTCGCCAACGTGTATGCGGCCTGGCTAAGGCGCAGCCTCGCAAAACGCGGTATCGACTATTCGGAAATCGACCTGACCCGGGACATGGCGCACTATGATGACTTCAATCCGAAACCCCATCTGAACGAAATTGGCAGGCGTCTTTCCGAAGGTCTGGACGCAACTGGAGAACTGGAACACTTCATGGCCCGGTTTGGTCATCTGAGCGAAAACACCAACGATCTGGCGCTCGCAACCTGGCGCGAGCGAACGGATCATGTGCTGGAAATGGCACGCGTCACATCCGGATCGTCCCCGGCCACGACGACCTCCAGCAAAAGCCTCGATGACGCCCTGCAGGGCAGGCACGGAATGATCCGCTTGGTTGCCAAGCGGGCCCAAAGATTTCAATTGTTTCGAGAGAACGTCAGCTACCATTATGCGCGGCTCTATGCGCAGTTGCGGCCCGCCTTTCTGACGCTGGGTGCCAAACTGGTCGGGGACGGCACGCTTGCCGACGCGGCGGACATATTCTTTCTCCAGATCGGGGAGCTGCGCGACCTGGTATCGGGACATGCGAACATGGCCATTTCCGCAATGCTGGAAGATCGCAAGAACCAGTTCGAGGCCATGCGCGACGTCCGCATGCCGGAAGCGATTTACACCGACAATTTCCAGCCGCTTCCCGGACGCACGGGAGATGGGTCTCACAAGGAACTCACAGGCACGGGGGTCGCCCGCGGTCAGGCCAGAGGGCCATTCCGCGTTCTGAGGGGCTTCGATGATTTCGGCCGGGTCGAATCGGGCGACATCATCGTCATTCCATTTTCAGATGTCAGCTGGACGCCCGTCTTTGCAAAAGCATCTGGCGTCGTTTCCGAAGCCGGTGGCATGCTGAGCCACAGTGCAATCGTGGCACGGGAATATGGCATACCCTGCATCGTTTCGGTGGAAAACGCCCTTGACCTCCCCGATGGCGCGCTAGGCATGATTGACGGCGTTTCGGGAACCGTCCTGGTGCTGGAGGACTAGCAAAATGTCTGATCTCACCTGGCCAATCGTGGCTATCCTGGCCTGTGTGTCATACCTTTGGGGATCGGTTTCGCCGGCACGCGTGATCGGTGCAAGAGTTCTGCCGGGCCAGCGCCTGGACGACACCAAGGTGGTGCTACCCAACTCCGGCAAGGCGGAGATCCGCTATCGCGGTGTGTCCGCGACGTCTCTCGGGGCCAAGCTCGGCCCGAAATGGGGCATGCTGATCGGTGTGCTCGACATGCTGAAAGCCGTCGTGCCCATGCTGTTGGTGCACCTCCTGTGGCCGGGCCGCGAATTGCCGCTTCTTGTCGCGGCCTTCGTCATGCTCGGACACAATTGGCCCCTCTTTCACGGCTTTCACGGCGGCCGCGGTCAGTCCGTGCTCATCGGCGCGCTTCTGTTCATTGATCCTTTGAGTGTTGTGATCTGCTTCCCGGTGGGGGTCGCCGTTGGTCTGCTCGTTCTCAGGGACATGTTTGTCGCCTACACACTCGGACAATACCTGCTGATCGCCTGGTTCGCTTTCACAGGAACGCCGGCCGAATTGCTTTTCGCGATCACCGTCAATCTGATCTACTCAATCGCCGCATGGCCTGAGGCTCGCGACTATCTCGAAGCACGCTCAAAAGGTCATGTCGGCAAGATCGAAAACTTTCGGGACTTCTTCACCGCGCACCCGGCTATGGGCGAAAAGCGCTTTGATCGTGACGCATAGCCGCCGAATGCCGCCATTTCCTTACGAAGAAGCGCTGGCCGATTCCGCTGCCTTGATCGCTTCATACTCTTCCGGCGAACGGAAGATCAGATATTTCGAATAGTCCGGCAGGATTCCGAAATCCCCGGAATATTTGTATCCAAAGAAATTCTCGTAAAGGAAAAAGCGCGGCGTCAGATAGGCCGCCGTTGCAAAATGCAGCCCGAGAACGCCTATGATGGCCAGACCGATGTTTCGCCGGGCACTGCCGAGCGGTGGTGCTGTCATGATGCGATAAGACAGGATATTGCCGGTCAGCACACCAAGCGCGCCCGTACCGATATCTGCCCACAGAAAGCCCCGCCCGTAAATCGGCAGTGCGATCCCGAGATAGAAATAGAACGATGCCAACAGGACGATCGGCGCCACCAGAATGGCCACGCCCTTGGCCCACCAGAAATTGTTGACCCGCTTGCGCATGTAGGCGTGTTGCACCAGCGCAGCGATCAGGGCCGGCCAGAAAAAGAGCTTGAGATGCTCCACCGAACTTTCATTCACTGAACCGAACACGCTGACCCAGGGTTGAAACCCCGAGAGTTCGAAAGCGAAATGCAGGGCAGAGGCAACGAGCATGATCCAGACGAAAATACCTGCCTCCCAAAGCATGACGAGACGCTTGGGAACCGGATTTCCGTCTGGCGCCAAAACCGGCGCACCAGGCAATTTGGTTTCAGACATGGGTCAGAGCACTCCCAGAAGGAAAAGAACACCGAAGACGACAAAAACCGCGCCTACCACCCGCATGCCAATGCGCCCGAATGCATAGCGCTTCGACATGTCACCGATCACCACACCCACGATGTGGATGAAGATCGTTCCCGACATGAAACCCAGCGCGTAGAGGAACGGATCGGCGATGGAGGGAATTTCCGCGCCGTGCGCGAATCCGTGCATCACGCCAAAAAAGGCGATTGGGATTGCCACGTAGAGCGCCGGCAGCGCGCGATAGACTGCGATGATGGAGCCGAGCAAGACAACCGAAAGCCCAATTCCGGTTTCGATCAGGCTCATGGGGACCGGAATGCCGCTCCAGCCAACGATGCCGCCTACCGCCATCATGGTCACGAATACGGCCGGCACCGCCCAGATCGCCCGGCCCCCGATAATGGCCGAAACGATACCCACGCTGACCATCGCCATGAAATGATCGAGACCCAGAACCGGATGCGTGAAACCGCCGAGGAAGGGACCGAAAAGTATGACCTGGTTTTCGTGGGCAAGGGCAGGATTGGCAACGATTGCACACAACACGAAGGCCACGAGCGCGTGCATGGCCCGGATGGTCTTGTTTTTCACCTTTCAACTACCCCCAGCTACGCAAGATCAGATCTGATCGAGATCTCCGGCATCGTACTTCGCCCTAGTACGGCAACCGGCCGGTTGTGGATCACGACCGGGCATGAATGTTTGTCGTCCGCTTCATTGTCAAGGACGGTCCCGACCCGACCCGGCACGTTGTTTCCGACAGGCGAACAGGTATCCCCGCGTCGCGTACGATTCCGTCCATTCGACGCTATGTTCCGAAAGAACCTTCCTGAAATCAGGGATGTTCGAGGGCTCATCCGCGATCAGGAGCCACCCATCATCGGCAACGTGATCGAGCAGCGACGCGAGTGTCGAAACCCGTTCACCACTTCCAAGCATATGCAGTGTCCGGTCGATCAGGATCACGTCGAACAATCCGCCCGGCGAGAATGTTCTGATGTCCGCCAAAACGGCCTGGATTGGAAGGTCTTCTCTTCTGGCTGCGTTTTCCAGGTCACGAATGCCGTGGGGTGAGTTGTCGACGCCCACAACGCGATGCCCTTTTCTGGCGATGAAAATGGCGTCCCGACCCTGCCCACAGCCGACGTCCAGCACGCGCAGCTGCCGATGGTTCAGGTCGTCGAAGAAACGCTCGATCACATCGGTCGGACGTCCGAGCGCATTTGGTGTGCTCGCATAGAGCCTGTCATAATCATAAGCCATGGCCAAAGCCTATTCGCTATCGTGACGGAAAACCAATACCGGCGCCCGTGCATCAACTGCCCTGTGACGCCGAGCCGCTTCTCTCGCGCAGTCAAGCCTATCTCGCTCGACGATATCCGTTCTTTCTGGCCCCATTTCTTTGAGCCCTGCCGCGGCCAGGTGAATTCAAGTCCGCAATGCGGGCCGGCATTAAAGCGGTTTCCAGGAAAAGAGCTTCGTTCGCCACTCCCCAAAACACTCCTTGACTGACTGACCGTCAGTCAGTATATGAGTGATGACCAAACGCGGAGTGGACAATGCCACGCATCACCAAAGCGCCCGAAGAGCGCAGGCTTGAAATCATCGAAACGTCGGAGCGCCTGTTCCGCCAGTTCGGGTTCACCAACGTCTCGGTCGATCAGATCATCCGCGAAATCGGCGTCGCCAAGGGCACCTTCTACTATTACTTCAAATCCAAGGAGGAGATCCTGGGCGCCATTGTCGATCGCGCCCTCGATCAGATGGTCGATCAGGTCAAATCCGTCGCCCGCGAACCCTCGCTTTCCGCACTGGCCAAGATGGAGCTGCTGCTCAGGGGCAGCCAGGTTGGCGACGACAGCAACCTGGAACTTGCGGAGATGATGCATCTGCCCGGCAACCGGGAACTGCACGAACTCTCCAACATCCAGACCGTTCTGCGACTCTCGCCGCTATTTGCCGAAATCGTCGAACAGGGAAACGGAGAAGGCACTTTCGCCTGCGAGCGCCCGCTTGAGACCGTCCAGTTTCTTCTGACCGGCGCGCACTTTCTGCTCGACGGCGGGCTGTTCGCATTTTCACCCGAAGAACAAAAGGCGCGGCGCATTACGGCCCAGCGGATCATCGAGCTTGGCTTCGGTGCCGCGCCGGGAAGCTTCGACTTCATGAACCCCAAACAAGGGAAGGACTAAACCCATGACTTCCTCCACAGACCAGATCAGCGTCTCCGCCAAAATGGCTGACCTGCCCTCGCACGCGCTTGTTTCCTATTTCGCAATCACCTTTGCCATCACCTGGGGAATTGGCGGCACTTTTATCTTTCTGCCAGACTGGGCCGAAGCAACATTCGGCCAGCTGAGCGGCCTGCATCCGCTCTACTTCCTTGCCACATGGGCACCCGCCATCGCCGGCATCGGTCTTGTCTGGGCCTATGGTGGCCTATCGGGCCTGCGGGCCTTCTTCTCCCGCCTGACTTTGTGGCGGGGCGGCCTTTGGTGGCTGTTCATCCTGATCGCAATGCCGCTCGTGTTCATCGCCGGATCGCTGATCAAGGGTGGAGGACTTCTCGCCGATCTGCCTGAAGAGGGTTTGGGCGTCGCCTTTTTGATTACCGGCCTGATGTTCTTTCTCGGTCCGATCGAGGAGTTCGGTTGGCGCGGTGTGGCGCTCCCTATTCTGCAACGCCACGTTGCTCCGGTGTGGGCCGCAATCATCATCGGCACGGTCTGGGGCCTGTGGCATCTGCCGGCCTTTTATCTGTCGGGTGTGGTGTTTGCAGACTGGGACTTCCCATTGTTCCTTTGTGGCTGCGTCGTTCTCGCAGTTCTGGTGACCCCGATCTTCAACGCAACCCAGGGCAACCTGTTGCTCCCCATGATGTTCCACTGGCAGGCCATCATTCCCTTCTGGCCCGACGCCCAGCCATGGGACACATGGATCTTTGCAGCCATAGCGGCCGTCATCATCTGGGTGAAGCGCGACACGATGTTTTCCAGTCCAGGCGCCGTGACCCGGGTCATCCCGGCCACAAATTCGGTCATGTGACCGCACTTTGATTAATGAGTGAGGTGATCAAATGTCGGCCATCAGCAAAATCTTCGGACTTGACGATTTCCGCCGCCTGTTTGCGGGAACCACGACATCACAATTGGGCGACCAGTTCGCCCTCATCGCAACGCCCTGGCTGGTTCTGCAGCTGACCGGCGACCCGCTGGCGGTTGGCCTGGTGCTGGCGCTTGAAGGCGCGCCTCGCGCGCTCTTCATGCTCGTTGGCGGCGCCGTGACAGATCGCTTCTCGCCGCGCATGACCATGCTCATCTCGGACCTCCTACGCTGCGGTCTGGCGTTGCTTTTGGCGGTCGCGATCCTCACCGGGCAAATCGAGATGTGGGTGGTCTATTTCTTCTCGCTCGGCATCGGTCTTGTGGCGGGTTTCGCCGTGCCGGCGGGCAATGCCATCGTGCCAATGATCATCGACGACGCGGATTTGCAGGCCGGCAATGCCGCCGTCATGGGCGGCGGGCAGATCATGGGCTTTGTCGGTCCGGTGGTTGCCGGTCTTCTGATCGGCAGCTTCTCCAATTCGCTGGCCGGCGTCGGCATAGCTTTCCTCGTCGACGCGCTGACCTTTGCCTTTTCCGCACTGATGTTGTGGCGCATGCACAACATTGCACGGATCAATGCCGCGTCTGACAACGAAGGCGCCAACCTCCTGGCGTCGATCTTCGAAGGGTTGAAATTCGTTTGGCAAAGTCCGGCCATGCGCATGACTTTTTTCATCATCGCGGCCATCAACCTGTTCTTTGTCGGTCCGATGATGGTTGGGATTCCAATCCTTGCCGACAAACGCTTGTCCGAAGGTGCGAGCGCTTTCGGCCTGATCATGTCGGCCTTCGCTGGCGGCAACCTTGTCGGCTATATCCTGGCGGCCACGCTGCCTCAACCGCGCGGACGCATGCTGATGGGCATTCTGATCCTGCAGTTGATTGCGTTCGCAGCGGCCTTGGCGACCCTCGGCACATCGAGCAGCCTCTGGTTTGATTTTGCCGTCATGCTGATCCTGGGTGGTGGCACCGGCTATGTGACCATCGTTCTCATTTCCGCCATTCAGGCCAACACGCCCAAAGCCATGCTAGGCCGTATCATGGGTCTTCTGATGTTTTCGAGCTCGGGCGTGATCCCGGTCTCGCAGGCTGTCGCGGGCGCCGCAAGCCGCACGGACGTGGGCCTGATGTTGGTGAGTGCCGCCAGCTTGATGATCCTGTTCGCCGGTGCTGCGCTCGTCAGCGGGTCTCTTGCTGCGATTGGCAAAACGATTGCCGCACCGGCAGAGCCGGTCGGAAATCTTTGAGACCTTGAAGAAAGAGGAGGCAAAAAGTGCAAACAAATCGATCAACATTCGGTCCGCTCGCGCTCTATTTCGCCGTTGCGTTCGGCTGGGCCTGGGCCTTCTGGGTTCCCGAGGCACTCAGGCAAATGGGCGTGATCGAAATTCCCGAACCGCTGGTCGGGCTTCATGCGGAGGGTCAACCTGCAGCCTGGGGACCATTGATCGCGGCCGTCATCGTTGCCTTGGTCTACGGAAGAAGTCAGGGGTTGAGGGAACCGCTTTCAAGTTTGATCCGTGTACGGTTTTCGCCCTGGTACTATCTTGTGGCCATCGTTCTCCTGCCAGCGATCGTCGGCCTCGCACAACTGGCAGCCGTGATCGCCGGAGAGAACGTTCCACCTTCGCCGGCATTCGCGGAACCCATCAGCATTCCGGTTTCGTTCGTCTTCATCTTTTTTCTGTCCGGACCTCTGCAGGAAGAAGCCGGCTGGCGAGGCACCTCGACACGGCTGTTTCAGCAGCGTATCGGGGCGCTCTGGGCAAGCCTTGTGACCGGCCTTGCCTGGGGTCTGTGGCACCTGCCGCTCTTCTTCATGGAACGTGAGGACATCTACTACAACCGCCCCTTTCTCGGGCTTCTGATCTCGACCGTCTTGCTCTCGGTCCTCTTTACCTGGGTTTACAACAACACCAGACAGAGCCTTTTCGCCGCCATGCTGATCCACACCTCATGGAACTGGGCGAACTACCTGTTCACCGGATTGCTCACGGACACCGGCGGCCTGACGTTCATGATCCTGCTGGCCGGAATCGTGGTGCTCGTCGTGATCCGCTACGGTCCTCGCACGCTGACGGCGCCCGGGATGCGTTGAGGTGAAAATCAGGCCACCGAAGCGGATCGCTGATTGGCGTCCAGACTGGTCTCGACCACGATGACCTTGATATCGGCCGCCTCGAGCATGTCCCGGTCTTCCGGCCGGATGCCGGAATCGGTGATGACTGTATCGACCTGATTGAGCGGACAAAGGATCAGGCTGGTACGTGATTGGAATTTCGAACTGTCGGCCAGAACGATCAGCCTGTCCGCCTGCCCGATCAGCGCCAGTTCTGATTGAACGACGAGCGAATCCGCTTCCATCACCCCGTGTGGCCCCAGCGCCTGGCAACTGGTGAACATTTTGCGCGCGTAAAAGTGACTGGCGACGATCCCGCCGAACGGCGACAGGATGACGTTCTGCTCGCGATAAACAGTGCCCCCCGGAATGACGACATTGTTGCGCGAATTGTGCAGCAGATGTTCGGCGATCGGGAAGGAATTGGTGAACACCGACATGCGTTTCGAGGTCAGGTGCGGGACCATCTGATAGGTGGTTGACCCGCCATTGATGATGATCTGCTCGCCATCGATGCACATCTCCGCCGCTGCCCGCCCGATGGCGCGCTTGGCCGGCATGTTGATACTTTCCTTGATCGAAAAAGGCTGTCCGGCAAGCGCGCTTTGCCTGGGCGGATTGACGGCCTCGGCCCCGCCCCGGATGCGCCGCAGCGCCCCCTGCATGTGAAGCGCGGCAATGTCACGCCGAATGGTTGCCTCCGAAGCGCCGGTGATCTCGACCAGATCCGTCACGCTGGCCACAGGCCTTGCCTGCACCGTTGCAAGAATGATCCGGTGACGCTCGTTCTCATGCATGTATGCGGTTCCTTTTGACCCGGTCAATTCCATCATGACCAGTCATTGTCAATCACGCATCTGCCCGATATCGCCTGCTCTGCGTCCTTTTGACCGGTTCTGATCGAAGCAATGACCCGTCCGGACCTATTGGTTCAGCACCACATCCGGCCAGGGTCCAAAACCGGGCGCATCTGAGGGCACCAGCACACCGTTTTGCGGCACGGGCTTATCGGTAATCGCCTGTTCAAGCGGCACGCCCGGCGGCGACCCGACGAACATCTCGCCCATTGGCGCATTGCCGGCGATGAGATTGAAATGCTGCCCGTAAGCGCTGTTCATGCCCGCATGCGGAATGATTTGGATTCCCGCATGCTCCGCGATTTCGGCAATCCGGAGCGTCGGCGTCAGTCCGCCGACCCAGCAGATGTCCGGCTGGAAATAGTCGACCAGACGATGCTTGGCGGCATGTTCAAACATGTGCGTGCCGTACCAATGCTCGCCCGACGCCAGCACCCGATCAGGCAGACGGCGGCGCAATTCGTGATGCGCCTCGATATCCTCGGGGATCAGGCAATCCTCGATCCAGCCCACATTGTAGGGTTCGAGCCGTTTTGAAAGTTCCACCGCGTAATCGACGTCGAAGGCCATCCAGCAATCGAGCATGAGCTTAATCCCGGGCCCGATCAGGTCGCGGGTGCGCGCAACCAGATCAACGTTGGCCTGAAGACCGACCTCCCCGTCCGCCGGACCATGGGGACAGGCAAGCTTGGTCGCCGTGAACCCCAGTTCCCTATGCCAATCCGTATCATTGCCGGTGGCGTAGCAGGTGATGGCGTCCCGTTGCATCGAACCGGCGAGTTGATAGACAGGAACGTTCTCACGCCGTGCCTTGAGATCCCAGAGCGCGAGATCCACGGCGCTGACCGCGTAGCAGGAAAGACCCGCCCCGCCATAGGGCGAGATGATCCGCATCATCATCTCCCAGAGGCCGGAAATGTCGCCTGCATCTTCCCCGATCAACAATGGGGCCAGATGATCGTTGATGATCGGCAAAACCGGCCCGGCAAAGATCGTTGAGCCGTAGCCCTGACTGTCGTCATCCGCCGTCACGATGCAGCCGACCCCCGCCCAATCGGATCGCCAGCTGTCGCGGTGTGCCTTGAAACGCGGATAGCGTGACATTGGATTGGCCACCTCCGTGTGCGCAACCCAGCTTTCGCGGTTTGCCTGTGATTGCGCATAGGGAGACGCATGCGCCGCCGGCAGCGCAAACGCCTTGATTGATTTGATTTTCATTCCCGATTCCGCCCCGCTGAAAACGATTTGCCTATGCTCATCATTGAGCAAACGCGCGCCAATTGCGAGCAATACTGAGCAAAACTGATTGACTTTGAGAATTCCAAAGCCATGATGTTTTTATCCGCGCGACACACGCGAGAACCGACCGCGGGCAGAAAATATTCTGTGCCGTGCGGCAACGTTCCGACCCAGGGACAGCGCCGACTTTCTTCAGCCGCTGCCGCAGATCTTTGGATCCACGCTTTAGCAATGCCGGGGAGGAAATCGGTATGAACGCCAATGCACCTATCAAGACATCCGTCACCGAAATGGAGCGCTATCTGTTCGATCTGAATGGATATCTCATTCTCAAAGGCGCGCTCAGCGCCAGCGAAGTCGACCAGATGAACGAAACCTATGATCGGGTCGAGGAGCACGCCAGAACCCATCAGGGCCGCAGCTGGTACGGCAACGTGCTGATCTCGAACTCCGGACGCCAGGAAGGGATCGGCATGCAGCAGCTTTATGAGGCCGGACCGGTGTGGGAAAACCTCATCGATCATCCGTCATGGTTCGACAAGATCAAGCATTTCATCGGAACCGACGATCCGGAAAATTTCGACGGCCATCACGGCCCAGCCTTCATCGATGAATGCTTCGGCACGATACGTGTCGCGGGCGATGCGCAGCGTCTGCATTCGGGCGGTCATGTCGGCACGGTCCGGACGCAATATCGCTTCCACGCCGGCAAGTTCCATTGCGGGCAGGTCAATATCCTGATGGCCATGACCGATATTGGCCCCGGAGACGGCGCCACCATGGTCGTGCCGGGGTCGCACAAATCGAACATCGCCCATCCGCAAACCGTTCCGGTGGAAAAACGCGCCGACGATTCCTCGTCCATGGACGGGGTCGAAGGCGCCATCGAAGCCCATCTCGAAAAGGGCGATGCCCTGCTGTTCGTCGACGCCATCGCCCATGGCTCCGCGCGCCGGACCAACGAACAGGGCCAGCGCCGCGTCGCCGTGTATCGTTACGGTCCGAGCTGGGGCTTTTTCCGTCTGCCGGTCCGCCCGAGCAAGGAACTGCTCGAACGTCTCCCCGAACAGCGGCAAGATCGTCATGCTGCATCCCGACCTGCTGGTGCCCGAAAGCGCCTAGGCCTGCGTTTGGGTGAATCAGACAAGGCTGCCCGCGCCGGCTTTTCCGGCGGGGTCGGCCTGCTCGAGGAGGATGGGTATGAACGAGGACCTGCTCGCAAGACTGCGTGCCATTGACGTTTCCGAGAAATTGGGGGCACCCGAAAAGCCGTCGGATGCCGCTTCACGCGCCGAGTTTCTGCAATCCGGCGTGCGGTTTGCTGCCAGTTCCGAGCAGATGGAGCAGCGCTACTATCAGGCTGTCCGCGAGCTCATTCAATGTATCAAGCCGACCTTCGATGACCGGCCGATCCTGAACGAAGGCGGCATCTACTATGGCTGCTGGCTGGAATCGACAGGAACGATCAACACCGAACTGCTGTCGCGCTTCGTACCCTCCGTTGCCCAAACGACGTATGGTGCTTTCGCCGAATTCCAGCGTGACGACGGTTGCATCCCCTACAAGCTGACGACGGACGGCGCGGTCTTTTCGCAGATCCAGTTGGTCACCCCGCTCGCCCGCTGCGTCTGGAACCATTATCTGCTCAATGGCCGCGATCGCCAGTTTCTCACAACCATGTTCGAGGCAATGGCGCGCTACGACGAATGGCTCGCCACCTATCGCGATACGCGCGGAACCGGCTGCGTCGAGGCGTTCTGCACCTATGACACCGGCCACGACTTGTCGTCCCGCTTCTGGCACGTGCCCGACTCACCCAGGGACAACGACCCCACCCGGTACAATCGGGATAATCCGATCCTGCCCTTTGTCGCACCGGACCTGACCGCGAACGTGATCTGCCAGCGAAACTATCTGGCCAGAATTGCCGAAGAGCTGGGAATGGACGGCACCGTATGGAGGCAGAAGGCAGAGCGAAGCACCAAGGCGCTCTTCAAGACCTGTTTCGATGAAGCCGACGGGTTCTTCTACGATCTCGACCGCAACGGCAGGTACGTCAAGGTGCAGTCCGATGTCCTCTCACGGGTCCTCGCCTGCGAGGTTGGCGACGATGACTTCTTCGCCACAGCGCTCGACCGCTACCTGTTGAACACATCGAAATTCTTCGCCCGCTTTCCATTCACCTCGGTCGCCCTCGATGACCCGCGATACGATCCGGCCTTCGATTACAATTCCTGGTGCGGACCGACCAACTTCCTCACCCTGATTCGCGCACCACATGCGTTTGAACACCACCATCGCCATGTCGAGCTGACCTGGATGATCTACCCCATCCTCAACGCCATGTTCCAATGGGACCGCTTCCCACAAACGCTCAACCCCTTCACGGGGGCCGCCGGATTCACCGAAGTCTATTCGCCCTCCATTCTGGCCATGCTCGACTTTGTCGAACGCCTGTCCGGCATTCTGCCGCGTCCGGACGGAACCTTGTGGTTCACCGGTCTGGTGCCCTATCAGACCGACCATCGCGATGCGGCGCATCGCACAGCCTATGCCCGCAAAATCGACGGAACCGAATACGAGCTGGTCAATTCCGAACAGGGCTGCACGATCTATCGCAACACCGAACTCTTCATGAGTTTTCCAAAAGGCATCCGCATAGTCACCGGCCGCGATGGAACCCTTAAGTCCCTGATTGGCATGTCTGTTGAGCCCGTAAAAGGAGAATTGGTGCAGGCCGGGCAGCGCCTTGAATTCACGCTAAAGCCGAACCAGCAGCTCGCATTGGAGGCTCGCACGTTGCGACCGGTTCGGGACCCCGGACTTGTCACACCTTCCTATTGACCTTTTGCGCGCAATGTGACTGACTTCAATCATGAGGAACGTACCTCGTTTCTTATTTTCGATCACATATCGTCACAATTGATCGGTTGGAGGACTGATGTGAACGATATCGATCGAAACTGATTTTCTGCCGGCATGGGATCTGACGTGCCGGCGGCTCAGAGGGAGGGAAACATGAGCAAAATCAAACGCAGAACATTCATGTCACGTGCGGCCGCCGCCGCGGGTGCATCGGTTGCGGCCTCGAGCCTCGGCCTGCCGGCTTTCGGTCAGGACAAGGTTCGCATTCGCCACGGCTGGTGGGGAAATCCGGAGCGTGATCGCCGGACGTTCGAAGTCATCGACATCTTCAACGGCAAGCATCCCGACATCGAGGTCGTGGGTGAGACGCTCGGCTTCAACGATTACTTCACGCGCCTCGCAACCCAGATCGCCGGCGGCAACATGCCGGACTGCATTCAGCAGGGCTACGGCGTCATGCAGGAATATGTCGATCGCGGCACCATGATCCCGCTGACCGACTATATCGGCAAGACCATCCAGATCGACGATATCGACGAAAGCGGCTTGAGCGCGGGCACCTTCAACGGAGAACTCTATGGCCTGACCATCGGCGCCAACACCATGGCGACCGTGTTCAACAAGCGCCTGGTCGAAGCCTCCGGCGAGACCTTCGACACGGTCACCTGGACCTATGACGATCTCAAGCGCGTCGCCGTGGCCATCACCAAGTCTTCGCCGGACGGTGTATACGGCACCGACGATTCAACCGCCGACTGGGGCGCCTTCGGCGTTTTCGCCGGCCAGAGCGGTTATGCCATCCAGTACACTGAAGACGGCAAGGACTTCACCTTCGACACGCCGCTGATCATCGAATTCTGGAACATGTGGAAGGATATTCGCGACGCCGGCGGCACGCCTCCGGGCGCCGATTCGGCCGGGCTCGCCGGCCAGGCCGATCTGACGGTTCAGGGCGTGGTGACCGGCCAGACCGCCATCACCTATGCCTGGTCCAACCAGATTGTCGGCATTCAGGGCCTGATGCAGGACACTGTCGGCGCCGCCATGCGTCCGCACCTGGCCGGTGGCCAGCCGGGACAGTCGGTGCAGCCGAGCCAGTTCATCTGCCTCAGCCGCGACACGGTCGACCCGGAAGCCGCAACCACCTACATGAACGCCTTCGTCCACGATCCGGACATGACGGCGGTTTTGGGCATGGAACGCGGCATCCCCGAAGTCAGCGCCGTGCGCCAGATGCTCGCACCGACAATGTCCGCGGCGGAAGCAACCACGGTCGAATATTTCGACTCCATTCAGGGTCACGTCGCTCCACTGGCACCGCCCAACCCGGCAGGTGCCCGCGAGATCGAGGAAGCCTTCGAACGCATCGCCGTCAACATTCTGCTCGACCGCCAGTCGATGGAAGACACGGCCAACGAATTCATGCGCGAAGCACGCGGTATTCTGCGCCGCGCCTGACCATTCTGATTGCACACTTGCTCCGCCGGCCTCAGCGTCGGCGGGGCAACGGTTTGTTTGACCTTCAGGGAGCAGGAGGGCTGATGCGAAAGTTCCTGGCAAAGAATGCGCCCGGCTACATCTTCCTGACACCCTGGCTCATCGGGTTCTTTGTCCTGGCGATCGGCCCGATCCTGATCTCGTTCTATCTCTCGTTCACCAAATACGATATTGCCAGCCCACCCAAATTCACCGGGCTCGACAATTTCGATTACATGCTTTTCTGGGACGATCGCTTCTGGCAATCGCTCAAGGTCACCTTCGCCTTCGTTTTTCTGTCGGTGCCCGGCACCCTGATCTTCGCGCTCGCCGTCGCGATGGCGCTCGACAAGGGCATCCGCGCCATTGGCATCTATCGTGCCCTGTTCTATCTGCCCTCCATTCTCGGCGGCTCGATTGCCGTGGCGATCCTCTGGCGGCAATTGTTCTCCAACAACGGCGTGGTCAATTCCTTCCTCGCCCTGTTTGGCATTCAGGGTCCCTATTGGCTGAGCGACCCCAATTATTCGCTCTATACCCTCGTCGTGCTCGCCATCTGGCAGTTCGGCTCCCCCATGCTGATCTTTCTCGCTGGCCTGCGCGCCATTCCGACCGAACTTTATGAAGCCGCTGAAATCGATGCGGCGGGACCGGTGCGCAAATTCTTCTCGATCACGCTGCCTTTGCTGGCGCCAGTCATGTTCTTCAATCTGGTTCTGCAAATGATCGAGGCATTCAAGACCTTCAATAGTGCCTTCATCATTTCCGATGGTCGCGGCAATCCGCTCGACTCGCTGCTGTTCTTCACCCTCTATCTTTATAACGAGGCCTTCTCCTATTTCCGCATGGGCTATGCTTCCGCACTGGCCTGGGTGCTGCTGCTGATCATCGCCGCCTTCACCGCCGTCGCTTTCGCCTCGTCGCGATACTGGGTTCACTACGAAAGTGATCGGGGCTGACCATGGCTGACGCCTTGCCGCTTCAGAACCCAAACGCCACCACGGCGGAGATTGCCCAGAGCCTCCGCGACATCCGCGAGCGCAAGAAGCGGCGCGCCAATCTGCTGCGCCACCTGTTTTTGATCATCTGCTCGTTTGTGATGGTCTATCCGCTGCTCTGGTTATTGGCGAGTTCGCTCAAGCCGGATGCCGAGATCTTCGGAAACCTGTCACTCTGGCCAACCAATTTCGACTGGGCCAATTATTCCGAAGGCTGGAACGCGCTCGTCGTCAGCTTCACCCAGTTCTTCTGGAATTCGACACTCATCACCGTGCTGGCCGTGATCGGCAACGTCATCTCTGCCTCGTTCACCGCCTATGCCTTTGCCCGCCTGGAATTTGCCGGCAAGAATTTCTGGTTCGCCCTGATGATGATGACGCTGATGATCCCCTATCACATCGTCCTCATCCCGCAGTACATCCTGTTCCTCAAGATGGGCTGGGTCGATACCTACCTGCCCCTGATCGTGCCGCGCTTTCTGGCCACCGATGCCTTTTTCATTTTCCTCATGGTCCAGTTCTTCCGCCAATTGCCGCGCGAACTCGACGAAGCGGCCATGATCGACGGCTGTTCGCCGTTCAAGATCTACTGGGCGATCATTCTGCCCCTCTCGGTCCCGGCCATGGCGACCGCCGCGATCTTTTCATTTATCGGCATCTGGCAGGATTTTCTGCCGCCGCTGGTCTATCTGAATGACGTCAAGGACTATACCGTGCCGCTGGCGCTCAGAATGTTCTCCAGCCAGGATTCCGTCTCGCTTTACGGGCCGATGTTCGCCATGTCGGTTTTGTCCATCATCCCGATCTTTTTCTTCTTCGTGGTGTTCCAGCGCCTGATCGTGCAGGGCATCGCCATGAGCGGTCTCAAGTAACAAGGGAACAACCCCGAATGGCCGGTGTGAGTTTGAACAGCGTCATCAAGCGTTATGGAATGGTCGAGGCCATTCACGGCATTGATCTGGAGGTCAATGACGGCGAGTTTCTCGTTCTGGTCGGACCTTCGGGCTGCGGCAAGTCCACCCTGCTCCGTATGATTGCCGGGCTGGAGGAAATCACCGATGGCACGATTTCCATCGGCGGCCGGATCGTCAACGATGTACCCGCCGCCCAGCGCGACCTGTCGATGGTGTTCCAGTCCTACGCCCTTTATCCGCATATGGACGTGCACAAGAACCTCGCCTTCGGGCTGACCAACCTCAAGATGCCCAAGCCCGAAATCAAGCGCCGGGTCGAGGAGGCTGCCCGCATCCTGCAGATCGGCGACCTGATGCATCGCAAGCCGCGACAATTGTCTGGCGGCCAGAAGCAGCGCGTCGCCATCGGACGGGCAATTGTCCGTGAGCCGCAATTGTTCCTGTTCGATGAACCCCTGTCCAACCTGGATGCGGAATTGCGCGTACAGATGCGCGTCGAACTGGCCGGCCTCTACACGCGCCTCGGCACCACGATGATCTATGTGACCCACGATCAGACCGAAGCGATGACCATGGCCACCCGCATCGCGGTCCTGAGCGAGGGCAACCTCGAACAGCTCGGCACGCCCTACGAGCTTTACAACTTCCCGCAGAACCGGTTCGTCGCAACCTTTATCGGCTCGCCCAAAATGAACATGCTCGATGTCCATGCCTCGGGGGGCGGGGTCGACCTCGAAGATTTTGGCCGGCTGGACCTCAACACCGCCGTGCCCGATGGGCCATTGGTCGTCGGCATCCGCCCCGGCCAGTTGATCCTCGGTGAGGGCGGCGACGTCAGTACCGGCGGCGAGATCTCGCTGGTCGAATATCTGGGCAGCGAAATGTTCGTGCATGTCCGCCTGGCATCGGGACGTGTGATGATGGTGCAGGCACCCGGCAATTCCAGACACCAGATCGGCGACCAGGTCCGCCTGGGCATCCATCGCACCGAAGCACATTATTTCGACGCGAACGGACTGCGGGTGCCGCTTTTTGACGACAGGGCATCCAATTGAAGTACGTCATAGTTGGCACCGGCGCCCGGCACGTCATGTTCCGCAGCGCGGTCACCGAAACCTATGGCCGCAACAATGAACTCGCCGGATTGTGCGACACCAATGCCGGCCGCCTGTCCCTGAGCGCCAACACGATCAGAAACGCGAGTGGAAACGGCGTTGCCACCTATCTTGCCGAAGACTTTCCGCAAATGCTCAGCGAGCAGAAGCCGGATCGGGTGATCGTGACCGTCCCCGACTATCTGCACCATGAATATATCATCAAGGCCATGCGCGCCGGTTGCGACGTCATTACCGAAAAACCGATGACAACCGACCTTACCCGCCTCAAGGCCATTCTCGATGCCCAGAAGGAAACCGGCCGCGCGATCGCGGTAACCTTCAATTACCGCTATACCCCGGCCCGCACGCAGTTGAAGGACATTCTGCAGTCGGGTGCCATAGGCGAAATCACCGCCGTCGATTTCCGCTGGCATCTCGACCGCGTGCACGGCGCCGACTATTTCCGGCGCTGGCATCGCCACAAGGATAAATCCGGCGGCCTGCTTGTCCACAAGTCCACCCACCATTTCGATCTGCTCAATTGGTGGATCGGCTCGACCCCGGCCGAGGTAAACGCTTTCGGGCGCCGCACCTTCTACACGCCGCAAATGGCCGAACAGCTCGGCCTGACAAGTCACGGAGAGCGCTGCCTGACTTGCCCCGTGGCCCAGAAATGCGATTTCAGGATAGACCTCGAACAGGACGAAGGATTGCGCGAACTCTACCTCGAAAACGAGGGAAACGACGGCTATTTCCGCGACCGCTGCGTCTTTGCCGAAGACATCAGCATCGAGGACACGATGCAGGTTGGCGTGCGCTATGCCAACCAGGTCTCGCTGAACTATACGCTTTGTGCCTATAGCCCCTGGGAAGGGCTCGAGGTCAAGTTCCACGGCACCAATGGCGAACTCACCCACCGCCATGTCGAAGTGCATGGCGTCTTCGGAGGCAAGCGGCAAAAGCCGACCGGCGAAGGCATGACGACTATTCTGCACCAGGCCGGCAAACCGCCCGCTGAAATCGAGGTCTGGCATGGTGAGGGTGACCATGGCGGTGCTGATCCGGTCATGCTCTCCTATCTTTTCGATCCGGACGCCGCCGGGACCGACCCCTACAAACGCAGTTCGACCCATATCGATGGCGCCTGGTCGATTCTGACCGGAATTGCGGCCAATCAATCCATGGCCACCGGAAATGCGGTAATCGTGGATGATTTGCTGGCAGCCAACGGCATCACTTTGCAGCGGCCCTGACGGGTTTTATGCAGGACAAGTGACAATGCACAACACGCCGCACGTGACGCGGCAGGCGCATTCTGTCTAATCTGCCTCAAATCGTTCTGTATGGCGCCCCGGCACGAGGCGCGCCAATGATTGGGAGGCAAGTTCAATGAGAGTCGTCACCATCCTCGGACCGTCACAGGCCGGCAAATCCACCCTGACCGCAGCCCTTGCGGCGCTCGAAGGCGGCCGCCCGCAGCGCCTCGCGCTTCACGCGGACACCGCCGTCACCCGTTTCGACTTCATGGGTGAACCCTGGGCCATTCTCGATTGTCCGGGCAGCGCCGACGCGCTTCCCCTCATCCCCACGGCTCTGGCCGCATCCGATGCCGCCATTCTCTGCGTCCCGGCCGAGGCCGACGCCGCTGTCCTTGCCGCCCCCTATTTGCGCATGCTCGAGGCCGCGGCCCTGCCGACCTACCTGTTCATCAACAAGATCGACGCCGCTGCCGACCGCATGAGCGACATCACCGCCGCGCTTCAATCCTATTGCGGACACGCCATCGTTCTGCGTGAAATTCCGATGACAGAAAACGGCGCCATTGTCGGTTTCGTCGATCTGATTTCCGAGCGGGCCTGGGAATTTCACGAAGGCAAGCGCTCGTCGCTGGTCGAGCTGCCCAAAGCCATGAGCGAGGCCGAACAACAGGCCCGCGCCGAACTGCTCGATCACTTGGCCGACTTCGATGACGCCCTGCTCGAGGAACTGATCGAAGACCAGAAGCCCATGACCGAAGAGGTCTATGACGTAGCCACCAAGGCCCTGCAGCACCATGACCTCCTGCCTGCCTTCATCGGCGCCGCCGCGCACAATAATGGCCTGATGCGGCTGATGAAATCGTTGCGGCATGAAGCGCCCACGCTCGACGTCTTGACCGAACGGCTCGGCGACGGTGAAATCGTGGCGCTGGGTGCCTTCGCCGACAACGTCAAGCATCTGGGCAAGACCATTCTCATCCGCGCCCTGAAAGACGGCGTTGGCGCCGGTCAGGAGATCGGCGGCCATGCCATCGGCAGCGTTGTCGGGCTCGACGCCCACACTCCGCTTGGAACGCTGGCGGCCGGTGAAATCGGCCTGACGGTCAAGAGCGATCATCTCTCCCTCGACAATCCTGTCTACGAACGCGGCGCGGCGCGCAGGCTGCCGGACTGGGCACGCATGCACGCCCCAAACTATCGCTGCCTGATCGCCCCGACCGGGGAACGTGACGAAGCGCGGCTGTCAGCGGCGCTCGCCCGGCTGCTTGAAATCGACCCCGGCATTACCCTCGCGCAGGACGACCGGACCGGCAAGCATCTGCTCAGTTCGCAAGGGCCACTTCACCAGCGCCATATCGTTGAAAAGCTTCAGACCGTTTTCGGCATCGAAGTCGAGGTGAGCGACATTTCCGCGGCCCTTCGCGAAACCCTGAGCAAGAGGGTTGAGAACCACTACCGGCATCGCAAGCAATCGGGTGGCGCGGGCCAGTTCGCCGACGTGCTGATCGAAGTCATCCCGCTCGAACGCGGCGCCGGTTTCAGCTTCTCCGAGGAGGTCAAGGGCGGCGCCGTGCCGCGCAACTACATCCCCTCGGTCGAGGCGGGCGCGCAGGATGCGCTGAGCGAAGGGCCGAACGGTCACCCGGTGGTCGATATTGCCGTCACTCTGAAGGACGGCAAACATCATTCCGTCGACAGTTCCGACTTCGCGTTCCGCACCGCCGGCAAGATGGCGGTCAAGGAGGCCCTGACCGAAGCGGGGACGCGTGTGCTGCAGCCCATCCGCCGCCTGCGGATCGACGTGCCGACCGCCTTTTCCGGCGCGCTCGTGCCGCTGATTTCCGGACTGCATGGACAAGTGCTCGGTTTCAGCAACAATCCTGACGCAACCGGCTGGGACGTGTTTGAAGCTCTTTTGCCCGAATCCGCCGAGGCTGACCTGTTCCAGGCCATGGCCGGGGCAACCCGGGGCACCGCCTGGTACCGCTCTGAACTCGAACATTACGAGGAAATGCACTGACAATGGACCGGGCTGAGGCCAGCCGGTCGTAAGCGGGATAGTCGCGATGCTGATCTTTTATCTGCTTGCCTTCGTGTCGCTGCTGGTCGGCACGGCGGCGATCTATATGGCGCTCATCGAGGCCTTCCCCGTCAGTTGGCTTTACTGGCACTATTTCATCCGCAAACCCGTCGTCTGGATCGTTTTCATCGGCACGCTCCTCTGGGGCACCTTGCAGCCCGGCTTCCCCTGGCCGCTCATCGGCCCGCTCTTGATCATGGCACTGGCCATTGTCCTGACCTATCGCATGCACCAGTCGGTTGCTTTCCCGGCGATCGATTATCCGCCGGAAGCCGACGCCAAGGACCTGCCACTTGGCGACGAGATGGAAATCGCTTTGGTCGAATATGGCGGCGTGACCCGCGCCTATGCGCTCGATCACCTGATCCACCATCACATCATCAACGACCATTTCGGTGACCGGATCGTGGCCGTGACCTATTGCGCCATGTGCCGCTCGATCATTCCCTTCGACGTCACCGACATCGGCCCGCTCTTTGTCGGCTCGTTCAAGAACGCCAACATGATCGTGGCCGACCGCAAGACCAAGACCTTTTTCCAGCAGGCCACCTTCAAATCGATCATCGGCAAACTGCATCCGATGGAACTGAAAATGGTGCCCTATCAGATCCTGACCTATGCAGAATTGAAGCAATCGGGCGACGTGCCCAGGTTTGCCGCCTTCACCGAGCGTGATCTCAGACCCTTCGAATTGCCCATACCCGGCGTCTGGCGGCATATCATGGCCGGCGAAGTCACGCCCGGTCTGTCTGGGGCCAAGCGCGACAAGCAGCTGCCCGCGCGCACCCATGTCGTCGGCATCATCGAACCCGGTCTGCCCCCGATTGCGGTCAAACGCGACGAGGCCCGGGCGCGTGGCGTGACCGTTCTCGAAAACCCTGGCGTCGCCTTCATTTCCGGTGGCGGCGGGGTCAACGCCTTCTCGACCTTGCTTGGTGATGCACAGCTCGACCTGAAACTCACCGGCAAACTGCAAATCCGCGACCAGACCTCCGGTTCGGTCTGGACGCTGCGTGGCAAACCCGTTTCCGGGCCGCTTGCAGAAAATCTCACGCCCGTCGCGGTTTCGGACGAATACTGGTTTTCCTTCAAGCTTTTTCATCCCGCCGCCACACTCGCGCCCGCAAACTGACCGATAGCCAAGCAGCACACCATCTGCTATTGGCCGCGCTTCATGCGAGCGGACACCTTGAGGCGATAAATGCGACTTCCCGAATTTCTTGCGAACGCGGCAAAGTGGTTGGGCCTTGTGCTGCTTCTCGGTCTCGCGGCCTGCTCGGCCTCGTCACTTCCCGCAGGCCTGTCGCAACGCCTCGACAGTCCCGGCGCCCAGCTCGACCGCGCCGAAGCCCTGCGGTTAGTCAATCAGTTCCGCGCCTCACGTGGCGCACCGCCGCTGGTCGAGGATCCGACACTCAATCAGCAGGCCCAGACCCTCGCCAGCCAATATGCCGCGACCAACAATCAGCCGGCCCGGCCCAATGGCGTCGGCGCCATGCACCTCTCTGCAGGCTATGCCAATTTCGCCGAAACCTTTTCCGGCTGGCGCAGCGACGACAACGTGACCCGCTCGCTCGCCAATCCCGCCTTCACCCGTATCGGGCTGGCAGCTTCGTTTGCCGCCTCATCCACCTACGGCGTGCACTGGGTCATGCTGCTGGCTGAGCCCATTGCGGCTCCGGCCGTCGCGGCGCAATAATCAGCCGCCAAGCCATGCGGGCCGCGGACGCGGCAGCGGAATGGTTGAATTGCCCACATTGATCTGCGGCGTGGCCACGATCGACTGACGCAGCAACGGCGCGGACGCCGGACGCGGCAAGGGCAGCGGCACTTCCCTGACCCGCCCAAGCGTCGACGCACGATAGGTCAGCGGTGGAATGGAATCCTGCAGGAATGTCGGCTGCCCGTCGAGCCCATAGGGAAAGGCGGCCTCCTGATTGGCCACGTAGGTCTTGGCGTCCGGACCGCACAGGCTTGTCCGCATGTTCGGCGGCGCCATGCGCGTCAGGTTGGGAATGTCGAAAACGGATTTGCCGGTACCGCGCAACTCGCCGTTCAGCGCCTCGGTGAGCAGTTGCGCCGCCTTCTCTCCACGCTCGCGCGCCGAAGATGCGCCCAGCACGACCACCAGCAATTGCCGTCCATTGCGATCGACCGTCACCACCATGTTGAGCCCGGCCGCGCAGATGAACCCGGTCTTCATCCCGTCCGTGCCGGCAAATTCGGTCAGAAGGTTATTGTTGCTTTCCAGATCCTTGTTGCCGAGTTTGACGACCGACGTGCGGAAGAGATCGGCATATTGCGGGAAATTGCGCCGGATCGCCAAAGTCAGGATCGCCAGGTCGCGCGCACTGACCGTCTGGCGCGCATCGTCCAGCCCGTTGGGATTGATGAAATGCGTGGCCGAAAGCCCCAGAACCGACGCCATCTGGTTCATTTCGTCGACGAATTTCTCGACCGATCCCGACACCCGCTCGGCCACAGCCACCGCGATGTCGTTGGCCGACTTCACGATCATCAGGTTGAGCGCGACTTCAAGCGTCATGCCGGTATCGACCGGCAATCCCACCTTCGAGGGCGGCTCGGCCAGCGCCCGCCGGCTGACCGTGACGAGGGAATCGAGCGAAACGCGCCCATTGGCGATGGCATTGAAGGTCACGAGCGCCGTCATCAGCTTGGTCAGCGATGCCGGATGCCAGGGGACCCCGGCATCTTCCTGATAAAGCACTTCGCCGGTTCGCATGTCGACAACCAGCTCGGGCAGTGCCCAGGCCCGCCCGGCGAAGCCAAAAGCCAGCAGACACGAAAGCGCCAGCACCAACAGCGATTTTGTCAAACGATGGAGCAATTCGAACTGCTTTGCAGGACCGGGAACAAATGCCTTGGTAGAGTCCGGCGGCCCGCAACGCAAGGGCGATCGACTTCAAATCCCGCGCATATCCGCTTCACTGCAGGTCACCCATGCCGGTTTTTTGCCGCCATTCGTAGGCGAGTGTGCGGCGGGGTTTTGGATAGCGCTTGTCACTCGCCGATGCACCCTTCATCCGGTCGATCCAGAACGAACGAAAATCGCCGCGCAGGGTGCACCAGGCCTGCAGCATCTGCCGGTTGCCGATATAGCCAAGCGAAATCGGCCAGACGGTGCGCGTTGTCGCCTGATCGTTGCGGTCGACATAATCGAGCTTGAGTTCGGTTTCGTTGCGGATCGCGGTGCGGATCGTCGAGAGATGCGCCGAACCCTGCACTTCGGAATAGTTCGGCAGGGCAAAAAGCCCCACCCCGTCCATCAGGTCGCGCATATCGTCGGGCATAGAATCGGCGATCTTGGCCCGCACGTCCTGCGCCACCGCCGCCATGTCCCGGTCCGGGCCATAAATCACCATTCGCAACCCCAGAACCAGAGCCTCCACCTCCTCGGCGTTCAACATCATCGGTGGCATGAAGAACCCCTTGTCGAGCTGATAGCCGATCCCCGCCTCGCCGCTGATTGCCGCGCCGAGCGCCCGCAGCGCATCGACGTCGCGATAAAGGGTTCTGAGGGTCACACCCATTTCCTCGGCCAGAACCTTGCCCGCCACCGGGTGGCGCCGCCGCCGGAGGGCTTGCAGCAGTTCCAGCAATCGTTCCGATTTCTTCACCGACCGTGCCTCCTGTCAGCCTGCTGACATGTTTAGACATGAACGAGATCTACACAAGCCCCGTTCGCCAACAAAGGAGACCGAACATGACCAAGATCGCCGTTTTCCTCACCGATCGTTTTGCCGACTGGGAATGCGCCCTGCTGATGGCCGCTGCCCGCACCTATTACGGCATGGACGTGCTGACCGTAAGCACCAACGGCCAGAAAGTGACCTCGGCAGGCGGCTTGCAGATCATTCCCGATCTCGCGCTCGACCAGGTTTCAGCCCAAAAGCCCGACGCCTTCATCATGGCCGGTGGTTCCGTCTGGAGCACAGACGAAGCGCCGGACATGGATGATGCACTCAAAGCACTCGCTGCCGGAAAGGTCCTGATCGGCGCCATCTGTGACGCAAACTTGGCTCTCGCTGCAACCGGCCTGATCAATGACGTGCCGCACACCGCCAATGCGCCTGAAGCCCTGTCGGGTGTCGGCGACTATGACGGAGAAAAGAATTATGTCGCCTCACCGGCGGCCATTCGCGCCGATGGCTTTGTCACCGCGCCGGGCACAGCACCGATCAGCTTCATGCGCGAAGTCCTGATTGCGCTTGGCCGCGACGAAAAAGAGCTTGGTTTCTACACGGGCCTTTATGCCAACGAACACCAGAAGGCGGCCTGACAAAGAGCCGATGCCAACGCAATCATTCCATCCTCATCCTGAGTCTATCGAAGGTCGAGGATGGAAAACCGTTTCCTCATGGTTCGTCAGGCTCACCATGAGGCTACGGGCGCTACATGTGAATGGCGCCGTCTTCGAGCGACAGGGCCGCTTCGCGCACCGCCTCGGACAGGGTTGGATGTGCATGACAGGTCCGGGCCAGGTCTTCCGCCGAACCGCCAAACTCCATCAGAACCGCGATCTCGTGGATCATCTCGCCGACATTCTTGCCCACGAGATGCGCTCCGAGCACGCGGTCGGTTTTGACATCGGCCAGAATCTTGACGAACCCGTCGGTCGCCAGCATCGCCTTTGCCCGTCCATTGGCGGTGAACGGGAACTTGCCGACCTTGTAGTCGACGCCGGCCTGCTTGAGCTCTTCCTCGGTCTTGCCGACTGAGGCGACCTCTGGATTGGTGTAGACGACGCCGGGAATGACGTCATAATTGACGTGCCCTGCCTGCCCGGCGAGGATCTCAGCGACGGCGACCCCTTCATCTTCTGCCTTGTGCGCCAGCATTGGACCGGCGATCACATCGCCTATGGCATAGACGCCGTCCACATTGGTCTTGAAATGACCATCGGTCTTCACCCGGCCGCGCTCATCGGTTTCCACCCCGACGATCTCGAGTCCCAGCCCTTCGGTATAGGCCGCGCGCCCGATCGCAATCAGCGCCACGTTGCACTCGAGCATTTCCGGAATGCCGCCGGCCGCCGGTTCGAGTGTCGCCTTGAGTTTTTCGCCAGAAGAATCGATGCCGGTCACCTTGGTGGAAAGCTTGAAAGTGAAGCCCTGCTTGGTCAGCATGCGCTGAAACTGTTTGGCCACCTCGCCGTCCATGCCCGGCAGGATGCGGTCGAGAAATTCGACAACGGTGACCTTGGCCCCGAGCCGCTGCCAGACCGAGCCGAGTTCAAGCCCGATGACCCCGGCGCCGACGATGAGCAGATGTTCCGGCACCTTGGAGAGTTTCAGCGCACCGGTCGAGGTCACGATCCGCTCCTCGTCCACGTCGATGCCTTTGAGATTGGCCGAAACCGAACCCGTTGCCAGAACCACGTTCTTTGTGTCGATGGTTTCAGGATCGCCGCTGTCCGGTGTCACGATCACCTTGTTGGCGGCCGCCAACGACCCTGTTCCGCGAAACACCTTGATCCCGTTTTTCTTCATCAGATAGTCGATGCCGCTGACATTGCTTTCGACCGTTGCATCCTTGTGCGCCATCATCTTTTCGAGATTGACCTTGGGCGCCGCGATCTCGATGCCGAGCTTGTCGAAACTGTGCTGAGCTTCCTCGAGCATTTCCGAGGCATGCAACAGCGCCTTGGAGGGAATGCAGCCGATATTGAGGCAGGTGCCCCCGTGTCGTGCCCACTTCTCGACCACGGCGACTTTCAGCCCCAATTGCGCGGCGCGAATGGCGCAAACATAGCCGCCCGGCCCCGTTCCGATGATTGTGAGATCGAATTGGTCTGCCATGTGCCGCTCCCTGAAAGTCTAGTGCTGGCGCGTCAGAACCATCGACACGGCCAGCGATATGAAGGCAATTCCGGTGATGCGGTTAAACCATTTGCCGGAGCGAAAAAAGGCCGAACGCACATCCCTGATCGTAAAAAACACCGAAACCAGCGCAAACCAGGCCATCAGGATCACGCTCATATTGACCACGTAAAAGCCCTTGATCGCCATGGGCGTCTCCGAACTGACCAGCGTCGTGAACAGAGCCACGAAAAACAGCACCGCTTTCGGGTTCAGCAGATTGGTCAGAAAACCCTGGACGAAGGCCGATCTCAGCGTGATGCTGCGTTGAACGCCCTCAACAGGCACCACCGGTTCCTTTGGCGGCGGTGCCCGCCACACCGAGATACCGATAAAGATCAGATAGGCCGCCCCGGCGAATTTGAGCAGATTGAACAGGAGGATCGACTGCGAAATGATCAGCCCGATGCCAAGGATCGTATAGGCACCATGCACGAGAATGGCCGATCCGATCCCGATCGAAGTCACGATGGCCGCCGCCCGGCCATGGGTGATCGATTGCTTGAGCACCATCGCAAAATCGATGCCCGGCATGATCGCGCTGATACCGAAAGCCAGCATCAAGGCGGCATATTCGAGTCCGTTGAATTGGGTGAACAGGTCCACGCGGCTCCCCGAAAACGCTTTAGCTGCCGGCCGCGTCACTTATGGCAGGCAGGAGAGAATTTTCATAGCTCTCGCCGGATATCGGCCCCACATGCTTGTAGGTGATAATGCCGTCGGGATTGACCACGAACGTCTCCGGCACGCCATAGACGCCCCAATCGATCGAGACCCGTCCATTCCGATCCGCCCCTATGATATCGTAGGGATCGCCCAGCTCGGCGAGCAGCGCTTTGGCCTGATCGGGCTGGTCCTTCTGGTTGATCCCGTAAATCGTCACCTCGGGATGCTCTTCGGCAAGCCGCATCAATTGCGGATGCTCGTAGCGGCAGGGGATGCACCAGCTTGCAAACACATTGACCACCGACACGTGGCCTTTGAGGTCATCAGTGAAAAACCCGATATCCCCTTCATCGAGCCCCGGCAGCGCAAACGCGGGCACGGGCTTGTTGATCAGGACGGAAGGCACGAGCTTGGTGTCGCGTCCGATCTGCGTTGCGAACAGAACGAACAGGCCAAGCAGAAGAACGATCGGCAGCCCGAAAACCAGGAAGCGGCGCATGAGACCAATCAGGCTCCGGTCTTGCGCTCGGCTTCGAGCCGCTCGAGCCGCCGCGCCTGCCGGAAGACATTGGAGATCGTCACGCCGACGAGACCAATTGTCACCAGGCTGACGATGGCATAGGCGGCGATGATGAAAGTCGCGTGCGGTCCAAGATCGATCACTTTACGCCCCCTTCTGCTGACGGGCGATCTTGAGATGTTCCAGCCGGTCGGCCTTGCGTTTCGTCACTTCGGTGCGCATGCGCAACAAATGCAACAGCAGGAACAGCACCGTGAATGCCAGGGTCATTGTCAGCAGTGGAGTGATGATCGAAGCCGGCGCCTTCGGGCCGTCGGCCCGGAAAAAGGTCGAGGGCTGATGCAGCGTGTTCCACCAGTCGACCGAAAACTTGATGATCGGAATGTTGACCGCGCCGACAAGGGTCAGAACCGCAACCACCTTGGCCGCGCGCAACTGATCCTCGAAGGTCCGCCAGAGCGCGATCAGCCCAAGATAGATGAGAAAGAGAATGAGGGTCGAAGTCATCCGCCCGTCCCATTCCCAGAACGTGCCCCAGGTCGGCCGGCCCCATAGCGATCCGGTCACGAGCGCCATGGCGGTGAACGCGGCGCCGAGCGGGGCGGCGGCCTTCATCGACACATCCGCCATCGGATGCCGCCAGACGAGCGTCCCGACCGCAGATACAGCCATCAGCCCGTAGCAGAATTGACTGAGCCAGGCATTGGGCACATGCACATACATGATCCTGACCGTTTCACCCATCTGGTAGTCCGCCGGCGAATGAAAGAAGGCGAACCAGAGCCCCACCGCAAACAGGACGATGCTGAGCAGACCCAGCGGCCAGATCAGATAGGCCGACCAGCGCATGAACATGCCCGGATGGGCAAGCTGGGAAAACCAGTTGGATGAAATCGTCTCGCTTTGATCGGTCATCTGGGCGCTCTGGACATCAAAAGGGCGGGCCGCTCTTGCCTGCTTGTGCCGGGTTGAGCCTTGACCTGCCGCAAACGGGTCTATTCCTGTGACAGCCGCAGTGCAAGGGCCGCAGCAAAGGGTGCAAATGCGACGAAAACAAGAGACATGGCGCTGAGATAGAGAAGCGCCGTCTCCGCCTGCCCGGCCCCAAGCAGCGGTTTGGCCGCCCCCACTCCGAATATCACCGCGGGTATGGCGAGCGGCATGACGAGGATCGGCGCGATGACCGCACCGCGTTTGAGCGACACCGAAAGGGCTGCTGCGACAAGGGATAACGCCGCAATCGCGGGAGTTCCGAGCAACAAGGTCAGCATGACCGACAAAAGAGTCTGCAGATCGATGGTCAGCAGCACGCCCATGACCGGGGTCAGAACGATCAGCGGCAGCGCCGTTGTCAGCCAGTGAACAATGAGTTTGACGAAACTGATCGTGGAAAGGCTGAGGCGCGAATGCCTGAACGCGGCCAGCGACCCGTCTTCATGATCGGCGACGAATATGCGATCGAGCCCGAGCAGCGAGGAGAGGAGCACGCCCGTCCAGATCAGCGCCGGACCGAGCGACGCCAGCAGCGGCTTGTCCGGCCCGATGGCGATGGGAAGGATCACCCCGAGCGACAGGTAGAAGGCGAGCAAGGTCGTCAGCGACCCGCCGGCGCGCGAGGCCGATTTCAGATCCCGAACCAGAAGCGCCCAAAAGGCCCGCATCAGACCGGCTCCAGATCGAGATTGAAAATATTGATGTCGTCATCCGGCACGATGGGCCGATGCGTCGCCGCGAGCACCAGACCGCCCCGGCGCACCTGATCTGAAATCAGGCCTGCAATCCATTTGTCGCCGGACTTGTCGAGCGCCGAAGTCGGTTCATCGAGGAGCCAGATGGGCTTGTCGGCGATCAAGAGCCGCGCCAGCGAGCAGCGCCTTTGCTGACCCTTTGACATGGCACCAGCCGGCACATCCGCCAATTGTCCGATCCCGGCTGCATTCAGGGCGTCCCCGATCCGGTCCCGTGAACCGTCAACCATATCGGCCCAGAACCCGAGATTCTCGCGAACCGTCAGCTCTGGCTTGATGGCATTGAGGTGGGTAACGAACAGCATCTGTTCGTGAAGCGGATGTTCGTCATAGTCCCAATCGGCCAGCGCGATCGAAACCTCGCCGGAAAACGGCAAGAGCCCCGCAACTGCCATCAGAAACGTCGACTTGCCGGCCCCGTTTGGCCCGCGAATGGCCACGAACGTGCCCGAACCGGCGAAAAGATCGAGGCCGGCAAGCACGGTTCTTTCCCCCCGTTTGCACTGCAAACCCTTGATATTCAGAGTGATTTGGGGGAATTTGGCACTTGGGTTCATGGCCCATTGTTATTGGCTTCACGCGGGCACTTTCAAGCGCGAATTTGTTAGCCTATAAGGCCCGCGACGCGGAGAGAGCTCCGCGCATCGCCCAAGGGACCGGCGATGGGTGCAAAGGCCGCATGTGTGCCTGTTGCGCCGGCTTTGCCGGGCCTTTTCGACTTGCAACCCGATCAAAGACAGGCGGCGCACTGTGGCATCAACTTCCCTGAACAGCTTCAACGCAAGAAAGACCCTGACCGTCAACGGCAAGGACTACACCTATTATTCTCTTCCCGAGGCGGAACAGAACGGATTGGCCGGCATTTCCAAATTGCCCAATTCGCTGAAGGTGGTTCTGGAAAACCTGCTGCGCAATGAGGATGGCCGCACGGTCACCAAAGACGACATCAAGGCCTTCGTCACCTGGCTGAGCCAAAAGACGTCGGATCACGAAATCGCCTATCGCCCCGCCCGGGTGCTGATGCAGGATTTCACCGGCGTTCCGGCCGTGGTCGATCTGGCCGCCATGCGCGACGCCACAAAGGCGCTGGGCGCCGACCCGCAAAAGATCAACCCGCTGGTGCCCGTTGACCTCGTCATCGATCACTCGGTGATGGTCGACACGTTCGGCACGCCCCTCGCCTTCACCCGCAACGTCGAACTCGAATATGAACGCAACGGCGAGCGTTACGAATTCCTGCGCTGGGGTCAGTCGGCCTTCGACAATTTCCGCGTCGTGCCGCCGGGCACCGGCATCTGCCATCAGGTCAACCTCGAATATCTCGCCCAGACCGTCTGGACAAAAGACGAGGACGGCGAAACTGTCGCCTATCCGGACACGCTTGTGGGCACGGACAGTCATACCACGATGGTCAATGGCCTTTCCGTGCTTGGCTGGGGCGTCGGCGGCATCGAGGCCGAAGCCGCCATGCTCGGCCAGCCGGTCACCATGCTCATTCCCGAGGTCGTGGGCTTTGAGCTGACCGGTGCCATTTCCGAAGGCATCACCGCCACCGATCTGGTGCTCACTGTCGTTGAAATGCTGCGCAAGAAGGGCGTTGTCGGAAAGTTCGTGGAATTTTTCGGACCCGGCCTCGATTCCCTGACCCTTGAGGATCAGGCCACCATTTCCAACATGGCGCCCGAATACGGTGCGACCTGCGGTTTCTTCCCCGTCGACGAGGACACCCTCGCCTACCTGACGACCTCCGGCCGCAATCCCGACCGCGTGGCTTTGGTTGAGGCCTATGCCAAGGCGCAAGGCATGTTCCGCGGCCAGCAGGACGAAATGGTCTTCACCGATACGCTGACCCTCGACCTGTCGACCGTTGTCCCTTCGATCGCCGGGCCGAAGCGCCCGCAGGATCGCGTCGCGCTTAACGAAGCCCCCGAGAAATTCGTTTCCGCCCTCGCCGACATTACCGGCGGCAAGAACAAGCTCAGCGATCCGCGCGTGACGGTTGAAGGCGCCGATCATGGTCTCGCCAATGGCGACGTTGTGATCGCCGCCATCACCTCGTGCACCAACACCTCCAACCCATCGGTCCTCATCGGCGCCGGTCTCGTCGCCCGCAAGGCGCATGCGCTTGGCCTCACCTCCAAGCCCTGGGTCAAGACGTCGCTCGCCCCCGGTTCTCAGGTTGTCAGCGAATATCTGAAGGCCGCCGGCTTGCAGGAAGACCTCGACGCCCTCGGCTTCAACCTGGTCGGCTATGGCTGCACCACTTGTATCGGCAATTCCGGCCCGCTGCCGCCCGCCATCTCCAAGGCCGTCAACGAAAACGATCTGGTCGCCTGCTCGGTCCTGTCAGGCAACCGCAACTTCGAGGGCCGCGTCAATCCGGACGTTCGCGCCAATTATCTGGCCTCTCCGCCGCTTGTTGTCGCCTATGCCATTGCCGGGTCGATGAACATCAATCTGGCGACCGATCCCCTCGGCACCGGCAAGGACGGCCAGCCGGTCTATCTCAAAGACATCTGGCCGACCAATGCCGAGATTTCCGAAATCGTTCGCCAGACGATCACCGCCGAAATGTTCGAATCCCGCTATTCCGACGTCTTCAAAGGCGACACGCACTGGCAGAATATCGACGTATCTGGCGGCGAAACCTATTCGTGGAATTCCTCCTCGACCTATGTGCAATTGCCGCCCTATTTCGACGGCCTGACCAAGGAACCCAAACCGGTTGAGGACGTCAGCAAGGCCCGCATTCTCGGTCTCTTTGGCGATTCCATCACCACCGACCACATTTCGCCTGCCGGCTCTTTCAAGGCAGACACCCCGGCCGGGAAATACCTGACCGAACGTCAGGTCGCGCCAAAGGATTTCAACTCCTACGGCTCGCGCCGCGGCAACCACGAAATCATGATGCGCGGCACCTTCGCCAATATCCGCATCAAGAACCAGATGGTGCCCGGCGTCGAAGGCGGTTTCACCAAGGGGCCGGACGGTGCGCAGATGTACATGTACGATGCAGCCATGGCCTATCAGGCCGAAGGCACGCCACTGGTCGTCTTCGGCGGCAAGGAATACGGCACCGGCTCTTCGCGTGACTGGGCCGCAAAGGGCACAACCCTGCTCGGCGTCCGCGCCGTCATCGTTCAGAGCTTCGAACGCATCCACCGTTCGAACCTGATCGGGATGGGCGTTCTGCCCTTGCAGTTCACGAACGGAGAAAGCTGGCAGGGCCTGGGGCTGACCGGTGACGAGGAAGTCTCGATCGGCGATGTCTCATCGATCACGCCGCGCTCGACGGTTCCGGTTTCGATCAGGTTTGCCGACGGCAGCGAAAAAACCATCCAAACCCTCTGCCGGATCGACACTGAAAACGAACTCGACTACTTCCTCAATGGTGGCATTCTGCACTACGTGTTGCGCAATCTCGTCGCCTGAAACCTGCACCGCTCCAGAACGACAAAGGCCCGCTCCAGCGGGCCTTTTCGTTGATGGGTTGGAGAAAGGTCAGGCCGCGTTTGCGGCAGGTGGCGCAATGAACGAACGGTCGCGACCGCTGTTCTTGGCCTCATAAAGCGCCCGGTCTGCGGCACGCAGCGCCAGATCAAGCGGCTGGGTTTCGCCACTTTCATTGGCCCAAACCCCGCAGCTGGCCGTGGCCCGGATCATTTGCCCGACATGCAGCACTGGCTTGCGGGAGAAATCGAGCCGGATGGTTTCGGCGATTGAAAGCGCCAACGAAGCGGGTGTGCCCGGCAACACCACCACGAATTCCTCTCCGCCAAGCCGGAACAGGCAATCCTTCTGACGCAAGCGGCTCTGCACGATTTCGGCGAAACGCCGGATGACCTCGTCGCCGGCATCATGGCCCCTGGTGTCATTGATCTTCTTGAAATGATCGAGATCGAACACGGCGACCGCGCATTCCGCGGGAAGGCCATGATCACCATGACGCTCGAACAGCGCGCGGCGATTGCCAGCCCCGGTCAACTCGTCGGTCTCGGAGGCTTTTTGATGCTCGCGCACGAGGCGCTGGTGATTAAGAGCAATCGACAGGGCCAGAACACCGGTCAGGGTCGCGATGCCCACAACGATGTTGATGGTTTCGGCGATCCCGCTCGGTGGTGCGGTCAGAACCAGCGGCTGGCTGTCCAGAAGACCGCCAACACACCCGAGATAGGATAGTCCGACAACGGAAAACAGAACCGTCAAACCGGTGATCATCGCCGGATTCTCGTCTCGCGCCTGCCAGAAATCGATGGCCGCTTGAAACAGCAGAACCGCGCTGGCGCTGTTCACCAGGATCAGACTGAGCCCGTCATAACCCCAGATATGCGGCAATAGCGCGATACCGTTTGCAATCGCGGCGGAAACCCACAGACGTCCACCCTCAAACCTGTTGGTCCGGAACTGCAGGGCGCCCGCGCGCGCTGCCGCCATGCCGATCAGGAGCAGCGACGTGCCGCCGATCACATAGAGCCGCTCGAAAGTGGCGTCGTAGGCAAGAAACAGGGCCACACCGGCTGCAATCGCCAGCATCGCCCCGCCATAGGTGGTCAGAAATCCGCCACGGCGGCTGGCCAGCGCCGAAATGAAAAACGTGCCGCCTGCCGCAAGTGCTGCGGCGCACGTGGCCAGCAAAAGGGAAATATTGTCGATTTGCATTGCGTCGTCCTCAAATCAAACCCTAGTCTGGGGCTGTTGCCATCGGCTTAATCGGAACGGTTGCCTTTTGCTTAACACCGGAGGGGCCGATTCCGGTCAAAACACACAAGGCTCACTCAAGAGTGACTGGAGCGTGTTGACGTCCTGACATATGAAAATCCTATGAAGTCACTCACCTCCCTCTCGTTCGTCCTTGCCGCTTTCGCGCTGACCATGCCGGTTCAGGCCGGCGAAACGGTTGCGCATCCCAAGGCCGTTGTGGAGCTTTTCACCTCCCAGGGTTGCTCCTCCTGCCCGCCCGCCGATGCGCTTCTGACCGAAATCGACAAGCGCGACGATGTCATCGCCCTGGCCTATCACGTGGATTATTGGGACTATATCGGCTGGCCCGACACTTTTGCCTCGCCGCGTTTTTCAGCCCTGCAGCGCGCCTATGCCCGCTCCTGGAACAAGAATCGCGTCTACACGCCGCAAATGGTCATCAACGGGGTGTCGGACGTCGTCGGCTCGCGCCAATCCGCGGTCAATCAGGCCATATCCACCGCCCAATTGCCCGTTGAAATGGATCTGACCCAAAGCGGTCATTCGATCACCATCAGCATTCCGCCCGACCCGGGCCTCAAACCTTCGATTCTCTGGATGGTGACCTACAAGGACCGCGCCGACGTGGATATCGGCAGGGGCGAGAATGCCGGCCGCACGATCGCCTATTCCCAGATTGTCATGGACCGGCGGTCTTTGGGCATGTGGGAGCCAGACGAAGGCCTGCACATGACCATTCCGACCACCGACATGATGGGCGCGGACGCCGAAGGTTTCGCCTTTCTTCTTCAGCAGGACGCCGATGGGCTGCCTGGCCCGATCATCGCCGCTAGCGCCATCAGTCTCTAAACCCCGCCCCTGGTTGGCCGAAACAGAAAAAACGCCCGACCAAAGGTCGGGCGCAAATCGTTCGGGACTGACTAGACTGATTTGGCCGGCACCCCGGGCGTCATGGTTTGGGGGCTGAATGACCCGGGGGCCGGCCTCTGGAGGCAGTCTATAGACTGAAACCCCAATCAGGCCGAGATTTGGTGCGAATATGATCTTTTTGGGATGATTTGGGGGCAATTGTGGCGCCGCCGGGCGGTGCACCCGCGCCAAACATTCAAGTCCGGACTTGCGCCGCCGGTCATTCCCTTCCATCATGGCTTTGGTGGGGATGGCGAACCACCTGCATTCCGGCGGCTCAATCGGGTGGAGCAAGGGCTTGTCTGAACAATTTATGGAGCAGGGCGGGACGGAACTGAACCGCCCGGAGGGTGACGGAAAGGTCATTCGCGTCGACCCCAAGGCCCTGCGGGCGCTCAAGGACGGCCCGGTCTATTTCGACCGGCGCGAACTGACCATGCTGCTCGACATTTACGGCAAACATGTCTCGGCCGGCGACTGGCGCGACTACGCCATGGATTTCATCAAAGACCGGGCCCTGTTCTCGGTCTATCGCCGCAATTCCGAACAACCCCTCTACGTGATCGAGAAGCAGCCTCGCCTGCGCAACAAGCAGGGCCAGTACATCGTCACCAACCAGGCCGGGCGCGTTCTAAAACGCGGCCATGATCTGGCCCAGGTCCTCAAAATCTTCGAACCGCATCTGGCGCTGGTGAAATAGTCCCACAGCAAAAAAAGGAAACGGCCGGATTTCTCCGGCCGCTTCTGAATTCTCGGCTTGCCCCAAGGCTAGTTGCGATTGCCGAACAGCCGCAACAGCATCAGGAACAGGTTGATGAAGTCGAGGTAAAGGGTCAGCGCGCCCATGATGGCTTTCTTGCCCATCACTTCGGCACCGTCGAACTCGACATACATTTCCTTGATCTTCTGCGTATCGAAGGCGGTCAGGCCCACGAACACCAGCACGCCGATCACCGAAATGGCGAACTGCAGCGCCGACGAGTCGATGAAGATGTTCACCAGCGACGCGATGATGATGCCGATCAGACCCATGAACAGGAACGAACCCATTCCGGTCAGATCGCGTTTGGTGGTGTAGCCATAAAGGCTCATGCCGCCGAACATCGCAGCCGTGATGAAGAACACGCGGGCAATCGAGGCGCCGCTATAGATGAAGAAGATCGAACTCAGTGACAGGCCCATCACCGCCGCATAGGCCCAGAAGACCATCTGCGCGGTCGAAGCGCTCATCTTGTTGATCCCGAACCCGAGACCGAACACGAAAGCCAGCGGGGCGAAAATGATCACCCAGGTCAGCGGGCTGTTATAGACCGCGTTGAACACGGCTTCGTTCGACAGCGCATACTGCGAGAAGAAATAGGCAACAAGGCCCGTCACAGCGAGGCCAATGCCCATGTAATTGTAGACCTTGAGCATGTAGCTCCGCAGGCCTTCGTCGATGACCGCGGCCGTGCCGGGCCGTGCACCAACGGTCTGACGTTCGTATTCTGCCATGGTCAAATCCTTTCAGCAGACAATTGACACCGCCCTTCAGGCTCATTCCCTCCGGGTTTGAAGCCAATATGGAGGCGAATGGGGTCATTTTCAAGGCCATCCGCCCTTGGGAAAGCCATGCGCAACATGAACTTTTCGTCATCTTGGCCACCAATCTGAACCCAATATGAACGGAGATTTCAGGTCCGGCTCAGCTGCACCCCGTTAGAAGGGGGTCAAGTTCAACGTGCGGCGTAAAAGGAGTTCGGACCTATGCACTACGTTTATGGAACCAACTACAGCGAAACCATCATCGCCAATGCCTATGACAATTTCACCATCTATGGCTATGGCGGCAACGACAAGCTGACCGGCTACAATTACGCCGACTACATCGATGGCGGTAACGGCAATGACAGCCTTTACGGCCTGGGCGGAAATGACATCCTGCTTGGCGGCTGGGGCTACGATTGGGTCTATGGCGGCTACGGCGATGACCAGATCGATGGCGGCTACGATGACGACAGCCTTTTCGGCGACGCCGGCAACGATCAGATCTGGGGCGGCTGGGGTTACGATTACCTCGACGGCGGCTCCGGTGACGACCAGCTCTTCGGCGGCGGCGACAATGACGTTCTGAAGGGCCAGGGCGGCAACGACCTGCTCAAGGGCGACGACGGCAATGACAAGATTTACGGCCAGGCCGGCAGCGATGACATGTATGGCGGAACCGGTGCCGACAATATGCGCGGCGGCGGCGGCCATGATTGGATGTTCGGCGAACAGGGCAATGATCGCATGTTCGGCGGCAGTGGTGACGATCACATCGTCGGCGGTGCCGGCAGGGACAAGGTCTTCGGCAATTCCGGCAACGACGTCTTTGTCTTCAATCATGGCAGCAATGTCGACCGGGTGATGGACTTCACCTTCGATCAGGACCGTTGCGACATCTCCAACTTCAACGTCGGCAGCTGGGCACAGCTTCAGTCGCTGATGTCCCAGAACGGCGATGACACGATCATCAAGTTCGGAACCGACAAGCTGATCCTCGATTCGATCGACAAGGATTTCCTGATCGCTTCCGATTTCATTTTCTGATTGTCCGGAACGGCAAATCACTCCATGTTCGACATGAGGGTGATTTGCCGTCCATCCGATTTGGCGGCGATTGCGACAAGGAGTGCATCATGCCGCGCCTTTTCACCGGACTTCGTGTCACCCCCGAAATCTCGAATGCGCTGGCGATGAAGCGTGGCGGACTGGTTGGCGCCCGCTGGATCGAGCCCGAAAATTACCACATCACCATCGGCTTTGCCGGCGACATGGATCACGGCTCGGCACATGAATTGATGCGGGCGCTCGACGATATGCCATCCCTGCCGCCCTTTTCCATTTCAATCGCGGGCCTTGATGCGTTTGGCGGCGACAAGCCCCGCGCGATCATCGCCCATGTCGAAGGCGGCGACGAACTGCGGCAGCTCAAGGGCCTGTCGGACGCCGCGATGCGCCGCGCCCAGGTCAATTTTGACCGCCGCCGCTTCACACCTCATGTCACGCTGGCCCGGTTGCGCCATGCCTCCGCCCTCGACGTTGCCGATTACCTGGGGTCGGCCGTCTTGATGCCAATGCGCATGCAGGTCGAGGAATTGGTCCTGTTCTCCAGCCGCGACTCGCGCGGCGGCGGCCCCTACCGAACCGAACAGACCATAGAACTTTACGACCAATACGAAGAGCTTGCCTATTAACTTTATGCTAACCACAAATGGGGCATGCCCCGATAACGCCGCAAACTCGGCGGTTCGGTCAAATTGACGTCAAATTGTTTGCCCATGACCAGCTTTCAAGCGCCGGTCCGCGTCGCGTCGAGTGACGGTTGTTTGCGGCTTGGTAACCAAGTTCTGAAATGATCTCTTAGCCAAAAGATCGAAGGGAAATGACAGGTCATGCGAAGCGTAACGCGTAATCTTCTGGCCGCGACAGGTTTGGCGCTGGCACTCGGCGTCTCCGCCGTCACCGGTGCGGTTGCACAACAGGTCGAGAATCTCGGCGTGTTCACCGACTGGACGGCCTGGAAGGGTTCGGACAGCAACGGCACCATCTGCTACATTTCGAGCCAGCCCAAGGACGCGCAGCCCACCAACGTCAACCGCGATCCGATCCATTTCCTCGTGATCCACCGGCAGGGGCTCAAGGTTCGTAACGAGGTGCAGACCCTGGTCGGCTATCCGCTCGAGGCCAATTCCAAGCCCCAGGCCATCATTGACGGCAAGGGCTTCGACATGCTGGTTGACGGAAGCGCCGCCTGGCTTGCTTCGGAAAGCGATGAAAGCGTATTCGTTGCCGCGATGAAAGCGGGCCGCAGCATGATCATCAAGGCGCGTTCGCAACGCGGCACCGATACTACCGATACCTATTCACTCAGCGGTGCGACCGCCGCCATGAATGCCATCGACGAGGCCTGCCCGCCGCAATAAGGTCGGTGGTGCATAACCGGGGACGAAAAATGATCAGGAACGCGCTGAGGATCGGCCTGACCGGGTTGGCAATTGTGGTTGCCGCGCCGGCCATTGCCCAGACCGTTCAGGTTCTGGGCGATTTTCGCGACTGGTCCGCCTATTCGGCCAATGACGGATCGGGTCCGGTCTGTTTTGCCGCCAGCAAGCCGAAATCGACCGACCCCGATCCCGACGGATATGGGCAGGCCTATGTTTACATCACCAACCGCGCTGCTCAGGGCGCACGCCACGAATTCAACCTGATCGCCGGCTACCAGTTCGCACCCGACTCGACCGCGATCGCGACCGTCGGATCGAACACCTTCGAGCTCTACACCCAGGCCGACGGCGCATGGCTCAAGGATATTGGCCAGGCGGAGAATTTTGCCGGATCCGTCCGCGCCGGATCGTCGCTGGTCATCGAAGGCAGTACCGACGCGGGCATTCGCGTGGTCCAGACCTTCTCGCTCTCTGGCGCTACCGCCGCCCAGCGCGCTATTGACGGCGCCTGCTAGGCCTCAGCCTCCGCCAAGCCACACTTCTTTGCACGCCCCCTCATTCGTGATAGGGAGCGGCTCGGTTTCTCCAAATCCCGACAAGTTTCGCCATGTCCGTCTCGCTCGACATTTCGCATGCTGCCCGCCCGGTGCCGCTTCTTGCGCGCAGGGATCTTGTCGGCCTCACGCGTGACGAAATCACCGGCGAACTGGCAAGCCTTGGCCTCGATCCCAGAGAAGCGCGGATGCGCGCCAAACAGCTCTGGAACTGGATCTACGTCAACGGCATCACCGATTTCGACCGGATGACCAATGTCTCGAAGGGCGCCCGCCAGCTCTTTGCCGATCATTTCATGCTCGAACGTCCGGAGATCGTCACCGAACAGGTCTCAAGCGACGGCACCCGCAAATGGCTGTTTCGCTTCCGCGATCCGGCCCAACCCAACCTGCCGCCGGTCGACGTCGAAACCGTCTACATTCCCGAAATCGACCGCGGCACGCTGTGCGTGTCCTCTCAGGTCGGCTGCACCCTGACCTGCACGTTCTGCCACACCGGCACCCAGCGTCTGGTGCGCAACCTGACGGCAGGCGAAATCCTCAGCCAGGTGCTGATGGCCCGCGAACGGCTCGGCGATTTCCCCGGCGGCGAACGCCCGGACGATGGCGGGCTGGTTCCCTCCGGCGAGACCCGCGCCATCACCAATATCGTGATGATGGGCATGGGCGAGCCGCTCTACAATTTCGACAATGTGAAACAGGCGCTGCTGATTGCCTCGGATGGCGATGGAATTTCGCTTTCCAAGCGCCGCATCACCCTGTCGACCTCCGGAATTGTGCCCGAGATCAAGCGCACCGGCGATGAGATCGGCGTCATGCTCGCCATTTCCCTGCATGCGGTGCGCGACGATCTCAGAAACGAACTGGTGCCGATCAACAGGAAATGGCCGCTCGCCGAATTGCTGGAAGCTTGCCGCACCTATCCCGGCGTCTCCAATGCCCGCCGCATCACGTTCGAATATGTCATGCTCAAGGGCGTCAATGACAGCGATGCCGATGCCCGCGAACTGGTGAGGCTGCTCGCCAAAATCCCGGCCAAGATCAATCTCATTCCGTTCAATCCCTGGCCAGGCAGCCCTTACGAATGTTCCGATTGGGACCGGATCGAGAGCTTCGCCGACATCGTCAACCGTGCCGGCTATGCCTCCCCCGTGCGGACGCCACGCGGCCGCGACATCTTCGCCGCCTGCGGCCAGCTGAAATCCGAATCTGAACGTTTGAGCCGCAAGCAGCGTGATGCGCTCATATCCTGAACCGGTCGCCAATGCCCGGTGATCCGGTTTGTCCGCTTTGCGGCCGGCCCATTCCCGAAGGCGCCAAATCCAGCCGGCACCACCTGACCCCGAAACTCAAGGGCGGCGCCAGAATGCAGACCGTGCTTCTGCATCAGATCTGCCATAGTGCGATCCACGCCAATTTCTCCGAAACGGAACTGGCCGCGCACTTTTCCGACATTGAAAGCCTGCGCGCCGCACCGCGATTGCAGGCCTTTCTGACCTGGGTGCGCACCAAACCACCCGCCTTCCACGCCCGCACCTTCGGGAAGTTGGGCAAGGGACGGCGTTGACAGGACGTTTTTGCGATTATTCCGACCGCACCCACGCGTTCGCGAAACCGGCGGAACTGGCCGAACTCAGCAATGGCAGCAGCGCGGATAAAATCTGATCCAGTTCGTCCTTGAGCACGAAGGGCGGGTTGACCACGATCATGCCTGTTCCGAACAGTCTGGGCGGCGTTGAGGGCGCCCTTAGCCAGAGTTCCGAGGCGAGGATCGGCGCGATGCCGGTCTGATTGAGGCGCTTCTTGAACTCGGCCACCCCGGCCTCATCCTTGAGCGGATACCAGAGCGCATAGATCCCGCCCGAAAAGTGCCGGTGGGCCTTGATCAGCACATTGACGAGCCGGTCGAACTCCCCCGGTTCTTCAAACGGCGGATCGATCAGAACAAGGCCGCGCTTTTCCTTGGGCGGCAATTGCGCCGGCAGCGCCTCATAGCCGTCAAGCTGCATCACCTTGACATGCGCGTCGCCATCAAAAAGCGCTTTGAGACCCGACGCCGCGTCCGGATGAAGTTCCATCGCGCTCAGCCGGTCATGCGCCCGCAACAGCTTGCGGGCGATCAGCGGCGATCCGGGATAGGCAGAAAGCTCTTCCAGGTTCATCGCTTCGATCAGGTCGAGATAGGGCGCGACCAGTTCGCCCGCCTCACCACCCGGCGGATCAGCCAGAACAGGCGCGATCCCCTCTTTCCACTCGGGATTCCTGATGGCGCGATCCAAGGTCAGATCGAAAGACCCCGCCCCCGCATGCGTATCGATCACCCGAAAGGCCGCCGGCTTGCGCTGCAGATAGACGATGATGCGTGTCAGAATGATGTGCTTGACGACATCTGCGAAATTCCCGGCATGGAACAGATGGTCGTAATTCAATTTGCCCGCCCTAGTGCCGCGCCTGCGCGGTCAGGATGACGGCGGCGAAGGCAGCAAACACCGCCGCGAAACTGTAATTGAGCAAGCGCCGAACCAGAGCCGATTCCACCAGCCATTTGGCGACCCAATGCGCCCCGAACACGATGGCAATGACGATCGGCACCGAAACCACCAGAAATTCGCCGCCAAGGAACAAAAGCTTGAACGGCGCATCCGGATCGTCCCGCGAAACGAATTGCGGAAAGAAGGTGATGAAGAACAAAAGGACTTTGGGATTGGTCAGATTGATGCCGATCCCGATCAGATAGGACCGCAACAGCGTTGACCCCGCGTGCTTTTTCTCCGCCAGCTTCAAGCCGCCCGTCTGCCGGATGGCCCCAACGGCCAGCCACAACAGGTAGAGCGCCCCGGCAATCTTGAGCACCAGAAAGGCGGTAGGCGCCGTCACCAGCAACACCGACACCCCGAAGGCCGCCAGAAGCACGTGCACCATCAGCCCGCTGGTTGCGCCGAGCACCGCCGCCACACCATGCGCCCGGCCATAATTGACGGTGCGGGATATGAAGAGCGCCATATCCGGTCCCGGCGTGATCGCCAGAACGAATGAGGCAAGGGCAAAAGCGAGAATGGTCGCCAGTGACGGAACGAATTCGACCATGCGCCGGAAATCTCCAAATCAGATCAGCCATACCTAGCATGCTGGCGGCAGCCTTGTCCCGATCCACGTGATTGCACCGCCGGACGCAATCTGATTAATGGACGGCCAATCGGACCCCGGCGCGCGCCGCGCTCACAAGAGGAAAAAATGACGTCGAAATCGGACATCAAGAAGGTCGTACTCGCCTATTCGGGCGGGCTCGATACCTCGATCATCCTGAAATGGCTGCAAAACGAATATGAGTGCGAGGTCGTCACCTTCACTGCCGATCTCGGACAGGGCGAAGAGCTCGAACCGGCCCGCAAGAAGGCCGAGATGATGGGTATCCGTGAAATCTACATGGATGACCTGCGCGAGGAGTTCGTCCGTGACTTCGTCTTCCCCATGTTCCGCGCCAATGCGCTTTACGAAGGCGTCTACCTGCTCGGCACCTCGATTGCCCGGCCGCTGATTGCCAAACGGCTTGTCGAGATCGCCGCCGAAACCGGGGCCGACGCCATATCCCATGGCGCCACTGGCAAGGGCAATGATCAGGTCCGGTTCGAACTGAGCGCGCTTGCGCTCAATCCTGACCTACGCGTGATAGCGCCGTGGCGCGAATGGGACCTGCAAAGCCGCACGAAACTCATCGAATATGCAGAGCTCAATCAGATCCCGGTGCCGAAAGACAAGCGCGGCGAAGCCCCCTTCTCGGTCGATGCCAACCTGTTGCACACTTCTTCGGAGGGCAAGGTGCTCGAGGACCCGGCCCAGCCGGCGCCGGACTATGTCTATCAGCGCACCATCGACCCCGAAAGCGCGCCGAACGAGCCCGAAATCATCACAATTGGCTTCGAGCGTGGCGACGCGATGTCGGTCAATGGTGAGAAGCTCAGCCCTGCCATGTTGCTGACAAGGCTCAATGAATTGGGCGGCAAACACGGGATCGGCCGGCTCGATCTGGTCGAGAACCGCTTCGTAGGCATGAAAAGCCGCGGCATTTACGAGACGCCCGGCGGCACCATACTTCTCGCCGCCCATCGCGGCATCGAGTCGATCACCCTCGATCGCGGCGCGGCTCACCTGAAAGACGAGATCATGCCGCGCTACGCCGAACTGATCTATAACGGATTCTGGTTCTCGCCCGAGCGCGAAATGCTGCAGGCTCTGATCGACAAGAGCCAAGAACACGTGACCGGCGAGGTTACCCTGAAACTGTTCAAGGGTTCAGCCAGTGTAATTGCCCGTGAATCGGGCCATTCGCTCTATTCCGAGGACCTGGTGACCTTCGAAGAGGGATCGGGCACCTACGATCACCACGACGCTGAAGGCTTCATCCGCCTCAACGCCCTGCGCCTCAGGACCTTTGCGGCGCGCAGGAAACGGCTCGGCTAGGGTTGGGCATTTCAAACACACATATTGGATATATGTGAAATAGAACCAATTTTCGGGGTCATTGACCCTGAAATTGGCTCTTAGTCCCTGAATTTTACGAATTTTTAGACATAAGCGTGAAAATGGGGAGAGGACCATTTTCACCTAACGGCCATCGTGTGCCTTTTCGCATGCCTTGACCAGCCGCAACTCTACAGGGGGAGTTTGTGCGCGAAGCTGAGAAGGCCGGCCGCATGTCGGCCGCCGACATTGACGCCGCCCTGACCTTCGTGGCCGACGCCAGCGAAGGCGTCATCGTTTTCGACTCCCTTGACCGGCTGAGTTTTGCCAATGACATGGCAAAAGACCATTTCGGCACCATCGCCCTGACCAGTGGACGAACCCTCGAAGAAGTCCTCCGGACCCTGTTCGGTGATCGTTCGCAACGCGCCCTGATCGTGTTCAAACGCGCCTGCCGCCTTTATCGGCGCAAGGATTTCTGCTTCCGTCTCGAATTGAGAGGTGAACCCTTCCATTTTCGTGCGCGCATGCTGCAATCGGGCGGTTTCGTGCTTGCGCTCGCGGCCCCCGGTCTGCCCAGCATCACCCGTGACCGCCAGAACCGCCAGATCGACGCCCTGAGAAACGTGCTCCAATCCCTGCACGGACACGTTTCGCTCGGTGCCTGGCAGGTTGACCGGTTCGGCCAACTCCACAACCTGGGCCCCAGTGTTGAGCTGGCCGCCGCGCGGACCTCATCTGAGGGATCGGCCCCTCCCCTGTTCGACCAGGCGCTCGCCGACCTTCGCAACGATGTCACCGGATTTGGGCAAATCCGGGAATTTGCGCAAAAGGCCGAGGACGGCACCTGGCATTTGTTTCGCCTTGGCCGGCAGGACGAAGGCGGCTTCTCCGTCGTGCACGCATTGCAGCAAGGTTTCGTTGCGGGCCCCATGCCCTCCGGCACACCGGGCCGCATCGAACAAGCTGTTGAAGAAATGGCCCTCGGTTTCTGCATCGTCGGCCCGGACAACAGGATGCAATTCTGCAATCGCAAGTTCTCTGAGCTTTACGAGTTTTCGCCCGAGCAGGTGCATGCAGGCATGGACCTCAATGACATCGCCGCGCTTGACGAAATGAAAGCGATGCAGGTCGTCGAAGAAAACATCCCCATGTCCGATCTGGTCGGCGAACTGGGCGACTATGACACGTCCATCAGCCGAACCCTGAAACTGCGTTCGGGCCGTTTCATCGCCGTGCAATTGCAGCCCATGCCCGGCGGCGGCTTCGTCTCCACCCACCTCGATATCACCGAGCAAAAGGCCAGCGAAGAGCGCATCCGACACATGGCGGGCCACGACCCGCTCACCGATCTGCCGAATCGCACGAATTTCTCGGATCATCTTTCCCTGGCCATGGCGCGGGCCCATCGCGGCGAGCACATGGCACTGCTGTGCATGGACCTTGATCATTTCAAGATGGTCAATGACACGTTTGGTCATGCCATCGGCGACCAGGTCCTCAAGGAAATGGCCAGCCGCATCAAGACTGCCACCCGCGAGTCCGAAGTCGCCGCCCGGATGGGAGGCGACGAATTCACGGTTCTGGTCGGCCCCATCGAACGACCCGATCATGCAGCGATCGTTGCGCAGCAGTTGATTGACCACATCAACGTGCCACTGACCATTGACGGACATTCGATCGGTATCGGTGTGAGCATCGGCATTGCCATTGCGCCCGATGACGGCGCCACCGAGTCCGAGTTGCTGCGCAACGCGGATCTGGCACTCTATCGCGCCAAATCCGAAGGCCGCGGCGTATTTCACTTTTTTGAGCCGGGCATGGACCGCGATATCCGCCAGCGCCGCGAACTGGAAGCGGCCATGCGCGAAGGTATCGAAAGCGAAGAATTCGAGCTGGTCTATCAGCCGCTCCTCGATATCGAAAGCACGCGCATCACCGGCTTCGAGACCCTCATTCGCTGGAACCATCCCACACTTGGCGCCATCGGGCCGGACAAGTTTATCCCGATCGCCGAGGAAACCGGTCTGATTGTGCCGCTGGGGCGCTGGATTTTGCAAAATGCCTGCCAGGCGGCAACCAACTGGCCCGAACATGTGCGCGTCACGGTCAATCTCTCCTCGGCCCAATTCGTCGAGATGGAACTGGTCAATTCCGTGCGCTCGGCCGTCCAGGAATCCGGCATCCGGCCCGACCGGCTTGAGCTCGAAATCACGGAAAGCCTCCTGCTGCGTGACCCCGAACGCAACATCAAGATTCTGCACCAATTGCGCGCCACCGGTGTGCGCATTTCAATGGACGATTTCGGCACCGGCTATACGGCCTTGTCCTACCTGCGCGAGTTTCCCTTCGACCGCATCAAGATCGACAGCGGCATGATTGCCGAGGTCAAACCGGAAAGCCCGTCAAACCGCATCGTGGCGGCCATGATCGGGCTGGCCGGTTCGCTGGGAATGGACATGAACGCCGAGGGCGTCGAAAACGAAACTCAGCTCGATTTCGTGCGCGAATATGGGTGCCGCGAGGCTCAGGGCTATCTGTTTTCGCCGCCCCTGCCGCTCAATCTGGCCACCGAACTGCTCGGCACGACCGAAGGCAAAGCCGCTCAGATCGCGGGCGTCAAGCTGATTGCCGGCTAAAACCTATTTGCGCGGCAACAGGTCGGCCAGATCCTTGACCATGAATTGGGCGAATGCATCCTTGTGATCGGGATGCCAGCGGCTGAGCGCGGGACGGTTCTCGATCAGATCCAGCGCCTGCCAGAGCACGCGCTTCTTGTCCATTTCGCTCGACGTCTCGTTGTCCGGACAAATGATGTAGAAGTCCTCGTGCGCCAGATGCGTCAGCATGTAATCCGCCACCTGATCGGCGGACCAGGCACCCGGCTGCGGTGACTGATCGCCAGTCGTCGTCCAACCCGGCACCAGAAGATGCGCCGACACCAGGCCCTCTTCGCGGTTGCGCAGATCATGCGCCAGGTTCTGGGTGTAGGAATTCACCGCTGCCTTGACGCTATTGTAGGCAGGGTTGCCCGGGGGATTGGTCAACCCCTGTTTCGAGCCGGTATTGACGATCATGGACCGCTTGCCCGATGCCAGCATGCCCGGCAGGAAAGCCTGCACGCCGTGAATGATCCCGAAAAGATTGATGTCGAAAATCCGCCGCCAGGTTTGCAGGGAATCGAGAATGCCGCCGGCACCGCCATGAACGAACATGGCGGCATTGTTCATCAAGAAGGTCGGGGCCTCCCACCGCGCTTCAACATCGTGCGCAAGGGCCGAAAAGCCGTCGGGATCGTCGACGCTCAGAATAACAGGAAGAACGTTGGCGCCGTGATCTCCGGCCGCCGCCGCAACCGCCTCTTCCGCTTTGGCCAGCTTGTCCTCATTGATGTCGACCAGGACAAGCTTCATGCCCATGCCCGCCAACCGCAACGCAGTGGCAAGGCCGATGCCGCTGGCCGCACCGGTAATAATTCCAACATGTCCAGGGGCGAAGGGGGCAAGCATGACAATCTCCAGGCTCGGTTCGACAAAAACACAAGGGTTCGGATATTGACCCTTACCAGCCGGTCAACCGCTCGGTCCAGCGCCGGTTGCGAGCAAACGCGGACAAAATAAAGGGCGCAATGAGTGCGCCCTTTCTTGAGGTCAAAGAACGCTCGTGAAGGCTCAGGAGACGTCCGTCTTCACGCCGGCAACAATGGCCGGCAGATCGATCATGCCCACCATTTTCTCACCATGGGTGACGATGCCCTTGAGCAATTCGGTATCCATCGTTTCACCCTCGGGTACCGCATGAATTTCGTTCTGCGGAATGGTGAGGATATCGCTGACCGCATCGACGAGCATTCCGACCCATTTCTCGCCAACGGACATGACGATGACCACATGGTTCTTGGTGGCGTCGGTCAGCCCGGCGCCAAACCGTGCGCGCAGGTCGAAAATCGGAACGATCGTGCCGCGAAGATTGATCACGCCGCGCACGAATTCACGGGTCCGCGGCAGCGGTGTCGCCCCGCTCCACGCGCGGATTTCGCGAACCGTTGTAATTTCGACGGCATAGACCTGCTCGCCGATGGAAAAGGCGATCAATTGCATGGTTCCGCCAGACGCCTGCGCGCCCGGGTCCAACTCGTTGCCGAAGGCCTGCTCTGCCACGTCCATCTTTTTCTCCCTACGCCGCCACCGGTCTCAGATCCGGTATTGAGTTCAGCCCCTGAACATCAACGATCAGCGCCACACTGCCATCGCCGAGGATTGTACCCCCGGCAATGCCGTCAATGCGCTGGAAGTTCTCTTCGAGGCTCTTGATGACCACCTGTTGCTGGCCGATGATATCGTCGACGATCAGCGCCACATGCGAGCGCCCGTCATTCTCGCACAGAACCACGAAGCGTTCGTTCTCTGCGGTATCGGTGGGCATGTCGAAGGCACAGGCCAGATCGATGACCCGCAGATATTCGCCGCGCACCCGCAACATCCGCCGTCCGCTCGGCGCTTCGCCGAATTCGGCACGGCGCGTCTGCATGGTCTCGACAATCGAACTGAGCGGAATGACGTAAGGGGCGCCGCCGACCTTGACCAGCATGACATCGAGCACCGCCAGCGTCAGCGGCAATCTCAGCTGCACGCGCGTTCCCTTGCCCGGCCAGGATTTCACATGCACCGAGCCGCCGATCTTCTTGATGTTGGAGACAACCACATCCATCCCGACGCCGCGCCCCGATATGTCGCTCACGGCATCTGCCGTCGAAAAACCGGGTGCAAAAATCAGCTCGTCGATCTGCTCGTCCGTCAGCGTCTGTTCCGGACCCACAACGCCGCGTTCCCGCGCCAGCGAAAGAACCCGTTCGCGATTGATCCCGCCGCCATCGTCCTGAACCGCGATGATGATATTGCCGCCGGCCTGCTCCGCCGACAGCGTGATCGTGCCGGTATCCGGCTTGCCCGCCGCGACCCGCTTTTCCGGCGACTCGAGCCCGTGATCGGCCGAATTGCGGATCATATGGGTCAAGGGGTCGGACAATTGTTCGATGATCGTCTTGTCGATTTCGGTCTGCTCGCCGACCATTTCGAGTTTCATCTTCTTGCCGGTCTTTGTGGCCAGTTCGCGCACCAGACGTGGCAGGCGTGAGAACACGGTTTTGACCGGCTGCGCACGGATGGCCATCACCGAATCCTGCAAGCCGCGGGTGGTCTGTGCCAGGACTTCGACGCCGCGCACCAGTTCCTGATAGCGGGCCTTGAGATGGTCATCCATCTGCTGGGTCAGCATAGATTGCGCGATCACCAGTTCGCCAACCATGTTGACGACGCGATCGACCTTGTCGAGATCAACGCGGATCGACTGACCGCCGGCCGGTTTGGCCGCGTGAGCCTTGTCATCAGCGCCATTGTCCGTTGATCCGGCCGAGGGAGGCGTCATGGCCGACCGCGTTTCGATAGGTTCCGGCCTGGCCGGCTCGGCAGCCTTGGCCGCCGGTTCAATCGCCGCCGCCAGATCGGCAAAACTCAACGCATCAAAGGAATCGTCTTCGGCCTCGCCGGAGCCAGTGTCCGCAACGCTCGTATCGGCAATCGTCCCGGCAACAATTGATCCGATTGCCGCATCTGGCAGAGTCTCGTCATCGGCGAGTGCGCCAGCCATTGGCGAGGCTGGACCCTCGTCGCTGAAAGCGAGTTCGCAATCACCTTCAACAAACTCGAAGACCTCCCGAACCTCTTCGATGCCAACCCCCTCTTTGGGCGCGAGCGAAATGGTCCACGAGCAATAGGAAGAAAACGGTTCGAACTGCGCAAGACCAGGCAATTCATCGACTTCCGCTGCAACCGAAACGTCGCCAAGCGTCGCCAGCTCGCGCAGAAGCAACAGCGGATCATTGGCGCGCTGATAAAGCGCCGCGTGCGGCCTGAACCGGATCGTGATGCCCTTGCCTGATAGAGAAGGTTCGTCGTTCATCGGGACATTGGCAAAGAAATCATCGAATCCCGAGCCGTCCGGTTCGCCGTCGAAGCTCACCATGACCGGCTCGAATTCGATATCGTCGAACTCCTCCAGCGGTTCGCCATCCTCGCCGCCGTAAAGCGCCTCGAAACGCGCCAGCTCATCGGCGCCGTGGTCGTCCGGCAAGTCCTCACCGTTGCGCGCCGCCGACACGAAATCCGCCACCAGATCGTTTGAGCGGATGCAAAGCGCCACGACTTCATCGGTCAGTTCGACTTCGCCATTACGGACATGATCGAGCAGCGTCTCGAACGAATGGGCGAATGCAACCAGCCGTTGAAAGCCGAAAGCACCGGCACCGCCCTTGATCGAATGAATGGCCCGGAAGACGGCATTGAGCCGTTCCGCCGAACGGTCCCCTGCCTCGATTTCGGTGAATTCCTCTTCGAGCGCGCCGAGCAGCTCCGCGCATTCATCGAAATAGGTTGCCTTGAATTCGTCCAGCTCACTCATGCATTTGACCGTCTAGTGCACGACCTTCTTGATGACCGACAACAGCTTTTCCGGGTCAAACGGCTTGACGATCCAGCCCGTGCCGCCCGCGGCCCGGCCTTCATCGCGCTTTTCCTGGCTGGTTTCCGTCGTCAGGATCAGGATCGGCAGGCTCTGATGGGCGCCCGTCGCCCGCACCTGCCGGATGAACTCGATACCGTCCATGACTGGCATGTTCACATCGGTAATCACCACATCGACCGGATTACCCTGCAGAACATCGAGCCCCTGTTGGCCGTCCTCGGCCTGCAGGACCTCGTAGCCGGCGCCCGCCAGCGTGTGCTTGAGCATGGCCAGCATTGTTCGCGAATCATCGACTGTCAGTACGCGCATCCTCTAGCTCCCGACGCTATTCATGAAGTGTTCGCCCAGACCCAGTTGCCTGGCTGCATCCGCAAAGGCCGGACTGGGATTGACAATGCTCAAAGAGTGCCCGTGGTGTGCGGCATCTGCCCGCGCGCTTAAAAGCATGATCAGGCTGTTGGTATAGACCCGGTCTACCGCTCCGGCATCAAGCGCCACGTCACCCGCTTCAATGGCGGGCACGAGCCAGTCGCGCACATCGTCGATAGCATCGAGATCGAATGAGGCCGGCAAGGCGAAAGGAGCAGATTTGGAACGAGACAAGCCGCAATCCTTGGTAAAAGTGCGTACGAAGTCTCAACCAGATGGGTTAATTTTCCCTGACTTTGTGCGTGCTTACACCCGCAAATATCCGGCATTTTCGTGGTCGCCCGGCCCGGGCGTCGCCTATTGCAGGGCCGCGGCCAGCTTGATCTGGAAGTCGCTATTGGCCGAATAGTCCGGTTCTTCCCATTTCGGCGCATGATCCTTGTCGACCAGCACCGCCCGCACCCCGTCAAGAAAATCGTGCCGCCCCGCCATCAGCAGCGCCAGTTTGACCTCTGCATCAAAGAGCCTTTCAGGGTCGGGATCGGCGCGCGCCGCATCGAGGGACGCAAAGGAGACAATATGGGTTGCCGGGCAACGTTTGAGGATCAGTTCGCCCACTTCGCCAAGCTCCAAACCAGCCCGGTCCGGATCGCACACAAACGCGGTTTCCGCATAGCTCGGCGCCGAGACCCATTTCGCGTATTGATCGGCAAAATCGCAATTGGGAGAAGCGCCTTCATCCTGCCCGAACTGCGCGCCGATGGCGTCGAGTGCTTCATAGGGGTCCTCATCGTCCGCCGCCGCGATGACGTCTCTGCGAAGTTCGTCGAACCGCATCGCGTCCACCACAAAATCCAGCAGATTGAGCTTGATCGCGTCGCCGACCCCATGCGGTTCGCCACGCAGCATGAACATCAGCGCCCGGTGCCGCTCGGCCTTGGCGAGCAAAAGCCGCGCGCCGATATCGCAGAAATAGCCGATCGCTCCTTCCGGCATGGCAAATTTCGCATCATGCGCGGCGAATCGATGGCTGCCGTGGCAACCCACCCCGATGCCGCCGCCCATCACATAGCCATGCAGCAGCGAGACGATGGGCTTGTCAAACTCGGCAATCATCCGGTTCATGCCATATTCGGCATTGAAGAAGTCCATCACCAGATCGAGGTCGCCATCCATGACGATCTGGCGGACCTGCCGCACGTCGCCACCGGCGCAAAATCCCTTTTCGCCAATCCCCTCGAACAGGACCAGCCCGATATCGGCGCGTTCCGCCGCTTCGCGCAACCCGGCCCTTATGGCGATGATCATGTCGAGCGTCAGCGCATTGATCGCGCGCGGCCGGTTGAGCCGGATCACCCGCGCCTTGCCGATATCCTCGATCTCGACATGTTGCGCGTCATCGCTGTTGATTTGTTCGATCATCCGCCATCTCCTCGCCTTGTGCGTGCCACATCCATCGCATCCAAGGCAATGCGCAAATGCGCCGCGTTGCGCCGCCACGCGACTCTGACGATAATTGCCTTCCCGAAGCAAAACCCGGCCCGTAAATGTCCGTTTCTCCCCTGCCTGAACCCGCACCCAAATTCGCGCGCACCAACGTGCACCTGACCGGCATCGCCCGGGATCTCAAACAGCGCGCCGAAACCCACGGGGTGATCCGCATCGGCGTCATCGGGTCCGGAGAGATGGGAACCGACCTCGTAACCCAATTCATGTTAATCGAGGGTCTCGACCTCGTTGCCATCTCCACGCGCCGACCGCACACGGCCTTGGCCGCCATGCGCATCGCCTATGGCGACGAAAGCCACGGACGCGAGACTGGTACCCGTTCGGCCATGTCCGAAGCCATCGATATGGGGCTTTGTGCCATCACCACCGACACCGCGCTGATGGTCACTGCGCCGGAGATCGACATCATCATCGATGCCACCGGAAAGCCCGGAGTTGCGGCCGATTTCGACCTTCTGGCCATGGAAAACGGCAAGCATGTCGTGATGATGAATGTCGAGGCGGATGTCACCATCGGCCCCTATCTCAAGGCCGCCGCCGACCGGCTCGGCGTCATCTATACGGTCGGTGCCGGTGACGAACCGACCTCCTGCATGGAGCTAATCGAATTCTCGGCGGCGCTGGGTTACACCATTGTGGCCGCCGGCAAGGGCAAGAACAACGCACTTAACCACAATGCGGTTCCGGACGACTATCGGGAGGAGGCCGAACGCCGCAACATGAACCCGCGCATGCTGGTCGAATTCGTCGACGGCTCCAAAACCGCCGTCGAAATGGCCGCCATCGCCAACGCCACGGGTCTGGTTCCCGACATTCCAGGCATGCATGGCCCCAAGGCCAACCGCGAGGATCTGGCCTCGGTCCTCATCCCCAAAGAGGATGGCGGCGTGCTTAACCGGATCGGCGTCGTCGATTATACGATCGGCAAGGGCGTGGCGCCGGGTGTCTTTGTCATCGTCAAGGCCGAACATCCACGCATCATCGAACGCATGGACGATCTGCATGTCGGCACCGGCCCCTACTACGGCTTCTTCCGCCCCTATCATCTGACCTCGCTCGAAGTGCCGCTGAGCTGTGCCCGCATCATGCTCTACGGTAAGGCCGATATGGTGCCCCTGCCCAACCCCGTCGCCGAGGTCTGCGCCGTTGCCAAGCGTGACCTGAAGCCCGGCGAAAGCCTCGATGCCATCGGAGAGACCTGCTATCGCTCCTTCACCATGACCAGCGCCGACGCCCGCGAAAAAAGCGCCATTCCCGTGGGCCTGCTCGAAGGCGGCAAGGTGCTGCAACCGGTCAAAAAGGGCGACCTCTTAACCCGCACCAACGCCACCCCGGATACCTCAACCCTGCTCTACGACCTCCGCACCAAGCAGGATGCCATGCTGGGGCTGGTGTAGGGATTAGTCCGCCCTATTCCGGAACCGGTAGTTCCAGGCCCTCCACAGGTTCCCATGTCTGGGTGAAGCGGGTGTCCATGCCGCCGAGTTGCGAGAGCGTTTCGGCCCGGACGACAAATTCATTGGCAGGATCCACCCAATATTTCGAATGCGTGTCGATCTCGCCGCCGGTTGTGCTCATATCCGCCTCCAGCACGTCATAGGTCACCCCGTCGATCTCGTCCGTGCCGCATTGGACATTGATGGCACTATTGGCCAGCGTCTCGACATAATTGCGCGATGCCTCGGCCTGCGTTTCGGGGTCGAACGTATAGGCGACGTTCCAGGTCTGCCCCTCGTCCGGGGACGTGTAGGCGGCATCGATGTAGGTCAGGGTCCAGGGCAGATTGGGCGGATCGATCGGCTTGAACAGCATGTGGCTCGCCGACAGGACAAAGAACTCGTTCTCCATCTTCGGACCATTGGCCGGCTCGGTGATGATATGCCCCTTCGAGGGTTGCACATTGGTCGAATTCCCAACCAGGGCCACAAGCCTGTCGCGGCATTCATCTGCATGGGCGCCGCCAACGCTCATCAGGGACAAGAAGGATATTATCAAGATGCGCTTGTTCATGTCGTCCTCGCAATGGTCCGGTCGAAATGGTCCCGATCTGGGCTGGCCCGTCAAGCCCTTGCCGTTGAGTTTGCCGAAAAGCAATCCGCCTGCACCCCGAAAACGAGATGCAGGCGGTTCCACGCGCCCCCGGTAACTGAAATCCGGTTATGCAGATCTTCAAGTCGCTCAGACTACCAGATCGAGACTGACCGTCGCGTCATTGAACTGGATCGATTCAAACCCGGTGAGGATGTCGTAAGTGCTGTCCGCCGTGTCGCGCGTCCAGACCACGATACCGTCGCCGCTGCCGGTCAGGCTCCAGTCGTAATCGGCAAAGGAGCCATCGATGACGAAGACATCGTTGTTGCTCTTGCCGGTGAGGTACTGAATCTGGTCGGCAATGTCGTAATAGACCGGCCCCTCGTCGAGCACATGGGAAATGTCGACCACCCGATCGTTGAATTGCAGTGCCTCAAACCCGGTGAGAATATCGTAGCCGCTATCGCCCCAGACCACGACGCCGTCGCCGCTTTCGGTCGGTCCCCATCCAAACTGGTTCGAATTGCCATTGATGGCAAAGACGTCATTCTCCGTCGTGCCACTAAGATATTGCACCTGGTTCGGCACATCGTTGACGACGGTCGCCGGCGTTCCGCCGCCGCCGCCGTTCCCGTTGCCCGGAAGCGTGGAAACATCGATCGTCTGATTGGCGAACTGGATCGTCTCGAAATTGTAGAGAATGTCGTAGGTTGTATCCGCCGTATCGAGGGTCCAGATCACCACCCCATCGCCCGATTCGGTCGAAGCCCAGCCATAAAGGCTCGAATTGCCCGCGATCACGAACGTGTCGGTGCCGTCACCACCATCGAGATATTGGATGGAGGCGGCAATATCACTGACCACATCATCCTGCGTGCCGCCGCCGCCCGGCAGGTTGCTGCCCGGCACATCGCGAACGTCCACATCGCCATCGGCAAAACGGATCGTTTCGAAATTGTAGAGAATGTCATAGGTCGTGTCGGCCGCATCGTTGGTCCAGATCACCACGCCATCGCCCGATGCCGTCGACGCCCAGCTGTAAAGGCTCGAATTGGCGGCGACCACGAAGACGTCCGTTTGGGCGGCATCCGTGGAACCGGCGAAATATTCCACGTTGGCAGCATTGTCGTAATAGAGGGTCTCGATTGGCGTTTCCCCTCCGCCGCCGCCGCCATTGCCGTTGGGTTCGTCGGCCAGCGTCACCGTCCGGTCCGAGAAAACGATCTGCTCGAACCCGTTCAGGATGTCGTATCCGGTCGCGTCATAAACGATCGTGCCATCGCCGGCGGCCGTCGGACCCCAATTGAAATTGGACGAAAGCCCGTCGATGATGAACCGGTCATGATCGGTGACGCCGGTTAGCTGCAGATTGTTTTGCGGGTCGTCCTGATAGTCCGGTCCCGGCTGCAACAGCTTCGAAAGATCGATCGTCCGGTCGTTGAAACGGATGAATTCGAAGGCCGTCAGCACGTCATAATTGCTGTCGTTCCACACGACCACGCTGTTGCGATCATCCGTCTGGCCGGTGCCGTAATCAGCGAAATTGCCGTTGATGACGAAGGTATCGACACCCGGCGTACCTTCGAGAAACTGGGTCTCGGCCGGAACGTCATCGACAAAGGTCGGCGGATAATCCGTTCCCCCGCCGCCGTTCGGATCGAGCTGGATATTGTAATAGCCAAACCCGCCACCGAGCAGATCGACATAATAGAGCAAACCATCCGGACCCTGGGTGAAATGCACCGGCCCGAACCCGCTGTCCGCTGTATAGAGATAGATGATGTCGCGGCGGTCATTCACGTTGACCGCAAACACCTCGCCCTGCGACACGTCGGTAAAGAAGTAATAATCCTTGAACATGCCGTCATAGGCATCGCTCTTGAAAATGTCCGACGCGCCGACGATGGCCTGCACCTGATAGCCGGGATCGCCATTGGCATGGCTGAAGGCCCGGAACGCGGTCTGAATGGTGATCGCACCGGATTCGACCGCGGCATAGAAGGCATCGGCGCCTGCGAGATATTGATAGTCCGGCGTCTTGACCAATTGGCCATTATCGCCGCCCTCATAATAGGGCCAGCCGAAATTGGCGCCGGCTGGACCGGACTCGATTTCCTCGTACGAGAACCAGCCCGTGTTCGACACATAGATATGCCCATTGTCGTCGATCGCCATCGTGTAGGGATTGCGAAGGCCGAGCTGGTAGACCTTGGACTGGTTGGAATCGAGATCCATACCGTCTTCGTAGAAAGGGTTATCGGTCAACCCCTGTCCGGTAATCGGGTCGATCCGAAGGATCTTGCCCGCAAGGGCATCGAGCGATTGCACCGAAACCGAACGCGGATCGGCCAGGTCGAACGAGGTGCCGTCGCCCACGCCGACATAGAGCATGCCGTCCGGCCCGAATTCCAGCGCCCCGCCGGCATGGCTGAGCGAGTCGACCTTGAGATAGTCCTGCTTGTATTCGCCCGTCAGCGGATCGATGTCTGACGCCATCAGACCGACATTGTCGATGGTGGTTGAGTTGATCGCACCGTTGCCGGAAATGTCCGACAGGCCCGTCGCCGCGCCGCCCAGAAGAATGGTCTTCGATCCGGCGACGATGGTTGGCACGCTGCCAGACGTATCGAGTTCGTAACGCACCACATAGGAAAAGCGATTGCCGTCCCCATCCTGACCCGCATTGCCGGTCAGGTTCGCGGTTTCAGGCGGATCGACGACGTAGAAGGCATAAAGGTACGGATTGCTTTCGAAATCGGGATGAATGGCGACGTCGAGCAGACCGCGGTCGGCCGCACCGTTCACCTCGGACCGGATGTCCAGAAGCGTGCTGAGCTGCTGTCCGGTCGTCGTGTCGACCACGAAGATCTGACCCGGCTTTGTCACCAGCAGCGCCTGACCGTCATTGCCCGGCATGAATTCCAGCGAAATCGGCTGATTATATCCAGATGCGACCGTGTGCGTGTCGACGATATAGTCCGAGGTCAGTGGCGGCGTCGGCACGTCGGGCACGGGGTTTTCGTCGTCGAGAATGTTGATCCGGGCCGTCCGCGGAAAGGTCAGAAAGCCGTCGTCGACATTGATCAGAGAAAAGTTGAAGACTTCCGTCGCCTCGGAAGCCTGATCGTTAACGATCTGAATGGTGACCACCGCTTCGGACTGGCCGGCCTCCATGGTGATCTGGCCGTCATTGTCGATGAAATCGACACCGGCCTGCGCGGTGTCGGCGTTCACCCCGTAGTCGATGGTGACCGGCGTGCTGAGATCGCCGGTGCGCACGATGGTCACGGAAACGGAGCCATCTGCCTCGTTGACGGAATACTCGCCGGTTTCAAGCGCAATCGTGCCCGACATGCCAAAGCCCTCTCAAAGCTCATGCGACGTCCCGCGTGACGTCGATCATTCGCTCTGCGGGCCTCTCGCAGCAGCTTGCGCCAACCTTAACCGAATCCTGCTGCTGCGTGCAGCTTTCGTGCCAAAACAGCACACAATCTTGCAGCTATGGTTAACGCGCATGGTTAACCAAACCTAAACGCGCGCAGCACCCATCAGCGCCGACGTGACACGTGCCACGGCGGGTCCGATATCGCCGATCCGTTTCGCATCCTGGCTGATCCCCCAGGCGCAGGATTTGAGCAATCGGGCGAGGCCCGCCGCATCGCGCAAACCATCTGCCCTGAGTTCTGCGGCAACCTCCGCGGTGAGATTCTCTTCCATGGCATCGAAAGCCGGGATCGAACCGCTCGCATGCGCCGCGTGAAATTCCGCCGCATATGGCGAGGGATTGAGAAGCGTGAAAAAGAACTCCGCCTTCGCGGTCAACGCGGCCGCGATTCTGCCTTCCGCACCATGCGCCTGGTTCACCGCCACGGCAATTTGAGCTTCAACCTCCGCCACCAATTCGCGCACAACCGCTTCAAACAGGGCCTGTTTGTCGGCAAAATGCTTGTAGAGCGTTACCTTGGAGATCTGAGCGCGGCGGGCGACTCCTTCCATCGTCGTGCCGGCAAAGCCGGTTTCGAGGAATGCCGCACGCGCAGCGCGGAGAAGCCGCTCTCGCCGCCAATCCGGTCTTTTTGCGCTTTGGGTCATTTCGCCTCTTGAATAATGAACGAATTAGACGTATTTCGTATATTTCATACACACCAGCAAATCAAGCCTGGCCTGACCCAACCAAAACGGGAAACGATCATGTCTGAAACCGTACTCGTCACCGGCATTTCCGGATTCGTGGGTGGCCATGTCGCCCTGCAGCTCCTCAACAAGGGATATCGGGTGCGTGGCAGCCTCCGCAGCCTGAACCGCGCCGACAAGGTGCGCAAGACGCTCGAAAATGCCGGCGCCGACATCAGCAACCTCGAATTCGTTGCACTCGACCTGATGAAGGATGAGGGCTGGGACGAAGCGATGCAGGGCGTGTCCTATCTCCAGCACGTCGCTTCACCTTTTGTGACCGTAATGCCCAAGGACAGGAACGAGCTGGTCCGTCCCGCCGTTGAGGGTACGACCCGGGCCCTTCGCGCGGCGCTGAACGCAGACGTCAAGCGCATTGTCGTCACCTCCTCCTTTGCTGCAATCGGCTATGGCTGGGGTGGCACCAAGGCCCATTTCACCGCCGATGACTGGACAAAGCTCGGCCAGGAAGACGTCAACGCCTACATTGAATCCAAGACCCGCGCCGAACAGGCTGCATGGGATCTGATGCGCGAGGCAGGCCGGGAAGCCGATCTCGCCACCATCAATCCGGGCATGATCGTCGGACCGCTGCTCGATGAGGATCCGGGCACCTCCGCGTCTCTTGTCGTCGATGCGCTCAAGGGCCGGTTTCCTGCGGTCCCCAACATTGCCATGGTCTTCATCGATGTCCGCGATGTGGCCGCCATGCACGTAGCGGCAATGGAAAATGCCGATGCCGGAGGCAAACGCCATCCGGCAACCACAGGGACCTACTCTCTGCTCGAAATGGGACAGATGATCGGCCGGGCCGTTCCCGAGCGGGCATCGCGCATGCCGAAATTCACCGTACCCGATTGGATCATCCGCATCGTCGCGCCCTTTGTTCCCGACATCCGCAGCAACATTGCCGAACTGGGCAGCCACCGGACCCTTGATGAAAAGCCGCTCCGCGACCTCATTGGCCGCAACGCCATCCCCGCCGCCGAGGCCGTTGGGGCCACAGCGAAATCGGTCATGGAACAGGGCCTGGCCTGAGCCCAAATGAACTACGCAACAGTGCCGGGGCGCCAAATAGCGCCTTGCAAGTGGCGCGATTTGAGTTAAAACCCGTCTCCATTGGGGCCGTAGCTCAGTTGGGAGAGCGCGTCGTTCGCAATGACGAGGTCAGGGGTTCGATTCCCCTCGGCTCCACCAATCCTTCAGATCGGTTTCGCCTCGGGTTCAATGTTTGTGATCTGGGCTCCACCAATCCTTCAGATCGGTTTCGCCTCGGGTTCAACGTTTGTGATCTGGGCTCCACCAATCCAAAAGATTTCGGTTGCTTCGGCTTCTGTGGCCTAAAACCCCAGTCGCGTCAGATAGGCGCCAAGCACCTTTTCAAAGACTTCCATCTCGTCCGGCTCGGCCACCTGCCCGGTTGACTGTGCGAACTGCCGCTCAAGCTCCGTACCCGCCCGTTCGAGAAGATCTCTGCCCTCTTCCGTCAGGTGCAGCATGTTCCGCCGCCGGTTACGCGGGTCGATGCTGGTCTTGAGCAGCCCGCGTCCCACCAGCCGGGCAACGATACGGCTCACTCCGGCCTCGCCGATTCCCACGATTCCCTTGAGATCGGCCTGGCTATGCAACTGGCCACTGCCAACCCCGCGCAGCAGCAGGAATTCATTGAAACTCAGATCGAACGCTGCCCGCAAATGGCCGTCCGCCATCTGCCCCAGAACCTGCCCCAAAAGATAGATGCGATGTGTCAGCGGTCTCATGGTTGGCCTAACATCAACCTATCAACAATTGACTTGTCAATAAATGATTGGTAGAGTTTCGTTGACTTCCCGCCTTTTGACTTTGGTCTATCGGGGTAGGACAAAAAATGTCGACTCTCACAATGCGCATGGTCCTGTTTTACGGGCTGACTTTGCTCTTGTCATGGGGATACTGGCTCGGACTGATCGCCCAGAACATTGTCGTTGAACCGGGAAGCACCGCGAGCCATCTGCCCGGATTGATGGGACCGATGATTGCCGCTTTTGTGATCACCCTCATCCTCGACGGCTGGACGGAGCTGCGCAGTCTCGCAGCGCGCTGTTTCACAATCCCGGACAACTGGCCCGCCGCGATCATGGCCATAGCGCTCCCGCCTGTCCTGCTTCTGGCCTGTTACCTCTTGATCGTTGCGTCAGGTGGCGCATGGCCATCGCTGCAGGCCTTCCTTGATTATCCGGGCATTCCCCAGGCAACGCCTGCTCTCGCATCACTCGTGCTGGTGATTGTCCTGAACGGCTACGGCGAAGAGGTGGGTTGGCGCGGCTTCATGCTCGAGCGCCTCCTGCCCCGCCTCGGGCCGTTCCGGGCGACATTGTTGCTCGCGCCGATGTGGCTTTTCTGGCACCTCCCCCTGTTCTGGCTCACCCGCCCGATGATGGACATGCTCGGCCCGATGCTGGCCGGATGGGCAATCGGGCTTCTGCTCGGCGCCTTTGTCTTCACCTATCTCTACGTGACCTTTTCGCGATCGTTGCTCGTCGTTGCGCTCTGGCACACCGCCTACAATCTGTCCGTCGCGACATTCGCTGCAAGGGGATTGCCCGCCGCCCTGATTTCGACCCTTGTCATGCTGCTGGGACTTTGGGTGGCCGTGCATTTCTGGCGGCTGTCCGGCACCAATCCCGAACAGGCCGAGGAACAAGCGCAATGAACAACGTTCCGTCGTTTTCGCTGGCACTGGCGGGCATCGTCATCATGCTGCTCGCCATGCTGGTCGGGCCGTTTTTCTCGGCGCCGGAATTCATGTGGATCACCCACACCACCTCCGAGCAGGCCGCACAAGGTCTTGCCGGCGCTTGGATCATGCGCACAGGCTTCGTCGCGTTCGGCGCAGGAACCCTGCTGGCCGCATTCCTCGATCGGCACCGGCGCGTCTATGTTCGGTGGGCGCTGATGCTTTTCGGCTTCGGGCTGATCGCGGCAGCAATCTGGTCTAACGCACCCATCACCGCAAACGTACCGGCGGATATGGGAGAAGATTGGCTTCACTCCGCAGCATCGTGGGTCGTCGGCATGGCCTTCATTCTGGCCTGTCTCGCCCGGCTTTTTGCGCCGGGGGGCTCAAAAAGCGATTCTGTCGCCTGGATCGGGTTGCTTGTCGCGATCCTGATCCCCCTTCTGATGAACCTTTTTCCCGATCAGCGTGGCCTTTTTCAGCGCCTCATGTTCTTGACGAGTTTCGTCTTCGTGGTCCGCGAGTTCGCGCCGCCATTGAAGACCTGAGCCAGCGATTGCCGGGTGGTGACGAACCGCCAGCAATCTCACTTGTCCGAAGAACCATCCTTTTTCGCAGCCGCGTCCAGCAAGGCATGCACGCTCTCCGCGCGCCGATTTTCAGCACCGCTCTTGACCCGGCTGGCAACGCGCCGCGTCTGCTCAAGATAGGCACCCTGCAAATAGGCCGGCGTGTCCGGATCCCATTCGCTGGAATGCTTCTTGACCATGCGCTCATCCTCGTCGGCAAAAAGCTCCGAGAAATAGCGCGCATCTTCCGCATGCACACCGAGAGATACGAGCGCGAACCGGCCCGCGCGCAAAGCGCTGTCGAATGTCTCGCGCGTCACCTCGTCGGCCCCCGCCACATAAAGCTGGTGCACATGCTGGCTGCCGTGCACCCGCGCCACGATCTTGATGTTCTTGTTGACCGATCGGGCATGCGTAATGAGCCGCCGGGTCGCCTCGAGGTCGTGAAAAGCAACAACCAGCAACCGCGCCTCTGAAAGCCCGGCCGAGGTCAGGGTTTCCGGGCGGGCCGCATCGCCATAATAGGCCTCGAACCCCTGCCGCCGCATGCCAGCGACCAGATCGGCCCGTTTGTCGAGAACAATGGTCTGATAGCCATGGCTCTTGAGCAACCGGTCAACGATCTGCCCGAAGCGGCCATAGCCCGCAATGATGATCTGAGCATGTTCCTCGATCGCGGGAGGTTCAGGCGATGTCGAAGCGCCCACCAATGGCATGACCAGCCTGTCGAACAGGAAAAACAGAAGCGGCGTCAGCACCATCGTCACCGCGATGGCGAGCGACAATTCGTTGCCGATATCGGGCGTCAGCACATTGTGCCTGAGCCCGAACGTAATGAGCACAAAACCGAATTCGCCTGCCTGCGCCAGCCCCAACGCCACCAGCCAGCGCGCATCGGGCCTGAGCCGGAAGGCCGTACCGACCCCGTAAAGGACGGCGAACTTGACGACGATCAGGCCTGCGGCAATGGCTAGGACCCGCCAGATGTCTTCAGCCAAAACCGCAAAATCGATTCCGGCGCCCACGGTGATGAAGAACAGTCCCACCAGAAGCGCCTTGAACGGCTCGATATCGGCGTGCAGTTCGTGCCGGAATTCGCTGTTAGCCAGCACCACACCCGCGATGAAAGCCCCAAGGGCAGGCGACAAACCCACCCCTTCCATGATCAGAACGATGGCCGCAATGCTCAGAAGGGCCACTGCCGTCAGCATCTCCCTTAGCCCGGACGAGGCGACAAACCGGAACAAAGGCCGCGACAGGAAAACGCCCGCTCCGACAACAAAGGCCATCGCGCCGATGGTCACGAGCGCGGCCTGCCAACCGTCGAGCCCCGCCAAAAGATTGATGCCGCCAAGCCCCGGCAGCGCGGCAATTTCCGGCGTCTCACCGCCGCTGATGACGGGGGCAAGAGCCAGAAACGGCAACAATGCGAGAATGGGAACAACCGCGATGTCCTGAAACAACAGGATCGAAAACCCGGCCCGTCCGCCTGACGAGCGCAGCAATTCGCGTTCACTCAGCGTTTGCAGAACAATGGCGGTCGATGAAAGCGACAGGATCAACCCGATCGCCAGCGCCGTGCGCCAGTCAACGCCCAGCCCGAACCCGATCGCGAACAGGACCAGCGCCGTTGCGCCCACCTGCAACCCGCCCATCCCGACGAGTTTGTAGCGCATGCGCCACAGAACTCGCGGTTCGAGTTCGAGCCCGATCAGGAACAGCATCATGACGACGCCGATTTCCGCGACTTCGCGCAAATGTTCGGTGCTGGCTCCAACCAGTTCGATCGCTGGACCGATCGCCATGCCGGCCAGAAGATACCCAAGCACCGAGCCGAGCCCGAGGCGGCGCGCAATCGGAACCATGACCACCGACGCGGCCAGGAAAACGAATGCGGGAATGAGAAAGGCCGTCATGGGCACCCTTCACGTGCTGCCTCGGCCGGCGCTCTTTGCGCCAAACGCGATTGCAGCTTCGACAACGATGGCGCACCCGGTGCACGCCGGTCAAGACAGGTGCGGTGCGACCAATATGGCCCTAAAATCGTTGACATTGGTGCCGGTCGGACCGGTCTCGAGCAAATCGCCAAGGATCTCGAAGGCGGTATAGGCCCGATGCCGGTCAAGCAGCTCTTGCGCATCGTGCCCGCCCGCCGCAAGCCGCGCGACGCTCCCGCCATCCGCAAACGCCCCGGCATTGTGTTCGCTGCCATCGCGGCCATCCGTGTCCGCCGCAAGCATATGGACGCCGGCAGCACCTTTTAGCCCGATGGCAGCCGACAGGAGAAATTCGGTGTTGCGGCCTCCCTTGCCGTTTCGCGCATCGCCAAGTGTGACGGTTGTCTCGCCACCAGAGAGCAGGAGGAAGGGTTTTGCCCGACCTTCCCCAGCCATGAGGTCTCGAACCATCTTCGCCTGCGCCGCGCCCACTTCGCGTGCCTCACCTTCGATGGCGTCGCCCAGAACCCTGACATCGCAACCAGCTTCAATCGCGGCCTGCTCCGCGGCGTCGAGCGACAATTGCGCCGAGGCAATAATCGTGTGATCCGCCCGCGCCAAGCGCGGATCGTCAGGCATCGGTGGAGCCTCGAGTCCACCTTCGAACAGCAATTTGCGCGCCAGGGGGCTGAGTTCGACGCCATATTCCGAAACAATGTCTCGCGCCGCCTCCAGACCTTCGGGACTGGCGACCGTTGGGCCTGAGGCCACCATCGCCGGATCATCTCCCGGAACATCCGACAGGATGAGGCTGACCACCCGCGCCGGCGCGGCGGCGGCCGCCAGCCGCCCACCCTTGATGCGGGAAAAGGCCTTGCGTACCACGTTCATCTTCGAGATCGGCGCACCCGAGGCCAATAGGGCCCGGTTGAGGGCCTGCTCGTCGCCAAGCGTCAATCCGTTGGCAGGCAGCGGCAACAATGCCGAACCACCGCCGGAAATCAACGCGACGACCAGATCGTCTGCGCCGGCACCCTGCGCGACTTTGAGCAGTTCTTCCGAAGCCGCGAGACCCGCCTCGTCCGGCACCGGATGCGCGGCCTCGACGACGCGAATATTCTTGCAGGGAACGCCCGCCCCGTACTGCGTGACGATGAGACCCGACAAGGGACCCGGCCACACCGTTTCGAACGCCGCGGCCATCTGCGCGGAGGCCTTGCCGGCACCCACAATGAGCGTCCGGCCGGCTGGCGGTTCGGGCAAATGCTGCGCGATCACCCGCTCGGGCTGAGCCGCCGCAACAGCCACATCGAACATATGCGCCAGAAAGGTCCGCGGATCACCGATCCCCATCAAACTCAGCGCTCCTGGAAGGTCTTGGAAATCTGCTCCACCAGCGGCTTGCTCAGATATTCCAGTGCGGTCCGCGCACCGGTCTGGATATAGATCGTGGCGGCCATGCCGGGAATGAGCGTCAGATCTTCGAGCTTTTCCTGCGCGTCGTCCTCAAGCGCCACCCGCACCGTGTAATAGCCATAGCCGGTGCGATCATCCACCACCAGATCGGGCGACACGCGGGTCAGCGTGCCAACAAGATCCGGGGTCATCCGCGAATTGCCGGCATGAAGGTGGATATGCACTTCCTGGCCGATGGAAACACGATCGACATCCTGCGGGGCGACCTTGGCATCGATCACCAGCTTGTCAGCGGTTGGAATGATTTCCATCAGCAATTCGCCGGCGCCCACGACACCGCCGACCGTATGCACCGAAAGCTCGTGCACGATGCCTTCGCGCGGTGCCCTGATCATGACCCGGTCGAGTTGGTCCTGCGCCGCGGTCAGCCGTTCATTGAGCTCGGCCAGCTGCGCCTGCGTGTCCGAAAGCGTCGCCAGTGAATTGTCGCGATAATCCGTATCGAGTTGCGAAATCTGCAATTCCGTTTCGATGATCCGCCCGCGCGCCCGGGCGATTTCCGCCAGCAATTGTCCGTTCTGGCCCTGCAAACTGGCGAGATCGCGTTCGAGATTGTTCACGCGGGTGATCGAAACCAGATTCTTCGCGTAAAGGTCGCGAACACCGTCCAGTTCCTTCTGGACCAATTGCGTGCTGGTCTCGGCCGCCGCGGCCTGCGATTGCAGGCCTTCGATTTCCTGATTGATCTGGCCGATCCGTTCCCGCAGCTGGTTCTGCTGACTGATCTTGGACTGCAGTCTCGTATCGAAAACCCGTTGCTCCCGCGCCATGAGCTCGGCAACCTCGGAATTTTCCTTGCGGGCTTCCAGTGTGCCGAAATCAATCGTCGACGCACCGTTCACTTCGGCCTGGAGGCGCGACTGGCGCGCCAGCATTTCATCGACCTGCGACTGATAGATATCGCGCGATGCCTTGGCTACCGTATCGTCCAGGAGGATCAGCGGATCACCGAGATTAACGTGATCCCCGTCCTGCACATAGATTTCCGAAACGATGCCGCCGGTCGAGTGCTGCACTTTCTTGACCGCCGTTTCCACGACGATCGTGCCGCCCGCAATCACCGCGCTCGAGAGCGGCGCAAGGGACAGCCAGCCGCCGATCACGACGATCAGCAGAAAGGCAATGCCGAGCCCGACGCGCGACAATTGCCTGATCTTGGCCTGCGCCCGCCCCGGTGCCGGCAGGCTGATTGGCTCACTCACCATCTTCTTCGTCACCTCGCCGCAATTCGACGCCGCCGCTCTGGCCGGTATTCTGAACATTGGCCGGCTGTGCCAGAACCTGCCTCAGCACTTCGTCACGTGGGCCGAAACCCTGTTGCCCGCCATTGGCGACCACAAGAACCTTGTCGCACCCTGCCAGCGTCGAAGGCCGGTGGGAAATCACGATCACGATGGCACCGCGTGCTTTTGCGCCCTGGATCGCATTCAGAAGGGCGTTTTCGCCCTCTGCATCGAGATTGGATTGCGGCTCGTCCAGGACGATCAGGAACGGATCGCCGTAAAGCGCGCGCGCCAGGGCGATGCGCTGGCGCTGGCCGGCGGACAGGAAGCTGCCGCCCTCACCGATACGCGTGTCATAACCCTCTGGCATGCCAAGTATCAGGTCATGCGCCCCCGCGGCCCGCGCCGCCGCCAGAACCGCGGAACTATCCGGGTTTTCCGACATGCGGGCGATGTTCTGGGCGATCGTGCCATCGAACAGCCCCACTTCCTGGGCCAGAAACCCGATGGACGCGCCCAGCGTTTCGTTTCTCCATTGATCGAGTTCGGCCCCATCAAGCCGGACCGCGCCGCGCGCCGGCTCCCAGATGCCGACCAGCACGCGTGCCAGGGATGTCTTGCCGGTGCCGCTCGGTCCGATCAGACCCATGGCCTCTCCGGCCCTGAGGCCAAAATTGATCCCGTTGAGTGTCGCCTTGTTGGCATGCGGCGGCGCCACGACAAGCCCTTCGACCTCGAGTGTCTGGGTGGGTGCCGGCAATTCGGTGACCGCCTTTTCCTTGGCGAATTCCCCGAGTTTTTCGTTGAGCAGCTTGAACGCGTCGCGCGCCGCGATGAACGAACGGAAATTGCCCACGGCAACCTCGATCGGATTGAGCGCCCGCCCCATCATGATCGAGGCCATGATCATCGAACCGGGAGACAATTGTCCGAAAATCACCAGAAGCGCACCGAGCCCGAGAACCGAGCTTTGCAGCGCCATGCGGAACGATTTCGTCACCGCGCCGAACGAATTGACAACGTCGGCCGAACGTTCGACCGAAGCCAGGAACTTGCCGTTGATATGCCGCCAGCGCCCAAGCAATTGCGGCTGCATGCCCATGGCGATGACCGATTCCGAATTGTGCCGGTCCCCCTCGATCACCGCGCCGCGCACGCCCTGATCGACGTTGGCCTGCCGCACGCTGTCGCGGCTGACCCGCTCGGTCAGAATGGCGATGATGGTCAGAACGATCGACCCGGCAAGGCTGAGCCAGCCGAGCCAGGGATGAATGAGAAAGCAGATTGCCAGGTAGAATGGTACCCAGGGCGCATCCAGAAGCGCGGTCGGCCCAGCCGAGGTGGCGAACGACCTGATCGTGTCGACCTGCCGGACCGGCCCCATCGCCTCGCCCGGCGTTTTGGACATGACCCCAAGCGTGATAACCGCCTTGTGGGTCACATCCTGAAGTTTTTCATCAAAGACGCTGGCCATGCGCACGGTAATGCGCTGCCGGAGGACGTCGAATATCCCCTGAAACGTGTAGGCGGCCAGAACGAACAGAGACAGCGCCAATAGCGTCGGAATCGAACGGCTGGCCAGAACCCGGTCGTAGATCTGCAGCATGTAGAGCGAGCCGGTCAGATAAAGCACGTTCACGATCGAGGAAAAGAGCCCGACCGTCGCAATCGTGCCACGGCTCTCCTTGAGCGCATCCACCAATGGCCCGGGTGAAAACAGTGAAGTCTTTCGTTCCGCCACGCCAAAAACAATCCTGCATGCAACCGGCACTACCCGCCGTGCTGCAACTTCCCAAAACCTGCCCATAGCACAAGAGGCTTAACCAAAACCTTGTCCTGGTATCCGGGCAGAAATGAACCTCTACAATCCAAAAGCGTCAAAGCGATGGATTGATTCTCGAATATTTGAACCCTCGAGCACCGCCAACGCCGCGCTCCCGTAATGCGCGTCCATCCGAAACAGATTCAGACGAAATAAATGTCGTCCTTGAGCTGGGCGATTTCGATGCCCTTGATCTTGAGCACATCGCCATGTCCGAAATCAAGCACGACGCCATCCTTGTGCTGCTCCGCGAATGTCTTGAGGAGTTTGCTCTTGCTCATGGGATTCTTGAGGAGATTGTCGTTAAGCAACAGCACGTCATGGTCGTCCCTGAACCCGATGATCGTGTCGTGGTCATAATTCTTGGCAAAGACGAAACGGTCGTCGCCCCCACCGCCCTTGAGCACGTCATTGCCTTTCTTGCCATCCAGAAGGTCATTGCCTTTCTGGCCCGTTAACCGGTTGTTCCAATTGTTCCCGACCATCCAATCGTCGAACTTCGTGCCAATCGCATTCTCGATCCTGGTCCGGAATGCGATCGCGATATTGTCGTCCATGCCATGGGTAGAGGAAAACTTGCCCGGCCTGAGATCGATCAGGCTGGTGGTGCGAGCCGTCTCCGTGTAGCCGGCAATTGTGTGATCCGGATTGTAGTGAACCACACGGCGCACGCTCACATTGTCGCCGCTGAGATCGAGCGTGTCCCGTCCCCCGGCATCATAAATCGTGACGATCGGTGCGTGATTGACCTTGAAGTCGAACACGTCATCGAGCTTGGCCGCAACATGATAGCCGTAAACATCATTTCCCTTGCGGGTATCTGAATTGAAATCGTAACCCGCAAAGTGCCCGCCAAAGTCGCTTTTCTTGAGCGCCAGAAGGTCAAAGACCATCGGGGTCGAGGCATATTTCTTGACCCAATTCCCGTCTTCCTTGAACCAGTGAGAAGTTCCCGAACCGTCCATCTCCACATCGAAAAACGACATCACGGTCAGTTTGCGCGTGTCGTTCTTCTGTTCGGCATCGGCAAAATAGCTCGCGGTTACGTCATTGTTGCCGGGATGATCGAACCCGAATGCGTGCAGCACATTGTGGATAATGAGCCAATAACCATAGGAACCATAATCAAGATTACTGCTCTGATTGGCGGTCCAACTCGTATCGAACTGCACTTCGGCCCGGTAGAATTGCGGCAATTGACCGTTCGGCGTGATATCGGACGTCAGAACCCTGTTTCCGGTGCCATCGACCCCGTCGAAGAGAAAGTCCGCACCCGTGCCACGCGTCTGGACAAAATCGAAGCCCAGAAGATCGTGCATCTGGTCAAGCACGCTCTTGATCCAGCCCCGATAGGTGCTGTCCAGTTTGGCGCCGGGCGCCGATTTGGAATTGAACGAAAAGCTCAGCTCCGTTCCATCCCAATGCGCATCCGTGCCGATGAGTTTGTTGATGAAATCCTGTTGCGAAATCTTGGGTGGATAGCTGGCCATGGCGCAAGGGTCCTTCGGACTGGCCGCAACCTAGTTCCGCCACCCCCACCGGCTCAATCACAGGGTTGATTTTGGGTTAACCGCTAAAATGCCGCCTAAAAGACGGGCCGCCCGCCCGCGACCATGCACGCCCCCGCTCCGGCCCGGGCGGCCCGGTCAAGTGCCAACGGCGCCGGATCGCCCGCACGCAAAGCTGCCAGAAATCCCGCCAGAAACGCATCACCAGCGCCGGTCGTGTCGATGACGTCCAGTTCGGGCGACGGAACCGTGAACCGCTCGCCCTCAAGATCAGCGATCGCCCCCGCGCGACCGCATTTGATGATGACGTTGGCGAACCGCTCCCTCAGATGCTTCAGTTGCGCCCAGCGATCATCGAACCCGGTCAGAACCCGCGCTTCGTCTTCGTTTGGCAGCAAATAGGCCGCCCCCTCAGCCGCCATGAGGAAGCTCTCTATGCCCATGTCTTGAAGAAATCCCACCGAGGAGGGGTCGAGCAACAAGGGAATGCCGAGCCTGGCGCATTGTTCGATGAGGTGAATTCCGAGCTCTCGCCCCGCAGGCGAAAAGAACAGGTATCCGGAAAGGCAAACCTGCCCGAACCGCGAAAGATCAAGCGTTTCGGCATCCGCTTTGCAAAGTTTCAAACTCGCACCGCGGTCGGAATAAAAGCTGCGCTCGCCATCCTTGTCGACAATGCAGACAAGCTTGCCGGAATGCGCATCGGGATCGGCAACCAGCAGGCTCTCGATTCCGAAACCCCGCAATTCCGCCGCTAGCGCCTGAATATCGTCTGCGCCCACCCGCGACAATAGCGCCACCGGCACCCCGAAATGCGCCAGCCACGCCGCCTGATTGGCGGCCGAACCGCCCGGCACGATGCGGATATCCGCCGCCTGATCCGACCCGCGCCGCATCTCGCCCTTCGGATGGACCACGATATCGCGCATCAGGTCTCCAGCGACGAGCACCGGTTTATCTGTGAAATTCATGCCCGCCGTCCGGCCAGCGCCACGGCGATGTCCGCCGCCACCCGCGCATTGTTGCGCACCAGAGCGATGTTGGATTTCAGGCTTTCGCCGCCCGTCAGATCGAAAATCCGCTGCAAAAGGAAGGGCGTCGTGTCCTTGCCCCTGATCCCCTCATCATCTGCATCCGACAAGGCTCTGGCAATCACGCCATTGATATAGTCCGCATCCATCGCGTCCTGCTCGAGGATCGGGTTGCCGATCAGTACGCCGCCCATACCCAGCGCCCACTGGGTTTGAAGAATAGACGCCGCCTCGCCGGCATCGGCGACCGCATAATCGACGCCGTGCCCGCTGTCTCTGAGATAGAAAGCCGGAAACCGTTCGGTCCCATATCCCAACACCGGAACGCCGTTGGTCTCGAGAACCTCGAGCGTTTTCGGAATGTCGAGAATGCTCTTCGCGCCAGCGCAGACTACCGCAACAGGCGCGCATCCCAGTTCCTGAAGATCGGCGGAAATATCGAACGTGGTCTCCGCGCCGCGGTGCACGCCGCCGATACCGCCCGTCGCGAAAAGCCTGATCCCGGCCAGATGGGCGATCTGCATCGTCGTGGCGACCGTCGTGCCGGCGAGACGCTTGCCCGCCAATAGCCCGGCAAGGTCGCGCCGCGAAGCCTTGGCCGCACTGAAACCCTTCTCGGCAAGCTCCTCGAGGTCCGTACCGCTGACCCCGGCCATCATCTTGCCGTGCATCAAAGCAATCGTTGCCGGAACCGCACCCTGACCGCGAATATCGGCCTCGACCGTCCGCGCCATATCGAGATTTTGCGGAAAGGGCATGCCGTGGCTGATGATTGTTGATTCAAGCGCCACCACGGGCCGGCCTTCACCAAGCGCCGCCGCGACTTCCTCCCCGATCTGTAGAAATTCCGAATTGCTGGACATGTTCTCTTTCCATCGGTTTCGCCGGCAGGTGGCCTCATTTTTGCGCGCACCGCAACCCGCAAATCGGCGATTTGCTGTTGCTCCTTTCGCCGAATTGCAGCAAGAGGCGACCGAAATCCACAATCCCGGAGAGCTCCAGAATGATCCGCATTGATGGAAAAGCGGCCGCCGAAACCGTCATCGGCAAGGTCAAGACTGCCACCGCAGATCTGATAACGCGCAAAGGGATCACGCCCGGTCTTGCGGTTGTGATTGTGGGCACTGATCCGGCCAGTCAGGTCTACGTGGCATCCAAGGCCAAGAAAGCGCGCGAATGCGGGCTCAATTCCTTCGAACATGCTCTGCCCGCCGAAACCTCGCGTGAGGATTTGCTTGCCCTAGTTGATCGGCTCAACAATGATCCGGCCGTGCATGGCGTTCTGGTGCAGATGCCCCTGCCGCCGCACCTCGATGATCTTGAAATCATCCAGCATATCGACCCGGACAAGGATGTTGACGGGCTGACTGAGATCAATGTCGGCCGGCTTGTCTCGGGGAACCTCAAGGAAGCCTTCGTGCCCTGCACGCCCGCCGGCTGCATGATCCTCATTCGTGACCAGCTCGGCGAAGACCTGTCCGGCAAGAACGCACTCGTCATCGGCCGTTCCATTCTCGTCGGCAAACCCATGGCCAACCTGCTGCTGCATGCCAACGCCACCGTCACAATGGCCCATTCGCGCACCGCCAATCTCGATGAACTTTGCCGCCAGTCCGACATTCTGGTTGCCGCCGTCGGGCGCCCGCAAATGGTCAAACGCTATTGGGTAAAGCCCGGCGCAACCGTGATCGATGTCGGCATGAACCGCATTCCCGCGCCCGAAAAGGGTGAGGGAAAGACCCGGCTTGTCGGCGATGTCGACTATGAGGGTGTGTCGGAGGTGGCTGATGCCATCACCCCGGTCCCCGGCGGCGTCGGCCCGATGACCATTGCCATGTTGATGGCCAATACGCTGACCGCTGCCTATCGCGCCGCGGGTCTCGAACCGCCGCATTTTTGAGCACCCAGCGCGGCAAATCGCGCCACGGGTAACCCCAATCGATATTTCTGCTTGAATCGGTGAGGCAATTGACCTTAGCGATAGGATTGCGGCAAGCTCCCGCCATCCTTTCATCAAGGAGTGCTCACACGATGAAACGCCTACTCGCCCTCACCGCCATTCTCATGGCAGGCGCTTCCCCCACCATGGCCCAGGAAGTGCTCAACGTTTACAACTGGTCGGACTATATTGCCGAAGACACGATCGCCAAGTTCGAAGCCGAAACCGGCATCAAGGTCAATTACGACGTATATGACGGCAACGAAACCCTCGAAGCCAAACTCTTGGCCGGCAATTCCGGCTATGACGTGGTTGTCCCGACTTCCAACTTCCTGCAGCGCCAGATTGCGGCCGGCATCTACATGTCGCTCGACAAATCCAAATTGCCGAACCTGGCAAACATGGACCCCGACCTGATGAAACAGGCCGCCGCCTATGATCCGGACAACGAACATTCGGTCATCTATATGTGGGGCACGTCCGGCATCGGCTACAATGAGGAAAAGGTTGCCGAACGTCTCGGTGACGATGCGCCGACCGACAGTTGGTCGCTGATCTTCGATCCCGAATATGCCTCAAAGCTCGCCGATTGCGGCATCACGCTGCTGGACTCGCCGACCGACGTCCTGCCGAGCGCACTGGCCTATCTCGGCCTCGACGGCACCTCGACCAGCCAGGAAGACCTGCAGAAGGCCGCCGACCTCATCCAGAGCGTCAGGCCCTACATCCGCTATTTCCATTCCTCGCAATATATCAATGATCTCGCCAATGGCGACGTCTGCGTATCTCTCGGGTTCTCCGGTGACGTCTTCATCGCCGCCGCCCGCGCCGAGGAAGCAGACAATGGCAACACAATTGCCTACACCGTGCCCAAGGAAGGCGCCATTCAATGGTTCGACATGATGGCGATCCCCGCCGATGCGCCGAACCCGGAAGCGGCCTACAAGTGGATCAACTTCATCATGGATCCGCAGATCACCGCCGACATCACCAATTATGTCTGGTACGCCAACGCCAACAAGGCATCCATGCCGATGGTCGACCCGGAGGTCTCGGGAAATCCCGCCATCTTCCCGCCGCCTGAGGTTCTGGCGAAACTCTTCCCGCAAGTCGTTTACGGTCCGCAGATGGACCGCTTCATGACCCGGGCCTGGACCACCATCAAGACGGGCCAGTAAAAACAAAAAGGGGCGGAACCTGAGACAAGGCTCCGCCCTTTCCATTCGGGGGACATCTATCCGTGAGTGTTGCACCTCAGATCGCCGCGACAGCCAAACCCTGGCGCGATTCAACCGCCGAGCCCATTGTCCGCATCCACAACGTCACCAAGAAATTTGGCAACATCGTCGCGGTGGACAATGTTTCGCTCGACATCTTCCGGGGCGAACTCTTCTGCCTTCTGGGCGGGTCCGGCTCGGGCAAATCGACGCTGCTGCGCATGCTGGCCGGCTTTGAATCCATCACCTCGGGCACCATGAGCATTGATGGGCAGGACATGGCCGGCGTGCCGCCCTACCAGCGCCCGGTCAACATGATGTTCCAGTCCTATGCGCTTTTCCCGCACATGACCGTGGCCAACAACATCGCCTACGGCCTCAAGCGCGACGGTCTGCCCGCCGACCAGATCCGCGACCGCGTCGGTGAATTGCTCGCGCTGGTCAAGCTCGAGGAATATGGGCGGCGCAAACCCGATCAATTGTCCGGCGGTCAGCGCCAGCGCGTCGCTCTTGCCCGCTCGCTCGCCAAGAACCCCAAACTGCTCCTGCTCGACGAGCCCCTCGGCGCCCTCGACAAGAAGCTGCGCGAGGAAACCCAATACGAACTGGTCAAGATCCAGGAAAAGACCGGCGTGACCTTCATCGTCGTCACCCACGACCAGGAAGAAGCCATGTCGCTGGCAACCCGCATCGGGGTGATGGATCTCGGTTCGATCGTCCAGATCGGCGAGCCCCGCGAGATCTATGAATATCCCAATTCCCGCTATGTCGCCGGCTTTATCGGCAACGTGAACATGTTCGAAGGCGTGGTCACCGAGGACCTGCCCGATCAGGTGCGCATTCACTCAAAACAGACCGGTGGCGACATTTTTGTGCCGCACGGCGTTTCCTGCGCCCCCGACCAGACGCTCTGGTATGCGCTCAGGCCTGAAAAACTGCGCGTCGCACGCGAGAAACCCGAAGGGGATGCCAATTTCACCCACGGCATCGTCGACGAGATCGTCTATCTCGGCGATCTTTCCGTGTTTCACATCGTGCTCGACAGCGGCAAACGCATTCAGGTCACCAAGCCCAACATCGAACGTATCGACGAAGAAAACATCAGCTGGGACGAACATGTCTATGTGAGCTGGGATGGCGAAGCAGGGGTGGTTCTGACCGCATGAGCCTGATGGAAACCCTCGCCGACGACAACAAGCCCTGGGCCTTCATGCGCCGGTGGCTTGCCCGGGTCGGTCTGTCCGGCCGCGGGCTCGTCATTGCCGCCCCGATGCTGTGGCTGCTGGTCTTCTTCCTCATTCCCTTCGCGGTCGTCTGCAAGATCGCCCTCAGCCAGGCGATGATCGCCTCGCCGCCCTATTCGCCCATCTCCGAATGGACGAATGACGGTGAACTGATCGTCAAGCTCAATTTCGGGAATTTCCAGTTCCTGATGAGCGATCCGCTCTATCTGAACGCCTATCTGTCATCGCTCAAGATCGCCGCGATCTCGACCGTGCTGACCCTCATCATCGGCTATCCGATGGCCTATTTCATCGCCCGTGCGCCCGAAGCCCGCCGCGGCCTCTATCTGATGCTCATCATCCTGCCGTTCTGGACCTCGTTCCTGTTGCGCGTTTACGCCTGGATCGGGTTTCTGAAGAGCAATGGCGTCGTCAACAATTTCCTGATGTCGATCGGCGTCATTCAGGAGCCGCTCGTTCTGCTGCAGACCGATTTCGCCGTCTATCTGGGCATCGTCTACACCTACCTGCCGTTCATGATCCTGCCGCTATACGCCAACCTCGTCAAACTGGACGACAGCCTGCTCGAAGCCAGTGCCGATCTCGGGGGCCGGCCGCTGACGACCTTCATGAACATTACCCTGCCGCTTTCCCTGCCGGGCATTGTCGCCGGCTCCATGCTGGTCTTCATCCCCGCCGTCGGTGAGTTCGTCATTCCCGCGCTTCTGGGCGGCCCCAACACGCTGATGATTGGCCGGGTGCTGTGGGACGAATTCTTCTCCAATCGCGACTGGCCCGTGGCCTCGTCGGTCGCCATTGCCATGCTGATTGTCCTGGTCATCCCGATCATGTTCATGCGCCGGGTGCAGGACAGCATAACGGAGGAACGCTGATGAAACGCTCGCTCTTCCTGCGTACCGTCGCTTTCCTCGGCTACGTCTTCCTTTATGCGCCGATCGTCTCGCTGGTGATTTTCAGTTTCAACGAAAACAAGCTGGTCACCGTCTGGTCCGGATTTTCGGTCAAATGGTACGGCGAATTGCTGCAGAACGATCAATTGATCCGCGCCGGGCTCCTGAGCCTGCAGATCGCCGCTCTCAGTGCCACGCTGGCGCTCGTTCTCGGCACCATGGCCGCCGTCGCCATCGTGCGGTTCCGCAAGTTCCGCGGCAAGACGCTGATGGTCGGGATGATCACGGCACCTCTGGTCATGCCGGACGTGATTATCGGCCTTTCCCTGCTGCTTCTGTTTGTTGCCATGCAGAACATGATCGGCTGGCCGGCGGGGCGGGGCATGCTGACAGTCGTGATCGCCCACGCAACTTTCTGCATGGCCTATGTGGCCGTCGTCATCCAGTCGCGTCTCGGCGATCTCGACATATCGCTGGAAGAAGCTGCCCAGGACCTCGGCGCAACGCCGGTCCGCGTCTTCTTCGACATCACCCTGCCGATCATTTCACCGGCTCTGGTTTCGGCATGGCTCCTCAGCTTCACCCTGTCGCTGGACGATCTGGTCATTGCCAGTTTCGTCAACGGGCCGGGCAGCTCGACCCTGCCAATGGTGATCTTTTCCAAGATCCGCCTAGGCGTATCGCCCGACGTCAACGCGCTGGCGTCACTGCTCATCGGCATTGTTGCGATTGGCATCATCATCGCCAACCTGCAAATGTCGCGGGCAAGGCGCCGCCTCGTTCGTGAAGGCGGTTGATCAAATCGGGGGAAACATTTCTTGCATTCTCCACCGGTCTGAACCAACCTCCCACCGATGCCGACAAACCGGGAGCGCGCCATGCTCAAACGCCTCGCCCTTATTGTCCTGGTGACAATATTCGCCCTGCCCGCCACTGCCGGAACGCTCGATGACGTACGCGCGCGCGGCAAACTGATCTGTGGGGTTTCCGAAGGCATCGAGGGCTTTTCCCTGCGGGACGCCAACAATGTCTGGCAAGGCTTTGACGTCGATTTCTGCAAGGCCGTCGCCGCGGCAATCCTGGGCGATCCGGACAAGGTCGACTATCTGTCGCTTTCCGCGGACCAGCGTTTTGAAGCGCTGACCAAGGGCAATATCGACCTTCTGTCGCGCAACTCGACCTGGACGATGCGCCGCGACCTTGCGCTGGGGCTGGATTTTGTCGGGCCGATCTACATTGACGGTCAATCCTTCCTCGTTCCCGCGCTCTACGGCCTGAATTCCGTCCGGCAGATGGAAGGCGCAACCATCTGCGTCGTCCGCGGCACCACGTCCGAGGTGAACGGGCCCAACTTCTTTTCCGCTGCCGGCATGCAGGTGAATTTCACGCCCTTTGCCGACCGCGACGAAGCTCGCAAAGCCTATGAAGCGGGTGAATGCGACGCCCTGACGGGAGACCGCTCGGCCCTTGCCGGCGAGCGCGCGCAGACCGCCGATCCCGACGCCCATCTGCTGCTTCGCGACGTGATCTCGAAAGAGCCCCTGTCACCCGTCGTTCGTCAGGATGACCCGCAATGGACCGATCTGGTGCGCTGGGTTCTCTTCGCGCTGATCAACGCCGAAGAACTTGGCCTGACCGCCGAACAGACCGACCGGCTGCGTCAGCTCGGAGCACCGATGGTCGAGAATTTCGATCTCGACCCGGACTGGTACCAGCACGTTCTTTCGTCCGTTGGCACCTATGCCGACATGTTCGAACGCCATCTGGGCGAGAACACGCCGCTTGAACTGAGCCGGGGCCTGAACGCGCTCTGGACGGAGGGCGGCCTTCTTTACGCCCCACCCATGCAATAGTTCAGTCAATGCAGGCGGCGGACACGATCATGGCTGAGAGGTCCAGTTTCAGGATTGCGGAAATCGCGGCGGGTCCGCTGCTTCTGTTTGTTCTGCTTATCGCACTATTCGCCGGACCGACCGCCGCCCAGACCGATGCCCAGATGAACCGCGCCTTCGTGCGCATTCACGTGCTCGACCTGCTCGAAAACGAAGCGCGCCTGCCCCTTCCGGTTCAGCAGCGCCGTGAGGCCCTCAAGGCCTATTACGAGGGCGTCGAAAACGACCTTTTGTTCATCGGCACCAATCGCGCCCCCGGCCTGATCGACCGTCTGACAAACGCGGCAAGTGACGGTTTGCAGCCTTCCGACTATCCGACCGCACAACTCGCCGCTCTGGTCGACGCCTTGCCCAATACCGATCAGCGCAGTCAGGCGGTGATCGAACTGCATCTGGCCGCCGCCTACCTGCAATATGTCTCGGATCTGAAAGTCGGCCGCTTCCTGCCCTCGCACATCGATCCGGACTTCTTTCTGGCCGAACGCAAGATCGACCAGACCGCAGCGCTCGAAAACCTGGCCCGATCCGAGAGCATCTCCGCGATCATCGACGCTTACGAACCGCCATCGCCTGACTATGAAGCTCTCAAGAAGATGCTGGCTGAGTATCGCGGCATTCAGGCGCGAGGTGGCTGGCCAAGCGTGCCTATGGGCGAAACGCTCAAGCCCGGCATGCAGGACGGACGCGTGCTGGCCTTGAGAGCCCGGCTCGATGTCACCGACCCCGGCATTTCTCCGGCCGAGGACCCCACAATCTATGACGGCCATCTCGAAGACAGGGTCAAGCGCTTTCAGGCCCGCATGGGGCTCGATGTGGATGGTGCCGTTGGCCCGGCAAGCTACGCGGCCCTCAACACGCCCGTTGACGACCGCATCAACGCGATCATCGTCTCGATGGAGCGCTGGCGCTGGATGCCGGACAATCTTGGCGACGAATATATCATCGTCAACATCGCCGGTTTTGAGCTACGCCGTTACGATCATGGCAACGAGGTCGAGCGCATGGCCGTTGTTGTCGGCAAACCCTATACGCGCACGCCGGTCTTTTCCGACCAGATCGAATATCTCGAGATCAATCCCTATTGGAACGTGCCCTCTTCGATCATCTTCGGGGAAATGTTGCCCGAACTCAGGAGCGATCCGGGTGGACTGGCGTCACGCGGCTTCGAGGCGGTGCGCGGCGATCAGGTCTATGATCTGCGATCGATCGACTGGAACGCCTACGGTCAGGGCAATTTCCCCTTCACCATTCGCCAGCGCCCCGGCGCCAACAATGCCTTGGGACAGGTCAAGTTCATGTTCCCAAATTCGCACGATGTCTATTTGCACGATTCACCCGCCCGAAGCCTCTATTCGCGTTCCGTGCGCGCATTCTCGCATGGATGCATCCGCCTTGCCCGTCCGCTTGAATTGATCCCGCAGGTCCTGGCTGCCGGCGGCGTGTCCGGCTGGAACAAGTCCAAGGTGGATCAGGTGCTCGCGACCGGTGAACGCACCATTGTCAGCCTCTCCAGGAAGCTGCCGGTGCACATCACTTACCTCACCGCCTGGTCCGACAATGGCGTGCCCAATTTCCGTGCCGACATTTACGAGCATGATCAGAAACTGCTCGCCGCCCTCGACGGCCGGTCGCTGGCCTGGTGATGTCTGCCTGACCTGACAAACTGGCCGGCCCGATTTGAGCATCAGACGCCAAGACCAAAAAGCGATTCCATGAGCGTCCCGGTGCAACCGGGACGCTCATTGTTTCATGCCGCGCCGGAACGTTTGCCCCTGCGGCCGGCCGCATTCTGTTTGCGAGCCGTGCTCCAGCGCGGCTTCCTCGCGCCGTTCCGGTTCGGACCTTTTCCGCTTGCGGGATGGTGCCGATTGGGCTGACCCGATGGTCTGTCGGCTTTCTCGCCGAAAACGGGAGCATCGGCACTGGCATCGCGGCGGCGTCCGGAAACCGGCCTTTTCTGTCCGTTCCCCGGCCGGCGTCTGGATGGAGCGCCCGCACCCGCAGTTTCGGTGCCTGCGCCCTCGGGCAGCGACCCGCTGCGCGGCAGGGTCTTGCGGATGAGCTTTTCGACATCGCGCAATTTCTTGAGTTCCGACCCATCCACAAGCGAAATGGCCAGCCCGGTTGCGCCGTTGCGGCCGGTCCGCCCGATACGATGGACATAATTCTCCGCTTCGTCGGGCAGGTCGTAATTGATGACGTGACTGATATCGGGCACATCGATTCCGCGCGCGGCAATGTCGGTGGCGACCAGAAGCCGCACATGACCATCGCGGAACGACCGGAGCGCCGACTGTCGGGCATTCTGGCTCTTGTTGCCGTGAATGGCCGCGACCTTGTGCCCGTCGAGATCAAGCCCCTTGGCCACCTTGTCTGCGCCATGTTTGGTCCGCGCAAAAACGATGACCCGGCTCAGCCCCTCATCCTCGAGCAGCCCATTGAGAACCGATCGTTTGAGCTTGGAACCCGAGAGAATGATCTTTTGCTCGATCGCATCGACGGTGGTGCCCTGCGGCGCAACCTCGACCCGCACCGGATCGTTGAGCAGGCTTGCGGCAAGTTTGGCGATTTCCGGCGGCATGGTGGCCGAAAACATCACCGTTTGCCGATCTTGCGCGCAGGCTGAAGCAATCTTTCTGATCGGCGCGATAAAGCCCATATCGAGCATCCGGTCCGCTTCATCGAGCACGAGATGCTGCGTGAGATCGAGCCGCAGTTTCCGCTCGTCAAGAAGGTCGGCCAACCGGCCCGGCGTCGCCACGACCACGTCGGCGCCGCGCGCCAGCTTGTTGATTTGCGACTGCCGGGACATGCCGCCCAGAACCAGCACGGAACTGAGATGTCCGCGTCCGACATAGGTCCGGATCATGTCGTTGATCTGAACCGCCAGTTCACGGGTCGGCGCCAGAATGAGCGCGCCAACCGATCTCGAGGCGCGTTTGCCTTCACGCTTCATCAGAGCTGTCAGGATGGGCAGACTGAACGCGGCGGTTTTGCCCGAACCGGTCTGTGCAATGCCCAGCAGGTCACGGCCGGCCATTTGTGCCGGGATCGCTTTTTCCTGAATGGGCGTGGGCTTGGTGAAGCCGGCATCGGCGAGCGAACGCACGAGCGTATCGGCCAGGCCGAAGCCCGCAAAATTTGAATGAGTCATCTTCTTCTTTCAATTTCGGGCCGGCGCAAATCCAACGCGCGCGCAGCCCTGAACCTTGCCAATGTGTCACAAGGCAAAGGTCCGTTTTCAACATGATCGAGCAGCGGCGCACCTGGACACATGCGCACTGTCGCGGCCGGAACCCTGTCCGGACCCGCCTCGCCGCTCGCCGGATTGGTCGGAAAGAAGAGAAGCTCAATCACCCTTTGGCGCTGCGTCCGATATCGGGTCGCGCTCCGGTGATGGCGCCTATGTGGGGCCTAACGACCGCTTTGGCAAGTGAAATCATCAAAACTGGTCTCAAACGGAAATGTCTTGCGCATCACACCGGCGCTGAAACAGGGCTCGTCGTGTCATTTTGAATTGTCCAGGACGATCGTTTCAACATCACAAATTTCCGGAAATACTTGCATTTCTACTCAAATCCGGCTGTTCTATTGATCAAATGCGAATTCACCTTCGCATCTCGGACGCAAAAGACAGGGAAGACTCAGGCGCCTGACGTGGGGCCGAATAAACCCATGACAACGATCACTGAAACCACCGATGCCCTGACCACCGCGACCGCCTACACAATTGGCGTCGGCGATACGTTCGTGGGCCATGCCGAAGACGCCAGCGGGCCCTATCCCAATGGGATCGATTGGGTGAAAATCAGTCTGGAGGCCGGTGTCAAATACCGCATCCTCTACTATCACGTCCCCAATTCCGGCGATGATTATTACTCGGACCTTGAACTTTATGATTCCGGGGCAACCAAGGTCACGCCATACCAATGGACCGACTATGTTTATGATGGAAAAACCTACGACAAGTGGTTTTTCTATACGCCGGCAACAAATGAGACCTTCTACATTGGTGTCGAAAACGACGCCTTCACGCACCAGTTCGACTACGAACTCAATGTGGCTGTTGTGCCTCCCCCTTCGCCGCCCAAGCCCACCAACTGGTCCGACAACAAGTTCGTCAACCAACTCGTCCACGGCTATTGGGAGGATTATCGCAGCGCGGCCGCGCGCAAGTTCGACACATCGGTCGACAAAATCATCACGGTCAACATCGACGGACTAACCGCCGCAGGTCAGGAAATGGCGCGCGCCGTCATGGCGCTCTGGGCCGGCGTTAGTGGATTGAGGTTTCGGGAAAACTCTTCGGCTGGTGCCGACATCATCATGGATGATGAATCAAGCGGCGCCGACACCGAATTCGATCTCGACACCAACAACGACACCTTCATCGATCAGGCCCGGATCAACATCCACAAGAACCAGTTGAACGGTTCCAACTATGTCGAGACCTATGTGTTTCAGACCTTTCTGCACGAATTCGGTCACGCTCTCGGGCTCGGCCATCTTGGAAATTACAATGGCACCATCACTTACGACGTGAATGGCAATGGCAACAATTTCGCCAGGAATGACAGCTGGCAGAAATCAGTCATGTCCTATTTCAACCAGAACGAAAACACGACCGTCGACGCAACGCTTGGCTATGTGATCACACCGATGCTGATCGACATCCTGGCTATCCAGAAAACCTATTCCGGTCTGCCCGTCAGCTACAAGGCCGGCAACACAATCTACAACCTGAATGGACTCAACACGCCGAGAAAGGATTTTGGCGTGCCCTCGACCCACGTTCAGCCCTACGCCATGACCCTGTTCGACACCGGCGGTATCGACACGTTCGATGCGTCCTCGGCGACCAACCGCCAGTTTGCCAAGCTGGCCGCGGGCGCCATCTGGAACATTGACGGTGGCACCGGCAATGTCATTGTCGGCCCCGACACAATCATTGAGAACTTCAAGGGAGGTTCCAAGGTCGACGTCGTGACCGGGAATGGAAGAGAAAATGTCATTCGTGGCAACGATGGCAACGACATTCTCTCCGGCCGCGGCGGCAGCGACACACTTTTCGGTGGTGACGACAACGATATCCTCAAGGGAGATCAGGGCAACGACACCCTCAAGGGTGAAGATGGCATCGATCGACTCGAAGGCGGCGCCGACAATGACAAGCTTTGGGGCGGCCCCAAAAAGGACACCCTGATCCCCGGCACCGGCAACGACAGAATGTGGGGCGAGGGCGGCGACGACATCTTCGTCATCGGCAAACACGAAGACCTCAACCTGATCTACGACTTTCAGGACGGCAAGGACCGGATCAACCTGAGTGACTTTGGTTACAACAACAAGGCCGCCGCCGTTGCCCATTTCGTGGAACTGGGCAAGAAGAACGACGACAAGGTGAAATTTGTCGACAAGGGAACGATCATCAAGATCAAGGGAATCGATCTCAAGGACGTGACCAACGACGACCTGATCATCTGATCACCCCGGCCCACTCAGTGTGGTTTGCGGGAATCGCAGGGTTCTATTCGCTTAGCGCTCTGACCAGGAACGGCAGGCTTTTGTCCATCCGGTAATCGATGGAGGAGTGATTGTCGTCAAACTCCTCATAGACATGCTTCACGCGGGACTTTTCGAGTTTCCGGTGCATGCGCCGCGCGCCGTAGAGCAGATTGTATTGATCGACCGTGCCGCAATCGAGCCAAAACCCTTTCAGCGTCTTCAGATTGGCAATCACGTCCGCATCGTCGGCCATCAGAACCGGATCCCATTTCAACCATTCCTGCCAGCGCGCATCGATCACGTCACAGGTCTCGGGATCGACCGGTAGCTGAATGCCCATATAGGCATCGGGGTCCGGATCGTAGGTCGCGGCCATGGCCAGAACCATGAGCACGTGAATATCCTTGCCATCCCATTTCGGCCCGGCCTCGAAATCGTTGAGGAATTTCTCGATGGAGCCACCTTTCTTGGCCAAAGCCCGAAGCACCAGCGGCATGTCGGGCAAATAGCAGATCTCGAAGGCCATATCGCCGGAATGGCAGGCCGCGGCCGACCACACGTCTGGCCGCCGCATGGCATGAACGATAGACCCATACCCGCCCGACGACTTGCCGAACACGCCACGCCTTCCTGCGCCTCCGCACTTGAACTGAGCCTCCAACGCCGGCAGCATTTCCGCGATCAGAAAATCCTCCCAATCCCCCATCGCAGCGGAATTGATGTACTGATTGCCACCAAGCCTCGTGAAACAATCCGGAAAGGCCACGACCGCGGGATCCATCTCGCCGCTCGCGAACAGCCGGTCGAGCCGTTGCGGTACATTTTCGCCGAAGCTCTTCCAGTTGATATGGCTGAGACCCGACCCGGTATAGCCGACCAGATCGACGAGAAGCGGCAATCCCGCCCCGTCATGTCCATGCGGCACATAAACGGCCACATCGCGGACATGCGGATCGCCCAGAAGGTTTCCCTTCAGACTATCGGAATTGATCCGGATTATGTGCACATTGCCTTGCGGCATGCTGGAATCGCGCAGCATTTCGTGGCCTTTCGCAGTCGGAAGCGACGGCCTCACTGATACGCGCCTCACCGCGTTTGGCAAGGCGAACCTCGGTCTGGGTTCTGCCCGCTCTAGCCGATGCGCGCGTAAAGACTTTCGGCGCGGGTTTCGTCCTCGAGATGAAAACGGTGATCGGCCGGCGGGTGCGCCCGCTGGTCGCATTCAAGCCGCGGACAGATACGGCAGGACACGCCAACCGGCGTGATCTGCCCGTTCTCCGACAAATCGACGCCGTCCGCATAAACCAGTTCGCGGGCATGGGCGACATCGCATCCCAGACCGATCGAGAAATGCCGGCGCGGCGCATTATAGCGATGCCCGCCCTTTTCGAACGAGCGCGCAATGCAAAAGAACGTGTCTCCATTCGGCATTCGCGAAATCTGGGTGTTGATTCGGCCCGGTTGCAGGAAAGCGAGATAAACATTCCAGCGCGGGCAGGCCCCCGCATGCCGGGGGATATGAATGCCGGACAGTGAAAAGCGCTTCGAAATATTGCCGGCAATGTCGGTGCGGATCAGATGAAATGGAATTCCCTGGGCTCCGGGACGCTGCAACGTCGTCATCCGGTGGCAGACCTGTTCGAAACTGGTTCCAAAGCGGCGGCTGAGCCGGTCCACATCATAGCGCGTTTCCTTGCAGGCTTTCAAAAATGCCGGATAGGGCATCATCAGCGCCGCCGCGAAATAGGACGCGAACACATTATGTGCCAGCGCCGGCGCATCGCCCTCGGAGAGCGGGCCATTGCCGATCAGCGCCTCAATCTCCTTTGCGGCGACCAGCCCGGCAATATGCTGGCTGACCGAAAACAGGGCGCTTTCCTGTGACAGCAATTCGCTGAGTTCGAGCATGCGCCCGTCCCGGCTGAGACGCCGCGCCACGCCATGCGGCAGCGAGGCAAAACGCCAATCCATTCCAAACACATTGATCAGATAGGTCCTGAGCCCCGCCTCGAAACTGTCCGCGGCATTGTCAATGTCTGCCCGCACCCGCTCGGCCGCTTCTTCAAGCGTCGGGAAATGGTTGGCATGCTCCTGCAGAAAATCCGAGATCAGGTCGGTGGCCCGGTGAAACGGCACGGGACCGGCACCATCGCCATCCTCGTCACGCGCCCCTTGCGCGGCCTCTGCCAATTGCCGGCTATGCGAATCGAACAGGCGCAACACGGCACGGGCCACACCCGGCTGCGAGCGCGCAAACTCCTTGATGTCGAAATTGGTGACATCGGTATCGGCAAAAAGATCGTCGCCGAACATCTCCATCAGATCCCCGGTCAGGCGCTGATCGTCGCTCTCGGCAAGATCGCCCGGTTCGACCCCGAAATAGCCTGCCAGAGAGAACAGAATCGGCACCGTGACCGATCGCCGATTGTGTTCGATCAGGTTGAGATAGCTCGGTGAAATGCCCAGATGGCCGGCCAGGTCCTGCTGTGTAATCCGCTTTTGTCGCCGCAAACGGCGAATCCGCCCACCAATCTGGATTTGATTCTCTTCCATTTTCTCCTCCCGATTGACATTCTTTACAGATCGCCAAGGACTGCTTGACAGGGTTTGACCACTTTACAAGCTCAATGCGCTGTCTTTCTTGCATATTTTTTCATTTTGTCAAATCTTTACAAGTGTGCAGCAGGAGGAGGAAACAATGCAGCATACGACGCGTGAATTCGAACCCGACCAGTCTCACACCAGCCCGGCTGAAGAGGTGATCACCATCATCGCCGCTTCGATGGCTGAGGTGATGCGCAAGTTCAACGAACACAATCTGGCAGCCCGCGGCTTCATGATCGCCGGTCAGGCCGCCCGTCAGACCTTCACCCATGCCGGCGAATCCGGCGCTGGCGACCTGTTCGACGGCAAGCCGATGCTCGCCGCCACCTTTATCCGCCGAACCCAGTAATCCGGCGAAAAGGCCGGCCGTCTACCAAGGAAAGTTAGTCAGATGCTCAAGAAAAACGACCAGAACCCCAACCAGTTTCCCGCCCCTGAATGGGCATCGGACCGCTGGGCCAATGTCCGCCGCGATTACACTCCCGACGATGTAGCGCGCCTGGCCGGCTCCCTCGATATCAAATACACGCTGGCCGAGAATGGCGCCCGCCGCCTCTGGGAGCTTCTGCACACCGAGGATTACGTTCCGACCCTTGGCACCTTCACAGGCAATCAGGCGGTGCAGCAGGTCAAGGCTGGCCTCAAGGCCATCTATCTCAGCGGCTGGCAGGTCGCCGCCGATGCCAATACCTCCGGCAACATGTATCCCGACCAGTCGCTCTATCCCGTCGACTCGGTTCCCTCGGTGGTGCGCCGCATCAACAAGGCGCTGCAGCGGGCCGACCAGATCCAGACCATGGAAAAGATGGATGGCCTGCCGACCACCGACTACGACTTCTTCGTACCGATCATCGCCGATGCCGAGGCAGGCTTCGGCGGGGCCCTCAACGTTTTCGAACTGATGAAGGCCATGATCGAGGCCGGCGCCGCCGCCGTTCACTTCGAAGATCAGTTGGCCTCTGAAAAGAAGTGCGGCCATTTGGGTGGCAAGGTGCTCGTGCCGACCCGTCAGCAGGTCAAGACCCTTAACTCCGCCCGTCTCGCGGCGGACGTGATGGGCGTACCGACCCTGATCATGGCCCGCACCGATGCGGAGGCGGCAACCCTGATCACATCGGATGTCGATGAATATGATGCGCCCTTCATCACCGGCGAACGGACCGAGGAAGGCTTTTACAAGGTCCGCAACGGCTTCGATCAGGCCATTTCCCGCGGCCTGGCCTATGCGCCCTATGCCGATCTGATCTGGTGCGAAACCTCGACGCCGAGCCTTGATGACGCCAGGCGCTTCGCTGAAGCCATCCGCAAGGAATATCCGGATCAGATGCTCGCTTACAATTGCTCGCCTTCCTTCAACTGGGCCAAGCATATGGGCGAGGATGAAATGGCCAAATTCCAGCGCGAGCTGGGTGCGATGGGCTACAAATACCAGTTCATCACCCTGGCCGGCTTCCATAACCTCAGCCTGACCACGTTCAATCTGGCGCGCGCCTACAAGGACGAGGGCATGAAGGCCTACAGCCAATATGTCCAGCAGGCCGAGTTCGCCGCCGAAAAGGATGGCTTCTCCGCAACGCGCCACCAGCGCGAAGTCGGCACCTCCTATTTCGATGCCGTCTCCATGGCCGTCAGCCAGGGACGTTCGTCGACCACTGCGATGGAGCACTCGACCGAAACGGCACAGTTCTAACCTGAAGCGGACTTCCTTCCCGCTGCACGATGGGCGCCTTCGGGCGCCCATTCTTTTGACCCCGCGTTAAACAGAATATGCTCAAGTTGCTGCAATTGATCATCTGACGCGGACAAGGCGGCATGCGCATACTCGCCAGAATCAGGTTTCTTTACGAGGGTAATTCGAAGCTGGCCCAGCGGTTTCGCTATGGGCTGCTGGTTTTCGATCTTCTGACCATCCTGTTCGTGATCGTCACCAGCTTCTTCCCGCACACGCTGCTGGTTGAAATCACGGATCTGGTTCTTGGCGTCGTCATTCTCGCCGATTTCATCATCCGGCTGTTGCTCGAAAAAAACCGCCTTGCGCCGTTCCTCAAGCTTTCCACCTGGGCCGATGTCGCGGCGATCATTTCCTTTCTCGCACCGATCGCTGGTGAGGGGCTCGGCTTTCTGCGCATCCTGAGAACCCTTCGCCTGCTGCACACCTATCAGATGCTGACCAGACTGCGCACGACCTTCCCCTGGTTCCGTCAGCGCGAAGACCTGGTTCTCGCCGCGATCAATCTCATGGTCTTTCTGTTTGTGACGACTGGGTTGATCTATGCCCTGCAGCACGACACGAACCCCGAAATCGGCAATTATGCCGATGCCCTCTATTTCACCGTCACGACCCTGACGACCACCGGCTTTGGCGATATTACCCTGACCGGACCTGTCGGCCGCATGCTCTCTGTCGGGGTGATGATCGTGGGGGTTACCCTGTTTCTGCGCCTCGCTCAGGTGCTCTTCCGCCCCGCCAAGGTGCACCATGAATGTCCGGAATGCGGACTGATCCTGCACGACCCCGACGCAGTACACTGCAAGCATTGCGGCACCACGCTGCACATCCGCACCGAGGGTGAGTTCTGAGGCAAAGGGCGAGCAGCCCCGCGAGGCCAAACAAAAAAGGCGCCCGAAGGCGCCTTTCAATTCGCATCCAGAGAGGCCCCTCTAGAGCCCGGTCACAATTGCCGAACCCATATGTTCGACTTCCGTCATCAGGTTGCTGAGACTGTCGACAACCAATTGCGCTGCCTCGGTTTCTTCGGCGCCATTGGCCGCCGAAACGTCCTGCTGCGCCTTGGCCAGCGCCTCTTCGATTTCCTGCCGGTTGAACTGCTTGGCCGGGCGGGCATCTTCGGCAAGGATGGTCACCGTACCATCGCTCACTTCAGCGAAGCCACCACGCACATAGACGAGGTTCTCGCTGCCACCTTCGACCATGACGAAACCGGGTCTGAGAACGCTCATCACCGGGGCATGTTCGCCCAGAACGGTGAAATTGCCTTCCTGGCCGGGAATGGTCACCGACTGCACATTCTCGGAGAGAACGAGCCGTTCGGGTGAGACGATCTCCACTTTTACGTTGCCGTCAGCCATTGCGGCCCTCCGTCGTTCCGCTCAGCCTTAGGCGGCCGCAGCGAGCTTCTGTGCCTTGGCGACCGCATCGTCGATGGTGCCAACCATGTAGAACGCGGCTTCTGGCAGATGATCGTATTCGCCCGCCACCAGGCCCTTGAAGGCACGGATCGTATCTTCGAGCTTGACGAACACGCCGGGCGAACCTGTGAAGACTTCGGCCACGTGGAACGGCTGGCTCATGAAGCGCTCGATCTTGCGGGCGCGAGCCACGGCCAGCTTGTCCTCTTCGGAAAGCTCGTCCATGCCCAGGATGGCGATGATGTCCTGCAGGCTCTTGTAACGCTGCAGGATTTCCTGCACGTCGCGGGCAACCAGATAATGCTCTTCACCCACGATCTGGGGGTCGAGCATGCGCGAGCTGGAATCGAGCGGATCAACCGCCGGATAGATGCCCTTTTCCGAAATCGCACGGTTCAGCACCGTCGTCGCATCAAGGTGCGCGAACGAGGTCGCCGGCGCCGGGTCGGTCAGATCGTCAGCCGGCACGTAAACGGCCTGCACCGAGGTGATCGAGCCCTTGTTGGTCGTCGTGATGCGCTCCTGCATCGAGCCCATGTCCGTCGCCAGTGTCGGCTGATAGCCCACCGCCGAAGGAATACGGCCCAGAAGCGCCGACATTTCCGCACCCGCCTGGGTGAAACGGAAGATGTTGTCGACGAAGAACAGCACGTCCATGCCCTTGTCGCGGAAATCCTCTGCAATCGTCAGGCCGGTCAAAGCGATACGGGCGCGGGCCCCCGGAGGCTCGTTCATCTGGCCGAAGACCAGCGAGCATTTGGACCCTTCGGTCGACCCGCTGTTCTCCTTGGGGTCCTTGTTCACGCCGGATTCGATCATTTCGTGATAAAGGTCGTTACCTTCGCGGGTGCGCTCACCCACACCGGCAAACACCGAATAGCCGCCGTGATTGTTGGCGACGTTGTTGATCAGCTCCTGAATGAGCACCGTCTTGCCCACACCGGCGCCGCCGAACAGGCCGATCTTGCCGCCACGCGCATAGGGCGCAAGCAGGTCCACGACCTTGATGCCGGTCACGAGGATCTGCGCTTCCGGGCTCTGGTCGACAAATTCCGGAGCGGCCTGGTGAATGGCGCGCTTGGCGTCGGACTTGACCTCACCGGCTTCGTCGATCGGCTCGCCGATCACGTTCATGATGCGCCCCAGTGTCGCCTCGCCAACGGGCACCGAAATCGGCTCACCCATATCGGTGACCGGCTGGCCGCGAACCAGACCTTCGGTCGTGTCCATGGCGATCGCACGCACCGTGTTCTCGCCCAGGTGCTGCGCCACCTCGAGCACCAGCCGGTTGTCGCCGTTCATGGTCTCGAGCGCATTCAGAATCTCGGGCAGATGATCATCGAACTGCACGTCGACCACCGCGCCGATGACCTGGGCGATACGGCCGGTTGCTTTTTTGGCTGCCATGATTTGTTCCTCGTTTCGCTAAACCTAGAGCGCCTCGGCGCCCGAGATGATTTCAATCAGTTCCTTGGTGATCTGCGCTTGCCGCTGGCGGTTGTAGCTCAGCTGCAGCTTTCGGATCATGTCGCCGGCATTGCGCGTGGCATTATCCATCGCGCTCATCTTGGCGCCCATTTCGCCCGCGCCGTTTTCCAGAAGCGCGGAGAAGATCTGCACGCTGATATTGCGCGGCAGCAAATCGTTGAGAATGGCTTCTTCGCCAGGCTCATATTCATAAGAGACCGGTTCGGCACTGTCCTCATTGGCCTCGAAGGCCGCCGGGATCAGCTGCTGGGCCGTCGGCTCCTGCGAAATGACCGACTTGAACTTCGAATAGAACAGGGTCGCTACGTCGAATTCGCCATTGGCGAACATGGCCAGGACCTTCTCGCCGATCGCCTGCGCATTGGCGTAACCGATCTGCTTGACCTCACGCAGCGTGACGGCATCAACGATCTGGTCGGCGAACAACCGTTTGAGAACGTCATGCCCCTTCTTGCCCACGCAGAGGATCTTGACGGTCTTGCCAGCGGCCATCAGCTTGCGGGCATGGTCGCGCGCCAAACGGGAAATGTTCGAATTGAACCCGCCACATAGGCCGCGTTCCGCCGTCGCGACGATCAGCAAATGTGTCTGGTCCGAACCGGTGCCCGCCAGAAGCCTTGGCGCATCGTCACGCCCGGCATAGGCGGCCGAAAGACCGGCCAGAACATCGTTCATCCGTCCCGCATAGGGACGCGCGGCAGCAGCCAGCTCTTCGGCTTTGCGAAGCTTGGCGGCGGCCACCATCTGCATGGCCTTGGTGATTTTCTGGGTCGAGGTGACCGAGGAAATCCGGTTTTTGAGGTCCTTCAGCGAAGGCATGTCATCTGGCTCCCGTCAGAGGCCTTACGCGGCGAAGGTCTTCGAATAATCGTCGAGTACCGCGATCAGCTTGCCCTCGAGTTCGGACGACAAAGCGCGTTCCTTGGCGATGGCACCCAGAAGCTCGCCATGCTCGTTGCGCAGAAGCGACAGCAGGCCGGACTCGAAGCTGCGAACCTGGTTGACCGCGATCTTGTCGAGATAGCCCTTCACACCAGCAAAGATGACCGCGACTTCTTCTTCGGTCTTGAGCGGAGAGAATTGCGGCTGCTTGAGCAATTCGACCAGACGCGCACCGCGATTGAGCAGACGCTGGGTCGCCGCATCCAAGTCAGAACCGAACTGGGCGAAGGCTGCCATTTCGCGATACTGAGCCAACTCGCCCTTGATCGAACCGGCCACCTGTTTCATCGCCTTGACCTGTGCCGACGAACCCACGCGCGACACGGAAAGACCCGCGTTCACCGCAGGACGGACGCCCTGGAAGAACAGATCCGTTTCAAGGAAGATCTGGCCGTCGGTGATCGAAATCACGTTGGTCGGAATGTAGGCCGAAATATCGTTGGCCTGGGTCTCGATGACCGGCAGAGCCGTCAGCGAGCCGGCGCCATGATCCTCGTTGAGCTTGGCCGCGCGTTCGAGGAGACGGCTGTGCAGATAGAACACGTCGCCCGGATAGGCTTCGCGCCCCGGCGGACGGCGCAGCAGCAGCGACATCTGGCGATAGGCGACGGCCTGCTTGGACAGATCGTCGTAGGCCACCACGGCATGTTTGGAATTGTCGCGGAACCATTCACCGATCGTGCAGCCGGTGAACGGTGCAAGGAACTGCATCGGTGCCGGATCGGACGCGGTTGCCGCGATCACGATCGAATAATCGAGCGCGCCGCGGTCCTCGAGAACCTTGACAAACTGCGCAACAGTCGAACGCTTCTGGCCGACGGCGACGTAAACGCAATAGAGCTTGTCGTTCTCGCGGTCTTCGGCATGCGCCGGCTTCTGATTGAGGAACGTATCGAGGATGATGGCGGTCTTGCCGGTCTGGCGGTCGCCAATGATCAGCTCGCGCTGGCCGCGGCCGATCGGGATCAGAGCGTCGATGGCCTTCAGACCCGTCGACATCGGCTCGTGCACGGACTTGCGCGGCAGAATGCCCGGCGCCTTCACGTCCACGCGGCGGCGTTCGGCTGCCTTGATCGGGCCCTTGCCATCGATCGGGTTGCCCAGAGCATCGACCACGCGGCCCAGGAGCTCCGGACCAACCGGCGTGTCGACGATGGCGCCGGTCCGCTTGACGGTGTCACCTTCGGCGATTTCACGGTCGGAACCGAAAATCACGACACCGACATTGTCGGTTTCAAGGTTGAGCGCCATGCCCTTGATGCCGCCCGGGAATTCGACGAGCTCGCCGGCCTGCACATTGTCGAGGCCATAGACGCGGGCAATACCGTCGCCCACCGAGAGCACCTGCCCGACTTCGGAAACCTCAGCTTCCTTGCCGAAATCCTTGATCTGGTCCTTGAGGATTGCGGAGATTTCCGCAGCCTTGATATCCATTATCCGACCTCTTTCATGGCGACTTTCATCGCGGTTAACTTGGTTTTGAGGGATGTGTCGATCATCCGGCTGCCGACCTTGACCACGAGGCCGCCGATCAGGCTGGGATCGATATTCGTATCAAGCGCGACGTCCTTGCCGAACTTGTCCTTCAGCGTCGCCGCCAGGGAATCGAGTTGCGCTTTGGTCAGTTCGCTGGCCGAGGTCACCTCGGCGCGCATCTCACCGCGCTCGGCAGCCGCCAGTTCCTTGAACGCCGCAATCATGGCCGGCAGCGCGAAAAGCCGCCCATTGCCGGCCGCCGTCTTGACGAAATTGCTGACCAGCGCGGGAAGCGAAACCTTGTCGAGGATCGCGTTCATCGCCTTGGCCTTCTCTTCGGTGTCGATGAGCGGGCTTTTCAGAAAGTCTGCGAAATCGGAACTGTCATTGACGAGCGCTGAAATGGAATCGAGGCCCCCTTCAATGTCGCCAAGCGAACCACTTTCCTTGCCGAGATCGAACAAGGCATTGGCATAGGGTCGTGCGATCTGGGCAAGGGCGGAACTGGATGCGCTCAAACCGGTCGCTCCGTATTTGGGCTTGTCCCGGTTCTGGTCCGGCGACAGGCGATCAACGGGAAAAAGGGAGCAGCTTTCATAGAGCCCCCCGGCAAATTCGCGCCCCCTCTAGCACACGTTTTGCGGCGCTCGCAAGCGCCACAAAGCCGATTCTAACGGTCGGTTTTGCCAATGTTGAAAATGGCCTGCGACCCGGCGTCGCGGCTGGGTTCTTTTGCGCCTGTTCAGCCGACCCGGTGGCCATTTTCGTCGATGATGAGTTCGCCATCTTCTTTTCGCAGCGGACCGGGCGGCAGCTTGTCCAGAAGATCGAGAACGGTTTCGCTTGGCCGGCACAGCCGCGCCCCTTTTGCGGTGCAGACGATCGGGCGGTTGACCAGAATGGGATGCGCAAACATGGCGTCGATCAAATCCGCGTCACTGACTGCCGGATCGAGCAATCCAAGTTCTTGGGCGGGCGACTTGCTGATCCGCAATGCATCGCGCGGGGTCAGACCTGCGGCAGCGAACAGCCCCAGAAGCTGCGGCCTGGTCCATCCTGTTTCCAAATAGTGAATGACGGTCGGCTCATTCCCGGCGGCCTCGATAATACCAAGAACGTTACGCGACGTGCCGCAATCAGGATTGTGATAGATAACGACGTTCATTCAAGGACCCTACTTCTTGGGTTCGGAGGAAATCATCCAGCGAAAAACCAGCAATGCAGCCGCCCCGCCCAGCAATTGCATGAGAATGAACATCGGCGCGTCCATGGGACGAATGCCCGAAAACGTATCGGTGAAAGCCCGGGCGATCGTAACCGCCGGATTGGCGAAACTGGTCGAGGCGGTGAACCAGTAGGCCGCGGTAATGTAGAGCCCCACCAACATGGCCACGCTCTGTTCGCGGAACTTCACACCGAAAAGGATCGTGATCAGAAGCCCGAACGAGGCCACGATCTCGGCCAGCCATTGCGCCATCCCGGTGCGCGCATGGGCCGAGAATTGCACCACATCCATCGCGAACATCATGTGAGCGGCAAACGTGCCCGCTAGCCCGCCCAGAATCTGCGCGATGACATAGGGCAGCAATTCTCCCCAGGGCAATCGCTTGTCGATGGCCATGACCAGACTGACCGCCGGATTGAAATGCGCGCTGGAAACGGGTCCGAAAATCGTGATCAGCACGAAAAGGATCGCACCGGTGGGGATCGTGTTTCCCAAGAGTGCCAGCGCCACGTCGTTGGTCAGGGTCTCGGCCATGATGCCGGACCCGACCACCGTGCCGACCAGAAAACCCGTGCCCGCGAATTCGGCGAACAAACGCCGGCTGAATGAAAATGTCATTCTGCTGCTCAATCGTTCGTCTTTGTGCCGATATCGCGCAGCGTCTTCTGCAATGCGAGCCGGTCGATTGATGCCAACGGAAGATTGACGAAAATCGAAATGCGGTTGCTCAACATCCGGTAGGCCTCGGAAAAGGCCAGCGCCTTTTCCACGTCACTTCCCTGGACCGCGGCCGGATCGGGCACGCCCCAATGCGCGCTCATCGGCTGACCGGGCCACACCGGGCAGGTTTCCTTGGCCGCGTTGTCGCAAACCGTGAACACGAAATCCATGACCGGCGCGCCGGTTACGGCGAATTCATCCCAGTTCTTCGAGCGCGCAAAGCTGGTGTCGTAATTGAGTTTCTTCAAAATCTGGATGGCGAACGGATTGACCTCGCCCGCCGGGTGCGATCCCGCCGAGAAGGCGTTGAACCGGCCCATGCCTTCACGCTTCAGAATCGCCTCGGCCATGATCGAGCGCGCCGAATTGCCCGTGCACAAGAACAGCACGTTGAAAACCTTGTCAGCCATGTTTCGTCTCCTCCTGCTGCATATCGCCCATTCGCATCAATAAAGGCTGGCACAGTTCCGGCCGCCGCCCACAACAATCGTCCATCAGATAGGTCAGAAGCGCCTGCATCGCATCGAGGTCCGCTGAATAGACGATCGAGCGCCCCTCGCGTTCGTGCCGGACCAGGCCCGCAGCGCTCAGAACCCCCAGATGCGCCGACATGGTGTTCTGCACCACCCCGAGCCGTTCCGAAATCGCGCCCGCCGCCAGCCCGTTCGCGCCCGCGCCGACCAGAAGCCGGAACGCATCCAGCCGGGTCTCGTTCGAAAGCGCGGACAGCGCCGCAAGCGCCAATGACTTATCCATAATCACGGATATATTTTGTCTGTGTGACAGACGTGTGACAATTGCGCCCCGCCATGCGCTTGCCACATCTTGCGTTCACGGGCATCAAGTCCCTTGTTGCAAATCATGAGCCGAAAATGCTGGTGAGCCGGATGTTGCGCTGGATTGCGTTCATTCTGATCGTCTTGATCGTTGGGGCCGGGGTGGCCGCCGCAGCCATTCCAGGACCGCAGCGCGCGTTCTGCGCCCAGTGTTTCGGTCTCAAGGACATCGGCAACAATGTCTTCACCGATGCCCCCGAAGATTCCGAGGCGCTCACATGGCTGGTATCGGCCAGCGACGACCGCGTGGCCGAATTCTACGGCACCCTTCGAGCCCATCCGCGCTACATCATATGCAGCACCCGGGATTGCTACCGGCGCTTCGGCGGTTCGACCGCAAAGGCGACCAGCTTCGGCGCCGAAATCATCCGCGTCGGACCGAACGGCCTTAACGCCACCATTCTTGCGCATGAACGCATGCACACCGAACTGGCCGCACGCCTGGGCTGGTACGGCATGTTGATCTCGTCCGTGCCTGCCTGGTTCAACGAGGGCCTGGCCGTCTACTGGTCCAACGACAGCCGCTATCGCGATCCGACGACCGCCGAGGAAGAAGCCCTGACCCTGACCGCCATCACGCCCGGGGACTGGCTGAAACTTCTGCACGAATTTCCCGCCCTGCCAGCCTATCAGTCCGCCCGCAATATGGTGGCTGAAATCGCGACCACGATCGGCGACGATGGCCTGCGCGCACTTGTAGATGAAACGACCCAGGGCGCCGATTTCAATGCGACCTTGCAGGAGCTATTGGCAAGCGCCGGCTAGATCAAAAAAAGCTCATCGGATCGATATCGACCTGAACCCTGAGATTGCCGCGGATCTTGTCGGCATGGCCGAGCCAGAAGCGGACATAACTCGAAAGATCGAAACTCTTTTCGCTTTGAGCCAATAGCCTGACGCGATGCCGTCCGCGCACCATGGCGAGCGGCGCGTCGACCGGGCCGAAAAGTTTGACCCCCTCCGCCTGTGGCGCCACCCTGAGCAGGTGCTTGGCATAATTCATCGCCACGTCGTGCTCGTTGGCTGAAACGATCAGCGCCGCCAGCCGCCCGAAAGGTGGCATGCCGGTTTCGCGGCGCGACGCCATTTCGTGGGCATAAAACGCTTCCCGGTCCCCCCGGATCATCGCGTCGATCACGGGATGCTCGGGATGATAGGTCTGCAAATAGGCCCGTCCCGCCTTGCTGGCCCGCCCGGCCCGGCCGGTCACCTGGGTCAACAATTGAAAGGTCTTCTCCGCCGCCCGCGGATCGCCATGCGCCAGTCCCAGATCGGCATCGAGCACACCGACCAGGGTGAGCTTCTCGAAATGATGTCCCTTGGCCACCAATTGCGTGCCGATGATCAGGTCATATTCGCCCCGCTCGATTTCGGCGAACCGGTCCCGCAATTGCGCGTTCGACCCCATGTCCGACGAGAGGATGACCCGTGACGCATCCGGAAAACGCTCGGCAACCTCCTCGGCCACCCGCTCGATTCCCGGACCGATCGGCACCAGACTGTCCGGTTCCCCGCAATTCGAACAGACTTCGGGCACGCGGATTTCGTGCCCGCAATAATGACAGCTGAGAACCCCGCGGAACCGGTGCTCGACCAGCCAGCTCGAACAGTTTGGACATTGATATTTGTGCCCGCAGGCCCGGCAGAGCGTCAGCGGCGCATAACCGCGCCGGTTGAGAAACAAAAGCACCTGCTCGCCACGATCGAGCGTTGCGAAAATCTCCCGTGCCAGCGCCGGGGCGATCCATTGCCCGCGCTCGGGACCCTCCTCGCGCATGTCGATGGCGCGGATGTCGGGCAATTGCGCATCGTCATGCCGCACATCGATTCGGACATGACGATATCGGCCCGCCTCCGCATTGTTGTAGCTTTCGACCGACGGCGTCGCCGAAGACAGGATCACCCGCGCATCGTTGAGTTGCCCGCGCACAACCGCCATGTCGCGGGCATGATAATTGACCCCGTCCGACTGCTTGAATGCCCCGTCATGTTCCTCGTCGATCACGATCAGGCCAAGCTCATGAAACGGCAGGAACAGGGCCGACCGCGCGCCGACCACCACCCGCGCCTCCCCGCTTGCCACCGCCCGCCAGATGCGCGCCCGCTGCACCGGCGTCATGTCCGAATGCCATTCCGCCGCTCGCGTGGCGAACCGTTCGGCAAACCGGTCCAGAAACGTGTGGGTCAGGGCGATTTCCGGCAACAGGACCAGCGCCTGCCGCCCGGCCCTCAGCGTGTCGGCCACACACTCGAAAAAGACCTCGGTCTTGCCTGATCCCGTCACCCCGTCGAGCAGGGCAACGCCGAACCGGTCGATGTCGAGTTCCCGCAATTGTCCGAGCGCCGCCAATTGATGCGTGTTGAGATCGAGCGGTGCATGATCGGGGTCCGGCAGACTGACCGAAGGCGGGGGCGGCAGCACGACCCGCTCGACCGCGCCTGTCCGCTCCAGCCCCTCGATCACCGACGGCGACACGCCGCTGGCACCAATCAGCGCGGACTTGGCCCATGCCATGCCGTCGCCCAGCGTTTCGAGCACCCGGACCCGTGCATCGGTCATCCGGTCCGGGTGGATCCCCGTGCTTCGAAAGGCAGTCACAGGTCGCGGCGGGTCCAGCGCCTCGCGCACCCTGAGAGCGCCGCGCAGAACATTGCCCGGCGCGTTGAGCGTATAGCGGGCAACCCAGTCGACCAGCTTCAGCAGCTCCTCGGAAAAAGGCGGCACCTCGAAGGCAAAGCCGATATCCTTGAGCCGGTTGTGCGCGAACGTGTCTTTCGGTGCGCCCCAGACCACCCCAAGCGTCGGCCGCGGACCGAGCGGCACCTCGACGATCGACCCGCGCACCACCCGCATGCCCTCAGGCACCCGATAGGAATAGGGCACCTCGACATTGACGGTCACCAGAACCGCCACCACGTCGCCCGGGCCGAAAATGTCCGCGTCTTCGCTCATGCCCAGAGCTTAGAATGCCGCCCCGATTCGGCAACAGGACTTTTGCACTTCGCTAACGCCGGCCAGCTAGAGTGACCGACATGACCGACCGCGCCTTTTTCGTGACCGATGATCTCAATCAGCTCGTCTCCGGCTGGTTGAGCGAACGTGCCCGCATCCGCCGCCTCAGCGAAAATACCATCGAGGCCTATCAGCGTGACCTCTCCGGTTTTCTCGGTTTTCTCAACCAGCATTTCGGCGAGAGGGTTGCACCCTTCCATTTTGCCACTCTCAAACCTGCGGACCTGCGCGCCTTCATGGCCAGACGCCGGTCGGAGGGAATTTCCTCGCGATCCCTGGCACGCGCCCTTTCGGCCATCAAGAGTTTCGCCGCCTATCTCGAAGCGAACAATCATGCCGTCTCATCGGCGCTGTCGCTGGTCAAATCGCCAAAACTGCCCAAAGCCCTGCCCAAGGCGCTGACGGTTTCGGAAGCAAGAGCAACGGTCAAATCCATTGACGATCTCGAAGACCGGCCCTGGATCGCCGCCCGAGACACGGCTGTGATCGCGCTATGTTATGGGGCCGGGCTTCGCATCGCCGAAGCGCTTTCCGTCACCAGAACCGATGTCGAACCCGAAAGCCTCAGGGTCACCGGAAAGGGCGGCAAGACCCGCATCGTGCCCATTCTTCCTGAAATCCGCAAAGCCATCGAGACCTATCTTGATCTGGTCCCCTTTGCGTTTGGGCCCGCCGAGCCGATTTTCCGCGGGGCTCGCGGTGGCGTTTTGTCACCCCGGCTCATCCAGTCGCGCATGCAGCAGGTCAAATCCGCCCTTGGCCTGCCGCCATCGGCCACCCCGCATGCGCTGCGCCACTCGTTCGCGACCCATTTGCTCGGGCGCGGTGGCGATCTCAGGGCCATCCAGGAACTACTGGGGCATGCGTCGCTCTCGAGCACGCAAATCTACACCCGCATAGAAACCGAACACCTTCTGGCCGCCTACCAGAAAGCCCACCCTCGCGCCTGACCACCAAACCCCGGACCGTTGCGCCCTTGACCTTTCCGCCCGGCAATGGCTTGGTCTGACCCGACCCGCCTCTTCGGATCGAGCCGATGCATTTCGCTTATTGGAATTCAGAGAACCAGTTCGTCGCCAAGGCGCCGTCCGGCAAGCCGGAGCCGGCCCTCTGGTACGATCTCATTCATCCTGAAATCGAAGAAAAGAACGAAATTGGCGCCCTGACCGGCATCGACATTCCGACCCGCGAGGAAATGGTCGAGATCGAAACCTCGTCACGCCTCTACGAGGAAAACGGCGCGGCCTACATGACCGCCATCATTCCCTCGGCGACGGAAACCGACGAACCCTTGCTCGATCCGGTGACCTTCGTGCTCACCCCCAAAACGCTGGTCACGGTCCGCTATCACGAACCCAAATCGATCACCCTGTTCGTCACCCACGTCAATCGCACCAGATCGGCACCCTCGAACAGCGCCCAGGTGCTCATCAGTCTGCTCGAAGCCGTTGTCGACCGCATGGCGGATGCGCTCGAACGGCTGGACCGGGATATTGATGCCATTTCGGCGTCGATCTTCGGGCGCAGCGGCGGACGCGGCGCCAGGGGTGACGATTTCAAACCGATCCTGAGCAATCTGGGCCGAAAGGGCGACGCGGTTTCGCGCATCCGGGCGGCGCTGGTGACCCTGACCCGGCTCGACGATTATCTCGACCGCAGCGAAGCGCGCGCCCTCAACACCAAGGCCATGAGCACCCGCATCACCATTCTGGGCACCGATATCAAGTCGCTTCTCGACTATGCCGATGCACAGAACGGGAAAATCGGCTTTCTGTTCGATGCAACCCTTGGCCTGATGACGGTCGAACAGAATACGATCATCAAGTTCTTCTCGGTCGTTGCCGTCATCTTCATGCCGCCGACCCTGATCGCCTCACTCTACGGCATGAACTTTCATTACATGCCGGAGCTCAGCCTGCCCTGGGCCTATCCAGCCGTTCTTGTTCTGATGCTGATTTCGGCCGTCCTGCCCTTTCTCATCGTCAAGAAGCTGGGTTGGCTCTAGCTAGTCCGCCGAGCGCCAATTCAAGTCCCGCCATGCCTCAGCCCGATTCCGCGCCGCAAAGCCCACCCGATCTCATTGGCTATGTTCTGGCCATCGGCGGCGCCCTGTTCTTTGCCACCAAGGGCATTTTCATCAAGCTTGCCTATTTCGAGGGAACGCCAACCGAAACAGTTCTTGCCCTGCGCATGCTGGTTGCCGTGCCGCTTTACCTCGCCATTCTCGGGGTCACGCTGTGGCGCACGCCCGAACTGATCAAGCGCCTGACCCTGCGCAATGTTCTGGCCGCCGCAGGCGTGGGGTCGCTTGGCTATTACGCCGCGTCCTATCTCGATTTCGCCGGACTCAATTTCGTTTCCGCACAATATGAACGGCTGGTTCTGTTCACCTATCCCTTTTTCACGGTGGGCCTCGGCATCGCCTTTTTCGGCCATACGATGAAGAAGGGCATCATCCCCGCCATGCTCGTTTCATGGGCGGGCCTTGCGGTGATTTTCGGCTGGAACCTGACCATCAGGACCGAAGGTCTGATCGAAGGCACGCTGCTGGTTCTGGCCAGCGGGCTTCTGTTCGCGCTCTACCAATTGCTCGCCAAGAACGTCATGGCCTGGACCGGAACCCTGCTTTTTACCTGCATCGGCATGTCGTCGGCCGGCCTGATCGCCATCAGCCAGGACGCCGCGATCCATGGGTTCGGCTCGCTGGGCAACCTTAGCCCGACCATCTGGGCCTACGGCCTGGCGCTCGGCATTGTCGGCACCATCCTGCCCTCTTTCATGCTCAATGCTGCCATCCATCGCGTCGGCGCCCGCGTGACTTCCGCCACGGGAACTTTCGGACCGATCATGACCATCGCCCTTGCCGTGATCGTGCTCAAGGAGCCTTTCACCATCTTTCATGCCGCCGGGGCCGCGCTTGTTGTCCTTGGTGCCGTTCTGTTCTCCCGGGCCGAGCGCAAACCGGTCGTATCCGCACAAAGTGCAACCGTGACACCTGCCGACTAGAACTCGTCACTTTTCCGTCCTAGAGTGCCCGCCAAGGCCCGGTTCTGGAGGACGAACATGCACCTGCCCACCCTCACGCGCATCATCTCTGCCTTTGTTCTGCTTGTGACGCTGCAAACGCTGCCCGCGTTTGCCGAAAGCGCCGATTCGGCGACGATCTCGCCACCGCGACTGTGCGTGACCATGCAGGACGCCTTCGCCCAGAAGCATATCGGGGCCGCCCCGGTCAGCATGGATTGTCCGGGCCTGATCCCGGCATCCAAGAAATTGCCGCATGCCCAGAAGCAGACTTCCGACACATCCACTTTCATGGTGATTGACGGCATCGATTTCGGCGATGACGAATCCGTCTGGTCCAATGACGGCGAGTGTGACGATCCCCGTTTTTCCGGCGAAGGCTCGGCGGTTGAGTTGAACGATGAGGATCAAGGTCACGACGCCACCGATTGTTCAACGCTTTACCGCGACGGCAAGATCACGCTCAGGCCCGATCCCGGCGACGTGGTCGGCGACATCAATTTTGGCGACAATGAAAGCCAGTGGGCAGATGATGGCGAATGCGATGACCCGCGTTTCAACGGCGAAGGTTCAGCCGATTCCCTGTTTGACGAGAATATCGCCCACGACGCCAATGATTGCCGCACCCTGTTCCTGGCCGGCAAGGTCGAATTCCTCGGCAACGATTCCGATATGGAAATCGTCGAATATGCGGGCATCACCTTTGGCGACAATCTTTCCGACTGGTCCAATGACGGCGAGTGCGACGACCCCCGTTTCGAGGGCAACGGCATGGCGGGCGTCCTGAGTGACGTCGACCTTGAACATGACGCCAATGATTGTCTGGCGCTGTTCCAGTCCGGCGACATTCATCTGACCGGAAACACATCGGACAACCAGACCATACCTGCCGGCAATTTCGGCGACGACAGTTCCGAATATGCGAACAACGGCGAATGCGACGACCCGCGCTATGACGGTCCGGGCATGGCCGACGTGCTCAGCCCCAATGACATGGGGCATGACGCCACCGACTGCCAGACCCTCTTTAGTCAGGGCCATGTCGAGGTCTATCAAGCCCCCGATCCTTACAACGCCGATGGCAGCATCAATTTCGGAGATGATTCTTCGGCCTATGCCAATGACGGCGAGTGCGATGATCCGCGCTTTGAAGGCTCTGGCATGGCCGAAGCCTGGAGCCGCTCCAACATCCTGCGCGATGCCAGCGACTGCGAGGCCGCCTACAACAACGGCACCATCGCGATCGCTCAGGACCATTCCACCGCGCCTGTCAGCAATTCCGGTTTTGGCGACAACACTTCCGAATATGCCTACAACCACGAGTGCGACGATCCCCGCTTTGACGGACCCGGCATGGCCAACGTGCTGAGCTATGTGGATATGGGTCACGACGCAGCCGATTGTGAGAGCCTCTTCAATCAGGGCCATGTCCACGTCTACGAAGCACCGGACCCCTATAATGCCGATGGCAGCATCAATTTCGGAGATGACAGCACGCCCTATGCCAATGACGGCGAATGCGACGATCCGCGTTTCACCGGACCGGGCCTCGCGGATACGTGGGATCGCGATAATATCGCACGCGATGCGACCGATTGCAGCAACCTGCTCGATGCCGGACAGGTGCAACTGGCCCAGGGCGCGCCAGCATTCGATCCCAATGCATCGAGTGGCGGAGCCGTGGAATTTGGCGATGACAGCTCCGCCTATGCCAATGACGGCGAGTGTGACGACCCGCGCTTTGCCGGTGAGGGCGTGGCCTCCATCCTCCTCGACGAGGATGCCATGCACGACGCCACCGATTGCCGCACGCTCTATGAACAGGGCAAGATTCGCCTTGTTGGCGGCGGAGGCAATTCGGGAACCTCGGACATGATCTCCGACATGATCGGTTTCGGAGACGACAGCTCCACCTGGTCCAATGACGGTGAATGCGATGACCCTCGCTTCGAGGGAGAGGGCATGGCCGCAACGCTTCTCGATGAAGACGCGATGCACGATGCCACCGACTGCAGGACGCTTTTTGAGGCGGGTTCCATCAGGCTGGTCGGGGCGGATGAGCACACCTCGATCCAGATCGGACCGGGCGGATCGGTAGAGATCGACGGCATCGATTTCGGCGACAACTCGTCGAGCTACGCCGACAATGGCGAGTGCGATGACCCGCTCTTTGCCGGCGAAGGCGCGGCCTCTGTGTTGCTTGACGAGGATCGCGGCCACGACTCCGCCGATTGCTCCACGCTCTACCAGCAGGGCCGCATCCATCTGGCCACCGACCTGATCGAGGTCGATGGCATTCAGTTCGGCGACAATACGTCGGGCTGGGCCAATGATGGTGAGTGCGACGATTCCCGCTTTGTAGGCGAAGGCGCGTTCGAAGGCGGTTCCGACGATCACGTTGGTCACGATGCCGAAGATTGCGCGGCGGCCTATCAGGAAGGAACCATCACCCTGAAGGCCGGCGCCAGCGCCACCCTCGACGGCTCGGCGCCCGCAACTCCGGCCGCACCGGCAGCACCCGCTCAGCCGGCAAACACGATCGACGGCATCGACTTCGGTGACGATGCGGCGCTTTGGGCCAATGACGGCGAGTGTGACGATCCGCGCTTTGAAGGCGACGGCATGTCGACGTCACCGGATGAAGCCTATCTCGGCCATGACGCCACCGACTGCATGGCCGCCTACCAGAACGGCGCGGTCACGGCCAAGTAGCCAGCGTGAAAGATCCATGCCGTCCGGGCCGATGTCCGGACGGCAAGTCTCTGACGATCAAAAGAAAACAGCACAGCGCCCGGGTCACGTTTGGCCGCCCCGTCCGGAGGCCAACCCGAATGCCGGTGCGACTGTGAGGACAAATGAAATGGTGCGGGCGGTCGGAATCGAACCGACACTCTGTTTCCAGAACCAGATTTTGAGTCTGGCGCGTCTACCAGTTCCGCCACGCCCGCAGCTGGAACGGCACATCGTTTAGTGGCGTGGCCACAACCTGTCAATCAATCAGCAAGACGATTGGCGCATAGTCGCGCCGCGCCCCGGCCGGGCGCTCCGCAACGCAAACGAGGACCGGCTGTGATCAGAAAACTCTATGACTGGCTGATGGGCCTTGCCGCTTCGCCCAACGCACCCTGGGCCCTGGCGGCGGTCAGCTTCGCGGAAAGTTCCTTCTTTCCCATCCCGCCCGATATCCTTCTGATCCCCATGGTTGTCGCCCGGCGCACCCTCTGGTGGCTCTATGCCCTGCTCTGCACCCTCTCTTCAGTGATCGGCGCCTATTTCGGCTACCTGATCGGCGCTTTGCTGTTTCAGGCCATCGGTCAGCCGCTCCTGCATTTCTACGGGGCAGAGGAAGCCTTCGCGAATTTGAAAACCTGGTACGATCAATGGGGGGCCTGGGGCATTTTCATCGGCGCGGTGACGCCCTTCCCCTACAAGGTCCTGACCATCTTCTCCGGAACGGTGGGATTTGACCTTCTATTGTTCACTCTGGTCTCCGTCGTCGGGCGCGGATTGCGCTTCTTTATCGTTTCCGGTCTGCTCTTCTGGTTCGGTGAACCGATCAGATTGTTCATCGAAAAGCGCCTCGGCCTGATGTTGACACTTTTCGTGGTTTTGCTGATTGGTGGATTTGTAGCCCTGAAATATCTGGGCTGATCGGCCAAAGGAGCCGCCCATGACTTCGCTTGTCAACGCCCACAAGGGTGACAATTCCAATCGGGCCAACGCAGCCTTCACCATTGGCCTCTTCACCATTCTGGGTGCATTGGCCTTTCAATATCTCGGCGGCTTCATCCCCTGCGAGCTCTGCTACGGCCAGCGCGTGCCCTATTATGCCGGACTGCCCATTCTGGCTTTGACCATCGCTCTTTGGCGCGTCATTCCCGTACCGGTGCGCATTGGACTGACGGCAATCACGGCCATGATCTTCATCTGGTCGATCTATCTGGCGGTCTATCACGCGGGCGTCGAATGGAAATTCTGGCCCGGCCCCACCTCGTGCACCGGCACTGCGGGTGGCGACCTCAGCTTCTCCGATCTGAACAATATCAACGACGCCAAGGTCGTGCCCTGCGACGATCCGCAATTCCGCTTTCTTGGCCTCAGCTTCGCCGGCTACAACGCCATCATATCATTGATCATTGCCGGCCTGCTGGTCTGGTCGGTCATGGGTCAGGTCAAGCGCTATCGCGGCACCGGTCTCTAGCGCCATCGCTCTGGCGCGTGGCAGCAACCTCATCATCGGCTTGCCGCGATCAGCGCGCCGCGTCAGCTTTCCAGCTCGATGTCCCAGTACAGATAGTCCATCCAGCTTTCGTGCAGATAGTTGGGCGGGAACATGCGCCCGTTATTGTGCAGGTCGAAAACCGTTGGCTGATAGGGCTTCTGCATCGGGTGCATGCCGATATCGCCCGGTAGCCGGTTTGATTTGCGCAGATTGCAAGGCGCGCAGGCCGCCACCACGTTTTCCCAGGTCGTCCGGCCGCCCCTTGAACGCGGAATGACGTGATCAAAGGTCAGATCGTGTCTGGATCCGCAATATTGGCACTGGAACCGGTCGCGCAGGAACACATTGAACCGGGTGAAGGCCGGATGGCGCGAAGGCTGGATATATTCCTTGAGGGCCACCACCGAGGGCAGCGCCATTTCGAAGCTTGGGGAGTGCACCTTGGTTTCGTATTCGGAGACAATAATCACCCGGTCAAGGCAAACGGCCTTGATCGCATCCTGCCACGACCACAGGGACAGCGGATAATAGGACAAGGGCCTGTAATCCGCGTTCAGCACCAGGGCCGGGCAACTCTCGGGTGACACATGAATGGTCACACCAAATCCCCTTCCGAGACTCCTCAGGAATCATCTCTGCCCTTATTTAAGCCATTTGTATCAATTGTGTGAAGCCATAAGGCATTCGGCCGCCCGCGGCGGGCCAATTCAATGAACTTCGGAGACGCCTGCAACCGCTTCGCGCAGGAATGCCAGGGCAAACCCCAAACCTTCCGGGGTGATCGTGTGGCCAACCCCCGGCTCGATCTGTTTGGCGACCCGGACGCCCAAATTCTGCAGCTGCTCAGCTGCCATTTCGCTCGATACGACCGGCACCACCGGATCGGCGCTGCCATGCACCAGACAGACCGGCGGGCGGCTGCCGATCTCACGCGCAACATCGTCCGGCCCGATCAGGGCACCGGAAAAGGCGATGATCGCGATGGGCTGGGTCTTGAGCCGCAACCCCACGTCGAGCGCCATCATCGCGCCCTGCGAAAACCCGAGAAGCACGGTCTGGGCGGGGCCGAGCCCGGTTTCCCGCCACAGCGTTTCGAGAAACAGGTCAAGCGCCGCGCGGGCGCCGGGCGCCCCCTCGAGGCGCGACAATTCCTTGTCGACATCGAGCGGGAACCATTGAAAGCCCATTGGATTGATGTCGCAGCGTTCCGGCGCGTTGGGAGCGATGAACAGCGCATCGGGCATGTGATCGTGCCAGAATGGCGCCAGGCCGATCAGATCGTTTCCGTCTGAACCATAGCCGTGCAGCAAAACCACCAATTGCCGGACCTCCCCGCTTTTGGGTTCGATCATCGGCCCGTTGAGTGTTTTTGGCGCGTCGGTCACAGGCTTATTCCCTCTTTGTCTCTCAACACCGCGAAATAGCGCCACAAGAGCCGCGCCGCAACCGCCCGGTGCGGAGACCACGCCTCTGCAATCAACCGAACTTCCTTTTCGCTGGGAAGATCATCGGCCGCGGCGACCAGCCTGACCACTTTGCGCAGCGCCAGATCGCCGGCCGGAAAACAGTCCGGATGTCCCAGCGCCGAGATCAGATAGATTTCCGCAGTCCAGCGCCCGACACCCGGTAGATCCATCAAAAGCCGAAGCGCCTCGTCGCCGTCAAACACGCCAAGTCCGCCGAGATCGAAATGTCCCGCATCGAGCGCGGTGGCGATGGATTTGAGACTCTTGATCTTGGCCCGCGACAGGCCGAGGTCCCGCAAATCCTGTTCGGAAGCAGCAAGCATCGCCTCCGGCGTGACGACACCCAGACGCGCCTCCAATCGTTGGTGGATCGCCGACGCCGCAGCCACCGAGAGCAATTGACCGACGATGATTTTGACCAGTCCGGCATATCCGGCACCCAGAATTCGCAAGGGCACCTCCCCGCAACGATCCGCAATCGGCACCAGCCGCGAATCGCGCGCCAGCAGCGCCGCAAGATGCGCGTCAACGTCGGCACGGCTTCGGATCAGGGGCGGGAAGCGGGTCACGTGCGGGCAATCCACTGCGTTATTGCAAGGCGCAGTCGCGCCGAAGCGGTCCAGAATGGACGCAACATAAACTCGGCCGGTCTGCCGCGTTCACTTGCATTCGCTCGCAATGACGGAAAACATGGGCCATTCCATTCGCCGGCCATTCGATGTCACAACCCATTCTTCGCTTCGCGCCTTCGCCCAATGGGCTTTTGCACCTCGGCCACGCCTTTTCGGCGCTGCAGACCCACGACTGGGCCAAGGGGCTTGATGGGCGTTTTCTCTTGCGCATTGAAGATATCGACACCGCGCGATGCAAGCCGGAATTCACCGACGCCATTTTCGAGGACCTGGCCTGGCTCGGCCTGAAATGGGAAGAACCCGTTCTCAGACAATCAAACCGTTTTGCCATCTATCGGGATGCCGCCAACCAGCTCGCCGAAAACGGCTGGACCTATCCCTGCTTTTGTTCACGCGCCGAAATCGCGGAGGCGGCAACCGGCACCGATCCCGACGGCGCCCCGCTTTATCCGGGCACCTGCAGACATCTTGGCCGCTCGGAGCGCGAACGAAGGATCGCCGCTGGCGATCCGGTTCAATATCGGCTCGATATGCCAAAGCTGGTTGGCAAGGTCGGCGTTCTGACCTTCACCCAGGCCCAGCCAAGCCCGATGGATCGGCCGCAAATCCGCTATGCCAATCCGGCCCGTTGGGGCGACGCGGTGATCGCGCGCAAGGACATGCCAACCTCCTACCATCTGTCCGTCGTTATCGACGACGCCGCCCAAGGCATCACACACGTGACCCGCGGCCGCGACCTCGAAGCGGCGACCGACATCCACGTTCTGCTGCAATTCCTGCTCGGCCTGCCCCAGCCGATCTACACCTTCCACCGCCTGCTGCTCGATGATGACGGCGACAAGCTTTCCAAGTCCCGCCGTTCGATGAGCATTAGAGCGCTACGCGAACAGGGCTGGACGCCCGAGGACGTGCGCGAGGCGGTGTCACTCTAAACCTAAGGACACGCCCGACATGACGATCTATCGCAAGGACCATATTGAGCCCATTTTGGTCGAAGGGTCCGAACCGCGTCTGGAACAACGCATCGGCGAAGCCGGGAAACTGACAGATCTCGGCGTCAATATCGTTACCCTGTCCCCCGGTCAGCGCTCCTCCGACCGTCATTGGCATGCCAGAAGCGATGAATTCATGCTGGTTCTTTCCGGTGTGGCGACCGTGCACGAAAACCACGGATCACATGATCTCGCACCGGGCGATTATGCCTGCTGGCCGCTGGGCGAAGCCAACGCACACACAGTCGAGAATTGCACGGGCGAACCCCTCACCTTCCTGGTGGCGGGCACCAACCCGCCAACAGATATTGTCCATTATCCCGATTCCGGGCGAACCCTGTTCCATGAACCGCCCGATTGGTGGATCACGGATCGCGAGGGACGCGAAATCCGGCGCGGCAAGACCTAGGCTGCGGCAACAGCCTTGCCTTCGAACATTCTTGGCTCGTCCTCAAGATATGAGCGAACCGTCTTGGCAATCGCCTCGTCAAAGGGCGTGTTGAAATCCGGACCGAGAATGGCATCGAGACGCGGATCCACCAATTCATGTGGCGTGCGGAAAAGATAGCTCATCTTGACCACTTCGCGCACCACCGGCACGAACCACCCAATGACCCCGAGCATGTTCCAGGGAACGGCTCCGATCTTCCACGGCGCTGCAACCGACGCCTGTAGCGCGTCGACCAGCCGGTCGCCGGTGACGAAATAGCCGCGATAGTGAAACGTTTGGAACGCTACCAACTCGTCACTTTTTTCGGCAAGCTTGACATAGACCCTGGCCAAGTCAGGCAGATAGGCCCATGTGTGTTTCATGTCCGGCTTCATCGGCAGCTCGAAAACCTTGTCTTTCTTCCGCCGCATCAGCGCCAGATCGAACATGCTGCCGGTCGCATGCGGTGCAAAGAAATCACCCGAGCGGATAATGCAGACGCGCACGTCGCCACGCGCCGACGCGTCTTTGAGCATCTGTTCCATGCGAACGCGAATCTCGCCCTTGTCCTTTTGCGGATGAAACGGGGTTTCAGGGCTGAGCACATGCTGACTTGCGGCATAATTGTAGATATTGCCGGGAAACATCAGAAGCTTGCCCGACCCGCGCAGTGCCTCAAGCACGCCTGCCAATTGCGCCTCGGACCGGCCCTTGTCCCATTTGTCGTAAGGCAAGTTGAGCGCATTGACGACAATGTCAGCCCCATCGACCGCTCGCCTGATGTCGGCGGCATTCGCCGCGTCACCTTGAACGAAGCGAACGCCGGTTAGATGAACACGATCTTCGCGACCCATGCCCGAAGTCTCGTATCCTGCGGCCACAAAGGCCCTGGCCACTTCCTGTCCAATCCGGCCATTGATCCCGAGGACCACGACCCGTTTTGCGTTTTCGCCAATCATTTCGACCTCCATGGCTTGACTGATTGAAGAATATACATTCATAATTGAACTATGAAGCACCATTATTGCAGACTTGATATTCAAAAATGAATGATATGCGGCATCCCGACTGGTCGCTCTGGCGGAGTTTTGAAGCGGTCATGCAAACCGGCTCGCTCACCGCCGCCGCCAAAAAGCTCGACCTCTCCCAGCCGACAATTGGGCGGCACATCGACGCGCTTGAAAGCACATTGGGTGTGACACTGTTCGATCGCCAGTTGCGCGGGCTGACCCCCACCGAAACCGCCTTTCGCCTGCAGGCACCGATCGAAGCGGCAAATCGGGCTCTGGCCGAAGCTGAATCTGGTCGCCGCCGGCTCGAACAGGCCAGAGCGCGGCACGGTGCGCCTTACCGCCTCGGACCGTGACCGCACATTATCTGCTGCCCGGTCTGTTGCGCGATGAGTCCGCCTCGCCCATCCCGAAGTCGATATCGAGATCCCGCCCCGGACACGCCGGAAAACATTCTGATGCGCGACGCAGACATCGCCATCCGCATGTTCCGCCCTGACGCAAACAGAAATCTCATCAGGAAGACTGCCGAATCGACCTCTCCGCCTGCGCCCATCAATCCTACTTGGAACGGCGGAACACCGCAACCCGCCGACCTTTTTCATCACGATCTGGTCGGTTTCGACAATCCGACCTCATTACTGCCAACGCCTCGCGGCTCGGCTTCAGTCTCAACCGCAGCGATTTTGCCCTGAGAACCGACAGTCAGACCCTGATCTGGGAAATGGTGAGAGGGGCCTAGGTATCGGCTTTCGGCAGGATTGTCTTCATTGACGCCGCCCTGAATGGTCCGATTGTTGCCTGAACTACCCATTCCGTCGCTCGAAATCTGGCTGACCACGCACAAACAACTCTATGTCAATCGTCGCATCCGCGTCGCTATATGCAGTGAACTCCCGCCTGTTGAGCCGGTAGCCACCGCGCCGCAAAGAACTGACAGCAGCCACAGAAAGGTTTGAAATGCAGACCGCCGTCAACGCTCTCGCTCTCATCGCCATGCTGGTCGTGGCGGGAATTCTGTTCGCGGGCCTGTTCAACATGTTCCGCGGCGGCTCCGGCAATACCAGCCAGATGTTGATGCGGGCTCGTGTTATTGCCCAATTCGTGGCAATCGCATTGTTGGCAATCGCCTGGTTCGCCTTCTCGCCAGGCCGCTGAACTCTCTCCCAATTCCGGCAATACTTATGGTCAAACTGAACAAGATTTATACCCGCACCGGTGACGACGCGACGACCGGACTGGTCCGTGGTCCGCGCCGCAAGAAGAACGATGTGCGCATCGCCGCCTATGGCAGCGTCGATGAAACCAACTCCTTTATTGGCCTCGCCCGTTGTCACACCGGCAAGATGGCCAAGCTCGACGCAGCCCTTGCCCGCATCCAGAACGATCTGTTCGACGTCGGGGCCGATCTGGCCACGCCCGGACCCGACAAACAGGGCGATGACAATCCGCCCTTGCGCATTACCCAGGCGCAGGTTGACTGGCTGGAATCCGAAATCGATCGGGTTAATGAAGCCCTCGATCCGCTCAAGTCCTTCGTCCTGCCCGGTGGCACCCCCCTTGCCGCGGCCTTGCATGTCGCACGCGCCGTGTCCCGCCGCGCCGAACGTGATATTGCCCGCCTGATGCAGATGGAGAAGCTGGAAAACCTGCCCCTCGTCTATCTCAACCGCCTGTCCGATTTGCTGTTCGTCTTTGCCCGCATGGCCAACGACAATGGCAAAAAGGACGTGCTGTGGGATCCGGGCCGTTTCAGCAGCTCGAACAAGGATTAACGCCGATTTTTCTGCCGCTCCACGACAGTAATCCGGTTCGGCATATCCGTTTTCCGTACGTCAATTACGGGCTCATCGGGCTGACCTCGCTGGTCTTCATCGTTCAGACCATCCTGCCGGCACGCCTCAACGACGATCTGGCCATCAATTTCGGGCTGATCCCCGTCGTCGTGCGTGACGTTTTCCCCCAGCCATTGCCCTGGTTGCCCGATCAGGTGCCGCTGGTGACCTATGCCTTTCTGCATGCCGATTGGTTGCATCTTCTGTCCAACATGCTGTTCCTGTTCATTTTCGGCGACAATGTCGAAGACGCGCTGGGGCACGTCAAATATCTTCTCTTCTATCTCGTTTCCGCCGCGCTCGCGGCTTTGGCGCATACGTTGATCTTCCCCGATTCCATGGGTCCCCTGATCGGCGCCTCCGGCGCGGTCGCCGGCGTCCTCGGCGCCTATGCGGTTCTTTATCCTTTTGCACGGGTATTTGTGCTTGCCCGTATCGTCTGGCTGGTGCCCCTGCCGCTCCCGGCCATCTGGATGCTGGGCGTCTGGTTCGCCACTCAGCTTTTCTACGCCTTTGCAGGGTCGAACGAGCCGGTGGCCTGGTGGGCGCACATTGGCGGCGTCGTGGCTGGCGCGGTTCTCGTTTTGCTGTTGAAGCGCCGCGAAGTGCCGCTCTTCGGGGGCCGGTAGGACTTTCTTAAGCTGCGCTTTCTAGATTTCAGATCGATCCAGCTTGCGGCGGACTCTGAACCCATGGACATGAACCTCGTCACCAATGTGCTCGCGACCAGACAGGCCGCCACGCAGCAAGTGGCCCAGTTCAAGATCATCAAGAAACAGCATGACATGCAGATGGACCTCATCAACATGCTGGCCGAGGTCGCAAAAAGCGCGCCCGTTCCGAGCGGTCAGGGCACCATCGTTGACAAAAGCGCCTAGCTGACCTCAGCTCCCGGCAGCCCAGATGGAGCGCTGCCATGCCTGACAAGACAGAATTCGAAAAAATGCTGTCCGGCGAACATTTCAACGCCGCCGCGTCCGAATTTGCACCCATCCAGGGCGAGGCCGCACGAAAGATGCAGGCCTACAATTCCATGCCTGCCGATGATATTGGCGCCTTGGTAGGCGCCATGCGCGACATCTGCCATCCCGACAGCGTCTTCGCTATCGTCAAACCACCCTTCTTTTTCGAGTTCGGACGCCACATCCATTTCGGCGAACAGGTCTTCGTCAACATGAACTGCACGTTTCTCGATAGCGCACCCATTCGCATCGGCGATTTCACCGCAATCGGCCCCAATTGCCAGCTGATTACCCCGACCCACGAACTGGAATTCGAAAAACGCCTGCCCTTGAGCAAGACCGGACCGCAAAGGCGCGATCCGGTGACCTTCGCCAAGCCCATCCATATTGGCAAGCATTGCTGGCTGGGCGCCGGCGTGATCGTCATGCCCGGCATCACCATTGGCGATGGCGCAGTAATTGGCGCGGGCTCGGTGGTCACCAAGGACATTCCGGCCAACGTGATCGCAATCGGCAGCCCCTGCCGCGTTGTCCAGAAAATTCCGGAAAGTGACTAGGCGCTAGGCGCCCGCCTCACTTTCCTTAAGACCGATTAGGGTTTCGACCACCTGCCGTCCGTCATCCGTGTCCCATTCGGCCGGGCCTTGCAGAACCGCCAGCTCACAACCCTTGTCATCGATGAGCAAGGTCGTTGGCAGACCCAGCGACACGCCTTCCTTCTTGAGCAAATCGAACGCCGCAAAGCTCGGATCGGCATAAAGCGGCAGATTGCCGAGGCCTTCTTCATCGAGGAAGGTCTGGGCCTTCTGGACCCCCTCGTCGCCGAGGTCGAGATTGATGGTCACGATGGCAAAATCGTCCGAATTGTACTCGGCCGCCACATTGTTGAGCGCAGGCATTTCGGCCCGGCAGGGCGCGCACCAGGTCGCCCAGAAATTGACCAGCAACACCTTTCCGGCAAAATCCGCAATCGTCAGTGGCCGGCCCGTATCGTCGATGAACGCCAGATCGTTGTAGCCGCGCCCGGCGCCCGTGGCCTGCAACGCTGCCAATTGCCCCTGCGCAACGCCGTTCAACGCATCGTGCGCGGCCTCGTTGACCGGGCATTCCTTGGCTTCGACCTTGCCGCCATTGCTAAGCATCAAGGCCGCCGCTATACCTAGCGCCGCCGCCAGCAGGACTGCGGTAATGTAGTGGCGCGCACCAAGGTTGGCGATCCAATCAGTCAGCCTGTTCATTCGACCATCCGGCTTTCTTCGTCAGTGCGATTGCAACGGAGCAATTACACCATGAGCAACAAAATGTGGGGCGGGCGATTCGCCGCGGGACCCGACGCGATCATGCAAGAGATAAACGCATCGATCGGATTCGACAAACGTCTCTATGCCGAGGACATTGCCGGCTCTAGGGCCCACGCCCGCATGCTCGCGGAAATCGGCGTTCTGACCGAAGAAGACCGCAATGCGATTTTTTCCGGTCTCGAGACCATTCGTGGCGAGATTGAGAACGGCACGTTCAAATTTTCCGAAGAGCTCGAAGACATTCATATGAATATCGAGTCCCGGCTGCGCGATCTGATCGGCGATGCCGGCGCGCGCCTGCACACGGCCCGTTCGCGCAACGACCAGATCGCCCTCGATTTCCGCCTCTATGTGCGCGAGAGCACCGACATGCTCATTGCCCAGATCCGCGGGCTGCAAAAGATCCTGGTTGCCCGCGCAAGCGCAGAAGCTGAAAGCGTCATGCCCGGCTTCACCCATCTGCAATCGGCCCAGCCGGTCACCATGGGCCACCACCTGCTCGCCTATGTCGAAATGCTCGACCGCGACGCGGGTCGATTGGCAGATGCCCGCGTACGCATGAACGAATGCCCGCTTGGCGCGGCGGCACTGGCCGGTACCAGCTTCCCCATCGACCGTCACATGACCGCCGGGGAACTGGGTTTCGATCGCCCGACCGCCAATTCGCTGGATTCTGTCGCCGACAGGGATTTCGCGCTTGAGGTTCTCGCAGCCGCCGCGATTTCGGCCATGCATCTCAGCCGCCTCGCCGAGGAACTGGTGATCTGGTCCTCGGCCCAGTTCCGCTTTGTCTCGATGTCCGACGGCTTTTCGACCGGCTCTTCGATCATGCCGCAAAAGCGCAATCCCGACGCCGCCGAACTGGTGCGCGCCAAGATCGGCCGCATTGCCGGGGCCTTCCAGTCGCTTTTGATGGTGATGAAGGGCCTGCCGATGACCTATGGCAAAGACATGCAGGAGGATAAGGAAGTCACCTTCGACGCCCTTTCCGCCTTCTCGCTCAGTCTCGCCGCCATGACCGGCATGATCCGCGACATGAGCTTCAACCGCGAGGTCATGAAAACCGCCGCCGGGTCCGGTTTTGCCACCGCCACCGACCTCGCCGATTTTCTGGTGCGCGAACTCAACATGCCTTTCCGCGATGCTCATCACGTCACCGGCACGCTGGTCGCCATGGCCGAGAAGAAGGGCTGCGCGCTTGATGGCCTGACCCTTGAGGAGTTCAAGATCGTCGACGACCGCATCGATTCAAGGGTTTTCGGCGTTCTGACCGTCGACAAGTCCGTGGCCAGCCGCACCGCCTATGGCGGCACGGCTCCAAACAATGTCCGCGATCAGGTGGCGCGCTGGCAGGAACGGCTGGGGGTCTGAACGTAGATGGTCCACCACTTCGCCTATCATGACGGCATTCTGCACGCCGAGGATCTGCCGATCCCGGAACTGGCGGATCAGTTTGGCACGCCCTTCTACCTTTACTCCGCAGCCACCTTCCGCCGTCATGTGCGGGTAATGAAGGCAGCCTTTTCCGGGCCCGACACGCTGATTGCCTACGCCATGAAAGCCAATTCAAATCAGGCCATTCTGACCCTGATGGCAAAGGAAGGCGTCGGCGCCGATGTCGTTTCCGAGGGGGAACTGCGCCGCGCTCTCAAGGCCGGCATTGCACCGGACAAGATCGTTTTTTCCGGCGTCGGCAAGACCGCTGCCGAAATGCGGCTCGGGCTCGAGGCGGGTATTCGCTGCTTCAACGTCGAAAGCGAGCCGGAGCTGGAACGCCTCAACGAGGTCGCCGGGCAATTGGGCCGGATCGCCCCGGTCTCGGTGCGCATCAATCCCAATGTCGATGCCAGAACCCATGCCAAGATTTCGACCGGCAAGGCCGAAGACAAGTTCGGTATTCCCTATGAGCGCGCCCGGCCGGTCTACCGGCGCATCGCCGATCTTCCCCATGTCAGCGCTATTGGCGTCGACATGCATATCGGGTCGCAAATCATCGATCTCGAACCCTTCGGCAACGCCTTTGCGCTTCTGGCGCAACTGGTCACCGACCTGCGCTCCGATGGGCACAATATCAGCCATGTCGATGTCGGGGGCGGGCTTGGCATTCCCTACAAGACCGATAACCAGCCCCCGCCCCTGCCCGATGCCTATGCCAGGGTGGTGCGCGACAATGTCGACAAGCTCGATTGCGGCCTTGTGCTCGAACCGGGCCGCCTGATCGCCGGCAATGCCGGCATTCTCGTGACCCGCGTCGAATATGTGAAGCAGGGCGCCGAACGTACCTTCGTCATTGTCGATGCCGGCATGAATGACTTGATCCGCCCAACGCTTTACGAGGCTCATCACGATATATGGCCGGTCATCGAGGCACGCGGCAACGAAACTCTTTATGGCGATCTTGTCGGCCCGGTCTGTGAAACCGGCGATTATCTGGCGCGCGGGCGTGGCCTGCCGGCCTTTGTCGAAGGCGATCTCGTCGCCATCATGAGCGGCGGCGCCTATGGCGCGGTCCAGAGTTCGACCTACAATTCCCGCGCCTTGATCCCCGAAGTGCTGGTCGACGGCGCCAAGGCCCACGCCATCCGCCCGCGGCAAAGCCTCGACGATCTGATCGGTCTCGACTCCGTTCCCGACTGGTTGTGACCGTCAGGCGCTTTCCGACCGCTCTGCGCCTGTTTTCCGGCGGAACCTCAGTCCCACGCCAAATGAGCAAAGGGCGACAAGTCCCAGAACGCCGGCGAAACTGGCGAACATGCCGCCAAACCCGGCGCGTTCCAGCAAGGGCTGGCTGACGAACGGCGATGCGAACTGGCCAAGGAACACCACCGTGGTCAGAATGCCGCTGGCCGTTCCGCGCCGCGCAACCGGCGCAATTCTGAGGGTTAGCGCGACAAGGTTTGGCAGAAGCGTGGCATAGCCCGCACCGGCCAATATGGCTCCACCAAGAACAGAAAGATTGCCCCCGCCCGTGCCGACGAGCAAAAGGCCCAGAGCCAATGAAACAAACCCAAGAGCAAAGACAAAAGCCGGTCCGATCCGGCCGCTGACACGCGCGAACCCCAGCGCCGTCAAACCGCCGGTCAGCGACAACAGGCCAAGCGTCAATCCGGTCATCAATGCACTGTTTTCACCCCGCGCCGCGAACAGGAACGGCACCTGCGTCGGCATGACGAAAAAGCTGAGATTGGTCAGCATCTGCAAAATCGCCAGCCCCGCCATCGGCCATGTCCAGCCAATTGTCCGGACCGGGCCACTTCGATCCGCCAGTTCGGACGCCGACCTTGTGCCGCCTGAAAGATGTTCCGGCTCCCGGACGAAGGCCATGACCAGCGGCAGAACGAGAACCGAAAGCGCATAGATACCGAACGAAAATCGCGGAGAAATCGAGGCAACCAGCCCCGACAGGGAAATGAAAACCAGTCCGCCGAAATTGCGGGCCGAGGTCTGCAATCCGGTCAACGCCTTTCGCTTCGCTCCGGTGAAGAGATCGCCGAGAAGCGCTGTTTGCGTGACCATGATCAGGGCCACGGCCACGCCAAGCCCCAGCCGGCTGATCAGGATCGACCAGAGATCGGGCAGGTAGAGCCCCGCGCTCCCGGCCACTGAGAACAAAGCGATGCCCGCCAGTAGAAGTGATGTCCTGCCAAAACGGTCCGCGGCGAGACCAATCAGCGGCGCCAGAATGACCACGGCCAATGAAGGCGCCGGCACCAGCAGCCGGATCAAGAAGGCCCCGTTCGGCGTGTCCGAAAATATCTCCGCCAGTCCCGCCAGGGCCGGACTGAGTGTCGCGTTGGCCATTACGGTCAAAGTCGCGGCTGCCAGAAGCGCTATGGCCCGCCCATCGCGCCAAACCGTGCCTGTTTCGTTTTCGATTCCACCGCTCATATCCCGGCCCACCCTTGCTCAATTTCAGCTTCTGCCTTAACCTACGAATTCAAGTTCACTTGAGGTCAAGCATGAAATTGCTCGATATTGGCGAGGTTGCGAAACGCACCGGCATCCCCGCATCTGCGCTCCGCTATTATGAGGAAGTCGGTCTCATCCGCTCATCAGGACGGCATGGATTGCGGCGCCAATATGCGCCCGAAATCGTGACCCAGCTTGCCTTGATCGCCCTGGGCAAATCGGCCGGTTTCTCGCTTGGCGAATTGTCAGGCATGTTCGGCGCCGACGGTCAGCCTCAGCTCTCCCGTCCGGCCCTGCACCAACGCGCCGATGATCTCGACCGCCAGATCGGCAATCTGACGACCCTGCGCAATGCGCTCCGCCATGTTGCCGAATGCCCGGCGCCGTCGCACATGCAATGCCCGACCTTCCAGCGTCTCGTGCGGCTGGCGGCAAGACATCTATCTGCGGAAAAGAGCAGCTGAAACGCCGCGTCACACCAGCCAGGCAACGACCGGCGGCACGATAAAAGCGGTGACCACCGCATTGAGCCCCAGCGCGATCCCGGCAAAGGTGCCGGCCAGCGGATGCACGTTGAAGGCGCGGGCCGTCCCGATGCCGTGCGCCGCAAGTCCGGCCGCAAAACCACGCGCCGCATAGTCCGTGATCCGGAGCATGTTCATCAGCGGTGTGACGATGACGGCGCCGAATATGCCCGTTGTCACCACGACCACAGCAGTCAGTGCCGGAATTCCGCCCACCTTCTCCGAAATGCCCATGGCCACGCCGGCCGTCACCGATTTTGGCGCAACCGACATCAGCACGTCTTTTGGCAGACCAAACAGCTCGCCGAGCAAAACGACCGACAGAACCGCCACAAGCGCGCCCACCACAAGCGCCGCGAGGAGCGGAACCAGATTGTCCGAGATTGCCTTCCGATGCCGGACAAGCGGGATGGCAATGGCAACGGTTGCCGGACCGAGCATGAAATGGACGAATTGCGCGCCCTCGAAATAGGTCGGATAGGGCGTGCCCGTCGCAACCAGCACCAGTGCGACAGCGATAATCGCCATCAGCACCGGGTTGGCGAGCGGATGCCGGTGCGCGCGCAGGGCCAGAAAGTCGGCGCCGATCCATGCGGCCAGCGTTACCGTCAGCCACAGAAGCGGCGTCGCGGAAAGATAGACCCAGAGCGAAAACGGATTGTTCATGAACCGGCACGCTCCATCAGACGTTTGACGCCGATAAAGGTGCCCACGGTCGCCAGAAGCGTGATGATCGTCGTCAGAGCAATCAGGGCGACAAGTGCAAGTCCGTTTTCACCCAATATGCCGAACTGCTGAACCACACCCGCGCCGGCCGGCACAAATAGCAGCCCCAGCGAACCCAGCAACAGGTCAGAAAGCCTGGCGATGGGCCATTCGTCAAAACCCGGGCGCGACCGCGCGAACAGGCCAAGCCCGAGCGCCAGAATCACCAGCCCGACAACCGGTCCGGGCACTGGCAGTCCGAATTGGCGGGAGAGTGCTTCGCCGGCCAATTGGCATAAAAGCAGAAGCGCCAGAGCCCGCAGCATGGGCGGTTCAGGCCATCATGCGGGCGAGCGATTCCACCTCGAGCGGGCGGCCATTGAGCGCATCGTCAACCTTGGCCAAAAGCAAATCGAGCGTGAACGGCTTCGAAAGCACATCATAAACCAGAGCTTCGAGATTGTGCGCCCGTTCGCGCTGATCGGCAAAGCCGGTCATCAAAACGATAATCATCTCCGGAAACTGGGCGCCGGCCTGCAGGGCGAGGGCGATCCCGTCCATAACCGGCATCTTGATGTCGGACAGGAGCAGATCGAATCCGCCCGCTTCCTCCATTAGAATTTCGGCGGCCAGGCCACCATCCTCCGCTTCGCTCACGTCGTGCCCGTGAATGCCAAGCGCCTGCACCACGAAGCGGCGCACATTATCATCGTCTTCTGCAACCAGAATTCTGGCCATTGCCTTCCCCATTCAACTTCGAGAGTCTTTTTGCCCTTGCCAGGCATTTTGGCAGGCGAGCCTTCAGAATGTGTGAAGCAATTTGGTTATCAGGGTATTGCCGCTTCGCCCTGATTCTCGACGAAGCCGAGCCGCATGTCCACTGCGTCGAGCGGCGGCGAGGCTAATTGCGCTGAAAATTCAACGCTTTCCGAAGGCCTCAGAACCCGCGCCTGCGGCGTGGCGTTCCACTCGTAAAGCAGGTTCCCGTCCGCCCCGATCAACTCGACACGAACCCGCGGCACGTTGACCTGACGGCTAGAAACATTGACCAGATCGGCCTTGATCATCAGCGTTTCAACGCCATCGCGCAACGCTCTGACCGTATTGACCGACTTGAACTCGATCCCGATGACATTGACCTCGATCCCCACGCCTTGATAGAGCCCCGCCAATTGCGGAAAGGCCCAGACAAGTCCGTCACGAAACAAAAACAGCCCCAGAAACAGCGTCATCAACAGCACGCCTGCGCTCATGCGGAACCAGCGCCGGAATTTCGAATGCGGCAGATTGCGCGCCAGCACTTCATGGCGTTTCTGAAGGGCTTCACGGCGCTTCTGCACCGCGTCTTCATCTTCGCCATCGGCCGCCGGCACCTGAGTGGATTGCACCCCTTGTGCTTCGCCGGGCTCATCCTCACCGTTTTCCAGAGCTTTCGTAGTTTCTGCGGCGGGTTCAGCCTTTTCCTTGCGCGGAGGGTTCTTTCTGGCTTCCTTTTCGAACACCGCATCGAGTTCGGCTTCGGCCAGGGCATCGAAGAGGGAATCGTCCTCTTCGACCTTAGACTTGCGCGCCAGGGTGCCCTCGGTCTTTCCGGCATCCGGCTCAGACTTCGCTCTGGTCTCCGGCTTGGCTTGTGATTTGGCTTCGGGCTTGGCGCCGGGTTTGGGAGCCGGGTCCGGAGCCGCCTTTGCCACCGGTGCCGGTTCGGGCTCGGGGAATGCCCGCCAGCTCGTCTGGCAATTGGCGCACTGCACCTTGCGCCCGGCATTGCCGATCGCATTAGCCGCCAGTTCATACCGGGCATTGCAATTGGGACAGATGATGATCATGTTTCGGTACCGGCGCTATGGCAAAAAGCATAAATGTGGCGCGTTAACACTCCCCAAACGTGGGCCAATGCCTCAATTCAGCGGGCGCGAACTGATATGGTGCCGCAAACTGATTCGCACCTCTTTCCGGTCCGGCGGAGACTGATTCTTGATTGAATTTGACGATGTGGCGCTGAGATATGGCGACGGGCCGGAGATTCTGCGCAACCTGACCTTCAAGATTGCCCCAGGTTCCTTTCACTTTTTGACCGGTCCGTCCGGGGCGGGCAAAACCTCCTTGCTTAAATTGCTGCTTTTGTCCCTCAAGCCGACGCGGGGGCACATCAACATGTTTGGCCGCAATACGGGGCGGCTGAGCCAGGACCAGTTGCTCGACATGCGCCGGCATATCGGCATCGTCTTTCAGGAATTCCGCCTTCTCGATCACCTGACCACCTTTGAAAACGTCGCACTGCCTTTGCGTGTGCAGGGACAGAAGGAAAGCGACTATTCCGAAAACGTTGCCGAGCTTCTGACCTGGGTGGGGCTGGGCGACCGCATGCACGCCCACCCGCCGCTCCTCTCCGGAGGCGAAAAACAGCGCGCCGCTATTGCCCGCGCTGTGATCGCCAAGCCCGACATTCTTCTGGCCGACGAACCGACGGGCAATGTCGACCCCGATCTATCCACCCGGCTCTTGCATCTGTTCGCCCAGCTCAACCGCATGGGCACCACCGTCATTATCGCTACTCACGAACGAAGCCTGCTCGAAGACTTCCCGACCCCGCGCATGATCTTGCATGAGGGAGAACTGACCATTGAGTAGTGACCAGACATTCGTCGATTACGGCGAGGACGAGCCGCGCGCCCGCCGCACCACCCACATCCGCCTGCACCGGGCCACCCCCATCGTGCCGCAAAACTCGGTGGCCGGACGCACATTGATGCTGCTCATCGCCATCATGACCTTTCTCAGCTGCATCACGCTTGGCGGCGTCATCCTGGTTCAGAAATCGGCCATTGCATGGTCCTCGGATGTTGGCCGGGAGGTGACGATCCAGATCCGGCCCATCGACGGACAGGATATGGACAGCAATCTCAGAGCCAGCAAATCGATCGCCGAAGCCATCCCCGGGGTTGGCAATGTCAGAGTTCTTTCAGCAGAAGAAAGCGGCAAGCTTCTCGAGCCCTGGCTCGGCGCGGGTCTCGATCTGACGGTTCTCGACATTCCCCGCATGATTGCGGTCGAACTCTCCGATCCACGCGAATTCGACGCCGATCAACTCGCTGAAAATCTTTCGACCATCAAGGGGGCAAGCCTCGATACCCACTCCGCCTGGCGTCAGCAACTCAATGCCATGTCGGGCACCATGGTCCTGACCGGAGTGCTGGTTTTGCTGCTGATCATCGTGGCGACCATCCTGGCCGTGGTCTTTGCCACCCGCGGCACCATGGCGTCCAATCGCACCATCGTCGATGTGTTGCATTTCATCGGCGCATCCAACGCCTTCATTGCCGGAGAGTTTCAGGACCGGTTTCTCAATCTCGGCTTGCGTGGCGGCGCCGCCGGCGGGCTGGGCGCCATCGTCTTCTTCATCATCGTCGGCACCGTTTCGACCAACTACCTCCCGAGTGAAGCCGGTTCGCAGCTCTCGGCCTTTTTCGGCCGGTTCTCGCTGGGATGGGACGGATTGCTGCTCCTCATTCTCGTCGTGCCGATCATTGCCGGGCTCACGGCCCTGACGTCGCGCATGACGGTGAGGCGTTTCCTCACGCAGATTTCCTGATAAACTCGCGCCAACGACAACGGACGCCAGCATAGGGACAAACTCATGGTTCTGCAGGCTTTGCGCTCGCTGATCTTCTGGATCGTTCTGTTTTCCGTAACAGCCATCCTTTCGATCATGGTCGCGCTCTCCATCCTGATACCCCCCTGGACCAAATCCATTTCGCGCGGCTGCGCATGGCTCTGGATGGTGCTCATGCGCTACAATCTGCGCCTGACCGTCGGCATTTCCTATGAAATCACCGGGCGCGAAAACATTCCCGAAACCGGCGCCATCATCGCCGCAAAACACCAGTCCGATTTCGATATCATCGCGCTTTATCCGCTTTTCAATTTCCCGTCCTTCATCGCCAAGAAGCAGCTGTTTCAGATCCCCGTTTTCGGCACCGCCCTTCGGGTTCTCAAAACCATCGAGATCGATCGCAGCGCCGGATCTGGCGGCATGAAGGGCATGGTCGCAGATGCGAGAAAGCGGATCGATGAAGGCAATTTCATCTTCATCTTCCCTGAAGGCACGCGCAAGGCGCCCCTGGCCGAACCGGACTATCGTTTCGGCGTGGCCAAGATGTATGAAAGCATGGAGGTCTCGGTGCTGCCCATCGCCCTGAACACCGGACTTTACTGGGGCCGCAATTCGTTCGTGCTCTGGCCAGGCAAAGCCAAAATCAGCATCCTGCCACCCATCGGGCCCGGTCTGTCGGGTACCGAACTGATCAGGACCCTGCGCGACACGATCGACACCGAAACCACCCGCCTGGTTCTTGAAGCCGTCGACGAAGGCCTGACCCGTCCGATCGATTCCGGCTTCCGCCAGCGAATCGATGCCGCCCGCACGGAGCAGTCACCGGCAGCCTCCTAGGCACCTACTACATATTGACATTTTTGTGCAATTTGCCCATAGATATTGGAGCAACATCGCAACATTTGACGCCCGGAACAATTTGTTCTAGTTTTGTTCTGGAATCGGAGTAGGACGCCAAATGGAACACCGGACGGATATCCGCCCGCAGACTGCGCTTACGGGGCAGTGGAAAGCTGCCTCCGGAAAGCTTGTTGCCACGCGAATGGAAAGGGTCGAACAGTTCGACCTCCGCGACAATCGCATCTACATCCTGTCCGAAGCCGGCCACGCGCTCTGGGCCGGCACCGTTACCGAACTGATTGAAGATCATACCTCCCGCACCCGTTTTCGCGATGCGCTTCGCCGTGCCTCCGACGTCCATTCGGTATCAAGCCCGCAGGACCCCACTGAGTGCATGTGTCTGATCTATGACCTTGAAGCCGGTGAAGAACAGATCACGCTGAACGCGGCCTGATCGCTTCCCGGTCGCTGCTATTTCAGCGCCTGCCCGATTTCCGAGAGCTCTTCATCCTCGATTCCGAGCCGGGTCAGATGCTCGATCGTGTTGAGCACGTAATCGCGGTTCGAACCCATCCAGCCGCTGGCTTCCTCGATGAAAGCCCGCTGTGCATCGATTGAGGGCAGGTCTGCAAACTGCTGGTGGTCGGGATCGGCCACATAGGTCAGTGCCGTAACCTCTTCGCCCGATTCAAGCACGACCGGCCGGGTCACCTCGACATAGACTCCGGTAATCAGTTCGCGCGCGCGCAGATAATCAAGCACCTCCGCCCATGCCGGCTCCGCAACCCGAAACGCAATGCCGTCGCATTGCCCACCCGTCCGCAATCCGAACACCAGCCCCGGCCGTTCCGGGGTCCCGCGATAATGATGCGAGTAGACGCACAAAGACCGGTGATAGCCCGCGAGCGTTGCAGGGCTCGCTTCCTCGAAGTCAAAACCAGGCCGCCACATCAGCGACCCGTAGCCAAACACCCATCTGCTCTTTAAGTTCGACATGTTGCGGACAAATTTGACCCCTAACCGCCCTCGTCTATCGCGAAGAAAATGCCCATGCAACCGCCGCCATCCGCTACCGAGACCAAACAACGCACGCCAGCGCGGACGCGCTTCATCGTGCTCATTGCCATCGTGGTCGTGGTGGTCCTGGCCTGGCTCGGCCTCTGGTTCACCGGCGCCACCTATATCCGCAATGCCTATGATCAGATTCACGCAGAAGCGGCGGCCGAAGGCGACGAACTGACCTGCGGCAAGCTTGATGTTGCCGGCCTGCCCTTTCGCTTCGATCTTTTCTGCCAGGACCTCACATTGCGGGCCGATGACGTGACCCTGCATCTGCCCAAGCTAGAGGCCACGATCCGCATATATGCGCCCACCCATGCCCTGTTCTTCGCCGAGGGCCCGCTCACGATCTCCGATGCTTTCACCGGCACTCGCCGCACGCTCACCTGGGACCAGCTCGAGGCCAGTGCCCGCACCAACTGGACGGCGCTCGCCAATATCTCGATTGTCGGCAACAACATCGCGCTCAAGGATAGTCTGGTCGGCGAAACCCTGCTTGCCGATGCCGAAGGGTTCGAAGCCCACTTGCTCGATGCACCCGAAGGGCGCGACGCCACCACCCATTCCGCTCAATGGTCGCTCTATTCGATCCTTGGCGGTGCGAACTTCCCCGAGTTGAACATCACCAATGCCGACTTCCGTCTCGAGGCCGATTTCCCCGGCATGCCCGACGATCTGCAAAATTTCGATCTGGCCACGATTTTCAGCAATTGGCGCGAGCCCAATCCGCATCTGACCCTGCACGTTTTCGAAGGCAAGGATGCCGAAGCCTCGTTTTCGCTCGCTGGCAATGCGGGATTGGATGAAAACAACATGTGGCAGGGCGACTTCGACCTGACCAGCAACGGGCTCGACACACGCCTGTCCGCGATCACGTCCGCGCCGATGATCAACATGCTGCTTGGAGATCCAAACAGCGATGGCAGCCTCTACCGGGCCTATTCGCTTCGGCACGGGGTCCTGTTTGCCGGAAACGCACCCTTGACGGCGCTTCCGCCCCTATTCTGACTTTGGCTGATCGTCCGGCTCGCCGCCATGCGGCCGGCCGAAGTCGGGCGCCGCAGTTTCCTGCCCCGCATCGATGATCGACCGCCTGATGGCCCGGGTGCGGGTAAAAAGCGCCTCGAGCGCCGGTCCGTCACCGTTGCGCACGTAGCGCTGCAACATGGAAAGATCCTCGAGAAACCGCCCCAGCATTTCGAGGACGGCTTCCCGATTGGTCAGGAAGACGTCTCGCCACATGACCGGATCGGAGGCGGCGATGCGCGTGAAATCGCGAAAGCCGCCCGCGGAGAACTGGATCACCTCGGACTTCGAGACCGTCGCCAGATCGTCGGCCGTGCCAACGATATTGTACGCGACAAGATGCGGCACGTGGCTGGTAATGGCCACCACCAGATCATGATGCTCATGCTCCATCAGATCGACCTTCGAGCCCATGGACTTCCAGAACCATGTCAGCCGCTCCACGGCATCCCGGTCCTGATCGTCCGTGGGGGTCAGAATGCACCAGCGGTTCTCGAACAATTCCGCAAAGCCCGCAGACGGCCCCGAATGCTCCGTGCCAGCCATGGGGTGGCCGGGAATGAAATGCACGCCCTTTGGCACCAGCGGCCCGACAACCCGGTGCACATGTCCCTTGACCGATCCCACGTCGGTCAGGATTGCTCCCGGCTCCAGATGTGGGGCGATGGCTTTGGCAACCGCCTCGAACGCTCCGACCGGCGTGCAGAGAATAACAAGATCCGCCCCTTTGACCGATTCCGCTGCGTCAGACAGATATTCGTCCGCAAGGTTCAACGCTCGCGCCTCGTCGAGCGTCGCCTGCTGCCGGGCCACCGCGACCACTTCAGCGGCCAGACCCTGTTTGCGGGCCGCAAGCGCAATCGACGAGCCGACCAGACCGATGCCGATCAGAACCATGCGGCGAAACGGTTGCTCACTCCGAAACGGTTGCTCACTCATTGTCCATCCCCCGAACGATGCGCACGACGTCGCGCATCGCCGCTTCCGTTCCGATCGAAATTCTCAGCGCCTCGGGAAGTCCATATCCTCCCATCTCCCGCACCACGATGCCCTCATCAAGGAGAGCCTGATTGACACTTGCCGCCGTCACCGGTCCCGATTGCGGAAAAAGCGCGAGCACGAAATTGCCCTCCGAGGGCAGGACACGAACCCGGTTGCCCGCCAATTCCTGTTCCAGGTAATCGCGCCAGGTCCGGTTATGCTCCTGAAGCTTGGCAATGAAATCCTCGTCATTGAGCGCAGCCACGCCAGCCAGTTGCGCGGCCATGTTCACATTGAACGGCCCGCGAAGCCGGTTCAGCGCATCGACCACATGATCGGGCCCGTAAAGCCAGCCGATTCTGAGCGCCGCCAGTCCGATCTTGGAGAAGGTGCGCACCATCACGACATTGTCGTTCTCGCGCACCAGGTCGATCCCCGCATCGTAATCGGGCGCCGTGACATATTCGGCATAGGCGCTGTCGAGCACGAACAGCACATTCTCTGGCAGGCCCGCGTGCAGCCGCCGCACCTCATTGTCCGGGAGATAGGTGCCGGTCGGGTTGTTTGGATTGGCCAGGAACACGACCTTGGTGCGCTCCGTCACGGCCGCGAGCATCGCATCCACATCGACCCGGTAATCCTTGTCCGGTGCAAATACCGGCGTCGCGCCGGCCCCTGTTGTCGCGATCGGATAGACCAGAAATCCATATTGCGAAATCACCGCTTCGTCGCCTTCACCGAGATAGGTCTGGGCGATCAGATGCAAAAGCTCGTCCGATCCCGCGCCGATGACAATCCGGTCCGCCTCGAGATCATGCACACGGGCCAGTGCCGTCCGCAGGTCTCGCGAAGAACCCTCGGGATAGGACGCCAATTGCCCATCCAAGGCTCTCAGCGCCTCCACCGCCTTCGGGCTGGCACCGAGCGGGGATTCGTTGGAGGAAAGCTTGGCCCGCGTTTGGATCGCACCCGACGCCGACCGTCCTGGCACATAGGGCGCAATCTTCAAAACACCGGCTTTGGCCTGCGGACGCTCGTTCATGTCGGCTATCGCAACCTTGATTGATCAATTCGGGGCGGAACATATCTGCGCCCGCCCCAATTGCAAGCACCGCCTCAGATCTCAAAGGCCGGTTGCGGCTGCAGCACCGGAACCCGCACATAGCGCTCGGCCCGCTGCCGCCGCGCGATGGCCGGGAAGAGCTGCTTTTTCGCTTTGGCGACAATCACTCCGGACAGCGCCGGTCCGAAGATTCGACCCGTCCGCTCCATCGCCCCGCTGAACTTGAGCAACAGCCGGCGGTTGCTCGGCAGGAAATAGAGCGCATGCCGGAAGGCCTCGGGCTTGAACGAGTGATCGCGCAAGAGCCGGTCGAGCTGACCCTGGCTGAACGGATGCCCGGCCCCGAACGGGTTGCTGTCGGCGCTCGACCACAATCCGTTGCGCCGCGGCACAACCACGATCAGTTCCGCATCCGGCGCCGCCACCCGCCACAATTCGCGCATCAGTTCTTCGGAATCCGCCGCAAATTCGAACGCATGCACCGCAATGATCAGATCCACCGACGCATCGGTCAGCGGCATTTCCAGCGGATCGCACAGAACCGTTGTCGAGGGCCCCTCGCGCGGCCAGACCGACGCACCTTGCCGCGCCGGCATCAGCGACACGATCCGCTCCGCCTTGGGCACGGCAAACCGCATATAGGGCGTGGCAAATCCGAGACCCAATATGCGCTTGCCCGAGACATCGTCGGCGAGCTCAATGACACGCTCGCGCACCAGCCGCCGGCTGATCCCCCCCAGCGGCGAGCGGTAGAATTGTATGAGGCGCATCACATCGAGGTTCATGGGCCGGCCCGGGTTCAGACAACGAATGAAAGGTGGCGCTTTTGCCCCGCCGGCGCAAGCTTGGCCCGTCACAATTCAAGAATGCGCTCAATGCGCGCTTGCCAGCCAGTGCGTCAAGTTCCTAGTCTGGTGCCAATGGTTCATGTGAACGAGGTGAGGCGGACATGTCCCTGATCATCAAGACCTTCGAATGCCGTTCCGACAATTACGGATTTCTCATCCACGACGAGGCAACCGGCGAATGTGCCTGCGTGGACGCGCCGGATGCTGCGCCCATTATCGCCGAACTCGACAAAGCGGGCTGGCGCCTCACCCACGTGCTGATCACCCACCACCATGATGACCACACGGCCGGGATTGCGGATCTCAAACGCAAATATGGTTGCACGATCTACGGACCCACCCAGGAAGTCGGCAAGATCAACGGGCTCGACGAACTGGTCGATCACAACCACACGCTCGATCTTGGCGAGACGCGGTTCGAGGTGATCGAAACGCCGGGTCACACGCTGGGGCATATTTCCTATTTCGACCCGGCCAGCAAATCCCTGTTCTGCGGCGACGCACTGTTTTCGCTCGGATGCGGCCGCATGTTCGAGGGCACGCCCGAACCCATGTGGGAAGGCCTGAAACGCCTGCGCGCTCTGCCGGACGACACAATGGTCTATTGCGGCCATGAATATACCCTGGCTAATGCCAGGTTCGCCCTGTTCATCGACCCGGACAATGAAGCACTCAGGGCGCGCACCGAAGAGGCCAGAGCGCAGCGCGATGCCGGCCAGCCGACCATCCCCTTCAATCTCGGTGATGACAAGAAGGCCAATCCGTTCCTGCGCGCCGACGATCCCGGCCTGGTGGAAAGAATGGGCATGCAGGGCGCCGAACCATTCGAGGTCTTCGCGGCAATCCGCAAGGCCAAGGACAATTTCTGACCCGGCCCGCCACTGCCCGCCACAGTTCGCGCTGAGGCCGGCCTGACCGGTTCCGGCTCTAAATCTTAACAAAGCCTTAAAATTGGCACGCCGCTTGCCACACTTGCTGGCGAGGGCCAGGTGATTCGCCTTGAGCGTGTCCCGAAATGAAACAATCGGCCCGGATTGAAACAGGAAGCGCAACAAAAGGGCCGGAGCCGGAAAATGACGGTTCAGAACGACACAAAACCAAACCTGCCGATGGTGATCGAGGCAACAGCTTCGCGCCGCCAGGACTTTCGCTCGCTCTATCGCTACTCTCTTCCCTCGGATTTTGCCTCGCATCTCGTGGCGGCCAAGCTGAGAATGATGCCGCAGCGCCAATTGCGCCGCGCGCCGGTCAGCACCGCAACCAGCGCCTATGAAGATGCCAATCGCCGCAAGATCCGCCGCATGCCAGCCGGCTACGGTCTGGCGATCAGCGCCTGATCAATCGTCAAAGCGCGGCAGGTGCACCGGTCCGGGCCGCGCCGGGGTTAGCAATTTCGTAATCGCGTCGACGCCCGACATGACAAGGCAGGCGAAAAAGACGCTCGTGGCCGCCGCCGGCACCAGAACGAACTCACCCACATAGATCGCCAACACCAGAAGCGACGCACCGAGATTCATCATCTTGCGCACGATGTGGCGTGAGCGGATCACGTCGATCAGCAGCAGGACGAGCGCAAAAACGACCAGAAGGTCTGCAACATTCATCGACCAGACGGCACCCGAGGGCATCGAAAAGCTGAAGACCGGCTGCGCCCAGCCCATTTCGCGGCTACCTACCAGATCGAAAGCCACCAGATTGTAGATGATCAACGGCAGGATCAGCAGCGGTGGAATGAACATGTCCTTGCCTCCCCCCTTGACGGCCCACTCAGACGTCGAGCGGCCCGACCATTTTCTCCGGACGCACCGCCTTGTCGAATTCCTCGCCGCTTAGCAGTCCGAGGTCAATGGCTGCCTCTTTCAGCGTCGAACCGCTCTTGTGCGCGTGCTTGGCGATCTTGGCGGCATTGTCATAGCCGATAACGGGGTTCAGCGCCGTGACCAGCATCAGCGAGTTTCTCAGATGCGCATCGATATTGGCCGCGATCGGCTCGATCCCCACCGCGCAATTATTGTTGAAGCTCTTCGAGGCGTCGGCCAGCAGCCGGATCGATTGCAGCAGGTTATAGGCGATGACCGGCTTGAAGACATTGAGCTCGAAATTGCCCATCGCCCCCGCAAACCCGATCGTCGCATCATTGCCCATGACCTGCGCGCATACCATGGTCATGGCCTCCGATTGCGTCGGGTTGACCTTGCCCGGCATGATCGACGAACCCGGCTCGTTTTCCGGAATCTGCAACTCGCCGATGCCGCACCGCGGACCCGAGGCCAGCCAGCGCACGTCGTTGGCAATCTTCATCAGCGCCGCTGCAAGCTGCTTGAGCGCCCCCGACGTGCCAACCATCGCATCATGCGCGGCCAGAACCGCAAACTTGTTCGGGCCGGTGACAAAGTCATGCCCGCTCAATTCCGAAATCTTGGCGGCAACCTTGACCGCATAATCAGGATGGGTATTCAGCCCCGTACCCACCGCCGTACCGCCCAGCGCCAGCTCGCGAAGCTGGGGCAATGTTGCCTTGACCGCCTCCATGCCCCGGTCGAGTTGCGCCACCCAGCCGGATATCTCCTGCCCGAGCGTCAGCGGCGTCGCATCCTGCAGATGCGTCCGCCCGATCTTGACGATCTGCATGTAGTCCTTCGATTTCTGGTCAAGCGTATCGCGCAGCATTTTCACGCGCGGGAACAGGTAGCTTTCGATCTGGATCACCGCCGCGATATGCATCGCGGTCGGATAGGTGTCGTTCGAACTCTGCGACTTGTTGACGTGGTCATTGGGATGGACCGGTTTCTTGCTGCCCATCTCGCCGCCCGCCAGTTCGATGGCTCGGTTCGAGATCACCTCGTTGACGTTCATGTTCGATTGCGTGCCCGACCCCGTCTGCCAGACGACCAGCGGGAAATGGTCCCCGAGCCTTCCGGCAATCACCTCGTCCGCCGCCTTTGCGATCAGGTCCGTCAGACTGTCATCGAGCAGGCCGAGTTCGTTGTTGGTCAGCGCTGCCGCTTTCTTGAGAATGCCGAACGCATGGATGATTTCGGCCGGCATGGTCTCGCCGCCGATCTCGAAATTCATCAGCGAGCGGGCCGTCTGCGCCCCGTAGTACTTATCGCTCGGCACCTCGATGGTGCCCATCGAATCGCTTTCCGTGCGTGTGCTCATTCTTCTCTCCCTACGGGGTCCTGACGCGCCCGTTAACGGGCTTCTATTCCTGATTCTCGAACAAAGCAAAACGGCCGCCTCCAAAGGAAGCGGCCGTTGAAAATTCGGCGTTCAAAACCTCAGGCCTCAGGCCTTCGGCTCCAGAATCTGGCGGCCACGATACATGCCCGACTTCAGATCGATATGATGCGGACGGCGGAGCTCGCCGCTATCCTTGTCTTCCACATATGCCTTGGCCTTGAGCGCATCGGCCGAACGGCGCATGCCGCGCTTGGACGGCGTGGTTTTCCGCTTGGGGACTGCCATAGTTCAACTCCATTCAAACCGCACGCTCCTTCAGCCTCTTGGCCAAGGGGCAGCGCGAAAACATAAAGCCCTGTCAGGATTGGCGGGCTATATACTCAAAGAACACCCGCTTGGCTAGACCCCACGCCGAGAAAAGAACGCACTACAATTCCGGCGCACGCCCATCGAACAGACACCAGGCGCGATCCGAATATTGCTGCGCCCGCGCAGTGATGATGCTGGCGATGCGCCGCAATCCCGCGGTTGGGTGCCCCGGTTTGCGCACATGCGGATTGGGCAGGGTTACCGTCATCAGGCTGGCCCGTTCCCAGCTCAACGCATCCGCATCCACTCCGAACGCCGCCTTGACCCCGGCTTCGATGCCGAACTCACCATCCGGTCCCCATTCGGCAATATTGAGATAGATCTCCATGATCCGCCGCTTTGGCAGGACCAGATCAAGATAGAGCGCCAACGGCACTTCAAGCGCTTTCCTGATCACCGACCGCCCCTGCCACAGAAAGAGATTGCGCGCCACCTGCATGGAAATCGTCGAGGCACCCCGCGCATCGCCGCCCGCCATGAACGTCTTGATCTCGTCGCGTAATGCGCCAAGATCGACCCCCTGATGGCGGCAGAACTGCCCGTCTTCGCTCATGACCACCGAGACTTTCAGCCGGTCCGAAATCGCGTCGATGTCCCGCCAGTCCCGTTCCACCCGCTGCCCGGTCAGATAGCGCGCAAACATTGGCGTCGAGATCGGGTCGACAACGAGATAGAGCGGCACCAGCACGACCGGCAGCACAATCAGAACCGCCAGCACAAGTGCCGCCACCCTGATGATGCGCCAGAACCAATTTCGCTTTCTGTTCGTCTTTGCCGCCAAACCCGTTTCGTGCTCCAATTCATCGCGCGCCGCCGCGGTGCCGCAGCTTCTTGCCCAAATTGCGGCTGAACGCTAGAGCTTCCTCATGCCCCAGCCACAAGACTTCGCCACGCGCCTCGAAAACTTCGCTACCCGCTTCGGCGATGCACTGGACAGGGAACTGCGGGCAGAAAAACTGAGCGGGCCTGGCAGGGCGCCTGATCGGCTGATCGAGGCCATGCGCCATGGCGCGCTCAATGGCGGCAAAAGGCTGCGCCCCTTTCTGCTGGTTGAAACGGCGCGCCTGTTTGATGCCGGGGAACCCGAGACCCTTCCCGCCGCCCTCGCCGTTGAATTCATCCATTGCTACTCGCTGGTCCACGACGACCTGCCGGCAATGGACGATGATGACACAAGGCGCGGCCAGCCGACCGTCCACAAGGCCTATGATGAAGCGACCGCCATTTTGGCCGGCGATGCGCTTCTGACCCACGCCTTCGGCCTTCTGGCATCCGAAACCTGTCATCCCGACCCCGCCATCCGCGCGGCGCTGGTCACCGAACTGGTTGCCGGATCGGGCGCGGGTGGCATGGCCGGCGGCCAGATGCGCGACCTTGAGGGCGAAAAGGGCGGGTTTTCGACGGACGACATCACCGAAATGCAGCAGATGAAAACCGGCGCCCTCATCCGCTCCGCCGTGCGCATGGGTGCCCTGCTCGGTGGCGCCAGTCCCGATCAGTTCAAGGCCCTCACCCTGTTTGGCGAAGAAGCCGGCCGCGCCTTCCAGCTCGCAGACGACATTCTCGATTTAACCGCATCGAGCGAAGCCATGGGCAAGGCGACCGGCAAGGACCATGCCCGCCAAAAGCCGACCCTCGTCTCCCGCATTGGCCTCAACGCCGCCTATAGCCATCTCGGCGACCGCATCCATCACGCCATTTCCGCTCTGATGATGTTCGGCCCCGAAGCCGACACCCTTCGCGAAACGGCCCGCTACTTCGCGGAACGGCAGAAATGATCACGCTCCTTTCCGTCAACATTGGCCGCGCCGCGCCGATCAATTCCAAATCCGGCTTTTCCGCCATCGACAAGCGCCCGCAGCCGGGACCGGTTTCCGTCGGCCCACTTGGTCTGGCCGGTGACGAATGCGTCGACGCCAAACATCATGGCGGAACCGAGCAGGCCGTCTACATCTATTTCGCCAGCGACTATGATTGGTGGATGGAAGAACTCGGCCAGCCGCTCGACCCCGGCACCCTTGGCGAAAACCTGACCGTTTCCGGCCTGGCAAGCGCCGACGTCCATATCGGCGACCGTTTCGAGATCGGCGGTGTGATGCTCGAAGTCACCTCGCCCCGCATCCCATGTGAAACCCTTGCCGCCCGTATGGGCGACAAGATGTTCGTCAGACGCTTCATGCGTGCCCGCCGGCCCGGATGCTATTGCCGCGTTCTTGCCGGGGGCGAAATTGCCGCCGGGGAAAACGTTGTCCATCATCCGGTGGCGGGGCACCGCATGCACCTGCTCGACCTCTTCGATGGCAGCGAACCGGACCGGGACGAAATTGAACGGCGCCTGACCCTGCCCTTGCACGCCAAGACCCGTGCCGATTATCTGGAACGGCTCGGACAGAGTTCCGACTGACCCGGAACGCGAAAGGACCCGCCATGCACAAGCCGAAAATTGGACTGGCGCTTGGCGGCGGCGCGGCGCGTGGCTGGGCCCATATCGGCGTGATCGAAACCCTGCGCGAAGCCGGCATCGTTCCCGACATCATTTGCGGCACCTCCATCGGCGCCCTGATCGGCGGCGTTCACGCGGCGGGCAAGCTCGACAAGCTCAAGGATTGGGCGCTGCGGGCCGACTGGATCCGCGTCATTTCGATGGTCGATGTTTCCATTCTCGGCGGTGGCCTCGTCGAAGGCGGCCGCATCGTCAAATGGCTTATCGATTTCGGTCTCAAGGATTCGATTGAAAACCTCGACATCCCCTTCGGCGCCGTCGCCACCGACCTGACGACGGGACGCGAAATCTGGCTGGAACAGGGGCCGCTTGGCCCCGCCATTCGCGCCTCGATTGCCCTGCCGGGGCTCTTCAGTCCCATCAAGCTCGACGAACGCTGGCTGGTCGATGGCGGGCTGGTCAACCCCGTGCCGGTGTCGCTCTGCCGCGCGATGGGTGCCGAATTCATCATTGCCGTGCCGCTGAATGAAAACGTGCTCGGACGCCCGCTCACCCCTGTGATCGAGACCCAGAAGCCGGCCGAACCGGCCCCCGCTTCAAACAATCTGCTCGATTTGATCCGTGACCTGCCCAATTCGGTCGGCAATCAGATCGCCAACATAAACCTGTTCATGGCCGAAAACGCCTCGCCCGGCTATTTCGACGTCCTCACCAATTCGATCAACATCATGCAGGATCACATCACCCGCTCACGGCTGGCCACCGATCCGCCCGACGTCGAAATCCGCCCCAGGATCGGCGAGATCGGCCTTCTGGATTTCCACCGCGGCCAGGAAGTCATCGACCTCGGCCGCCGCGCCGCGGAACTGGCCGTGCCGCAAATCATGAACCGGATGAAAGAGGCGCAGAGCGGTTAGCTCCAGAACCCGGATCAGCTCCGAACCCGCTGCTCAGCTTTTCTTCGTCGGCTTTGGTTTCAAGCTCAGCGCATAGGCATGTGACTTGCGGAACCAGGCCCGAAGTGTCTCGATATCTTCATAAAGCGCTTCGGGAATGGCGGCATATTCCTTCTGAAAGAAGCCCGGATAGCCTTCGTGATATCCGGCCTGGTAGGTTTCAAGAAATTCCGCCAGATCCTCCTTGCTGAGCCGGATACCGATCCGGTCGAGCTTGGACATTTGCGCATACATGTTACCGTTCATCGACAAATAGGGGTTCTGATCCCCCTTGAGCGCCACCCCCGCAACACCTTCGATCATCTTCTCGAAGACGGCAAGAACCCTTGGGTCGGGGATGTGCTTGGATGGGGGCATTCTTCGATTCTACCGGGGTTGGGCATTGTCGTCATTGCGAGCGAACAGGAGCATTCGTTTTCAGCAGTAATCATCACTCCGCCGCCTCACTCTTTTCCGCCCCGAACCGTTTCTCGATATAGTTGGCAACCATTAGCTTGAACTGGTCCGCAACGTCGGCACCGCGAAGGGTGGCAGCCTTCTTGCCGTCGACGAAAACCGGGGCTGCGGGCGCTTCGCCGGTGCCCGGAAGCGAAATGCCGATATCGGCGTGTTTCGATTCGCCAGGTCCATTGACGATGCAGCCCATCACCGCGACGGAGAGATTTTCGACGCCAGGATATTTTTCGCGCCATTCGGGCATCGATGAGGACAGATGATCCTCGATTTCCTTGGCGAGCGTCTGGAAGGTCGTCGAGGTCGTCCGCCCGCAACCCGGACAGGCGGCCACCACTGGCACGAATTGCCTAAAGCCCATGGTCTGCAGCAATTCCTGCGCTACCTTGACCTCCAGCGTCCGGTCGCCGTCAGGCTCGGGTGTCAGGGAGATGCGGATCGTATCGCCGATCCCATGCTGCAGCAAAATACCCATCGCCGCCGACGAAGCGACAATGCCTTTTGAGCCCATTCCCGCCTCGGTGAGCCCCAGATGCAGCGCATAATCGCAGCGCGCGCCAAGGTCCTGATAGACCGCGATCAGGTTCTGCACGTCGGAGACTTTCGTCGAAAGAATGATCTTGTCGCGCCCCAGCCCGATCTCTTCGGCCCTTTTTGCGCTCAGAAGCGCCGAACGGATGATCGCCTCGCGAATGACATGCGCCGCTGACCAGGGATCGGGCCGCTCATTGTTCTCGTCCATCAAAAGCGTCAGAAGCTCCTGATCGAGCGAGCCCCAATTGACCCCGATCCGGACCGGTTTGTCGTGTTTGAGCGCCAGTTCGATCAGGGTGGTGAATTGCGCATCGCGCTTGTCGCGAAATCCCACATTGCCCGGATTGATCCGGTACTTGGCCAGCGCTTCCGCACAGGCCGGATGATCGGTCAGGAGTTTGTGGCCGATATAATGAAAGTCCCCGACGATCGGCACGTCGCAGCCGAATTTGAGCAGTTTTTCGCGGATATAGGGCACGGCCGCCGCCGCCTCGTCACGATCGACCGTGATCCGCACGATTTCCGATCCCGCCCGGTTGAGCGCCAGAATCTGCCGCACGGTCGCATCGACATCAGCCGTGTCGGTATTGGTCATCGATTGCACGACGATCGGCGCATCGCCGCCCACGATGACGCCACCGACATCCACACCCACCGATTTCCGCCGCTCTGCCGGTCCTGCCATCATGCCCTCGTCACTTGCCTGGCACCCAAATACGCTCACCCCGCCATGACCGCAAGATGACGGCAGATACCCGTGCTTGACTCTCGGTTCATCATGCTATATTCAACCATTAAGTTAATAACCATTTGGTTGAATAAAAATGGCCAGCGATCACCTTTCAACGGTTCTCAATGCCCTCGCCGATCCGACACGGCGCGGCATGCTGGCACGACTGGCCAATGGTGAAGCCACGGTCACGGAACTGGCGGAGCCCTATGACATGTCGATGGCCGCCATCTCCAAACATCTCAAGGTTTTGGAAAGAGCCGGGCTGATCGAACAGGGGCGCGAAGCACAATACCGACCCCGCAAACTCAATCCCGAGCCATTGAAAGAAGTCGATCAATGGCTTGAAGATTATCGCCAGATGTGGGAGGCGCGCTTCGACCGGCTCGACCATTATCTGCGTCACCTTCAGGGCAAGTCCGATGGCTGAGGTCGCAACCCTGGCGCCAGAGCGTGGGCGCGACATCATTCTTTCAAGACTTTACGACGCCGGTCCCGAAGAGGTTTGGGCCGCGCTGACTGATGCCGCGGCGCTTGAACTCTGGTGGGCGCCCGATGGCTGCACCATCAAAACGCACGAGGCGGATATTCGCGTCGGTGGGATCTGGGCCTACCAACTGACAACACCACAGGGAAAGAGCTTCGAAAATCGCCACAAATACGAGGAGCTCAGTCACCTTTCGCGCATCGTTTACTGGCAAGGCGAACGGCACGAAGACGACAATGCGGCAACCACGACCATCGTTCTCAACAGGCAAGCAAATGCCACGCTGGTTACCATCCGCATCGAATTCTCGTCGCATGCCTGGCGCGAAAAACTGATCCCCATGGGCGCGCTGCGATACCCGGCCCAGAGCCTTGCACACCTCGCCACTTACCTGCACCAAACGCGAGGAAATTCCGATGCATGACCATCGATCTGAACTGGCCGACGATACCCCCACGATAACGCTTTACCGCACCTATGACGCACCGCAATCCCTGGTCTGGCGTGGCATCACCGATCCCGATCTGCTCAAGAACTGGTGGGGCCCAGACGGGTTCACAATCGAACCGATCAGCCATGATTTCCGGGCAGGTGGTCACTGGCACTTCATCATGATCGGACCCGACGGAACCCGCTATGTGAACTATCACCTGTTCACGAAGATCGAACCTGAACAATTGCTGGCCTACCACAATGGCGAATTCGAAAATGACCCGAACGGCTTTGATGCCGAGATCAGTCTCACTGCGCTGTCCAGAGAAACCACCGAATTGCGTTTGCACATGATCATGTCCTCTTTCGAGGCGCGGCAAACGGTTCTCGACTTCGGCGCTCTTGAGGCGGGACAACAAACTCTCGCTCACCTCACCCCCATCCTCGAACAACTCAAGGCCGAGAAATGACTGACCTCCCCGAAATGTCCGTTGAGCGCATCTTCAACGCCCCAAAAGACCTGGTCTATTCGGCCTGGACCAAGGCCGAGCATTTCCAGCACTGGTTCCTGCCACCGGGCTTCAAGACGGTTCTCTGCGAAATCGACGCGCGCGTCGGCGGCATGTTCCGCATCCACTGGGAGGACGCTGACGGCAACCGCTACCCCAACAAGGGTATCTATACCCGCGTCGAGCCGACCGACCTCGTTGCCTATGAAGATAGTTTCGACGATGATCGCGAGAACAATACGCCGACCCAGGTCACGGTTTCATTCGAAGATGTCGGCGACGGCAAGACCCGCGTTGTGACCCATTCCCTCTTCGCCAACCACGAAATTCTCGAACAAATGAAGACCATGGGCGCCGTCGAAATCTGGAACCTGACACTCGACCAGGCGGTCGCCTACATCGAGGGACTTGCAAGCGCGTGACGGCGCGCTTGCGCGCACTTAGGATAGGTGGCGGGCTGACACATTGGCCATATGAGGAACCGGGGAAATGCTCGACAAGTCAAAACCCACAGAATCAATCGCGGCCTACATTGCCGGTCTCGATGAACCGTTCCGCTCGATCATCGCACATCTCCGTCAGGTAGTCCTGTCAGCGGCGCCGGAAGCCGAGGAGATCATCACCTACGCGATGCCGGGTATTGGTCAAAACGGTCCGTTGATTGCCTATTCCGCTTTCAGGAATCACTGCTCGCTCTTCCCCATGGGGTCGCCATTGACCAGCATGGCCGAGGAAATAGCGCCCTGGAAAACATCGAAAGGCACTCTGCAATTCACTCAGGACAATCCAATCCCCGATGAACTCGTCGTCAGGATTGTCCATGAGCGTCTAGCTGAAAACGCTGCCCGGGCCGAAACGCGCAAGGCCAAAAGAGGCAAAGCCAAGTGATTCCGGAAACCCAGTTTGTCCGATCTGCCGACAATACGGCCATCGCCTATTCCATCCAGGGCAGTGGCCCGGCCATCATATTGATCGAAGGCGCCATGTGTTATCGCACCTCGGGAACCTTCGACGCGGTCGCAGACCTGCTCAAGAACCGGTTCACCTGCATCACCTATGACCGGCGTGGCCGTGGCGAAAGCAACGACGCCCCGACTTTCGAACCCGAACGCGAAATCGAGGACCTGTCAGCGCTGCTTGAGGTTGCCGGCGGCAAAGCCAGCCTTGTTGGCCTCAGTTCCGGCGCCGCGATTGCCCTTGAAGCGGCAAACCGGCTCGACGGAATCGAGAAACTCGTGACCTACGAGGCCCCGTTTGTGGTGGACAGCGAAATCTCGCCTCTGCCGGCCGGTTTCCGCGCATCGATCGAAAAGGCTGTGCGTGAAGACCGGCGCGGCGACGCGCTCAAGATTTTCATGCGCCGCGTCGGCGTGCCCGGTTTTGCCCTCTTCATCATGCAATTCACCGCCATGTGGAAGCGCCTTAAAACCATCGCCAACACGCTGAGCTACGATCTGCAATTCGTTGAGAACCACTCTGGCGGCACCCCGTTGCCGCCCGCAACCTGGCCCAACGTGACCATGCCTGCTTTGGTCATGGCCGGAGGTGGCAGCCCAGCCTACATGATCAATTCGCAGAAGGCGATTGCCGAAAATCTCGCCAATGCGACCTACAAGGAACTGGCCGGACAGACCCACATGGTCAAAACCGAACCCCTTGCTGCTGCCATCCGGGATTTTCTGAAATGAAATTCACAGCGACGATCAAGCCGACCGGCAACAATACCGGCATCGTGGTCCCGCCTGAGGTGCTTGATCAACTAGGGGGTGGCAGGCGGCCCCGTGTCAGGGTGACGCTCAACGGCTTCACCTTCTCGCTTTCACTCGGCTCGATGGGCGACGACGTGATGATCCCGATCAGTGCCGAACGGCGCAAGCTCGCCAACGTCGCCGCCAACGAGGTGCATGAAGTCGAAATTGTTCTGGACGATGCGCCCGAACAAATCGCCGTGCCGGATGATTTCGCATCTGCCCTTAAAGCGGCGGGGTTGAGCACGGCCTTCGAAAATCTTGCGCCCTCCCATCGCAAGGAACATGTGCGGGCTATTGTCGAGGCGAAAAAGCCCGAGACGCGCCAGCGCCGCATCGAAAAGGCGATCGAAATGATCGCCGCCGACAAGAAGGCCCTTTAAAATGACAACCGAAGCCCACCCGATGCAGGTCGATGTCTCGTCCCCGCGTGATTTCGTTCTGACCCGAACCTTCGACGCCCCCAAGGATCTGGTCTGGAAATGCTGGACCGATGCGGATCATCTCGCCGCCTGGTGGGGGCCGGAAATCTTCACCAATCGCGTCGACATGGATTTCCGTCCCGGCGGCCGCCAGCTCATCACCATGATTGACCCTGAGGGCAAGGAATATCCCATCGAAGCCACGTTTTTCGAGATCGAGGAAGGCAGCCATTTTATCGGCGGCATGACCACCGAGGACTATGACGGCGACTGGAAAGCCCAGTTCGCCAAATGGGCCGGCGGCAATTCCGATGGCGTTCTCAAGGTGGTCATGCGGGTCGATTTTGAAGATCTGGGGGACAGTCGGACGCGCGTGACCATGACCCAGACCTTCCCCACCACTGGCGAGCGCGACGCCAACGTCAAGATGGGCGCCGAACCCGGCTGGCGCGAAAGCTTCGTCAAACTCGATGCTTATCTCACGCGTCTTCAATAGGTCCAGGCAAACCCGCCCTGATTTCGGAGAAGGCAAATGACGTTTCAGGCCTACCTTGACACGATCGAAAAGAAGACCGGACTTGCCGCAGAGCAATTCATTGCGCTGGCGCGAGACAAAGGCTTCCTCGACATATCGGCAAAGGCTGGCGATATCGTCGCCTGGCTGAAGGCGGATTATGGGCTCGGACACGGTCACGCCATGGCCTTGGTCAACCTCTTCAAGCACGCATCGGGTAACGCAACAGGCCGAAACGAGAAAATCGAGAGGCTTTTTTCCGGCAAGAAGGAAAAATGGCGCTCTGCCTTCGATCGGTTTTACGCCCATATCTCAACGCTCGGAGACGATGTCGGCTTGTCGCCAACCGCCTCCTACGTTTCGATCCTTCGCGCCGGAAACAAGGTCGCGATTGTCGCCACAACTGCCGATCGAATGGACATAGGTTTCAAGCTCAAAGGCGAACCGTTTTCCGACCGTTTTTCTGACGCCAGAACATTCAACGCCATGGTGACGCACAAAGTCAGCCTGACCTCACCCGCTGAACTTGATCAGGACGTGCTTGATTTTGCGACGCGGGCCTACACGGCGTCGGCCCAATGATTGTCGGCGGCACCGAAAACAATTCGCCGGTCTTGGAGGTTGCGCCACACAACAAATCGACCTAGAGTGGGTGCGTCAGGCCGTCGCACCCTTCCGCGCGGCCGTTTCTTTGACAAGACCCCTCGCGGGATCCTCTGAACGCAATTCGATTTCATTGCCGCCCCCAACGGGCGGCCGCTGACCTGCTGTTTGAAAGACGACACGATGAACCGTGAACTGATCAAGATGGCGCTGATTCTCGGCCTGATGGCCCTGATCGGACCTTTTTCCATCGACATGTATCTGCCGGCCCTGCCCAAACTGGCCGAAGATCTCGGGACCAGTGAGGCCACCTCGCAGCTCACGCTGACCGCCTATTTCATCGCCTTCGCCGTCGCTCAGCTTTTCTACGGTCCGGCGAGCGACATGTTCGGCCGCAAGAAACCGATCTATGCCGGCCTGGCCATTTTCGTACTCGCCTCGCTCGGCTGCGCCTTTGCGCCAGACATTACCTGGCTGATGGCCTTCCGTTTCTTTCAGGGTCTTGGCGCGGCCAGTGTCATGTCGATCCCCCGTGCCATCATCCGCGACCGCTATACCGGCCCCGAGGCGACCCGGCTGATGTCGACCATCATGCTGGTTATTTCGGTCTCGCCCATGCTGGCGCCGCTGGTTGGATCGATCATCACCGTTCCGTTCGGCTGGCGCGCCGTCTTCATCGCGGTTCTGCTCGCCACATTGGTCTCGGTGCTTCTTACGATGTTCGTTCTGCCCGAGACCCTGCCGCCCGAAGAACGCGTTCCGTTCAAGCTCAGCGAAATGCTGCATTCTTTTGGAATCCTGCTGCGCGACTCCAATTTCCTGGGCCTGACCTTCATCGGCGGGCTCGGCATGGCCGCCTTCTTCACCTTCCTTGGCAGCGCCAGCTTCGTTTACATGGACTTTTTCGAGCTCGACCCCACTCAGTTCTCGATTGCCTTTGCGGCAGGAGCAGCAGGCTTTTTCATCGCCAGCCAGTTCGCCGCCAATGCCATGCGCTGGTTCGGCCCGACCAACCTGATCCGCGGCGCAACCCTGGGCTATGCCGCCTTCATGGTCGCGCTTCTGGTGATCTTCCTGGCCGGTTTCGGCAACCTTTGGGTGATGATCATCATGCTGGTTCTGGCCAATATCTTCATGGGCTTCATCATGCCCTCGTCCATGGTTCTGGCACTTGAGGAACACGGTCATATTGCCGGCGCCGCCGCCTCGCTTGGTGGCACCCTGCAAATGCTCACCGGCACCATCGCCATGGCCATCGGCAGTTCGGTCTACAATGGCAGCCCCATTCCGATGCTGGTGATCATGGCTGTCTGCGCCTCCGGCACGGTCATTCTCGCCCTGCTGCTGGTCAAGAACCGGATTGTTGCCGCGGCCTGAACCTGCGGCATATCAGGCTGTTTCTCTCGCTGCCGCTTTGTTTAATATGGCCGGGCAACAGGAGAATCGCTTGTGTCAGAGGACCATCCCTTCCGGCGCGAAATTCACGACGAAATCCACGCGCGCCCGATCGTGCTGGTCGGCCTGCCGTCCCGGGTGCGGCGGCTGGTCTTTCAGCAACCAGGGCCCGGCAAGGTCACCTCGGCGTTCGAAGCCTTCCGCCACTTTTGCGAAACCGAAGGGCTTGCGCCGCCGCAACCCTATTCCCGCCAGCACACATTCGAACGCGACGGGCTGATAATCTCCTGGGAATTTCACACCGAATTCATCACCATCACCTGGGCGGCACCGCTCGAAAACGAAGAATCGGAACCCAAAAATATCGGCCTTGAACTGGTCGATGAATTCGGGCTTGTCAGCGCGTCCCGCGTTGATGTGATGGACAAGCCCGCCATCCCCAAGGAACTCGTGCCCGGCTTTTCCCAGATGAGTTTCTGCCATGCCGCCGTCGACGATGGTAAGGCGGAAATCGCCACCGATTTCAGTGAGGATCAGGACGGTTTCGTTCGCTTCGAGCTGGCAGCAAAGAACCTCAGCGACCGCCGTCGCGCCATTCTCTCCCGCCGACTTCTGGAGATCGAGACTTACGCCAAGATGGCGCTGCTCACCCTGCCGATGACCCGCTCGGCTTCGGGAGATCTTGGTGCGCTCGAAACCAGCGTTTCCGATTGCATCCGCAAATTGCCCGACATTTCGGACATAGCTGCCGCCAAGAAGGCGATGGACAATCTCAACACCCTGTCTCTGAAACTTGGCGCGCTGAGCGAAAACCTCAACTACCGTATCGCCGCAGCCCAGGCCTATGGCACCGTCCTGTCGGAACGCCTTGCGGCCCTGCGCGACGTGCCGACCGGCACCGGTTCGAGCCTCAGCCAATATCTCAACAATCGCGTCAATCCCGCCATCCGCACCATCGTGGCCTTCGAAAAGCGGCTGGATATCGCCACCCAGAAAGTGGCCCGCGCCGTTGCCATGCTCAACGCCCGCAACGGGTTGGAACTCGAAATCCAGAACAGCGAAATTCTCAACACGATTTCCAAAACCGCTCATAGCCAGTTTCAATTGCAGAAAACCGTCGAGGGCCTGTCGGCCATCGCCATCTCATACTATTTGATAGGCATTCTTTCCTATGCTCTGGCCGGACCCATGCAATATTTCCACTGGGACAAGGTCTGGACCCTGTCCATCATCGCCCCGTTCGTCTTCCTGATCGTCTATCTGGTGTCCCGCCGCTTCTGGCATGGCGCAGAATAGAACGCCCGCGGCAAGCTTTCGGCGCGTCCCAAGGCCCGGCCAAACCTTGAAAACCGACAATGGCGCTCCTAGCTTTAACGGGCCTGACACGCGAGGTTTTCGTGTGCTTGGGCAGGACGCAACAAATGGGACGAATGCAGCATGAACAGAATCCTGGCGCGCCTGGCGCGGTTTCGCAATCATCTCGTTATACTCTGGCATGCCTTCTGGCATCCCGAAACGCCCTTCTATCTCAAGGCGTTGATGCTGGCGGTCGTTGCCTACGTCATCAGTCCGATCGACCTGATGCCCGATATTTTCGCTTTTGTCGGCTGGATCGACGACGCATTGCTATTGGCCTTTGCCGTCGAATGGATCACCTCGCGCCTGCCGCAAAACCAGATCCGGCCAGATAGCGGCCCCTATGACGATGGCCCGACCATCAACGGCACCGCCCGCCGGATGTAGTCAGGACGGTTTGACTTTCGGCTTCTTCGGCTTGGGCATGGGCAAGGCGGCCCATGTCTGCCGGAGCAATTGGATGAGCCAATCCATATCGTCCCAACGATCCTCCGAAATGATCGGATGCGGCTTCGCATTCGGATAGGGTGACCCGCGTTCAAGATCCGCCGTCAGGGCGTCCGTTTCCGGCACCGGCTTGATGAACAAGGTGTCATCGCAGATCAGTCCGACCATCTTGCCGTCGAGATAAAGCCCGTATTCCCCGAACATCTTGCGGGCGTTGACCGCACCCGCCGGTCCCAGAAGATCGACGATATTCTCAGCGAAGGATGGGTCGGTTCCCATTATTCGAACCGCACGAGCAGATCCTTGGCATCGATCTGATCGCCGGCCTTGACCGTGACTTCGGCGACGACACCATCCATTTCCGCATGGATCGCGGTCTCCATCTTCATCGCCTCGATCGACAAGAGCACATCGCCGGCCGCGACCTGTTGCCCGGCCTTGACCGCCAGGGTCGAGACCACACCCGGCATTGGCGCCCCGACCTGTTTGGTGTCGCCCGCATCGGCTTTCGGCCGCGCCACGATCGTGCTGGCAACGGCCCGGTCGGGCACGGAGACGGCACGCGGCTGACCATTGAGCTCGAAAAAGACGCGCACCTGGCCTTTTTCATTCGGTTCCGCATGCCCGAGATAGCGCACCACCAGGGTCACACCCTTGCGCAGTTCGAGCATGACCTCATCACTGTCATTCAGACCGTAGAAATACATGTTGGTCGGCAAAACCGAGGTCGGCCCGTAAAGATTCTGCGCCTTGACGAATTCGGTGAAAACCTTGGGATACATCAGATACGAGGCCAGTTCGAAATCGTTCGCCTCGATATCGAGGTCGTTGGCCAATTCGTGCCGGATCGCCTCAAGATCGGCATCGGGCAGATCGAGCCCCGGCCGCGTGATGCGAGCCGGTTTGCCCTTGAGCACCTTCTTTTGCAGCGCTTCAGGAAAGCCGCCGGGCGGCTGACCAAGCCCGCCCGCGAAGAAATCGACCACCGAATCCGGAAACGCAACTTCCCGCTTGGGATCCTCGACATCCTGCCGCGTCAAACCCGATGAGACCATGGCCAGCGCCATATCGCCCACCACCTTCGAGCTGGGCGTCACCTTGACGATATCGCCGAACATCTGATTGACGTCGGCATAGGTCTGCGCCACCTCGTGCCAGCGCGATTGCAGCCCCAGCGAACGCGCCTGCTCTTTGAGATTGGTGAATTGCCCGCCCGGCATCTCGTGCAGATAAACTTCCGAAGCCCCGGACCTGAGATCGCTCTCGAAAGCCCGGTAATTGGTGCGCACCGCCTCCCAGTAGAACGAAATTTCGCGGATCGCCTTCTGGTCGAGTTCAGAATCCCGGTCCGTATCCTTGAGCGCGGCGACCAGCGACCCCAGACAAGCCTGCGAGGTCGTGCCCGAGAACGAATCCATCGCCGCATCGACGGCATCGACACCCGCTTCCACCGCCGCCAGTACACTGGCCGCCGCAGCGCCCGACGTGTCATGGGTATGGAAGTGGATCGGCAGACCCACCTCCTGCTTTAGCGTCTCGACGAGCTTTTTCGCTGCAGCCGGTTTGCAAAGACCCGCCATGTCCTTGATGCCGAGCACATGGGCGCCCGCCGATTCCAGCTCCTTGGCCAGCCCGACATAATATTTGAGATCATATTTCGACCGGTCCGGGTCGAGCATGTCGCCGGTATAACAGACGACGCCCTCGCAGACCTTTTCCGCCTCGATGACAGCATCCATGGAGACGCGCATGTTCTCCACCCAGTTGAGGCAATCGAATACCCGGAAAACGTCGACACCGCCCGCAGCCGCCTGTTTGACGAAGAACCGGACCACATTGTCGGGATAATTGGTGTAGCCGACCCCGTTCGAGCCGCGCAGAAGCATCTGGGTGAGAATGTTGGGTGCCTTCTCACGAATTTTGGCCAGCCGCTCCCACGGGTCCTCGTTCAGAAAACGCATGGCCACGTCAAACGTGGCCCCACCCCAGCACTCGAGCGAGAACAGGTTCGGCAGCCCGCGTGAATAGGCTTCGGCCGCCCCGGCAATGTCGAACGTGCGCATGCGGGTTGCGAGCAGAGATTGGTGCGCGTCGCGCATGGTCGTGTCGGTAAAAAGAACCCTTTTCTGCGCCTTCATCCACTCGGAAAGCGCCGCCGGACCATTGCGATCGAGAATCTGCCGCGTACCCTCGACTATGGAGAGGGGCGGGAATTCCGGCGCGACCGGTACCGGCGCATCCGCCGGGGGAACCGCACGCCCCTTGACGTCCGGATGCCCGTTGATCGTCACATCTGCCAGATAGGTCAGAAGCTTGGTGGCGCTGTCCTGCCGCTTGGGAAAATCGAACAGCTCGGGCGTCGTGTCGATGAACCGCGTCGTATAGGAATTGTCGCGGAATTTCGGATGCGAGATGATGTTTTCAAGAAATGTCAGATTGGTCGAAACCCCGCGAATGCGGAACTCGCGCAAGGCCCGGTCCATGCGGGCAATCGCCTCTTCGGGCGTCGGCGCCCAAGCGGTAACCTTCTCCAGAAGCGGATCGTAATAGCGCGTGATGACAGCACCCGAATAGGCAGTGCCACCATCAAGCCGGATGCCGAAACCGGTCGCGCCGCGATAGGCGGTGATGCGCCCGTAATCGGGAATGAAATTCTGCTCCGGGTCCTCGGTCGTCACCCGGCATTGAAGCGCGTTGCCGTTGAGCCTGATCTTGTCCTGGGTGGGAACCCCGCAATCCTTTTCGCCGATCCGGAACCCGTCCATCACGTGGATCTGCGCCTTGACGATATCGATACCGGTTACCTCTTCGGTCACGGTGTGCTCGACCTGAATGCGCGGATTGACCTCGATGAAATAGAACGCGTCGGTGTCGGCATCCATCAGGAATTCGACCGTACCTGCGCAGCGATAATTGGCGGCATTGCCGAGCCTCAGCGCCGCGTCGGTCAGGGCCGTGCGCACTTCATCGCTGAGATAGGGAGCGGGTGCCCGCTCGACGACTTTCTGATTGCGCCGCTGCACCGAACAGTCACGCTCGAACAGATGCACCAGATTGCCATGATCGTCGCCAAGCAATTGCACCTCGACATGCCGGGCCCGCTCGACCAGCTTTTCAAGATACATCTCGTCCTTGCCGAAGGCCGCCTTGGCCTCACGCTTGGCTTCGCTGACCTCGGTCAGAAGGTCCTTCTCGCTCATGATCCGGCGCATGCCGCGCCCGCCGCCACCCCAGCTCGCCTTGAGCATCAGCGGATAGCCGATTTCCCCCGCCATGCGGGCCACTTCGTCGAGATCGTCAGGCAGCGGATCAGTCGCCGGCACCACCGGCACGCCTGCCGTAATCGCCATATTGCGCGCCGCGACCTTGTTGCCGAGATCACGCATGGTTTCGGCCCGGGGTCCGATGAAAGTGATTCCCGCTTCGTTGCAGGCATCAACGAATTCCGGGCTTTCCGACAACAGTCCGTAACCCGGGTGAATGGCATCGGCGCCGCTTTCGCGCGCCACGCGGATATATTCACCGATTTGCAGATAGGCCTCGACCGGCCCCAACCCCTTGCCGATCAGATAGGCTTCGTCGGCCTTGAACCGGTGCAGCGCCAGCTTGTCTTCCTCGGCATAGACCGCGACCGTCTTCAGACCGAGTTCGTTTGCGGCCCGGAAAACGCGGATGGCGATTTCAGACCGGTTGGCAACAAGCACTTTTTTGATCGGCATAGATCCCTCGCCTTTGCGCTGGACTTACGCTGATACAATCTTGCCTTCGGCCCCGATTGCACCAGCGGGGTGGAAGAACTGGCCCTACGAGAGGTGTCCGGCCAGGTGACGGATATTGTAGCCAGCGTCCGCCGCCGCCTGAATGATCTCTTCGGCCGGCATCCGGCCCGCTTGCGACAGAGCCCACAAGGTCGTCGAGCGCGTGCCGCTGCGGCAATAGCAAAACACCGGTCCCTCTGAATTGTCCAGTGCGTTGCGCGTGTCTTCGATCATTTGCGCGTTGACACCCTGCCGGCCCATCGGAATTTCGATATAGGTCAGCCCCGCAGCTTCGGCCGCCCTTTTGATGTCCCCGCCCGGTGTCTGGTCTTCTTCTTCGCCATCCGGCCGGTTGTTCACGATGGTGACGAAACCTGCCTGCTTGATGGCCTCGACATCGCCAACCTCGATCTGCGGTGAAACGCTGACATGATCGTTAATGCGGAAAATCTCCACGCAAGTGCTCCTGATGTGTCCCTTAGGTGCGCCCTTTAGCGCGAGCCACACATTCTTAGCAACATTGCTTTGCGCATATCCGCCTTGCACGCAGACAAATTCATCCCGCTCTAGGCGGCGTGCCGGGCCAGTGCCGCGATCACGCGCTTGGCAGTAATCCGCCCGATCCGCTGCCCGAATTCGTCGGTCACCCCGACCCAATCATGCTCGGCAAAAAGCGGCAGCACGTCCTCGCAGCTCGCCGCGCCAACGACATTGTGATCGCAGGGCGTTTCGATGTCTTTCTCCATGATCGACCCCACATGAATGACCCGCGCCTTGTTCACGTCGCGAACGAATTCGGCGACATAATCGTCGGCCGGTTTGAGAATGATGTTTTCCGGCTTGTCGCATTGAACGATCGCCCCGTCATTGAGCACTGCGATCCGGTCGCCGATCTTCACGGCCTCGTCGAAATCATGGCTGATGAAGAGGATGGTCTTGTTCAATTCGCGCTGCAGGGTCTTCAATTCATCCTGCATGCCGGAACGGATCAGCGGGTCGAGCGCGGAAAAAGCCTCGTCCATGAGAAGAATGTCCGTGTCCATCGCCAGCGCCCGTGCCAGCCCCACGCGCTGCTGCTGACCGCCGGACAATTCATGCGGCTGCGATTCCTCATAACCGGCAAGCCCCACCCGTTCGATCCAGTGTGCCGCCTTTTTCCGCCGTTCCGCCTTCTCGGCACCACGAATCTCAAGGCCATAAGCGACATTGTCGATCACCGACCTGTGCGGCAGAAGTCCGAAATTCTGAAAAACCATGGCCAGTTCGTTGCGCCGGAAGGTCCGGAGGTCGGACTCGTTGAGTTCCAGCACATTGCGGCCATTGACCCACATCTCCCCCGCCGTCGGCTCGATCAGCCGATTGACATGGCGGATAAGGGTCGATTTGCCCGAGCCCGAAAGGCCCATCACGACGAAAATCTCACCTGGCTCGACCGCGATGGACACACGATTGAGCCCGACAACCTGGCCCGTTTCCGCCTGCACGTCTGCCTTGCTCGACCCCTGTTCGAGCATGCGCACGGCCGTTTCTGGACTTTCGCCGAAAATCTTGGTGATGTTCTTTGCTTCGATAACCGCGCTCATCTGACCTCTCCCGTCACCCCGATACGGGCCTGCAATTGCTTGCCATAGGCCTGGGTGATCCGGTCGAAAATGATCGCGAGCGCCACGATACCGAGCCCTGCGAAAAGTCCGCGGCTAACTTCGAGCCGCCCGATCCCCTGCAGCACCTGATAGCCAAGCCCGCCGGCCCCGATCATCGAGGCGATTACTACCATCGCCAGCGCCATCATCGTCGTCTGGTTGATGCCGGCCAGAATCGTGGGCAGCGCCAGCGGTATCTGAACACCGAACAGGCGCTGCCGCCGGTCGGCCCCGAAAGCGGTCGCCGCTTCCAGAACATTGGGATTGACCAGCCGGATACCGAGATCGGTTAGCCGCACCAGAGGCGGCGCGGCATAAACGATGGTCGCAATCAGGGCCGGCACCTTGCCCGGTCCGAAAACCATCACGGTGGGTATGAGATAGACAAAGCTCGGCAGGGTCTGCATCAGATCGAGAATCGGCATCACGATCCGCCGGACCAGTGCCGAGCGCGCCATGAGAATGCCGATCGGCAGGGAAAAGACGATGGCCGTCAGCGTCGCCGCCACCATCAGCGCCATGGTTTTGACCGCGTCCTCCCAAAGCTCCATGACCCCGAGAAAAATCAGCGAAACGAAAACCACGATCGGCAGGGCCGCCTTCCGGGTCGCGCCGAACGCGGCCACGGTAAAGAAGAGGATCAGCACCCACCACGGAACGGCAAGCAGAAATCGCTCGATGGAATTGAGCAGAATGAGCAAGGGATGCGCCGCCGCTTCCAGCGCGCCACCCCAATATTTGACCACCCATTCGAGCGCGTTATCGACCGCCGCGCGAATGGGACGTGAGTTGAACCAGTCCGGAAACATGGATCCCCCGATATTGTCTGGAATTCTGATCCGACATGCCGAAAGAGCCGGGACAGAACCCGGCTCTCTTCATGTGCGTCGGAAGCGTGCGCAAACCGCACGGATTACATCATCGCAGCGCTGATGCGATCAGCCGCTTCGGGGCTGACCCATTGCGACCACAGATCCTTGCGTGTTTCGATGAAATTCCGGGCCGTTTCTTTGGCATCCGCCTTGTTCGCGTCGCCCCAATTGAGCATCTGCGAAATCTCGACATTGGTCAGCGTGACCTTGCCCAGATAATCGACCACGTTGGGCGCGTCATCCTTGAGCCATGACGCAATACCAACGATCACCGGCGGGGTGGGGAAAGCCATCGGCTTGTTCGGTCCGCAATCCGGATCGATATTGCACGCCCAGCCCTCCGGATCGTTGGCCGGCATGTCGAGCTGCACCATGTTATACTTGCCCATCAGCGCGGTCGGACCCCAATAATAGAAGACGATCGGCTCTTCGCGCACGAAGGCACGGGCGATCGAAGCATCGAGATTGCCGCCCGAACCCGGTGAGAACAGATTGTAGGTGTCCTTCAGATTGTAGGCCTCGAACAAAGCGGCATTGGCGATTTCGCAACCCCAGCCCGGCGGGCAGGAATAGAAACGCCCCTTGGACGGATCGTCAGGATCGGGAAAGAGACCGGCATATTCCGGCAGGTCCGAGACCGCCTTCAGCCCGGGATTGGCCGCGGCCACATAATCCGGAATCCACCAGCCTTCGACCGCGCCATCGGAAATAGCCAGCCCGGCAGAGTCAACGGCACCGTCGGCAACACCGTTGGCCCAGGCCTCCTGCACCGTCCCGGTCCACAATTCAGGTGCGATGGCCGGCGTGCCTTTGGCCAGCATCGTTGCCGCCGTCGGAACCGAATCGCCCGTCACCAGTTCGACATTGCACCCAAGCCCGTCACCGAGAATGATGGCATGGATATGCGCGAGCGCAGCTGCAGACGGCCAGCCCATCTCGGCGATTTCGATCACCTTGTCCGTGCCGCAGGTTCCGCCGCCATGCGACATGGCCATGGCTGGAACCCCGCCAAGTGCCGCCAGCGAAATTCCCGCTGCAAATGCAATGGCTAAATTGATTTTGTGAAGTCTCACAATCATTCTCCTGTAGTTTGCTGATCGCTGCCAGACCCTATGGAACCAGACAGGATTCGTCAAATCACGAAGTAGCGAGAACGAAAGAAATAAAATTCAAGAAATGCGAAATACTGTAAGTCATAAATATTTTTCTCTTGAAATAGCCGAAGTGCGCATCAAGTTGGCGCAAATTCATTCAAGACATACGATTTTTTTACTCGAACAAAGCTTTTCTTTTGCTTACTCCGCCAGACCAACCCAGCTGTGCCACAATGCCGCTTCTGTTTCGTAAAAATACGCAGCAACCGCCTCCGGTTCGGCATTGGTTTCCGCCTGATAGGCCAGAAGGCCATTGAAGATCTCATAGGGGATCGAGGCCCGCGCCAGATAGCTGGTCACCTGTGGCGCCGCATCGAACATCCACTCGGAAACCGCAATGTCGACATCATCGGTCGCAAAATCGCTGACCTCGGGCGCGGTACAGGCACGCGACGCTAGGCACTTGGCCGCCTCCTCATCATAGGCGCCGAGGTCTATCTCCGGCATGTCGAACTGCGCCAGAAGCGCATTGGGCTGCCAATAATAGAAGATGATCTTCTTGTCCGAAGAAACCGCCTGCCCTATCAGCGCATCCATCTCGAACCGGTTTGCCGGCTCCGCCAGATCGACGCCATCGGCAATGCCCAGCGCTCTGATGAGATTGCGGTTGATCACCGAACAGGCCCAGTTTTGCGGACAGGATACGAAGGTGAATTTCTCGCCCGTGGCCGCCTGGGCCGCGACCGCCGCTTTCAACCCGTCCAGGCTCAGAATGTCAGGATAGGCATCGGCCACATGCCGCGGCACGAACAGCCCCTCGGGCGATCCACCCGAAAAGCTGGGCGCCAATGCCCGGACCTGCTGCGTTTCACTCATCGAGTTCCAGATGGCGGCAACCCGCGTGATCCACATTTCCGGTGCGATGGCCGGCTGCCCGGTCGTTGCCATGGACGACAGCGACGCGGATAGGTCGCCAGGAACCACCTGCGCGCTGCAGCCGAAATACTCGGTCAGCACATGTTTGTGGATCTCGGCCAATATGGCGGCACTCGGCCATTGCATCCGCGCAATATTGATCACCCGCCCCGAACAGACGTCAGTGTCCCCGGCGCTCTGCTGCCCCAGGGCCGGCACCGCAGGAGTCATGAAGAGCAAAGCTGCAAGAAGGGCGGGAACAGCTTTTGAACGAAACCTGATTGTAGCAGATCGGGCCGGCATTCTCTCTCTCGCAACGCTGCAAACCTTGGCGAAGATAGGGGCCGATCCGCGATTAAGCAACTTGACATCGGACGGCTCGCGGGGACGTGACTCTCAATGCCCTTTGTGCAATTGTTCGCGCCAGCTTGGCGGGGTTTTCCGCCAGAGCGCTACAACAAGGTTCCGCAAGGCATGTCCGCAACAGTGGGCGGTGGGAGCGGGGCCGGTTCACTTAATTCAGAGGGAAGCGATGAAAGTTCTGAACAAAATTGCCCTGTCCGCGATTGCCCTGCCGGTTCTGGCCATGGCCAGCACGGCTCTGGCCGATGACGTGACGCTGGGCTTTGCCGGCGGTTTTACCGGGCCGATTGAAAGCCTGACGCCGCCGATCTTCGAAGGCGCCAAAATCGCCGTTTCGCAGGTCAATGCACAAGGCGGAATTCTGGGCGGTACGCTCGATATCATCTCGGCCGACACGACCTGCGCCGACGCGACGGCTGCTGCCAATGCCGGCGACAAGCTGGTCAATACCGATAACGTGACGGCAATCGTCGGCGCGCTGTGCTCGGGTGCCACCATCTCGGCCGCCAACAATGCGGCCATCCCCGGCAACGTGGTCATGATCTCGCCGGCATCGACGTCGCCGGCCCTGACCAGCCTCGAAGACAACGACCTTGTATTCCGGACCGCGCCGTCCGACGCCTATCAGGGCGATGTTCTGGCCCGTCTGGTGCTCTCCAAGGGCATCAAGGAAGTCGCCGTGACCTACGTCAACAACGATTACGGCAAGGGCTTCGCTGACGCTTTCAGCGCATCCTTTGAAGCCAATGGCGGCACGGTTCTGGCAAGCGAAGGCCACGAAGACGGCAAGGCCGATTATCGCGCTGAACTCGGCTCGCTGGCCGCAACCGGCGCACAGGATCTGGTGATCCTCGCCTATGCCAACGGTTCGGGCCAGACCATTCTCCGTCAGGCCGTCGAATCCGGTGATTTCACCGCCTATGTCGGCGGTGACGGCATGGTCGGTGACGAAGCGCTCTCGGGCATTGATCCGTCAGCCGTGGAAGGCATGATCGCAACCAAGCCGGGCACCCCGGAACTTCCGGGTGCAGAGCTCTATGCAGCTGCCGCCACCGAAGCTGGTCAGGACCCGACCGCAATCTTTGCCCCGCAGGCTTATGACGCCGCCATGATCCTGGCTCTGGCGATCCAGGAAAAGGGCAGCGCCGATCGTGACGGCATGTCCGAAGCGGTCCGCAAGGTTGCCTCGGCTCCCGGCGAAATCATCCTTCCGGGTGAATGGGAAAAGGCAGTCGGCATTCTCGCCAGCGGTGGTGACATCAACTACGAAGGTGCCGCCGGCAGCCATGAATTCGACGCGGCCGGTGACGTTCCGGGCGTGATCGTCGAGATGACCGTTCAGAACGGCCACTTCGTCGAAGTCGGAGCCGCGATGTAGCGAGATGCGTCGGGCCCTGCCCGCAAATCACTCCAGTGGAGTGATTTGAGCATCGAGCGCCCGAAGCCAGCGAAACGCGGCGGAGGGCCACGAAACAGGCAAGAAAGCCCGGGATCATTCCCGGGCTTTCTTTTGATATTCTAAAGTTTCATTCGCAAATTACTATTCTGAAATGGCGAAGCAAAGCAGGCTCAATATCACTTCGGCGTCTAGGCGATATCCTCCGGTCGGACGGTGCATCTACTGCGGCGAACAAAATAAAGTATTGGGAGACGAACACATCCTTCCATACGCGATTGCTGGAAATTCCCTAGTCCTACCGAAAGCAGGCTGCCGGAATTGTGAGAAGGCGAACAGCGCTTTCGAGCTTCCCATTCATCGGAAACAACTCGGACCATTGAGAACGGTTCTTGGCTTTCCAACTCGGAATAGACGCAACCGTCCCACCAACATTAATTTGGGCTTGGGAAATTTTTCAAAATTTGAAGTTGGCGAAACCGCCGTCCATGTGGGTGAGATAGATGTGCCTATCGAAAAGTTTCCAATAACTTTTGCAACTATTCGATTGGGTCCCCCAGGAATCTTGCTTGGGTTGCCTCTTGAATGTCCTCTACCCTGGAGTGCTTTTGTTCGGTTGGTTGCAGACGAACACCGATCTCCTTTCCAATACGGTGCCAATGTCGCGCGCATTTGCGCCGTAAACCCGTTCCTCACCGCACAATATCTTGCCCGCATCGCGTATTCTTACGCAGTTTCGGAGCTTGGATACGGTACATTTCAGCCACTGGTGCTTGATCTATTGAAGCGAAAAGGAGGATTCTTTAGACACTGGGTTGGCGGGCAGTTGAGTGTGCCCCCCGCCAACAAGTTGAGCCTTCATACGCTAGAGCAGGAAACGGTTCTGGTCGGCCCACACAAGTATGTGGTTGTAACGCTTAGGTTATTTGCCAACCTCGGCAGTCCCATTCATCAAGTTGTTGTTGGACAACTGGACGGCTAGGCCCTCCCTAATCCAGCTTCGTTTCCGCATAGACCCGCATACCTTCGGCCAGGAATTCGACGAGCCGCGGATCATACTTGTCATAAAAGGCACGGAAGTCGGCATGGTCGAGATAGAGTTCGCCCAAACCGGCATAGGCGGCCGCATCCGGCGTCCAGAAATGGCAGACCCAGTCGTGGTGCCGTTTGATTGCTGCCTGCACCCTCTCCGATTCCACCGGCGCGCCCTCATCGATCAGCGCCACGAGGTCGAGGTTGACCTGATGGCCCTCGTCCTGAACCGCCTGCATCTGTTCTTTCGTGAGCTTGCCGGTTTTGGCGTGGCTTTCCGCAATGCGGGCTCGCGCGCTGTCGCCATAGCGATCCACAAGTTCGTCTTCGTATTGCTTCTGTTTTTCGGGCGCAAAGCCCTTGAACGGATTTGATTGGGTCATGTCCCGGTCTCCATCGAGTTCTTCAAGTGTCTTGTCGATGGTTTCGATCAGATCCTTGCGCCGCGAGATGTCATTCAGCAACCGCTCACGATGCGCCACAAGCGCAGCGCCAAGATCGAAATCAGGCGCATCGAGCGTCTGACGGATCTGGGCAAGTGGCATACCGAGTTCGCGGTAGAACAGAACCTGCTGCAACCGCAGCACCTCCGCCCGCCCGTAATAGCGATAGCCGTTCTGGCCGATCTCCGCCGGCCGCAACAGGCCAATCTCGTCATAATAGTGCAGCGTTCGAACCGACACACCCGAAAGCGTGCTCAGATCGCTCACCGTCAGCGGTTTGCGGACAGGGTGGCCTGCTCTTGCCTGCTTCAACATTGGCGTCATGGTCTTGTTCCTTCCATCGACGCCGGAACCGATAATCCCTCACGCCGCGTCAGGGTCAACACCAAAATGGAGAACCTTCTCAGGTACGCCGTTTGCCGCCAATGACCTCTGGCAGCAGGCCTTGAGGCGCGTATCGGAGCGCAACAGTGATCACCGCGCCGAGCACGAACACCCGCATCTGCAAGGCCCGGCTCTGGATTTCGGGAATAGCGCCCCAGCCCATCTGATCCGACCAGTCCGACACCGTCATGAACAAAGCCGTGGCCAGCGGTTCGGAAATCACCCAGACGATATAGATAAAGATCGCTCCGAACAGCGCCCCGTAATTGTTGCCCGCCCCGCCGACAATGACCATCACCCAGATGATGAAGGTGTGATTGATCGGCTGGTATCCGGCCGGGTCAAAAATCTGCGCGAAACTGACCAGGACCGCGCCGCCAAGGCCCATCAGCGCCGCGCCGAACACGAACAATTCGCGCTGGCGCGTCTTGACGTCTTTACCCATGGCCGCCGCCGCGACGTGATTGTCCCGGATGGCGCGCATCATCCGCCCCCAGGGACCCTTGTAGGCCCGCTCCACCAGAAACAGGATGACGAGCACCACACCGAGCAGCAGAAGGAAATAGAACAGGCGCGCGACGATGAACGAATGATCGATCGCCATTCCATCGGCCTGCAATTCCTGCGGCAGCGGCGTCGGCCAGGGAATGGGCGATACCGTCAGCGTACCACGCGTCAGCCAATCCATGTTCTTGATGAGGGCCCTGAGGATTTCTGAAATCCCGATGGTCGCGATAGCCAGATAGTCGGTCCGAAGCCCGAGCGCGATATTGCCGATCACATAGGCGACCCCGCCCGCCAGCACCGCCCCGAAGGCCCAGCCGACAAAGACCGGCAGCCCCAGACCGCCCACGAACCCCGACGTCGCCTCGATATAGTCCGCCGCCGGGTCGATCTGACTGCGATAGCCAACATAGGCGATGAACCAGGCCGCGACCTTGAGCACCGCCCCGAGCTTGCCCCGAATGCCGATGCGCTTGGCCTGATGCGCAAGAACGATCAGAACCGCGCCGAGACCTGCCGCAAGGATTGCCCGGCCCAGAAGCATCGGCCCGTCGGAATTCCAGAAATCGATATTGAGTGGAACCGACATGGCCATGCCGGCATAGCCACCCACCATCATCAGCCCCATCACCCCGAAATTGAACAGCCCGCCATAGCCCCACTGGATATTGAGCCCGAGCACAACGATCGAAAGCGCCAGCGCCTCGACGCACATGCGCACCGTATAGGGCGTGCCCATGACGAAATTGACGCCGAGAACCAGCAGCAGAAGTCCGCCAAAAAGAACAAGGGCGCGCGTGCTCATGTCGAGGCTCCCTTGAAGATACCGGTAGGCCGGACGAGCAGAACCACCACCAGAATGATGAAGGCGACCGTCAGTTTGTATTCGGTTGGCACCAACGCCAGATTTTGCGGAATGGACCAGCCTTCAGGCAGCGCGTCATTCAGTGGCCTTAAAACCGCGCTCCAGTTGAACACGGCCAGCGTCTCGGCAAATCCGACCAGGTATCCGCCCGCGATCGCGCCATAGGACTGCCCCAGACCACCAACGATGGCGGCGGCGAAGATTGGCAGCACGATATTGAACGCCAGATCGGGTTTAAGCGTCACATCGAGCGCCAGCATGGTCCCGGCAAGGCAGGCCAACGAACCCGCGATGACCCAGGTGATCCGCACCACCAGCGCCGTGTTTATCCCCGAAACCAGCGCCAGATCCATATTGTCGGCCATGGCCCGCATCGCCTTGCCAAGCCGTGTGCCGGTCAGGAAGATATGCAACAGCACCACCGCCACGATCGTCAGCCCGATCATCCAGATCTGCGGTTCGGTAATGGAAATGTCGCGCGTGGCACCCAGCCATGACATGTCGATCCGGTGAATGACCTTGGGCTGGGCATCAAAGAAGCTGCGTGTGCCGACCCCCG
>JACKJG010000005.1 GCA_020638065.1 Hyphomicrobiaceae bacterium | reverse complement strand
TTCGAGACCTTTTCGTCACCAGGCAGACGCCGGACGAGAATCCCTCCAAGCCTCATCCCGGCATGCTGCAACGGGCAATGGCGGAGGCAGGCACTATGCCTAATCAGACGGTCATGATCGGGGATTCAAGTTATGATATCGAGATGGCGCGGGCGGCGGGAACAGGGGCGCTTGGTGTGACCTGGGGCAGCCACGAACCGGATTTGCTGGCCCAAAGCGGGGCGCACATCATCATTGACCGGGTCAGCCACATGATCGACGCCATCGATGACATTCTGGACACGCGGGCACAAGAGTCCGCGGCGGGAGCCGAATAGTGCGGGACTTTCTGGAAGACGCTCACAAACACATGGATGACGGCTATGGCCGGGCACAAAAGCACGTGCGTCAGGAATTGCCCAAGCGCTTTTATGAAGACGCGGCAGTGGCAGAGGTCGCGGGCGGATATGCGATCGAACTCGACGGACGCGGCATCAAGACGCCAGGGCGGGCTGCGGTTGTCGTGCCGTCGCGTGAACTGGCAGATCGGCTCGCGGCTGAATGGCAAGCGCAGGGCGAGCGGATCGATCCGATCAGCATGCCCTTGACGCGGCTGGTCAACGCAGCACTGGAAGGTGGCGCGGAGAGTGCAGCGGCCCTGCGTGACGAAGTGGTCAATTATGCGGGCAACGATTTGTTGCTGTTCAGGGCCGACACGCCGCAGGAACTGGTGGATGAGCAGGAGAGGGTCTGGGGCGGCGTGCTCGACAGGATCTCAAGCACGTTTTCAGTGTCGTTCAACCCCGTTGTTGGCATCATTCACGAAGATCAGCCGCCCGAAACGCTTGAAAAACTGGGGCGCCTGATCGCTAATCTAGACCACATCAGCCTGACGGCTCTGATGTCAATCACCAACCTGACCGGGTCCGGTTTGCTTGCGATTGCCATTCTGACCGGCCTTGAAACGCCCGAGAACGCCTGGTTCGCGGCTCATGTCGACGAGGACCATAATCTTCGGCTGTGGGGCGAAGACGAAGAGGCGATGAAGCGGCGCGCCAAGCGCAAGGTCGAATTCGACGCGGCCGTTACGGTGCTCGGGCTCAGCGCCTGATTCCAGCCTGTTTGAAGATCCAAACCGCCATTTCCGGCGCGATTTGGCGCAACGGGCTCATCACAAATTGGCGTTGTGCCGCAAAAGGGTGCGGCAGTTTCAAATGCGGCGTGTTGAGCACCTGATGCTCATAGGCGACGATGTCGATATCGATGAGCCTGGGTCCCCAATGTTCACTGCGCACGCGCCCCATGGCGCTCTCAATCGCGAGACAAGCCTCCAGAAGCGCATCCGGAGAAAGATCAGTCTCGATTTCGACGACGAGATTGTTGAAGGGTGGCTGATCGATCTTGCCCCAGGCGGGATTGACCAGTGTGCTCGAGACCTTGGTCAGATCGATTTGCCTGTGGCCGGCCAGGCGGTCCAGCGCTTCCTGTAGCTGTTTGGGAGGATCGCCAATGTTGGCGCCAAGGCCCAGCCAAGCCTTCGGCATCAGCGGGCCCGGGCGATCTGGACGGCGAACTCGCCCTTGACCACTGGAATGGGGGCTTCGGGTTTGGCAATGCGGATTCGGACCCAATCGATGCGGTCGAACGCACCGAACAGGTGATCGACAATGTGCTGCGCAAGAGCCTCGAGCAGCTTGAAGCGCCTGTCGTTGAAAGCCTGTTCGACGGCGTTGAAAATGACCTCGTAGCTGATTGTGTCGTCGACCTCATCGGTCTTGCCGGCCTTTTTGAGGTCCAGCCCGCATTCGACGTCGACGCGAAAGCGGCAGCCGATCTTGTTCTCTTCGAGCATAACGCCGTGGTAGCCGTAAAAGGCCAGATCGTTCAGAATGATACGGTCGGCGGTGGCCAGGGCTTTTTCGAGGTCCATCAATCCAGTCCGGTTGGGGCGCCGTAAAGGGTCGCATGGGCCACCTTTAGCGCTTCGCGGTTGGGTTGAACATCGTGCACCCTGAAAATATGACCGCCGCGCTCATAGGCGAGCACGGAAGTCGCCGCGGTTCCCGTTGCACGATCCTTGGGGTCGACGCCGAGGAGATGGCCGATCATGCGTTTGCGCGAGGTGCCGATGAGCAGGGGGTAGCCAAGCGCCGCCAGTTCGGGGAGACGGCGGAGCAGGGTGTAGTTCTCCGTCACCGACTTGCCGAAACCGAAGCCGGGATCGATGACGATCTGGTCCTTCGCGATGCCGGCATCTTCCGCAATCTTGAGGCTGGTTTCGAGATAGCGCCGAACCTCATCGATAATGTTTTTCGACGTGTCCCGCGACATATCCCAGTGCATGATGATTGCCGGCAGGTCGTAGGTTGCTGCGACGTCGGCGATTTCGGGGTCGCGCTGCAGGCCGTGAACATCGTTGATGATCGTGGCGCCCAATTGCACAGCCTGGTCGGCGACTATGGCCTTGTAGGTATCGATGGAAATCGGCAGGCGAACGCCTGAGGTCACCAACATTTCGATGACCGGCAAGACGCGGTCCATTTCCTGCTGCGGACCGATTTCCTCGTGGCCGGGGCGGGTGCTTTCGCCACCAACGTCAATGATATCAGCGCCCTGGTCGCGCATCTTCAGAGTTTGAGTCAGCGCAGATTCGGGGCCGGAATGATCGCCGCCATCGGAAAAGCTGTCCGGCGTCACGTTGAGGATGCCCATGATGAGGGGCATCGGGCCCAGCGCCAGTACGCCTTGAGGAAGCCGCAGATTGAAACTCTGATGCGGGGCTTCGGTCATATGGCGGCGGGCGTTGCGTAAAGGTCGTAAGCGTCGGAATCGGTTACGGTGACCGAAACCAGATCGCCGGGCTTGAGACGTTCGGCATTATCGATGATGACCTGACCGTCGATCTCGGGCGCATCCCATTTGGAGCGGGCAATAGCCGTGCCTTCGTCCGGGCGGACATCATCGACCAGGACGTCGATCGTGCGGCCGACCTTTGTCGCCAGTCGCTTGGCGCTGACCTGCTGGGCCTTTTGCATCAAGCGATCGTAGCGATCCTGTTTGACGTCATCGGGAACGGCGCCGGGAAGTTCGTTTGCCTTCGCACCGGCCACGGGCTCAAACTTGAAGGCACCCGCGCGATCGATTTCCGCTTCTTCGAGCCAATCGAGCAGAGTTTCGAAATCCTCCTCGGTTTCGCCGGGAAAACCGACAATGAAGGTAGAGCGGATGGCGAGATCAGGGCAGGTCTGGCGCCACGATTTGATGCGGTCGAGGGTCTTTTCCTGATTAGCCGGCCGGCGCATGGCTTTGAGAACGCTCGGGGCCGCGTGCTGGAAGGGAATATCGAGGTAGGGCAGGACCTTGTCATCGGCCATCAGATCGATAACCGCATCGACATGCGGGTAGGGATAGACATAGTGCATCCGGACCCAGGCATCGAAATTGCCCAGCTCTTCGGCCAGATTTATGAAGCGGGCGGGGATGTCGCGGCCGCGAAACTTCGAGCTGGCGTATTTGAGGTCCTGACCATAGGCGCTGGTGTCCTGCGAGATGATCAGCAGCTCCTTGGAGCCGGAATTCACGAGCCGCTCGGCCTCATAGAGCACATTGGCGATGGGCCGAGAAACCAGATCGCCGCGAATGTGCGGGATGATGCAGAAGGTGCAGCGGTTCGAGCAGCCTTCGGAAATCTTGAGATAGGAATAGTGGCGCGGGGTCAGCTTCAGGCCTTCGGGCGGCACCAGATCAACGAACGGATCGGCTACGGGGGGAGCGCTTTGATGCACCGCTTCGACCACTTGCTCGTATTGCTGCGGTCCGGTGACCGCCAAAACCTTTGGATGGGTCTGGCGGATCAGCGCCTCCTCGGTGCCAAGGCAGCCGGTCACGATCACCCTGCCGTTTTCGTCCAGGGCTTCGCCAATGGCCTCAAGACTTTCGGCTTTGGCACTATCGAGAAAGCCGCAGGTGTTGACGATGACCAGATCGGCATCATCATAGCTTGGCGAAAAGGTGTAGCCTTGGGCGCGCAGTGTAGAAAGAATGCGTTCGGAATCCACCAGCGCCTTGGGGCAACCAAGGCTGACAAGGCCGATTTTGGGCGCTGTGGGCATCTGGGAACCGCTGCTAGAAAAGACAGGCGCCTCTCATAGCGCAGCGGCGTCAAACTTCAAGAAAAACCCTGTTTGCCCGGCAACCACTCAAGCCTTGGGTGTTTTTGCCTGCGGCGAGGTGCGTTTGGCCGTGCGGCGCGGTTTGCGGGTTGCGGTGGGCTTGGGCGCCGCCACGGCCGGCACGGGATCAGTTTGCAGCGGTTCCCGGGCGGGCTTTTCGTCCTGCGCCAGTTCTTCGATCGCTCCACGCACTTCGTCGACCAGCGATAGCGGGGATGAAGACTGCGCCGCTGTCGGTTCGGTGTGGGTTGCGTTGGCGCGGAAATAGGTGACCGACAGTTCGGCGGCGAGGCGCAGAACGAATATGGCCAGCAATCCGAAAACCGCAATTTCGAGCAGGCCCCAAAGCCCATTGAAGAAGCCGAAACGGAAACTGAAAAAGAGGTGATTGACCGCCCAAAGCGCGATGGCCGCAAGTCCGGTCAGATAGAAGAGCCGCATCAGGCGAGGCATGATGGCGCGGTCAAGTCCGGATAGCACATTGCTATCAAGTAGTTTTCTGAAATCTTCAAACATCCGGGCCTCCAGCTTCTTGCGTGTCAGTCATTATGCGAGAGTCGCGGCTTCGATGCCAGTCAGGTCGGGGAAGGCCGCGTCGGCAGTCGGGCCGAAATGCTCCTCGAAACTCTGGCGGAGTGCCATGTCGACCTCCGCAAGACTGACCAATTGTCCAAGGTCCTCGAAACTGGTCACGCCCTGATCCGTGATGCCGCAGGGCACGATGCCGTCGTAATTCTCGAGATCGGGCGAAACGTTGAGCGAAATGCCGTGATAGCTCACCCATTTGGAGACCCGCACACCGATTGCGGCGATTTTGTCTTCAGCCAGAATACCCTTGTCAGGCCGTTTGACCCACACGCCGACGCGGCCGGGAACCGTGTAGCCGGCAATGTTGAAACGCGCGAGTGTTCCGATGACCCAGCTTTCGAGGGTTTGGACGAATTTGCGGATGTCGCGCTCGCGTTGTCGGAGGTTCAACATGACATAGGCGACGCGCTGACCCGGCCCGTGATAGGTGAACTGGCCTCCGCGTCCGCTCTGGAACACCGGAAAGCGGTCCTTTTGCAGAAGATCATCCGGTTTTGCCGAGGTTCCGGCGGTGAAAAGAGGTGGATGCTCAAGCAGCCAGACCGTTTCCCCAATCGAGCCGCGGGCAATCGAAGCTGCCCTTTCTTTCATCGCTTTTTCCGCCTCGCCGTAGCCGACAAGGCCGTTCGCGATTGACCAGCCGACCGGCATCCGATCCTGACGGTAGAAAGTGGGGGTTTGCTCGGGCATGGCGAGTTCGCAGGGGCTGGAGTTAAGAGTTCACTAACCAAATCGCGTGCACATTTTGGCAGGGGTGCGCATGGATTCTTTTGATCGAGACCAGGTTATGAAGTCGATGAGTGTTGTGGACTCGATTGATGTGGACATCAAGGTCGAGCTGGGATCGACCGTCATGCCGATTCATCACATGCTGCGGTTGGGCCGTGGCGCCGTGATCGAGCTCGACGCGGTCGAGAGCGATCCAATGAAAATCTACGCCAACAACGCACTGATCGCTGAAGGCGACATCAAAATCGACGATGGGCGTCTGGCCGTCGAGGTCACCAAAAAGATCGTCAAACCGGCCTGAATTGAGGCTTGAGTAGCCATTGGGTATTTGCTAAAGCGCATCCGCTCCGCCGATAGCGCGGAACAGTCTGGTTCGCGGTCGTGGCGGAATTGGTAGACGCGCAGCGTTGAGGTCGCTGTGGGATAAAACCCGTGGAAGTTCGAGTCTTCTCGACCGCACCAAACTCAAATCGCTGAGTGTGATGAAGCTCCGTTCCGGAGCTTTTTTCATTGGGCGGCCTGCTGTTCGGCTCTGAGCGGTAGGGTTACACGGAAGCAGGCGCCGGTTTCCCCTGCCGGAACAAGCTCAAGCCTGCCGGCAAGGCGGTTGATGATTTCGCGGCTAATGGCCAGACCGAGGCCAGATCCGCTTTCGCTCATGTCTCCTTCTCCCCGCCCACGGGCGAATTTTTCAAAGATGATGTCACGATCGACTGGAGCCACGCCGGGGCCATTGTCGGTGAAATCAATCGCGATATGGCCATCAGACTCGCTGCAGGTGATGCGAATGAAGGGGGCATCGCTGTCATTGTACTTGATGGCGTTGGTAATGAGGTTGATGAAAACCTGACTGAGCCGGTCCGAGTTGGCGAAGACAATCCGGTCGCGGGGAACGCTTTCGGAGATGATCGTGAAATTGCGTTCCTGGGCGATGGGTGTGCAGACATCGACTGCGCGCTGCAGGGCGGCGCCGATATCCGTATCTGTGTCGGTCCAAAGCGATTCGCCGCGTTCAAGGGCGCTGAGATCGAGAATCTCATCGAGGAGAGCCGTCAGGCGCATGCTTTCGGAATGGATCGTCGTCACGAATTGCTGGCGTTGATCCGAAGACAGGTCCTTATGGGTCAGAAGAATCTCGGAAAACGAACGGATGGCGGTCATCGGGGTACGCACTTCGTGGCTGACCTGAGACAGAAACTCGTCTTTTTGCTGGTCGAGCTGGCGCAATTGGGCGTTGGCCGTCCGCAATTGCTCGGCGGTCGACTGCAACTCTGTCGTGGTGTTTTCGAGCCTCTGGGAATATTCGAGAATCTGTTGGGTTTCGTCAGCCATGCGAATGACTTCCTCGATGGCGTCTGTGTCACCGGACACCACTTGCGAGAGGATCACGTGCGCTGAAGCGGCCCCGATCGAACCGGCCAGTTCACTTTCCAGATCGGCGATGAAGGCCGGGGAGGGCTCGGCAGTTTCGCGATCTCTCCGGTCTGCTTCGTATTGGTCAAACACCTGCGTGGCACGCTGATAACCCAGCACGCGGCTGGCGACGCGGAACAGATCGTTCAGGGTCGCGGATGAGCGGATGTAGCTCGACTGGTTGGATGAGCCAAGCCGGAACGCGTCGACAAAGCGGGCGGCCTGCAGGCGCCCCACGGGGTCGTTCTCCGTGGCGATCGAAACACCGATCAGCGCCATGGAATTGCCCATCAGGCTCCACATGACGGCATGCACGAGTGGGTCGATACCCTCGATTCCGAAAAGCGCTTGTGGTTTTAGCCACGCCCAGCCGAAGAGGCCGTTGTTGACCCAATCGGTCAGGATGACGTTGCCGGGCGCGAAGGCCGGAAGGAAAAGGCAATAGACCCAGACTGCAAAGCCCACGATGAGCCCGGCGAGGGCGCCCTGACGTGTCGCATCGCGCCAGAACAGGGCGGCTAGAATGGCGGGGAGGAACTGAGCGACGCCAGTGAAGGAAATCAGCCCGATAATCGCCAGCGCGCCGGACCCATTGGTCAACCAGAAATAGGTAAAACCCAGAAAAAGGATGGTCACAATCGCAATGCGGCGCGACGTCAGAAGCAGCCGAGTGACGCCTTCGGGCCGCGAATTGGCATTGAAGCCTTGCGACCGCAGGGCCACGGGAACGACAATGTGGTTCGATACCATGATCGACAGGGCAATCGACGAGACGATGATCATAGAGGTGGCGCTGGAAAAGCCGCCGATAAAGGCGAAAAGCGACAGCACCTGCTGATTGGCCGACAGGGGCAGAGTCAGAACGAACATGTCGGGGTCGGCGCCAGACGCAAACAGTGCCTTGCCCATCACGGCGATGGGAACCGTGAACAGGCTCATGCCCAACATGTAGAGCGGGAAGGCCCAGGACGCCGTGCGAAGATGGCTCTCGTCGGCGTTTTCAACCACCGTGATCTGGAACTGGCGCGGCAGACAAACGATCGCTGCGGCAGAAAGAAGCGTGATCGTTATCCATCGGCTGCCGAAGTCCCGATCACTAACAAAGGTCACGCCGGCCTCGGCTGCGCGCTCGAATGTCCCCGTCAGGCCGCCGCCCAGACCAAACACGACAAACAGACCGACGGCAAACAGGGCTGCAAGTTTGATCACCGCTTCAAAAGCGATTGCCGCGACGACACCGTGGTGTTGCTCGTTGGCATCGACGTTGCGGGTGCCGAACAGAATGGTGAAAAGAGCCATGATGGCCGCGGTAACCAGGGCGAGCGACGAATCATCGAGGTTGGCGGCGAACGATCCGGAATCGCTGGCCAGCATGACCCGTAGGGACGAGGTGATCGCCTTGAGTTGCAGCGCGATATATGGCGTCGCCGCCAGCACCGCGATCAATGTGACCAGCACGGCAATGGCACCAGACTTGCCGAAACGCGACGATATGAAGTCGGCAACGGAGGTGATGCGTTGCGAATGGCTGATGCGGACCAGTTTGCGCAGCCCAAACCACCAACCGACGAACACGAGTGTCGGGCCGATATAGACGGCAAGAAACTCAAGGCCGTTGTTAGCCGCCGAACCGACGGCGCCATAGAAGGTCCAGCTGGTGCAATAGACCGAAATTGCGAGCGTGTAGATCAGTGGAGAGCGCAGAAAGCCGTTGCGGCCGCGCCGGGCGCGCTGGTCCGAGAAGTAAGCGAGTCCGAACAGAACGACGATATAGGCAAACGCCGTCAGGATGACGAGGTTCCCCGAAATCATCTTCCTGACCCCTCGTCACGTTCCTGCGCCTGTTCGGCCTTGCGCAGAAAATGCTGAACCAGAAATGCGATGGCGATCAGGGCGCCCCATACCCCAAAAACAAACGGTCCGATGGCCGGCACGCCAAAGAGTTTGTGCTCGTTGTCAAAGAGTTTGACGAAAGGCGGCATGAAAAGAACCAGCCCCACCCATGGCAGGAAAAACGCGATCATGCGGAGGCGTCGACTCATCGGTCTAGCCGGCGTCCGGCCTGGTTTCACCCGACAGCAACCGCCTGATCGCTTCGACCACCTCGGCGTTCGAATAGGGTTTGGTGATGAATTCGCTGGCGCCGAGTTCTGTTGCCGTCCGCCGATCCTGCTGTTGACCCTTGGCGGTCAGGACAAGTACGGGAAGCGCTGATGTGCGCGGATTGGCTCGGATTTCCTTGAGTACCTCAAATCCGCTCCGCCGGGGCAGCATGACATCGAGAACGATGGCTTTGGGCAATTCGGAAGACAGCTTGTTCAGGGCGCTTTCGCCGTCGGTGAGACTTTCGATCGTCCAACCGGCGTGTTTGAGAATGAACTCAAGCGAACTGAGAATTGATGGCTCGTCTTCGACAATCAGAATGTCGGCCACTTCCGTCCCCCCCAAGCAGGAATCTACGCCTGCCATCAATGTTGACCTGATTTGCCTGGCCACGGGGCGCGAATATCGGGCTTCGCAGGCATTTTGTCCAGTATTCGGCTTGGTCGCTCAGATCGAGGCAAGGTTTTGCGCCACGCCTTCCTGACGGTGCGCGCAATCGGTGCGTACGCAGAGGCGGCATGTCGGTCCGACTTTTGCATCAAGAGACGAATCCGTCAGATTGAGCGCGGTGCCGTAAACGGTCTTGTCGGCGTGGATGATGTTGCAGGCCAGCATGACGGACGAATAAACGGGCATTTCGGTGTAGGCGGAGATGCGTTTGGCACTGGCCTTGGCCACGAAAAGAAAGCGAGCGCCGTCGGTCGATTGCGCGGTCTGGCTGACGATGGAGTTCATCTGCCGGAATGCCGCGGACAATATCCACAAGGGGCAGGCGTGACCGGCACTCGGCATCAAAAGGCCGGGCAGGGGGAATTGCTTGGACAGGAAACCAGCCGCATCCGACCGGACGAAACCGAAGGGAATGCCCGACGCGCCCGGCGCGCGCAGCGTAACCAGGCGGTGGGCGACCTGTTCGAAGCTTGCGACGTATTTCTGGGCCAGAAAGTCTAGATCGTAGCGAGACTCAATAGCTGCCGCGAGAAACTCGTCGTAGGGAAACAGGATTGCGCCGGCCAAATAGGAGCCAAGGGCCTTGTAGGCCAGGCTTCGGGCCTGATCGGACGTCAGGCTTTCGTCATTCACCAGGGATTGCAGCAGTTCCGACTCTCGAGCGATGGCGAAGTGGCGTGCGAGTTGAAAACGTTGCGTCGCCATCGGGACGCCGGAGCGGAACCAGAGCAAGCCCTGTTCAGCGCTGAAACCGAAATCGCGGCTCTGGTTTGCGGGTTCGTTTTGCGGCGGACCGTCATATTTGACCGAGACCCCAAGCTGGTTTTCCAGCGCATCGGTCAAATGATGCGTCTCGAGGTGCGGACCTCCGGTCAATTGGCTTCTCAGCTTGCGCGCCGCGTCTTCCAGCAAGGGGAAGTAATTGTCCTGTCCGATGAGAAGGTCGTCGACTTCGCGCGACGGGGTCAGGCGGCGATGGCGCTCCGATTCAAGATCGAATTCGGCGATCAGGGATCTGGCTGCCGCAGAAAGAGCTTCGGCCTGCACGGTAATGGTTTGATGAAAGCGGCTCCGCTCGGGTGTTTCGATGTCCGGTACGTCACGAAGGATTTCCGCGGCGGAACGGACGGCGGTGATGTTTGTCAACATCTGGTGCAGCAGCGAGGAAAACAGGGGATCGGATTGCAGCCGGTGCGAATAGGCATAGGCGCGGGCGCGCATGTCCAGAAAGGCCCGATAGAGCTGGTGCAGGGCGCGGCCCAGCTGGGGCTGGCGGGCGACAAGCTGATGGGCGTCGTCCATTCCCAAATGCAACGACTCGAGAACGGGGTCGGCGAAGGCTTCGTGCAGTTCCGATAGCAGGCGTTGCTCCGCTTCGCCCGTCAAATCGGAGAGTTCGACCTCGAGCACCTCAGCCAGTTTGTGCAGCAGAGTGCCGCCGACATCGCGGCGGTTTGACTCGATCAGATTGAGATAACTGGCGGAGATGCCGGACTGCTTGGCGAGACCCGCCTGTGTCAGACCCTTGATTTGGCGTTGATTTCGGATTCTGAGCCCGATGGGTGCGCGCATTGTCGGTTCGCCTTCGATTCTGGCCTTGGACCCGAATTTGTAAATGAGTTTACACGATTTCTGGTGTCTTGGCAGTGGAATTTACAGAAATGTTGTTTGAAAACAAGTCATTGTTGCAACGCTTTTCACTGGTCCGCTATGCTGAGTGTGATGAGCCGCGGCTGGAGGAAGGCCGCGGCTATCGTCGCAAACGAGGAGGAACGCGATGAGCGATCTAAAAAAAGGCATTAGCCGCCGCCAGGTCATCAAGACCGGCCTCGCGGGCATTGTGGCGACCGGCATTGCGCCGACGATCATCACAAGGGCTTATGGCTATACCAACGAGCCAACCGGCTCGACCGTGAAATTCGGTTTCAACGTACCGCAGACCGGTCCTTATGCCGCTGAAGGCATGGACGAGCTGCGCGCCCAACAGCTGGCCGTCGAGCACCTCAACGGTGAAGGCGACGGTGGCATGCTGAATACGTTCAGCTCCAAGATGCTGAAGGGCAATGGCGTGCTCGGCAAGAAGGTCGAGTTCGTCACGGGCGATACCCAGACCAAGTCCGATGCAGCCCGCGCGGCTGCCCGTTCGATGATCGAAAAGGACGGTGTGGTCATGATCAACGGCGGTTCGTCCTCGGGCGTTGCCGTTGCGGTGCAGGGCCTCTGCCAGGAAGCCGGCATCATCTTCATGGCAGGTCTCACCCATTCCAACGACACGACCGGCAAGGACCGCAAGGCCAACGGTTTCCGTCACTTCTTCGACGCCTATATGTCCGGCGCGGCGCTCGCACCGGTGCTGGCCAAGGCCTATGGTACCGACCGCCAGTTCTACATGCTGACGGCCGACTATACCTGGGGCTGGACGCAGGCCGACTCGATGAAGACGTTCCTGGAAGCCGAAGGCTGGAACATGGTCACCGACGTCCGCACTCCGGTCGGAGCAGGCGACTTCTCGTCCTATATCACGCCGGTTCTGCAGTCCGGTGCCGATACGCTGATCCTGAACCATTACGGCGGCGACATGATCAACTCGCTGACCCAGGCCGTGCAGTTTGGCCTCCGCGACAAGCAGGTCAACGGCAAGAACTTCGAGATCATCGTTCCGCTCTATTCGGAACTGATGGCGGAAGGCGCAGGCGAGAACATCAAGGGCGTTTATGGTTCCATGAACTGGAACTGGCAGTTGAGCGATCCCGGCACCCAGGCTTTCGTCAAATCGTTCGGCGAAAAGTTCGGGGCACCGCCGTCGAACTCGGCCCACACCTGCTACGTGCAGACGCTGCTTTACGCGGATGCCGTGGAACGCGCGGGCAGCTTCAATCCGTGCGCTGTCGTCGAAGCGCTCGAAGACAATACGGGAAGCCTCGAAGGCATCTCGTCGGCATCGAACAAGGGCTTCCTCTTCGATGGCATGGGTAACGGCAAGACGCTTTACCGTTCGGCCGATCACCAGTGCTTCAAGGACGTTCTGGTCATGAAGGGTAAGGAAAGCCCCTCGAACCAGTACGACGTTCTGGAAATCGTGGAAACGACGCCGGTGAGCCAGATCTATTACGAGCCGGATCACGAGATGTTCGGTGGTGCGGAAGCATCGCTGGGCACCTGCAACCCGGGCGCATAGGCTCCGAACTCAAAACATGTGAAACAGGCCAGTCGCGCAGTTGCGCGATTGGCCAACTTAGGGTGACGTAGCGCATCGGGGTTGGAGCGCTACTCAGCGTCGTCATGGGGTCGGGCGAATGGATGCAATAATCCTTCAAATCTTGAACGGTCTGGACAAGGGGTCGGCCTACGCGCTGATCGCTTTGGGTCTCACGCTGATTTTCGGCACGCTGGGCGTCGTCAATTTCGCTCACGGCGCGTTGTTCATGATCGGCGCCTTCTGCGCCGTCACATTGCAGCGGATTCTGACGCTTTCGTTCGAGCAGGTTGATCCGACCCAAAAGGACTTTCTGGGCAATCCGCTCAAGGTCCAAGTGCCTTATGTCGAAAGCTGGTTTGGACCGGATATCGGTGCATTCATCATCGACTGGGCTGTGCCGCTGGCGATTTTGCTGGCCATCCCCGTCATGCTGGTGATCGGCATCGCAATGGAACGCGGCCTGATCAAACACTTCTACAAGCGCCCGCATGCCGAACAGATTCTGGTGACCTTCGGTCTTGCAATCGTGCTGCAGGAGATCGTCAAACTCTTCTTTGGCGCCAATCCGATCCAGACCGGTGCGCCTTCGGTCTTCACAGGGTCATTCGATTTCGGGGCGCTGTTGGGCATGCCGCCGGATGTCATCATTTATCCCTATTGGCGGATGGTCTATTTCCTGTTCGCCGTGGTCGTGATCGGCGCGGTGTTTTCTTTCCTGCAATTCACCACCTTCGGAATGGTGGTCCGGGCTGGCATGGCAGATCGCGAGACCGTGGGTCTGCTCGGTATCAATATTGACCGGCGCTTCACGATCATGTTCGGGGTGGCGGCTGTGGTCGCGGGCACAGCGGGGGTGATGTATGCACCCATTCTGGCGCCCAACTACCACATGGGTATGGACTTCCTCGTGCTGAGTTTCGTTGTGGTCGTTGTCGGGGGCATGGGATCCTTGCCCGGCGCGGTGGCGGCCGGCTTCCTGCTCGGCATTCTGCAGAGCTTTGCCTCGATGAACGAGGTCAAGTCCGTGATTCCGGGCATCGATCAGGTCATCATCTACCTGGTGGCGATCATCATCTTGCTCACCAGACCGCGCGGGCTCTTGGGCCGCCGGGGCGTGATGGAGGAATAGTCATGCTTGGTTTGAGCGCAAAAGACACCGGCTTTCTTCTCTTCGTTACTTTCCTGACGCTGGCAACGCCCATCCTGTTGCAGCCGTTTCCGGAGAGTTCGAGCCTGGCCCAGTTCAATGCCGGTTATCCGGACCTGATGCAGCGGTTTGCGATTTTCGGCATCTTTGCCATCGGGTTCAATATTCTCTTCGGTCTGACGGGCTACCTCTCTTTCGGACATGCCGCCTTTCTGGGTGTCGGGTCCTATTCCGTGGTCTGGACCTACAAGCTTCTCAGCTTCAACGTCCTTCCGGGCCTCATTCTCGCAATCGTGTTGTCAGGCATTTTCGCACTCTTTATCGGCTTTGTGTCGCTCAGGCGTTCTGGCATCTATTTCTCGATCCTGACGCTGGCGTTCGCGCAGATGAGCTACAATCTGGCCTATTCCGTGCTGACGCCACTGACCAATGGTGAAACAGGTTTGCAGGTTTACGGTTCCGACCCGCAATATCTGATGGGTGAGGGCTCTCCGGACGTGCCGAACCTGTTCGGCCTGGTCATGCAGGATTCGATGAAAGTGCCCGTTGGCGACTGGGTGTTCACGTTCAATGTCGGCTACTATTTCACGGCAGTGATCGCGATTTTCGTGTTCTACATTTCCCTTCGCATCTTCCGCTCACCGTTCGGCCTGATCCTGCGGGCGATCAAGACCAACCGGACCCGCCTCAATTATGCAGGCATCAACACGCGCCCCTACATGCTGGCGGCCTTCGTGATCTCAGGCATGTATGCCGGCCTTGCGGGCGGGCTGCTGGCCGCAATGGATCCTCTGGCCGGCGCGGAGCGCATGCAGTGGACCGCATCGGGCGAGGTGGTGCTGATGACCATTCTCGGCGGCGCCGGCACGCTGATGGGGCCGGTGCTGGGCGCCGGGTTCATCAAGTATTTCGAGAACATCTTTTCCAAGATCAACGAGACGGTCTTGCACGACTGGTTCGGTGCGCTGCCGGAACCCGTCCGCGATTTTCTGATCGGGATCATCAGCCCTTTCGTGGGCGATGGCTGGCAGTTGACCCTGGGCTTGTTGTTTATGCTGGTGGTGATCTTCCTGCCGGGCGGCATCATGGAGGGCGCCAAGCGTATTGGTTCGCTGTTCAGGCGCAAGCCTTCCCAGGGTGGGGGTTCTCCCGCGCCGAAAGCGCCAGTTGAAGCCGCCGAAACCAGCAATCAGCCCGCCGAATAGGAGCGAACGATGTCGACGAATGTACATAATGTCGTTCTGCACGTTGACGACGTGCACAAGACTTTCGGCGGTTTGCATGCGCTGGCAGATATCGATCTGGCAGTGGAAGAGGGCAAAACCCACGCGATTATCGGGCCCAACGGCGCCGGCAAATCGACCTTACTGAACGTGATCGTTGGCCGCCTCGCGCCGACGAGCGGTGCGGTCGTGTTCGATGGCCAGGTTCTGACCGGCAAGCAGCCTTACGAAATCAACCAGCTCGGCGTTGCACGCGTATTCCAGACGCCGGAGATTTTTCCGGACCTGCCTGTCCTGCACAATGTGATGACGCCCGCTTTCGCCAAGCGGGACGGCGCCTACAAGCTGCACATCTGGGAAAACCTGCTCGACGAAAAGACCATTCAGGAGGAAGCAGAACATCTGCTGCAGGATGTCGGGCTTTGGGAGCGGCGGATGGATCACGCCGGCGCCCTCAGCCGCGGCGACAAGCGGCGCATGGAATTGGCCATGTGCCTGATCCAGCATCCGCGTCTGCTGCTGCTGGACGAGCCCACGGCGGGCATGTCGCGCCACGATACCAACACGACCATCGAGCTTTTGAAGAAGGTCAAGGAGCGCGGCATGACCAAGATCATCATCGAGCATGACATGCACGTGGTGTTTTCTCTGGCCGACAAGATTTCGGTCCTGGCGCAGGGGCGGATCATTGCCGAGGGCAACCCGGAAGATGTCCGCAACGATCCGAAGGTGAAGGAAGCCTATCTGGGGGGTGCGCACTGATGAGCGTCGAGACCAACGAGGCAGCCTCCGAACCGGCGGCGGCGAATTCCAATCAGAAGCCGTTCTTCGCCGTCAAGGACGTGCACGCCTATTATGGTGAAAGCTACATCGTTCAGGGTGTGTCGCTGGAACTGAACAAAGGTGAAATCCTTGCTCTGCTCGGCCGCAATGGCGCTGGCAAGACGTCGACGCTACGTGCGATCGCGCGCCTGGCTGACCCCGAATTGCAGAAGGGCGAGATCTGGCTCGACGGGCAGGCGCTGCACAAGATGCCGTCCTACAGTGCTGCGCTGGCCGGTATTCAGCTGGTTCCCGAAGATCGCCGGATCATCCCCGGGCTGACCGTTGAGGAAAACATGATCCTCGCGCGCGTCGCGCCCGGCCATGGTTGGGACATCGATCGCATTTTCAAAAGGTTTCCGCGGCTGGCGGAGCGCCGCACACAGGAAGGCGTGACCCTTTCAGGCGGTGAGCAGCAAATGCTGGCCATCGCCCGTGCCCTGACGCGCGAGTGCAAGCTACTACTTCTCGATGAGCCTTATGAAGGGCTGGCGCCGGTTATCGTGCAGGAAATCGAAAAAATCTTGATGGAGATCAGAGAAGCCGGCATCACAACTGTCATTGTGGAACAGAATGCTGTGGCGGCGCTGAAACTCAGCGATCGCGCGGTCATTCTGGATACCGGCCAGGTTGCTTTTACCGGATCGGCGCAGGAAGTGCTTGAAAACGAAGCGTTGCGTCACGAATATCTGGCTATCTAGTTGAGCGGCGCGCCCGGCGTCGGCATGACAATCAAGACAGGCGCCACAAGCGGCACGAAAGCTGTCGGCGTGCGCCAGATTGCGGAGGATCAAAATGGATATTGAAGTTCACCAGCCACCCGCTGAGCTGGCCAAAAACGCATTGGTTACGGCCGAACAATATGACGAAATGTATGCCCGCTCGGTCAACGATCCCGACGGATTCTGGGCGGAGCAGGCAAAGCGGCTGACCTGGTTCAAGGAGCCGACCAAAATCAAGAATACCACGTTTGCCTATCCTGATGTCTCGATCAAATGGTTCGAGGACGGCGAGCTGAACGTCGCTTACAATTGCATCGACCGGCATCTGCCCGCACGGGCCGATCAGACGGCGATCATCTGGGAACCGGACGATCCCAACACCCCGGCCGAGCACATCACCTACGCGCAATTGGCCGAGAATGTTGGCAAAATGGCCAATGTGCTCAAATCGATGGGCGTCTCAAAAGGTGATCGCGTCACCCTCTATCTGCCGATGATTCCCGAAGCCGCATACGCGATGCTGGCCTGCGCGCGGATCGGAGCCATCCATTCGGTCGTGTTTGCCGGCTTCTCTCCTGACTCGCTGGCAACGCGCATCACCGATTGCGGGTCCAACGTCACGATCACCTCCGATGAAGGGCGTCGCGGTGGCCGCACAGTGGCGCTCAAGAAGAACGTCGATCTGGCCATCCAGAAGGCCGGAGTGGCGCAGAAGGTGCTTCTGGTGCGCAATACCGGCGCCGACGTGCCGTTCAGCGCCGAGCAGGACGTGTGGCTGCATGAGGCTTCGGAAACGGTCTCCGCGGACTGTCCTGCCGAAGTGATGAATGCGGAGGATCCGCTGTTCATCCTTTACACGTCAGGATCAACCGGCAAGCCCAAGGGCGTGCAGCACACGACTGGCGGCTATCTCGTTTATACGTCGCTGACCCATCAGCTGACCTTCGACTATCGCGACGGTGACGTCTACTGGTGCACGGCGGACGTCGGTTGGGTCACCGGGCATTCATATATTGTCTATGGGCCTCTGGCGAACGGCGCGACCAGCCTGATGTTCGAGGGCGTTCCGAACTACCCGAATGCCTCGCGCTTCTGGCAGGTGGTGGACAAACACAAGGTCAACCAGTTCTACACCGCGCCGACCGCCATTCGCGCCCTGATGGGCGCGGGCGACGAGTTTGTCGATGGCGCCGATCTCAGTTCGCTCAAAATCCTCGGGACTGTGGGTGAACCCATCAATCCGGAGGCATGGAACTGGTACGACAAGCATGTTGGCCGGGGCCGGTGCGCCATTGTCGATACCTGGTGGCAAACGGAAACCGGCGGTTTCATGATCACGCCATTGCCGGGTGCGATTCCGACCAAGCCGGGTTCGGCCACCAAACCGTTCTTTGGTGTTCAACCGGTGATCATCGATCCGGCGTCGGGTGAAGAAATCACCAGCGTTGAGGCCGAGGGCGTTCTGGCGTTCAAGGATAGCTGGCCCTCCCAGCTTCGTTCCGTGTGGGGCGACCATGACCGGTTCATCGCGACCTATTTCAACGATTTCAAAGGCTATTACTTCTCCGGTGACGGCTGTCGCCGCGATGCGGATGGCTATTACTGGATCACTGGCCGGGTGGATGACGTTCTGAACGTCTCCGGTCACCGTATGGGCACCGCCGAAATCGAGAGTGCTCTGGTGGCTCACCACGCGGTCGCCGAGGCGGCGGTCGTGGGCTTCCCGCATGACATCAAGGGGCAGGGCATTTACTGCTACGTGACCCTGAACATGGGCGAAACGCCGAGCGACGACCTGAAAAAGGAACTCGTGCAATGGGTGCGCAAGGAAATCGGGCCGATCGCGACGCCTGACTTCATTCAGTGGGCGCCCGGCCTGCCCAAGACCCGTTCCGGCAAGATCATGCGCCGCATCCTGCGCAAGGTCGCCGAAAACGACTTTGGATCCCTGGGAGATACTTCGACGCTGGCTGATCCCGAGGTGGTCGAGGACCTGATCGCCAACCGCAAACAATAACGCGCGGGCATTCGGTTGCAGAAGGCCCGGTCTTGTGCCGGGCCTTTTGCCTGGTTCGTCAGTTTGCCTCTATCGGACTTTACGCGCATGCGATAGGGTGCCGAAAAATCACGACATTTCCACTATTTTGGACATTGCGGAGGGCACTGATGAAAACCAGGCGGCTTGGCAAGACGGGCTTTGATATTTCGGAAATTGGCATGGGCTGCTGGCAGTTGGGCGGCGATTTTGGGCCACTTGGAGACGAGCAGGCACACACCATTCTCGAGGACGCCCGGGAGGCCGGAATCACGTTCTGGGACACGGCTGACGTTTACGGGGACGGTCTGAGCGAATCCCGCATCGGCGCGATGCTGTCGGAAGCCCCTGGAACCGTTGTTGCCACCAAGGTTGGCCGCAATGGGTCGCTTTACCCCGACAAATATACCCGCGATGGCGTGCGCGAGAGCCTCGAGCGATCCGCCAAACGCCTAAAAGTCGATGCCCTCGATCTGGCGCAGCTTCATTGCGTTCCCACGGAGGTGCTGGAGGACGGCGAAATCTTCACCTGGATGGACGATCTGCAAAAGGACGGTTTGATTCGGCACTGGGGCGCGAGCGTTGAGACTGTTGACGAAGGTCTGTTGTGCCTCAAGCACCGGGGGCTTTCGACATTGCAGATCATTTTCAACATCTTCCGGCAGGACGCTGCCTCAAAGCTGCTTCCGGCTGCGCACAAGGCCGATGTCGGGATCATCGTGCGGCTGCCGCTCGCGAGTGGCCTGTTGTCAGGAAAATTCCGCAAGGGACAGCAGTTCGATCCCTCCGATCACCGCAATTATAACCGCGACGGTGCGGCATTTTCGGTGGGCGAAACCTTTTCGGGCATTCCCTTCGAAACCGGGGTTGATCTGGTCGTTGAATTGCGTCAGTTGCTGCCAGAGAACGCGCCCATGTCGCAGCTCGCGCTGCGCTGGATTCTCGACCATCCGGCTGTGTCTACGGTCATTGCCGGGGTCTCGAAACCTGCGCAATTAAAGGGCAACGTCGCCGCTTCGGAGTTGGTGCCTTTCCAAGCGACACTTCATGAACAATTGCGCGCGTTTTATGAGAAGAAGGTTCGCCCGCAGGTGCGCGGGCAGATTTGAACAAAATGGCTGATTTCGGCGGGCAGAGGGTTTAGCCGGCTCCTTTCCGTCGAGAAGCGATGAGGGCGAAATGACGGACGCCGACCGCATCGTTGACGTAGAGGAAGGACACGCCCCACTTCATCCCGAGTGGCGCGAGGAAGACGGACGTCTTTCGCACGACTGGGTGCATGAGCTTCAATCGCTGATCGATGCGCAGGATGCCGAGCGTCTGCGCGAAATGATGGCACCGCTGCACGAGGCTGATGCGGGCGACGTCATCGAGGCACTTTCCCGTGATGAACGGCTGACGCTGATTCGTCTTCTCGGCGACGCATTCGACTACAATACGCTCACCGAGATCGACGAGACTATTCGTGTCGAACTGCTCGAAGCTCTGCCCAACCTCGAACTTGCGCGCGGGATGGCGGAACTCGACCACGATGACGCGGTCTACATTCTCGAGGACATGGAGGAGCCGGACCGGGACGCGATCATCGCGCTCATGCCGGACTTCGAGCGGCTGGCGTTGCGGCGCAGCCTCGATTTTCCAGAGGATTCGGCCGGACGGCGCATGCAGACCGATTTCATCGCTTTGCCGCCATTCTGGACCGTCGGTCATGCCATCGATTATATGCGTAGTTCTGACGATCTGCCGACCGAGTTCTACCAGCTTTATGTCGTTGATCCGGGCTATAATCTGCTCGGTACCGTGCCGCTCGACCGGATTTTGCGGTCGGGCCGTGATGCGAAGATCGAAGACATCACTGACGACCAGATCATGCAGGTCGACGCCAATTCCGATCAGGAAGAAGCGGCGCGCCTTTTCGAGCGTTATGACCTTGTCGAAGTGGGCGTCATTGACGAGTCGCATCGGCTGGTGGGCGTTTTGACGGTCGATGACATCGTTGACGTGATCCACGAAGAAGCCGACGAGGATATCCGCCGCCTGGCCGGTGTCGGCGACGAAGAGGTGTCAGACAGCGTGTGGACGGCGGTCAGGTCACGCGTGACCTGGCTTCTGGTCAATCTCTGCACCGCGATTCTGGCCAGCATGGTGATCGGCATGTTCGATGCGAGCCTCGAGCAGATGGTTGCCCTGGCGGTATTAATGCCGATTGTCGCGTCCATGGGCGGAAACGCCGGAACGCAGACGATGACCGTGACGGTGCGCGCGCTTTCGACGCAAGATCTGGGGCGGTTCAACATGCTTCGGCTCATTCGCCGCGAAACGCTGGTTGGCGCTGTCAATGGAATCGTCTTCGCGCTCGTGCTTGGCGTGGTCGCGGCACTGTGGTTCTCAAATCCCGCATTGGGGATCGTGATCGGGATCGCAATGATCGTGAACATGCTGGCCGCCGGCATATCGGGAATTCTCATTCCGCTCGCGCTCGACAAGGTAGGGATCGACCCCGCCATCGCGTCCAGCGCGTTTGTTACGACTGTCACCGATGTCGTTGGCTTCTTTGCCTTTTTGGGGCTGGCGGCGAAGTGGTTCGGGCTGATGTAGCGGGCTGAAACCCGCGGAAATTAACCCGTTTTCCACATCGCTTTCAGGGGCGGCAACTTGCCTCTTGTGGAGCGGCGCGAGCGCCGTTAAGCATTTGGCAACCATAACAGGTTCCAATCGAAAACTCGGACATGGAACCGATGCAAACGGGGCAAAAATTGAAACAAAACAACCCGGTAATCTGCTGGCGTTCAGCCACGTGGACCTTCGTCGCTCTGATTGCGGCAGCCTTTGTTCTGACACAGGTTTTTGCGTGATTGGTGGCGCCGGGGAATTGACCGACGCCGGATAATCACTCACAAGTTGGGCGCTCCGGCGCCCGATTTGTTGTGAGGCGGAAGAGATGAGACTTTTAATCGGAAACAAAAACTATTCGTCCTGGTCAATGCGGCCATGGCTGGTGCTTTCGCACTTCGGAATTGAGTTCAAGGAAGAGATTCTCTGGCTCAGCGGAGACGGTTGGAAAGACAAGCTGCGTGAGCGCAGCCCAACGGGAAACGTGCCGGTTCTGATGGCAGAGCAGATGCTCATTCCCGATTCGCTGGCGATCATCGAATACCTGAATGACCGATTTCCTGAAAAGAACATCTGGCCGGAAGACCGGATGATGCGGGCGCGGGCACGGGCTGCGGCCTGCGAAATCCATTGCGGATTTCACGCCCTGCGGAATGCGGCACCGATGAACATTCGTGCGAGCATGCCCGGGCGCGTGGACGTCTCCGCCATCCAGGGCGATCTCGATCGGCTGAACATTCTGCTCGGCGGGTTGCTGGAGCGATCGGGCGGACCCTTCCTTTGCGGCGAGTTTTCCGCGGCGGATGCGATGTATGCGCCGGTCGCCATGCGCATCCTGTCGTACCAACTGCCGGTTTCCGAATATATCCAGAACTGGATCGAGGCGCTTTCCGGGGTGCGGGCCGTGCAGGCCTGGCGCGCGGCGGCCCTAACCGAAACCCAGATTGTGCCTCAGGACGAGCTGGACGCCGACTAAAAAGGGTGAGATGACGCTTCACCTCGTCAAGCTTTGTGTCGGCATATCCTCGGTAGAGGAACTCGAGAACTGGTACGCCGAAGCCAAGGCCTTTGGCCTGAGGGCGCCTGATCGGATCCACACGCACCGCACACGCATGTTTCCGCGCCGGTCCGATGAAATCTCGGGGCAGGGATCGCTCTATTGGGTCATTGGCGGGGCCATTCGCTGCCGTCAGCCCATTCTAGAGCTCAAGGCCGGCACAGACGAAGACGGCAGGGGCTATTGCGATATCGTGATGGCCGAGGACGTTGTCCATACGCGGGCGCAGCCAAGGCGTCCCTTTCAGGGTTGGCGCTATCTTGAACCCGGTGACGCGCCGCCGGACCTCAATCTCGAGGTGGTCAGTGCCGAGGGTGATCCTGCTCTGGCTCAGGAGCTTTCCGATCTGGGCCTGCTCTAGATCCCGAGAAAACCTCACAGATTAAGCAATTAAGAAAGCTGAACGCTAAAACATTGGACGAGGCAAAGGACCGTCGCTAAAGTTTCGTATCGCCGATCCAGAATGGGGTTCGACGCAATTGGGTCGGGCGAAACCGGAGGCAATATGGGGACGCGCAGCGCACACGTCATTGTGCTCGGCAATGAGAAGGGCGGCTCGGGCAAATCTACGACGGCATTTCATCTGGCCTGCCTGCTCATGTATCAGGGCTTCAAGGTGGCGACGGTGGACGTCGACAGCCGCCAGCAGACTTTCACGCATTATGTCGAGAATCGCCGCAATTGGGCCATGCGGCACGACCTCACGGTACCGCATCCGATCCACTACCATTTGCCGGTTTCATCGGGCGACTCGGTTTCGCAAAACGAGCGGCGCGAGTTCGAGGTATTCCGGCGCGCGATCGCGGAGGTTGAGAGCCGGGTTGATTATCTGGTGATCGACACGCCGGGTTTTGACACCAATCTGACGCGGCTGGCCCATTCTCTCGCCGATACGCTGGTCACACCAATCAATGACAGTCTGATCGACATGGACGTTCTGGCCCAGATCGATCCGGTGTCCGGGCAGACGCGGGCGCTCAGCCATTATGCGCGGCTAGTGCAGCGGGCCCGCAAGGAACGGCTGGCCATTGACGGAAAGACAGTGGACTGGACCCTGGTCCGCAATCGCATCGCCATGCTCTCGTCACGCAATATGCGGCTGGTGCAATCGGCGCTGGATCAGATCGCGCTGAGACTGGGTGCCCGGGTGATCGACGGCATTTCCGAGCGTGTGATTTTCAGATCTCTGTTTCCCATCGGCATGACGGTTTTCGATCCTCTCGATGAGGTCGATGAAACGCCAATGACGAACAATGCGAACGACGCGGCGCGTTCGGAATATGTGGCTTTGGCGCGCGGGTTGAATTTGCCCTGGGCACACAAGGTTCTGCTGCGCCAGGACGCGCGTGCCGAATGGGAACGGCAGAGCGCCAATGGTGCGACGTTTGAGCATATGGCGCCGCAAGTCGACCCTTCGGCCAATCTGGCGTCAAACGGCAGCAACGAAGACGGGCAACCCCGGCCACAACTGGATGGCTAGGCCGAAAGCCTATTCGTCGAGATCGCCCTGGAAGACGTGAAGCGCGCGCCGGCCTCCGGGTGCGAAGACGTCGAGTTCAACAATGGCGCGGGGCTGGACCATGCGGCGGGTGCGTGCAGACAAAGCCAGAACCGTCCCCAACAGGTCGCCGACACGTTTGCCGGGCAGCCCGGCTGGCTTGGCAGCGCGGCCATAGGCGGACCAGAAATCGGCACGGCCCTGGTTGCGCTGCTCGGCCATCTCAGCAAACTGGCTGAGTTCCTCCAGATGGTTTTTCGTGGGCATTGGACTACTCCTTACTCGACTCCAACTCCGCGGAACTGCTCAGCTTTGCACCGCCAGACAGCTCATGTTCGAATTCTTGATCTGCTCACAAATCTGCACGGCCTGGCCACGATCGGCGAAGCCGGAGAAACGCGCACGATAAAAGACCTGTCCGACGTTTTCGTAACGCTCGACATAGGGCCGGAAGTCTTGCAGGGCCCCGAGGCGGGTTTTCGCCTGGTCGATGAGCTGTTCTGCCGCATTCTGGTTCGGCGCCGCGCCGACCTGCACGACCCAGCCGCCATCAACCGGGCTTGCCGATTGACCATTGATGCTGCCTGACGTCATCAGATCGATGGCCTGGCCACCGCCAATATTTGCCGGGGGCACTGGCCGCGATCCATTGGCCGGCAGGTATCCGAGGACACCGGGCTCACTGGATGGCGCGCTGAAATTCTCGTTAATCCAGTTTCCGATTACGTCCAAGGAACGCTCAGGAGCAGCGGCAGGGCTCGGGGCCATCAAATCGACAGGCGGCTCGTTGCTCGCGGTCATGACAGGGAGGTTTTCAATTTCGGGCCGCGTCGCAGGAGCTGGCGCCAGCAATGCAACGGGCTGCAGATTGGCTTGCGGCAATTCCGGTGCGGGTACCGGCGTCACTTCGGCCACGGTGATTTGCAGGGGCTGGGCGGCAATGGCGATTTCTGCTTCGGGCGTGGTCTGGCGGAAGGCGGGCCGCGGAGCAGGAATGACAGGATCGGTCTGTGCAATGGCGAACACATTGCCTGTGGTCACGGCACTGCCAGGCCGTTCGATCATGGCTTGCCGCCAATAGTCACCGCGATGCGCCTGACCAATATACTTCTTGACCAGTTCGAGAACTTTGGCATTGCGGGAACCTCCCGAGGAAAATCCAAATCCGACCACGACGATGTGGCGGTCGTTGGCGCGGGCGGACGTCAGGAGATTGTATCCCGAGGCGCGGGTATAGCCGGTTTTCATGCCATCGACGCCGCTCTGGCCGAGAAGCTGGTTGTGATTGCCGTAGGTATGACCGTTATAGGTGAAGCTGCGAATCTTGAAGTAGCTGTAGAAATCCGGAAAGTGCTGATACATGGCCATGCCGAGCCGGGCTTGATCACGAACCGTCGTGACCTGACGGCTGTCCGGAAGACCGGATGCGTTGACATAAGTGGTGCGGTCCATTCCGAGGGCGTGTGCGGTCAGGGTCATGCGTTCGGCAAACTTGCTTTCCGTGCCGGAAATGTTTTCGGCAATCACCCGGGCCACGTCGTTGGCGGAGAGCGTCACCAGCGCCTTGATGGCGTCTTCTACCTTGATGGTCGTTCCGGGGCGCACGTAGAGCTTGGTTGGAACGGCCGCTGCGGCATGCTCCGAAACCCGTAAGGGTGAGCTGAGAGAGAGCCGTCCCGACTTGATCTCCTGGAACAGGATATAAAGCGTCATGACCTTGGTAACGGATGCGGGGTAGCGAAGGGAGTCGGCCGCGTAGGAATAGAGCGTGTTGCCGGTCTTGGCATCCACGACAATGCCGGCATAGGCGCGCGGAACTTCAGCACGGGCCGGTTGCGCGGATATGGTCAGCAGGGCCGCGACCACGAATAACGCAACCAGACGAAAAAGGCCGCCAGCCCCTCTTTCGACGCCAGTTGAACTGGGGATCAAAACGCAACTCCTGAGCCGTTCTGGCTCACACTCGGAAACTTCTTGCGGCAAGCTTTCAGCTGCCAGCTACTCATTTCCGATCAGGATAGGGCCGGGGCAGTTACAATTGCGTAAAGGCGTGCAGGAATTCGCTAAGGATGGGCGGTCCAAAAAACGTGACACGATGCCCCTTAACAGAGCGCGTTTTTTGCCTACATAATGGTGCCTGATTTGTTCGATCGGAAAGGCACAGATGCGCCGGCACCTCATACGCAAATCCAAACCGCTGCCACCCCATGAAAGGGGTGCGGGTTTTGTGCGTGCCGCATCTGACGACGAGGACAATGACGGCAAGTTCGAAAGCGGACTTGCCACGAAAGTCCGGCCCAAGACGAAGCGGCCGAACCTTTATCGAGTCCTGCTTCTGAATGACGACTACACGCCGATGGAGTTCGTGGTCGGCATTCTCAAGGAAGTCTTCAACAAGGATCAGGAATCCGCCTGGCAAATCATGATGCATGTGCATCAGAATGGTGTGGGGCAGTGCGGGGTTTACCCGTACGAGGTGGCGGAGACCAAAGTCATGCGGGTCATGGATACGGCGCGCAAAAATCAGCATCCGCTGCAATGCGTGATGGAAAAAGAATAGGAGCCCAAATGCCTTCGTTTTCCCGTGGACTGGAAAAAGCCCTGCACCAGGCGATGAATCTTGCTCGTGAGCATCACCATGAACTGGCGACGCTGGAGCATCTGCTGCTTTCGCTGCTGGACGACGAAGACGCGCTGGCCGTGCTCAACGGATGCGACGTCGATGTCGACGAGTTGCGTTCCGAGTTGGAGACCTTCGTTTCAGAAGAACTTGAAGGTTTGATCAATGGCGGTGGTCAGGACGCAAGGCCAACAGCGGCCTTCCAGAGGGTTATTCAGCGGGCCGTCATTCACGTACAGTCATCGGGCCGCGATGAAGTGACCGGCGCGAACGTGCTCGTCGCGATTTTTGCCGAGCGCGAATCCCACGCGGCCTATTTCCTCGAACAGCAGGACATGACGCGGCTCGACGCGGTCAATTTCATTTCGCACGGCATCACCAAGTCGGGCGAGAACGTCAATCGTCCGATCCGCGGTGCGACCAACGAAGAGGGCAGTGCAGAAGGCGAGGCCGCGCAAAAGGCGTCTCCGTTGGAAGAGTTCTGTGTCAACCTCAATCAGAAGGCGCGTGACGGCAAGGTTGATCCACTGATCGGCCGTTCCGCCGAGCTTAGCCGCACCATTCAGGTGCTCTGCCGACGCTCGAAGAACAACCCGCTCTATGTGGGCGATGCCGGTGTGGGCAAAACGGCCATCGCCGAAGGCCTGGCGCGCAAGATCGTCGAAAAAGACGTGCCCGAAGTGCTCATGGATGTCGAGATCTATGCGCTCGATATGGGCGCTCTGCTGGCGGGCACGCGTTATCGCGGCGACTTCGAGGAACGCCTCAAGGGCGTGATGAAGGAACTCGAAAAGCGCACCAATATCGTTCTGTTCATCGACGAAATCCACACGGTCATCGGGGCCGGCGCGACGTCCGGCGGAGCACTTGATGCGTCGAACCTGCTCAAGCCTGCTTTGGCGTCCGGGGCAATTCGCTGCATCGGCTCAACGACTTACAAGGAATACCGGCAGTTCTTCGAAAAAGACCGGGCTCTGGCGCGGCGGTTCCAGAAGATCGACGTCAACGAACCGAGCATTCCTGAGGCGATCGAGATCATGCAGGGTCTCAAGCCCTATTTCGAGGAATTCCACAAGGTCGAATATACCGACGATGCCCTGCGGGCTTCCGTGGAATTGTCGGATCGCTACATCAATGACCGAAAACTGCCGGACAAGGCGATCGATGTGATCGACGAAACCGGTGCCAGTCAGATGCTGCTCAAGGCAGAAGACCGCAAGCGCACGATCGGGGTGCCTGAAATCGAGGCGACCATTGCCACGATGGCGCGCATCCCGCCGCGAAGCGTCTCGCGTTCGGATGCGGAATTGCTTGGCAATCTGGAAACAAATCTCAAGCAGGTGGTGTTCGGTCAGGACAAGGCCATCGAGGCGCTCGCAGCCTCGATCAAACTGGCGCGCGCGGGTCTTCGTGAACCTGAAAAGCCAATCGGCTCCTACATGTTCACGGGTCCGACGGGTGTCGGCAAGACCGAAGTGGCCAAGCAATTGGCCGACACGCTCGGGGTCGAGCTTTTGCGGTTCGACATGTCCGAATATATGGAGCGCCACACCGTATCGCGCTTGATCGGCGCCCCTCCGGGCTATGTCGGCTTCGATCAGGGTGGGCTTCTGACAGATGGCGTGGACCAGCATCCGCATTGTGTGGTGTTGCTCGACGAAATCGAGAAGGCGCATCCGGATCTGTTCAACGTGCTGCTACAGGTCATGGACCACGGCAAACTGACCGATCACAACGGCAAGAACGTTGATTTCCGCAACGTCGTTTTGATCATGACTTCGAATGTCGGCGCCACAGAGCTTGCCAAAGCGCCCATCGGCTTTGGCCGGACGCGTCAGGCCGGCGATGACGAAGAGGCCATCAACCGGATGTTCTCGCCCGAGTTCCGCAACCGGCTTGATGCGATCATTTCGTTTGCACCATTGCCGCGCGATGTGGTTTACCGGATCGTCGAGAAGTTCGTGCTGCAACTCGAAACCCAGCTGGCCGAGCGCAATGTCACTATCACTTTGACGCCGGAAGCCACGGACTGGCTGGCCGAGCGGGGCTATGACGAGGCCATGGGAGCGCGGCCACTTGCGCGCGTGATCCAGGAATATGTCAAGAAGCCGCTGGCCGACGAGGTCCTGTTTGGCGTGCTCGAGAGCGGCGGCTCTGTGCGCGTGGTCGTGGTGGGCGAGGGCGACGAGGCCAAGCTCGAGCTTGTTCCGTCACCGCCGGCGCCGGCGCGGCCCAAGGCGATCAAAGGGCCCAGCCGCAAGCGGTCCAAGCCAAAGAGCGGGACCAAGGACGAAGAAAAAGAAACCAAGTAGAACAAGGCGGGCACATAGCCCGCCTTTTCGTTTCAGAGCTCTGCGCGAATCTTCGCGGCCAGTGCTTCCAACTCGGCGGCATCTGCCATGCCGCCCGCATGGGCGCCAAGCGCTTTACCTTCAAAGATCGGGATGACGTGCCAGTGCAGATGAAAGACCGTCTGGCCAGACGGCGTTTCATTGAACTGCATGACCCGGATGCCATCGGCATCAAGCGCTGCCTTGGCGGCTTTCGCCAGGTTCTGGATATGCGGAATGGTCGCGGCAAGGGACGCGGGGTCTGCGTCGAGGATGTTGCGAGAAGGTGCGCGCGGAATGACGAGGCAATGGCCTTCCGATTGCGGAAAAACGTCCATGATGCCGATGCAAACGTCGTTTTCGAACAGTTTGACCGAAGGAATGTCTCCGGCGATGATCTTGGCGAAGATATTGTCGGGATCGTAGCTGGTCATTTCGGGCTCCTGTTCCAGTCAGCCGTTCTTCTTGAACGGCGCGTAGTCGGCGAGAATCTCGTTGTTGCGTAACACGCTGCGCCGTTCGGCTTCCAGATATTTGGCGACGGCGTCGCGAAGGCCGGGATGGGTGATGAAATGGGCGGATCTGGTGACCGCCGGTGCGTAGCCGCGCGCCAGTTTGTGTTCGCCCTGAGCACCGGCCTCGACGCGGGGCAACTTGTGGGCAATGGCATAGTCGATGGCCTGATAATAGCAGAGCTCGAAATGCAGGAACGGGACATGCTCGGTGCAGCCCCAATAGCGGCCGAAAAGTGTGTCGCTGCCGAGGAAATTCAGCGCGCCCGCAACAGCTGATCCGTTGCGGTAGGCGAACATGAGAACGATCTGATCAGCCATCCGTTCAGTAACGAGCGAGAAGAATTCGCGGTTGAGATAGGGCTGGCCCCATTTGCGCGAACCGGTGTCCATGTAGAAGGTGAAGAAGTCATCCCAGTCGGCTTCGACGATGTCGCTGCCCTGTTTCCAGACGATGTTGACACCGCTTTCTGCAACGGAATTGCGTTCTTTACGGATGGCTTTGCGCTTGCGCGACGACAGCGTTTCAAGAAACTGGTCAAAGTCCGCGAAGCTCTGGTTTTCCCAGTGAAACTGGGTGTCAAGGCGCGTGAGCCAATTGCGATCTTCGGCCAATTGCAGTTCTGGCTCAGACAGGAAGGTGGCGTGCACAGACGAAATATTGTTGCCTCTGGCGATCTGTTCGGCCGTGGCGAGGAGCTCGGGGCGCAGTTCCTCCATTCCGGGGCGCGTGAGGAATTTCGGGGCGGAGGCCGGCGTGAAGGGAATGGCGCATTGCAGCTTTGGGTAATAGCGTCCGCCCGCGCGCTCAAATGCATCGGCCCAGCCAAAATCGAAAACATATTCGCCTTGCGAATGGGACTTCAGATAGAGCGGCATGGCTCCGAGAAGCTTGTTTTCGCGTTCGATCACAACGTGCTGGGGCTGCCAACCCGTTGCACCGGTGGCACACCCGCTCGCTTCCAGGGCCCACAGGAAGTCATAGCGTGAGAAGGGATTGTCGGGCACGCCGTTTGTGCGCGAAAGCAGGCCGTCCCAGTCTGCGGGCGCAATCTCGTCGATGCGCTCGATCATTCTGGCAATCATGTCGGACCTAGCCAATTTTGGGCAGATATCCTTCGAATACGATCTGATCGGCGTGCTGGCGCGCCTTGCGCTCGTCTTCTGGCGATCGGACGGTCCATGTGGTTACCGGCTTGCCCATACGGCGCAGAAGGCGCACGGCGGGGAGTTTCAGCTCGTCATGGGCGCAGGATATGAAATCGAAGCGTGAACGCGGATAGTGCAGCAGGTGGCGAAGCACGAAGCGTTGCCATGCACTGATTTCCACCCTGAATTGGGGGGCATGAAAACCTTCGACGATAATTCCGACGGGTTGACGGCATGCGACATTGTGCAGGTGCACCAGAATGTTGGGATTGAAGCTCTTGAAAACCAGCGGCCCCGCATAGCTCTTGGCGACTTCATTTGCGGCGTCGGAAAAGGCAAGGTTTGTGCCCGGCGACTGGTGTTTGAGTTCAACAACCAGCGGGACTTTGCCGGCAACGAGGTCGAGGAGCGCGGCGAATCTCGGGGGCGAAGCCTTCTCGGCACTGTCCTTGATGCTGACGCGATCTATCTGCCCTGCGCTCAGGGTCGAAAGCCGTCCCGATTGTCCGGTCAGGCGATCCAGCGTTTCGTCGTGAAATACGATGGGGACGCCGTCACCACTCATCTGAAGGTCGCATTCGATTCCATAACCGCCCTGAATGGCGCGTTCGAAAGCGGGCAGGGTGTTCTCGATGATGCCAGCGCCGGCATTGTGCAAACCACGATGGGCAATCGGGCGCGCGAGAACCTGCTGGAGTACGCTCATTCAAAAACGTCCACGATCGCCTCGATTTCAACCGCGGCGCCAAGCGGCAATGCGGCAACCCCAAACGCTGAGCGGGCGTGCCGTCCCCTGTCTCCGAGGATGGCCACCATGAGGTCGGATGCCCCATTGGCAACCTGCGGCTGTGCGGTGAAACCGGGATCGGAATTGACCATGACGACCAGCTTTGTCACCTGGGCGATGTGATCGAGCGGCACACCGGCATTCTGTTCGATCTGCGCCAGAATTGCGAGGGCGCACCGCTGTGCGGCCTGAACCCCGGCTTCGAGTTCCATTCCAGCGCCCAGTCTTCCTGTGATGATTCCGTTTTCGTCCTCAGAGACTTGTCCAGAAACGAAAATCTGGTTTCCCGACCGGCGCACCGGAACGTAATTGGCTTTGGGCAATGCGGCGACGGGAAGAGATAGTCCAAGCTCGGCGAGCTTTTCCTTCGGCGAGGTCATTTTTCGCGAGACTCCGGATCGCGTTGCTTTCCAGATCCGTTTTGCCGGTAAAGCCGGCCTCTGACAACTGCATCTTGACCGAATTTGTCGCGGACACTGTCCATTGCCCGCTCGGCAGCGGCTTTTTTGGCGATGGCCGGCTCGAGCAGATCAGTCGGGTCTTCGCCGTGCGCGGATTCGAGGCCGGAAAGCCCCACACCAATCAGGCGATACTTGGTGCCATCGGTTTCCTTCAGAAGCAGATCTGCGGCGTTTTCGTAAATGACATGCGCCAGTTGTGTGGGCAGAGCGAGATGGCGTGCGCGGGTCCGCGTGGTGAAACCGGCCGTCTTGAGTTTGAGGGTCAGCGTGTGGCCGACGATCTTCTGCTTTTTCATGCGATCGGCTACCTTTTCGCAGAGGTTGAGCAGGATCGTCTGCAATTCTCCGGCATCGGAAATGTCGTCGAAAAAGGTCGTTTCGCTGCTGATCGACTTGGCTTCCCGGTCTGTGGAGACACGCCGCCGGTCTTCGCCGTTTGCCAGATGTGCAAGGCGGGCACCCATTTCGCCATAGCGCTTGATCAGGTCGCTTGCCGGCATGGTTTGCAGTTGGCCGATGGAAACCAGTCCGTCCTTGCGCAAGCGTTCGGCCATGACCTTGCCGACACCGAAAATGATCGAGATCGGTTGTCTGGCGAGAAAACTCCTGGTCTCTTCAACGCCGATCAGGGCCATGCCGCGCGGTTTGTCGAGGTCCGATGCGATCTTGGCGAGAAACTTGTTGTGCGAGAGACCGACGGAGACAGTGACTCCGATCCTGTTTTCGATTTCCAGCGCAAGCCGGGCCAGCGACTTGGCCGGATAGGCATGGTGCAGCCTTTCTGTACCCCTCAGATCGAGGAAAGCTTCGTCAATGGAAAGGGGTTCGACTTCGGGCGTTAGTGACAACATCATCTCGCGAATCTGGCGCGAAATGGCGACGTATTTCTTCATGTCGGGCCTGAGAACCACAGCATCCGGGCACTTGCGGAGTGCCGTGACCATCGGCATGGCCGATCGCACGCCGCTCATGCGTGCAATGTAGCAGCAGGTCGAGACGACGCCCCGCTTGCCGCCGCCCACAATCAACGGTTTGTCGCGCAGGTCCGGATTGTCGCGCTTTTCGACGCTGGCATAAAACGCATCACAATCGATATGGGCGATGCCGAGCGTTTCGAGTTCCTCGTGCGCGACAATGCGCGGCGACCCGCATTGCGGGCAGTTGCTGACCTGTTCTGGTGAGGAAAAAGCTGCCAGGCAGTCTCTGCAAAGATGAGGCAAGTCCGCCACGGTCTCACGCATCGTGGATCTGGTCTTGTGACCAGATGCGCATGAACCTGTTCGGATCGATCCCTGAATTGGCGCACATGGACAAGAGCAGGGCCTCGTTCTGGGCGAAATAGTCGATCAGCGCGGATTTGAGTTCCGACGAATCGACTGCGCGTCGAAGGGCGTCGGGGGAATAGCCGGCAATCTGCATGAAACGGGCTAGTTCGTCGGGTGCCGCGAGCAAATGCTCAAACGCTTTCTCCGAAAATTCAGTTTTGATGTCAGTTGGTTGACTTGTCATGTCCAGACGCTGCGCCTGCTTGTGGCCATTCAGATTGCAGGTGGATTCTACGAAAGTTAAGGTTTTCATGCTAGCGGCTTGGGCTAAAATTTCGACCGCCGGGCGCGTTGGGTGGCCGGTTGGACTTGAGGGGTTCCAGATGGGTAAGACCGTGATGATCGTTGAAGACAATGAGCTCAACATGAAGCTCTTTCACGATCTGCTGGAATCGCAGGGATATGACACGATCCAGACCCGGAACGGGATGGAGGCGCTCGATCTGGCACGCGCGCATCATCCGGACCTCATCCTGATGGACATTCAGCTGCCGGAAGTCTCGGGTCTGGTGGTGACCAAGTGGCTGAAGGAAGACGACGAATTGCGGTCGATCCCGGTGATCGCGGTCACTGCATTCGCTATGAAGGGCGATGAGGAACGCATTCGCGAGGGCGGGTGCGAGGACTATATCTCCAAGCCCATTTCCGTGCCTCACTTTTTGGAAACCATTGCCTCCTATATTGGCACAGCGAAGTAGCCATTCCTTTTTCTAGTTCTGCGTAGGGGGCAGTCATGACGGCGCGCGTGCTGGTCGTCGACGATATTCCAACCAATGTCAAACTGCTCGAAGCCCGGCTGACTGCGGAATATTTCGACGTTGTGCCGGCCTATTCAGGGCAGCAGGCAATCGATATCTGTCACGAAAACGATATCGACATCATCCTGCTCGACGTGATGATGCCAGACATGGACGGGTTCGAGGTGTGCCGGCGGCTGAAATCGGACCGGCAGACGCAGCATATTCCCATCGTCATGATCACCGCGCTCGACCAGCCGAGCGACCGGGTCCAGGGGCTGGAGAGTGGCGCTGACGATTTTCTGACCAAGCCGCCCGAAGACATTCAGCTTCTGGCGCGGGTCAAAAGCCTCGTGCGGCTCAAGATCCTGACCGATGAACTTCGGGCGCGTGCCCGCACATCCCAGCAATTGGCGGCCGAAGACGGCGAACTGGTGATGGCCGAGATCGGAACGGCGAACGGCCGGGTTCTGGTGGTCGATGATGATGCGCTGAGCGCTGAGCGGCTCTACAATCTTCTGTCGGGCGAGAACCAAGTGACGGTCATGCGTGATCCGACCTCGATCGCCATGCATGCGGCGACGGCGGATTTCGAGGTTGCTCTGGTTTCCATGGCGCTAAAGGATTTCGATCCGCTGCGGGTCGTGTCGCAATTGCGGACGCTCGAAAAGACCCGAGGTCTGCCGATCATCCTCGTGGCCGAGTCCTCGGATCGGGCAAAGGTGGTGCGCGGTCTGGATCTCGGGGTCAACGATTTCATCTATCGGCCGCTCGAGCGGCATGAACTGGTGGCGCGCGTGCGCACGCAAATCCGGCGTCAGCGTTACGCTGCGGAGCTGCGTGAAAGCGTCAACTCGACTCTGGCGATGGCGGTGACGGACGAACTTACAGGTCTTTACAATCGGCGCTATTTCGACCGGCACATGGGCATCATGCTCGAGAAGGCGCGTGAACAGGATCGCTCACTGGCCGTCATGATGCTCGATATAGACCATTTCAAGCGCGTCAACGACCAGCACGGCCATGATGTGGGCGACACGATCCTCAAGGATTTTGCGACGCGCGTGCAGCGCAATATCCGCGGTGTCGATCTGGCCTGCCGCTATGGCGGCGAGGAATTCGTCGTTCTGATGCCGGATATCAGTCAGGCGCAAGCCGAAGCGATTGGTGAACGCATCCGTTCGGCAGTCGGCGAACAGGTTTTCGACATCGGGGGCGGGCAGAGCATCGCGGTTACGGTGTCGGTTGGGCTGGCGATCAGTAATGTAGAACGCGATACGCCGGACACGTTGCTCAAGCGGGCAGACGTGGCGCTTTATCGCGCCAAGGAAAATGGCCGCAATCGTGTGGTTTTCGACGCCGCATAACGGATGAAATCCGAACGCCTAAAATCCAAGCAGTTAGGGTTAATGCTTCACTAAGAAACTGATTTGGCACCTGCAAGTGCCAGATTTGCTTTGGCTTTGTGCAGCCCGGCCTGTAGAAATCTCGAAGGCCTCAGGATGATTTTCATCGCGGGGCCCACCCTACGGCTTTTCTCAGGTCCGCCGCAATTCCTGGGTCCGTAGGGAGGCTGGTCCGGTCGCAGTTTGAGTGGCCTCTTCATAAGCTGCGCCGGGCCAGTCACCTTCAGTTTTGCGCTCCTTGCTCCGGCTCTCCACATTTCATGCCGTTGCAGGCTCAACAAAAAAGCCCGCTCGTTTCGAGCGGGCTTTGTTTTATCCGGAATACCGGGAAGCTGTCTGATCAACTACTTGATCTTGGCTTCCTTGAACTCGACATGCTTGCGCGCGATCGGGTCGTACTTGCGCATTGTGAGCTTTTCGGTCTGCGTGCGGGCATTCTTCTTGGTCACATAGAAGAAGCCGGTGTCTTCGCTCGAGACCATGCGAATCTTGATCGTGTTGGATTTGGCCATTTGTCTTTCCCAATAGCTAGCGCGCGGACGCCTGGCCCACGTGGAATTTGGCGCGCAACCTAGTCAAAAACACTCAAAAGTCAAGCTCGGTTCGGCACGGGTCTCTATTCGCCGTAATGCTCGGAATAGGAGCCGAAATCCTCATCCGCGCGGCCCGCGAACCCGTGCATGCGCAGCGCCCATTGCAGGCCGACGACCATGCCCTTGATCGAAGGCAGCATGATGAGCGGCAGGATGACTGCGAGCGGCGCAATGATCATGAGAAGCACGTAGGGTTCGACGTGCCAGACCATCGTGAGATCCAGCAACAGACCGACCAGGATGTGGCCGACAACGACAATGGTGATGTAGGGCGGCGCATCGTCGGCGCGGTGCTGGCTCAGGTCTTCGCCGCAAGCCGGGCAGGTGTCGTTGACCTTGAGATAGGAACGGAAAAGCTTGCCTTCCCCACAGGCGGGGCACTTGCACGCCGCGCCGCGCAACAGGGATTGCGGCAGACTGCGCGGCTCGTGCGCCGGCTCGTCCTTGTGCGGTTGGGTATAGACAATGGTCATCGCCGTTTGCCCTTGTGCCTGATTGCGCGCTTGGCGGGGTGCCTCTTGCCGCTTCTGGCCGGGTTGCGGCGCGAAGCTGGTGTGAAAGTCCCTTCTGATACAATTTCGAAGCGCAATGCGCCAGCCAGAGGCGCCGCTTCCAATAGACGCACTTCGACGGCATCGCCCAACCGGTAGGTTTCGCCGGAGCGTTCGCCGATCAATGCCTGCTCGCCTTCGGAGAAATGGTAATAGTCGCGTCCGAGCGAGGACGCGGGCACAAAGCCATCCGCGCCGCTGTCGTTGAGGCGCACGAACAGGCCGGACTTGGTGACGCCGGAGATCCGTCCGGCAAAATGCGCGCCGATCTGATCGGCAAGGAAATGGGCGATCAGCCGGTCTTGCGTTTCGCGTTCGGCGGCCATGGCGCGGCGCTCTGTGAAAGAAATGTGTTCCGAAATCGCATCGAGGCGCCCGATCTCGGAATCTGTCAGACCATCATCACCGAGCTTGAGGGCGCGGATGAGAGCTCTGTGGACCATCAGATCGGCGTAACGCCGGATCGGCGAGGTGAAATGGGCGTAGCGGTCGAGATTAAGGCCAAAATGCCCCAGATTTTCGGTCGCATACTCGGCGCGGGCCTGGGTGCGCAACACCATTTCGGAAACCTGGTGGGTGTGCGGCGTATCGGCGGCTTTCAGAAGGACCTGATTGAAATGGCTCGGGCGCACGGCGTCGGAATTGATCAGGCTCAGTTCCAGACTATTGAGGAAATCGCGCAGAGCGCCCAGCTTTTCGCGGCCGGGGGCATCGTGCACGCGATAGACGATCGGCGATTGTTTCTGTTCCAGGGTTTCGGCGGCGCAGACATTGGCCGCGATCATCATCTCTTCGATCAGCCGATGAGCATCGAGACGTTCTGGCACATAGACGCGCTCGACCATGCCCTGTTCGTTGAGGATGATGCGGCGCTCGGGCAGATCGAGTGCGAGCGGGCTGCGCTTGTCGCGCGCGTGGGCCATCGAAGCGTAAGCGTCGAACAGGGGCCGGAGGACCTGGTCGAGGAGGGGACCCGTCTTGTCGTCAGGCTTGCCGTCAACCGCGGCCTGGGCCTGTGCGTAGGTGAGGCGTGCGGCGGAGCGAATGGTGACGCGGTGAAAGGAGTGGGATTTCTTGTGTCCGCCCGCGTCGAAGACCATGCGGACAGCCATGGAAGGACGGTTCTCGCCCTCGCGTAACGAGCAGAGATCGTTCGAGATACGCTCGGGCAGCATCGGCACTACCCGGTCAGGGAAGTAGACCGAATTGCCGCGTTCAAAGGCCTCATCGTTGAGTTCGGTGTCCGGCAGGACGTAGGCGGCAACGTCGGCGATCGCGACGCAGACGATGTGTCCGCCTTCGTTTTTCGGATCCTCGTCCGACTCGGCAAAAACCGCATCGTCATGATCCTTGGCAGTGTCCGGATCTATGGTGACGAAGGGGATGTCGCGCCAGTCTTCACGTCCTTTGCCTGTAACCTCAGTCAACGCATTCGCTGCACGCTCGACAGCGGCTGGAAATCGATAAGGAATTTCGAGATTGTGCAGGGCAATCAGGCTGATGGCACCCTCGGAGCGCGGATTGCCGAGCACGTTGATGACCTTGGCCTCGGGCACCATCAGGCGCCCGCGCATCTGCACATCGACCTCGACGAGATCGCCGTCCTCGGCCTTGCCAAGGTCGCCGGGCCGGATACGCATCTCTTTTTGTTTGCGGTCGACCGGGATCAGCCGCGCGCCGTCCACGTCGCGGCGGACAATGCCGATGGTTGCCTTGCGCGGCAGGCCGAGCACCTTGATCGTGTGGCCGAGATAGCCGGGCGTCGCGCCGGGCTGTTTTTCGATGCGGGCCAGAACACGGTCGCCCGGACCCGGAACAGCGCGGTCTCCCTTTCGCGTGCGGATCAGCACCGTCGGCGGGTTGCCCTCGCGCTCGTCCCATCGGGCGGGTTGCGCCAAAAGGTGGTCCGGATCGGATTGCGGGTCGATATCGAGCACGGCGACGGAGGGCAGGCTGGCGCTCTTGCGCAATTGCTTGCGGCGGCGCGCGATCAGGCCTTCGCCCTCGAGCTCTTTGAGGCGCCGCTTGAAGGCAACCTTGGCGTCGCCCTTGAGATTGAAATAGCGGGTCAGATCACGCTTGGAGGCGAGGTCGGTATGGTCCTCAAGCGCCTGGAGAATTGCGTCCTTGGTTGGCAGACCATCGTCGCCGAAGACATTGTGATCGCGCGTGGACCGTTCTTTCGGGTCGTTCACTCTCTGGCTGCCATCAGGAGACCGATGCCTTCTTGGCCGTTGGTTTTTTGGCTACCGGCTTTTTGGCTGCGGCTTTCTTGCGCGTCGCACCGCCGCGTCCCGATTTCTTGGTCGCCGCTTTGGCGTTGATCAGTTCGAGTGCCTTCTCGAGCGTGACGTCTTCGGGCTTGAGGTCTCTGGGTAGGGTCGCGTTGACCTTTTCGTGGTTCACATAAGGGCCGTAGCGGCCGTTGCGCACGGTGATGGCGCCGCCATCGGGATGATCGCCGAGGGTCTTGAGCACTTCTGCGACCGGCCGGCGTCCGCCGCCTCCGGCGCGCTTCTGTGCAATCAGGTCGACTGCGCGGTTGATGCCGATAGTGAAAACCTCGTCGACTTCGGGCAGATTGGCGTAGGTGCCGCTGTGCAGGACGAACGGACCATAGCGCCCAATTCCCGCCGAAATCATTGCGCCGTCTTCAGGATGTGGACCGACTTCACGGGGCAAAGACAGCAAACGCAGGGCCTTTTCGAGGTCCATCTCACCGGCAGCCCAGCCCTTGGGCAGGCTGGCGCGCTTGGCTTCCTTGCCTTCGCCCATTTCCACATATGGACCGAAGCGTCCGGATTTGAGCACCACATCAAGGCTGGTTTCCGGATGTTGGCCCAGAACACCATCTTCGATGGCGCTGGCTGTCTCGCCGGTCGCAGCATCGGAGAGCTGCTGGGTGTGCTTGCATTCCGGATAGTTAGAGCAGCCGATGAAGGCGCCGTAGCGCCCCAGTTTCAGCGACAGCTGGCCGGTGCCGCAGGTGGGGCATTGGCGGCGGTCCGTGCCGTCGGCGCGTTCGGGGAAGATGTGGTCGGCCAACAGATCGTTGAGCGCGTCGAGGACTTCGGAAACCCGCAAGTCCTTGATTTCGCTGAGATGATGCGAAAAGTCCGCCCAGAATTGGCGGAGCACCTGTTTGTATCCGATATCGCCCGCCGAAATCTGGTCGAGCTGGGATTCAAGCCCGGCGGTGAAGTCGTATTCGACATACCTGGTGAAGAAGCTTTCGAGGAAGGCAGTGACGACGCGGCCCCGATCTTCGGCGTGCAGTGCCTTCTTTTCGAGTCGCATGTAATTGCGGTCCTGCAGCACGGAAAGCGTTGCCGCATAGGTCGAGGGGCGGCCAATGCCCAGTTCTTCCATTTTGCGGATCAAGCTGGCCTCGGTGTAGCGGGCCGGCGGCTGGGTGAAATGCTGTTCGATATCAGCGCTTTCAAGGTTCAGCGCGTCACCCTCGTTCATCGCCGGCAGTTCGCGGTCATCCTCCTCGTCGTCCGACTTGGTGGGCGCGTAGACCGAGAGAAACCCGGGGAAGGTGATGACCGAACCGACGGCGCGGAGGGTCAGGTCGCGCGGCGCGCCTTCAATGTCGATGTCCACGGTCGTGCGGGCGATTTCGGCGGCCTTCATCTGGCTGGCAAGGGTGCGGCGCCAGATCAGCGTATAGAGTCTGAGCTGGTCAGGATCGATGTGCCTGAGCTGATCGGGATGGCGCATCAGATCGGTGGGGCGGATCGCCTCGTGCGCTTCCTGCGCGTTTTTGGCCTTGGTCTGATAGATGCGTGGCTTCTCCGGTAGGTAGTTCGCGCCGAAATAGCGTTCGATCGACCCGCGTGTCTGCCCGATGGCCTCGGGTGCCAGTTGCACCGCGTCAGTTCGCATATAGGTAATGATGCCGACGGTTTCGCCACCAACATTCACGCCCTCGTAGAGTCGCTGGGCGATCTGCATGGTGCGGGCTGGGGCGAAACCGAGGCGGCTCGATGCCTCCTGCTGCAGGGTCGAGGTTGTGAACGGCGCGTAAGGGTTGCGCTTGGTCGGCTTTTTCTCGACGGATTTGACGATGGATTTGCCGGCGCGAATGGCGGCCTGCAATCCGGCGGCATCGGCCTCGGTCTTGACGTCGAGCTTGTCGGTCTTGTTGCCGTCGACGGAATAGAGACGCGCGTCGAAATTCTTGCCGTTATGGGCGTAGCGGCCGGTCACGCTCCAATATTCCTCGGGGCGGAACTTCTCGATTTCCGCTTCGCGGTCGCAAACCAGCCGCAGTGCGACCGATTGCACGCGACCCGCAGAGCGCGAGCCCGGCAGCTTGCGCCAGAGCACGGGCGAGAGATTGAACCCGACAAGATAGTCAAGCGCGCGGCGTGCCAGATAGGCATCGACCAGCGGCTCGTCGATTTCGCGCGGATGCTGCATCGCTTCGGTGATGGCAGACTTGGTGATGGCGTTGAAAACGACGCGGCGGACCGGTTGATCCTTGATCACCTTTTTCTGTTTGAGCAGTTCCAGAACGTGCCAGGAAATGGCCTCGCCTTCGCGGTCCGGGTCGGTGGCGAGAATGAGTTCGTCCGCATTTTTCGCGGCAGCAGCAATATCATTCATGCGCTTTTTGGCGGCCGTATCGACCTCCCAGCTCATGGCGAAATCCTCATCCGGACGCACCGAACCATCCTTGGCGGGCAGGTCGCGGACATGGCCGAAGCTGGCCAGGACCTCGTAGCCGCTGCCGAGATACTTGTTGATGGTTTTAGCCTTGGCAGGACTTTCGACAATAACGAGCTTCATGCCCTAAGGTTCCGGAAACAAAGACAGAATTCAGTGATAAGCCGGTCTGGAAGTTGCCGCAAAGCTACGCGACTGGCGCGTCTTCCAGTCCGAACCGGTGCGGGCGCAACATGGTGAATGCGAACCGGCGTGTCAATTGGCTGACGGGCCGAGACCTGTTCTTTTCAGCTCAGCGCGACAAGATTTCCTGCCGAACGTTCGATCTCTCCAGCCAGTTCCATCTCCAGCAGAACGGCATGCAGAACGGGCAGCGGAACACCCGCCGAGGAAGCCAGATCGTCGAAGGGCATGGGGGTGGGACTAAGCGCCTCGCGCACCCGATCGAAATCTGTCGAACTGGGTTCTTCATCGACCGATGGCCAGGCAATTGCCTCGGTTTCGTTGCCGGTTTCCAGCAGCCGGGCATGGCGGTGCGGGTCGTTGCGCAGGGCCTCCAGAACATCTTCCGCGGAGGTGATCAGCGTCGCGCCTTGCTGAATGAGATGATTGGTGCCGCCGGCGCGCGGGTCGAGCGGCGAACCGGGCACGGCGAAGACTTCCCGGTTCTGTTCGAGGGCAAGCCGGGCTGTGATGAGCGAACCCGAACGCTTGGCCGCCTCGACAACGATCACTGCTTCAGCCATGCCGGACACGAGCCGGTTGCGGCGCGGGAAATCCTGTGCCCGCGGCTCAGCCCCAAGCGGCATTTCGGTGAGGATCGCGCCGCCGCCATCGACGATCTTGCGCGCAAGCGGCTTGTTTTCCTCCGGGTAGACGTGATCCAGCCCGCCCGCGAGAACCGCAATCGTGCCCGTTGCCAACGACGATTCGTGCGCTGCCGCGTCAATGCCGCGGGCGAGGCCCGAAACGATCACATATCCAGCCTGGCCGAGTTCGGCGGCGATCTGTGCCGTCAGTTTCTTGCCAGCGGCGCTGGCGTTGCGCGCGCCGACGATGGCGATGGCCGGTTGCGTGGCAAGGCTGTCGCCCCAGATGGTCAGCAATGGTGGTGCGGCGTGAATGTGTTGGAGCAGGCGGGGATAGTCCGGTTCACCGAGCGCGACCAGGCGGGCACCGCCCTTGGTCAGGCGCTCCAACTCTGAATCAAGATCGGCATCCGAAGGAATTCGCGGCGGCTGGCGTTTGCCGCCACGCAGCAACAGGTCCGGCAGGGCTTCCAGCGCAGCCTCGGCGGAGCCGTATCGGTTTAGCAATTGCCGGAATGTCGAGGGTCCGACATTCGGGGTCCGGATCAGTTTCAGCCAGGAACGCTTTTGCTCGTTGGAGAGCCGCGCGCCTCTGGGGGCATTCATTTGCCCGATCCGCCGCCGATTTTGGGTTCGGTTCCGGCCAGAATGCGCGCGATATTCTCGCGATGCTTGTAGATCAGCAGAAGCGACATGAGGGCGGTGCCGGAGGCGAGATGGCTACCGGAAAAGATGTAGGCGAAGATCGGTGCGGTGATGGCGGCGGTCAAAGCGGCAAGTGAAGACATCCGCCGCACGATGGCGATGAAGAGCCACACGGCGCAAAAGATCAGCGCGACGATCCAGTTGATGCCCAACAGCGCGCCAATATAGGTTGCGACGCCCTTGCCGCCCTTGAAGCCGAGCCAGACTGGATAGATGTGCCCGAGAAAAGCCGCCATTCCGGCGACGGAATAGGCAAGGGGAGGATAGGGCACGAAATAGCGCACGATCAGTACGGCGGCGGCAGCTTTGCCGCAATCGAGCAGCAATGTTGCCAGCGCCAGCCCGCGATTGCCAGTTCTCAGGACGTTGGTCGCCCCGATATTGCCCGAACCGATGTTGCGAATATCGCCCTGGCCGGCCATGCGGGTAAGCAAAAGTCCAAAGGGAATGGACCCCAGCAGATAGCCGAAAATCGCTGCGACAAGCACCTCAAGCCACATGGTTCGCCCCTGAAGTTAGTCGTGGCTGAAGACTTGCTGGCCCGCCACGAAGGTTTTCATCACCTTACCCGTGAAGCGCGCACCTTCAAACGGGGTATTTTTGGAGCGCGACCGGATGGCGCTTTCCTCGTAGGTCCAGGGGTAGTCGAGATCGACAAGGATGAAGTCCGCCGGAGCCCTTTTTTCGATCCGGCCACATTCGAGCCCCAGGATTTCGGCGGGACGCGACGTCATGGCCTTTAGGACGGTCAGTAATGGCACGGATCCGTCGTGGACCAGCCTCAAGGCTGCCGCGAGGAGTGTTTCAAGGCCGATCGCGCCGTTCTTGGCGTCGGCGAACGGCTGCCGCTTGCCTTCGGAATCCTGCGGATCATGGCCGGAGTGAATGGTGTCCAACGTCCCGTTCTTGAGCGCCGCAGCCAATGCCAGCCGGTCATCTTCGGCGCGCAGCGGCGGGGACAATTTGAAGAAGGACCGATACGATCCGATATCGAGCTCATTGAGCGCAAGATTGTTGATGGAAGCGCCGGCGCTGATATGTGCCACATCGTTCCTGGCCGTTGCGACGAGTGCCGCCGATGCGCCGGTCGAAATTTGTGCCGCATGGTATTGGACGCCGGTCAGCGCGGCCAATTGCAGGTCGCGCGCCAGCGGCACCGTTTCGGCCTCGCGCGGAATGCCCTTGAGGCCTAGCGTTGTGGCAAAAAGTCCCTCATTCATCACACCCTGACCGCGCAGGCCATAGTCGACGATGTGATGCACAACGGGCATGCCGAAGCTGGCCGCGTAGGTAAAGGCGGCGCGCAACACGGCGCTCGACTGGATCGATTTCTTTCCATCCGTCAGGCAAACGGCGCCGGATTCCTTGAGCAGGCCAAATTCGGTCAGTTCCCCGCCTTTCAGGCCCTTCGTAAGGGCCGCAGCAGGCAGGACGTTGACATTGGATTCGGTCTTGGCGCGCCGGGCGATGAATTCAACCAGCGCGTGGTCGTCGAGAACCGGGTCCGTGTCCGGCATGCCGACAAAGGTGGTGACCCCGCCTGCTGCGGCGGCGTTACCTGCGCTTTTCAGCGTCTCACGATATTCATAGCCCGGTTCGCCAATGAAGACGCGCATGTCGACGAGGCCGGGCGCCAACAGCATACCCTTTGCGTCGATAATCGTCGCGACTCCGGGGGCGGGTTCGGCGGGATTGTCCGAAATAGCCTCGATGCGTCCATTTTCGACCAGCAGTGCGCCGGGTGCGTCACGACCAGAGGCCGGGTCGGCGATGCGCGCGTTTTGAACGATCAATTTGCCGCTCATCATGCGTTCGCCTTGTTGGCGACCAAAGCGTCCAGAACCGCCATCCGCACGGCGACGCCCATTTCAACCTGTTCGGTGATGACCGATTGCGGGCCATCGGCAACGCTGGGGTCGATTTCGACGCCCCGGTTCATGGGGCCGGGGTGCATGACGAGCGCGTCGGGTTTGGCGTGTGAGAGTTTTTCTTCGTCGAGGCCGAAGAAGCGGAAATATTCGCGCACCGACGGGGTCATGGTTTCGGCGACGCGTTCGCGTTGGAGACGCAACATCATTACTACATCCGCGCCCTCAAGGCCCTTTCGCATGTCGGTGTGGACTTCGGTTGCAATCTGTTCGATTCCGGCAGGCAAAAGGGACCGCGGCGCGACGACGCGCGTTCTGGCCTGCATGGCGCCCAAGAGGAGCAGATTTGAGCGGGCCACGCGGGAATTGGCGATGTCACCACAAATCGCAACGGTCAGTCCGTTGAGCCGGCCTTTGTGGCGGCGGATGGTGAGCGCGTCGAGAAGGGCCTGGGTAGGGTGTTCGTGCGATCCGTCGCCGGCATTGATGACCGAACAACCGACTTTTTGGCTGAGCAGCTCGACCGCGCCCGAGGAACCGTGACGAACGACGATCACGTCGGGCTGCATGGCATTCAGGGTCGCGGCCGTGTCGATCAGGGTCTCGCCCTTGGCGACGGACGAGGTTTTGACCGACATGTTGGACACGAGCGCTCCGAGCCGCTTGCCCGCAATCTCGAACGACGCCAGCGTGCGGGTCGAATTCTCGAAAAAAAGGTTGATCTGGGTTTTGCCGGAAAGGGTCGGCAATATCTTTTTTGGCTGGCGCGAGATTGGCACCATGGTTTCGGCACGATCCAGAAGATCGACAATCTCGAAGGGATCGAGTTGGGAAATGCCAAGAAGGTGACGGTGGCGGAACGGGGAAAAAGGCGTTGCACTTGCGCTTGATCGTACGGTGTCGTCCGAATCTGGCATCGCCATGTCGCTTGGTCCCGGCTGATTGCGCCGGGGTTACCCAAGGCCGCGCCAAAGCGCAAGCCCCGCCACGCCATTTCAGCTGGCCTTCGTTTCGTGTGCTTAACCGGCGACCTGCATCGCAATCCAGATGAAAAACGGCATGGTGACAAAAGACACGACAACCTGCGCGGTCGTGGTCGCGGCGTAAAGCTCGGCGTCACCGCCCATGGTCCGGGCCAGAACGTAGCCGTTGACGGCGGTCGGCACTGCCGCGCTGATGGCTATGATGACGAGTGACATGCCGCTGACCCCGAACATCAGTGCGACACCGATGCCCAGGACGGGCGTGATGATGAGCTTGACGAAAGTGGCCAGCAACACCTCCTTGCCGGCACTTTTGGCCGCCTTCCAGCTCAGGCCGGCGCCAAGGGCCAAAAGTGAAACACCGAGGGCACCGTCGCCAGCCAGACCCAGTGTCGTTTTGGCAATGTCGGGAAGTGCGATGCCGGAAAAGCGGATGATAAGTCCGATCACAATTCCCCAAATGAGTGGATTTCGCACAAGCGTGCGCACGATCAATCCCATCGGCGCCGGCTTGTGGGCAGCGTAGGTCGCAAGAATCAGGATGTTGACGACGTTGAGAATCGGCACCATCGCAGCAAATGCGATTGCCAGAACCGCGAGGCCCTCGTCGCCATAGAGCTTTCCGACCACGGCAAGGGCGATGAAACCGTGCCAACGCGTCGTGGTCTGAAAGAAAGTGGTGTAGGCAGGTCCTTCCATTCCGATCAGGCGGTTGAGTGGTTTGCGCGCCAGCCATCCTCCAAGACTCATCAAAACAACGAGCACGAGAAGTGACAGGGCGAATGGCGCGGTCTCACCGAAGGTCAGCGTTGAATCTGCGAGCACGATGATGAGCAGCGCCGGGAACAGGACATAGAAACAGACGAGCTCGACGCCACGCCAATGTTCCGCAGGAATGATTCCGGCTTTTCTGAGCACGAAGCCGGCAGCGATCAGAATGAAGACAGGCAACAGGCTGGCGAACACAGAAAGCATTTCGGACCGGAATCGGATGCAGGGCAAAGGCGGGAACCTGAAGCCTAGCGGTCAATTCCAAGCCGGTCGAGTGCCCCTTGTAGAATGTAGCTTGCGGCCAGTTTGTCGACCACTTCGGCGCGTTTGGCGCGTGAGGCATCCGCTTCGATCAGTGTTCGGGTTACAGCGGCGGTCGACAAGCGCTCGTCCCAATAGACTATTGGAATGGGCCTTTTTGCTGCAAAGTTGCGCACGAAGGCGCGGGTCGATTGCGCGCGCGGACCCTCCGAGCCGTCCATATTCAGCGGCATGCCCATGACCAGCCCAACGATCTGGTTGGAATCGATTATCCGCATGAGGGCATCCGCGTCGGCGGTGAATTTGGTGCGCTTGATGGTCTCGAGGGGCGTAGCGCTCATTCTCAGACCATCAGAAATGGCGACACCAATGGTTTTCGTGCCCAGATCGAGACCGAGAAGCTTGCCGCTGGGTGGCAGAGCGGTCAGATCGTTGATTTGCGTTTCGGATGCCATGGCGTCAGGAGCCACACTTGGGCAAGAAATACAACACGAAGCGTGCGCCGCATTGCCTTTTGTTGCTGCCAAGGTCAAAGCTCAGGATATCGAAGATGGAGGCGGAACGTGAAGATCACGTGGTTTGGCGGACACGCATTGCGAATACAGGCCAGCGGTCAGATCGCGGCTTTCTATCCTGAAAGTGCGGATGAGGGATTTGATCGCCATGAACTCTTGTCCGGCGCAGACAGGATCGTCGAAGGACCGGTTTCCGATCTGCCTGCTTATCTGGCCACGAGCTTCGAACACCCTGCACCAAAGCGGCTGATCGACGAGCTGGATGAAGAAGCGGACGGACTTTCGTTCACGATCGCGCGGTTGGGCGAGGCCGACATCGTTGTTCAAGGCGAGCAGGAATCTCCGCTTGTCGTTCTGGCGGTGGGCGAAGGAGACGTGACCGATGCGCCCGGCGACTGGCCGCACCATGTACGCGACTGCACGATCCTGTTGTTCCGGATAGATTCCGCGATCCTGAGGCTGGTCATGCAACTTGCGCGCTCGGGCCGGGTGCGGGTTTTCCTTGTCGCTGTGCCCGGACTTTCCGAAGCCGAATGGGCTGAGCTTGCGGCAGCCGGCGAAGGTGTGCCGATGCAGGTGCTGGAGCCGTCTTTGGGGCTTGAACTCTAGAGCCGACATCCCACGTTTTGCTCTGGCCTCAAGAGTGTTGCGCGTCGCGCGCGGGCGCTGCTAGAAGCGGGCCAGATTGATCCGATACAACCTCTTGCGGGAGATATTTCATGGCAGTCGATGCCGAAACGGTAAGGCGCATTGGAAAGCTGGCGCGCATTCGCGTCGAGGAGGACGAGGTTGCCGGCTACCAGAGCGAACTCAATGCGATTCTCGGTTTCGTCGAGCAACTGAACGAGGTCGACGTTTCAGGCGTCGAACCGATGACTTCGGTGACGCCGATGCAGCTCCGCCAGCGTGAGGACAAGGTGACGTCCGGGGGACACCCCGACCTGATCGTCGTCAACGCGCCGCTGAGTGAGGACAATTTCTTCATGGTGCCGAAGGTGGTCGAATAGGCATGCCAATCACCATCGCCCAGGAAACACCGTTGCAGGAGGATGTTCGCCAGTTCGTTGCTGCGTTGAACGCCTATCTGCGGCCGTTGTCGCCGCCGCAATTCCAGTTCCAGATGACAGTGGAACAAATGGCGGAACCGCACACGACCCTGCTCGTGGCGCGCGACGAGACGGGCAGGGCTTTGGGCATGGGTGCGCTCAAGGTGCATGAGGACGGATTGGCGGAAGTCAAACGCATGTACACATTGCCTGAGGTTCGCGGGCAGCGTGTGGGGCGGCTTCTGCTCGACACGCTTGAAGGGCTGGCGCGCGACCGGGGTATTTCCTCGCTCAAGCTCGAAACCGGCAATGTGGACGGCTTCGCGCCGGCCTGGCGGCTCTATGAGCGTGGTGGCTTTACCCGCTGCGGCGCCTTTCTCGACTATCCGGACAGCGGTTATTCCGCCTTTTTTGAAAAGACTTTGACAAGCGAAAGACCAAACGCGTGACCGACCTGACCAAGCTTAACCTCGCGGCGACCCGCGATGGCCTCAAGAACCGCGATTTCACCTCGCTGGAGGTGACCGAGGCCTATCTGTCCGCCATCGAGACGGCCAATCCGAAGCTGAACGCCTATATCGAGGTGACGGCGCAGCAGGCGCGGGAAATGGCGGAGCAGAGCGACCACAAGCTCAACAGCCGCGATGGAGGTCCGCTCGAAGGCGTGCCGCTCGGGATCAAGGATCTGTTTGCGACCAGGCACGTGCATACACAAGCGGCGAGCCACATTCTCAAGGACTTCAAGCCGGAATACGAGTCCCGGGTGACCCAGAATCTCTGGGACGATGGCGCTGTCATGCTGGGCAAACTCAACATGGACGAGTTTGCGATGGGGTCCTCGAACGAAACCTCGCATTATGGGCCAGTGGTCAATCCCTGGCGCGAGGAGGGCGGCAACAAGGATCTGGTGCCGGGCGGGTCTTCGGGCGGCTCAGCGGCCGCGGTTTCGTCCTGGCTTTGTGCGGCGGCGACCGCTACCGATACCGGCGGTTCGATCCGGCAACCGGCCGCGCTGACCGGAACGGTTGGGATCAAGCCGACCTATGGCCGGTGTTCGCGCTGGGGAATCGTGGCCTTCGCATCGTCACTGGATCAGGCCGGGCCCATCGCCCGCACGGTGGAAGACGCAGCGATCATGCTGACGTCCATGGCCGGGTTCGATCCGATGGATTCGACCAGCGCCGATTTGGCCGTGCCCGATTTCGCGGCGGCGGTCGAACGCGGCGTGAACGGGCTGACCATTGGCGTGCCGCGTGAATACCGCATGGACGGGATGCCCGAGGAGATCGAAAAGCTCTGGCATGAGGGGCTGGAATGGCTGAAAGCCGAGGGCGCGCAGATCAAGGACATTTCGCTGCCGCACACCAAGTACGCGTTGCCCGCCTATTATATCGTGGCGCCCGCCGAGGCCTCGTCCAATCTCGCGCGCTATGATGGCGTGAAGTATGGACTGCGGGTCGCGGGCAAGGACATTACCGACATGTACGAACTGACCCGTGCCGAAGGCTTTGGCCGTGAGGTCAAGCGGCGGGTGATGATTGGCACCTATGTGCTTTCCGCCGGCTATTACGACGCCTATTACGTCCGCGCGCAGAAGGTCAGAACCCTGATCAAGCGCGATTTTGAACTGGCCTTTGCAGATGGTGTCGATGCCATCCTGACGCCGGCAACACCGTCTGCGGCTTTCGGGATCGCCGATCAGGAAATGAACTCCGATCCGGTCAAGATGTATCTCAACGACATTTTCACGGTGACCGTGAACATGGCCGGCTTGCCCGGTATTGCCGTACCGGCGGGCAAGGACCATCGCGGACTGCCGCTTGGGCTGCAGCTTATCGGCAAACCTTTCGATGAAGAGACGCTGTTTGCGGCGGGCCGCGTCATTGAGAAGGCTGCAGGTGGCGGATTTGAGCCCAGTGACTGGTGGTCGGCTTGATGTTGCCCGATCCGGACACCACGGCATTTGATGAAAGCTGGCCGGGCCCTGTGCGGGCGATGTGGTGGCTGAAGAAAGGCGGGTTCAAGACGGGACCTGAGTGGGAAAAGGCGCATCTGATCTGCCAGGAAGACGAGGGCGATACCGCCCACGCCTGGGTGCATGCGCTGGTTCACTGGGTTGAAGGCGATGAGTGGAACTCAAATTACTGGTATCGCTCGGCCGGCAAACAGCGTTTGGCGCTTACGATCGAAACCGAATGGAATGCCGTTGCGGCGGAACTGAGCAAGACTTTGGGGACCTGAATGAGCGAGGCGGGCAAATTGCCGGAACAGTGTGAAACCAAGGACGATGTGCGCGCCGAGATCGACCGCATCGACCGCCTGCTGGTGGCGCTGTTTGCCGAACGGCACCAATATGTGTCTCGCATGGCGGAACTGAAAAAGGACCCCCACGAGGCCTATGACGCGGCACGCATCGACGCAGTGATCGCCAAGACCCGGGCCCGGGCGGCGGAACTCGACCTCGATGAAGATCAGGCCGAGGAAATCTGGCGGACCCTGATCGACTGGAATGTGAACTACGAGAAGGGCATCATCCGGGCCCGGCAATCGCGGTCGAAGGACTGACATGAACTCAAGCGCGGTCCATATCCGGATTTCCGGAGCGCGGGTGGAAGAGATCAGGCGGCTCGCGGGCATCGCCTACGACGCCTGGTGCGCAGATATTCTTCCGCTGGTCGGCGATCAACCCGGGCTGCGGATGCGTGAATATGCGCGGTTTCGCCAGTTCGTGGATCAGAACATCCGCCGCATCATCGTGGCGCGGGAAGGCGAACGCCCCGTGGGGTGGATCGGCCGCGGAAAGTCGCCGAACTACGTCGCCTTTCTGTTCGTCGCACCCGAAGTACAACGCCAGGGCATCGGGTCGTTGCTGTTGTCGCGGCTGGAATCGCTGGCAATGCTCGAGGGGCAGACTCATTTGTGGCTCGACACTTTCGCCGAGCTCAAGAGCGCCACGGGCTTTTATCGCCGTCACGGGTACCGGCCGATACTGCCGCAAAACCGCAGAGCCAAACCACCGACGGACGCGTCGAGCGTCCGGCTCGCCAAGCCATTGACCATATTGCAGAATACACCCATCAGATCGGGCAAGAAGACATGAGCATCGTTGATACGCGTACCCCCAATCCGAAGAGCTTCATTGCTGGCGCCACCGGCGATTGGGAAGTGATCGTGGGTATGGAGGTGCATGCCCAGGTGACGAGCGAGTCGAAGCTGTTTTCCGGTTCCTCGACCGAGTTCGGCCGGCCGCCCAATTCGAACGTGTCGTTCGTTGATGCAGCGATGCCGGGCATGTTGCCGGTCATCAATTCGGAATGCGTTCGTCAGGCGGTCAGGACCGGGCTTGGCCTGAAGGCGAAGATCAACAAGCGTTCCATCTTCGACCGGAAGAACTATTTTTACCCCGATCTGCCGCAGGGCTATCAGATTTCGCAATATCTCGATCCGATCGTGGGTGAGGGCATCGTCATGCTCGACAAGGGTGAAGACGGCACAGTCGAAATCGGCGTGGAACGTCTGCATCTGGAGCAGGATGCGGGCAAGTCCATCCATGACCTCCATCCGAACATGAGCTTTGTCGATCTCAACCGGTCCGGTGTGGCGCTGATGGAAATCGTTTCCAAGCCCGATATCCGCTCGTCCGAAGAGGCCAAGGCCTACATCAGCAAGTTGCGCACAATCCTTCGCTATTTGGGCACGTGCGACGGCAACATGGAGGAAGGTTCCCTCCGCGCAGACGTCAACGTTTCGGTACGTAGACCCGGCGGTGAGTTCGGGACACGTTGCGAGATCAAGAACATGAACTCGATCCGCTTCATTGGCCAGGCAATCGAATACGAGGCGCGGCGCCAGATCGATATTCTCGAAGACGGCGGCGAAATCGATCAGGAGACCCGGCTGTTCGACCCCAAGACTGGCGAAACGCGGTCAATGCGCTCCAAGGAAGAAGCGCATGATTATCGCTATTTCCCCGATCCTGACCTGCTGCCGCTGGAATTCGACGATGCTTTCATCGCTGAAATGGCCAAAGGTCTGCCGGAATTGCCGGACGAAAAGCATGCGAGATTCGTCTCGGACTATGGCGTCACCGCCTACGACGCATCGGTGCTTGTCGTCGATCGCGAGTCCGCCGATTTTTACGAAGCGGTGGCGAAGGGCCGCGACGGCAAGCTCAGCGCCAACTGGGTGATCAACGAATTGTTCGGGCGGTTGAGCAAAGATGGCACGGCAATCGCCGACAGCCCCGTCTCCGCGACACAATTGGGCGGTATCGTCGATTTGATCGGTAAGGGCGACATTTCGGGCAAGATCGCCAAGGATCTGTTTGAAATCGTCTGGACTGAAGGCGGTGATCCGGCGGAAATCGTCGAAACGCGCGGCATGAAGCAGGTGACAGATACCGGCGCGATCGAGAGGGTCGTGGACGAGATTCTGGCGGCCAATGCCGACAAGGTCGCGCAGGTCAAGGAAAAGCCAAGCATGATGGGTTGGTTCGTCGGTCAGGTCATGAAGGCCAGCCAGGGCAAGGCTAATCCCCAGGCCGTCAACCAGATCCTGAAGGACAAGCTCGGCCTCTGACACGGGGCTTGGGAGGGAAGCATGGCGAAGGGCTACTGGATCGTCAGTGTCGAAATGTACGACGCTGAAGAATACAAGAAATATCAGCAGGCTGTGCGGCCTTTCCTTGCAAGCAAGGGCGCAGTGTTTCTCACGCGGGGCGGCGCGCACGAGGTCGTGGAAGGTGAAGCGAACAGCCGTAACGTGATCATCGAGTTCGAGAGTTACGAGCAGGCGCTGGCGGTCTACCGGTCCGACGAATATCAGGCGTTGATTCCGCTACGGCGGAACGGATCCACCAGCAATTTCATCATCGTGGAAGGGTTTGACAGCTAGTAGTCCTTGCCGTCCGACCCTGAAACTAGGCGGCGCGCCGGCGCAGTCGCTTGAGGACGCGCCCATCGATCAGCAAAAGCCCAAGGAAGATTCCTGCCATTCCCAAAAAGTGAATCGGCTGAATCGTTTCGCCAAGAAAACTCACGGACAGGATGATGGCCGAAACCGGCGCGATGAAAGTCGTGATCGAGAAATTGGTGGCCCCGACAATGGGCAGCACGCGGTACATGATCTGGAAGGCGATGCCTGTGGCGACGAGGCCAATGGCCAGCAAAGCGCCCCAGCCCTGAATGGATGGCATGGCCGGCGTGCCATGCACCAGAAATGCGGCGATCACAGCGCTGATGCTCGCGCCTGTCAACGCGCAGGCCCCCAGCACGGCTGGATCGATGTGCAGGAACGAGCGCGTGTAATTGAGCGCAACCGCATAGCAAAGAGTTGCAAGCAAGCAGGCGAGCACGGCCCAGACTTCCGCGGACATGCCGTGCGAAAGGGCCGGGCTGGCCATGATGGCGACACCCACAAATCCTGCGACGACGCCGATCGACTTGTTAAGCGTGGCTTGTTCACCGCCCGGCCAAAAGTGCGAAACTACGACCGTCATGATCGGCATCATGGCGTTGATGATGGCTGCAGCGCCGGCGGGGAGCGCGTGCTGGGAGAGCGGAAACAGCGCGAAAGGCACCGCGTAGCTCATCGTGCCCAGCACCAGAAAATGCAGATAGATGCTCGAAAATGGCGGCAATTTCTTGCGCAGAAACATGACGATAGTCCAGGAGCCCAGTGCGCCGATGACAACCCGGCCCGCAGAAATCCATAAGGGATCAAGTTCGCGATTGAGGATCGCGTTGAGGGGAAACGATCCGCCCCAGATGACGCCCAACAGAATGATGAGAAGCCAGTAGCGTGCCGACATTGCGTTGACTCCGAAAGTGGAGCCGTGACGCTAGGCGAGGGTGTTCAGGTTGTCGAACCGATTTTGGTGATGGTGAGACCACGCAAATTGATGGCCGGATTTGATCTGGCGCATATCAGGACTGCCTCCCGAGAGTCAGTTTGGCTGTCAGAACCGAAATGGCTTTGCCACAGGAGGTAATGATGTCCAGTTATCGGGTGCGTTCTCTAAACACCGGTGCGGCGGCGCTGGTGCGCTCCTTCGTCGTGTTGGGCATTGCGACGGCGGCCCTGCTTTTACTGGTCGGGCTTGCCCGCGCGGATTCAATGATCGATTCGTATCAGGCCTATCTGTCGTCGGTCGATCATTTCAATTCGTCCGGCGCGCGGCTGACCAGCGCCGCGCAGGTGTTGCAGCAGGATCGTGCCAATTTCCATCGCTTTGGGAATGGCGATTATGACGACCAGTATGACAGCTATTTCACCAGCGTATCCCGCAGGCAGATGATGTCCAACATGGTTGATCGCGGCGGAATGGGTTCTGCTGCGCGGAGCGCTATCGTCAACAACAACGTGCTGGTCTGGGTCGAAATCTGGCAGGGCGGCAGCGGCCCCTACGTTCTCGTCAGCATTCTGCCCTAGTCGCCTGAGCGGCTTTCGCGAATGGCTTTGGCGAGTGCGGCCGGGTAAAGCTTGTGTTCCTCAATCAGCACACGGGCGGCGAGGGTTTCTGCATCGTCTCCCGGGAAAATGGGCACGCGGACCTGCGAAATCACCGGACCTTCGTCGAGTTCGGGAATGACCTGATGCACGGTGCAGCCGTGTTCCGTGTCACCGGCGTCGAGGGCGCGCTGGTGCGTATCAAGCCCTTTGTACTTTGGTAGCAGCGAGGGATGGATATTGAGCAATCTGCCCTGCCACCGGCGTGTAAATCCGGCTGAGAGGACGCGCATAAACCCTGCGAGGCATACCCATTCGGCGCCCCAGTCTTCAAGTTGACGAGTGATGGCGGCGTCGGCGGCATCCTTGTCCGGATGGGATTTGAGCTGCACCACCGCCGTTGGCAGGCCCAAAGATCTTGCGAAGTCAAGGCCAGCAGCATCTGGTTTGTTGGAGATGACACCGACTATTCTTGCCGGGAAGCCGGGGACTTGCGTGGCGCGGACGAGCGACTGCATGTTCGAGCCGCGCCCGGAAATCAGAATGGCGACGGACGCTCTGTCGGTCACCGCTACAGGCCCAGAACGCCGGCAAAAGCGACGGGTTCGCCGTCGCGCGGCGTCAATTGCCCGATAATTGCGGGCGACTCGCCGAGATCCTGAAGCAATTGCATCGTTTGCTTGACCCCGGTTTCGGGAACGATGGCAATCATGCCGATGCCGCAATTGAAGGTTCGGAGCATTTCACGTTCGGCAATGCCGCCTTCTTTGGCCAACCAGGCGAAGACGGGCGGTACGGGGATTGATCCCAAATCGATGCGGGCTCCGAGCCCGTCGGGCAAAACACGTGGAATGTTGTCGGTGAACCCGCCGCCGGTGATGTGGACCAGTCCCTTGACCGGCGCACCTTGCTGCAGCGCACTGAGAATCGTCTTCACGTAGATCCGGGTCGGGGCAAGAAGGGTTTCGGCCAGCGTCTTTTCCGGTGCAAACGGGGCGGGCGCATCGAGGTCGGCGCCGGATATCTCAACGATCTTCCTGACCAGCGAAAAGCCGTTCGAGTGGACCCCAGCGGAGGGCAGGCCGATCAGCATGTCGCCGGCTTCAATGCCGTTTGCGGGCAGAAGGGCCCCGCGTTCCGCCGCGCCGACTGCAAATCCGGCGAGATCGAAATCGCCCTTCGCATACATGCCGGGCATCTCGGCGGTTTCGCCACCGATCAGGGCCGCGCCCGCCTGCCGGCAGCCTTCGGCTATGCTTTCGACCACACGTTTGGCTTCGTCTACGTCGAGCTTGCCGGTTGCAAAATAGTCGAGAAAGAAAAGAGGCTCCGCGCCCTGAACCACCAGATCGTTGACGCACATGGCCACCAGATCGATTCCGACTCCATCAAGGTGGCCGGTGTCGATGGCCAGCCTCAGCTTGGTGCCGACCCCATCGTTGGCGGCAACCAGAACCGGATCGCGATAATTGAGCGCCTTCAGGTCGAACAGGCCGCCAAAACCGCCGATCGTCCCATCGGCGCCGGGCCGTTGCGTCGAGCGGATGGCGGGCTTGATGGCTTCGACAAGAGCGTTGCCGGCATCGATGTCTACCCCGGCTTGCCGGTAGTCAAGGCGATTGCGGCGGGGTTCGTCGGACGTGCTCATTTGCTCGGTTTCCGGCCTTGTCGCTGCCGCGCGGGCAGATTGGCAGCGCGCCTCATCGTTGCTAAGAAGCGGCGGCGCGCCCGGTCGCGCTGATAGCGGGTCGGCCCATTCCACGCAAGGCGGTTGGTTGCATGAGTCTACAAAAACAGTTCTGGATCTGGATTGCGCTTTTTGCCTTCACGATACTCGCGCTGTGGGTCTTTCGCGGTATTCTCCTGCCGTTCGTGGTCGGCATGGGGCTTGCCTATCTGCTGAACCCGGCAGTGGAATGGCTCGACAATCACCATTTCTCGCGCTTCTGGGCGACCTCGATTGTCATGGTCGTGGTGGTGGTTCTGGTCGTTGGGGCCTTTTTGCTGGTTGTGCCGCTCGTGGTGCCGCAGGTGATCAGTCTCGGACAATTGCTGCCGGGCTACGTTTCGGAGTTGCAGAAACTGGTCAATCAGTGGCTGCCCGAGTTGCATGCCTACCTTGGTGACGAGCAGTTTGCCCGCTTCGAGAATTCGCTGTCCGATCTCTTGAGAAGCGGCGTTTCGATTGCGGGAAATCTCACGGCGCAGGTCATGCAGAGCGGGCTGACAATGCTCAACGCGCTGGGCCTTCTGATCGTGACGCCGGTCGTGGCATTCTACCTGCTGCTCGACTGGGACAAGCTGACCAAGACTATCGACGATCTTCTGCCGCGCGCGCATCGCGAGGAAATCCAGAGCGTTCTGGGTGACATTGACCGGGCGATGGCCGGGGTCATTCGCGGGCAAGGCTCGGTGGTGCTTTTGCTTGCAGCGTTTTACGGGATTTCCCTGTCGCTGGCGCAACTCAATTTTGGGCTGGCAATTGGCGTGGCCGCAGGGTTGTTGAGCTTTGTGCCCTATATCGGTTTTCTTGTCGGTTTCGTGCTGTCTGTCGGCGTTGCCCTGGTCCAGTTCTGGCCGGACGGTCTGATGGTCGGGCTGATCGTCGGCATCTTTCTCGTTGGCCAATTTCTGGAAGGCAATGTGCTTTACCCAAAATTCGTCGGGTCGAGCATTGGCGTGCATCCGGTCTGGCTGATGTTCTCACTGTTTGCGGTGGGTATATTGTTCGGCTTTGTCGGCTTGCTTCTGGCTGTGCCTTTTGTTGCGATCGCGGGTGTACTGGTGCGGTTTGCCATTCGCAAATACCGGGAAGGACCGCTTTATAAGGATGGCGAAGATGTCCCCGAGCTCGTGGACATGATCAGCGAAACCGGCCCGGACGACAGTGCCGAACAATCGTCCTGATTTTGTGCAGGCTTGACCCATGAGCTTTGACGGGCAATTGCCGCTGGACCTGCCGGCGCGAGATTCGTTTTCCCGCGACGATCTGGTCGTGTGGCAGGGCAACAGGCTGGCGTTTGACTATCTGCTGTCATTTCCCGACTGGTCGTCGCCGCTATGCTTGATTGTCGGGCCGCCAAAAAGCGGCAAGACGCATCTGGCGCACATCTTTGCCAATCTCTCCGGCGCGTTGCTGATCGACAGTGATACGGGCACGCTCAGCCAATTGCTTGCCGAATTGCTGGAGGAAGAGAAGCGGCCGGTCGTCATCGATGATATCGACCGTTTTGAGACCGCCGAGCGCGAGCTTTTTCACCTGATCAACGCGTCGATGCGATCCGGCCGGCCCGTGCTGATGACCGCCTCGGGCCCGGTTGAACGCTGGGCATTCGTGACGGACGATCTGAAATCGCGCGCGCGGCTGGCGACGCGGTTTGAACTGAGTGAGCCCGACGATGTCGAATTGACACAGATATTTGTCAAACTGCTGGCAGACAGGCAGCTTTCGGTGGATCTGTCTGTCGTCTCCTACCTGATGGCGCGCATGGAGCGCTCGATGCAGGACGTGGTTGGAATGGTGCATCTGCTGGACCGTCTCAGCCTGGCCAAGGGACGTGCGATTACCCGTGCATTGGCCGCCGAAGCGCTTGCGATGCGCGAGCAAGCGCCACAAAATGAAGAAACGGATGACGAATGAGCGATCTTGAAAGAACGGTCAGGGCGGTAGCCAGATGAACGAACAGATAATGCACGACGAAAACATGAATCCGGATGTCGAAGCTCTGCGCAACAGTCCAGCACGCTTCGTCAACCGCGAGGTTTCATGGCTGCAATTCAACATGCGCGTGCTCGAAGAAGCCGGCAATCCGGCGCACCCGTTGCTGGAACGGCTGCGGTTCGTTTCGATTTCGGCGAGCAACCTTGACGAGTTTTTCATGGTGCGCGTGGCGGGCCTGAAGAGCATGCAGCGCAGTGGAACGGCCCGGCGTAGCGCTGACGGGCTGACGGCGACCGAACAGCTCGACGAGATCATGGTTCTCGCCCAGCATCTGCACCTCGAGCAGCAAGATCACTGGCAGACTTTGCGCGATGCTTTGATCGACGAAAACGTCGTCATTCACGAATCGGCCGATCTGAGCCAGGAGCAGGTTGAATATCTCGACCGGCTCTATCGTGAGGAGCTTTTCCCGGTTCTGACGCCGATGGCCGTCGATCCGGCGCATCCGTTCCCGTTCATTCCCAATCTCGGGTTTTCGATTGCCTTCGATCTGGTGCGCAAAGACGGGACCCGGATGCTGGCGCTGGTTCGCATCCCGGACCATGTTGACCGTTTCATTCACATGCCGAGTTCCCTGACCGAGGGCGATCGCATCGAACTGGTGACGATTGAAACGGTCGTTCACCTGTTTTTCGACATGATGTTCCCCGGCTGCCAGATTTCCGGCGTCGGCGCATTCCGCATCATCCGCGACAGCGAAATCGAAATCGATGACGAAGCGGCCGATCTGGTCGAGGATCTGGAAACCGCGCTGCGGCAACGCCGGCGGGGCGTGGTGATCCGGCTCGAAGTCGAACGGACCATGCCCAAATCCCTGCGCCGCCAGATCGCGGACAAGCTGGGCATTCCGCTCAATGACGTATTTGAAGGTTCCGGATTTCTTGGGCTGGCCGATGCGACGGAGATATGCCGGATCGATCGTCCGGACCTGCTGTTCGAACCCTATCTTGCACGCTTTCCAGAACGCATTCGCGACCACAACGGCGATTGCCTGGCCGCGATCAAGCAGAAGGACATTCTGGTTCATCATCCGTTCGAAAGTTTTGACGTCGTGGCGCAATTCCTGCGGCAGGCGGCGCTCGACCCGAACGTGGTTGCGATCAAGCAAACGCTCTACCGGACCTCAAATGATTCCCCGATCATCAAGGCGCTGATAGCTGCAGCAGAGGCGGGAAAATCGGTCACCGCGCTGGTTGAACTCAAGGCCCGGTTCGACGAAGAAGCAAATATCCGCTGGGCGCGCGATCTCGAACGGGCCGGCGCTCAGGTCGTTTATGGATTTGTCGAGCTCAAAACCCACGCCAAACTTTCGCAGGTCATACGTCGGGAAAAGGGCAAACTGGTCAGCTATTGTCACATCGGGACCGGCAACTATCATCCGGTGACGGCCAAGGTTTACACCGACCTCAGCTATTTCACCTGCAATCCGAAACTGGCCCGGGACGTGGCGCGGGTCTTCAATTTCGTGACGGGATATGCGCGCCCGACCGAATTGGAGGCGATGGCGGTTTCGCCGATGAACATGCGGCAAACGCTAGTGGATTGCATCGACGCGGAAATCGAGAACGCCCGTCAGGGCCTGCCGGCCGCCATCTGGTTCAAGATGAACGCATTGGTCGATCCGGACCTGATCGACAAGTTCTACGAGGCCAGCCAGGCCGGTGTGCAGATCGACATGATCGTTCGCGGCATCTGCTGTCTCAGGCCTGGAATTCCGGGGTTCTCGGACAATATCCGGGTGAAATCGGTGGTTGGGCGCTTTCTCGAACATCACCGTATCTATACTTTCGCCAATGGAAGCGAGTTGCCGTCACGCCAGGCCAAGGTTTACATTTCCTCTGGCGACATCATGCAGCGCAATCTGGACGGACGCGTTGAAGCCCTTGTGCCCATTCTCAACAAGACCGTGCACAAGCAGATTCTCGACCGGATCATGGTCACCTATTTCAGGGACAACCAGCAAAGCTGGCAGGTCTTGCCAGATGGCAGCTCGGAACGAATTCACCCCGGAGAGGGTGAAGAGGTGGTCAATGCCCACGAATATTTCATGACCAATCCTTCGCTTTCGGGCCGCGGTAGCGCGATCGCCGAACACGACGATGAGGACGATTGATGCCAGCGAGACGATCGAGCGTGGCAGAATCTCACCTTGAGCAGGCGTCCAGCGTGTCGGCACGCCCGGTTGCGGTTCTGGACATCGGATCGAACTCGGTCCGGCTTGTGGTCTACGAGAAATTGTCGCGGGCGCTGACGCCGCTATACAACGAAAAGGTGTCCTGCACGCTGGGGCGTGGTGTGGCCGAAACCGGCCGGATTGCGGACAAGAACGCCGAGATGGCCTATGCCGCTTTTTCGCGATTTGCCAAGGTCGCAGAGAACCTCAATGTCGACGACCTGCACGTGATTGCCACAAGCGCGGTTCGCGATGCGTCGAACGGCGGCGAGTTCATGACAACGCTGGCCGCCTTGATGGGACGCAGGGGCAGGGTGCTGAGTGGCGAGGAAGAAGCCCATTTTGCTGCACTCGGGGTGATCTCGGGCATGCCCGGATTTGCCGGGCTTGTGGGCGATCTTGGTGGCGGTAGTCTGGAACTGGCCCGCATCGATGGCGGGCACGATGCTGTTGGCGAAACGCTGGGCCTTGGCGTTATTCGCCTGCAGGACGATAGCGGGGGCAAGCCGGCCAAGGCACTGGACATTGCGCGCGAGCGAATTGCTGCGGCGGCCAGCTTCGCGAACCGGCCAAAGGGCAAGTTCGCCGCAATTGGCGGGACGTGGCGATCGCTGGCGAAGCTTGCGCAATTCAAGTCGGATTATCCGCTGCACATGGTGCAGGGATATCGTATCGAACCGGAAAACCTGCTGGACCTTTGCCATGAGCTGATCAATGGCAAGATCAGCGACGATCTGATGGGCATGATCGGCAGCTCCCGGCGCGGGATTCTGGCCTATGGAGCCGCCGCCATGGCCGCCGTGATCGAGACTGGGCAATTCGACGAAGTGAGCTTTTCGGCGCTTGGCGTGCGTGAGGGGTACCTGTTCAATCTTCTGGATGACGAGCAGAAGGCGCTCAATCCGCTGATCGAAGCCGTGCAATTGTTCAATCAGATCAGGGCGCGAGCACCGCAGCTTGCGGAAGAATTGTGCGATTTCACGTCGCGTTTCATCTCGGCAACGCAATTGCCGGAAAGCGACGAGGATCGGGTTTTGCGCCGCGCCGCGTGTTTTCTGTCGGATATTGGCTGGCGCGGCCATCCCGACTATCGGGGTGAGCAGAGTGTCGATCTTGTGGCCTTCAGCGCCATGACCGGCATCGATCATGCTGGCCGGGCATTTCTCGCCGACGTGCTGGCGGTCCGTTACATGGGCCTCAAGCACGAATCGCAGGCGACAAAGCTCGCCAGACTGGTGGGGGAGGACGGGTTGAAGCGTGCGCGGCAACTGGGCGCCATGCTTCGTGTTGCCTTTTGCGCGTCAGCCGCCATTCCGGGGATTTTGCCGTCGGTTCAGTTCGAAATCAGCGACGAAGGTCTCAGCGTTCTGTTTCCGAACGACAAATGCGTGTTCGATGCTACCAAGATGGAAACGCGCCTCAAGCATGTCGCCAACCTAACCGACTTGTCGATCAATTATCGGATGATCTGATCTCGATTTCGCGAACGCCTTTTGGTGTTGCGGCCAGCGCGAGCTTGCCTTCCTTCAGCGCCAGCGCCTTCTCGCCGAAGATTTCCCGGCGCCAGCCCTTGAGGGCGGGAATGTCCGCCTCGTCCTCGAGAACAAGCTGATTGAGATCGTCTGACGAGGCAATGATGCGCGGCGCGACGCCGTGTTTGTCGGCCACGGCCTTGAGCAGAACGCGCAACAGATCACCGATTGCGCCCTTGGGTGACGGCCCCGGTTTGTGGCGCTCGACCTTGGGGAGTTCGGATTTGCCGCGCTGGTTGACTTCGTTGAGGATGGTTATGACCTCGCGTCCTGCAGGAGACCGGCCAAATCCTTTCGGAACTGCACGCAGGCGATCGAATTGCTGATCGGAAAGCGGTCTTTGCATCGCCAGCTCGATCAGGGCGTCATCCTTGAGAATGCGCCCGCGCGGCACATCGTCGTTTTGCGCCTTGGCCTCGCGCCAGGCGGCCAGCTCCTTTAGAGCAGCCAGTTCGATGCCGCGATTGAGGCGGACCTTGAGCCGTTTCCACGCATCCTCGGGGGCGACCAGATAGGTCGAAATCTCGTTGAGCTGGTCGACATCCGCCTCAAGCCAGTGGTGGCGCCCGTTCTTCTGCAGCTGTTCCTCAAGGGTGAGGTAGACGTCGCGCAGGTGCGTCACGTCGGCGAGCGCATAGGTCAGTTGCTTGTCTGACAGGGGGCGCCGGCGCCAATCCGTGAAACGGGAACTCTTGTCGATCGTGTCGCCGGTAATCGCTGCGACGAGCTTGTCGTATGCAACCGAGTCGCCATATCCGCACACACTGGCCGCCATCTGCGTGTCGAAGATCGAGACCGGCACCTCGCCAGTCAGCTTGACGAAAATCTCGATGTCCTGCCGGGCAGCGTGAAAGACCTTGAGCGTGCCGGGATCGGACAAAAGGCCGAAGAATGGCTCGAGATCAATGCCATCAGCCATGGGATCGATAATCGCCGCATCCGTGTCGTGGGCGACCTGGATGAGGCAGAGATGCGGCCAATAGGTCGTTTCCCGATGAAACTCGGTATCGACCGTCACAAACGGGCTTTTTTGGGCTTCGATGCAGAACGCGGCGAGCGCATCTGTTTTGGTGATGATGTTCATGGATGCGAAATGGTTGTTTGGCATCGCATATCAGGGTTTGCGGGCATTTGAAAACCGGCAACGCTTGACAATTGCGGCCTCTCATGCGCTTTTCCGCCCAATCTGATTTGACCGCTTGAACGAGCTTTCCTGAAAAATGCATCCTTACCGTTCGCACACTTGCGTCGAACTGAACGCTTCGCATGTCGGCCAGACCGCACGATTGAGCGGCTGGGTCCATCGTATTCGTGACCATGGCGGCGTGCTGTTCATCGATCTGCGCGACCATTACGGATTGACCCAATGCGTTGTCGATCCGGATTCTCCTGCCTTCGCTGCCGCCGAAAAGCTGCGTGCCGAATTTGTCATTCGCATTGATGGCGATGTGAAAAAGCGCAGCGACGATACAATCAATACAAACCTGCCGACGGGTGAAGTCGAAGTCTTCATCCGAGATCTCGAGGTGTTGGGCGAATCCAAGGAATTGCCGCTGCCGGTGTTCGCGGAACCCGACTATCCGGAAGAAACACGGTTGCGGCACCGGTTCCTCGATCTGCGGCGCGAGCGGCTGCATGCCAATATCGTTTTGCGGTCGAAGGTGATTGCATCCATGCGCCGCCGCATGACCGAAATCGGCTTCATGGAATACAACACCCCGATTCTGACCGCGTCGAGCCCGGAAGGCGCCCGTGACTTCCTGGTGCCGTCGCGGCTGCATCCGGGCAAGTTCTATGCGCTTCCGCAAGCGCCCCAGCAGTTCAAGCAGATGCTGATGATTTCGGGCTTTGATCGCTATTTCCAGATCGCCCCATGCTTTCGTGACGAGGATCCTCGGCAGGACCGGGCCTTTGAATTCCAGCAGCTCGATATCGAGATGAGTTTTGTCGAGCAGGAAGACGTGTTCCAGACCGTCGAGCCGGTCCTGCGCGGCCTGTTCGAGGAATTTGCCAACGGCAAACGGGTCACGAAAGACTTCCCGCGCATTCCTTACGCCGAAGCCATGCGGAAATACGGCTCCGACAAGCCGGACCTCAGAAACCCGATCGAAATGGAAGAAGTCACCGAGCACTTTGCCGGGTCCGGGTTCAAGGTTTTTGCCAACCAGATCGCCAATGATCCGAACGTCCAGGTCTGGGCCATTCCCGCACCGACCGGCGGATCGCGCGCCTTTTGTGACCGGATGAATTCCTGGGCACAACAGGAAGGACAGCCGGGTTTGGGTTACATCTTCTTCCGCGAGGGAGAAGGCGCGGGACCGATCGCCAAGAATATCGGGCCGGAGCGCACCGAAGCCATCCGGCTGCAACTGGACCTGAAGGACGGCGACGCGGTGTTTTTCGTGGCTGGCTTGCCGGCCAAGTTCACCGCCTTTGCGGGGCAGGCGCGGACACGGGTTGGCGAAACGCTCGAGCTGGTCGATCAGGAGCAGTATTCGTTTTGCTGGATCGTCGATTTTCCGATGTTCGAGTGGAACGAAGACGAAAAGCGGGTCGACTTCTCGCACAATCCGTTCTCGATGCCGCAGGGTGGGATGGAGGCGCTCGAGAGCCAGGATCCGCTCACGATCCACGCCTATCAGTATGACATCGTGTGCAACGGCTATGAGCTCTCGTCGGGCGCGATCCGGAACCATCGCCCGGATATCATGCGCAAGGCGTTCAAGATCGCCGGCTATGACGAGGGTGTGCTCGAGGAGCAGTTTGGCGGCATGTTGCGGGCGCTCGAATATGGCGCGCCACCGCACGGCGGCCTGGCGCCGGGCGTCGATCGCATCGTGATGCTGCTCTGCGGTGAGCAGAACCTGCGCGAGGTCACGGCATTTCCGATGAACCAGCAGGGCGAGGACCTGTTGCTGGGGGCGCCTTCGGATGCGTCGGCACGGCAATTGCGAGAGCTGCATATTCGCCCGAACCTGCCGAAAGCATAGTTTCGCTGCGGAATTCACGGTTAACAGGAAATTAGCCCCGGGCTTCTAGGCTATTTGCGATTGGATTCGCAAAGGCCGGATTGCGCGTGAAGACCAGCTCAAACACGCTTGTGCTGATTGTCGCCATTTTGGCGTTTCTGCCGGTATTGGCGGTCGATTTCCTGATGGATTCGTACGTGCGCAATGTCGCGTCACGGAATCTGCAGCGCGCGCTCAATGCCATCTCTCAGGACTCGCAGGCTTCGATCTACGACGGGATCGAAGCTATCGGCTCGGTTGTGGCCAATTCGCCATCCATGTGCACGCCCACGTTCATGGAGCATGTGCACGATTATCTCATCCACTCGACCTATGTGCGCCAGCTCCTCGTCGAGAACCGGGACAAGGTTCAATATTGCGATGCCTTCGGACTGCAATTTCCCTACACGACGATTTCAAGGGAGTTGACCATTCCGGGACGAAACGAAACCGTTTCTGCGGTCACCAGCGGGGCAACGACCTTCTTCAAGGTCACGCGGCCGTTGGGGAACGGGAATTCGATTTCGGCATTCGTGCAATTCCCGAACGGCCTGATCGATGGCCGTTTGCCGGACAATCTGAAAGATGTCAGCCTACTACGCATAGGTATGAGCGACGGAACGCAGCTGATGTCGATCGGCGACGCGCGGCTCATCACGGATCAGGGCTCTAAAAACGAGATGCTGGTTGCAAACTCCTTTGCGGGCGACCTTCCTGTTCGGGTCGAGGCCGCGATGCCGTTCGCCCTGGCGCGCGCGGGCTTTGTTCAGCTTTACTTTGTTCTGACGTTGGTGGCCTGCGGTATGAGCGGGGCGTTTCTGCTGGTCGCACTTCAGTATGTGCGGCGCGGCAACGTGCCCGATTTTGATCTGGAGCGGGCAATCGTCAACGGCGAGATCAAGCCCTATTACCAGCCGGTCGTGAACACCGCCACGGGCAGGGTTGTCGGCTGCGAAATGCTGGCACGGTGGATCAAACCCAACGGCAAGGTGATTTCGCCGGGCGCGTTCATCGACTATGCCGAAGTAACGGGTCTGGCCATTCCCATGACGCTGCAGCTGATGGAGCAGGTCCGCAAGGACCTTTCCGATCTCAGTGTGCGGCACCCCAAGCTGAAGATCTCGATCAACCTGTTCGAAGGTCATTTTCGCGATACCAACATCGTTGAAGACGTGCAGGCTGTTTTTGGAGGTGGCGCGGTTTCCTATCGCCAGCTGGTTTTTGAGCTGACGGAACGTCATCCGGTGGGCGACGAGACGCAAGCCAAAGCCGTCATGTCGGGGTTGCGGGCGCTGGGATGCCGGTTCGCAATGGACGACCTTGGAACCGGGCACTCGAACCTTGCGTTTCTGCAAAAGCTCGGCCTGGACATCGTGAAGATCGACAAGGTGTTCGTCGAAATGATCGATGGTTCGGTCACCAGCGCGCCGGTTCTGGAGGCGCTCATCAAGATGGGTCATGAGCTGGGCGCAGAACTGGTTGCCGAAGGCGTTGAAACCGACGCGCAGGCCCAGTTCCTGAAGGATCGCGGCGTTTACCAGATCCAGGGCTTCATGTTCGCGCCCGCATTGCCGGCCGACAAATACATTGCGCTGGTCGACGCGATCAACGGCGCGGAAGAGCCGGCCTCGGCATCGCAGATCCGCGCGTTCGCGGCCTGATACATCACGTTTTCAGGACTTTTCAGAGCTGGCGGAACGTGGCACCTATGTGCCACTTCTGGCGGCCGAGTCTTGATGCCGCAATCAAATGATCCTGACCAACCGGGACCTGGGGGGACGATGTCCGACAATTCCACAACCGAGAGCAAAGCCCAATTGCGCGAGGCCGCGCTTCACTTCCACCTTTGGCCCCGTCCGGGCAAGCTGGAGATCGCGCCGACCAAGCCATTGGCCAATCAGCGCGATCTGGCACTGGCTTATTCTCCAGGTGTCGCGGCACCCTGCGAGGAGATTGCCGAAACGCCGAACCTCGCCGAGAGCTACACGGCGCGCGGCAACCTTGTTGCGGTCATCTCAAACGGTACCGCCGTTCTGGGTCTCGGCAATATCGGGGCGCTGGCCTCCAAACCTGTGATGGAAGGCAAGGCGGTTCTTTTCAAGAAATTCGCCGGTATCGATGCAATCGACCTCGAAGTGGACGAGCAGGATCCAAAGCGGTTCATCGAAGTCGTGGCACCGCTCGAACCGAGTTTCGGGGGCATCAACCTTGAGGACATCAAGGCGCCGGACTGTTTCGAAATCGAGGAATCCCTGCGGGCCCGCATGAACATTCCGGTGTTTCATGACGACCAGCACGGCACGGCGATCATCGTTGGCGCGGCGGTGATGAACGGGCTGCGTCTGGCCGGCAAGAAGATCGATCAGGTCAAGATCTGCACGTCGGGGGCAGGGGCTGCGGCCATTGCCTGCCTCAACGTCCTGCTCAGTCTTGGTGCCAAGAAAGAGAACATCTACATCGCGGATCGCCACGGCATCGTAACGACTCACAGGTCGGGCAACAGCGACCGCTGGCGCATGCAGTTCGCCCAAAATGTGCCGGAAGGTGAGCTGGAAGACGTGATGGATGGGGCTGACATCTATATCGGATTGTCGGGTCCCGGCGCGCTGAAAGCGGAAACGCTGATGAAGATGGCGCCCGATCCACTGGTGATGGCCTTGGCCAATCCGATCCCTGAAATCATGCCCGAAGAGGCGCACGCGGCCCGGCCCGACGCCATGGTGTGCACTGGGCGGTCCGACTATCCCAACCAGGTCAACAACGTATTGTGCTTCCCGTTCCTGTTCCGAGGCGCGCTCGATGTCTCTGCGACCACGATCAACGAGGAAATGAAAGCCGCAGCCGTTCATGCCATCGCGCAACTGGCGCACGAGCCGGCGCTCGAAGCCTCGGCAAGTGGCGGCGGCACGATCTTCGGCCGGGACTATCTCATTCCCAATCCGTTCGATCAGCGCCTTATCTTGCGAATCGCGCCGGCGGTTGCCAAAGCGGCGATGGAATCGGGTGTGGCCCGGCGCCCGATTGCCGATTTCGGAGCCTACAAGGACCAGCTCAACCGCTTCGTTTTCCGTTCCGGCATGGTGATGAAACCCATTATCTCCAAAGCGCAGGGGGCGAACAAGCGGGTTGCTTTCTGTGACGGCGAAGATGAGCGGGTGCTGCGGGCAGCGCAGGTGCTTCTTGAGGACCGGATCGCCGCGCCCATCTTGATCGGCCGTCCGGCGGTGATCGAAAGCCGGATCGAGCGCTTCGGCCTTGGTATCAAGCCGGGCGTGGATTTCGAGATCGTCAACCCTGAGGATGACCCCCGCTACAACGATTATGTGGCCACCTTCCATTCGCTGGTGGGACGGTCGGGCGTGACGCCGGACACCGCGCGCACGCTGGTGCGCACCAACAACACGGTCATTGGCGCGCTGGCGGTCCATCGCGGCGATGCGGATGCGGTGATCTGCGGTTTGGAACGCCAGTACATCAAGCATGTTCGGGATCTGAAATCGATCATCGGGCTCAAGGAGGGGGTATCCAACGTCTCGGGCCTCTCGATGCTGATCAACAATCGCGGCGTTTTCTTCCTGACCGACACGTACGTGAACTTCGACCCGACTCCGGAAGAAATCGTATCGATCGCGCTGCAGGCCAGAGACCATTTGCGGCATTTCAACATTGAGGCGAAAACAGCGCTTCTGAGCTACTCAAACTTCGGTTCGCGTCCGGGCGTGACTTCGCACAAGATGCAGAAGGCCTATGCGCTTCTGAAGAAGGCGGCTCCGGACATGATCGTCGAAGGCGAGATGCAGGGCGATCTGGCGCTGAATGAGGCGCTGAGGGTGCGCTACATTCCCGACACGATCCTGACGGGTGAGGCCAATCTGCTTGTGTTCCCCAACCTGGAAAGCGCCAACCTGGCCTCGACCTTGATCAAGGATATGACCGATGCGCTTTCCGTTGGGCCGATCCTGATGGGGTTGCGCAAACCGGGGCATATTCTGGCACCGTCGGTGACCAGCCGCGGCATCGTCAACATGGCCTCGATTGCAGTCACGGAGTCGATCGCGCTCGATCAGGCCGTCAGCGCGCGGGCATAACGGCCTATTGAAAGGCCGTTTCGGCGAACGAGCGCAGTTTGCGGGAGTGAATGCGCTCGGAAGGTTGCTCGCGCAGGATTTCCATCGCCCTGAGGCCGATCAGGAAGTGCTGGTTGACCCGGGTGCTGTAAAATTCTGAGGCCATGCCGGGCAGCTTGAGTTCGCCGTGCAGCGGCTTGTCCGACACACAGAGCAGGGTTCCGTAGGGCACGCGGAAGCGGAAGCCGTTCGCTGCGATCGTGGCGCTTTCCATGTCGAGTGCAATTGCCCGTGACTGCGAGAGGCGCCGCACGATTTCTTTCTGATCGCGCAATTCCCAGTTGCGGTTGTCGAAACTCGCCACCGTACCGGTGCGCATCAGTTTCTTGATGTCGGGGCGCGGCAAGCCGGTGACGTCGCTCACGGCCTGTTCGAGTGCGACCTGAACTTCGGCGAGGGCAGGCACTGGCACCGAGAGCGGCACGTCGGCGTCGAGCACGTGATCCTCGCGGACATAGGCGTGGCCCAGTACGTAGTCGCCGAGTGACTGTGAATTGCGAAGACCCGCGCAATGTCCGAGCATCAGCCAGGCATGCGGGCGCAGCACGGCAACATGGTCTGTCGCAGTCTTGGCGTTGGACGGGCCTACGCCGATATTGACCATAGTGATGCCCCGATTGCGGGCGGCCTTGAGGTGATAAGCCGGCATTTGCGGCATCCGCTCGCGAAGTTCACCCGACGTGCCGCCGCCCAACCGCTTGTTCTTGGTGATGAAGTTGCCCGGTTCGACGAAGGCCTCATATTCGGAATGCCCCTCATCCATGAACGTGTGTGCCAATCGGCAAAACTCGTCCACATAGAACTGGTAATTGGTAAAGATCACGAAGTTCTGGAAGTGCTCCGGGTCGGTTGCAGAGTAGTGGTTGAGCCGGTGCAGTGAATAGTCGACCCGCGGCGCGGTGAAGGCCGCCAACGGATAGGGACCGCCGGTGGGGGGAATATAGGTGCCGTTGGAGATTTCGTCGTCCGTATCGGCGAGGTCCGGGGCATCGAAGATGTCTCGCAGCGGCACATCGACTGCGCGCAGAGCCACGCCATCGACCGGCTCGGTCGGATCGGCCGCGAAATGCAGCGGGATTGGCGTTTCGCTCGGACCGACGAAGATCTCGCCGCCATGATTGTTGAGAATGAGCTCGAACTGATGGGTCAGATAGTGCTTGAAGAGGCGCGGGGCCGTAATTGTGGTGCGGTAGATGCCGGGCGAGTGCAGAAAGCCGTAGGGAACCGGTGAGACCGCCTTCTGGAAGCTGCGCGAGCGTACCTCGACCTGCGGGTAGAAGGCGCGCACACGGCCTTCGGGGACGTTGCCATCGGCCAGTTGGCGAAAGTGATCGAGAATGAACCCCGTGTGTTCGTTGTAGAGCGCTTCGACATATTCCCAGGCGGCATTCGCGTCCGTGAAGGGCTTTGTTTCTCGCATGTCGGGGGTCAAAAGTTGCATCCACTTCTCCTGCGGCGCCGCAATGGCATAGCGCCGAACTGATTCATCTTCATTTTGTCGGGTTGCGAAGTGTCGTCACATCGGCATGCCGCGTCAATCGTCCAGTGCACGGCAGGCCTTTAAACCTGAACAATATTTCATGTTTATCACGCTTTAGTGAGAGTGTCTTTTTTGGACACATTTGAGATCCATATCAGGGTCGTCCTCACCAACGCATTCGTCCCATGCACAAGTGAGAGAAAAGGCGGCCACGTCCCCCAAACGCCTCAACAGACGGTCGCCTCCTAGGAGCCGCAGACATTCCCCAAAGGAAGCTGCGGCTCTTATTTTTCTCCGTATTTGTCACGGAGCGCGGCAACCGAGGCCGCCATCAATTCGCGCAGGACTTCGCGATCGATATCATCGAGGCGTTTGATATAGAGGCAGGCCTTTCCCATTTTGTATTTGCCGATCCGGTCCAGATAGGTCTGCTGATCGGGGAGTTGGCCCATCACGTAGACCACCAACTTGCCTGAACGAACGGCGAAGCCGATTTCGGCCATGTCGCCCTCACGGCCCGACTCGTACTTGTAGTGGTAGTGCCCGGCGCCGATGATCGAGGGCCCCCACATTTTCGATGGCGCCCCGGCCACCTGCTCGCACATGGCGCGCAGTTCGGCGGCGTCGGCCTGCATTTTCGGGTCGATGCCGGCCAGATGCTCATCGACGTCCGAGCCGGTTGTGCGTGTCTTGTTGTCAGCCATCGGTGGTCCTCCTATTGCAGTTGGCGCGGTTTTCCGTCGCCGTAAATGCGCCTGAGCGTGTGCTCGCCGTCATAGGACGCATCGATATCGTAATATTGCAGAACGAAGCGGCCACCATCGAGGGTCCAGGCACCTTCCGAAGAGGCGTCGCCCATGCCGCGCCATTTTGAGTATTCGTAGATTGTCTGGGTGTCGGGATCGACCTCCGAATTGACCAACTGGTCGTATGCGGTGAAGCCATTGACGGTCGCCTTGTAATTCGGGCTATCGAAATCGTCGTTTTCGTATTTCAGGTCGAAGCTGGGTTCAGCAAAGAAGATCTGATGGACTTCCTCATACTGATCGGCGCCATAGAACACGTGAATGGCGTTATAAGCGCCATTGAAGCAGTGAAACCGGTAGAGCCTGAAGGGGCGTTTCACGTCTGGCTCGTAATCGTAACTGAAGGTGAAGTCCCATTTCTCCGGCGTCGGGTCCAGCATGTCGCCGGGTTCGAGGCTCGTGCATATGTCCTTGTATGAAATCGCGAATATCTCCTGGACGTGCTGATCGGCGTTCTCGAAATCGGCAAAGGCCGGCGCGGTGCCAATTAACGGGGTGAGGCCGACCGCGGCCAGCGCGACAAAGCGGAAAATGCGAAGAAATGCGGGCATGGCATTTGGGCTCCTTCGTGCCATAAGAGGCATGAGTATAAAGGGACGGCGCGCGAACGCCAGAGATCATGGTGCAATGGACGGGCCAGCAGGACGCCGCGCTGACGGCGGTTTCCGACTGGTTGCAGCAGAAGAACGGACCGCAGGTTTTTCGCCTGTTCGGATGGGCCGGAACCGGCAAATCCACGCTCGCGCGCCATTTGGCGGGCGATCTCGAATCGGTGCGCTATGCGGCCTTTACCGGAAAGGCAGCATCGGTCATGCGGCGACGGGGCTGCAAGGGCGCCGGGACCATCCATTCGCTCATCTACACGCTGGTATCCGATAGCGAAGGCGTGCCCAAATTCGAAATTGATCCGGAATCGCCTGCCGCGGATGCGGATTTGATCGTCATCGATGAAGTTTCAATGGTCGATGAGGCTCTGGGCAAGGACCTGCTCTCATTCGGCACCAAGGTGCTGGTGCTGGGTGATCCGTTTCAGTTGCCGCCGGTGCAAGGCGCGGGGTTTTTCACGGATGTCGAGCCGGACATCATGCTTACCGAAATCCACCGGCAAGCCGCTGACAATCCGATCATCGCGATGAGCCGCACCGTTCGCGAGGGCGGGCGGCTGGAATATGGTGATTATGGCGAGAGCAAAGTTATCGGCCGGAAACAGGTCGATCAGGGCGAGGTGCTTGCCGCAGACCAGGTGCTGGTCGGGCGAAACCGGACGCGGGTGACCTACAATGATCGTCTGCGCGAACTCAAGGGCTTCTCAAAGGCATTGCCGGAAATCGGCGAAAAGCTGGTCTGTTTGCGCAACAACCCAGCCAAGAGGCTGCTGAACGGACAGATCTGGCTCGTCAGTCACGTGAAGAAGAAGACCAAAGGCCGGATCGAGATGGAGGTTCTCTCCGAGGAAACGGCCCGTCCGGCCGACATTCTGACCCACAAGGCTTTCTTTTCTGGAGAGGAAGAGACGCTGAGCTGGGCGGAGCGCCGGGGACTGGACGAATTCACCTACGGGTACTGCCTGACGGTGCACAAATCGCAGGGGTCGCAATGGGACCAGGTGTTTCTGTTCGACGAAAGCTTCGTGTTTCGGGAGGATTCCGCCCGCTGGCTCTATACGGGCCTGACCCGGGCGGCGGAGCGGATCATTGTGGCGCGTTGAAACGCTCGATCACGTAGACCACGATAAACAGCAGCCCGCAAAGCAGAAACGGTGCACCGAGCAGGAAATTCACCCAGTCTTCGTTCTGGCTGAGGAGCGTTCCTGGCAACAGGCCGATGACAAAGAATCCCAGACCACCCCAAAGCGGGGTGCCCCAGGCAACCCATAGTGCGGCCATGAGAATGAAGCTCGGAATCATGTGCATGAACCAGGCCAAAAACATTTCAAAACCGAATGGGTATTCGCTGAATACATCGAATGAAAACAGCGAGATGAAGCCAATTCCTGCAATTGCGAAACCGCGTGCAAAATAATTGACGATGTCGCTGGCCTTGTAACGCATGTTCCGTGTTCCCACCTGATGGAGCGAAGGGCGCTGATCCGCTTAATGCGGGCGGGCCAAGCTAGGGAGACCAAGCATGTCCGAGCAAGACAATTTTGACAATGATAGTGGCGAACGCAAAGACCGGGATCACTGGAAATCGTTCACCGAAGAAATCGAGATCGCTGGACGGCACCTTGTCGAAGAAGTGACGCGTCTGATTTCTGAAGGCAACGTGCGCAAGTTGCGGCTGCGGTCCGCAAACGATGATGTGGTGCTTGAGGTGCCGCTCACGGCGGGTGCGGTCATTGGTGGCGTGTTTGTTCTAGGCGCGCCTTGGCTTGCCATTCTTGGCGCTTTGGCCGGCGTTTTGGCCAAGGTGAAGCTGGAAGTTGTTCGTGACGCGGACAGCGACGATCAGGACAAACCTGACTCTGACGCGGCGTAGTTCCGGGCATCAGGACTTGATGTAGAACTCGTTTCCGCCGGCTTCGAGCACATAGTGCATGTTGCCATAAGGGAAGCGCAGCCCGGCCTGATGAAAGAACTTGGCGGTGCGCACGCCCGGGTGGCGTGCGCCCCCGAGAATTCGGTCGGCAACGCGGCTGGCGAGTTCCTTGGGACGCTCTTCGGTCATTGGGCTCGACAGAACGCCGGGCGCGAACTGGCGCGGAGCGCCGACGACTTGGCATATGGTGCCGGGAAAGCGCGGGTCAGCCACGCGGTTCATGACGACCGTTCCGACCGCAAACATGCCTTCTTCGCTCGACCGGTTCGATTCGAAATACATGGCCCGCATCAGGCATTCCTTTTCGGAACCCGAATAGCGTGTGGCCCCCGCGGTGTCATTGCTGCGGGAGCCGAAGGAATCAACTGGCGTGATCGAGGTGAAGTCCAGCCCGGCAATACCCGAACAGCCCGCGAGCAGAAATGCCGCGGAAGCCAGCACCAAAGAGCGGCGCACAACTGAAAGTCCCCACATGCCGCAAACCTGACTGCGTTCCCAACGAAAGCCGAATCGCAGAATAGCGCGGCAATATTGCGGCGGAGTTGATGCGCCGCAATTGCTGGATCAATCCGCGTAGCGCTGCGGTGGGTTGGGCCTGTTGTCGACAATCGTCTCTATCGCTTCCAGAACGTCGGGCGTCAATTTGTCCTTCACGTCCAGTGCGTTGAGATTGTCCACGAGCTGTTCATGCCGGGAGGCGCCGAGAATGACCGTGCTGACATTCGGATTGGCATTGCACCAGAGAAGAGCCAAATGGTGGATCGGCATGCCGACCTCTTTGGCCAATATCGCAAGTTTTTTGACCTTTTCGATGCGGCTCTGGATGCGCTCCGTGCCCCAGCCATCCTTCAGCCATTCATAACCTGGCAGGTTGTAACGGCTGTCGGCGGGAATGCCGTCATTGTATTTTCCGGTCAGCAGGCCGGAGGCGAGGGGCGACCAGATTGTCGTTCCAAGTCCGAACAGATCGTAGAGCGGGATGTAGTCGGATTCGACCTTCTGCCGCTCGAAAAGATTGTATTGCGGCTGTTCCATCGTCGGCGGCGTGAGGTTGTATTGACGCGCAACCGAATAGGCCTCGGTCAATTGCTGGGCGGTCCATTCGGACGTGCCCCAGTACATGACTTTGCCCTGACTGATCAGGTCGTGCATGGCGCGCACCGTTTCCTCGATCGGGGTATCGAGATCCGGCCGGTGGCAGAAGTAGAGATCGAGATAATCGACACCCAGACGCTCCATGCCGGCGTGGCAGGCATCGAAGATGTGCTTGCGATTGAGGCCGCGATTGAGCGGGCCGGGGCCGCCCCAGAAAACCTTGGTCGAGACCGCGTAGGTATCGCGTTTCAGCCCGAGCTTCTTGATGGCATCGCCCATGACCTGCTCGGCCATGCCGGACTCGTAACCTTCTGCATTATCGAAGAAATTGACACCCCTGTCATACGCGGTGCCGATTAGCTTTGCGGCGGCGTCCACGTCGACCTGCTTGCCGAAAGTGACCCAGGCGCCAAACGAGAATTCACTGACTTTCAGGCCAGACTTGCCCAAGCGACGGTATTGCATATCCGTTCCTCCATTTTGATTTGTGGTGCTTTGCCATGCAAATGCGCTGCCAGAATGGCGAGAAGATTTGCAGATTCAGGAAAGTGTATGAACGATAATACAAATGCGATGCGACGTATGCAAGGCGTGTTTTGACGGGCTTGGCCGCAAAAGCGTTTCCATTGGCAGGCAACTCAAATAGAGATGGGTGGAAGCGCTCAAAGGATACTCAAAGCCGTGGCCCAAGACCCGCAGCGACACGAAAAAGCCAGCCGAAGGCTGGAGCGCCAGTTCGCCCAGATCGAGCGGTCGATCCCCGGCTGGCTGGCGCGCATGCTCAATTTTCTGCGGCAGCCTGCGGCGCGCCTGATCCGCGTTCCGCTCGGAATCCTGCTGATCATTGGCGGCATATTCAGCTTTTTGCCGGTGCTGGGCATCTGGATGTTGCCGCTCGGGCTGCTTTTCCTCGCCGTCGACCTACACCTGCTGCGCGGGCCGGTGACCAACGCTGTCACCCGCATTCAAACATGGCTGCGGGCACGCCGGCGGGCGAAGGCACACAAGGACGAATAGCGCTCGCCGGGTCCGAGCATCGTTCAGCAATTGGAAACCACAATCCGGAATAATACCCGCATTCCTTTCGGAGTTGGGGGCAAATCCGATGCTGATGAGTGAAAGCGAAGCGCGCACCAAATGGTGCCCGCATGTGCGCGTCGAGGGCAATAACCGGCTGCACAACACCAAAACCGGCGGTGTGAGCCACACTGACGCGGCCTATTTGTGCGTTGCTGGCGAGTGCATGGCCTGGCGATCGCATCATTTGCGATTCGCTCACGGCGGCGATGGCCTTGGCGAGGTTGAGCACGGCTATTGCGGGCTCTCGGAAGTCCCGATGACCGACTAGCGCGCCGCCTGAATCCAAAGCGGCACGAGCTCTGTAATCGCGGTGCGTTTGCTTTCCAAGTCATCGGCGCCGTCAATCGCCATGATGGCGCGGTCGGGCGCGGCGAATTTGAGCAGTCCGGTGGGATCGTTGAACTTGAAGCCGACATTATCCCTCTTTTTCGCGCCGCGATGAAAGACGATCTGCAGCACTTTGGGCGGGTTGATGCGCAAGGTGATGCGGTCGTCACCGTCGGCGCAAAAGCTCGGTGCGTTCCATTTGACCTGTTCCGTCAGATCCGGCCCGGCGGCCCGGATGATGTCGCAGAGCGCCAGAATTTCGGGTTTGCGCGGATGGTCCAAACCGTCAAGAAACGTGGCGACGCTCGTCATTGCGTGATCTCCTCGACTTGCAAGCCATTGATTTTCCATCCGTTCTCATCGACGATCTGCAGGCGGACAGACGCGATGCCGAACGAGAACAGGACGCCGCAGGTGACATCAAGCTTGCCGCCGCCAGCGAGGACGGAAAGACCGTCGGTCTGGCAGGAGCGCACGTCTTCGAGTGGGCCGAGGCGGCTATAGAGCGACATGCGTTGCCAAGCTTCTTCTGACAGCGACGCGGCGAACGCCGGCGTGGCTGACGTCTTGAGCGCGGACAGGGTCCAGCGGCCCTTGAAGCCGATCAGGAGGCTCTTGGCCACGTCGTCAGATTGTTGCGCCCTGGAGTCGGATTGCTCGAGCGCGGTCAGCATTGGGCCGGTCAATAGCGGCCCGGCGATGACGAGGGTGAGAAGCGCGAAGACGAATATCCAGATGATGCTGCGCATTTGAGGGCTCCGGCAAGGCGCTCAGGTTTGGCAGATTCGCCTGCCAAGACAAGCGAGGCGAAACGAGCCATCCAAGACAGACTATGTGATCGTGTGCGCATTGTGGCGATGCGTGGTGTCCGGTGGGTTGGTCGGTGAGCCGGGCGCGGCCATCCTGTCAGGCAGGTGCCTTGCGCAGAATCTTTTCCATCGGTCGGCCCTTGGCCAGTTCGTCGATGAGTTTGTCGAGATAGCGGATTTCCCGCATGGTCTCCTCCTCGATTTCCTCGATCCTGACGCCGCAGATGGCGCCCCGGATTTCGGAGCGGACCGGGTTCAGGCGCGGCGCGGCGGCGAAAAAGGTCTCGAAATCGGTACCGTCGGCGATGTGCGCCTCAAGTTCGGCCTGGTTGAAACCGGTGAGCCAGCGGATGATTTCATCCACCTCTGCCTGCGTACGGCTCTTGCGCTCGGCCTTGGCGACATAGGCGGGATAAACCCCGCCGAATGCCATGGTGTAGATGCGATGTTTGGTCGTGGCCGGTTTCATTTTGGTGCCCGATAGTTCGATCCGGAGCGGCGAGGTTTTCACGCTTTGCGCGGGGCAACAAGGGAATGGCGGGTTCATTGCCGGATTTCAGGTGCACGGAAGCAGCCGCGCCGGAGGGAGCGGGTTGGGCTGGGGCAGGCGGCTAGCCCGGGGGCGACGCCGGGAGGGATTGCGTCCGTTGTCACCTAGGCTCTCACACTCCACTCATGGCCTCCTCGAAGGCCTGCATGCACAGTCGTCGCCTTGGCGATGCTCCCTACCATTACGCGTCACCCCGGCGAAGGCCGGGGTCCATTATGCCTTGCGATTTGTGATGCGCGACGTTGCTGGTGCGGTGCGTTTCAACAGCCATCCGTGCGTGCAGACGGGTTCAATGGATTCCGGCCTTCGCCGGAATGACGAGGGTTAGCGATCATGGTTTTGCGATGTGATCCCATAGATCGCGCCAGTCCGGGTTCTGTTCTTCGATCAGCCGGATTTTCCAGGCGCGGTTCCACTCCTTGAGCTGCCTCTCCCGCTGGATGGCTGCCGGCATGGTCGGGTGTTCCTCGAAATAGACAAGCCGCTTAACGCCGTGGCGCTTGGTGAACCCCTCGACCACGCCCTCGCGATGTTCGTGGACGCGGCGGACGAGATTGTTGGTCACGCCGATGTAAAGCGTTCCGTGCTTTCGCGATGCCATGATGTAGACCCACCCGCTCATGCCACGAGGGGAGCGTCAATGGGCACTCAGGTCAAGTCTGCCTCGCGCCGGCGGCTGGCCCGGGGGCGACGCGGGGAGGGATTTTGCTGGTGCGCCGAAGGCTCGCGCGCCGCTCGTGACTACCTCGATAGCCTACATGCTCATCGGTCGCCCTGGCGAAGCTCCCCACCATTGCCCATCACCCCGGCGAAGGGCCCCTCACGATTCGCCGTCACCCCGGCGTAGGCCGGGGTCCATTATGCCTTGCGGCTTGTGAAGCGCATTGTTGTTTACATTGCGCATGCAAACGGCCACTTGCGCGCGCAGACGGGTTCAATGGATTCCGGCCTTCGCCGGAATGACGAAATGCTGGGCGGTCTGCTAATGTGATTTAAGCGGGGGCAGGGGCGGAAGCGGAGGGATTTTTGGTATTTTTCGGTTGCCAAATTCATCAAACTTAATCGCGAGCTCATCGAACTCATATGAATCCTTCTTTTGTACAAGCTTTACGAATTCTGGCCTCGAATCCACTTCGAGATGCTCTGCCGCTATTTTGGCCACTTCGTCAATTTTGTTTTGGTCGCATTGTGCACCGAAAATGATCCGCTTGGGCATCAAGTTTGACATCTTGTAAAAATCACCCGAGGGAAGGCTAAGTACGCATATGTCGTCGTTCTTCCAGACTTTGCGCGCAACAAACCTAATTTCTTCCTCAGATCGCCATCCTTCCGATTTTTCGCAATAAACTCTTTCAAGAATTCCCTCTGCGATATCTGTTTGGGTATCCAAAAGGAGCACAAGATCGAGCGAAACCCTTGATCGCTCGCGAGTGTATCGTATAGCCAAACATTTCGGATCTGATGCTGTATCGGGGTCGTGTTGATATTCGATGCAGAATCCGCTGTGAGCGCCAGCGTAGTGACTCCACATCTGTGGAATATTCCATGACCGCGAAAGTGAAAATATTCTCGGTATTCCGATTTGCGCCCCCATAAACCGCCTGATTAGATTTTGACCATTTGATAGCGGCGATGCCGTTGTTTGGAGAAAGGGGTTTTGATATAGAAGGCCTGTTCCTTTGGACGTTTCTTCATCGGAGTCATCCGAGTCAAGTTGACTCAGCAGATTTGCTGCTTCCAGCCCGAAGTATAGTGAGCGTTCCGAATTCCTGATTTTCGTGAGAGCTTCGCGAATTGCGCTCTTGTTGTTTGGAATTTCTAGAAAAGGTTCACAATCGGTTGGATCGTTGAGGAAGCTTTTGCGAGGGAAATAGTGGGCTGAATGCTTGAATAGCATCACAAAATTTAGACCTGTGTGTGGTCCGAAGCTTTGGTATTTGTAGTAGTATCGCATTCTGGCTTTCTTCAAATTTGATTTATTGAAGAGCCCCGGCACGTTTCCGCACCGGGGTCCAAAATCACCTCAATTGTTCAGTCCGCCGAGACAACCCGGGATCACGAGCACCCCGTGGTCGCCCCGCAAGTGTCACACTTCAAACACGTGCCATTCCGCACCAGAGTGAAGTTCTGGCATTCGGGGCAGGCTTCGCCGACATAGCCCTTCATCTGCGCTTCGGCGCGGAGGGAGGTTTGGCTCCGGTGAGCCGGCTGGGTGGCCGCCTGTTCGACCTCGGGGGTCAGAAGCGTTTCGGTGATCCGGCCCGGCTCGGGCTGATAATCCTGCTTCAGAGCGGTTGCGGCCTTGAGGGCGGTTGAGACCGAGGTCTGCATGGCCTTGACCGGCGAATTGATGCTGTCCGCTTCGACCGGGTTGGGCACCAGCATCAGCGACTGATCCTTCACGCGGCCGCGCGTCAGGCCCTTGGAGACGAACTGGGTGGCCGGTAGACCCTGCTGGCTGCCGGGACCCTTGTCTTCGCTGACGCCTTTGCCGAGGGCGGTGTTGCCGACCTCCGGCGTGACATGGGCGAGGTCGTAGCGGTCGAGATAGGAGACGGCGAGTTCGCGGAACACATAGTCGAGGATCGAGGTCGCGTTCTTGATCGAATCGTTGCCGCTCACCAGGCCCGCCGGTTCGAAACGCGTGAAGATGAAAGCCTCAACGAATTCCTCGAGCGGCACGCCATATTGCAGGCCCAGCGAGATGGCGATGGCGAAATTGTTCATCATGGCGCGGAAGGCGGCGCCTTCCTTGTGCATGTCGATGAAGATTTCGCCGAGGCGGCCATCGTCATATTCGCCGGTTCTGAGATAGACCTTGTGGCCACCCACGGTTGCCTTCTGGGTGTAACCCTTGCGGCGCTGGGGCATCTTTTCGCGTTCGCGGGCGATGATGCGCTCGACGATCCGCTCGGTGATGACCTGGGCGCGTTCGGCGAGCGGCTTGGCGGCGATATCGTCCATATCCTCTTCATCGTCCTCATCGCTGAGCAGCGAGGCGTTGAGCGGCTGGGAGAGCTTGGAGCCGTCGCGGTAAAGCGCGTTGGCCTTGAGCGCCAGCTTCCAGCTGAGCATATAGGCTTCCTTGCATTCCGCGACCGTTGCCGAATTTGGCATGTTGATGGTCTTGGAAATGGCGCCGGAAATGAAGGGCTGAGCCGCCGCCATCATGCGGATATGGCTTTCGACCGAAAGGAAGCGCTTGCCGGTCTTGCCGGTCGGCGAGGCGCAATCGAAGACGGGAAGGTCGTCGTTCTTCAGGAAGGGTGCGCCTTCAAGGGTCATGGCGCCGCAGACGTGAACGTTGGCCGCCTCGATGTCCTTTTTCGAATAGCCGAGGGATGCAAGCAGGTCGAAATCGAAATCATTGAGCTGTTCGTCGGTCAGGCCGAGGGCGGATTTGCAGAAATCCTCGCCCAGCGTCCACTTGTTGAAGGCGAACTTGATGTCGAAGGCGGAGGCGAGGGCCTTGTTGACCGCCTCGATCTTCTCGTCGGTGAAGCCCTTGGTCTTGAGCGAAGCGGGGTTGATGGCCGGCGCCTGATTGAGGTTGCCGTGACCGACCGCATAGGCCTCGATCTCGGCGATCTGGTCCTCGGAATAGCCAAGGGTCCGGAGGGCCGGGGGCACGGCGCGGTTGATGATCTTGAAATAGCCGCCGCCGGCGAGCTTTTTCATTTTCACGAGGGCGAAATCGGGCTCGATGCCGGTCGTGTCGCAATCCATGACCAGACCGATGGTGCCGGTGGGGGCAATGACCGACACCTGGGCGTTGCGATAGCCGTGCTTCTTGCCCAGTTCCAGAGCCTCGTCCCAGGCGTTTCTGGCGCGGGCGATGAGGTTTTCATCCGGGCAATCGGTTGCGACCAAAGGCACCGGATTGATGTCGAGACCCTCATAGCCGGTTTCGTTGCCATAGGCGGCGTTGCGATGGTTGCGGATGACGCGCAGCATGTGCTTGGCGTTGCGCTTGTAATCCTTGAAGGCGCCGAGCTCCTTGGCCATTTCGGCCGAGGTGGCATAGGAAATGCCGGTCAGGATGGCGGTGACGGCGCCGGCGATGGCGCGGCCCTCGTCGCTGTCATAAGGAATGCCCGAGGTCATCAGGAAACCGCCGATATTGGCGAAGCCGAGGCCGAGGGTGCGGTATTCGAACGAGCGTTCGGCGATGGCCTTGGAGGGGAATTGCGCCATCATCACCGAGATTTCGAGAACGATGGTCCAGAGGCGGACCGTGTGTTCGAAATCGCCGGTATTAAAGGAGCTGTCCTGATTGCGGTAGGGCAACAGGTTGACCGAGGCGAGGTTGCAGGCCGTGTCGTCGAGGAACATATATTCCGAGCACGGATTGGAGGCGTTGATCGGGCCGGCTTCGGGGCAGGTGTGCCAATCGTTGATGGTGGAATGGTATTGAATGCCGGGATCGGCGCTGGCCCAGGCGGCGTAACCGATCTGATCCCAGAGTTCGCGGGCCTTGAGAGTCTTGGTCACATTGCCACGAATGCGGCCGGTCAGGTTCCAGTCGCCGTCATGTTCGACCGCGTGCAGGAAATCGTCGGACACGCGGATGGAATTGTTCGAGTTCTGGCCGGCAACGGTCAGATAGGCCTCGGAGTCCCAGTCGGTGTTGTAGACGGGGAATTCGAGGTCCGTATAGCCCTGGCGCGCGAACTGGATGACGCGCTGGATGTAGTTCTCCGGCACCATCGCCTTCTTGGCGGCCCTGACCTCGCGCTTGAGGGCGGGGTTTTTGTTGGGATCGAAGCAGGTGCCGTCCGAGCCTTCGCAATTCACGCAGGCTTTCATGATGAGTTTCAGATGCCTGGAAGCGATCTTCGAGCCGGTGACGAGGGCAGCGACCTTCTGCTCTTCCTTGACCTTCCAGTTGATGTATTCCTCGATATCGGGGTGATCGATGTCGACCACGACCATCTTGGCGGCGCGGCGGGTGGTGCCGCCGGACTTGATGGCGCCAGCGGCGCGGTCGCCGATCTTGAGGAAAGACATCAGGCCCGATGAGCGGCCGCCGCCGGAGAGGTTTTCGCCGGCGCCGCGGAGGGCGGAAAAATTGGTGCCAGTGCCCGAGCCGTATTTGAAGAGGCGCGCCTCGCGGACCCAGAGGTCCATGATGCCGTTTTCATTGACAAGATCGTCGTTGACCGACTGGATGAAGCAGGCATGCGGCTGGGGATGCTCGTAAGCGGATTTCGACTGGACGAGCTTGTGGGTGAACGGGTCGACGTAGAAGTGGCCCTGTCCGGGGCCGTCGATGCCATAGGCCCAGTTCAGGCCGGTGTTGAACCATTGCGGGGAATTTGGGGCGACGCGCTGGGTGGCGAGCATGTAGCGCAGTTCGTCATAGAAGGTTCGGGCGTCGTCTTCGGAGGTGAAATACTTGCCCTTCCAGCCCCAATAGGTCCAGGTGCCCGCAAGACGGTCAAAAACCTGACGGCTGTCGGTTTCGGACCCGTAGCGCTCGTCTTCGGGGAGCTTGGCGAGCGCCTTTTCATCGGGAACGGATTTCCAGAGCCAGGAGGGGACGTCGTTCTCTTCGACTTTTTTCAGAACCTTGGCGACGCCGGCCTTGCGGAAGTACTTCTGCGCAATGATATCGGCGGCCACTTGCGACCAGTTCGACGGCACGTCGATATTTCCCAGTTTGAAGACCACCGAGCCATCCGGGTTGCGGATTTCGCTGATTGCCTTGCGGAATTCGATGCCCTGATAGGCAGATTGACCGGATTGCGTGAAGCGCCGTTCGATTTTCATTCGTTCGTTCCCCAATGTCGCGGACGCAAATATGCCGCGAGTTCGTTTTGAGTTTCTCCAACTCAAATGTGTTTGACAGCCCTGTTACGCGGCCCGCCCGAGCCAGCGCTTGTTGTTTTGAATGCCCGGTCTTTGACGCCGGCGTCATCCAGATGTCGGGTTCGGTTCAATTGGCATGGGGCGCCGCAATCGTCCCGCCCTCAATGCAGAACGTTTAGTTCTGCACCGCCAAAAGTTAACCCGCAATCGCCTTGAGCCCCCGTTGCGCGCACCCCAATTGCGGAGATTGCCTGACGAGTGACGAAAAGGGGTTGATGGGTACCTCTCCGCAACCTGATTTTTGTAATTCCGATTCAGTTTTTCGGTCAAGCATTGGTTTCGCACAAAATCCTACTGCTTGTGTCATCTTGTCCGTGAAAAACTAAATATAGTGTGTATTGCGGGGAAATCCCAGAGCGAGACTGCTTCTGGGCGGGGCGCATCCAAGGGCAGAAATTGCCTAGCATCGCGGCGCTCCCTGCAGGTGCAGCTGGGATCAAATCACCGTCAAAAATGAAAGAAAAAACGCCGATTTACATGCGGAAATTCGCATGAGTTTCGAAGGCGAAACGTAAACAAAAACACACGTGCGAATCCCGTCCGCAACCGGCCGGAATAGACGGGGTTCAAAGTCAAGCGCATTATTTTCGATCAGGACGCCTCTGCGGCATTTTTCCCGGCTTCGGTTTTGCCGGGAGTTGGCCAGGAGTTATGACGATGAAGTCGGAAAGCCGCAATTCTCACCGTGCGGACAGCCGGGCAATGCAGGGTCACTCGATTGTTGTGATTGAGCCAAACCGGCAAATGCAGCACCTGTTGCGCGGCATGATTGCGGGATTTGGATGCCGTGATATCAGAATCTTCGCGGACATGGATTCGGCCGTCGCCTCGATGCTCACGCAGCCACCCTCGGTTCTGCTCATGGATTGGGACGCGCCGCCCTATGGCGGACGGAGCCTGCTCAAGCTGATTCGACACGAGCGCATGTTTCCACTTTGCCTGACCCCGATCATCGCCATGTTCAGTGTTGCCATGCAGAAGCACGTTGAATCGGCCATGCGACTCGGTGCGCAGGCCGTTCTGGTCAAACCGGTGTCTCCAGACGTTCTTTATGCGCATATCGAGTGGGTTTTTCACTCGGAGCGAAGCCTGAAACTGGTCGGCGAACGGTATGTTGTCGCCGGCATGTCAGAGCAGCTTGATCAGGAAACGGCCAAACGCAAGCAGTTGGCCTCGGCCCGGCAATACCAGTCTGAGCAGCTCGATCAGCTCAATTCGATCCAGGATGATGTGGACCGTATTCTGGGGTCGAGCTTCTAGCGGAGCAAGGATCGGGTTTCGCGGCAGCTGGGTCCTTTGGATTGTGGCCACAGTTTAGAGCCTTGTGCGTCTTGAACAGGCTGGCTTTTGGGTTTGCCTCTGCCAACAGGCATGCTAGTGCTGGCCCGAAGTCCGCTGCCGTTTTCGGGCAGCCATCGGTTTCAGGATGCGGTCATGAAACAGTTTATCGCTGAGTTGTTCATCTGGTGGAACAGGCAGACGCTTGGAACACGCTGGCATACGTTTTTGCACGGGCAATATGTCGGCTCGGACGATGCAGGCAACCAGTACTACAAGTCCAAAAAGGGTGATCGTCGCTGGGTGATCTATAACGGTCCCGCCGAAGCCTCGGCCATTCCGCCGGGCTGGCATGGCTGGATGCATCACCGGACCGATCAATTGCCGACCGAAGAGCGCTATCAGGCGAAATTCTGGGAAAAGCCGCACCAGCCAAATTTGACCGGAACTGCAGCCGCTTACCGACCCGAGGGCAGCATGCTCAAGGGCGGACAACGGCCAAAAGTGACCGGCGACTACGACGCGTGGTCACCGGAATAGGCGACAGTCGACCAACAATGACCAATGAATTGCAGCACGTGGCGCGATGGGGCAGGCAGCTTGCCTTGAGCGCCGTACTCCTATGGGCGCTGGCGGGGGCCGCCTTTGCGGAGACCGTCGCCAATCCGGTGGCGCAGCTCAACGGGCTGGACAAGATTACAGGACGGCTAACGACGTTCGACGTCTATATGGGTGAGACGGTGCAGTTCGGCTCACTGCAGATCACCCCGCGCGCCTGCTACACCCGCCCGGCCACGGAGACGCAGCGGACATCCGTGTTTCTCGAAATCGATCAGGTGTCGCTCAAGGGCACAATTTCGCGGGTTTTCACAGGCTGGATGTTTGCCGACAGCCCGGCGCTGAACGCGCTCGATCACCCGGTTTATGATGTCTGGCTCCTCAACTGCAAACAGAGCTCGGACGTTCCGCCGCCGGATCAGCGGTAGCTTTGGGCAGGTTTCACAATTCGAACTGAGCGATCATGCGTTTGGGCGCGAGGTTCGCCCAGGCCAGTCGCAAGGCCGAAATCGCTGTGTTGTCATCCAGGCGCTCCAGCCGAGCCTCGGTCCAGCCTTTGGTTCCCAGGTATTGGTCGAGCCTCCGGAAAATTTCCGGCTCCGCCGCGATCAGCATTTCCTGTTGCTCAAGGGTGAGCCTGAATATGGCGCAGTTGGCGTTATTGGCTGGCAGAGCGACAAAGGTCTTGTTCGCAACCCGGACATCGATGGCATCGCCTGCGGCAACAACCGTCGCGCCGGGGAATTTCTTAGCCAATGCAGCAAATTGCTGGCGGTCCAGAGTCGCCTCCAACGGAATCGTTCAGTTTCTTCCGGCGATATGGTCCCAAGCGCCGAAGTCCCCGCGGACTTCCATCGCTTTGGCCAGACGCAGTTCGTATTCGGAACGCGGAATTTCGATGGCGCCAAGCGATTCGAGGTGATCGGTCAGAAACTGGGTGTCGAGCAAGCGGAAATTGCCTGCGTTCAGCCGATCAACCAGGTGGACGAGTGCGATTTTGGAAGCATTGGTGCGCGTGTGAAACATACTCTCGCCAAAGAAGGCTCCACCGATCGCAATGCCGTAAAGACCACCGACCATTTCGGCGCCGTCCCACACCTCAACGGTGTGGCAATAGCCGCGTTCGAACAATTCACCATAGAGCCTTCTGATGGTGGAATTAATCCAGGTGGTTTCCCGCTCGGTGCCCTTGGTGGCGCAATTCTCGATGGTCAGTTCGAAATCGGAGTCGACGCGAGTTTCAAAGGCTGTGGTGCGGATGGCTTTACGCAGGCTCTTTGACACATGAAGCCCATCGAGAGGAATGATGCCGCGATGTTCGGGGCTGACCCAGAAGATGTCCGGATCGTCGGCACTGTCGGCCATCGGAAAAATGCCAGCCTGATAGGCCCGCAGAATAAGATCGGCATTGAGTTCGGGAATGAACGGGTTGTGGGTCGTCATCATTCACATCGATCGGACCCGCGCGGTTCTACGCGGATTTGTCGCCCGCCAGATAATGTTCAAGCCAATGAATATCGTAATTGCCCGCAATGATGTCTGGTTCACGGATCAGCCGCTGGAACAGGGGCAGGGTGGTCTTGATTCCGTCCACAACAAACTCGTCGATGGCACGTTTGAGGCGCTGCAAACACTCTTCGCGGGTGCGGCCGTGGGCGATGAGCTTGCCGATCAGGCTGTCGTAATAGGGCGGGATCTTGTAGCCCTGATAAACGGCTGAATCGATGCGCACGCCGACGCCGCCTGCCGGATGATAGAAGGTGATCGTGCCAGGTGAGGGCGTGAAGGTCACGGGATCTTCGGCATTGATCCGGACCTCGATGGAGTGGCCCCAGAATATGACGTCGTTTTGCGCGATGCTGAGCTTTTCGCCGGCAGCAACGCGGATCTGCTCGTAGACGATATCGATATTGGTCACGCGCTCGGTAACCGGGTGTTCCACCTGCAGGCGGGTGTTCATTTCGATGAAATAGAACTCACCGTCCTCGTAAAGGAATTCGATTGTACCGGCGCCGGAATATTTCAGCTTGCGCATGGCGCTGGCGCAGATTTCGCCGATTTGCTCCTGCTTTTCCATCGGCACGGTAGGGGCGACCGCTTCTTCCCAGACCTTCTGGTGCCGCCGCTGCAGGGAACAATCGCGGGTGCCCAGATGAACGGCGTTGCCCTGGCCGTCGCCGATGACCTGAACCTCGATATGGCGTGGTTTGGCGAGGTATTTCTCGATGTAGACGGCGCCGTCGCCAAATGCGGCCTTCGCCTCGCTGCGCGCCGTCTTGAACGCGGTTTCCATTTCCGCTTCGCTGTTGGCGACTTTCATGCCGCGTCCGCCGCCGCCAGCGGCGGCCTTGACCAGAACCGGATAGCCAAATTCCTTGCCGATGGCCTTGGCGTCTTCCACGGTTTCGACCTCGCCGTCGGAACCGGGCACGCAGGGAATGCCGAGTTCGAGCGCGGTGCGCTTGGCCTCGATCTTATCGCCCATGATTTCAATATGATGGGAGGACGGCCCGATAAACGCGACCTTGTGCTCGGCCAGAATGCGGGCAAAGCGGGCATTTTCCGATAGGAAGCCATAACCGGGGTGAACAGCATCAGCGCCGGAGATTTCGCAGGCGGTCACGATGGCGGGAATGTTCAGATACGATTCGCTGGCCGGATTGGGGCCAATGCAGACGCTTTCGTCGGCCAGCCGCACATGCATGGCGTCGGCATCGGCGGTCGAATGCACGGCAACGGTCTGAATGCCCATTTCCTTGCAGGCGCGCAGAACGCGCAGGGCAATTTCCCCGCGATTGGCTATGAGAACCTTGGAAAACATTGCGTTTGGCCCCGCCTATTCGATCACGACGAGCGGCTCACCATACTCGACCGGTTGCCCGTCTTCGACCAGGATGGAGGTCACCTTGCCCGATTTGTGCGCCGGGATCTGGTTCATGGTCTTCATGGCTTCAACGATGAGGACCGTCTGGCCCTCCTTGACCTGCTGGCCAATCGTGACAAAGGCGGTCGCGCCGGGTTCGGGCGCCAGATAGGCAGTGCCCACCATGGGTGAGGTCAGTGTGCCGGGATTTGACAGAAGATCGTCTGCGGGACCTTTGGCGGCGCCGGCAATACTGGCCGCCATCGACGCCGCCGGCGCGGCAGGTGCGGGTGCGGGCGCCATGGGTGCCGCAAAAACCTGTTGTGGCGCGGACGAAGCGAACGATCGGGTCACCCGGACCCGGAAATCGTCTTTCTCGATTTCGATTTCGGCGAGATTGGCCTCGCTGACCAGTTCGGCAATGGCCCTGATCAGATCCTGATCAATGTCGGACGATTTGGTCATCTTCTTGCTCCGTGCTCATTGCCCGTTTCTGCGGCCTCGCTGGCATCACGCCGTTTCACTAGCAATTGGCCCGACCGGAACGCAACCGGATGGCCAAATGTGTAAAGACGCCGGGTCTCAAGCCGAACCTGGCCTGAGACGTGCCTGAACCCTTATTGAGGTCGTGCAAAGCCCTATTTAACGGCGGACTATAGCAAGAGTGCCAAAAAGGCAAAATGCAATTCGTCCGCCGCCCACAGGCAAGAAGTAGGGCCGATCAGCCCTGAGTCGTGCAATCCGCGCTGCCACAGGCGCGCACATTGTCGATCATCTGCTTGAGGGCATCATAACCGAGGGCTCCCGGAATGAGCTCATCGCCAACAATGAAGGTCGGCGTTCCCGAAATCCCCAACGTATCCGCGGCGGCATAGTTGCGCTGGATGGCGTCAAGCGTTTGCTGGGAATTGGCGACGGCGGTGATGGCGTCCTTGTCGAGCCCAAGGTCTTCGGCCGCCTTGAGCGCGGCATCGCCGTCAACCTGGCCGCGGCCGGTGTAAAGTGCCTGGTGGAATGTCCAGTAATCGGCATCGGTCTTGCTGACCGCCATCGCGATCTTGGCGGCCTCAAGTGATCCTGCGGATAGAACCGGGAATTCCTTGAGAATGATTTTCAGATTCGGATCATCCTGCATCAACCGCGCGATATCGGGCAGGCTTTGCCGGCAATAAACGCAATTGTAGTCGAAAAACTCGATCAGCGTGACGTCGCCATCTGGATTGCCGATCACGACGTGATCCGGATCGTTGTAGAGTTCGTCAGTCATGGAGGCGAGGGCGACGCGGGTGTTTTCGCGTTCTTCGGCAGCCAATTCATCCTGAAGGCGCTCGGACACACGCTGCAGAATACGCGGATTGTCCATGAGATATTGCTCGATCATCGGGTTGATCGTTGCGGCGGCGACTTCAGTTGAGGGGTCTTCCTGAGAGGCAGCCTGGGTGGCGTCGTGATCGGCAATCATGGAACCCACGATCGTTCTGATATCGGCTTCACCCAACGGCTTGGGCGCATTCATTTGAGTGATGTAGGCACCGCCGATTCCGGACAGAACCGCGGCAGCGACCACCGCAATGATAGACGTACGGGTCATGAGGAGATTTCCTGTTGATGCCGGACGCCTGTTTCAGCGAGCTGCCCGGTCAAGGGGTTGCGTTTTCAGCACGATTCTAGTGTTGGCTTTCGGTCTGTGCAACGCGACCTATCGGCAATGTGATTGGCCGGCCCGCTTGTTTGCGGACCGGCCAATTGTTCTAGCGCCGTGACCACCAACCGCCACGCTTTGGCTTTTCGTCCGCGCTGGTGCTCGAGGCAATGATCTCACCTTCCGGCGGCAGTTCCTTTTTGCTGCGCGCCCCAGGCTTTTCCTCATCCGCCGGTTCTTTTGCCGGAACGGGTTCAGCAGGTTCCACTGGTTCCGGCTCGGCGGATTGCTCGGCCGTTTCTTCGGCGATTTCGCTTTCAGGTTCCGGCTTTTTCGGCTTGCGGGTGCGGCGGCGCGGTTTTGCTTCCGTTGTGGCGGTTTCGTCTTCGTCCTGAGGTTCGGTCAGGATACTGGGCTGTTCGGCACCCGCCAGATCAGCGCTTTCGGCTGCGACCTCGGACTCCTCTGTTTCCACTTCAGAATCCAGTTCACCATTTGGCCGGCGATTGCGGCGGCCACCGCGGCGTCCGCGTCTGCGGCGCTTGCGCGGCTGATCTTCGTCGTCGCCGTCAAGCGTTTCAGAAGCTTCTACGACTTCGTCCGCCTCGTCATCTTCTGATGCGGTTTCGAATTCAGCTTCATCCTGCTCGGAATCCGAGCGGCGGCCGCGCCGGCGCCGCCGGCTTCTGGATTTGGGCTGTTCGTCTTCGCTTTCCTCTTCGGGTGCGGCGGGAACAGAGCGTTCGTCCATGGCGACTGCGGAGCTTGAGACCGATGACGGGCCGGAAGCAGGTCCAGTCCGGTCGATTGCGTAGTGGCTGCCAATCAGTGTTGCATCCGCGCTGACGGTGATGGACAGGCCATGCCGGTCCTCAAGATCGGTCAGCAGGTGGCGCTTGGCATTGAGCAGGTAGAGCGCGACATCGGTGGGGACACGCACGTCGATATTGTCGCCAGGTTTCTTGTGAACCTGATCCTCAACCGCGCGCATGACCATCAGGGCAAGGCTTTCGACCGAGCGAACGATGCCTGCGCCCTGACACATCGGGCAGGTGTGCGTGGAGCTTTCCAGAACACCGAACCGCATGCGCTGGCGGCTCATTTCGAGCAGCCCGAAGTGCGAAATGCGGCCAACCTGGATGCGCGCACGGTCGTGCTTGAGCGCATCCTTGAGACGCTTTTCGACGTTGCGGATCGAGCGGCGCTCGGTCATGTCGATGAAGTCGATCACGATCAGTCCGGCCATGTCACGCAAGCGCAATTGCCGCGCGACTTCGTCGGCTGCTTCAAGATTGGTCTGAAGCGCGGTGTCCTCGATATTGTGCTCGCGCGTGGCGCGGCCCGAGTTGACGTCGATCGAAACCAGTGCCTCTGTTGGGTTGATCACGATATAGCCGCCAGAAGGCAGGGTGACCTGCGGCGAGAACATGGAATCGAGCTGTTGTTCGACATTGAACCGCGAGAAAATCTGCTGCGGTTCCTTGTACTGCTTCACCTTCTTGGCGTGCGACGGCATGATCAGCTTCATGAAGTCGCGCGCTTCGGCATAGCCATTGTCGCCAGCGACGAGCACTTCGGCGATGTCCTTGTCATAAAGGTCGCGAATGGTGCGCTTGATCAGGCTTCCTTCGGCGTAAACGAGGCTCGGCGCCGTCGAACTCAGGGTGAGGGTGCGCACATTCTCCCACAGACGGGAGAGATATTCGAAATCGCGCTTGACCTCGGCCTTGGTGCGAGACGCACCGGCGGTGCGCAGAATAACGCCCATACCCTGCGGAACGTCGAGTTCGCCCGCAATTTCCTTGAGGCGTTTGCGGTCGGTCGAATTGGTAATCTTGCGCGAAATGCCACCACCACGGGCAGTGTTGGGCATCAGGACGGAATAGCGGCCGGCGAGCGACAGGTATGTGGTCAGAGCCGCACCCTTGTTGCCACGTTCTTCCTTGACCACCTGCACAAGCATGACCTGGCGGCGCTTGATGACTTCCTGAATCTTGTAGCGGCGCGCCAGCTTGCGGCGGGTGTCGATCAGATCTTCGCCTTCTCCACCACCGAGATCGTCAAAGCCCTGGTCGAGGGTGTCGACTTCCTCAGGCTGCGCATCTTCATCGGCGTGCTCTTCGTCCGCAACGATTTCGGGGGCGGCCTCGGCTTCGACGGGTGCTGCGGCCTCGGTCTTTTTCGACTTGCTGCGGCGGCTTCGCGTCGAACGCCTGGCCGGTTTTTTGGGCTCTTCGCCGTCCAGTTTGGCCAAGGCTTCGGTTTCGTCTTCTGCCGGCGGCTCAGCGTCGGCAGTCAGCTCCGTTTCATCTTCGAGCAGGGCGGGTTCTTCAACACTGTCTTCTTCGCCATCAAGCCCGTCATTGGCCGCGATCACATCGGGTTCGTCGTCGTCCCCTATCACGTCCTCCTCGGTTTCCGACCCGACGGCTTCGGGCTTCGACCTGTTTTCGGTTTTCTTGTTGCGCCGCTTGGACTTTCGTCCGCCATTATCGTCGTTGATGCGTTCGTTGGCCTCGGCCTCCATGGCCAGAAGCGCTTCGCGGTCGGCGACCGGGATCTGGTAATAGTCGGGGTGGATTTCCGAAAAGGCCAGAAAGCCATGGCGGTTGCCGCCATAGTCGACAAAAGCGGCCTGCAAAGAGGGCTCTACGCGCGTGACCTTGGCCAGATAGATGTTGCCGCGAAGTTGACGGCGGCTGGCCGATTCGAAATCAAATTCCTCGAGGCGATTGCCGCTCGTCACGACAATCCGGGTTTCTTCCGGGTGGGTGGCATCCACCAGCATGCGTTTGGTTGCCATATAGATTTACTCCGGGCCGTCGCGCGCCAAACCTCGTCCGGTCCTTCATGGTCCTGAACGGGGTTGCGCCATGCGCGGCCATTGTTTCTTGGTTGAGAGTGCGGCGGACAGCATAGGTCCGTGCACGAAAGGGGAAAGATGAAGGACGGGCTGGATTTGAGGTTCCCACGCATTCGCCGGACGCGAAATACCGCTCTTTTGCGGCATGCGTTTGGCTGTGGGAGGCATAGCCCATTTGTCAACTTTCGTTCGGTCGGCAGCCAGGCAATGCGTCCAAGGCTGCATATGTCGGCCAAGTGGCCGAAATTCTTTGGTGAGCCAATGTGGGAACGCGATCAGCCATCTTCAAGCACGACAAGCGTGCCATTTGATCATCTGTTCGTCCGCCTGCCTGCCACCGGAACCGGTTTTTTTGCGGGCATTCGGGAACCACCTGGTTCCAGCCCTGAATATTCGCGGGGCGCTGATTTGGCAATAAAAAAGTCACAATCGCTGACCAATCGCGCATAAACCGCGATTTGTCCTTCACAATTTCCCAAGCCGGTTTGGCGGCGGCAACGGGCTGGGCTAAGAGCGCCGGGCAGAGACAACAAACAGGCGAATCGTTTCGCCGGAAATATCGGGTCAGTTAGTTCATGGCGGGTCGGGCGGCGGACACTTCAGGCAGCGAGCGCGTTCGGAATGCGCGTATGCTGTTCCGAAGTCTGTCGATGGTTTTTCTGGTTTTTATCGCCGGCCTTGCGCAGATCAATTCGGCGACGGCGCAGGAGGACAATGCCGTTGGTGCCGCGCAGGGCCTTGCGGCTGCGGACGTTGCCAATATCCAGATCAACGCGGTGCGCCTGACCGCCTCCGAAGAGCGCGCGCGGCTGATCGTCGATCTCAGCGCACCGACACAGTTCGCATTCGTCTCGCTGCTCGATCCGATGTCGATCGCAATCGATGTCAGGGCAGGGACGATGCAATTGTCCGAACCGCTCAGCACGCCGCAGACCGGACCGATTGCAGAAGCCAGCATTTCGCAGGTGGCAGCGGACCGGGTACGCACCCTTTTGGTCCTGCGTTCACCCATGCAGGTGCAGCAGGCCTATGTTCTCAAAGCGATCGATGGACAGCCGGCGCGGCTGGTCGTGGACATGGTGCCGCGAAGCGAAGCCGATTTCGTCGCCAAGGCCGAGGCTGACAAGGCCAACTCGACTGCACAGGACGGCGAGCCGCAGCTCGCGGACAATTCCAACGCGCCGGGCACCACGGAAATGGAGATGGCCCACCGGCCATTGATTCTCATCGATCCGGGACATGGCGGGGTGGATAGCGGTGCGGTGATGGCAAACGGCATCTTCGAGAAAACGATCACGCTGGCCTTCGCCAAGAAGCTGCAGGAAATCCTGATCGCGTCGGGACGGTTCGACGTGGCGCTGACGCGTGAGGACGATCATTTCGTGCGGCTGGACGAGCGTGTGGACATTGCGCGGCAGAACAAGGCGAGCCTTTTCCTGTCCATCCATGCCGACGCCTTTGATGACCACGCCATTCGCGGGGCCTCCATCTATACCCGCGACGAGCAGGCAACGGATGTTCTCGACAAGGTGCTGGCCGACGGCGAAAACCATTCGGCGGTGCTGGCCGGCGCGGTTGCCGAGGCGCCGGACGCGGCTGCGGTCGATATTCTCGTCGATCTGATGCGGCGGGAAATGCGCCGGCAAGCCTTCAAGGCTTCGACCGCCATTATCGATCAGCTGCAGGCCAGTGTACCGGTGCGGCGATTTCCCCTCCGACGGGCGAATTTCTTTGTGCTACAGGCACCGGACGTGCCCTCTGTTCTTCTTGAATTGGGGTTTGTTTCCAACGATGCGGATGCGCGCAATCTGGCCTCGCCTGACTGGCGGGACCGCACGGCAGAAGCGGTGGCGCGGGGCATCGCGCAATATTTTGACGATGGCGGTGGAACGTGATTTATCGCCTTCATAATTTTGCCGTTCGAAGCAGGCAGACGAGTCCATGCGGTGACTGTATCTGGGTGCTGCACGGGCTGGCGCGGACGGGGCCGCGAATACGAGTGATCACACAATGATGCGTCTGATTGGATGGCTGTTCGGCTTTGGCCTGTTCATGGCAATCGTGATCGGTGCCGGCGTCGGCTATTATCTTTGGCAGGTTTCCGAGGATCTGCCGGACTATACGGTGCTGCGCGACTATGCGCCGCCGATTACGTCACGAGTTTATGCATCGGATGGGTATTTGTTGGCTGAATATGCGCGGGAGCGCCGGCTGTTTCAGCCGATCGAAACGATCCCGCCGCTCGTTGTCGACGCGTTTGTCGCGACTGAAGACAAGGATTTCTTTCACCATCACGGGCTTTCGTTCGAGGGCATTGCGCGCGCCGCGATCGATTACGTGCAGGGCCGCCTGAACGGTGACACCGGACCGCTTGCGGGCGGCTCGACCATCACGCAACAGGTCGCCAAGAACTTCCTTCTCACGCGCGAACAAACCTGGGATCGCAAAATCCGTGAGGCCCTGCTAGCGCTCAGGATCGAACAGACATTCAGCAAGGAAAAGATTCTTGAGCTCTATCTCAATGAGATCGGCTTCGGGTTCAATTCCTACGGTATTGCGGCGGCGGCGCAGAACTACTTCGACAAGGCGCTTTACGAGCTGACCTTGCCGGAAATCGCGTATCTGGCGGCACTTCCAAAGGGCCCGGCCAACTATCATCCGTTCCGGCATCCCGAGGCAGCGATTGCGCGCCGCAATTACGTAATCGATCGAATGGTCGAGGAGGGTTATGTCTCGGCCGAGGATGGCGATGCCGCCAAAAAGGAACCATTGGTTGTGGTTCCGCGCGAGCGCGGCACCTTGCTCTATTCGTCAGGTTATTTCGTTGAGGAAGTGCGCCGTGAACTGGTGGCGCTTTATGGCGACGATACGCTTTATGGCGGCGGTCTCTCGGTTCGCACCACACTTGATCCTCGCCTCGAAGCTTATGCACGTGAAGCGCTGATGGACGGTTTGATCGCCTATGACCATACGCGCGGTTATCGCGGTCCGGAAAAGAACCTCGAACCCGGCGACGATTGGGGCAAAACGGTTTTTGAAGTCGATCCGCTTTGGGACGTGCCGGAATGGAAACTGGCCATCGTTCTGGAAATGGAGCAAAACGAGGCCAAGATCGGCATCAGGCCTGACGCCAAGGTCGATGGAACGGCAGGCGACGAGCGCGTCACCGGACAATTGCCGGGGCCGGAAATTCCGTGGGTTTCCAAGAAGCTCGATCAGGTGCTCAAGGTTGGCGATGTCATCTATGTGAGCCCGGTCGAAGGCAAAGATGGAGTTTACACGCTACAGCAACCGCCAGAAGTGGAAGGCGCGCTGGTGGCAATGGACCCGCGCACGGGGCGCGTGCTGGCCATGGTCGGCGGCTTCTCGTTCGCACGATCCGAATTCAACCGGGCAACGCAGGCCTTGCGGCAGCCGGGTTCCTCTTTCAAGCCGATCGTCTACTCGGCGGCGCTCGATAACGGGTACACGCCTGCGTCCGTCGTGCTGGATGCGCCGCTCGAAATCATCAACGCGGACGGGTCGCGATGGCGGCCGGAGAACTATTCCCAGCAATTCTATGGCCCGCAGACCCTGCGGCGCGGCATCGAGCGGTCGCGAAATGTCATGACGGTCCGCCTGGCGCAGGACATCGGCATGCCGATGGTCGTCGAATATGCCAAGCTTTTCGGGCTCTATGACGATCTGCTGCCAGTTCTGTCGATGGCGCTGGGTGCCGGTGAAACCACCGATCTCAAAATGACCAGCGCCTATGCGACGATTGCAAATGGCGGGCGCAAGATCGTGCCCACTCTCATCGACCGTATTCAGGACCGATACGGCGCGACGATCTTCCGGCACGACGAGCGCATTTGCGATGGCTGCAACGCCCAGGACTGGGAAAATCAGGCGGAACCGCTGATTATCGACAATCGCGAGCAGATTCTCGACCCAATGACCGCCTATCAGATCACCTCCATGATGCAGGGTGTGATCCAGCGTGGAACGGCAACGAGCGTGAATGCTCTTGGACGGCCGGTGGCCGGCAAGACCGGAACATCGAGCGACTACAAGGATGCGTGGTTTGTCGGCTTTACGCCGGAATTGGCCGTCGGGGTCTATATCGGTTACGACACGCCGCGTTCGATGGGCCGATCGGCAACCGGTGGCGGTTTTGCCGCGCCGATTTTCATCGCTTTCATGAAGAAAGCGCTGGCAGGCACGCCGCCGACGCCTTTTGCCATGCCTGCGGGCATGACCCAGGTCTGGATCGATCCGGCAACGGGTGTGCAGGCTCTGGCAGGCGATGGTGCCATCCTCGAAGCGTTCAAGCCCGGGACCGGTCCGAACCTGACGACATCCGTTATCGGGGTGAATTCGGATGCGTTCCTGAACGTTCAGGCCGGGAACGTGGACTTCAATGCCGGGCGGGGCGGCCTGTTCTAGCTTTGATTGGGTGCGGACGGGTTGAGACCCGCCCGCCCATTTGCTAGAGGCGGGCGGATCAATTTCCTGGAACCGATTTATGCGTGCAGAAACAGAACATTGTGTCAGCGAAATCGAGCAGGCCATAAGCCTGCTGAGGAGGCATCTTTGACTGGGACCATGCTCTCGGCCGCCTCGAAGAACTGAATGCCAAAGCCGAAGACCCCGATCTCTGGAATGATGCGGAGTCCGCGCAGGCGCTGATGCGCGAGCGGACGGCGCTCGATGCCCAGATTGCCGCGGTCAAAGAGTTGACCACGCAACTTGGCGACAATGTCGATCTGATCGAACTCGGCGAGGCAGAGGGCGACGATGGCGTCGTTGCGGAAGCAGAGGCAAGCCTGTCCGCGCTGCAGGAAAAGGCAGCGCGTTTGCAGGTCGAGACCTTGTTGTCGGGTGAAGCGGACAGCAACGATTGCTATGTCGAAGTCCATTCGGGAGCCGGCGGAACCGAAAGCCAGGACTGGGCCAACATGTTGTTGCGCATGTATCAGCGCTGGGCCGAACGGCGGAAACTCAAGGTCGAGGTGATCGAGTTCCATGCCGGCGAAGAAGCGGGCATCAAGAGCGCCACGCTTCTGGTCAAGGGACACAATTCGTATGGCTGGCTGAAGACCGAGAGCGGTGTGCACCGGCTCGTGCGGATTTCGCCTTATGATTCGCAGGCGCGCCGCCACACCAGTTTCTCGTCGGTTTGGGTCTACCCGGTGGTCGATGATTCAATCGACGTCGAAGTCTCGGAATCAGATGTGCGCATCGACACCTACAGATCGTCTGGCGCGGGCGGTCAGCACGTGAACACCACCGATTCTGCTGTGCGCATCACGCATATACCCACCGGCATCGTTGTGGCTTGCCAGCAGGAGCGCTCACAGCACAAGAACCGGGCAACCGCCTGGCAGATGCTTCGGGCGCGGCTTTATGAACTGGAGCTGCAAAAACGGGAAGAAGCGGCCATGTCGACCGAGGCCAACAAAGCCGAGATCGGCTGGGGACACCAGATCCGTTCGTATGTGCTGCAGCCCTATCAGTTGGTGAAGGACCTCAGAACCGGCATCGAAAATACGCAGCCCAATGACGTGCTGGATGGTGATCTCGATGCGTTCATGGAGGCCGCATTGGCGCAGCGACTCGGCCAGAAGGGCGACGAATAGGGCTTTGGGTTTGGCACCCGGCCAACTCATCCCGTGAGGTATTCAGAAAGCGACCGCGAGATATTGATGTAGGGCATCGGGTTTTTCGGCGTGTCGTTGATTCGAATTTCGAAATGCAGGTGCGGCCCGGTACTGCGGCCGGTCGAGCCGACCTTGCCGATGACCTCGCCGGCGCTAACGATCTGCCCAACCTTGACGCCGATGTAGGAGAGGTGGCCGTAACGGGTTTTGATGCCGTTATGCTCGATTTCAATGAGGTTGCCGTAGCCATTCATGCGCCCGGCGTAGGTGACCTTTCCGTATCCTGCTGCCAGAACCGGCGTGCCGCTGGTTGCCGGGAAATCGACCCCGGAATGAAAGGCAGAATAGCCACCGAACGGGTCCTTGCGATTTCCGAAACCCGAGCTGATCGAATGGCGCGACGTGAACGGATAAAAGACCGGAAGACCTTGCAACGTGCTGCGCGCAATGTCGAACTTTTCCAGAGACACCATCACGTTGTTGGCGTTTTCTGCAAGGCTGGTTGATGAGCCATCACCCTCTTCTGGAGGCATGAATGGGCCGCCCATCGCCTCGGATTGAACATCGGAGAAATCCGGGCGAACACCCAATTCCCTCAGGCCTGAAACGATTTCGCTGGTCGACTTGTCGGCGGCTTCGCCAATCGCGGCGAGAGCCAGACGGCTTTCATCGACCATGTGATCAAGGGATGTCTGAAAGGATTGAATGGAACTATCGCCATCCTGCGAGGGGTCCGGGAGGCTGGCAGGTGCGATGGCCGCGGTCGTTTGCGAATCGCCAAGATCGATATCAAGCCCGAGTTCTTCTGCCTTTTCGGCGAGAATACGAACGAAAGAATGCTGTTCGGCCAGGAATTGCTGCTGCTGGGCCAGTTCCTGCATCTGCAGATTAAGGTCGCCCGCCTGCCGGTACTGGCGGGAATGGAGACGATCCACTTCCATGCGCAACGCCAGCATGCGCTCTTCGTATGCGGTGTAGGACCGGTCCGGAGCCGAAGCGAACAGGCTCGTAATCTCCGGGGTCATCAATAGCGCGACGCCTGTCAGAACGTTGCTGGCAACCAGAAGGCCGAACAGCGTGTAGATGGCCACCGGACGCTTGAGGAGCCGGTGCAGGCGGGTAACGCGGGACGAGACTGACGATGGCATGGGCGGCGTGACCGGTACGCAATTTTTCACTGCCGCCAGTTTTGCCGCTTATGGTTAACAATCTTTTGAGATCAAGTCGTTGATTGGCTGAGCGCTTTTACCGCGTCCAGCACTTTTTCGGCGTGACCGCGTGCGCGCGTCACCTTCCAGGCTTCTGCCACGTTGCCTTTGGCGTCGATCAGGTAGGTGGTGCGGATCAAGCCCATATAGTCGCGCCCATAGAGTTTTTTGGGCCCCCAGACCTTGTAGGGCACAATGGCTTTGTGCTCCGGATCGGCGAGCAGGCGCACCTTGAGGCCGTATTTGGCCCGGAAACGCTTGTGAGATTCGACGCTGTCCGGAGAAATGCCCAGCAAAACCGCGTTTGATTTCGCGAATTTCGCGGCCAGATCCGAAAAACCGGAATTCTCCACATTGCAGGTCTCCGAGTCGTCTTTCGGGTAAAAATAGAGCACCACGGGCTGGCCCGACGCATCCGCAAGGCGAAATGGTTTGCTCCTGTCATCGAGCAGTTCGAAGTCCGGAGCCTTTTGACCTATTTTCAACATGGTTGGGCCTTCTATGGATGGCGGGCTATCACATTACGGCTGAGTTTTTCGGCACAGACCGGTATGGTCGCCCACTAACCCATGCACGTGATTCGAACCAAAACGTTCACTTGACCAATAGCGAAGACATTGAGGGCGGGCTGGCTGCCAAGCCCGGCCAAAGCAAGTCGCGCAGGCGCCGGGGTCTGCGGATTGCGCTTTATGTGTTGCTGGCGCCGGTAGTTCTGCTGGCGCTTCTTTATGTCGTTTTGCTGATCACGCCGATCAAACTGCCGTTTATCGCCGGTGCAGCGCGCGACATGGCCGCGCAATCGATGGGCGCCAATCTCGATCTCGAGATGGGCGATACCTTTCTTGCGCTCGAAGGCGGGGCGCCGGTGCTCAGGTTTTCACCGGTCACGCTGACCAACCGAGACACCGCCGGAGCCGTCGAGATGGAGGCGCTCGAAATTGGCGTCTCGCCGCTCGATGCGCTTTTTGGTCAACCGGCCGCGGTGATCACGCTGGTGCGGCCGCATCTGCAGGTTATTCAGGATCTTCTGGGACCAAGACTCGGCAAGTTCGAAGTGCGCGAAGGCGGACCGGGTGAATTGCCGACGGTCTACGTAACGGCTGGCGACCAACAGATTCCCAGCGTCGGGATCACTTCGCTTGGGCTTGATGTCCGGGATACGACCTCAGAAATTCCGACCGTCGAGTTCCGCTCAGACCATGACTGGATGGTCTACAACCTGCTTTCGGCGGAGGCAGGGCTCAAGGAAGTATCGGAAAGCGCCAGGAAGGGTCTGTTTTCGCGGCTGGCTATACGCGACGCGAGCCTGGAAATGCACGACGTGGTCTATGGCGTAGTTCGCGAGTTCTCCAACATGGGTGTGAGAATGACGGCCGACGCCAAAACCGGTGACGTCAGCGGAACATTCAGCGCCGATTTCGCGGGTCAGACCATGATCGGAACGGTTCGCTGGAACGAAGACCAGTACAACCACGCAGAAATGGACAGCGAAATTCAGGGCTTCGATTTTGCCTCGTTTGCGCCGTTTGTCGATGATCCCGATTCCATGACGGCAATCCGTGGCGGGAGTCATATCAGGGCGCAAATCCGGTTTGACCGAACCGCCGAGAAACCGCGATTGGTTGGCGGTACGCTCAATATCGACATGGGTGGCATGACCATGCGTCTGGGCGAAGGACGGTTTCCGATCGAAGAAGGCGCACTGCATCTCGAGTGGGATGCCATCAAGGCGCAGTTCACCCTGCTTCCCAGCCACATTCGCGTCGCCGAGACAGAGGCGGACATCAAGGGCGTGTTCGTCATGGGGCTTGACCACACGTTCGGTCCGACGGTCGGCATCACGGTGACGGCAACAAACATCAAGGTGCAGCCTCTGGATATGGGCCCGCCTGCCGAACCCATCGATGAAATGCTGTTCGTAGGCTGGAATGCACCACTTTATGGCGCGATGGGCATCGACCAATTGGTCATGAAGCGCGGCGATATGCGTTTCGTCGCCGAAGGACGCGCTGATCTCTTGCGGTCGGGACCAGGCTTCCAATTGAGCGCTGGAATGCAGAACGTGTCAGTCGATGACCTGAAGCGGCTCTGGCCCTCGGCGGCGGGCGAGGCGGCCCGGGACTGGTTCGTGAAGAATTTCATCTCCGGAACAATCCGTTCCGCCCAGGCAAAGGTCAATTTCCCAGCCGGTTCGATCCCGAAAGACTTCACGCAGTTCAACTGGCCCGAAGATTCGCTATCTCTGGACGCGGTCGCCCAAAACCTGCAATTCGATCCGCAGAATGGCTTTGACCCCATCCTGATTGAGGGCGAAACCCGGGTTCACCTGAAAGACGGCGACTTTTCGGTCGCGTTCGGAAATGCGGCCATCGGCACGCAAAAGGGCAGTATCGACATCCGGAATGCCGGTTTTGACTTTGTGCCGGGGCAGGATGGCGCCAATTCCGTGTTTTCATTGTCTGGCAGCGTTGATGCGCCCGTGGAGGCCATTCTTGCGTTGGCGCAGGACAAATTTCCTGACCGGATTAACACCGCCGATATTCCCATTTCGCTCGACTCCCTCAGCGGAAACCTGACCACCGATCTGACGGCATCGTTCAATATTGCCGGCATGGATTTTGATATGGCGAACGCCACCTACAAGGTGTCGGGCGAGGTGAGCGATTTTGCCAGCTCCGAAAAGCTGATGGACCGCACGCTAAGCGACGGACAATTCAGCTTCACGGTGGACAATGGTGGCTATCACGTCAACGGACCGGCCAAGATCGATGGATTGACCGCGACGCTCGATCTGGGTGGCAAGCTGGAAGAGGGAAGTGCGCCGAAAGTTGCGCTCAGCGCGAAGCTGGGGGGCGATGATTTCAAGTCTTTCGGTTTTGATGCCAGTGAGTTTCTGACGGGCAGTGTGGAGTTCAGCGGCAAACCAAGGGATGATGGCACGATCGACGTGTCGGTCGATCTCAAGGATGCCGGCCTGACCGTCGCGGATATTGGACTAAGCAAATCCCGGGGCGAAGCGGGGCATCTCGATGCCAATGTCGGTTTTTCGGGTGACAAGGTCTACATCACCGGCGTCGATCTTGGTTTCGGCAATGTCGCGATCAAGGGAGGCATCAATTTCGACCAGAAAGCGGGTCTGGAAAGCGCCGATTTCTCGACATTCCGTCTGTCCAAGGATGATGATGCGCAGTTGAGCATCACACCGAAGAACGGGGGATATGCCCTATCCATCCGCGGTCAACAGCTCGATCTCAAACCGCTGATGCAACGCTTTTTCTCTCTCAGTGGCGGGGGCAGCGGCAGTCCCACGGTTGAGGTTGTGGACCAACCCGTCACACTTGACGCGCAGATTGAAAGAGCCCTCGGGTTCTATGCAACCACCGCATTCAATCTCAATGCCCAATTGAGCGTACGAGGGACCGAATTGCGCGATGCCAATCTGCAAACGCAGTTCGGTTCAGGCAACGGGCTGTCGATCACGACGAACAACGTCAATGGCGGCCGGGTGCTGTCTGTCGCTTTCAATGATCTCGGACAATTGTTGCGGTTCACTGGCGTTTACGCGCAGCTGGTCGGCGGCAGTGGCAGCCTGGTTCTGACAACGAAAACCGCGGAGAATGCTGATTACGGTGATGTCAGCATCAAGGATTTTTCGATCGTCGACGAGGCCAACGTCGCCCAGGTTCTGGGCAATCACGAGGATTCGCGCGCGCTGATCGCCAAGGAAAACAGGATCGATATTCAATCTGGCGAGGCGAGCTTCATTCGCAAGCCTGATCGCATCGAGATTACCGATGCGGTTGTCGACGGCGGCTCAGTGGGCGGCACGGCGCATGGCTTTATCTACACCAATCAGGGGCAGTACGATATCGTCGGCACCTATATCCCCTTGTTCAAGCTGAACAATGCCATCCAGAAGCTGCCGCTTCTTGGCCGGCTGCTGGGTGGGCGCGACGGCGAAGGGCTGATTGGCGTGACATTCGCCGTGCGCGGCGATCTCGACAATCCCAAGTTCCAGGTCAACCCGGCCTCATTGCTGGTGCCAGGCGCATTCCGGCGCCTGTTCGAGTTCCGTGCCGAAGAGCGGCCGGAGGCTGACACCGGCGGATAGTCCGCGCTGGATCGAATTGCCGATCCCAATCACTCAAAAAAGAAGACGATGCCTCTTGAAATCCATATCTCCGACCTCATTTATTAGTAGTCAAAACTTACTAGTCAATATGGAAATAGGAGTGGCAAAAATGGATGCCGGATATACCTTCGTTTCAGTCTCAACCGCCAAACCAGGCAGGTTGGATGATCTCATCCGGATTGCCTCGCGTCCAAGCAAGATTATGGATGAAAAGCTGGACGGGGTGATTGCGAGGCAAGTCGGCGTCGACCGCGAGCGCAATAGCGTGGTGGTCTGGGTGACCTTCGACAGCAGGGACACGCTTTATGGCTATCTTGAAACCGAGAGTGGAAAAGACGATCATGGGGAGAACGATCCGGAAATGAACGACATCATCGAAACATTTGTCATGTATGACCTCGATCCCGTCGCCGGCCGATTGGGGCCACGGAAAGCGTGAGTCTGAAAGAGGCGAAAGAACTGGCCGTGCTTTCTGTGCTCAAAGCGCACAGCGTGCACGGTCACGTTATTGCGGCAGAGCTGGAAAGAAGCTTTGGGCCGTTTCTCGGGCTTTCGCGCGCAAATATCTATGCGATCCTGAGACGCTTCGGCGAACGTGGATGGGTCAAAGGCACCACCGAGCGCGTGGGCCGCATGCCTGAAAGAGAAGTGTTTGAGCTGACAAAGCAGGGAGAGCGAGCCTATCTGGATTTGCGTTCGAGGATCAGCGGCGCCGGGGATTTGCCCCAATCGTCTCTCATTGCTTTGCTGTTGGCCGAAACGGATGATGATAACCCGCTTGATCTGAACCAGATGATCGAGAATCGCGAGCGCGCGCTTTCGCAATTGCAGCACGGAACATCGGTTGATCACGCAGATCATCCCGCTGTTCGACTTGCGCTGGCGCTGTTAGCCGCGGAGGTGAGCGTCTTGCGCGAATTGCGGGCGGGCAGCACTCACGCGGGCGGCTCCGATTTGACGAATTGAGTCTCTGCAGTTTCGTGCCTTGGCCATCGTGGCGCGTGGAACTGGCGATGCCGCGTGACGTTCCCAAATCCACGGCAAGGCGGATTTGGTTCTGGCCAATGCAAACTGATCTCAAACCGGCTTGATCAGGACGTGGCGCTTCTTGCCGACCGAGAGCTTGATGACGCCTTCCTTGAGCAGGCTTCCCGGGTTCAACTCTGCCCGTTCATCAGTGACCGGCTCGTCGTTGACCCGAAGGGCGCCGGCCTTGAGGTGGCGGCGCGCTTCGCCGTTCGACGACGCCAGGCCGGCGTTGACGAAGGCGGAGAGAATTCCCAACCCGCCGGAAAGCTCGCTATTCTGCACTTCGACTGTCGGCAGGCTGAGGTCGATCGCGCCTTCCTCGAATGTTGCGCGCGCGGTTTCGGCGGCCTGTTCGGCTGCCTCGCGGCCATGCACGATGGCCGTGGTCTCGGTTGCCAGCAGCTTTTTGGCCTCGTTGATGTCATCCTTGACCGCGTGGGCGATTTCGGAAAGTGGCAACCGGGTGAAAATCTTGAGGAATTTCTCGACGTCCGCGTCCTCGGTGTTCCGGAAATACTGCCAGAACTCATAGGGACTGAAGATATCGCCGTTCAGCCAAACGGCCCCGCTGGCGGTCTTGCCCATTTTCTGGCCCGAAGAGGTGGTGAGAAGCGGCGTGGTGAGGGCATAGAGCTGGGCGCCGCCCATCCGGTGGCTGAGATCAACACCGTTGATGATGTTGCCCCATTGATCGGAACCGCCCATCTGCAGCACGCAATCATAGCGGCGGTTGAGCTCGACGAAGTCGTAGCCCTGCATGATCATGTAGTTGAATTCAAGGAAGCTGAGCGACTGTTCGCGGTCGAGGCGCAGCTTGACCGAGTCAAAGCTCAGCATGCGGTTGACCGAGAAGTGCCGGCCGACCTCGCGCAGGAAGTCGACATATTTCAACTCCATCAGCCAGTCGGCATTATTGACCATGATCGCATCAGTCGGCCCGTCGCCATAGCGCAGGATGCGCGAATAGACGTTCTTGATGCTGTCGATGTTGGCGTTGATCTGGTCCATCGTCAGTAGTTGGCGTTGTTCATCGCGGAACGAGGGGTCGCCAACCATCGTGGTGCCGCCACCCATCATGCTGATTGGCCGGTTGCCAGTCGCCTGCAGCCAGTAAAGCATGGTGAGCGTGATCAGATTTCCAATGTGAATCGAGCTCGCCGTGGCATCGTAGCCAATATAGCCGGTGATCGGACCCTTTGCGCACAAAGCGTCTAGGCCCTCCGGGTCGGAGACCTGGTGGATGAAGCCGCGCTCATCGAGAACTTGCAGGAAATCGGATTTGTATCTGGTCATCGCGGTTTTGTTTCAGTATCCGGTAGTTTCACTCGTCATTGCGAGCGGCCAAAGGCGTTGCAATTTTGCCCCACGGTCGCACGCCCTAACGGCCGCCTCCGGCGAGGATGTCGGCGCGGCGGCGGTCGAGATAACCAGCGCAGCGCTCGATCAATTCATCGATATGGTCCTTGAAGAAATGATTGGCACCTTCGATGGTCTGCTGCTCGATGGTGATGCCCTTTTGCTGCTGGAGCTTGTCGACAAGCCGCTGCACGGCATCGGGTGGCGCCACGCGGTCTTCGGCGCCGTGTATGATCAGGCCGGAAGAGGGGCAGGGCGCCAGGAATGAGAAATCGTAGAGATTTTCCTGGGGGGCGATGGAAATGAAACCTTCAACCTCAGGACGGCGCATCAGCAATTGCATGCCGATCCAGGCGCCAAAGGAAAACCCAGCGATCCAGCCACCCTTGGATTCGGGATTGAGCGACTGCAGCCAGTCGAGTGCGGATGCGGCATCGGACAATTCGCCAAGGCCGTGATCGAACAAGCCCTGTGACCGGCCGACCCCACGCGAATTGAACCTGAGGGTCGCAAACCCGCGTTCCACGAACATGTAGTAGAGCTGATAGACGATCTGATTGTTCATGTTGCCGCCGAATTCGGGATGCGGGTGCAACACGATGGCTGTCGGCGAAGTTGGCTCCTTGCCCGGCTGGTAGCGGCCTTCGATGCGTCCGGCGGGACCGTTGAAGATGACTTCGGGCATTCGTTACAAACCTCGGGCTCGTTTCAGGTGCGTCAAGAAAGAGGGTGCGGAGGGGCTACCCGCGCTTGACGGATGGGTCCGGCTTTCATTAAGTGAGGGCAGCGAAAAACCAGTTTAGAATTATTCGAAACTAGTTTTTGACAACCCCTTGCCAGCGGGACGGGTCCTTTTAGATGAGGCGCTCACCCGTTTTCAAGGATTGATTGCTTCTGAAGACGGCAAAGAAATGCGTTTTGACGCATTCGCATGGTTTTCGGGGCTGCAGGATCCGAATTGACCCTTGTGGACCGCACATATCTCGACCATTGCGCTTCGGCACCCTTGTTGCCCGAAGCGCGCGCGGCCGTGGTTTCGGCACTGGATGTTGTCGGCAATGCAAGTTCGGTTCATGGACACGGAAGGGCGGCGCGGGCGTTGATTGAAGCGGCCCGGCGTCAGGTTGCCTCCATGGCGGGTGCGACGCCCAAGCAAGTCGTTTTCACGAGTTCCGCGAGCGAGGCCATCACACAGGCAATCGGTGCGGGCGCCAAGGCGCTTGGCTGCACGGATGTCGTGATCAGCGCCGGCGAACACAAGGCGGTCATGCGCGCAGCGGATGCGAGTGGTTTGCGGGTCAGCGTGATCGGGCTGGATGCAGACGGCCGTATCGACGTTGCGGCACTCGCAGAATTGCTGGTTGCCGCGGAAGATAGGGGCCCGACGTTTCTGGTGGCCGTGCATGCCGTCAATAGCGAAACCGGGATCGTTCAGGATATGCAGCGCACCGGCGCGTTGGTCGGCGCGTCGCGGCACTTTCTGTTTGTGGACGCCGTACAGGCCTTTGGAAAACTTCCACTCGATTTCGCCGCTTCGGCGGCGGACATGATGGCTGTCTCGGCGCACAAGATCGGCGGCCCGCAAGGCGTTGGCGCGCTGTTGATGAAAGCGCATTGCGACGACGTACGGCTCATTCCCGGCGGCGGGCAGGAAGTCGGCAGACGGGGCGGTACCGAGCCGTTGAGCCTGATCGCCGGTTTTGGTGCAGCAACCGAACATTTCGCGGTCCGGCTGGAGGCGGCAAACGCGCCAGCATTGATCAGTGAGTTCGAAGCGCGCCTGATGGAAATCTGCCCGGACGCGGTCATATTTGGCGCGCAGGCCAAACGCAGCGGATTTGTGAGCAATTTTGCGTTGCCGGGCCACCAGCATGCCACATCCCTGATGCAGCTCGACCTCAAAGGCATTTCGGTGTCATCCGGGTCGGCCTGCTCGTCCGGCAAAGTCAGCCGCTCGCATGTGCTTGACGCGATGCATGTTGCCCACGATCTGAGCGAATGTGCGCTCAGGGTCAGCGTCGGCTGGAATTCAACGCACGAGGACATCGCCCGACTGATCAGCGCGCTCGAAGAGATACTGAATTTAAAGGGAGCCAAGGCTCCAAACCGGATTCGGGCGACAGCCTGAAGATTAGCTGAGGAAGAAAGATGCCAGCGGTCAAGGAAACCATCGAACAGGTCGAGGCCATCGACGTCGACAAGTACAAGTATGGCTTCGAGACGGAGATCGAGTCGGAAAAGGCCCCGAAGGGCCTCAACGAGGACGTGATCCGGTTCATTTCGGCCAAGAAGAACGAGCCGGACTGGCTGCTGGACTGGCGGCTTGAAGCCTTCAAGCGCTGGCAGACCATGATCGAGCCGACCTGGTCGCATGTCGAATATCCGCAGATCGACTTTCAGGACCTCTACTACTATTCCGCCCCGAAAAAGACGTCCGGCCCCAAGAGCCTCGACGAGGTCGATCCGGCTCTGCTTGAGACCTATGCCAAGCTTGGGATTCCCTTGAAGGAACAAGAAGTTCTGGCCGGTGTGGAAGGTGCCAAGGTCGCGGTCGATGCGGTGTTCGATTCCGTGTCGGTGGTCACGACCTTCCGCGAAGAACTGGCCAAACACGGGATCATCTTCTGCTCGATTTCAGAAGCCGTGCGCGAACATCCCGAACTGGTGCAGAAATATCTCGGCTCGGTTGTGCCGGTGACCGACAATTTCTACGCGACGCTCAATACGGCTGTCTTCACGGATGGGTCGTTCGTCTACATTCCCAAGGGCGTGCGCTGCCCGATGGAATTGTCGACCTATTTCCGCATCAACGAGAAAAAGACGGGCCAGTTCGAGCGCACGCTGATCATCGCCGATGAAGGCTCGTATGTGAGCTATCTCGAGGGCTGCACGGCGCCGACGCGCGACGAAAACCAGCTGCATGCGGCGGTTGTCGAACTGATCGCGCTTGATGATGCCGAAATCAAGTATTCGACGGTTCAGAACTGGTATCCGGGCGACAAGAACGGCAAGGGTGGCGTTTACAATTTTGTGACCAAGCGCGGCGATTGCCGGGGCAAGAATTCCAAGATTTCCTGGACGCAGGTCGAGACCGGTTCGGCGATTACCTGGAAATATCCAAGCTGCATCCTGCGCGGCGACAATTCGCGGGGCGAGTTCTATTCGATTGCCGTCTCGAATGGCTACCAGCAGATCGACAGCGGCACCAAGATGACGCATCTGGGCAAGAACACGTCGAGCCGGATCATTTCCAAGGGCATCGCTGCCGGGCATTCGGAAAACGTTTATCGCGGCCTCGTCAGTTCGCACCGCAAGGCGACGAACGCGCGCAACTTCACGCAGTGCGACTCGCTTCTGATCGGCGACAAGTGCGGGGCGCATACGGTGCCATATATCGAGGCGCGCAATTCGAGCTCGCAATTCGAGCACGAGGCGACAACCAGCAAGATTTCCGATGACCAGATGTTTTATTGCCAGCAGCGCGGGCTGAACGAGGAAGAGGCGGTTGCCCTGATCGTCAACGGCTTTGTGCGTGATGTGCTGCAGCATCTGCCGATGGAATTCATGGTCGAGACGCAGAAGCTGATTGCCATCTCGCTCGAGGGGTCGGTCGGGTAATGGCTGAGAATGCCAAAATCGTGGTGAACGTTGCCGACCTGCCGCTCGATCATTCGTCGAAGGGTTCGCGGTTCGCGTGCGCGACGGGTGAGATCGGGCAGACGCTGGGGCTTGATGTGCTCGGGGCCATGCTGCATGTCGTGCCGGCGGGCAAGACCGCGTTTCCGATGCACCGGCATCATGTCTCTGACGAGATGTTTTTCGTTCTTGAGGGCGCTGGTGAATACCGCACCGACAAGGGAACGTTTCCGATCAAGCCCGGGGATTGTCTTGGCGCGCCGGCGGGCGGGATCGCCCATCAGATCATCAATACTGGTGCCAACGACCTGAAATATATCGGGTTTTCGAACAACACGAATGCCGAAGTCGTGGAATATACCGACACCGGAACGCTTCTCGTGGCCGCTGGGCCCAAGGGCATCTGGTATGGCGATTCCACCTACAAGGTGCGCACCGGCATTGCAGAGCGCGGCTATTGGGACGGAGAAGACATCGGAGATGACGATGAGTGATCTCAAGAAGCCGGTCAGGAACATCGCCGACGTGCCGCTCAGGGCGCAGGCGAAAGGATCGAAGTTCCAGAGCCAGTTCGGGTCGATGACTCAGATGCTCGGGTCGCGGCCCATGGGCGCCTCGCTGACCGTCGTCGAGCCGGGCAAGACCGCGTTTCCGCTCCACAACCATCACGTGACCGCCGAGATGTTCTACATCATCGAGGGCGAGGGCAGCTATCGCGTCGGCGAAGAGACCTATCCCGTGAAGGCGGGAGACGTCATCGCTTCACCGCCGGGTGGACGGGAAACGGCCCACCAAATTTCCAACACCGGTGCGTCCACGCTCAAGTATCTCGGTTTCTCCGCGAATTCGGGCGAGACGGACGTGGTCGAATATCCTGACAGTGACAAATTTGCAGTTTCGTCCCGGTTCGACTGGGCTACCGGCAAGAGCGGCATCCGCTTTGTCGGACGCACGGAAACCAGCCTCGACTATTGGGACGGCGAAGACATTGGAGAAGACGAATGAGCACACCCATGCTTGAAATCAAGGACCTGCACGTCCGTATCGAAGACGAGGGCACCGAAATCCTCAAAGGCGTGAACCTTGTGGTGCCGCGCGGCGAGGTGCATGCCATCATGGGCCGGAACGGCTCGGGCAAGTCCACGCTTTCCTATGCGATATCGGGCCGCGACGGTTATGAGATCACCGAGGGTGACGTGTTGCTCGACGGGCAGAGCATTCTCGAGATGGAGGCCGACGAACGTGCGGCGGCCGGGCTGTTTCTGGCCTTTCAATATCCGATCGAGATTCCCGGTGTCGCGACGATGACTTTCCTCAAGGCAGCCATGAATGCGCAGCGCAAGGCCCGTGGGGAAGAGGAACTGGCCACTCCGGAATTCATGAAAGCGGTGCGCAGCGAGGCCTCGGAACTCGGCATCGACAATGACATGCTCAAACGGGCCCTGAATGTCGGGTTCTCGGGCGGCGAGAAAAAACGCGCCGAGATTTTGCAGATGGCGTTGCTCAAGCCGAAAATGTGCATCCTCGACGAGACTGATTCCGGCCTCGATATCGATGCGCTGAAGGTCGTTTCCGAAGGGGTGAACACGCTGCGCGGACCGGATCGGTCGATGCTGGTCATCACCCATTATCAGCGGCTGCTCAATCATATCGTGCCGGACCGCGTGCATGTCTTCGCGGACGGACGGGTTGTTGAGTCTGGTGACAAAGACCTGGCGCTTGAACTTGAAAGCAAGGGCTATGCGGCCTTTGACGACAAGGCGGCCTGAGGGGACCGAAGATGAGTATTGCCATGCCGATACGCCTTGGTCCCGCCGAGGAAGCGCTGATTGCCCAGTTGGAAGGCGCTGGCGCCAAGGATGCCGCCGAGGCCCTGCGGGCGACCGGCCTGCCCAATCGCAAGCTCGAGGCGTACCACTACACTGACCTCAAGACGATGCTCCGTGACGTTCCCACGGCCAACGTGGCGGATGGCGCAGTCACTGCGCCGAAACTGCGCATCCCGGGCGCCTATCGCGTGCTGATGGCCAACGGGACGGCTTCACATGAGAGCACACCGCCAAACGGCATCATCATCAGTGACGAAAGTGGCAACGCGCTGAGCGCGCGCGACGATGTGCTTGTTTCAATGAACCGGGGCCTGGCGACTTCGCACCTCAAGGTGCGGCTGGAAGGCTCGGTCGATCCGGCGGTGCATCTGGATTATCGTCTTTCGGGCGACGCCCGGCACGTCGCGACCTCGGTTCTGATCGAAGTCGCGGATGGTGCGACGGCGACGGTCGTTCAAAGCTTTTCGGGCTCGGACGCAGCGCATCTGGGAAATCATGGGACCCGGATCGCGCTCGGCAAGGATGCCAGATTGCTGCACATCATCATCGATGAGATGGAAATGGCGGCGCGGCACTTCCATACGATGGAATACGCCATTGATGAAAAAGTCGCGCTGACGACACTCGGCATCAACCTTGGTGCGGGGCTGTCGCGCACGAGTATTTTCGGCAGTTTCGATGGTGGTGGCGCACATGCCGACTTTTCCGGAATGAACCTGCTCGATGCGGGGCAGCATTGCGACATCAAACTCGATCTGACCCATGCGGTGCCGGACACGACATCCACCGAGCTCTACAAGGCGGTTGTGCGCGGTGACGGCACCTCGGCTTTCCAGGGACGGATTGTGGTGGCGCAGGATGCGCAAAAGACCGATGCGCGCATGATGAGCCAGGGGCTGATGCTTTCGGATGAAGCGCAGATTTTCACCAAACCCGAGCTCGAAATCTATGCTGACGATGTGCAGTGCGGCCATGGCGCGACCGTGGGTGATCTTGACGAGAACTCGCTCTTTTATCTGATGAGCCGTGGCATTCCGAAGGATGAAGCGGCGGCCATTCTGACCCGCGCATTCGTGCAGGAGCTTCTGGATCGCATCGAAGACGCGGAACTCAACGAAGCGCTGACGGGCATGGTCGACGAATGGCTGGTGCGCGGGGACGCCGACTGATCATGGGTTTTGATCTGCAAAAGGTCCGATCCGACTTTCCGATCCTCGACGAGACGATCAACGGCAAGCGTCTGGTCTATCTCGATAGCGGGGCTTCGGCACAGAAGCCGCGCCAGGTGCTCGAGCGCATTCAGCATGCCTATGCGCATGAATATGCCAACGTGCATCGCGGGTTGCACACGCTTTCAATGCGGGCGACGGATGCGTTCGAAGTGGCGCGGGAAACTGTCCGTGCCTTCCTGAACGCAAAAAGCGCCGACGACATCATTTTCACCCGTTCTTCGACCGAGGCGCTGAATCTCGTCGCCTCGAGCTATGCCGCGCCGATCGTGGGCGAGGGGGACGAGATCGTCCTTTCCATTCTCGAGCACCATTCCAATATCGTGCCGTGGCATTTCCTGCGTGAGCGGCAGGGCGCGGTGCTGAAATGGGTGGACGTGAACGAAGATGGTTCCTTCGATCTCAACCGGTTCGAGGAAGCGCTGAGCGATCGCACGAAAGTGGTTGCGATCACGCATATGTCGAACGTGACCGGCACCGTGGTACCCGTCAAAGACGTGATCGAGATTGCGCATGCGCGCGGGATCAAGGTCGTTGTCGATGGCAGTCAGGGCGCCGTGCATATGCCGGTCGATGTGCAGGATCTTGGTGCCGATTTCTACGTTGTGACCGGACACAAGCTTTACGGTCCAACTGGCATCGGTGCGCTCTATGTGCCGTCTGAACTGCAGAACCAGATGCGTCCTTACATGGGCGGCGGCGAAATGATCGCAGACGTCAGCGAAGACGGCGTAACCTATGCCGAGGCCCCGCACCGTTTTGAAGCCGGGACGCCGCCGATCGTGCAGGCTATCGGGCTTGGCGCGGCGCTGGACTACATGAATGATATCGGGCGGGACGAGATTGCGGCGCACGAGCAGGAAGTCGGCAAGTATGCGCTTGATAAACTTCGCCGGATCAACAAGGTCCGGTTGATCGGGGACGCCCCGGACAAGGGCGCGATACATACGTTCGTTGTCGAAGGGGTGCATGCGCACGATATTTCGACCATATTGGACCGGTATGGCGTCGCTGTACGAGCTGGAACACATTGCGCGCAACCGCTCTTGAAGCGGTTTGACGCAAGCTCCACATGCAGGGCATCGTTTGCCATGTATAATGGCAGGGACGATGTCGACGCGCTAACGGATGCTCTGAGCAAAGCCATTCAGTTTTTCGGATGAGGTGCGAACGGTGACGGATTCGGTTCAGAACGACGAGCAGGAGATGCCGGAAACGGAAGTAGCGGCGGTTGGCGCGCGCATTTCCATTTCCGCTTCGGACGATTCCGTGCGGTCTGCAGATGAAGTGGAGCGGATTACCCAGGACCTGATTTCCGCACTCAAAACGGTCTATGATCCGGAAATTCCGGTTGATATCTATGAGCTTGGCCTGATCTACCGGGTCGATCTTGATGACGACAGCAACCTTGATATCGACATGACACTGACGGCGCCGGGCTGCCCCGTGGCGGGTGAACTGCCGGTCTGGGTCGAGAATGCGGCAAGAACGGTCGAAGGCATTCAGGACGTCAAGGTCAATATGGTCTTTGATCCGCCCTGGACGCCGGAACGCATGAGTGATGAAGCGCAAGTCGCGCTGAACTGGTGGTGAGCGACATGAGCATGATGGCACCTGCTATGAAACTGATTTCCGTCACGGAAGGTGCCGCCGCGCGGCTTCGCGATATCATTGAGAACGCGGATGGCGCGGTCACTGGCTTGCGTGTCGGCGTCAAGAATGCCGGTTGCGCGGGCATGGCCTACACGATGGATTACGTGAAAGAGCCGATCGCGGGCGACGACCATGTGCGCGAGCACGGCGTCGACGTCTATATCGAACCCAAGGCCATGCTGTTTCTGCTGGGCAGTGTGATGGACTATGAAACCAGCAAGCTCTCTTCGGGGTTCACATTCAAGAACCCGAACGAAGTGAGCGCCTGCGGCTGTGGCGAAAGCGTTGAGCTGAAGAAGGCCGATCTTGAGGAACTGGCAGCGGCGCGCGCCGCGAACGCCGGTTAGCCTTGGCCCGCGTCAGATCAGGCAGCAACTTCCATCAATTTGACCTTGGCCAATTTGTCGAACTCGGAAATGACCTGGTTGCGGCCATTTTCCTTGGCGGCATAGAGCGCCTTGTCGGCGCGCTCGATAAGCGACGTGGAATTGTCGCCGTCGCGAAAGATCGAAATGCCGAACGAAGCGGTGATGCGGCCGAGTTTCTCGTTCGTCGATTTGCGCAGCAATTCCTTGGCCTGAACCGCCTTGCGGATCTTCTCGCAAAGTGCGTGGGCGCCGTCGACATTCGTGTCGGGAAGAATAATGACGAATTCCTCGCCGCCGTAGCGGGCCGCGAGATCTTGCCCCTTGGTATGCGCCCGCAGGGTCATGGCCACGAGCCGCAAGACCTGGTCGCCGATCTGGTGCCCGTAGGTGTCGTTGAATTTCTTGAAATGATCGATGTCGATCATGACGAGCGCGAGCGAATGCTTGAATTCAACCGCGTCCTCGATGGCCCGTTCGATTTCCATGTCGAAGCACTTGCGATTGGAAATCTTCGTGAGCGCATCGGTCATGGTCTCGCGCTGAACGTCGTCCAGGTCGCGCTTGAGCATTTCGATATCGGCGCGTGACGCATCGAGCTTGGTTTCCAGCTCCGCATTTGCCTCGCGCATCTGATGGGTCTGGCGAATCAACTCGGCCGTCATGGCGCGCAGGGCTTCGGGATCCAGATCAGTGCCGAACTTGGTTTCGGCCTCTGCAAGAGAACCGGAGTAGGAGGTGGCGTTGGTGCTTGCCTGTTCGATGACCGAGTTGACGTTTTCGATGTTCTTGCTGATGCGTTTGGACACGGCAGCAATGCGCTCGTCCGCAGATTTTGAACGCATGAACTCGTTATAGAGGTCCTCGGCCGCATCGACGAATGAGGCCGGCGGGGACAATAGCAGGGCATTCAACCGTTCATTGAGCGGCGCGTTGACGCCGGTCGCATAGGTGTAGAACAGTTCGTAGAATTGCGGGTAGGGCGGAATTTCGCCACGCCGCAAATAGTCCATTGCGACGTTGGAATATTTCATCACCCGTTCGAATTCTGATTCCGCCATCTCAACCCCAAAAATCAGCGGTTATTGTTCCGCCAACCAATCTATTGGGGCAATCTTAACTTATCGTGAAAAATACGGATGTTCACGGAGTGGTGCGCAGGCTTTGCGGGGGGATCAGGCCTTGGCAAAGGTCTGCCGTAGGAAGGCCGGAACCTGGTCGGATTGTCCGAACGGCGTCTTGTCCGGCACATCATCTTCGATGGGTTTGCGCTGGGCTTTGGGCCTGGCCGGCCGGGCTTCGGATTTTTGCGGTTTTGCCGATGGTTTCTCGGCATGCTGCTTGGCTTCTGGCGTGCTCCTGGCCGCCGGTGCGTTCTTGGCCACCGGAGCGTTCTTGGGCCTGGTCGCGGCTTGCGGCTTGCTGGCGGGCGCCCCCAGCCAATCGATGGTTTTGTCGATCAGCTTTTCGATTGCGTCGACATATTTTTTGTCCGCACTGGCGACGATCGTGAAGGCCTGACCCGAGCGTCCGGCGCGGCCGGTGCGGCCAATGCGATGCACGTAATCTTCAGCGTGGGTTGGCACGTCAAAGTTGAACACGTGGCTGACATCGGGAATATCGAGGCCGCGTGCGGCGACGTCAGAGGCGATGAGGATTTTCAATTTGCCATCGCGGAAGCTCGCAAGTGTTTTGGTGCGGCTCTCCTGATCCATGTCGCCGTGAAGTGCGCCGGCATTATACCCGTGCCGATCCAGCGAGCGCTGAACCGTTGCCACGTCGCGCTTGCGATTGCAGAACACGATGGCGTTCTTCATCTCGGTCGCGGCGTCGATCAGATCACGCAGGGTGGCGCGTTTCTCTTGCGGCTTTCCACCCGATTTGACCAGCTTCTGGTCGATCGTCTCTGCGGTCGAATTCTGACGGGCGACCTCGATTTCGATCGGATGTTTGAGGAAACGATTGGTCAGCTTGCGAATTTCTGCGGGCATTGTGGCCGAGAAAAACAGGGTCTGACGCCGCGGCGGCAACAGAGAGCAGATACGTTCGATATCGGGAATGAAACCCATGTCGAGCATGCGGTCTGCTTCGTCGATGACCAGAATCTCCACGGCAGTCATCAGCAACTTGCCACGTTCGAAATGGTCGAGAAGGCGGCCGGGTGTCGCAATGAGGACGTCGGCGCCGCGGTCAATGATGCGATTCTGGTCCTCAAACGAAACGCCACCGATCAGAAGGGCGACGTTGAGACGGTGGTTTATGCCGTATTTCTCAAAGTTTTCGTTGACCTGAGCGGCCAGTTCGCGGGTCGGTTCGAGAATGAGCGTCCGCGGCATGCGGGCGCGGGCGCGGCCCTTTTCCAGCAGGGTGAGCATGGGCAAAACGAAACTGGCAGTCTTGCCCGTTCCCGTTTGCGCGATCCCGATAATATCGTGACCCTTAAGGGCGAGGGGAATGGCCTGCGCCTGAATTTCCGTCGGCTGGGTGTAGCCTGCTGCCGACACGGCAGAGGTAACTTTGTTGCTCAAACCCAGACTGTCAAAACCTTGCGTCAAATTCGCTCCAAATGGCTTTCGTGGCTCGTGCAGCCCAATCCAACACCGTCAAGGAAGTGGATCACTGCACGAAATTGGACCCATAAGTCCTTGTTTTGGCCGCTTGACACGGCCTTTGAGTGACCCGCGCGGACCATAACGCAGATCGTTTGGGTGTCAACGCGGCAAGTCAGCTATTCTTAATTTGCTCTCGCGGTGTGACATGAATGTGGAGATGGGCTGGGCCTGACGGCCTAAAAGTCCAGATTTTCGGCAAATTCGGCGTTTTCCTGAATGAAGGCGAAGCGCATTTCCGGCTTGTTGCCCATCAGGCGGCCCACCGTGTCCCGCGTTTCGTGCCGGTCGTCGACGATCTTGACCTGCAAAAGCGTGCGGGTCCTGGGATCCATGGTCGTTTCCTTGAGGTGAAGGTGGGGCATCTCACCAAGACCCTTGAAGCGCGTGACCTCGACCTTGCCCTTGCCGGTGAATTCGGTTTCCAGAAGCTCTTCCTTGTGTGCGTCGTCACGCGCATAAAGCGTTTTGGCACCCTGTGTCATACGGTAAAGTGGCGGTAACGCCAAATAAAGGTGCCCGTTATCAATAAGCTGCGGCTGTTCCTGAAAGAAAAAGGTTATCAAGAGCGAGGCAATGTGGGCGCCGTCCACATCGGCATCGGTCATGATGATGACCTTCTCATAGCGCAGATCTTCGTCGCGATACTTGCTGCCTGTGCCCGCGCCAAGCGCCTGCAATATGTCGCCGATCTGCTGGTTGGCGCTGAGCTTTTCGCGGGTGGCGCCGGCAACGTTGAGGACCTTGCCACGCAGGGGCAGAACGGCCTGGGTCTTGCGGTCGCGGGCTTGTTTAGCACTTCCGCCGGCGCTGTCACCCTCGACGATGAAGATCTCGGCGCCCTGGGCAGCGTTGAGTGTGCAGTCGGCCAGTTTACCCGGCAAACGCAGCTTTTTGGTAGCGCTGGCGCGATCGATCTCTTTTTGCTTGCGACGGCGCAGGCGTTCATCGGCGCGGTCGACGCACCAGTCGAGAAGTTTGCCAGCCTGGGTCGGGGTGTGGGTGAGCCAGAATTCGAAGGCGTCGCGAATGGCCGTGTCAACAATTCGCGTTGCTTCGCCGGTGGCCAGCCGGTCCTTGGTCTGGCCAACGAATTCGGGCTCGCGCACGAACACCGATAACATGGCCCCGCACGAGGTCAGGATGTCGTCGGCGGTGATAATGGATGCACGCTTGTTACCCAGCATTTCGCCGTAATTCTTGAGGCCACGGAGCAGGGCCGTACGCAATCCCGCTTCATGGGTGCCGCCGTCCCGGGTCGGAACCGTGTTGCAGTATGACGAGATGAAACTGTCACCGAGATGCCAGGAAATGGCCCATTCCGTGTAACCGTGCGATCCCGGCTTGCCGGAGGTACCGGCAAAGATGTCGTCAGTAATCCGGACCTCGCCTTCAACCCGCTCGGCCATGAAGTCTTTCAGGCCGCCGGGATAGTGGAAGACCGCCTTTTCCGGCACACCCTCTTCAAGCTTGTCCGCCGCGCAGGTCCAGCGGATTTCGACACCGCCAAACAGGTAGGCCTTGGACCGCGTCATGGCGAGCAGGCGTTTGGACGAGAATCGGGCCCGTTCGCCGAAAATCTCGGGGTCGGGGCTGAAGGTCACCGTCGTGCCACGGCGATTGTGGACCTTGCCGAGGTTTTCCAGCTTCGATGTAGGATGACCGCGGGAAAAGGTCTGGCGATAAAGCGACTGGTTGAGCGCGACCTCGACCTCGAGACGCTCGGAAAGCGCGTTCACGACCGAAACACCCACGCCATGCAGACCGCCCGAGGTCTCATAGGCCTTGGAATCGAATTTGCCGCCGGCATGCAGCGTCGTCATGATGATCTCGAGCGCTGAGCGGTCTGGGAACTTAGGGTGCGGATCGGTCGGGATGCCACGCCCGTTGTCGGTGACGGACAGTGATCCGTCTTCCCTCAGTTCAACCTCGATACGGGTCGCATGGCCGCCGATTGCTTCATCCATCGAATTGTCGATGACCTCGGCGAAAAGATGGTGCAGGGCATTGATGTCGGTGCCACCAATATACATGCCCGGGCGTCTGCGAACCGGCTCGAGCCCTTCAAGGACCTCGATATCCGCAGCCGAATAGGAACCTCCGGACGCACTGCTTTTGTCCTGCGTGGCCTTGGGCTTTGAGACGGGCGCCTGCGGCGGGGCCGCGGGAGACGGCGAGGAGGCATTGTCTTGCGAGAAGAGATCGTCGGACATGGAAGTGGTCTGTTTTCTCCGCACTCAGCGAATCACCTTTTGTTCCGGTCTAGCATATCCGCAAGCCGCAAGGGGTCTGCAAAAGCTCATTTGAAAGATGAACGGCAGATGAACGCCCGGTTCCAAATGGGTTCAGAGGGCCGATCGCATATTGCCGGCATCAAACGGGCAATGCCCGGACAAACATTGTGCAACGGAGGGCAAAATGACCCATACAAATATCAAACGCGGACTTCTGGCCGCTGGTGTCGCGATCGCTGGACTTGGTCTTGCCGCCGTGCCGGCGCAGGCCGCCAACCTGTCGTTCACCTTCAGCTTCGGAACGCCCAATCTGCAGGTCTACAGCACCAACCAGCCGCACGTTTATGTGCAGCAGGCACCGCAGCCAGTGCGGACCTGCCTGACAAACCGTGAGATCATTCGCGGGTTGAAGGATCAGGGCTATCGCGACGTCGAATATGTCAGCGAAAACATCTACGGCCATCCGATCTTCAGCTTCTGGTCCAGCGGCTGGGTCTACCAGGCTCAGGTGGATCGCTGCACCGGCGTCGTCAGCAATGTCGAGCGCGTCAGCCAGCCGACGACCAACACTTTTGTCGTGATCGGCACAACGCCCCGGCCGTATGCCTATCCCGGCCCGATCATCTATCATCGCGATTAAGGCTTCCGGGCACTCCCTGCCTCGAACGGCGGTCCCGTTTCTTTGCGGAAACGGGGCCGTTTCTCATTTTGGGTCTCAGGAAAGCAGCGTTCTTTACCAAACGTTTGGGCTTTCTTGAGCTTTTTTTAAAGGCTGGCCGCTATCTTCAAGTGCATACGGTTTGTGAGTTTGGAGTCACCGTATGCAGAGCCAAGTGCCTGAAAGTTCTGCGTATTCTGAACGGAATGCAGCTTTTGGCTCTACTTTTCGATGGTTGCGAGCCGGATTCAAGAGTTGTGCGTACCGGTTCGCCCATCTCGAACTTCCCAAGAGCTTTTTGACGGGGCTTGTTGCGCTGACCTTTTATCTGGTCTGAGCGCTGAATGGCCGTTTGCAGTTGTCAGCATGGCGCGAATGTGACTAATGTCGCACCGTTGTTCGACTCCATTTGCGAGCTCAAAGTGCATTTGAAAGATCATCGATACACGCGTGGCCCTGTTCGCGCCCTGTGAACCGATACGTTCGCAGGGCTGACCGAATGGCCTGATCTTCTTCGCCGCAACGTCAGCCTCAAGGCACCCACACCGGGTGCACTCGCCCCAAAGGGCAATCAAATGAGGCAAAAATGTCCCTAATCATTCTTCAGGATGCCGGAATCACGGCCAGCCAGGTGCTTTTCGAGGGCCTGAATTTCACGCTTAATCCGGGTGATTGCGTTGGTCTTGTGGCCGGGAACGGACGCGGCAAGAGCACCTTGTTGCGCGCGATCGCCGGGGATGGCGAACTCTCAAACGGGACGATCACCCGCTCGCGCGGGGCAGCCATCGGCATGATGGAGCAAATGGTGCCCGAGCGGCTTTTGCAGTTGAGCATGCGCGACGCCGTGCTTGCCGCGTTGCCCGAAGACGTTCGGGAGATGGAAGGCTGGCGGGCCGATGTTGCGCTCGACGGCTTGGGTGCGGACGAAACTTTCAAGGCGCGGAAGGTGGGCGAATTGAGCGGAGGCTGGCAGCGGCTAACGCTTCTGGCGCGCGTCTGGGTGGGTGATCCGGATGTCCTGTTGCTCGATGAGCCGACCAATCACCTGGACCTTGAAAAGATCCTGATGCTGGAAGACTGGCTACAGAACACGGCGCGTGGCACGCCGACCATCGTTGCGAGCCACGACCGCGCTTTTCTCGATTCCGTCACCAATCGGACCCTGTTTCTTCGACCCAGGGGCAGCATGGACTTTGCCTTGCCCTATTCGAAGGCGCGCGAGACGCTCGCTGAATTGGATGCGGCGGCGGCGAAGCAGCAGGAAAACGAACTGAAACAGGCCAAGAAGCTGAGGCAGCAGGCGGCCAAGCTGACCAATATCGGCATCAATTCGGGATCCGATCTTCTGACGGTCAAGGCCAAGCAGCTCAAGGAGAGGGCGAGCCGGATCGAGGACGCGCAGCGCGAGTTGCACAAGGAGCGGAGTGGTGCCATCCGGCTCGACAATCGGGGTACTGCGGCCAAGGTGCTGGTTGGTCTTGAAAACACGAATGTGACCACGCCAGGGGGTGATCGGTTGTTTTCGACCGGCAAGCAGTTCATCTTTCAGGGCGACCGGATCGGGCTACTCGGTGCGAATGGCACGGGCAAGAGCCGGTTTATCGGGCTTTTGCGCCGGGCAATTGGCGGCGAGGATGTCATGGGCATCAAGCCCACGCCCTCCATCGTACTTGGCTATGCCGATCAGCATCTCGACACGCTGCCGGAGCGGGAAACGCCGCTGCACTTCATTACGTCGCGCCATCATGTCGGCGACCAGCGGGCCCGGGCCTCGCTGGCTGACGCGGGGTTTTCGATGGAACAGATCGGCGCGCCGATTGGAAAACTGTCGTTCGGGCAACGGTCGCGGCTGGGGTTGCTCGACCTCAGGCTTCTGGCTCCGAATTTCTACCTGCTTGATGAGCCGACCAACCATATCGACATTCCCGGCCAGGAGGCGCTGGAAAGCGAGATTATCGAGCATGAAGCAAGCTGCGTGCTGGTTTCTCACGACCGGCAATTCGTGCGCAATGTGTGCAACCGTTTCTGGGTGGTCGAGAAGGGAAGGTTAGAGGAGCGGGAAGATCCTGACGCCTTTTTCGACGGGTTGGGATAGCGGCGGCTCCCGATTGATGGTCCCGGCTCCGGGGCCGGGACGGTCCGGGGAAGGTGCTCATGAATCCAGGGAAATGTTGTCCGCTCAACAAAAAGGCCCGCCGGAGCGGGCCTTTCCATTTGATGAGGTTTTGACCGTTTAGGCCGAGTAGTACATTTCGAACTCGACGGGATGCGGGGTGTGTTCGAACTTGATGACTTCTTCCATCTTGAGTTCGATATAGGCATCAATCTGGTCATCATCCATGACGCCGCCGGCCTTGAGGAAGTCACGGTCGGCATCGAGGTTTTCGAGGGCCTCGCGCAGCGAGCCACAAACGGTCGGGATGTCCTTGAGTTCCTCAGGCGGCAGTTCGTAGAGATCCTTGTCCATCGGGTCGCCCGGATCGATCTGGTTCTTGATGCCATCGAGCTCCGATCGACGATGGGGCCATGTGAAGACCAGATAGGGACCTCGGCCATCGATCGGCCGCCGCGCGACGCGCTTGACTTTCCTGCGAAGGGCCGAACGGAATGCGGCAGGATGCGGAAGTTTGCGGCCGAGTAGGCCAGCAGAACCATCGAGCCTTGAAGCCCGGCACCAGGCGCTTGCAGGAATGATGATCCTCGACGGATCGGGTCAAGGCGTTGATGGCCTTGGCGTGCTTGATGACGCCGCCGATGTACCAAAGGCATTTCTGGCTGATGGCATACTTGTGCCGGCAGGTCAAATTGGCCGAATTCCAGACCGACCGATGGATGACAGTGCATGCCGGGCTGCCGTTGCCGCCGTAGACGAATTCGCTTTGATGAAGGTGGCCGTCTTGCCGTAGGCGATCGCCTTTCACGTGCACCGCGCCGAACGTACCTTGTGAATCTGGACTTGATGCACACGAACTCGATGATCGGCGCGAACTTGATGTCTGGAGTTCAAGGCGGTCACTCTGCACTTCGGGGTGGTGCAAATCGATGATCACGTCACCGATCACACTGCATGACGGTCAAAGCATTCTCGGAGCGGATGTCCTGGGCGCTTCGTCCTGGGGCACCGCGAAATAGCCCTTCTTGGTTCCGACGTGAAACTCTGGATTGCCGGCTTCGATAGTCGGCATCGGAATTGACGGGAATTCGAAAATGGTCGAGCTTGAAGCCCGTATCGAAGAGATGGGTTCGGCAGCGTATTTGACGTCGTCGAACAGGAAGAATTCAGGCTCAGGACCGAACACAACCGTGTCGCCAATGCCAGATTCCGATGACGTAGGCCTCGGACCTTTGCGGCCGTGGGCCGCGCGGGTCGCGGGTTATAGGGCTGATAGGTCGAGGGCTCGCCGAATGGCACAATTGATGGCAAGGGTCGACTGCGCGAAGAACTGGGTCCATATAGGCAGACGACACGTGTCCGGCATCAGCACCATGTCGGATCGCCTGTTGATGGCCTTCCATCCAGCGATCGAGGAACCGTCGATTATGATGATCTTCCTTCGAACGATCCTCGTCCATGGCAGACTGGTCCATCGTGACATGCTGCAGCTTGGCATGATGCGGGTCAGTGAAGCGCAGGTCGACGAACGCGTGATGTCTTGTCCGTTGATTTTCTTGATAATGTCGCTTGCAGAGCTCATTCCGTCCTTGCCATGGGTCTGGAGTTGTCTGCCCAGGCCGGCAGATCGCTTCGTCGCCGGACTCGCCGGTACGAATGCGGATGGCCTCCCGGGGATCGAGAAGACCAAAATCTGCCGTCGCCGATGCGGCGATGTCTGAGCTAGAATTGCGAATGGCTTCGATGCGGCCTTGTCGGCCAGATCATTTCGTCGGAACAGACGACTTCGACTTTCACCTTGGGCAAAAAGTCGACTACATATTCAGCGCCGCGATAAAGTTCGGTATGGCGCTTTGACGGCCGAAGCCCTTGGTTTCCGTTACCGTTATGCCTTGCAGACCAACTTCCTGAAGCGCTTCCTTGACCTCATCGAGCTTGGAACGGCTTGATGATGGCTTCGATCCTTCATGCTACCTCCGGTCGCTCGCTCATGGCGGGCGTTACGCGTGTTCATTGCATGCTTTGTGCCAGAACGGTTCCGACGCATAAAACTATCGCGATTACATAAAGTTCGTAGCATTTTTGCAAGTGTTGCATTGGCTACTTTTGTATGAATTTGCTTATCGTTTAGGCAATTTGCGCAAAAAAGGTGCAATCGTGCGCGGCGGCGGTGCCGGAGTGGGCAATTCTGATGAATTCGCGGGCGGTTAGTGGCGCGTTTTGCCGGCGGGGGCCGGAGCTCCACACTACTTTCTGAGCGCGGGCAAACCGACCCCGGTCGCCTCGAAACCACCATCTGCGGCGATGATCTGACCGGTGATGTAGCTGGCTTTGTCTGAGCACAGGAAGACGATCAGGGTGGCGATTTCTTCTTCGCTGCCATAGCGATTGAGCGGAATGGCGTCGTGGTAGGCGTCGATAATATCCTGCGTGTGGACGGGCCATGGCCAGTTTAGTGCGGACGGGACCGGGCGCGACACAATTGACGCGAATGCCGTATTCTCCCAATTCCACGGCCTGTTGCCGGGTCAATTGCATGACGCCGGCCTTGAGGTGCCGGCAGGCGACCTGTAGGTCGAGGCGCCGAAGGCCGGAAATGCTCGCGATGTTGACGATGGCGCCCTTGCTTTGTTTCAGGGCCTGGGTAGCGGCGGTCGAGCACAGGAACATGCCGTCGAGATTGGTCGCCATTACCCGGCGCCAGCGCTCAGAAATCGGTCTGTTCGATGGGGCTGAAAATCGGCGACGCCGGCATTGTTGACCAGGCAGTCGATCCGCCCGGAAATGGGCAAGCGTGTCGCGGACCATCGAGTCAACCTGATCGGCATTGGAAATGTCGTAGGGCAGAGCAAGGATATTTCCGAGGTTCTCTGAAGCGATGGACAATTCCGTCCGTGTCTCGATCGTCCATTACGACGCTGTAGCCTTCGGCGAGCAGCAACGGGTCGTTGCCAATCCTATTCCGCGTGCTGCGCCGGTTACGATTGCGACCTTGTTCTGCATTTTGTACATCACCCAGATTGCTGACGGACCCGTGCTCAAGCAATGTGTGCCGGCAAACGAAAGTGCCGTTTTGCATTCACGCCTGTTCGGGCGTCTGCCAGGCCCGGGATTCTGCCTGCATTTCTTTGCAAATCAGGTTTTGACTGTGGGCGGAAATCGGGTTAGGACGCCGCGCTAATGGCGGCCGACGGCACGTGCCGGCTCTCGGGCGGGTGTGGTGGAATTGGTAGACACGCAAGATTTAGGTTCTTGTACCGCAAGGTGTGGGGGTTCAAGTCCCTCCACCCGCACCAACTGCTAGTGTTGCTCAGGCGCCGCGCACACAAAGTCTTTAGGAAAGTTGCGAATGCAGGTTACCGAAACCCTCAATGAAGGGCTGAAACGCAAACTCGACATGGTCATTCCGGCCGCGGATCTCAATTCCCGTCTGGATGCCAAGCTCAATGATCTGAAATCCAAGGCGAACATCAAAGGGTTCCGCCCGGGCAAGGTGCCGATGGCCCATCTGAAAAAGGTGTATGGCCGCTCGGCAATGTCCGAAGCGATGCAGGACGCCATCAATGCGAGCATTCAGACCGCGTTGACCGAGCGTGCGGAGAAGGCTGCTACCCAGCCTTCGATCGAGCTGCCCGAAGATCAAGCCAAGATCAATGCCATTCTGGATGGCAAAGAAGATCTGACCCTCGGCGTGACCTATGAAATCCTGCCGACATTCGAGTTGATGGATTTCAAGAAGGTCAAGATCGAAAAGCCCGTTTCCGAGGCCGAAGAGGAAGAGGTGGAACGCGAGCTCAAGCGCCTTTTCGCCGAACGCCGCGAATATGAAGACAAGGACGGAAAGGCCAAGAATGGCGACCGCGTGGGTCTGAGCTTTGTGGGCCGGATCGACGGTGAGACCTTTGAGGGCGGTTCTGCAGAACATGCACATCTCGTGCTGGGTTCGGGCCAGTTCGTGCCGGGCTTCGAAGAGCAGGTCGTGGGACTGAAAAAGGGTGACAAGAAAGACGTCGCCATCACGTTCCCCGAGGATTACGTGAATTCGGAACTGGCTGGCAAGGAAGCCGTTTTCGAAACCGAAATCATCCACGTGCAGGGCCCAAAGGACAAGGGCGAAATGGATGATGAGTTTGCCAAATCGCTCGGGCTTGATGATCTTGAAGCGTTGCGCACCGCAATTCGCGATCAGATTCAGGCCAGCCTCAACAATCTGACCCAGCAGCGCGTGAAGCGGCTTGTGCTTGATGCGCTGGACGAAGGTCACAATTTCGATCTGCCCAGTCAGCTCGTCGATGCGGAATTTGAGCAGATCTGGAAGCAGGTCATGCACGAGATCGAGCATCACGGCAAAACTTTCGAGTCGGAAGGCACGACCGAGGAAGAGGCACGCGAGACTTATCGGAAGATCGCCGAACGGCGCGTCCGGCTGGGCTTGGTCGTTGCCGAAATCGGCAATGTGAACAAAATCGACGTGACGCAGGAAGAGCATCAGCAGGCGCTCATTGCCGAAGTCCAGCGCTTCCCCGGTCAGGAGCAGCAGGTTTACGACTATTATCGTGAGAATCCTGAAGCGCTTGCTTCTCTGCGGGCGCCGGTTTTCGAGAACAAGGTCATCGACTTTGTGACCGAGCTGGCAAAGGTGACCGACAAGAAGGTGACCCGCAACGAGTTGATCAGGGCAGTCGAAGAGGGCGATGAGGAAGGTCCGATCTCGTCCAGCCATGCACATGATCACGATCACGATCACTAGACGGTCCCCAGTAAGCTGAAGAAAAGGGGCTCCTTGCCAAAGGGGCCCCTTTTTGTATCTGCTGGGCGCGCGCAAACGAGGATGGCGGTTTTGTCCGGGCTGGAACTTCTGACACCAAGCGAAATGGGCGAAGCGGATCGGCGCACTATCGAGAGCGGCGTGCCGGGCGTTGAACTCATGGAGAATGCGGGCCGGGCTGTGGCCGGCGCCATTGTGGATAATTACGCGCCGTGTCCGACGCTGGTGTTCTGCGGGCCAGGCAACAATGGCGGCGACGGATTCGTTGTCGCGCGCTTGTTGGCGGAAGCCGGCTGGTCCGTGCGGCTGGCTCTTTTTGGAGATCCCCAAAAACTCAAAGGTGACGCTGCGACCATGGCAGCGCGCTGGACCGGTGAGGTGCTCGAAGCGAACGCCGATCTGTTGGGCGGTGCGGGGTTGATTGTCGACGCCCTGTTGGGAGCCGGTCTTGATCGTGATGTTTCAGGGCCGTTGGGGGATCTTCTGACGGCCATCAATGGCAGCGACGCACAGATTGTGGCCGTCGACGTGCCGAGCGGGCTTGATGGCGCGACGGGGCATGCGCGGGGCGTTTGTGTGAAAGCCGACATGAGTGTGACCTTCGCAAGGGCCAAGCCGGGTCACATCCTGGTGCCGGGACGGATGCTTTGCGGTGACGTGGTTCTTGCCGATATCGGCATTCCCGATGAAATCGTGGAATCGCTCGGTGTTCAAACGTTTCTCGACGATCCCGAATTGTGGATTGCTCCTGAAACTGCGGCCGGTGCGCACAAATATGCGCACGGGCATTGCGTCGTGGTCAGCGGAGATGAGTTGCACACCGGGGCGGCAAGGCTTGCTGCCTTCGGAGCGTTCCGTGCAGGGGCGGGGCTCGTAACGCTGGCTGGAACGCGCGATGCTTTGTTGGTCCACGCCGCGCACGTGACTGCGATCATGCTTGCGGAGGCCGAGGGCGCGCAGGGGGTCGCCGACGTGTTGGCCGACACGCGGCGCAATGCCGTGGTTCTTGGCCCGGCGCTCGGCATTGGTAGCGATACCCGCGACAAAGTCGGAGCTGCGCTCGCATCAGGCGCGGCCTGCGTTCTGGATGCCGATGCTATTTCATCCTTTCAGGGGATGGGTGAAGCGCTTTTTTCGCAGATTGCTGCAAAACCGGAGCGCCCGGTTGTTCTGACGCCACACGAAGGCGAGTTCAAACGCCTCTTTGCCGACTTGGCCGGTCAGGACAAACCCGGCCGGACGCGGGCGGCGGCGGCGCGGTCGGGAGCCGTGGTTGTTCTCAAGGGCGCGGACAGCGTGATCGCTGCACAGGATGGGCGTGCGGCAATCAATGACAATGCGCCGCCGTCTCTTGCTACCGCTGGAAGTGGGGATGTGCTCGCGGGCATTATCGGAGGGTTGCTGGCGCAGGGATGGAGCGGCTTTGACGCTGCCGCGGCGGGCGTCTGGCTGCACGGTGCGGCGGCAAACGCCTTTGGTGGCCCGGGGCTGATCGCAGAAGACCTGCCCGGATTGCTGCCCGAAGCCATGCGGGCAATCCGCGATTTACAGCATGTCGACTAACCTTTTTGCTGTGAAAGGGAACATGAAACTCATCGGACTGAACAGATCACCATTTGTCCGGCGAACGGCAATCGGTCTCAGACTCATGGAGTTTGAATTCGACCACGAGCAGATTTCCGCTTTTCGGCAGGCCGAGGCGTTCTCGCACTACAATCCGATGCTGAAAGCTCCGGTGATGGTGCTGGAGGGCGGACAAGTGCTTGTCGAGTCTGGTTCGATCCTCGACTATTTCGAACGGCGCCCCGACAAGGCTCGTTCTCTGTTTCCCGCAGGCGAAAATGATCTGGTCCGGTGTCTACGTGTGACGGGGATTTCGCTTGCGGCCGCGGACAAGGCGAACTGGCTGATTCATGACAGATTCATGCGCGAACCGAACCTGCGTGATGAACCCGGCGCAGCGCGATGGGAAATGCAGGTCCGGGCGGGCCTTGCCATGCTGGAACGGGATTACTCCAGGTCCGAAGACTGGTTGTGCGACGGAGAAATGAAGTTGGCAGACATAACGGTTGCCTGCATGCTGTCGACGCTCGATTTTGCGCTTCAAGGCCTGATTGATATCGCGGAGTTTCCGAAAGTGCATGCAGTGTGGCGGAAAGCGGAGACATTGGACCTTTTTAAGGAATTGCCCTTGTCCTGACGCCAGCCGTCAAATCTGCTTTACCGGGGCTTGTGGCGCGCGACGCGGGTGCCTATCTGACATTTTACCGCGCGTTAAGGTGCGCAAGTCTGAAATCAGCGCATCCGACTGATTCGTTCCCGAAAGGCATTGCGATGAAAGACCCCGCAGAAATCTACATGAATACGCTCGTTCCGATGGTGGTCGAGCAATCCAACCGGGGCGAGCGCGCCTATGACATCTATTCGCGCCTGCTCAAGGAACGCATCATCTTCGTCAACGGCGTTGTCGAAGACAATATGGCATCGCTGGTGGTGGCGCAGCTTTTGTTCCTGGAATCGGAAAATCCGAAAAAGGAAATCGCCATGTATATCAACTCGCCCGGCGGCGTGGTGACGTCGGGTCTGGCGATGTATGACACGATGCAGTTCATCCGCCCGGCGGTGGCGACCCTTTGCACGGGGCAGGCCGCGTCCATGGGCTCTTTGTTGTTGGCGGCGGGCGAAGCGGGCATGCGCGCAGCGCTTCCGAATGCTTCGATCATGGTGCATCAGCCCTCGGGCGGCTATCAGGGCCAGGCGACGGACATCATGATTCACGCACGCCAGACCGAGCGGTTGAAGAAGCGCCTGAACGAAATCTATGTGCATCATACCGGTCAGGAATACGACACGGTGCACAATGCGCTGGAGCGCGACAATTTCATGAATGCCGAGGAAGCCAAGGCGTTTGGACTGATCGATCAGATTCACACCAAACGTGCGACACCCGATGAACCAAAGTAGGAATTCTGGTTCCGGTCACGTTAACGGTGACGCGTCTTTTGGTGCGCTTGACAGGCATCGTAGAATTGTCAGCATGGAATGTGACAGCTAAGCTGTTGACCTGACTCACGCTTTGTTAGGACGCTCAGCCTAATCTGAACGAATCCGGCGGGCGTGACCCCAGGCCTGAAGACAGGAGTGGCTTGATGGCTAAAGACGAGACGAGCGGCGAGGGTTCGAAGAACACTCTTTATTGCTCATTTTGCGGGAAGTCGCAGCACGAGGTGCGCAAGCTTATTGCGGGCCCGACCGTATTCATCTGCGATGAATGCGTCGAATTGTGCATGGACATCATCCGCGAAGAAAGCAAAAGCACGCTGGTCAAATCGAGCGACGGGGTTCCGAGCCCTGCCGAAATCAACCAGGTGCTTGATGATTATGTGATCGGGCAGGCCCGCGCAAAACGCGTCCTCAGCGTGGCCGTGCACAATCACTATAAGCGCCTTGCGCATGCACAGAAGAACCAGGATGTGGAACTCTCCAAATCCAATATCCTGCTGATCGGCCCGACGGGTTGCGGCAAGACGCTTCTGGCGCAGACGCTCGCGCGTATCATCGATGTGCCGTTCACCATGGCCGATGCGACGACACTGACCGAGGCCGGCTATGTGGGCGAGGATGTGGAGAACATCATCCTCAAGCTACTGCAGGCCGCCGACTATAACGTCGAGAAGGCGCAACGCGGCATCGTCTATATCGACGAAGTCGACAAAATCTCGCGCAAATCCGACAACCCCTCGATCACCCGCGATGTGTCGGGCGAGGGCGTGCAACAGGCGCTTCTGAAAGTCATGGAAGGCACTGTTGCCTCCGTTCCGCCGCAGGGTGGACGCAAGCACCCGCAGCAGGAATTCCTGCAGGTCGACACGACCAATATCCTCTTCATCGTTGGTGGCGCATTCGCGGGTCTGGAAAAGGTGGTTTCAGAACGCGGTCGCACGACGACGATCGGCTTTGGCGCCGAGGTCAAGGATCTGGACGATCGTCGGGTTGGCGAAATCTTCGCCGAAGTCGAGCCGATGGACCTGGTCAAGTTCGGGCTCATTCCGGAATTCATCGGCCGTCTGCCAGTGATTGCGACGCTCGAAGACCTCGACGAGGATGCGCTGATCAAGATTCTGACCGAGCCGAAGAATGCTCTGGTGCGGCAGTACCAGCGCCTGTTCGATATGGAAGACGTCGAACTGACGTTCCACGAAGACGCGCTCACGGCAATCGCCAAACGCGCCATCGAACGCAAGACTGGTGCGCGCGGGCTGCGTTCGATCATGGAAGGCATTCTGCTCGACACCATGTTCGATCTCCCGAGCCTTGAGGGTGTCGAAGAGGTCGTCATTTCCGAAGAAGTGGTCAACGGCACCGATGCCCGGCCGCTTTACATCTATTCGGACCGCAAGGAAGCGGCCCCCGCCGAAGCCTGATCGGCACCAGTAAGTTTTGAGAAAATTGCCAAGCGCGGCAGCTATTCGTTGCCGCGCTTGTTTGCGGCCAGGTGGCGCGTGACATAGAGAAACGCGAAGCAAATCCCGCCACCCAAAGTCCAGATGGCGCCCATCAGCATCGTCATGTCGCTGAGATCGGCCTCCGGGTGCTGGAATACAACAAAGCCCCAGATCATCCACAATCCCGCCCACATGAAGAGATGGGCCAACCAGAATTCGCGCCGCCGCAACACCCGGAGAGGCCGCAGGACCTGATGCATGATCAGCGTCAGACCGATGACCAAAATCAACAAAACCCAGATGTTCATGTTCGCTCCGCGGGCAGGGCGCATTCCGTTGAAAACCAGTTTGCACGTTCACGCGGAACGCGCCAGTCCCCTTCGCCATCTGGCGCCGCGACCTGGCAAATTTGAACCGTTGATCTTGCCACGCGGCTGGGTCACCCTATCTATGAACGAGGAATCACCGCCGCGTGCCTAGGAAAGGGCGTAGCGGTGAGGTCAATTGTCACCTGCCGTCCTGCAGGTGGCCTCTAAGCAAGGAAATCAAATGGCTGATTTGTCACTGCAATCCTCTGGCCCGGCTGACGGGCGCACCTATCCGGTTTTGCCGCTGAGAAACATTGTTGTGTTTCCCGGCATGATCGTCCCGTTGTTCGTGGGGCGCGAGAAATCGGTCAAGGCGCTGGAAGAGGTGATGCGCGAAGACAAGCATATCCTCATCGTCACCCAGAAGAACGAGCAGGAAGACGATCCCGCACCGGAAGAAATCTATTCGACCGGCACAATAGGGTCCGTGCTGCAATTGCTCAAACTGCCGGACGGAACCGTCAAGATTCTGGTTGAGGGCCTCAAGCGCGCGACCGTCGACGAGTATGTGCAGACCGACGAATATTACGTCGCCCGTGCGACTGAACTGCTCGAGCAGTCCTATGACAAAATCGAGGTCGAGGCGCTGGCGCGTTCGGCGGTTTCCGAGTTCGAAAACTATGTGAAACTGAACAAGAAGATCGCGTCTGACGTCGTTGCGGCGGTGAAACAGATCGACGAGCCGTCGAAGCTGGCGGACACGCTCGCCTCTCACCTGCTGATCAAGATCGAGGAAAAAGAACAGCTTCTCGGCATGATTTCCGTTGCCGAGCGGCTGGAACAGATTCTCGTTCTCATGGAGAGCGAAATCGGCGTGTTGCAGGTCGAGAAGCGCATTCGCGGGCGGGTCAAGCGCCAGATGGAGAAGACCCAGCGCGAGTATTATCTCAACGAGCAGATGAAGGCGATCCAGCGTGAGCTGGGCGAAGGCGAGGATGGCGGCAATGAGCTCGGCGAGCTCGAGGAAAAGATTGCCAAGACCAAGCTGAGCAAGGAAGCCCGCGAAAAGGCCAATGCCGAACTCAAGAAGCTCAAGCAGATGAGCCCGATGTCGGCCGAAGCGACGGTGGTCCGCAATTATCTCGATTGGCTCTTGAGCTTGCCCTGGGGCAAGAAGAGCAAGGTCAAGAAGGACCTCAAGCAGGCCGAAACGATCCTCAACCACGACCACTACGGGCTCGAAAAGGTCAAGGAACGGATTCTCGAATATCTCGCCGTGCAGGCACGGATGGGCAAATTGAAGGGCCCGATCCTTTGCCTTGTTGGTCCTCCGGGCGTCGGCAAGACCTCACTGGGCAAGTCGATTGGCAAGGCAACGGGCCGCGAATTCATCCGCATGTCGCTTGGCGGCGTGCGTGACGAAGCTGAAATCCGCGGGCACCGGCGGACTTATATCGGTTCGATGCCGGGCAAAGTCGTCCAGTCGCTGAAAAAGGCGGGCAAGAGCAATCCGCTGTTCCTGCTCGACGAGATCGACAAGATGGGCATGGATTTCCGCGGCGATCCGTCGTCGGCGCTTCTCGAAGTGCTCGATCCCGAGCAGAACAGCACGTTCGCGGACCATTATCTTGAGGTCGATTTCGACCTTTCCGATGTGATGTTCGTGACCACGGCCAACACTTTGAACATTCCCGGACCTCTGATGGACCGTATGGAGATCATCCGGCTCAGCGGTTACACGGAAGAGGAGAAGTGCGAGATCGCCCGTCAGCATCTCATTCCGCAGGCAATGTCCGAGAACGGTCTGAAGGACGAGGAATTTTCACTTCCCGACGAGTCGCTCCTGACCATCGTCCGGCGCTATACGCGCGAAGCGGGCGTTCGCAGCCTCAAGCGCGAGATCGCCAAGCTGATGCGCAAGGCCATCAAGACGATCATGGCCGAAGGCGCCAAGTCCGTGACGGTGACGCCGGAGGTTCTTGATGATTATCTGGGCCCGCCGCCGTTCCGCTTTGGCGAGATCGAACAGGATGCCAAGGTCGGTGTTGTCACCGGTCTGGCCTGGACCAGCGTCGGTGGCGAATTGCTGACGATCGAAGGCGTGTCTTCGCCCGGCAAGGGCCGGTTCACCGTGACCGGCAACCTCAAGGACGTCATGAAGGAAAGCGTGACCGCTGCGACCGCCTACGTGAAGTCGCGGGCGCTCGATTTCGGGATCGAACCGCCGAAGTTCGAAAAGACTGACGTGCACCTGCACGTGCCTGAAGGCGCAACGCCCAAGGACGGTCCGTCGGCGGGTATTGCCATGGCGACGACGATCGTTTCCATCCTGACGCAGATTCCGGTGCGCAACGATGTTGCCATGACCGGCGAGATTACCCTGCGGGGCAGGGTGCTGCCGATTGGCGGACTCAAGGAAAAACTGCTCGCGGCACTTCGGGGTGGCATCAAGACGGTGCTAATCCCTGAAGACAATGTGCATGATCTGCGCGAAATGCCGGAATCTGTGACCAAGGGTCTGGAGATCATTCCGGTCTCGCGGATGGATCAGGTGATCCAGCACGCGCTGGTGAGCCAACCGGAGCCCATCGAGTGGAGCGCCGAAGACGAAGCTCACGCCAAGGTCGACGATCTCGGCGAAGCCGAAGGCGAAGGCGCGGGTCTGGCGCATTAAGCGCTGACCCAATAGCAGACGAAACTTCAAACCGCGCGCGAGCGCGGTTTGTTTTTGGGTGGATTGGGACAGTCACCATGAACCGGGCATTGCTGATCATTCTGTTTGCGGTTGCGCTCGATGCCGTCGGGATCGGGTTGATCTTTCCGATTCTGCCCGACCTGATGCGCGAACTGGCGCACATGCGCGACGTCGACTTGCTCTATGGCGTGTTCATCGCGGTTTATGCGCTCATGCAATTCATCTTTGCGCCGGTTCTGGGTGTTCTGAGCGACCGTTTCGGGCGGCGGATGGTCCTGATGATTTCGCTCTTGGGCGCTGCGATTGATTATGTGGTGATGGCGCTGACGCCCTATTTGTGGGTGGTGTTCGTCACAAGGATGATTGCCGGCCTGACAAGTGCCAACCTTTCGGTCGCCGTGGCCTATATCACCGACATTTCCGATGAATCCCAGCGCGCGCAGCGATTTGGCTTTCTTCATGCCATGTTCGGCATCGGGTTCATTGTCGGACCAGCCATCGGAGGTCTTCTGGGCGAATACTGGCTGCGGGCGCCGTTTCTGGCGGCGGCGGTGCTCAACTTTCTGAATTTCGGGCTGGCTCTTTTCGTGCTGCCGGAAACCCGGCATGCCGCACCTGAGGGTTTCAAATGGTCCGAGCTCAACCCTATCAAGCCGCTGCAATGGGCAATCGGGATCCGGGCGTTGTTGCCGTTTCTGGTTGTTTTCGGTCTGCTCAGCCTGACCGGGCAGGTTTATGGAACGGCCTGGGCGCTCTATGGCGGGGAGCAGTTTGCCTGGTCGCCATGGATGATCGGGCTGTCGCTGACGTTCTTTGGTTTGCTGCATGCCGGCGCTCAGGCGCTTCTGCCAGGCTGGGCGGCCAAACGCTTTGGCGATGTGAATGCCGCGCTGATCGGATTTGTGGCCGAATGTGTGGCGCTGATCATTCTTGCCTTTTTGACGGACGGGATCTGGGTGTTTGCGATCATGCCGTTGTTCGCGCTCGGGGGCATCGGCGTTCCCGCCCTGCAATCTCTGGCCACACAAACCGTGGGCAAGGACTTTCAGGGGCGGCTGCAAGGCGTTCTGGCAAGCCTCGGTTCGCTGGCGGCCATTTTCGGGCCCTTGTTTTTCACCTCGGTATACGCGGCCTCGAAGGGCTGGTGGCCGGGTATGATGTGGATGAGCGCCGCGCTGATCTATATTCTTGTCATCGTCTTGATGATCTTGCGCCAGAGCCGGGGGAGCGGTGACGGGGAGCCCGAAAAACCCAGCGTTGCGGCCTGATTGGCCACAAGGTACCAGATTTTCGTGGTTCCATCCGCAAATCCCCCAAAAAACTGCCGCAAAGGCGCAGAAATCCTTGCCTTTGGGGCAGAATCGCCAAAATGTCCCGGCACCCGCGGCCACTATCGGTCGTGGCGCAAATTTCGTGAGGTAAGTTCAATGAACAAGAATGATCTGGCCGGCGTTGTTGCCGAGCGCGCAGATATCACCAAGTCACAGGCGTCTGACGCCGTTGATGCCGTGTTTGACGCGATTACGTCCGCGCTCAAGAGCGGCGATGATGTCCGTCTGGTCGGCTTCGGTACGTTTGCCGTTTCCCGCCGCAAGGCCACAAAGGGCCGCAACCCTGCGACTGGCGCCGAGATCGATATCCCGGCTTCCAACCAGGCCAAGTTCAAGCCCGGCAAGGGCCTCAAGGACGCGATCAACTGACCTCGCGTCGACATTGATTGACAAGGCTCCGGCACAGTCCGGAGCCTTTTTGTTTATGGGCGGGATTGTGTTGGCGCCGGTCGGTGCAATGTCCGGACCATTTCAGGTTTTGATGGAACCAAAACACATGGTCCGGGTTCTTGTTTTGGCGCATGTTCGACCGGAAATCCGCTTTGCACTTTTCCTGAACATGCTCTATTGAGTGCAGCGCTGCGCGCACGCGGGCAGGGCGGTTAGCTCAGTTGGTAGAGCGCCTCGTTTACACCGAGGATGTCGGGAGTTCGAGCCTCTCACCGCCCACCAATTCCACCAGTCTGGCAGTTGGTTTCAGCGTTTGCCTTTTCCGGCGGAATAGGCGGCGAATGCCGCAAGGGTTTCGTCGCTGACATAATGTTCGATGCCTTCCGCGTCGATGCGCGCAGTCTCGGCATCGACGCCGATATCGATCAGAAATGCTTCAACGATTGCGTGCCGGCGGCGGCCGCTTGCGGCCAGCTCTTCGCCCTTGGCACTCAGGAAGACGCCGCGATAAGGCTTGCGTTCGACAAGTCCGGCTTCGGCAAGCCGATCGAGTGCGCGTGCAACGGTTGGCTGGGTGACACCGAGATTGGCAGCGATATCGACCTGACGGGCTTCCCCCGTGCTGCGGACGAGGTCGTCGATCAGTTCCACATAATCCTCAAACAGCGCACTGCTTTGCGATTCGCGCACCTTCTGGAACGCTGCTGCGCGGGTTTCGGGCTGTGTGATGTCCTTGCTCAAACCGCTTGGTTTCCGTGTCGTTCTGTCCGCTGTTCATCCATCCTGTCCCGAATCGGTAGAAAAATCGAGACCGGGTTATGCAGCTCTCGAAAATAGGGATGCAGGGTTGACATAAATTCCATAAAAGTATAGCCTATGCTATAAATCTTAGCGAGAGACAAAAAATGGCAATTGATACCGCGAAATCCAGTTTTCATGGATTGAAGGGATTAACGCAGAGGACCGAGGGACGCGTCCGTGACGTGCTGTCAGGCAAGACACGTGGCTGGCGGGCCATGCTGCCGTTTTTCGGTCCGGCGGTGATCGCGTCGATCGCCTACATGGATCCGGGAAATTTCGCGACCAACATCCAGGCGGGTGCGGGATACGGCTATTCGTTGCTGTGGGTGCTTCTCGGCGCAAACCTGATTGCGATGCTGTTTCAGGCATTATCCGCCAAGCTCGGCATCGTGACTGGGCGCAACCTGGCCGAAATGTGCCGGGAACAGTATCCGTTGCCGCTCGTCATCGTAATGTGGATCGTCTCCGAGATCGCGGCGATGGCGACCGATCTGGCGGAATTCCTGGGCGGTGCGATCGGCCTTTCGCTTTTGGCCGGCATTCCGCTTCTGGCGGGCATGGTCATCACGGCCATTGTCACCTACGCCATCCTGATGATGGAGCGGCACGGGTTTCGCCCCATGGAACTGCTCATCGGCGGTTTCGTGAGCGTGATTGGGCTTTGCTATGCGGTCGAACTTTTTCTGGCACCGACCGATTGGAGCGGGGTCGCGGTCGGCCTCGTCACGCCCGGCTTTGCCGATCATACGGCACTTTTGATTTCGGTCGGTATTATCGGAGCGACGGTCATGCCGCATGCCGTGTTCCTGCATTCCGGTCTGACGCAGTCACGGGTCAAGCCGAACGACGACCGCGAACGGCGGATGATGGTCAGGTTCTCGAACATAGAGGTATTGATCGCGCTGGCGGGGGCGGGACTGGTCAACATGGCAATGGTGGTGATGGCGTCAAACGCCTTTCATGCGGGCCATCCGGAAGTGGCCGAAATCGAAACGGCCTATCACACGCTGACGCCGTTGCTTGGCGTCGCCGCCAGCGCCGTGTTTCTGGTATCACTCATCGCTTCGGGCATTTCGAGTTCGGTCGTGGGCACGATGGCCGGCCAGATGATCATGCAGGGCTTTGTGGGATTCCGCATTCCCGTGCTGGTGCGGCGGCTGGTGACCATGGTTCCGGCGTTTGCTGTCGTTGCCTTGGGGGTCGGGGCAACGCAGGCGCTGGTAATGAGCCAGGTCGTGCTGTCGCTTGCCTTGCCCATTCCGATGATCGCGCTGCTGCATTTCACTTCAAAGCGGTCGCTTATGGGCGAGTTTGTCAACCGTCCCATCACCATTCTCGCGGCGGTCGCGGCGGCCATCGTCGTGCTGGCGCTCAACTTCACCCTGCTGGCAGGCGTGTTCGGGTTGCTTTAGCCATCGGAAGCTGTCCGACGAATTGCCGGGCAGATCAGTTGCCGAGTTTGACCGCCGTTCCGTAGGCGAGGATTTCCGCTGCACCCTGGGCGATCATGGACGTTGAAAAGCGAACGCTGACCACAGCATCGGCACCCATACGCCGCGCGTCTTCCATCATGCGGTCATGGGCCTGTTCGCGGGCTTCGCCCATGAGTTTGGTGTATTCCGATACTTCGCCGCCAACGAGATTTCTCAAACCGGCGACAATGTCGGTTCCAACGTGGCGTGCCCGGATGGTGTTGCCGCGCGCAATACCGAGCGTTTCGACAATCTGGTAGCCGGCGATCTGTTCCGAGGTCGTGGTGAGCATTTCGCGACTCCTATTTGTCTATGTTCTTTTCGTAATAATCGTCCTCGCGATTGTTGATCTTCTGGTAGATCACAATTCCAAGGATGACGATGAAGACGCCAAACGGGATCAGAGCAAGCAATCCCCAAGGCGCCACAAGCAGGGCCGTGCTGACGAGAAACCCCGCATACATCAGGCCCGCGAATACGACTAACCCCAAGACAATCTGATCAAGTTTCATGTCCAAGCTCCACCTGTCAGGTCCAGCTTATGTGATGGCTTTCACAGCTGCAAACAAGTGCGGTGACTCAAATTGAATTTGGGGGCAGGGATTGCTTGACAGGGTAGGGCGGCATGGGTAAACGAGCGCGTCCCCGACCGGTCAATCCGGGCGTTTGAGGGGGTGTAGCTCAGTTGGTTAGAGCGCCGGCCTGTCACGCCGGAGGCCGCGGGTTCGAGTCCCGTCACTCCCGCCACTTTCCGCCAAAATCCTGATGATCGCGCAAATTGGGTGGCAATTCCCCGAATTGTGGCTTGGCATCACGATGTGGCCGATCCGGTTGCGGTCCACTGATGCCATTTTGTTTCAATTTGAGACAATTTGGACAAAATTGCATGAAATTGCTTACCAGTCCAAAATCGTGAATGGCCCTGACGGTTGAAAAAGGGGGGCATTTGCGCCTAAATGTTTACCGGATTGATGCAACTTCCCATAGGAGTGGGGGACATGACCAAACTTCGCACACTGGCACTGGCACTTCTTGCGAGCGCAGGATTCGCCGGCGCGGCTTCAGCGGCCGATTTTTCTGAACCCTATACGCCTTACACGCCGACCTATTCGGCCTTCAATTTCGAAGGCTTCTACATTGGTGTGACCGGTGGTGGCATCTGGGACGGCACGTCAGCTTATCTGGTTGCGCCTGACACGGCTGCATTCAGCGTCGGCGGCGTCGCGGGTGTGAATTTCTTCCTGACCGATACGGTGCTTGGTGGTCTAGAAGTGCAGGGCTCTGTCGATGTCGGCACGTCCGGCACCGTGTTCGATGGCTTCCTGCTTGGCCGTCTCGGCTTTGCCCCGTCTGACAACGTGATGGTTTACGCTGCGGGTGGCCCGGGTATTGCCGGCGGTACGGGCGTTTATGGCATTGGCGGCGGCGTTGAGTTCGCGGCGACCGACAGCATGAGCGTCCGTGGCGAACTGCTCGGCATCGGCACCTGGGGTGCTGCGCCGGACGCGGCCAAGGCGACCGTTGGCTTGCTCTGGCACATGCAATAATCACCGAAAGCGCCGCGGCCCGAACGGGCAAAAAGACGGCACCGGAATTGACTTCATCAAGGCCTCCTTCGGGAGGCCTTTCGTTTTGTCACACATGCGTTTTTGGGGATAATTCAATTCCCGGTGGCTTTGTCCGGGTTGCCCTTGCCACATGGTCGCAGGTGGGCTAAGGCGGTTCGCGGACCGGAGCCTTATGCGGCCCGTGGCGGCACTTTTCGTGCAATGCGCGGACCACGACAGAACAGGTTGGATTCATGCAGGAACTTCTCTCCAGCTATCTTCCCATCCTTATCTTTCTTGGACTGAGTGCCGTCATAGGGCTTGCGTTGCTCGTGGCGCCATTTCTAATCGCGTTGAAACGGCCCGACCCGGAAAAGGTTTCGGCCTACGAATGCGGTTTCGAGGCATTTGACGACGCGCGCATGCGGTTCGACGTGCGGTTTTATCTGGTGTCGATCCTGTTCATCATTTTCGATCTCGAGGTCGCGTTCCTGTTTCCGTGGGCCGTTGCGTTTCACGATGTCGGCTGGTTCGGTTTCTGGTCGATGATCGCGTTCCTTGTGGTTCTGACCATCGGCTTCATTTACGAATGGCGGAAAGGGGCGCTGGAATGGGATTGACCGAACAGGGCAGCACCATCATCGCTCCGGAGCCCAAAGGAATCATCGATCCGGCGACGGGGCAACCGGTCGGTGCGGACGATTCCTATTATGTCGAGATCAATAACGAACTGGCCGACAAGGGTTTTCTGGTCACCTCGACCGACGAACTGATCAATTGGGCCCGGACCGGGTCGCTGATGTGGATGACGTTCGGGCTGGCCTGTTGTGCCGTCGAGATGATGCAGGCCTCGATGCCGCGCTATGACGTGGAGCGGTTCGGCTTTGCGCCGCGTGCATCTCCGCGACAGTCGGACGTGATGATCGTGGCGGGTACGCTCACCAACAAGATGGCGCCGGCTCTGCGCAAGGTCTACGACCAGATGCCCGAGCCGCGTTACGTGATTTCCATGGGGAGCTGCGCCAACGGCGGCGGCTATTATCATTATTCTTATTCGGTGGTCAGGGGCTGCGACCGGATTGTGCCGGTCGACATTTACGTTCCTGGTTGCCCACCGACTGCCGAAGCGCTGGTGTACGGCATTCTGCTTTTGCAGAAGAAGATCCGGCGCACAGGTACGATCGAGAGATAGAATGGACGAGGCACTCAAGGAACTGGGCGAAGCCGTTGTGTCCCGTCTCGGCGGCCAGGTAATCTCGCACAAAATTGCGTTCGGGGAACTGACGGTTCTGGTCAAACGTGACGAGATCGTCGAGGTCATCCGAACCCTTCATGACGACAGCCAGTTCAGATTCATCAGCCTGACGGATGTTTGCGGTGCAGATTATCCCGAGGAAGAAGAGCGGTTCGAGATTGTCTATCATTTGCTCAGCCCCACATTGAACCAGCGGATCCGCGTCAAGGTGAAAACCGACGAAGAAACGCCGGTGGCGTCGATTACTGACGTTTTTCCCGGCGTAAACTGGTACGAACGCGAAGCCTTCGATTTCTTTGGTGTCACGTTTGCAGGGCACCCGGACATGCGCCGCATTCTGACCGATTATGGTTTTGACGGGCATCCGCTACGCAAGGATTTTCCGGTCTCCGGCTATGTGGAGCTGCGCTATGACGAAGAGCGCAAGCGGGTGGTCTATGAGCCCGTCAATCTGGCGCAGGAATTCCGCACGTTCGACAATATGAGCCCATGGGAAGGCCCCGACTACGTGCTGCCGGGCGATGAGAAGGCCAAGGCGCAATGAGCGAAGCCGAAGTCCGCAATTTCACGATCAATTTCGGGCCGCAGCACCCCGCGGCGCACGGCGTGCTGCGCCTTGTTCTGGAGCTTGACGGTGAGCTCGTTGAACGCGTCGACCCGCATATCGGTCTGCTGCATCGCGGTACCGAGAAACTGATCGAGCAGAAGACGTATTTGCAGGCTGTGCCCTATTTCGACCGGCTCGATTATGTTGCGCCGATGAACCAGGAGCATGCCTTTGCGCTGGCCGTCGAACGGATGCTGGGCATTGATGTGCCGTTCCGCGGGCAGCTTATCCGGGTTCTCTATTCGGAAATCGGCCGGCTGCTGAGCCACTTGCTGAACATCACGACCCAGGCTCTTGACGTTGGGGCGCTGACGCCGCCGCTCTGGGGCTTTGAGGAACGCGAAAAGCTCATGGTGTTCTATGAGCGGGCGTCCGGCTCGCGCATGCACGCCGCTTATGTGCGGCCGGGCGGGGTGCATCAGGACCTTCCGCAGGATCTGATCGACGATATCGAGGCGTTTTGCGACCCGTTCCTCAAGGTTTGCGACGACATCGACGCACTTTTGACCGGCAACCGGATCTTCAAGCAGCGCAATGTCGATATCGGTGTCATATCGCTCGAAGATGCCTGGAAGTGGGGTTTTTCGGGTGTGATGGTGCGCGGGTCCGGCGCCGCCTGGGACTTGCGCAAGGCGCAGCCCTATGAGTGCTATGACCGGTTCGAGTTCGACATTCCCGTGGGTAAAAACGGCGATTGCTTTGATCGTTACCTCATCCGTATGGAAGAGATGCGGCAATCAGTTTCAATTATGAAACAATGCATTGCGTTATTGAATTCACCTGAAGGTAAAGGTCCGGTTTCGACCAAGGATCACAAGATTTCGCCGCCGAAACGGGGCGAGATGAAGCAGTCGATGGAAGGTCTGATCCATCACTTCAAGCTATACACCGAAGGCTATCATGTGCCCGAGGGTGAAGTTTACGCGGCGGTCGAGGCGCCGAAGGGTGAATTCGGGGTCTATCTGGTCGCAGACGGCACCAACAAGCCTTATCGCTGCAAGATCAAGGCGCCGGGCTTTGCGCATCTCAGCGCAATGGATTTTCTGTGTCGCGGGCACATGCTGGCTGACGTTTCGGCCATTCTGGGTTCGCTCGATATCGTGTTTGGGGAGGTCGATCGCTAATGTCTGTGCGTCGGCTTGCAGAAGAGTCGGTTCAGCCGGAGAGCTTTGCGTTCAACGCAGATAACGCGGCGTGGGCGGAAAAGCGAATTGCGCTTTACCCGGAAGGGCGGCAGCAATCGGCGGTCATTCCGCTGCTGATGCGGGCACAGGACCAGGAAGGCTGGGTCAGCCGGGCTGCGATCGAAAGGATCGCGGACATGCTCGGCATGGCCAGGATTCGGGTGCTCGAGGTCGCGACCTTCTATACGCAATTCCAACTGCAGCCGGTCGGTACCCGAGCGCATGTGCAAGTTTGCGGAACAACGCCCTGCATGTTGCGCGGGGCCGAGGATTTGCGGGCGGTTTGCCAACGCAAGATCAACGAGCACGCGCACGAGACCAATGCGGATGGTACGCTGAGCTGGGAAGAAGTCGAGTGCATGGGGGCCTGCGTGAACGCGCCTATGGTAGCCATCGGGCGCGACACCTATGAGGACCTGACGCCGGAACGGCTTGAAGAAATCATCGATGCGTTTGCAGCGGGTGAGGGCGATAGCGTTCCGACCGGCCCGCAAAACGGCCGTCAGTTCTCGATGGCGAGCACCGGCGCAACAACCCTGACCGATTTGCCGGCGCGCGCCGCAACGAAACTGGCCGATGCGCCCAAGGCCAAAAAGTCCAGGCCGGCCAAAGAAGAGGCGCCAAAGGCCGAGGCAACGCCGGCCGAGGCCGAAGTGAAACCTGCGAAGGCTGCGGATTTGCCGGAAGGGCAATTGTTTGCGCGTCCGGAAGGCGCGCCGGACGATCTGAAACTGATTTCGGGCGTCGGGCCGGTGCTGGAAAAGAAGCTGAACGATTTCGGCGTGACGCGATTTGATCAGATCGCGGCGTTCAAGAAGGCGGACATCACCGCGCTGGACGATGGCTTGTCGTTCAAGGGCCGGATCGAGCGCGATGAATGGGTCAAACAGGCCAAGGCGCTGGCTAAAGGCGTCGACGAATATGTTCGAGTCTTCGGGAAGGAACCGAAGTGATGGCTGAAGGCCAGAAGAAGCAGATCAAGATCGATGCGATTGGAATGATCGTCGGGGTTGCGTTCGTTATTATCGGGATCGGCGCTGCCACCACGATTTTGCCGCGTCTTGGGCTGGACAACAGCGTTATCGCGAGTGGGCTTGGCGCGGCGTTGGGTGTGGGCTTGTGGTTCGCCTGGCTCTACCGGCGGGCGAAGTAGGGGATTGCGAGCATGCTGACAGACAAGGATCGCATCTTCACCAATCTCTACGGCCAGGGTGACTGGGGCCTGGAAGGCGCGCTGTCGCGCGGTGCCTGGTCGGGTACCAAAGGCTTCATCGATCAGGGCCGTGACTGGATCACCAATGAAGTCAAGGTGTCCGGGTTGCGGGGCCGGGGTGGGGCAGGCTTTCCGACGGCCCTCAAATGGACCTTCATGCCCAAGCAAAGCGATGGGCGGCCGCATTATCTGCTGGTCAACGCTGACGAATCCGAGCCGGGTACGTGCAAGGACCGTGAAATCCTGCGGCACGATCCGCACCATCTGGTCGAGGGTTGTTTGCTCGCCGGCCGTGCCATGGATGCGCATCTGGCCTTTGTCTACATTCGCGGCGAATTCATCCGCGAGCGCGAGCATTTCGAAGCCGCCGTGCAGCAGGCGTACGATGCCAAGCTGATCGGCAAGAACAACGTGCATGGCTGGGATTTCGATATCATCGTCCACCACGGCGCCGGCGCCTATATCTGCGGCGAAGAAACAGCGTTGATGGAATCACTCGAGGGCAAGAAAGGCCAGCCCCGGCTCAAGCCGCCTTTCCCGGCGGGTATGGGCGTTTATGGCAACCCGACCACGGTCAACAATGTGGAATCGATCGCGGTCGTGCCGGAAATCCTGCGACGCGGCGGTTCATGGTTCGCCGGGTTCGGGCGCGAAAACAATACGGGCACCAAGCTTTTCTGCGTGTCAGGTCACGTGAATACGCCGGCCACATTCGAAGAAGAAATGGGAACGCCATTCCGCGAACTGATCGAAAAGCATTGCGGCGGCATTCGCGGCGGCTGGGACAATCTTCTGGCGGTCATTCCGGGCGGATCATCGGTTCCGTGTGTACCCGGCGAGAAAATGCCGGACGCAGTGATGGATTTTGACGGGCTGCGTGAAGTCGGCTCATCGCTTGGCACAGCGGCGGTGATCGTCATGGACAAGTCCACCGACATCATCAAGGCGATCTGGCGGCTTTCGGCGTTCTACAAGCATGAGAGCTGCGGGCAGTGCACCCCATGCCGCGAAGGCACTGGCTGGATGATGCGGGTGATGGAGCGCATGGTCGAGGGGCGCGCGGAAAAGCGCGAAATCGACATGCTGTTCGAGGTCACCAAGCAGGTCGAAGGGCACACAATCTGCGCGCTGGGTGATGCGGCGGCGTGGCCGATTCAGGGGCTGATCCGCAATTTCCGCGGCGAGATGGAAAAACGGATCGATGAATATACCTATCGCTCCGATCCGGAAGGCGCTGTGCCTTCGGTGGCGGCGGAGTAAGGACGAGAGATTATGGCGCAGATCAAAGTCGACGGCCAACTGATCGAAGTCCCCGATCACTATACGCTCATGCAGGCGGCGGAAGCGGCGGGCGCCGAGATTCCGCGCTTCTGCTATCACGAACGTCTGTCGGTCGCCGGCAATTGCCGTATGTGCCTGGTCGAGGTGAAAGGCGGGCCGCCGAAACCGCAAGCCTCTTGCGCCATGGGTGTGAAGGATTTGCGTCCGGGCCCGAACGGCGAACCGCCGGAAATGTTCACCAACACGCCGATGGTCAAGAAGGCGCGGGAAGGGGTGATGGAGTTCCTGCTCATCAATCATCCGCTCGACTGCCCGATCTGCGACCAGGGTGGCGAATGCGACCTTCAGGACCAGTCGATGGCCTATGGCATCGACGCGTCGCGCTATCACGAGAACAAGCGCGCGGTTGAAGACAAATATATCGGGCCGCTGGTGAAGACGGTCATGACGCGCTGCATCCACTGCACGCGGTGCGTTCGCTTCACCACCGAAGTGGCGGGCATCTCCGAATTGGGCCTTGTGGGGCGCGGTGAGGATGCCGAGATCACGACCTATCTCGAACAGGCAATGACCAGCGAGTTGCAGGGCAATGTGATCGATCTTTGCCCGGTTGGGGCGCTGACGAGCAAGCCTTATGCGTTCACAGCGCGGCCCTGGGAACTGACCAAGACCGAAACCATCGATGTGATGGATGCCGTGGGCTCCAATATCCGTGTCGACAGCCGTGGCCGCGAGGTCATGCGCATACTTCCGCGGGTGCATGAAGGCATCAACGAAGAGTGGATTTCGGACAAGACGCGGTTCATCTGGGACGGTTTGCGTTCGCAGCGCCTTGATCGCCCCTATGTGCGCAAGCGTGGCAAGCTGGTGGCTGCCGACTGGGACGAAGCGCTGAAAGCTGCTGGCCGTGCCATCAAGAAGGCTGAAGGCAAAGTTGGGGCGATTGCCGGCGATCTGGCGGCGACCGAAGAAATGTTTGCTCTGAAGCAGATGATGGACATGCTGGGGTCCGGCTTTACCGATTGCCGTCCGGCCATGTCGGGTATCGATCCGGGAACGGACCGGGCCGGCTACATCTTCAATCCGGGCATTGCGGGTATCGAAGAGGCCGATGCCATTCTTCTGATCGGCGTCAACCCGCGCAAGGAAGCCTCAATCATCAATGCGCGCATCCGGAAAGCCTGGCGGGCCAAGGCCGACCTGCCGATTGCCGTGATCGGCGAGCAGGCGGATCTGAAATACGATTACGAATACCTGGGCAACGGCTTCGCGGCGCTCAAGGATCTTGCCAATGGAAAGGGCAGCTTTGCCAAGAAGCTCAAATCAGCGGAGAAGCCGCTGATCATTGTCGGCGAGGCGGCGGTTTCGCATGCCTTCAATGGTAAGCAGCCCGGCCGTGACGTAATGGCACTGGCCGCCAAGATCGCGGCGGACAATGGCGCTCTTTCCGGCGACTGGAACGGCTATGCCATGCTGCACAATGCGGCCGGGCGGGTTGGTGGGCTCGATGTCGGGTTCGTGCCGCATAATGGCGGTGTGTGCTCGGCGGATCAGATCGGCTTTGCCAAGGAGGGCAAGCTCGACGTCCTCATTCTGCTGGGCGCCGACGAATACGACATGCAGGCCATGGGCGACGCATTTGTGATCTATGTCGGGAGCCATGGCGACGCCGGTGCGCATCGCGCCGACGTTATTCTGCCCGGTGCCGCCTACACCGAAAAGAGCGCAACTTTCGTCAACACGGAAGGCCGAGTGCAGGTGACCAGCCGGGCCGTGTTCCCGCCGGGCGAAGCCAAGGAAGACTGGGCCATCATCCGGGCGCTTTCCGCCGAATGCGGCGCGGCCTTGCCCTACGACACGATGGGTCAGTTGCGTGCGGCAATGTACGCGCAACACCCGCATCTGGCCGAAATCGACGTGCAGCACGCCGGGCCGACCGATGCGATCAAGGCGATGGCCCGCACGGTCGATGCGGATCATCCCGTGACCTTCGGTTCGGCTGTTGCCGACTATTACATGACCAATCCCATTACCCGCGCGTCCGCGGTCATGGGTGAATGCGCCCAGCTTCAGTCGGGCTTGCAACAGGCAGCGGAGTAGGTTGATGGATTTCGTTCTCAACGCGCTCGATTATCTGCTCGGGGTCCCGTTTCTGGGGCTCGGCACGATGGTTGGGTTCGTGTGGAAGGCGCTGCTGCTGCTCGTCGCGCTCCTGATTTTCGTTGCCTATGTGCTGCTTGCTGACCGCAAGATCTGGGCGGCGGTGCAAATCCGGCGCGGCCCCAACGTCGTGGGCGCATTCGGGTTGCTTCAAAGCTTTGCCGACCTCTTGAAGTTCGTCTTCAAGGAACCGGTGATCCCGGCGGGCGCGGACAAGGTTGTGTTTCTGTTGGCGCCGCTTGTTACCGTGCTATTGGCGCTGGCGGCCTGGGCGGTCATTCCGCTCGACAATGGCTGGGCGCTCGCCAACATCAACGTCGGCATTCTCTACATCTTTGCGATTTCGTCGCTCGGTGTTTACGGCATCATCATGGGCGGCTGGGCCTCGAACTCGAAGTACCCGTTCCTCGGTGCGCTGCGTTCCGCGGCGCAAATGGTGTCCTATGAGGTCTCGATCGGTTTCGTGATCGTGACGGTCCTTTTGTGCGTTGGATCGCTCAACCTCAATGACATCGTCGTGGCGCAGCAGGAAATGGGGCTGGCGCATATGCTGGGCGTGCCCTGGCTAAAGTTCCTCAACTGGTTCTGGCTGCCGCTGTTCCCGATGTTCATCATCTTTTTCATCTCGGCGCTGGCGGAAACCAACCGGCCGCCGTTCGACCTGCCGGAAGCGGAATCGGAGCTGGTTGCCGGGTTCATGGTCGAATATGGCTCGACGCCCTACATGATGTTCATGCTCGGCGAATATGTCGCGATCGTTCTGATGTGCGCGATGACGACGATCCTCTTTCTTGGCGGTTGGGATTCACCGCTCGGGTTTGCGCCATTCACCTGGATTCCGGGGCTTGTGTGGTTCGTGCTCAAGCTCAGCGCGGTCTTTTTCATGTTCGCGATGGTCAAAGCATTCGTGCCGCGCTACCGCTATGACCAGTTGATGCGCTTGGGCTGGAAGGTGTTCCTGCCGCTGTCCATCGTGATGATCTTTGTCGTGGCGTTTGTGCTCCAGCTTACCGGCTGGGGCTGGCACGGCGGCATGGTGGCGTAGGAGGGCAAGATGCGGGCACTGCAATTCCTCAATTCGCTGCTTCTCAAAGAGTTCGTCGGGGCGTTCTTCTTGTCGATGCGCTACTTCTTTGCGCCGAAGCCAACCATCAATTACCCGTTCGAAAAGGGGCCGGTCAGCCCGCGCTTCCGTGGTGAACACGCCTTGCGGCGCTATCCGAACGGGGAGGAGCGCTGCATTGCCTGCAAGCTTTGCGAGGCGATCTGCCCGGCACAGGCCATCACTATCGAGGCGGGGCCGCGCCAGAATGACGGGACGCGCCGTACGGTCCGCTACGATATCGACATGGTCAAATGCATCTATTGCGGCTTCTGTCAGGAAGCCTGTCCGGTCGATGCCATCGTCGAAGGACCGAATTTCGAATTTGCGACTGAAACCCGCGAAGAGCTCTATTTCTCGAAAGAGAAGCTCCTCGCCAACGGCGACCGGTGGGAGCGCGAAATTGCGCGCAACATCGCCGCCGACGCGCCGTATCGTTGAGGAGAGCGGGATGACTTTGGCCCACTTCTTTTTCTATCTCTTCTCGGCGGTTGCTATCGCTTCGGCTGTAATGGTGATTTCATCGCGCAATCCGGTGCATTCGGTTCTGTTTCTCATTCTGGCGTTTTTCAACGCCGCCGGCATCTTCATGATCGCCGGCGCCGAGTTCCTGGCACTCATTCTGGTCGTGGTCTATGTCGGGGCGGTCGCGGTTCTGTTCCTGTTCGTCGTCATGATGCTCGATGTCGATTTCGCCGAATTGCGGCGGGGCGCGCTGCAATACATGCCCGTGGGCGTGATCATCGGGGCGATCCTTCTGCTCGAATTGTTGATGCTGGCGGGTAGCTCCATCGTTTCGCCGCTCGTGGCCGGGTCGAGCGCGCTGCCGCTCGATGGCACGATCTCCAACACGCGGGCGCTCGGGCAGGTGATCTACACGCGCTACATCTTCCTGTTCCAGGGCGCGGGTCTGGTGCTTCTGGTCGCGATGATTGGGGCCATCGTTCTGACGCTCAGGCACAAGCAGGGCGTCAAGCGGCAGGATGTTGCCGCGCAGGTGGCGCGGACACCGGAAACGGCCATTCAGGTGGTCAAAGTGAAAAGTGGTCAGGGGCTATAGAAATGGACACTCTCACGCCAGTCATCGGGCTTGGCCATTATCTTACGGTTGCCGCGATCCTGTTCACTCTGGGCGTCTTCGGCATCTTTCTGAACCGCAAGAACGTGATCATCATGCTGATGTCGGTCGAGCTCATTCTTCTGGCGGTCAACATCAATTTCGTTGGTTTTTCCTCGGTTCTGGGCGATTTGGCCGGACAGGTCTTCGCGCTGTTGATCCTGACCGTTGCCGCGGCGGAGGCCGCGATCGGGCTGGCGATCCTGGTGATCTTCTTCCGCAACCGCGGTTCGATCGCGGTTGACGACGTGAACATGATGAAGGGCTGACGCGATGATCCAGGCGATTGTCTTCTTCCCGCTAATCGGGGCGCTGATCGCGGGCCTTTTTGGCCGCCGGATCGGTGATCGTCCGTCCGAGCTGATCACGTCGGGTCTGCTGGTGGTTGCTGCGATCCTGAGCTGGATCGTCTTCCTGACGACCAATTTCAGCGCACCGGCCGAAGCGGTTGGCGAAGCCGCGCATGGTGCTGAGCATGCGTTTGCGCTGGCCCAATCGACCAAGGTTGAGGTCATGCGCTGGATTACGTCCGGCGATCTTGATCTGCGTTGGGTGCTGCGGGTCGATTCCCTTACCGCGGTGATGCTGGTGGTGGTGACGACGGTCTCGTCGCTGGTGCATATCTATTCGATCGGCTACATGCATGACGATCCGAGCCGGCCGCGCTTTTTTGCCTATCTGTCGCTCTTCACCTTCGCCATGCTGATGCTGGTGACGGCGGACAATTTTCTGCAGATGTTCTTCGGCTGGGAAGGCGTGGGGCTGGCATCCTACCTTCTGATCGGCTTCTGGTTTCACAAGCCGTCGGCCAACGCGGCCGCGATCAAGGCATTCGTGGTCAACCGTGTGGGTGACTTCGGTTTCGCGCTCGGCATTTTCGGTGCCTACCTGATCCTCGGCCATCTCGATTTCGATGGAGCCTTTCAGGCCGTCGAAGGTGCCAAGGGCATCACCATACACTTCCTTTGGGGCGACTGGGATGCACTCACGGTTATCGCGCTTCTGCTGTTCCTCGGCGCAATGGGCAAGAGCGCACAGTTCCTGCTGCACACCTGGTTGCCGGACGCCATGGAAGGTCCGACACCGGTTTCCGCGCTGATCCATGCCGCGACGATGGTGACTGCTGGCGTGTTCATGGTTGCGCGCCTGTCGCCGATCTTTGAGGCGTCGGACGTGGCGATGACGGTCGTGCTCTATGTCGGGGCGATTACGGCGTTCTTTGCGGCGACCGTTGGGCTGGTACAGAACGACATCAAGCGGGTAATTGCCTATTCGACCTGTTCGCAGCTCGGCTACATGTTCGTAGCGCTTGGGGCTGGGGCCTATTCGGCGGGCATTTATCACCTCTTCACGCATGCCTTTTTCAAGGCGCTGCTGTTCCTGGAGCCGGCGCGGTGATCCATTCGATGCATCACGAGCAGGACATGCGCAAAATGGGCGGCATCGCCCGCACCATTCCGATTACCTACTGGATGATGATCATTGGCACGCTGGCGCTGACCGGTGTGGGCATTCCGGGCACGCCGATCGGCTTTGCCGGGTTCTTCTCGAAGGATTCCGATCATCGAGGCGGCGTATGCGGTGGGCGGCTATAACGGACAATTCGCCTTCTGGTCGCTGGTGATTGCGGCACTGTTCACGAGTTTCTATTCTTGGCGGCTGATCCACCTGACCTTCCACGGCAAGCCACGGGCCAGCCAGGAAGTAATGAGCCACGCTCACGAAAGCCCGAACGTCGTGCTCTGGCCGCTCTACGTGCTGGGCGCGGGCGCGGTTCTTTCCGGGGTTCTGTTCTACAATCAGTTCTTCGCCGACGTGAACGTGATCGATGCGTTCTTCAAGGGATCTCTGGTGGTCGATCACCAGTTCATTGAAAGCGCTCATGCCGTGCCGGTCTGGGCGAAATGGTCGGCAACCGTTGCCATGCTGCTCGGGTTCGTTCTGGCCTGGTACATGTATATCCGCAAGCCGGAATTGCCTGCGCAAATGGCGAGCGATTTCAACGGGCTCTACAAGTTCCTGCTCAACAAATGGTACTTTGACGAGCTCTACGACATGATTTTCGTGCGTCCGGCGCAGGCCATTGGCCGGTTCATCTGGAAGTTCTTCGATGACTGGCTGATCGACCAGACCATCGTCGAGGGCCTCGGTAACCGGGTCAAAGACGTGACCGGCTGGGTCGTCCGGCTGCAGTCCGGATATCTTTATCACTACGCTTTCGCCATGCTGATCGGCGTGGCGGCACTGCTGACTTGGGCCATCGCGTCCGGGGGACTGTTTGGATGACCATTTCGGCCCACATTCTGACTTATGTGACCTTCCTGCCGCTGGTGGGCGCGCTTTTCGTGCTCATCGTGCCGGGCAACGATACGGTTGCGCTGAACAACATGCGGCGCATCGCGCTGGTCACGACGCTGGTCACCTTCGCGCTGTCGCTGGCCATGTGGGCCATGTTCGACAGTTCGAGCAGCGAGTTCCAGTTCGTCGAGAACTATGAGTGGATCCAGAATTCCATCGGCTACCGGATGGGCGTCGACGGCATTTCGATGCTGTTTATCGTTCTGACGGCGATGCTGATGCCGATCGTGATCCTCTCGACCTGGGGATCGGTGCAGAACCGGGTGCGCGAATACATGGTCGCCTTCCTGGTGCTCGAAACGCTGATGAATGGCGTTTTCGCGACGCTCGATCTGGCCATGTTCTACGTCTTTTTCGAAGGCGGACTGATTCCGATGTTCCTCATCATCGGCATTTGGGGCGGCAAGCGGCGCATTCAGGCAAGCTACAAGTTTTTCTTTTACACGTTCACCGGTTCGGTGCTGATGCTTCTGGCGATCATGGCCATGTATTGGCAGGCTGGAACGCTCGATATCCGTCAGCTTCTCAAAACCGACTTCCCGCCAGACATGCAGTTCTGGCTGTGGATCGCGTTCTTCGCTTCGTTTGCGGTAAAACTGCCGATGTGGCCGTTCCACCGCTGGCTGCCCGAGGCACACGTTGAAGCGCCGACGGCGGGTTCGGTGGTGCTTGCGGCGATCCTTTTGAAAATGGGCGGCTACGGGTTCCTCAGGCTCTCGCTGCCCATGTTCCCGGATGCGTCGGCCTATTTCACCAATTTCGTCTTCGTGCTTTCGGTGGGCGCTATCGTTCTGACCTCGCTCGTGGCGCTGGTGCAGGAAGACATGAAAAAGCTGATCGCCTATTCGTCTGTCGCCCATATGGGCTACGTCACGATGGGCATCTTTGCGGCCAACCAGTTGGGCGTGCAGGGCGCGATCTTCCAGATGATCAGCCATGGCATTGTTTCCGCCGCGCTCTTCTTGTGCGTTGGCGTCATCTACGACCGCATGCACACGCGCGAGATCGCGGCCTATGGCGGGCTGGTGGAGCGGATGCCACGCTATGCGGCGGCGTTCATGGTGTTCACAATGGCCAATGTCGGGCTGCCGGGAACGTCGGGGTTTGTGGGTGAGTTCCTCACCCTGATCGGCATTTTCCAGGTCAATACCTGGGTTGCGGCAGGCGCGGCGCTGGGCGTGATCCTTTCGGCGGGTTATGCACTGTGGCTTTATCGGCGGGTCATCTTCGGCGTGCTCGAGAAGGAGACTCTGAGGTCCATTCTCGACCTGAATGCGCGCGAAGTCTGGATTCTGGTTCCGCTGATCCTTTTGACAATTCTGTTCGGTTTCTATCCCGCACCGTTGCTCGACGCGACGGCAGCCTCGGTGTCCGCGCTGGTCGATCAATATCACGCGGCCACCGGCATGGTGGATATGGGCATGGTGGCCGACGCCGTGCAGGCGGCACACTAGGAGAAGATGATGGCCTCCGATCTGATGAGTTTTTCCGATCTGGCGCCGGCTTATCCGGAGCTGCTGCTGGCCCTTGGGGCGCTGGTCCTGTTGCTGCTGGGCGTCTTCACGCGCTCCGACAATTCGCTGCGCATTGCGGGCATCGCCATCGGCTTGCTGGTCGCGGTTCTGGCGCTAGTCGTGTTTCAGCCGGCCGAGGGCGTTTTGTTCAACGGCGGGTTCATCGAAGATGGATTTGCGCGCTACATGAAGGTTCTGGTGCTGGCGGGTGCCGCCTTCGCTCTGATCCTTTCGGTTTCCGCCGCGTCGACGCACGCGCTCGACAAGTTCGAGTATTCCGTGTTGATCGTGCTTTCGACGCTCGGCATGCTGATCATGGTCTCCGCCAATGATCTGATGGTCCTCTACATCGGTATCGAACTGCAATCGCTGGCGCTCTACGTGCTGGCGGCGATGAAGCGCGATAGCGCCAAGGCGACCGAGGCGGGCCTGAAATATTTCGTTCTGGGTGCCTTGTCGTCGGGCATGCTGCTTTACGGCATGTCGATGATCTATGGCTTTACCGGCCAGACCGAGCTCGACAAGATCGCCGGCACCATTCAGCTGACGCCAGATCATATCGGGGTAATTTTCGGGCTGGTTTTCCTGGTTGCGGGCCTTGCGTTCAAGATCTCCGCCGTGCCGTTCCACATGTGGACGCCGGACGTTTACGAGGGCGCACCGACCCCGGTGACCGCATTCCTGGCCTCGGCGCCAAAGGTTGCGGCCATGGCGATCTTCATCCGGCTTCTGGTCGAGAGCTTTGGCGGCATCACCCCGCAATGGCAGCAGATCATCATCTTCCTCTCCATCGTATCGATGGTTCTGGCAGCGTTCGCGGCTATCGGGCAGTCCAACATCAAGCGCCTCATCGCCTATTCGTCTATCGGGCATATGGGCTTCGCGCTGGTCGGGTTGTCGGCGGGCCATCAGGTCGGGGTTGAAGGCGTCGCGATCTATATGGCGATTTACCTGACCATGACGATTGGCCTGTTTGCCGCCGTGCTCTCGCTGAAAGCAAACGGCACCTACGTCGAAAAGATCGACGATCTGGCCGGTTTGGCGCAGACCCGGCCCTACGTGGCGGCGATCATCGCCCTGATGATGTTCTCGCTCATCGGCCTGCCGCCGCTTGCCGGGTTCTTTGCCAAGTGGCACGTCTTTGTTGCTGCCATCGAAGCCGGCTTCTACGTGTTGGCGGTGATCGGCGTTCTGGCGAGCGCGGTCAGCGCCTATTATTATCTCCGGGTGGTCCGGACGATGTATTTCGACGAGCCCAAGCTCGAGTTCGCCGCCGCGCCGCAGGAACTGCGGGTGGTGATGGCGGTCACCGGATTCCTGGTTCTGGCTTACTATTTCACTGTGGCCGGACCGCTCGCCGCGCTGGCACATGGGGCCGCGGGAAGCCTGTTCTAGGGTGGCCGATTTCAGACTTGGCCCCGCAGCAGTCGAGGCGGGCTTTTCGGTTCAAGGGTTCGACAGCGTCGATTCCACCAACTTGCGCGCTCTGGGACATGCGCGGTCCGGTGGTGCGGACCGAACATGGTTTGCGTCGCTGGAACAGACTGCGGGGCGTGGTCGCCGCGGGCGTAACTGGGTTTCGAAAAGCGGCAACCTTGCCGCGACCGTTTTGCTGAGTGCGGCAACGGGCCAGTCCGGATTGGCCAATCTTGGATTTGTCGCCGGGGCTGCAACGCATGCCACGCTTGCGGAAGTGCTTGGCACGCACTCCAGCGTGCTGAAACTGAAGTGGCCGAATGACGTGTTGTTTGATGGCCAGAAAACGGTCGGAATTCTGATCGAGGCGGAATCGGGGCGCGGCCGAACCAATCTGGCCTTGGGCATTGGCATCAACGTTGCGCATGTGCCGGAGGGATTGCCGTATCAGGCGACCAGCCTGCGGGATATCGGCGTCGAGGTCCGGGCGGAAGATGTGTTCACGGTCTTGAGTGATCAGTTTGCCCACTGGCTGACGGTTTGGGATCAAGGAGACGGGCTTGCTGCCGTTCTCGACTATTGGCGAAACCACGCCGCCGGGATGGGTGAGCGGGTTGTCGTGCGGCAGACCAACGGTGCATTCGAGGGTTTGTTCGAAAAACTGGACGATGAGGGCCGGCTGATTGTGCAGATGGATGATGGAGAACGCCGGGTCGTGACGGCGGCGGATGTGTTTCTGGCCGGAATAACGCCGAATGAGGCTGCAGAGGAGCGGGTATGAGCGACGAATTGGTGTTCGTGCCGCTTGGCGGCGTCGGCGAAATCGGAATGAACATGGCGGCCTACGGGTTCGGGCCGGAAGAAGACCGCAAATGGCTTATCGTCGATTGCGGCGTGAGCTTTGCCGGGCCGAACGAGCCGGGAATCGACCTGATCATGGCCGACACGGCCTTTGTCGAAGAGAACCTCGAAAGCGTCGTGGGTCTGGTGCTCACGCATGCGCACGAGGATCATTACGGGGCGGTGATCGATCTTTGGGCCGGTTTTGAGTTGCCGGTTTATGCCACCGCGTTCACTGTCGGCATGTTGCGGGCCAAACTGGCCACCGACGGGCAGGGCGTGCACGTCGACATCCGCACGGTGGACCAAGGCGTCAAGTTCGAGGTCGGGCCGTTCCATCTCGAATTCGTTTCGATGGCTCACTCCATCCCAGAAAGCTCGGCGCTGTTGATCGATACTCCAGCAGGCAGGGTGTTTCACACCGGCGACTGGAAGCTTGAGGAAAATCCAAGCCTTGGCGCAGGCACGAATGTCGCGCGCATCAAGCAAATCGGTGACGAGGGACATCCGCTCGCGCTTGTGTGCGATAGCACCAATGCGCTGAAGGATGGAAAAAGCCCTTCGGAGGCCGAGGCTGAAAAAGGCTTGCGAGAACTCATCGGGTCAGCGGCCCAACGGGTGGCCGTGACGCTTTTTTCGTCCAATCTGGGTAGGGTGGCTGCTGTTGCCAGGGCCGCGCATGCGGCGGGCCGGGAGGTTGTTTTGTCGGGCCGGTCTTTGCACCGTGTCGTCAATGTCGGTCGGGAGCTGGGTATGCTCGAGGGGCTGCCGAATTTTCACGATCAGGAGGCGCTGCAATTCCTGCCACGCGACAAGGTGGTTCTGATCTGCACCGGATCGCAGGGCGAGCCGCGCGCGGCCATCGCCCGCATTGCTGAGGACACGCATCCGGTTCTGCATCTCGACGCGGGGGATCGGGTCATTTTTTCGTCATGGGCCATTCCGGGCAACGAACGGGCGGTGACCGATATCCAGAACCGTTTCATCGATCGCGGTGTCGATGTGTTCACCAACAATGATGCGCTGATCCATGTCAGCGGCCATCCGCGCCGCGACGAACTTCGCGCACTTTATGAATGGCTGAGGCCGGAAACACTGGTGCCCGTGCATGGGGAGGCGGCGCATTTGCAGGCCCACGCCGAGCTCGGGCGAAGCGCGGGAATCGAGCATGTTTTGCCGATCCGCAATGGCGACATGGCCATGCTCTTTCCGCGGCCGGAGATCTCGGCTGATGAAGTGCCGGTTGGACGCCTTTACCTCGATGGTGCACTGTTGTGCACGCGGGACGAGAGCGGGATCAAGGGACGGCGGCGGCTGCAATTTGGCGGCGCGGTTGTACTCAGCCTCTGTGTCGGTTCGGACGGACGTTTCGTAGGCAAACCGGCTGTGCTGATTGAAGGCCTTCCGGAGGTCGAGGACGAGGAGGGCGGTGCCGAAGACGTCGTGTTCGCCACGATTGAAAGCGTAGCGAAATCCATGCCCACCAAGAAGCGGCGCGATGCGGCGGTGCTGCAGGAAGCGCTCCGGCGCGCTGTTCGCTCAGACCTGAATGAATGGTGGGGCAAAAAGCCCAATGTCTCGGTGATCGTACATCGCGTATGAGGGCGCCATGAACATCCCTTCGCTGATAGCCGTGTATTTTGTCGTCTGGTGGGTCACACTTTTTGCGATCCTGCCCATCGGGGTCGTGACCCAGCAGGAGGCCGATGATGTGGTCGAGGGTACTGAGCCCGGCGCGCCTCAGCGCCCAAGACTCGTGCTCAAGATGCTGATCACGACAATCGTGGCGGCGATTGTCTGCGCACTTCTGTTCTGGGGTCTCACAAACCCCGTCATTCAGGAATATTGGCGCTAGAACCCGGAACTTTCGGGGCCTTGCCCCAAAAAGAAAGCAGGGCAAACGCCCTGCATGAATGAGTTCCGCGACAACCTACTGGTCTTAGTCACCTAAAATGATGCCAGCACTCCTCCCTGAAAAGCTGTCTGCGCCAGACGGTTCTTCGCTCCGTCCTTTGTTGTGGTGCAGACCCTAGAGCAAGTTGATGGCGCTGTCACGTTAAATTGGACCTATCTGCGATAGGACCACGCCATCAAAGCGCCGGAAATGCTTGCAAATTCGGGTGGGCTAAGGTTTGACTGCGGGGCCAATTCCGCCGAGTCGAAGGGGTTCAAGCGTTCCATGCGCCTGTCGAATTATTTCCTGCCAGTTCTCAAAGAAGTGCCCAAAGAGGCCGAGATCGTCTCTCACCGGCTGATGCTGAGGGCGGGCATGATCCGGCAGCAAGCTGCGGGGCTCTATGCCTGGTTGCCGCTCGGATACAAGGTGCTGCGCAAGATCCAGGATATCATCGAGCAGGAGCAGGCGCGCGCCGGGGCGATTGAAATGCTCATGCCGACGCTGCAATCGGCCGATCTGTGGCGCGAAAGCGGCCGCTACGATGCCTATGGCAAGGAAATGCTCAGGATCACGGACCGGCATGAGCGCGACCTTCTTTACGGACCGACCAACGAAGAGATGATTACCGACATCTTCCGGACGTTCGTGAAGAGTTACAAGGAATTGCCGCTCAATCTCTACCACATTCAGTGGAAGTTCCGGGACGAGATCAGGCCGCGCTTCGGGACGATGCGCAGCCGCGAATTCCTGATGAAAGACGCCTATTCGTTCGATCTGAACATCGAAGATGCGCGCAAGGCCTATTATCGGATGTTCGTTGCCTATCTGCGCACTTATTACCGGATGGGGCTGACGGCCATTCCGATGAAAGCAGAAACGGGGCCAATCGGCGGTGATCTCAGCCACGAATTCATCGTTCTGGCGGATACGGGTGAAAGCGGCGTGTTTTGCCACGCGGATTTGCTCAACATGCCCATTCCCCCGGCCGATACGGATTTTAACGGCGATCTGACGCCAATCATCGATCAATGGACCTCGCTTTATGCCGCGACTGAAGACATGATCGACATGACGGAGTTCGAGGGCACGGTGCCCGAAGACAAGCGCATCGCCGCCCGCGGCATCGAGGTGGGGCAGGTCTTTTATTTCGGCACCAAGTATTCCGAGCCGATGGGTGCGTCGGTCACCGGACCGGACGGGCAGGAAATCGACGTTCATTGCGGTTCGTACGGGATCGGCCTGACCCGGCTGGTGCCGGCGATCGTTGAGGCTTTTCATGACGATGACGGCATTATCTGGCCGGTCAGCGTGGCCCCGTTCGAGGTGATTCTTCTGAATCTGAAAAGCGGTGACGCGGACTGCGATGCGGTTTGCGAGGACCTCTATGCAAAGCTCCAGAGCGCCGGCCTCGACGTACTTTATGACGACAAGGAAGGTGGCGCCGGTGCCAAGTTTGCGAGCGCCGACCTGATCGGCATTCCCTATCAGCTGATTGCCGGTCCACGCGGCGTGAAAGCGGGTGAAGTCGAGATCAAAAACCGCAAGACCGGCGAACGCCAGACCATGGGATTTGACGCGGCTGTCGCTTTCCTGAAGGCGGCGATCGAGCCGGAGCGCAGGGACGCAGTTTGACCGAAGCCAGTGCCGCAAAAGCCAATGCCGCCGGATCGCGAGCTTTCTCGCGTTTCGAATGGCTTATGGCCGGGCGCTACCTGAGGTCCCGGCGCAAGGACGCGTTCATTTCGGTGATTGCCGGACTGACCCTGACCGGTGTTGCGATCGGTGTCGCCACTCTGATCGTCGTCATGTCGGTGATGAACGGGTTCCGCGACGAGCTCTTGTCCAAAATCCTCGGGCTGAACGGCCATTTTTCCGCCTATCCGGTCGAGACCAAGCTGACCGACTACAAGGAACTGGTCACAAAGATCGAAGACGTTCCGGGTGTAACGCACGCGGTCACCTTTGTCGAAGGCCAGGCGCTGGCATCCGGGGCAGGTGACGCCTCGGGTGTTTCGGTGCGCGGCATGACTCTGGAAGACATCAACAAGTTGCCGCTATTGTCGACATCGGCGCAATTCGGAAGCTGGGATGGCTGGGACGATAGCGAAGGGATCGCCATCGGGAGCCGACTGGCGCAGAAACTCGGCGTGTCGCTTGGAGATTCCGTAACCCTGGTCAATCCGAACGGGGCAGTGACGCCATTCGGGGCGACCCCGCAAATTCGCTCCTATCCGGTCACCGTCATCTTCAATCTTGGGATGGTCGAGTTCGACTCGTTTTACGTCTACATGCCGATCGAAAAGGCGCAGACCTATTTCAAGATGTACGAGGATCAACTCAAGCCGGGCCAGGAACCGCTGCCGTTCGACGCGACCGACGAGCAAATCGACGCCGCCTATGAACGCGTTTACGAGGCGACTGGGGTTGAGATCTTCATCGAAAATCCCGACGACACGGATGCAATGGCGGAACGCATCTATGCGAATGTCGACCGGCCCATGGTGCTGACAGACTGGAAGCAGCGCAACGCGACCTTCTTTTCGGCTCTGCAGGTTGAGCGGGTGGTGATGTTCACCATCCTTTCGATGATCGTTGTGGTTGCCGCGTTCAATATCATTTCGTCGCTGGTCATGCTGGTCAAAGACAAGGGCGCGGACATCGCAATTCTTCGCACTATGGGTGCGACGCGGGGTTCGATCATGCGTATCTTCTGCATGACCGGTACGGCGATCGGGCTGGCCGGAACGGCGGTCGGGCTGGTGCTCGGGCTCGTTATTGCGGCCAACGCCGAAGCGCTGAGGGCATGGCTTTCGGACCTGCTTGGTATTCGCCTGTTTCCGCCTGAAGTGTTTTTTCTCTCCGCTCTGCCAACCAAGATCGATCCGGTTGAAGTGACGTTTGTTGTCGGCCTGTCGCTGGTCCTGACATTCTTGGCAACACTTTACCCGGCCCTGCGCGCCGCCCGATACGATCCGATCGAGGCGCTTCGCTATGAGTGACGTGCTGCTGGAGCTGAAAAACATTGCCAAGTTTTATGGCAAGGGCGAAGCGCGGCTCGACGTGCTGGAAGGTGCAAGTCTCACGGTGAGCGCTGGCGAGCTTGTGGCGCTCGTCGCGCCCTCGGGTGCAGGCAAATCGACCTTGCTGCACATTGCCGGTTTGCTTGACCAGCCGAGTGGCGGGGAAGTCGTGGTAGACGGGCAGGCGACGCATCACCTCGGGGACCGGGCCCGCACACATCTCAGGCGCACGGCGATTGGTTTCGTCTACCAGTTCCATCATTTGCTGCCGGAGTTCACGGCGCTTGAGAATCTGGTGATCCCGATGCTGATCGCTGGACAGGCGGAGGCAAATGCCAGAACGCGCGGGATGGAGCTGCTGGAGCTTCTGGGGGTTGGCGCCAGGGCCGAACACCGGCCGGCGGAACTTTCGGGCGGCGAGCAACAGAGGGTCGCGATTGCACGAGCGGCGGCCAACCGGCCACATATCATTCTGGCAGACGAGCCGACCGGAAACCTCGATCCGGCCACGAGCGGAATGGTGTTCGACGCGCTGGTTAATCTGATGCGCAATCAGGGTTCGGGTACGCTTTTTGTCACCCACGATCATTCGCTGGCGCGCAAGGCGGATCGGGTGATCACGTTGCAGGATGGCAAGGTAATTGCCGCAACACTCTGACAATTCAACGCTATTTGGCGTGTTCATCGGTTGTTAACGGTTTGAATGGGAAAGATCAAAACAAGAACAAAATGCTTGAAAAGAACAAAACCAGAACATATGTTGTGGACATCAAAGCAAGGAGAGAACGATGTCCACTTTCTTCAAAGACCTGATGGCTTTTTCCACTCTTAGCGCCGTGTGCGCTTCCGCATTCATGTGGATGGATATCCTCCAGCACCTTTCCTGATCGTGCATCCGCGCTAAAAGGAAAGTCCACGCTCAGGTTCAAAACGATGCAATTGCCCGGTTTCGTGCATCTACATGTGCACACAGCCTATTCGCTGCTTGAAGGTGCCTTGCCGGTTGGCAAGCTGCTCGACCTTGCGGCCGCGGATGGGCAACCGGCGCTTGGGATTTCAGATACGTCAAACCTTTTCGGCGCGCTCGAATTCTCCGAGAAGGCCGCCAAAAAGGGCATTCAACCGATCATTGGCGCTCAGGTCGAGATTGACTTTGCCAATAAAGAGGAGACACCGGATCAGCGGCACAGCGATACCGGGCGGGTTGTCCTGATTGCACTTGATGAAGCCGGCTTCCTTGAGATGTCGCGACTGGTGTCCCGCGCCTATCTCGAAGGCGAGCCGGGGCACGTCGCCTTGAAGCAGGATTGGCTCGAAGCGGCGGAAATGACCGGCCTGGTCTGCCTTTCGGGTGGCCCGGAAGGGGCCATTGACACGCTGATCGGTGAGGGCCGGCAGCCGCATGCCGAACAACGGCTCGATGTGCTGGAGCGCCTTTTTGGAGATCGGCTTTACATCGAATTGCAGCGGCACGGGTTGGCGCGCGAGGCCCGCGTGGAGCCTGTGCTCGTCGAACTTGCATACGAGCGCGGCATTCCGCTGGTCGCGACCAACGAGCCCTACTTCCCGAAGAGTGATGATTTCGAGTCGCATGATGCGCTTCTGGCTATCGCATCCGGGTCGGTGCTGGCGCAGACCGAACGCCGAAAGCTCTCTGATCAGCATTATTTCAAGTCACGCGAGGAGATGTGCGCGCTTTTTGCTGATCTGCCAGAGGCGCTGGAAAACAGCGTCGAAATTGCCCGGCGGGTGAGTTTCCGCCCTCTGACCCGGGGCCCGATCCTGCCGTCTTTCGCTCCAGAGGCCGCCGATAATCCGGATAAAGCTGTCGCGTTGGAAGCAGAGGAACTGGCCCGGCAGGCGCGAGAGGGACTTCGCTTCCGGATCGAGGCATTTGGCACCGCCCCGGAATTTTCCGCACGCGATTACGATGCGCGGCTCGAGCGTGAGCTCGAAATCATCGAGAACATGAAATATCCGGGCTACTTCCTCATCGTGGCCGATTTCATCAAATGGGCCAAGGAGCACGATATTCCTGTGGGGCCGGGGCGCGGTTCAGGCGCAGGTTCGCTGGTTGCCTATGCGTTGACGATCACGGATATCGATCCGCTGCGCTATAACCTGCTCTTCGAACGCTTCCTCAACCCTGAACGTATCTCGATGCCGGACTTTGACGTCGATTTCTGTCAGGACGGGCGTGAAGACGTGATCCGCTATGTGCAGGAGAAATATGGGCACGATCAGGTTGCCCAGATCATCACGTTCGGGTCGTTGCAGGCGCGGGCCGCCTTGCGGGATGTCGGGCGGGTTCTGCAAATGCCCTATGGGCAGGTGGACCGGATCTGCAAGCTCGTGCCGGCCAATCCGGCCAATCCCGTCAGCATCGGGCAAGCGCTCGAAGATGTCCCGCAATTGCGGGCGTTGCGTGACGATGACGAGACCGTCGGCCAACTCATCGATATTGCCCAGCATGTCGAGGGTCTGTTCCGGCACGCTTCGACCCACGCAGCGGGCATCGTGATCGGCGACAGGCCCTTGCAGGAATTGGTGCCGCTTTACCGCGATCCACGTTCGGACATGCCGGTCACGCAATATTCGCTGAAATGGGTCGAGCCGGCCGGGCTGGTCAAGTTCGACTTTCTCGGTCTCAAGACGCTGACCGTCATCAAGCATGCCATTGCCATGGCCAATCGCACCGGAGCCGGTTTGACGCCCTCAACGATTCCGATTGACGACGCGGCCACCTACAAGATGCTGCAAAAGGGCGAAACGGTCGGCATCTTCCAGATTGAAAGCGCGGGCATGCGGCGGGCGCTGCTCGACATGCAGCCGGACCGGTTCGAAGACATCATTGCACTGGTGGCTTTGTTCCGGCCTGGTCCGATGGAGAACATTCCAAGCTTTTGCGCGCGCAAACATGGCAACGAAAAGTTCTCGGTTCTGCATCCGAAGATGGAACCCATTCTGGCCGAAACCTACGGCATCATCGTCTACCAGGAACAGGTGATGCAGATCGCGCAGGTTCTGGCGGGCTATTCGCTGGGTGAGGCGGACGTATTGCGCCGTGCGATGGGCAAGAAAGACCGCGCCGAGATGAACAAACAGAAGACGCGGCTCGTCGAAGGGTGCGCGCGCGAGGAAATCTCCGAGAACCTGGCCAATCAGATTTTCGACCTGCTGGCCAAGTTTGCCGATTACGGTTTCAACAAGTCGCACGCTGCGGCCTATGCGCTCGTGTCGATCCAGACCGCCTATCTCAAAACCCATTATCCGCGGGAATTCCTGGCAGCGTCGATGACGCTGGACATGGGTAATACCGACAAGCTGGCGGAATTCAAGCGCGATGCCAACAGGCTCGGGATCGAGGTGAGGGCGCCCGACATCAACCGGTCAGCGGATGTTTTCGACGTGCAGGACGGTGACATTCTCTATGCGCTTTGCGCGGTCAAGGGTGTCGGGCGGCAGGTGGCGGAGCATATCGTTGCCGTGCGCGGCGACCGGCCGTTTGCGACGCTTTCGGACTTCGCCAAGCGCGTGGACCCGAAGGTGGCGGGTCGGCGAACACTGGAATCGCTGGTGGCTGCCGGTGCATTTGATGGACTGGTCGATTATCGCGAGCAGGCCTTCGAGGCGATCGAGGCGATGGTGGGCACGGCGCAACGGATCAGCCAGGACAAGGCCGTGGGTATGACCGACATGTTCGGGGAAGCCGAGGTGGTTGAGGTGCCGCTCAATGCGCGCGCGCAGCGCTGGACGCAATCGGACCGGCTGGAACGCGAGTTCAACGCCATCGGGTTTCATCTATCCGGGCATCCGCTCGACGAGTACATGGATCTGCTGTCGGAAAAGAATGTGCACATGTGGTCTGGCTTTGCCGAAGCGGTGAAACGCGGCGCAACGGCTGGAAAACTCGCAGGCCTCCTGGCTGCGCGACAGGACCGGAAAACGCGCAAGGGTGCGCCGATGTCCATTCTCACGTTGTCCGACCCGACGGGATCGTATGAGTGCCTTGTCTTTTCCGAACAACTCGGCACGAGTTCGGATGTTCTCGCCGTCGGCAATCTGCTTATTCTCGATGTGGGTGCCGAGGAGCAGGCCGAGGGCATTCGGGTTCGATTGCTTCGGGCGGAAGCGCTCGATCATGTTGCCCTGGCTGCCGAAAAGCACCTGACCATTCATGCCGATAACGAAGAGTGCCTCGGGCCGATCGCCAGTCTGCTCAAAACGGGTGGCAATGGTTCGGTGTCCTTTCGAGTGCTAGGCAACGACCGGCAGACCGAATTCGAAATTGCGTTGGACGGGCAGTTTCAGGTGACGCCGGAGCTGGCGGGTGGGGTCAAGTCGATCCCCGGCGTTCGGGACGCCCGGCTTAGCTGATACGGTGTTGGACCGGGCGTAGTGCGGCGTTGTGCGCAGGGCTTGCGCTTTTTCGGCAATTGGGATAGAGCCGCGGCGTTCTATCAATCTCACACACGGATTTTCGGGCTTTCCGCCCTTCCGGTGACCTGATTTTTCAGCGTTGCACAATCCGTGGCGGCACAACCGGTCAAAGGAGACATGCCAGATGGCATTGCCAGATTTTTCTATTCGTCAGTTGCTCGAAGCCGGTGTTCATTTTGGACACCAGAAGCATCGTTGGAACCCGAAAATGGAGCGGTTCATTTTCGGCGTGCGTAACGACATTCATATTCTCGACCTCAGCCAGACGGTTCCGATGCTGCAACGTGCATTGCAGCTTGTCAGTGACGTCGTGGCCGATGGCGGCCGCGTCCTGTTCGTTGGCACCAAGCGGCAGGCGGCTCCGGTTGTGGCCGATGCTGCGCGGCAGTCGGCACAATATTTCGTCAATTCGCGCTGGCTCGGCGGCACGCTGACCAATTGGCAGACGATCTCGAATTCGATCTCCCGCCTCAAGGAGCTCGAAGCCCAGGAAGATGAGGGTATTTCGGGTCTGACCAAGAAGGAGCGGCTTCAGCGCACGCGCGAAAAGGATCGGCTCGAACGCGATCTGGGCGGCATCAAGGATATGGGCAATCTGCCCAATGTCCTGTTTGTCATTGACACAAACAAGGAACTGATCGCCATCGAAGAAGCGCGCCGACTGAACATCCCTGTCGTCGCCGTCGTCGACAGCAATTGCGATCCGGACGTGGTTGATTACGCCATTCCGGGCAATGACGATGCGGCCCGTGCGATCGAACTTTATTGCTCGCTGATCTCCAAGGCCGCTCTTGACGGCATTGCCCGCTCGTCGTCTGCGTCGGGTGTCGATCTGGGTGCCGCAATTCAGGCTCCGGTCGAAGAGGTGGTCGCGGTTGAAGCTCCGGCTCCGGCGCCGGTTGAAGAGGTGGTCGCAGAGACGGTCGAAACGGCTGGCGGTGACGACGAGGCTTCGCCGGTTCTGTTCGAGGCTCCGGAAGGTCCGGCGGACGATTTGAAGAAGATTTCGGGTGTTGGGCCGGTTCTTGAAAAGAAGCTTAATGATCTCGGGATCACCAAATTCTCCCAGATCGCGGCCTTCACCAAGGATGATATTGACCGGGTGGATGCGGTGCTGAATTTCCCGGGCCGGATCGAACGTGACAATTGGCTGGATCAGGCCAGCGAACTGGCGAAATAGGTTTCGTCACAATTTTGAATTAGGTGAACGGCGCGCAAGGGCGCGCCGTCTTGAAAGAATCACGCAGGTCCGGATGACCAGCGGGAAAGGTGAGAACAATGACGATCACTGCGGCAATGGTGAAAGAACTCCGTGAAGTTACGGGCGTTGGCATGATGGACTGCAAGAATGCCCTCAATGCAACCGAAGGTGACATGGAAGCGGCCATCGACTGGCTGCGCGCCAAAGGTCTGGCCAAGGCGGCCAAGAAGGCCGATCGCGTCGCGGCCGAGGGTCTGATTGGCGTTGCGGTCGCCGGCACGAAGGGCGCGGCTGTCGAGGTCAATTCCGAGACCGATTTCGTTGCCCGCAACGAAGAGTTCCAGGCAATGGTTTCCGCAATTGCCGAGATTGCACTCAGCACCGGAGTCGACGTCGACGCACTTGCGGCCGCTGCGTACCCGGGTGCGGGCAAGTCTGTTGCCGAGCGGATCACCGACGCCGTTGCCAAGATTGGCGAGAACATGTCGCTTCGCCGGGTCGAGACCATTTCGGTTGGCGAGGGCGCAATCGGCTGGTATGTTCACAATGCCGCGGCAACCGGCCTTGGACGCCTCGGCATTCTCGTCGGTCTTGAATCATCGGCGGGCAGCGCAACACTTGAGGCGCTAGGCAAGCAAATTGCGATGCACATCGCTGCCACCAATCCGATGGCGGTGCGGCCCGAGGAAATCGATGCGGACGTCGTGGCGCGCGAAAAGGCGGTGTTTTCCGAACAGGCGGCCGCCTCTGGCAAGCCAGCTGAGATCGTCGAAAAGATGGTCGAGGGGCGGATGCGCAAGTTCTATGAGGAGGTCTGCCTTCTCAGCCAGGCTTTCGTCATCAATCCTGATCAGACCGTTCAGCAGGCAATCGACGAAGCCGCAAAAACTGCGGGGACGCCGATCAGCGTGACTGGTTTCGTACGGCTTGCCCTTGGCGAAGGCGTCGAAAAACAGGAATCTGACTTCGCCGCCGAGGTTGCAGCCGCCGCGGGCAGCAAGTAATAGTCCTGCCGGGCACAGATTCCCGATTTCTCGGGAAAGGGCGCGGAGCAGGCTTGTGGCGGAACTGCCTTACAAACGGATATTGCTTAAGGTCTCCGGCGAAGTCCTCGCCGGAGACCAATCTTTTGGAATTGAACCAAAATTTCTGGCCAGCCTGGCCGGACAAATTGCCGAGGCAAATGAAGCGGGCGTGGAAATCGCAATCGTCATCGGAGCGGGCAACATCTTTCGCGGCATGCAAGTTGCAGCAGAGGGCGGCGACAGGGTCACGGCCGACCAGATGGGCATGCTCGGCACCATCATCAATTCGCTTGCCTTGGGTGACGCGCTCAAGAAGCTCGACGTGCCTGTGCGGGTTTTTTCAACGGTTTTCATGCCAGCGATCGCTGACCGGTTTCATGCCGGTGAGGCGCAGCAAGCCTTGACCGAGGGCAAGGTGGTGATCTGTGGCGGCGGAACCGGCAACCCGTTTTTCACCACCGACACGGCCTCGGCCCTCAAGGCAATTGAATTAAAATGCGATGTCATGCTCAAGGGCACGAAGGTCGACGGGGTTTATAGCGCTGATCCGTTCAAGGACCCCACAGCGACGCGGTTCACCAGCGTCAGCCATGACGAGGTGCTCAGCAAGGACCTCAAGGTCATGGATATGGCCGCATTTGCGCTGGCGCGTGATAACGGATTACAAATACTGGTTTATTCGCTGGAGGCGGACGGCGGATTGATGGGAGTTCTGGATGGCCGCGTGGTCAGCACGAAAGTTGGCTGAGCGCCCTCTGGAAGGAGAGCTGAAGAAAGGTAAGTGAGATGAGCGAGCAGTTTTCGCTATCTTCATTGAAGACGCGGATGTCGAAGTCGATCGAAGCGCTTCACGAGGAGTTTGTCGGACTCAGAACGGGACGGGCATCGGCCGGTCTGCTGGAGCCGGTGATGGTTGACGCCTATGGCGGAAAAATGCCGCTCAATCAGGTAGCATCGGTTACTGTTCCGGAGTCACGAATGCTTTTGGTGCAGGTCTGGGACCGCGCGCTTGCAGGCGAGGTCGACAAGGCCATTCGCGAATCAGGCCTTGGTCTCAATCCCATGGCGGAAGGCGCGACCATCCGCGTGCCGGTTCCTGAGTTGAACGAGGAGCGCCGCCGCGATCTGGTCAAGGTCGCGCACAACTACGCCGAGCAGGCGCGCGTCGCCGTGCGGCACATCCGACGTGACGGGATGGACCAACTCAAAAAAGCCGAAAAAGACGGTGAGATGAGTCAGGACGAGATGCACGGCAAATCGGATCTGGTGCAAAAAGCGACCGACGACGCCGTGGCCGAGATTGACGCGATGCTCGCGACCAAAGAAAAAGAGATAATGCAGGTGTAACTGGCGCCGCGCGGGCGCCGAACGGAGAGGGCAAATGCCCAATGAACAGGCGGTCACCCGCCCGGTTTCGCAGTTTGAGGCGCTTCGCGTTCCCACCCATATCGGCGTCATCATGGACGGCAATGGCCGCTGGGCGAAACAGCGCGGCAGGCCGCGCACCGAGGGGCACCGGCAAGGTATTCTGGCTCTCAAGCGGCTTGTCCGCCTGTGCAACAAATACGGCGTGCCTTATGTGACCGTCTTCAGCTTCAGTTCGGAAAACTGGACGCGGCCGAAAACGGAAATCGAATTCATTTTCAATCTGCTGCACAAGTTTGTTGAAGCCGATCTCAATGAACTTCACCAGAACAATGTGCGCGTCCGGGTGCTTGGCGAACGCAACGGTCTGGATGTTGCGTTACAGCGCACCATCGCCAAGGTCGAGGCGACAACAGCCCGCAATTCAGGGCTCAAGCTGAATGTCGCGTTCAATTATGGCGGCAAGAACGAGATCGTCGAGGCGACCCGTTCGATCGCTGCCGATGTGAAAGCGGGACGGCTCGATCTGTCGCAGGTCAGCGAAGAACTGATCGAGCAGCGATTGTACACCGCCGGCATGCCGGCGCCTGATCTTCTGATTCGAACGGGAGGCGAGCAGCGCATCTCCAACTTTCTCATCTGGCAGAATGCCTATGCGGAGCTGGTTTTTCTCGACACCTGGTGGCCGGATTTCGATGAGGAAGACTTTGTCGAGGCGCTTCAGATCTTCTCCGAGCGCGAGCGCCGCTTCGGCGGGCTGAGCGAGGCCAGCGCATGAGCGATGCCACACCGCAAAGCAGTGGACCGAACTGGAGCGATCTTGGCCCAAGGCTGGGATCGGCGGCGGTCCTGCTTGCGGTTGCCATGTTTGCCGTGTGGGTCAACGGGCCGTTGTTCGCCATTGCGGTCAGTATCGTTTTCGCCGGAATCTACCGGGAATGGGAGGTGATGGTCCGCACGAGGCCGCTATCTTCGTTCGGTTATGTGCTGACGGGGATTATGACCCTGGTTCCGATTGCGGCGATGATCGGCGGGTCAGGGCCCGCCTGGCTCATCGTTGGTTTCGGCATCGTGGTTGCAGCGTTTTTCGGCCTTGAGCACCTTATGTGGCGGGCGTTCGGTTTGATCTTCCTGTCTGCCGTCGCAATTTCGATCGTTGCCATTCGCGGCGACGGCAGCCCGGGATTTGCGGCCTGCTTTTTCCTCGGGTCGACCGTCTGGATGACTGATACCGGCGCTTTCTTCGTCGGACGCCAGATGGGCGGCGCGAAATTGTCACCGGGCATTTCGCCGGGCAAGACCTGGACCGGCGCATTCGGCGGGCTGATCGTGGGGACGCTGACCGGCCTTTTATTCTGGATCTGGATGACCCCGTCACCCTGGTGGATCGGTGCGTTGATTGCTGCGGCAACGAGCGTTGCCGGACAATTGGGCGACCTTTCCGAAAGTGCAGTCAAGCGGCGCTTCAGGGTGAAGGACAGCGGTGATCTCATCCCCGGTCATGGCGGCTTCATGGACCGTCTCGACAGCCTGACTTTTGGCGCATTATTCGTGTTTGTCGTTGGATATCTGCATATGGGGCCCGACATGGTCCCGGCGGGCCTGCTGCACTGGTAGCCGCGCCGGCGGCCGTACTGCGAAGGATTTGACATGATCGCCTGGGCCGGCTGGCTTTTGTCCTACATCGTGCCGTTTCTGGCCGTTTTGACCGTCATCGTGTTCGTGCACGAGATGGGGCATTATTGGGTGGCGCGCTGGAATGGAATCGCCATCCAGACCTTTTCGGTCGGTTTTGGTCCTGAATTGTTCGGATGGACCGATCGGCACGGAACCCGGTGGCGGATTTCGATGATTCCGCTGGGCGGTTATGTGCGCTTTGTCGGTGACATGAATGCGGCCAGCATGCCGGATCCAGATGCAATCGAAAAACTGCCCGAAGAGGAACGCAAAAAACTCTTTGTTTTCAAATCTGTGTGGCAACGCATTGCGGTCGTGGCGGCGGGGCCGATCGCCAACATCCTGTTCACTTTCGTGGTGCTTTATGGCCTGCTGGTCGCCTATGGCCAGTATGTCATTACGCCCGTGATCGATAGCGTTCGGGACGGAACGCCGGCCGCCGAGGCAGGTCTTGAGGCCGGTGATCGGATCGTCAGCGTGGACGGCTACGAGGTGCGCGGGTTCAACGATTTCCAGCGATTGGTCGCAACCAGCCCCGAACGGCAGGTCCATATCGAGGTCGACCGCCACGGCACGCAACTCGGATTTGATGTCGTGCCCGACGCTGTCGAGCAAGCCGATCGATTCGGAAACATGCAACGGGTCGGGCAGGTGGGCGTGATCAAGGAGATCAGCGAAGAGGACGTGTCGGTTTTCCGGCCCACGCCAGTCGAAGCCTTGGGCATGACCGCCGAAGAAATGAAGTTCATTCTTGACCGCACCGCAGCCTTCATTGGCGATTTCTTTGTCGGAAGGGGCGATGTCGAACAATTGGGCGGACCGGTCAAGGTCGCACAGGTCTCCGGTGAAGTTGCCACACTCGGAATTGTCGCCTTGATCAATCTTGCCGCGCTGCTTTCGCTCAATATCGGCGTCTTTAACCTTCTGCCCGTGCCACTGCTCGACGGCGGGCATCTGCTTTACTACCTTTTTGAGGTTGTTTTGCGCCGTCCTTTGCGTCCCGAGACCCAGGAATTCGGCTTTCGCGTGGGGTTGATGATCATTGGCACGCTGATGATTTTCACGCTGGTCAACGATTTGTTTTTTTAGGATATTTTCCCGTTTTGCCGCCGGGTGTTGCAAGATTGCAAAAGCCGGGGCGGATTTGCACGGTTGGGTGGGTTTTGGCGCTTGCCCAATGGCAAAAATGCGGTAAAACCAATTATTAGACTATTTTCGGTATCGTTAGGCGATTCCGGAAACGGGGAATTCCAAGGCAAACGGGACCAAGATGACTTTCGCAAATTCTGTCCGCGCCGGCTTGCTCGCCATTGCGCTTACCGTGATCATGCCGCTGACGGGTTTGCTCCCGCAAGTGTTTGGCGTGGAAAATGCCATGGCCCAAAGGGTTGCCGTCATCTCCGTGACCGGCAATCAGCGCGTTGATGATGCGACGGTCAAATCCTACCTGACAATTCGGGTTGGAGACGTGGCCACGAATGACGCCATCCAGTCTTCCATTGCCTCGCTGAACGCGACGGGTTTGTTCTCGACCGTCAGTGTTCGCTATTCGTCGGGCACGTTGGCCGTTGGCGTGCGCGAAAACCAGGTTGTCAGCTCGGTTCTGTTCGAAGGCAACAAGCGTTTTACCGACGACGACCTGATCCGCATGGTCAATTTGGCCTCAAGCGGGACATACACCGATGAGCGGCTTGCCGCGGACAAGCGCACGATCGAACTGGCCTATTCCGACGCCGGCTATACCGGCGTGACGGTTACCCCGCGCACCGAAGTGACCGACGATAACCGCATTCGCGTCGTGTTCGCCATCAATGAAGGTGATCGGGCCGGCGTCGCCGCAATCAACTTTACCGGCAACACCGCCATCAGCGGCTGGGTGCTGAAGGACGTTATTACGACCAAGGAAACCAACCTGCTGAGCTGGCTCTTCCTTGATGACGAATATAGCGAAGACAAGCTCGAAGCCGACAAAGCGGCCATCAAGCGCTATTATGCCGACCACGGCTACCCCGATGCGCGCGTGCTTTCGGCCGTTGCTGACTATGATGCCAGCAAAAACGCGTACTATGTGAATTTCACCATTGATGAGGGTGAGCACTACACATTCGGCGATGTCTCGATCGAAACCAGCCTTCCGGGATTGAATGCGGACGCGCTGCGCGGCAACATTCAGACCTATTCGGGTGCGGGGTATTCGCAGGCCGATCTCGAGAAATCCGTGGCCGATATCGGATATCGTGCAACGGGGCAGGGCTATCCCTTCGCGGAAGTCCGTCCGCGGCTTGAGCGTGACGTTGCAACCCACACGTTCCGGGTGACGTATCTGGTCGATGAGGGTGCGCATGTTTACGTTGAGCGCATCGACATTATCGGCAACACCAAGACCCGCGATTTCGTCATTCGCCGTGAGCTTGATTTTGGCGAGGGCGACCCCTTCAATCGCGCGCTTCTGACCCGCGGCAAGGCAAAAATCGAAGCACTGGGCTATTTCAGCTCGGTCGTCATGACCACATCTCGCGGCAGCGCTGCGGACAAGGTTGTCTTGACCATCGCCGTCGATGAGACGTCTTCGGGCAGCTACGGCGCGACCGCGGGCTGGGATTCAAATGCCGGGCTTCTGGGTGAATTGTCGCTGACCGAACGCAATTTCCTGGGTCGCGGCCAGTATCTGAAGATTTCGGTCGGGGCGTCGCTTGATCCGACCAGCCTTGGCTCCAATCAGACCTACGGCTTCTCCTTTACCGAGCCGCGTTTCATGGGCAGCAAGGTTTCTGCGGGCATCGATGTTTCGCGAGCCATCACTGACGAGTCGAGTTCGGCATTCTACGGAAGCGACGTGATTTCCGGCCAGATTCGTATCGGCATTCCGCTGACCGATGAATTGACCTTGACGCCGTTCTTCGGCCTGCAGCAGTCAACCTATGCAGATCTGATCGCGCCGACCTCGGCACTGGTGACCAACGGACAGGTCCTCGCCAAGGGCACGGTCGGCTACAAGCTCAACTTCACCAAGGTTGACGACGTCGCCATGCCCCGCAACGGCTTCGTAGCGGAGTTGACGCAGTCTTACGCATTCCTCGATCACAACTTCCTGAGCACCGAGGCCCGGGCCCGTTATCTGGTTGAGGTGGTTCCGGATTCCGGCGTGGTCCTGAGCGTTCGCGGCCAGGCTGGTTACCTCTATGACTTCAGTGGTGCCGGTGTGCATCCGACTGAGACCTTCAAGCCGGGTCAGCGTCTCGTTCGCGGATTTGCTGCTGGCGGTCTGGGTCCGCGCGGGCCGCTGGTTGCGGGTGCAACCAATGGCGAGACCTACGGCACAACGGCGTATGCGGGTGTTTCGGCGGAACTGGAATTCCCGATCCCGATGCTGCCTGAAAGCTACGGTCTGCGCGGTGCGATCTGGGCAGATGCGGGCTGGGTTGGTGGTGCCTCGGCGGCTTCGCCGGTGCCAGTCAGCGGCATCAGCACCAGCCTTCGGACATCCGCAGGTGCATCGCTGCTCTGGAACTCGCCATTCGGGCCGTTGCGCGGCGATTATGCCTTCTACATCAACGGGGCGACCGGTGACATTCCGCAACGCTTCCAGTTCACGATCTCGACCTTGCTCTAGAGCAAAAGCGATTGTTATAACGGGACCGCGGCAGTTTCTGCCGCGGTCTTTTTTTCGAGTAGCGTGATGGTCGATCAGCGATTTTTTTCCTTTGCCGGTCCAGTCACGCTTGGTGAAGTGCTCGACACGTTTCCGAGAATTTCCGTGCACAACAAAGGCGCTGACCTCGATCGCAGGATTGAAGGCATCGCCGAGATCGGTTCAGCGCGGGAGGGGGACCTGGTTTTGGCGGCGGGTGCCATGTACGTCCGTTCGCTGGAAGGTTCTGCTGCGACTTTTGTCCTGACGGAGCCCAATTTCGCAGACCGCGTGCCCACCTCCCAGATCTGCCTGGTTTCAGACCGGGCGCACCATTGTTTTGCCGACATGCTGGATTGGCTTTATCCAAAAGCAGGGCGGCGGCTCTCTGGCAACCTCGCTCCAGACGACCTGCCGCCAGCCATAGTCGAGCACGGCGCGACGATCGCGCCGTCGGCGCAGCTGGGTCACGGCGCCGAAATCGGTGCTGGTACCAACATAGGTCCGAATGTCGTGATCGGGCCAAACGTCAGGATTGGGCGGAATTGCGAAATCGGTGCCAATTCGGTCCTGGAATGTGCGCTGATTGGTGACCGGGTCGTCATTCATCCCAATGTGAGTGTCGGAACGCGCGGATTCGGCTGGCTCGATCATGGCAACGCCAATGTTGCCATCCCGCAATTGGGGCGCGTCATTCTGCAGTCTGGAGTTGAAATCGGGCCGAACAGCACGATTGACCGCGGTGCCCTTGGGGATACGAGCGTGGGGGAGAACACCAAGCTTGGCAATCTCGTTGTGATCGGACACAATTGCAGAATTGGGCGTAATTGTCTGTTTGCGCCCACCGTTGGGCTTGCGGGTTCAACTGATGTGGGCGACGGCGTTTTGATGGGGGCTGGCGTTGGAAGTGTGGGCCATGTTTCGGTCGGTGACGGCTCGGTGGTCTTTGCGCGCGCCGCAATTACCAAGGACTGGCCGGCAAACTCCAAAATTATTGGGGCTCCGGCCCAGAATACCAAGGACTTTTGGCGGGAACTTGCCGCGATCAGACGATTGAGCCGGGGAAAAGGGCATGAGTGACGACACGAATTCTAACCAAAATGCCAAAAAGGAATTGGGGACGCTCGACATTCTTGATGTCCTTCAGTGCCTGCCGCATCGCTATCCGTTTCTGATGATCGACCGGATCATCGACATCGACGGCGACAACAGCGCGGTCGGCATCAAGAACGTCACGTTCAATGAGCCGATATTTCAAGGGCATTTTCCCGGGCAGCCGGTTTTTCCGGGTGTGCTGATTATTGAGGGCATGGCGCAAACGGCCGGCGCGATCGTGATCGCGGCCGAGCGAGATACCTCGGTCCAGCACATCGTCTACATGCTGACGGTCGACAATGTAAAATTCCGCAAGCCGGCCGGACCCGGCGACCGATTGGAATACCACATCTCCAAAATCCAGCGCCGCCGCAATGTTGGCAAGTTTTCGGCAAAAGCCATTGTCGATGGTCAATTGATCGCGGAAGCCGAGATCGGTGCCATGATTGTTGAATCAGAGTCCTAGGCGATGAGCGTGGCACAATCGAACGCAGAACAGACACACATTCATCCGACGGCGATCGTGCATCCGGCTGCGCGGGTCGGCAGCGGGGCCTCGGTTGGCGCTTATTGTGTCGTCGGCGAGCACGTGACACTGGGTGACGGGGTCAATCTTATTTCGCATGTCGTTGTCGAGGGGCGGACGCGCATTGGCAACGACAGCACGATCTATCCGTTTTCGTCCGTAGGGCATCGTCCCCAAGACCTGAAATACCATGGAGAGCCGAGTGAGTTGATCATTGGCGAGCGCTGTACCATACGCGAGAATTGCACGCTCAATCCGGGAACTGCTGGCGGAGGCATGCGAACCGAAGTCGGCGATGATTGCCTCTTCATGGCGTCCACGCACGTCGCACATGACTGCAAGGTCGGCGACCATGTCATCATGGCCAATTTCTCAGGCCTTGCGGGCCACGTTGCGGTTGAGGATTATGTGATTCTTGGTGCTGGTTGTATCGTGCACCAACATGTGCGCCTCGGCGAACATGCGTTTATTGGCGCGCAATCGATGATAGATGCGGACGTCATTCCCTTCGGAATGGCGATTGGAAACCGGGCTGAACTTGCTGGCCTCAATCTGGTCGGCCTGAAACGCCGCGGTTTTTCCCGCGACGCCATTCATGCGCTTCGCGCCGCCTATCGCATGATCTTTTCCAGCGAAGGCACCCTTAAGGAGCGCACCGGGGATGCAGAGGAGCTGTTCCCGGGTAACAGTCACGTGCAGCAGATTGTGGACTTTCTCAATCTGTCCAGCGGCCGTGCCGTCTGCATGCCGCGCAATGGACATACCAGCGAGGGATGACCGCACGCCTGGCAATAGTTGCGGGTGATGGCGGACTGGTGGCGGAGGCGATCGAGGCTGCCCGCAAAAAGGGATACGAAGTCGGTCTTTTCCTTGCTACCGATCGATCCGACATATCTGGCGACTTCACCCAACGGGTCGATCCAGGCCGGCCTTTGAGAATGATCTGGCGCGTGCGTGCCTTTCGTCCCGAACGAATCTGCCTTGTGGGCTCCGTCAGTCTGAGCGATCGCCATCGGGGTGGATTGCAGCGCGTGATGTCCTGGTTTGGCGGGAACCGGGCTGGCGGCAAATCCGGTGACATCGGCCTGGCGCGCGGACTGCCCGTTGTCGAACGTATGACCGGTGCCAAAATTCTCGGCGTGCACGAACTGATCGATGGGCTTGCGGTGGGCGCGGGGCACATTGCCGGGCCGCAGCCTGACGCGGAACAGTGGACGCTTTGCGAATATGCGCTGGCGAGCGCAAGAAAGGCTGGAAGTTTTGATCTGGGCCAGGCCGTCGTTTGCGCCTCGGGCCGTGTCATCGCCATGGAAGACATCGGGGGCACCGACCTGCTGATCGGCAGGGTCGCGCAGTTCCGGCAGCAAGGGCTGGTCGATGTACGGCCCGCCCAGCTGGCACTGGCAAAGGCGCGCAAACCGAACCAACCGGCCGGCGTCGACCTGCCCACGATTGGAGCGGAGACGTTACGCAATGCCGCGAGCGCCGGAATTGGGCTCATCTGTCTTCACGCCGAAAATGCGCTTCTGGCGGACCGGGCAGAAGTCCTCGAACTGGCGGACGCGCTCGGCATAACCATTCTTGCAGCCCATCCCGATATCTGATGTTGACCTCAGCCAATCGCGCAATCTTTATTCTGGCCGGAGAAGCGTCTGGCGACCGGCTTGGTGCCGATTTGATGTCGCGCTTCGATCAGCGCGGCGTGGATGTCGAATGGCTCGGCGTCGGTGGCGAAGCGATGGCGGAACAGGGGCTTTTTTCGCTGTTCCCGATGTCTGACCTTAGCGTGATGGGTCTCTGGGACGTATTGGCACGGTTGCCTCTCGTCTTTCGGCGCATCAGCCAGACGGTGCGATACATTCTCGACAAGAATCCGGATGCTGTGATTCTCATCGATTCTCAGGAGTTTTCCCGACGAGTCGCGAAGCGGCTCAGGGCCAAAGGTTTCAGGAAACCTATTCTGCTCTATGTGGCGCCGACGGTGTGGGTCTATGCACCGGAACGGGCGAGGGCCTATCGGGCGCTTTTTGACGAGGTACTGGCCATTCTGCCGTTCGAGCCCAAGATCATGAGAAAGCTGGGCGGTCCCAAAACAAGTTATGTCGGGCATCCGGCGGTCCGGGAGCGGCCACCAGCAAGCCAAGAAGGGGCAGAAACGAGTGTGGTCGCGCTTTATCCGGGTAGCCGCGCCGGCGAGCTGCGACGTCATTTGCCGCTTTTCCGGGAGGTTGTTCGAAAGGTTCGGGCGGAACGGCCGGACATGTCATTCGTTCTACCGTGTCTCGAAGCGAGCAAACGGCGTATCGAGACCGAAGTCGCTGACTGGGGTGTGCCGGTTGAGGTGGTCGCGGACCGTGGAAAACGCGCTGGTCTGCTTGCAAAATCTGCTGCCGCGTTGGCCGTTTCCGGTACTGCCACGCTGGAATTGGCCGTGGCCGGCGTCCCTATGGTGATTGTCTACGTCATGGACAGCGCCCAGGCCCGCAAGAAACGGCAATTGGGGAATTTGCGATCGGGATTGCCGAACATCATTCTCAACGAGGATGCCGTTCCCGAACTCCTGATGGAGCGCGCCGACCCGCAAGCTGCGTACGAAAATTTGGATGGCTTGCTGCAGTCCGCTGAAAAGCGTGTGGCACAGAAGAAGTCATTCCGGCGCATGATCGATATCATGGAGTCCGGCGAGGCCGATGAAAAAAGCCAGAACCCGGAAAACCGAATTCTGGCTCACCTGAATTCCGCGTATTAGGCGACAGGCCTAGCTGCGGCTATCCACATTCACATAGGGCCGGGGGCCGGCGCCCTGATAGAGCTGGCGTGGCCGGCCAATCTTCTTTTGTGGGTCGCCGATCATTTCCTTCCATTGCGCAATCCAGCCGACGGTGCGGGACATTGCAAATATGGCGGTGAACATCGAGGTCGGGAAGCCGATCGCATCGAGGATGATACCCGAATAGAAGTCCACGTTCGGATAGAGCTTGCGTTCGATGAAGTATTCGTCTTCGCGCGCGATTTTCTCCAGCGCCTGCGCAACCTGAAGGGTTTCGTTGTTTTCGACGCCCAGAAGGTCAAGCACTTCGTGCGCCGTCTCCTGCATCACCTTGGCGCGCGGATCGTAGTTTTTGTAAACACGGTGGCCAAAGCCCATCAGTCGGAACGGATCCGACTTGTCTTTGGCGCGCGCCACGAATTCGGGAATGCGGTCCACCGATCCGATTTCACGCAGCATGTTCAGTGCAGCCTCATTGGCGCCGCCATGGGCCGGCCCCCAGAGGCAGGCGACGCCGGCGGCAATGCAGGCAAAGGGATTTGCGTCCGACGATCCGGAAAGGCGGACCGTCGAGGTTGAAGCATTCTGTTCGTGGTCTGCGTGCAGCGTGAAGATGCGATCCATTGCACGGGCGAGGATCGGGTTGACTTCGTATTTCTCGGCCGGGACCGAAAAGCACATGTTCAGGAAATTGGCGGAATAGCTCAGCTCGTTGCGCGGATAAACGAACGGCTGGCCGATCGAATATTTGTAGGCCATTGCCGCGATGGTCGGCATTTTCGCGATCATCCGGATCGAGGCGATCTCGCGCTGATCGTTGTCGGAGATGTCGAGGGAGTCGTGATAGAACGCGGCCATCGCGCCAACCACGCCGCACATGATCGCCATAGGATGCGCGTCGCGGCGGAAGCCACGGAAGAAGAACTGCATCTGTTCGTTGATCATCGTGTGACGGGTCACGCGGCCTTCGAAATCCTGCATCTGCGCTTGCGTCGGCAATTCGCCGTAAAGCAGCAGGTAGCAGACTTCGAGATAGTGGGATTGTTCGGCCAGTTCATCGATGGGATAGCCGCGATAGAGCAATTCGCCCTTGTCGCCGTCAATGTAGGTGATGGTGCTGTCGCAGGCCGCAGTCGAAGTGTAGCCCGGATCGTATGTGAACCGGCCTGTTTTGGCATATAGCGAACGAATGTCGATGACATCCGGCCCGACCGAGCCACTCAACACCGGAAACTCATAGGTTTCGTCTCCGATCGTCAGTTTTGCTGTCTGATCAGACATGGGCTATCTCCTGAAACAGTGGAATGGGTCGGCGTAGATTTTCTGCGCATCGGCCCCGCGAAGAGGGCCCCGGACGCCCGGTATGCGTTGGGTATATGATTTGGCATTCACACGCAACTGAGAAGGTCGCGCGCTGGCGGTCAAATGGGGCCAAATGCAGCTATTTTGCCTGATCCGACAGCCTCGCGAGGCTTTCTGGCTTACCCAGCAATTGCATGACTTCGAACACGCCAGGTGACACTGTTTGCCCGGTCAGCGCGACCCGCAGGGGCTGGGCAACCTTGCCAAGCTTGAGTTCCTTTTCTTCGGCAAAGGACCGGATCAGGGCGCCTATGCTTCCGGCGTCCCAGTCTGACAACGCTTCAAGGCGCGTGACTATCTCTGAGATCATCGTGCCTTCTTCTTCACCGAGGTGTTTTTGCGCGTTCTCGGCGATCGGGAGCGGACGCTGAGCGTAAACAAAGCGGGCCAATTCGATGAGTTCTACTACGGTCTTGGCTCGCGGCTGCAGGTCAGGCAGGGCGGCCAAAATGGTTTGCTCATTGTCTTCAAGCCCCTTTGCGTCCTGTGCCCACTCCAGTTCATGGGCCAGATCGCGCATATTGGCGAAAAGGCTCGCGGGTGCGGCGGCCCGGATATAATGCCCGTTCAGGCTTTCAAGCTTGGCGAAATCAAAACGGGCAGCGCCCTTGTTCAGATCGTCAATGTCAAACCACTCGACCAACTGATCGCGGCTGAAGATTTCATCATCGCCGTGGGACCAACCCAGCCGGGCAAGATAGTTGACGATCGCATCGGGCAAATAGCCCAGCCGGCGATAGGCGTCGGCACCCAACGCGCCGTGGCGCTTGGAAAGCTTGGCACCGTCGGGCCCGTGGATGAGTGGAACGTGAGCGGTTTCCGGAACATCCCAGCCCATGGCGTTGTAGATGACCATCTGACGCGCCGTGTTAGTGAGATGATCGTCACCGCGGATGATGTGGGTTACTTCCATGTCGTGATCATCGACCACTACGGCATGCATATAGGTTGGCGTGCCGTCCGAACGAAGAATGATCAAGTCGTCGAGGTTCTCGGCCTTGAAGACCACGCGGCCCTGCACATGATCATTGATGACGATCTCGCCTTCAAGCGGAGCCTTGATGCGGATGGCGGGTTCGACACCTTCTGGTGCTTCTGACGGGTCGCGGTCCCGCCAGCGGCCATCGTAGCGCGGAGGCAGGCCTTTTGCCTTCTGCTCCTCGCGCATTTCGGTGAGTTCTTCAGGCGTCGCATAGCAGTAATAGGCCTTGCCGGAACGCACCAGTTCGTGCGCGACCTCGGCATGCCTTTGGGCACGTTCGAACTGCGAAATCGGGTCGCCGTCCCAGTGAATGCCAAGCCAGCTCAGGCCATCCAGCAGTGCGTTTTTTGCGGCTTCGGTCGACCGCGCGCGGTCGGTATCTTCAATCCGCAGCAGCATCTTGCCGCCATGCTTGCGGGCAAAGGCCCAGTTGAAGAGGGCTGTGCGTGCGCCGCCAATGTGCAGATAGCCGGTGGGCGAGGGCGCAAAGCGCGTGATCACCTTTGTTGTCACGGAGATTTTCCCGAGATTGCGTGGTTGTGTCGGCGCGTGTTTATCATAGTGCAACGCGGGGACAAGGGCGCAGCCGATGGCGGAGCTAGGCGAACAATTGCACCGGCCGGTTCAGCGCTGGTCCGACGGGCATGGACCGCGGGCACCCCAGACATTTGGCCAGCAATCGGCGCCTCCTGCGCTCTGGACACTGGTTTCCGGGCTGGCAGATTGGCTGATCGCCGAGCGGCGCCTCATCCTGATCATTCCGTTTTTTCTCATCGCTGGCATGTGCGTCTGGGCAAGTCTGGACGTTGATCCAAGCCTTCTGATGTGGGCCGGCGCACTGATCCTTGCGCTCATTCTTGTTTACTTGCTCAGATTCAACAGCTGGCTATTTGTTCTTTTTTGCTGCTTGTCGGCACTTTTCGGGGGTGTCGTCATTGTCGGGACGCAAGCCATGTTCTTCGGAACGAACATGCTGGCCTACCCGGTAACGCTTGACGCGACGGGGACGATCCGGACCGTCATTTCGCAAACTGATGCAGAGAGCCGCTTCATTCTTGAAGAGTTGCGTGACGAGAACGCTGCGCTGCCGCAGGCGCTCGCAGGGGTGAGGTTCGTGCGGGTTTTCGCGCGAGAGACGCCAGAGATGAGCGCGGGTGATCGCGTCACGGTTCGGTTGCGGCTATATCCGGTTCCCGGCCCAGCGACTCCGGGCGGGTATGATCCGCAATTTCAGTCCTATTTTGATGGAATTGGCGCATATGCTTCCGCGATCGGGCCATTAAGCCTGACGAAGCGCGATCCAGACACATGGTCGCCGGCGAAGCTTTTGAGCGACTGGCGGAAGAATATTGGCAGTCGGCTGCGTTCCGTGACCGAAGGCGAGGCGCAGGATGTTCTGTTGGCCCTGATTATTGGTGACCAATCGCAGATTTCCGAGGATTTGCGAAGCGATATGGCGAAGTCCGGACTCGCGCACGTTCTTGCGATTTCCGGCCTGCATCTGACGCTTGTCGCCGGCGGCGCCTTTGCGGCCATGCGTATGCTGTTGGCCCTTGGCCATCAGTTGAGCCTCAAACTCGACGTCAAGAAGATCAGTGCCGTGTTTGGCCTGGCCGTCGCACTGATCTATCTGGGCCTGTCCGGTGCCTCGGTTTCTGCGGTGCGCGCCTCCCTTATGCTGGCGCTGGTGTTCGTCGCCGTCCTTTTCGATCGGCGTGCCATCACACTCAGAAACGTCGCTCTCGCTGCACTATTTGTGCTGGTGACCGACCCTGCCTCGCTGTTCCGCCCCGGCTTTCAGCTCAGTTTTGCGGCCGTGCTGGCACTCGTTGCGGTTTTTGAGAGTTTTCCGCCCAAACATCTTGCCGGTGGCGGGCTGGCCCGGAGAGTCCTTGCCTATGTGGCCGGCCTGGCGCTGACCAGCCTGATTGCGGGCCTCGCGACGGCCGTCTTTGCGGGCTATCACTTTCAAAACGCAGCCCCGCTCGGTGTCCTCGCCAACATGTTGGCATTGCCAATCGTCGGCATGATCATCTTGCCGTCGGCGTTTCTGGGTCTCCTGTTCATGCCATTCGGTCTTGATGGCTTGTTGTTCAACGTTTCGACCACCGGAATTGAGTGGATGCTGGACATCGCTCGCTTTGTGGTTGGCCTCGAGCCTGGCGGATGGCGCCCACCGATCTATACCGCCGGGGCGCTGGCGATTGTCACCTTCGCTTTATTGGGGGTTGCGGTCATCAAATCGCGCTGGCGGCTGGTGCCGGCGGTGATTAGTCTGCCGCTTGTCCTTCTCTTTGGCACTACGGGTGCACCGGACCTTCTGGTTTCGGACAGTACAAGTGCCGTCGCAATCAGGCAGGGCGACGAATACGTGCTGATGTCCGGCGGCACCGGCAGTTTTGTGACCGATGCCTGGCGGCAAGCCTACGGGCTGCCAGTTGTTTCGGTCGGCCCAACAGATACGTGCGATCCTTTGGGCTGCGTGGGGGCATCCGGTGAAAAGACCATCGCAATTGTCAAAAGCGACGATGCGTTCGCAGAAGACTGCGCGGAAGGCGGGATCGTGGTGACCGATCTTTATGCCCCGATCTGGTGCGCTTCGCGCGGGGCAAAGGCAATCGACCGTCAGGAACTGGTTCGCTACGGGGTGCACGCTATCCGCATCACACCAGACGGTCTCGACATTGCGTATGCCATCCCCAATCCGGATCGGGTTTTTCGCCCCTAGAGTGCAACCGGGATTTCGGCCTGTCCGGCGATATCCAGTTCGATTTTGAAAACCGATCCGGAAAGCGGAAATCTGGCGCGGTCGGCGTCGCTCATCTGCTGATGGGCCGTGGTGATGTAAAGCGTTTTGAGATCAGGTCCGCCGAATGCGGGACAGGTGGTGTTGGGAACAGGCACCTCGATAATCCGGTCGATCTCACCTGCAGGCGTGTAGCGGATGACGGATCCCCCACCATAGCGCGCGTTCCAGACGTAGCCCTCGGAATCGACAACGGCGCCATCGGGGTGGCCCGGCTCCCCGCGTGTGTCGCGAAACAGGGTGAAGTCGCCGGTTGGCATGGCAGTTTGGGGATCAATCGGGCACTTCAGGATCAGCCCGTCGGGCGTGTCGGCGAAATAGGCGATTGTGCCATCGGGCGAAAAGCTGGTGGCGTTGGGGATGTAGATGCCCGATTTTATGCGCGTCAGCTTGCCATGGCGGAAGTGATATACGCTGCCTGATGGCGTTTTTTCGGAACGCGCCATGGTGCCGATCCAGAAGCCACCGCCCGGACCGACCCGTGAATCATTGGTGCGGGTGAGGGGGTCATTCTCCTCAATGCTGACAATAAGCGACTTTGCGCCGCTCGCGAGATCGAGACGATAGAGGCCGCTCGCGGTCGCCACGGCGAGGGCATTGTCGTCGATGATGCCTGCGGCTGCGGCTGGCTCGCCGAAGCTCCAGTTGCCCTCGATTTCGCCCTGAGTGCTTGCAGCAAAGAGCTCGCCGTCGTGAATGGCAAACCAGAATAATTGTTGGCGTCCGGGATGCCACAAGGGCCCTTCGCCCAGTGAGTTTTGGGAATCGATGAACAGTTCAGCCATGTCGTTTGGCATTGAGCGCTCCTTCAAGGGCAAAAACGGCGTCACGGGCGCGTTGGCCGACTTCGGCGGCACTGCGTCCGGGAACATAGAGAAACGACCCCAGCCCGAAACCATCGGCACCGGCAGCGACATAATCGGCAAAATTGTCCGGATTGGCGCCGCCGACGGCATAGACCGGCACCTCCTTGGGCAGGACTGCGCGCATGGCCCTGATGCCGGCTGGTCCGATGATCTCGCTTGGGAAGACCTTGAGGCCGGTCGCACCTGCGCGGATGGCGACGAAGGCTTCGGTCGGGGTCATGACACCGGGAAAGGACTGCATTCCGAGTTCCAGTGTGCGGCCAATAATTGCGGGATTGCAGTCCGGCGACACGATGAAGGCTCCGCGCGCTTCGTGAACGGCCTCTACATCTGCGATGGACAGGACCGTGCCGGCGCCAATATCCGCCTGACTGGCGAAATGCGGCGCGGCATGTTCGATCGACACAAGGGCGCGCGGCGAATTGAGCGGGATCTCGATCATGGAAATGCCGGCGGAGATGAGCTGTTCGCAAACAGCGATGACCTCGGGTGGCTCGATGCCGCGCAGGATCGCGATCAAAGGTAGGGGATTGCTCAAGAAATCTGCTCCCGCGCGGCCTTAAGTCCGGCAATTGTGGCCTCGGTCGCATCAATTGTAATCGATTGCAAGCCTTTTCGTGCGAGCCCTTCGGCATATAGCCGCTGAAGGCTGGGTGCCCCGATGATGGGCACAGGTTGGCGTGAAAGCTCAGGCGCGATTGCGCCGATTTCGGTGCCGATGAGCAATCCCGACAGAAAGCCGCGCGCCCAATTGCTCGACTTGCCGGCGACAAGGGTGGCAGCGCGCACCTTGAACAGCTGGCGAGTCACATCTTCGGGATGCTGCAATCCTTGCTCCAGCCCTTCGGAAATACCCGCTTCCTCATCGGTTTTACGCTCCGGATCGGGCATGGAGTGTCGCAATATTGTGTGGCTGGACAAGGTTTCGAACAGTTCGCCGGTCATGAAGGTGGAAAAACCGAGCAGCTGTCCGTCCTGTACATTCGCCCATTTGCTGTGTGTGCCGGGCAGACAGACCCAGCCGGCGAAATCCGGGTAGAAGCGCAACAGGCCCAACAATTGTGTCTCCTCACCGCGCATGACGTCCTCGGACCCCGCGGTATGGCAAGCGATGCCTGGCAGAATATGCACCGGGGGGAGACCGCCCGATTCTTCGATTTGAGTTGCGTTCTGACCGAGGCGCTCGAGGTTTGCCGGCAGATCCAGGTAGGGCGCCTCTTTCCAGCCTTGGCGCGCGCCGATCATGCCGCAGGCGACAATTGGCGCCTGCGCAGTGAGGGAGGGCGCATGCAAATCGTCGAGGAGCTGTGAAAGCGTCGTGGGGTAGTCAGCTTTGGATAGGCTGGCCATGCCGCGTTGCGATTGTGCGGATGCCAGCAGTTCTCCGGATGGTGCAAAGGTCCAGGCCCGCACATTGGACGTTCCCCAGTCAATTCCCACCCAAATGTCCGCGTTCCGCAACTTCGCGTCCCCCTTCACATCCCCAAACTACCCGTTTGGGCGCGAACCTGCCACAATCGAAGCAGCCAAAGCGAATTCAGCCTTTCCCAAAACGGGGCGGCGGCGCTATGAGTAACGTTAATCAGATGGGATGAGGAGGGTACGATGTCTGGCAACGGCAAGGATAGGCTCAGGTCGCGCGCCTGGTTCGATAATCCGGAAAACATAGACATGACAGCGCTTTATCTGGAGCGCTATCTCAACTACGGCATTTCCCGCGAGGAATTGCAGTCTGGAAAGCCCATTATCGGCATTGCCCAGACCGGCTCGGACCTGTCGCCCTGCAACCGGCATCACATGGTGCTGGCGCAACGGGTGCGGGAAGGCATCCGCGAGGCGGGTGGCATCGCCATCGAGTTTCCGGTTCATCCCATTCAGGAAACCGGCAAGCGGCCAACGGCGGGGCTGGATCGCAATCTTGCTTATCTCGGTCTCGTGGAACTGCTTTACGGCTACCCAATTGACGGCGTGGTGCTGACCATCGGGTGCGACAAGACCACGCCCGCTATGCTGATGGGCGCGGCAACGGTCAACATTCCGGCGATCGCCCTGTCCGTGGGGCCGATGCTGAATGGCTGGCACGAAGGCGAGCGCACCGGGTCGGGCACGATCATCTGGAAGGCACGCGAGATGATGGCCAAGGGCGAACTCGACTATGCAGGCTTCGTCGAACTGGTGGCATCTTCGGCGCCTTCGACGGGCTATTGCAACACGATGGGCACCGCCACGACCATGAATTCACTGGCCGAGGCGCTTGGCATGCAATTGCCGGGTGCGGCCGCAATACCCGCGCCCTATCGCGACCGGGCGGAATGCGCTTACCGCACGGGAAAACGCATCGTCGAGATGGTGCATGAGGATCTGAAACCGTCCGATATTCTCACGCGAGACAACTTTCTCAACACGATCAAGGTCAATTCCGCCATCGGCGGGTCCACCAATGCGCCGATCCATATCAATGCTATCGCCAGGCATATCGGCGTGGAACTCGATATTGATGACTGGCAGACATATGGGCACGATGTGCCATTGCTGGTGAATTTGCAGCCGGCTGGTGAATATCTGGGCGAGGATTTCTATCGAGCCGGTGGCGTGCCTGCCGTGGTCAATCAGTTGATGCAGAAGGGGCTGATCGCCGAGGATGCGCCCACGGTGAATGGCAAGTCGATGGGCGAGAATTGCCGCGAGGCGCGCATCCACAACGAGGACGTCATTCGGCCGTTTGATTTTCCGTTGAAGAAAAAAGCGGGATTTCTCGTTCTCCGCGGCAATCTCTTTGACAATGCCATCATGAAGACCAGCGTGATTTCGGACGAGTTCCGCCAGCGCTATCTCAGCAATCCAGACGATCCCGAGGCCTTCGAGGGCAGGGCGGTCGTGTTCGATGGTCCGGAGGACTATCATCACCGGATCGATGATCCAGCGCTTGGAATCGACGAGAATGCGATGCTGTTCATGCGCGGCGCCGGACCGATCGGCTATCCCGGTGCCGCGGAAGTGGTCAACATGCGGCCGCCTGACTACCTCCTGAAAAAGGGCATTACGTCATTGCCCTGCATCGGAGACGGGCGGCAATCGGGCACATCGGGGTCACCCTCGATCCTGAATGCCTCGCCGGAGGCGGCGGCAGGCGGCGGATTGGCCCTGCTGAAGACCGGTGACCGCGTGCGGATCGATTTGAAGAAGGGCGAGGCCAACATTCTGATCAGCGCCGGAGAATTGGCGGCGCGCCGGGCTGAACTCGAGGCTTCCGGCGGTTATGATTATCCGGATAGCCAGACGCCCTGGCAGGAATTGCAGCGCGATGTCGTGGGGCAGTTGGGCACCGGTGCCGTTCTGGAGCCAGCCGTCAAGTACCAGAAGATTGCGCAGACCAAGGGCGTGCCGCGAGATAACCACTAGCGGGTTCGTGTTTCCCAAAAACACAAATGGAAGGCCCCGGAACGCAGTCCGGGGCCTTTTTGGAGATCAATACACTGGGAAGTCGGGCCTGATCCGGCCTTTCGTTTCAGTAACGGCGAATGAGGCCGACCAGCCGGCCCTGAACAGCAACGCGCTCGGGATTGAAAATCCGGGTTTCGTAGGCCGGATTTGCGGCTTCGAGGGCAACCGAATTGCCCTTGCGGCGGAGACGTTTCAAGGTTGCCTCCTGATCATCGACCAGTGCGACAACAATCTCGCCATTATTGGCGGAATTCTGCTTGTGGATGAGGACGGTATCGCCGTCGAAAATCCCGGCATCGATCATGGAATCACCGCGGACCTCGAGCGCGTAGTGCTCGCCGGCGCCCAGCATATCGGGCGGCAGTGAAATCGAGTGCGAGTGGTTCTGAATGGCGTCGATAGGCGTGCCCGCCGCGATGCGGCCCATCACGGGAATGGACACATTCTGGTTTGCCGCGCTGTCGGGAACGGAAACCGGCACCTTGCCGAGATTGCCGTCTATGACGCTCGGCTCAAAACGGGCCCGGCGTCCGCCGAGGGATGGATTCATCGATTCAGGTAGTTTGAGTACTTCCAGTGCGCGCGCACGATTTGGCAGGCGGCGAATGAAGCCACGTTCTTCAAGTGCCGTGATCAGCCGGTGAATGCCGGACTTGGACTTGAGATCGAGCGCTTCCTTCATCTCGTCGAATGACGGGGGAATGCCGCTTTCCTTCATGCGTTCATGGATGAACATGAGAAGTTCGTGTTGTTTGCGCGTGAGCATTTCGTCCCCTCTCGGGCTCAATAGAATCGGAACAAAGGTTGAACAACCATACTTGTTCCATTTATGTTCTGCAAGCTTTGGGTGAAAAATGCCTTACCAAGGCAAATTCTTCTTAAAGGGGCAGGACCTGAACCAGCGCACCGTCGCTGAGGGAAGGGCCATTTTCGGGTTGGACGAGCAGCGCGTTAGCCGCTGCCAGCGAGGATTGGTGCGCGCTATCGGTTTCGTTGATCGGCCGAACGATGACCGATCCGTATTCGAGAGACAGATTGGCGCGCCGGAAATGACGTCGCGGGCCGTTGGCCTCGAGGCTGCCGGATAGGCGCGCATCGATCAGATCGAGACCGGTGACCTTTTCGCCCGACCATTTGCGGATGGCCGGAATGACGAAAAGGGTGGCCGTCACGAATGCCGAAACGGGATTGCCGGGCAGGGTGAAGATGAGTTTCCCGTTCAGGCTGGACAACATGGCCGGTTTGCCCGGACGCATCGCGGACTTCCAGAACAGGCGCTCGGCGCCGAGTTGTTCGAGCGCGGGTGCGAGAAGATCGTGGTCGCCGACCGAGGCACCGCCGGTCGTCACCAGAATGTCGATGTCGGAACCTAGCGCGCCGCCGATGTTCTCGGCCAAAGCATCCACACTATCCGGGGCGTGGCCAAGATCCGATACTGCAGTCGCATGCCGCGCCAGCATGGCCTCCAACAACAACGCGTTGGAGCCGACGATCTGACCTGGCTTCAGTACCGATCCGATGGCAGCGAGCTCGTCACCGGTTGAGAGCAATGCGACCATTGGTTTGCGGAAGACATCGATTTCCGCGTTGTTGCCCGACGCTATCAGGCCGATATGGGCCGGTTTGAGGCGGGTACCCGCTTCTGCAAGAACGTCACCCAAGGCAAAATCACGCCCCATTCTGCGAATGTTTTGCCCCTCCAACGCGCCTTGCGAAAAGGTCACGATGTCGCCGTCGCGAGCTGCATTCTCCTGGATGATTACGGCATCGGCGCCGGCGGGAAGCGGCGCGCCGGTGAAAATGCGAGCAACCTTGCCCTCGGGGAGCGTTTGGCCGGGATCGCCACCTGCGGCCACCTGGAAGGCGACCTCGCAGCTGGCGTTCGAGGTGATGGACGCGGCCTTGACTGCATAGCCGTCCATGGCACTGGCGTCGAACGGGGGCTGAGACGTGCGGGCCGTGACGGTTTCGGCAAGCACGCGATCAAGCGCGGCGGACAGCCGGACCCGGACCTTTTCCGGTGCCGGAACAGCATCCAGGGTGATCTTCAGTGCTTCGTCGAAACTCAGCATCTATTGCCGCCTGAAGGTGCCGGATTTGCCGCCCGTCTTGCTCTCAAGTCGAAGCTCGGAAATCACCAATGCCTTGTCGATCGATTTGAGCATGTCATAAAGCGTGAGCGCGGTGACGCTGGCGGCGGTCATGGCTTCCATTTCGACACCGGTCTGTCCGGTGGTTTCGACGTGCGCTTCGATGTGTGCGATATCGTTATCAATGGGCACAATGTCGATGCTGACCTTGCTCAGGGCCAGGGGATGGCAAAGCGGCACAAGATCGGCGGTTTTCTTGGCGGCCATGATGCCGGCCACGCGCGCCACCGCCAGCGCGTCGCCCTTTTTGCCGGTGCCCTGAAACAGGGCCGACATGGCCTCGGGCGAGCCACTCAGTTTCGCGGAAGCGGTTGCGGTGCGCCGTGTGGATGCTTTCTGGCCCACGTCGACCATATGGGCTTCGCCCTTCTGGTTCAGATGGGTGAGGTCGCCTGCGCCCATTTCAGCCGTTCAGGAGCTTGCGGGTGGCTTTTTCGACGTCCTCCTGCCGCATCAGGCTTTCGCCAACGAGAACGGTTGTCACGTTGGCCTTTTCCTTGAGCAGTTCGAGATCCGCATAGGTGCGGATGCCACTCTCGGAAACGAGCAGAACGTCGTTTGGGACACCGATGGCCAGATCGATGGTGACGTCGAGCCGGGTTTCGAAATTACGCAGGTTGCGATTGTTGATACCGATCGCTTTGGCGCCGAGTGCCAGAGCGCGGTCCATCTCTTCGCGATTGTGCACCTCGATCAGAGCATCCATCTGCCATTCTTTTGCGGCGTCGATCAGAAACCGGACGGTGTCGTCGCTGACGGCGCTAAGGATGATCAGAATGCAATCGGCGCCCCAGGAACGGGCTTCGGCCACCTGATAGGTCTCGAGCATGAAATCCTTGCGCAAGACCGGCAGGCTGGTTGCGCCCCGCGCCTGCTTGAGGAAATCGGGATGTCCCTGAAACGAGGGGTTGTCGGTCAAAACGGACAGGCAGGATGCGCCGCCGCGCTCATAGGCTTCCGCGATGGCTTTCGGGTCGAAATCCTCGCGGATCAGGCCTTTGGAGGGGCTTGCCTTCTTAACCTCGGCGATCAGGCCGAATTGCCCGGAGGCGCGCTTGTCGCGAAGCGTTTGCAGGAAGGGCCGGACAGGAGACGCGTCGTGGGCCTGGGCAACCACATCTTCCCATGGACGCAGCGATTTCGCGGCTGCGATTTCTTCGCGTTTATAAGAAACAATGCTTTTGAGAATATCCGGCATGGGTCCTATCCGTTTGATACGGCAACCAGTTTGGCAAGGGTTTGGGCGGCTGCGCCATTGTCGATCTGGGTGGCGGCCAGATCGATGCCTTCCTTGAGCGAGCCGGCCTTGTCTGCAACCAGCAATGCGGCGCCGGCGTTCATCAAAACGACATCGCGATAGGCGCCCCTGGAGCCCGCCAACAGTTCGCGGATGGCGTTGGCATTGAAAGGCGGGTCGCCGCCGGCCAGATCCTCATTTTTGGCGATCGGAATGCCGACATCCTCGGGGTGGATGTCGAAACTTCTGAGGTCGCCGTTCTTGATCGAGGCAACGAATGTCGGTCCCGTGGTGGTGATTTCGTCGATGCCATTGGAGCCCCAGACGACCCAGGCCGATTTGGCCCGGTTGGCCATGAGCGCCGCAGCGACAGGCTCAACCCATTCGCGGGCGAACACACCGAGCAGGTAATAGTGCACACTTGCCGGGTTCGATTGCGGCCCGAGCAGGTTGAACATGGTGCGCACGCCCATCTCGGCGCGTGCGGGCCCGACATGGCGCATGGCGGGATGGTGCTGGGGTGCGAACATGAAACCGATCCCGGCCTCATTGATGCAGCGGGAGATTTGTTCAGCGGAAATGTCGAGCTTGACGCCCAGCTCTTCAAGAACCTGCGAGGAGCCGGACTTGGAGGAGAGCGCGCGATTGCCATGCTTGGCAACCGGAATGCCCGCCGAGGCCGTAACAATGGCGGACGCGGTTGAAATATTGAGCGTGCCGCCGCCGTCACCGCCTGTCCCGACGATATCGATAGCGTTTTCCGGCGCTTCAACCGGAATCATCATTTCGCGCATGATTGACACTGCAGCAGCGATCTCGCCAACGGTTTCACCTTTGGCGCGCATGCCCATCAGGAAGGCACCGATTTGCGCGGGTGTGGCCTCGCCGGACATGATGATGCGCATGACCTCGCGCATTTCCTCGCCGGTCAGGTCTTCAGCGTCCGCCAGCCGGGCCAATGCCTGTTTGATGTCCATGTTCGCTCCGTAATCGGTCAGGCAGCGTGGCCGAGGTTGAAGTCGCGCGCCAGGTCCAGAAAGTTCTTCAAAATGGTGTGTCCGGCTTCCGAGGCGATGCTCTCTGGATGAAACTGCACACCATAAGTCGGGCTCGTGGCATGGGCGAGAGCCATCGCGACATTATCATCTGTGGCGCGGGCCGTCACCCTGAGCTCGTTTGGCAGACTGTCTTCCTCGACCGCGAGGGAATGGTAGCGAGTAGCCGTGAAACTGTCGTTGATGCCGCGAAAGATGCCTTTGCCGTCGTGCTTGATCAGCGATGTCTTGCCGTGCATGAGGCGCGGCGCGTGCACCACCTTGCCGCCGAGAGCCTGGGCGATGGACTGCATGCCAAGGCAAACGCCGAAAATGGGGATCTCGGCATGAAAATGCTGAATCAGTGGCACGCAGATGCCGGCCTCGGTCGGGGTGCAGGGTCCGGGGGAGAGGACGATGGCCTCCGGGCGTTGCGCTGCAATCTGTTCGAGATCGATCTTGTCGTTGCGAACCACGTCCAGCGTCGCACCAAGCTCGCCGAGAAAATGGACGAGGTTATAGGTGAAGCTGTCGTAATTATCGATGACCAGGGTGCGCATTACTGGCCGATCCCCGCTTCACCGGCATAGCGAAGCGCTTCTTCCGCGGCCGAAAACAAGGCGCGCGCCTTGTTCCGGCATTCGAGTTGTTCAAGCTCGGGCTTGCTGTCGGCGACAATTCCGGCGCCGGACTGAACGTAGAGCTTGTTGTCCTTGACGATGGCGGTGCGCAGCACGATGCAAGTGTCCATGTAGCCGTCAGCACCGAAATAGCCGACACAACCGGCATAGATGCCGCGCCGCGATTTCTCAAGTTCGTCAATGATCTCCATGGCGCGGACCTTCGGAGCACCTGAAACCGTGCCAGCTGGGAAACCCGCACTCAGGGCATCGACATAGTCAAACCGATCGGTATCGAGATCGCCCACGACGTTAGAGACGATGTGCATGACGTGGGAATAGAATTCGAGAAAGAAGCGATCGGTGACTTCGACCGACCCGATTTTCGACACACGCCCGACATCGTTGCGGCCGAGGTCCAAAAGCATCAAATGTTCGGCAAGTTCCTTGGGGTCGGCAAGGAGTTCGTCGGCCAATTCGCGGTCTCGCTCCGGCGTCGCGCCGCGCTTGCGGGTGCCCGCGATCGGACGAATAGTGACTTTCCCTGCGTCGACCCGGACCAGAATTTCGGGGCTCGAACCGGCCACGGCAAAATCCTCGAATTCGAGGATGTACATGTAGGGCGAGGGGTTGGTGCGGCGGAGCGCACGGTAGAGCGCCGTTGCCGGAAGCGTGAAATCCGTCTCGAACCGTTGCGAAAGCACAACTTGAAATATGTCGCCTTCAGTTATGTAATCTTTGGCTTTTTTCACCATTTCGAAGAACTCTTCTTCGCTGGTGTTCGAGGTCACCTCGATCTCACTGATCTCAGGCAGATCGCGGGACAGGTGAATGGGTTGTTCAAGCGCCGCGAGAGCCTGATCGAGCCGGGCATTGGCAGATTCCCACGCCTGTTTGGCGGTAACGCCGCTTTTCACGTAGACCGGCGCGGTGAAATAAAGTTCGTCCTTGAGCGTGTCGAAAATCGCCAGCAAGGCCGGACGTATCAGGATCGCGTCAGGCGTGTCGATGTCCTTGGGATTGTCGTCGGGCAGGACCTCCATCTGGCGGACCATATCGTAGCCAAGATAGCCGTAAATGCCTGCTGATTGGGCGGGAACACCCTCGGGCAGAGGGACCTGACTTTCGTTGACCAGTGCCCTGAGCGCGTCGAGCGGCTTTTCTTCCAGCGCCTCGAAGGCCTCAGGTCCGGATTGCACCGCGCGGTTGATGTAGGCTTTGCCGTCCTGAACCTTGAGGATGACGTCCGGATCCATGCCGATGATGGAAAAGCGGCCCTTGGTCGATCCGTCCTGAACAGATTCGAGCATAAACGAATTGGCGCGCGAGGCGGTCAGTTTGAGATAGGTGCTGACCGTCGTCTCGAGATCGGCCACAACCCGGCGCCAGACGATCTGACTGGTGCCCTCCGCATAGGCGGCTGAAAACGTGTCGAAATCGTCGCCGGATGCGGCCATCGCCATAACTCAGTTGGTTTGGGTCGACAGACCAATGGCCCGATTCAACAGCGCCTGATTGATCTGAAGGCCGGTTTTGTCGCGTAGGCCGGTTACGAACGCCGCATACTCGGTATCCCGTACCGAATTGACGATGATCTGCTTCTGGTTTGGATTGATGGGATCGGTGGGCGGCGTCACGTCGGTGACCTTGAAGACAACATACTCATCTTCCGACACCTTGACGGCACCGTCGGTTCCCACGCCACCGCTAAACGCCTGTTGGGCAACGGCGGCGCCAAGGTTTGCGTTTCCGGTGCGGCTGATCGGGTCCGAATATTGCGGCGTAAGGCCGTTGCTGACCGCAACAGTTTCCACGTCACCCGATTGCTTGACGGCATCGAGCAGGGCATTGGCCTTGTCTTCCAGGGCCTTGTCCTGTTCAGACTTCAGCCAATCCGCCGCGACCTGATCGTGAACCTCGTCCAGTGTCTGGTCTCGTGCCGGATCGATGTTGTTAACGTCGAACCAGACGGTTTCGTTCGCGGAGAGTGTAATCGAGGGCGTGAGGTTGGAGCCATCGGCATCGAACACGGTGCTGGCAATCTTCGCCTTCTGATCATCAGTGAAGGTGTCGGGCAGTCCCGAGCCGTCGGCGGTTATCGTCAGTTCTTCAGGCTGCAAATCGACCTGGCCAGCGATGTCATCGAGCTTGGTGAATGCGGCACGCGCTGCTTCGATCTCATCGAGAATGTCGAGATAGTCGACACGCGCCCGGTTAAGCTTGAGATTCTGTTCGATTTCATTGCGTGCCTCGTCGAGCGTCGGTGTACCACCTGGATCGATCGAGACGACATGCACGGCCCGCTTGCCCTGCGCCCCGTCTATGATGGCAAAGCCACCTTCGGGCAGGCTGAAGGCAGCATCGCCCAATGTCTGATCGGTGAACTCGGAGCGTGCGAGCGTGCCGAGCGGAGAGGCAGTCAACTTGGTTTCGTCCAGCAGGGTTTCGAAGGACTTTCCGTGGTCGAGGCCGTGCTGGAACCAGGCGACGGTTGCATCGGCGGGCAGATTGACCTGTTCGACGGTCCGGCGTTCCGGTTTGATCATGGACGACGCGCGCTGTTCATACTCGGCGGCGATTTCGGCATCGGTGATGGTGTAGCGGCTGCTCAGCGCTTCAGGTGTGAGACTCAGCAACGAGATGGTCCGCTGTTCATTCGTCCGGTAATTGGCCTGATTATCGGTCAGATGGGCCTGCAATTGTTCGTCGGTGGCAGGCGGAATGGGCAAGAGGGAATCGCGACTGACGGTGATGTAAGTCAGGGTGCGCATGTCGGCGCTGAAACGGTTGGCCAGTTCCAGGGCAGCGTCCGGCACGAAAGCATTTCGGAACAGTGCGAGGACCACCTGTTCACGCCCGGCAGATTTGCGCTGGCTGTCGAAAAATTGCTTTTCCGTAAGACCATTCTGCTGCAGCGTGCGGCGGAACACGGTCTGATCGAAGCCTCCAAGTGTGCTTGCAAAGGCTGGATCCTTGGCCAGCGCGTCGGCGATGTGTTCATCTGAAACACCCATACCCAACTGGCCGGCCGTCCGGTCGAGAACCGCGTTGCTGGCCAATTGATTGATGACCATGGATGGCACGCCGAAGGCCAAGGCCTGTTCGGGTGTCAGCGCCGTGCCAGTCTGGCGCGATACATTGTTGAGCTGATTGTTGTAGGCGCGCTGAAAATCCTGAATGGAGACTTCCTCGCCGCCCACGCGCAACAGGGTCGTGGCACCCAGCGATGCAATCACACCGGTAATGCCGAAACCGGCCAAACCGATAAGCAGAAACACGCCCAGAATTTTGCCGAACCAGGTGTCCGCAAGCGCTCGGAATGCCTTGAGCATGGAAGAAGTCTTTCACTCACAAATGTCGCACACGCGGCTGGTGGGCAGCCGCGAGAAAAGGGGTTATTTCAATATTGGCGCATAAGCAAGGGTGGGGCGGTTTGCCCCGGCGGGTCCACGTGCTAACAACCCGCGAAATTCAGGGAAGGGGTGGCGAGATGAGACCGCAGATGATCCTGGCAGGGAACTGGAAAATGAACGGGCTGACCGCAGACCTCGAAGAGGTAACGCGGCTCGCCGCAACTACAGCCGAAATGGCCGGTGAGGTGGGGATCGTGATTTGCCCGCCCGCGACGCTTTTGTCCCGTGTTTCAGATGTTCTCAAACCTGCCGGTATGGCGAGTGGCGGACAGAACTGCCACATCGCAGTCAAGGGCGCTCACACTGGCGATATCAGCGCACAGATGCTGAAGGATGCCGGCGCAACTTATGTGATCATTGGCCACTCGGAACGCCGCACCGACCACGGCGAAACAGACGGACGGGTGCGCACGAAGGCAGAACTGACAATGAGCGAAGGGCTTGTGCCCATCATCTGCGTTGGTGAGACGCTCAAGGAACGCGAAAACGGCGTCGCCATAACCGTTGTCGAGCACCAACTGACAGGTTCGGTCCCGGCGGCCGACAAGGGTGCCGACATCGTGATTGCCTATGAACCGGTCTGGGCCATCGGCACGGGCAGGGTGCCGACCAATCAGGATATCGCCGACATGCACAAGGCAATCAGAACGTGGCTTGAAGCGCATTATGGCTCGAAGGGTTCTGACATCGCCATTCTTTACGGCGGCTCGCTGAAGCCGGACAATGCAGATGAGATTCTCGCTGTCGAAAATGTGAATGGCGGTCTGGTCGGTGGCGCGAGCCTAAAAGCCGAGGATTTTTCCAAGATTATCGCGGCCGGTCAGCGTGTTCAGACAATTCGCCGCGCTGCTGCCACTTGACGTCAGGTGCTGAGGCGTCCATATGCAGCCGGATCGTTTTCCGGTTGCAGGGACGCAACAAGACCGGCTTTCGACACAATCCTGATCTAGAACCTCACCGCCGACGCTCTGGCGCGAACACATTGACTATTTGACATGGCAAACGTCCTGATTGTTGCATATCTGCTGATCGTTCTTGCACTGATCGCTGTCATTCTATTGCAGCGTTCGGAAGGCGGCGGGCTTGGCATTGGCGGTGGAACCGCAGGCGGTCTGGTGAGCGCGCGCGGTTCGGCGAACCTTTTGACGCGCACCACCGCGATTCTCGCAGCCCTGTTCATGGCCATCGCGATCGCGCTGACCATCGTGAACGGTGTGGATCGTCCGAACGACACGATCATCAGCACGGCGACGGATGCGGGCGGCGAGCAGACCTCTGTCCTTGACGCGCTGAATGCGCTGCAGGGTGATGGGCAATCCGATCTGGCGGTGCCGGCGACGGATGCGACTCAGACCACCGACGCGACCCAGGCGCCCGCTGCTGATACGACCCAGGCGCCGGCGACGGATGCAGCGGCCGCAGACCAGACCACGGTTCCGGCCGATCAGGCAGCAGCAACGCAGGATGCGGCTCAAACGAACGCAAATTCCGATCTGGCGGTGCCACAAACAGATACGCAGGCGCAAACCACCAATTAGCGGCTGTGACCAGGCAAGAGAAATCAGGGGAACTTCGGTTCCCCTTTTATTTTGTGAGTTGGTAAAGGTGCGTGAAGAAACCATCTTCGAATCACGTCGAAAAAGGTTAAGCTAGGGTCCCATGGCTCGGTATGTTTTCATCACCGGAGGCGTGGTTTCCTCCCTCGGCAAAGGTCTTGCTTCGGCGGCGCTTGGCGCGATGCTGCAGGCGCGCGGATACAAGGTGCGCCTCAGAAAGCTTGACCCCTATCTCAATGTCGATCCGGGCACGATGTCGCCCACCCAGCACGGCGAAGTGTTCGTCACCGACGACGGTGCGGAAACGGACCTCGATCTCGGGCACTATGAGCGGTTCACGGGGCGTTCCGCAAATCAGCAGGACAATATCACAACCGGCCGCATCTATTCGGAAATCATCGCCAAGGAACGGCGAGGGGACTATCTTGGGGCGACCGTGCAGGTCATTCCGCACGTGACCGACGCGATCAAGAACTTCGTCCTCGACGGCAATGACGGGTTTGATTTCGTTTTGTGTGAAATCGGCGGAACGGTCGGCGACATCGAGGCTTTGCCGTTTTTCGAGGCCATCCGGCAATTGGGTAACGATCTGCCGCGCAATCACGCCGCCTATATCCATCTCACGCTGATGCCCTACATTCCAAGTGCAGGCGAGCTGAAAACAAAGCCGACACAGCACTCGGTGAAGGAATTGCGGTCGATCGGCATCCAGCCCGATATTCTACTGGTGCGCTGCGACAGGCCTATCCCCGAGGGCGAACGGCGCAAGCTTTCGCTGTTCTGCAACGTGCGGCAAAGCGCTGTCATTCAGGCGCTCGACGTTTCATCGATTTATGACGTGCCGATCGCCTACCACAAAGAGGGTCTCGATGCTGAACTCTTGGCGGCGTTCGGGATCGAAGATGCTCCGGCGCCCGACCTGGTGCCCTGGGAACAGGTTTCTGACGGCATTCACAACGCGGAAGGCAGCGTGAACATTGCCATTGTCGGCAAATATACCGGACTTCACGACGCCTATAAGTCGCTTTCCGAGGCACTTACCCACGGCGGCATTGCCAATCGGGTGAAGGTCAATCTCGAATGGATCGATTCGGAAATTTTCGAACGGGATGATCCGGCGCCCTATCTCGAGGGCATTCACGGCATCCTGGTGCCCGGCGGTTTTGGGGAGCGCGGCTCGAAAGGCAAGATCGAGGCTGCAAGATTCGCGCGCATCCGCGAAGTGCCGTATTTCGGCATCTGTTTCGGCATGCAGATGGCCTGTATCGAAGCGGCGCGCAACACCGCGGGCATCGAGGAAGCCGGCTCAACCGAGTTCGGGCCGACCAAGGAGCCGGTTGTCGGGCTCATGACGGAATGGGTCAAAGGCAACGAGAAGCAGGAGCGGACCGAGAAAACCGATCTCGGCGGCACAATGCGGCTCGGGGCCTATCCGGCGCATCTGGTGCGGGGCAGCCGCGTGGCGGACATTTACGGCACGACGGAAATTTCCGAGCGCCATCGCCACCGCTATGAGGTCAACATGGCCTATCGCAAGGTGCTCGAGGCGAACGGGCTGTTGTTCTCGGGCGAATCGCCGGACGGCGAATTGCCGGAAATCGTGGAACGAACGGACCATCCCTGGTTCATCGGCGTTCAGTTCCATCCCGAACTGAAATCGCGGCCGTTCGAACCACATCCGCTGTTCAAGTCGTTCATCGCGGCAGCCATTGATCAAAGCCGGCTGGTCTAGACGGCGCTTTCGTCGCGCAACGTCACAAATGCCAGAAGAAACAGCCAAATCTCGAATGTGCCGATCGTGATACGTTCGAGCAGTCCGACAACCGGACTGCCCTGCGCACCGGCCGCCGCTGCCAGACCACCGGACAGAAAAACCACAAGCAGTGCCGCGATTGAGACCGTGCCCGAAATCGTGCGTTTCGCCCGCCAAAAGGCCCCGGCGAACATTCCGATGCCAACCATCGATCCGATAGACTGAACAATTGCCAGCAGTATGTGGGTCAGGCCGGTGGCCGACATTCCGGCGTTGGCGGCATCCATGGGAAAGCCGATCATGACCGCGCCTGCCAGCGCTACAGCCAGCAGAACGAGCGAGGCTGCCCGCGACATGCGCGATTTTGATGTAAGGGCGAGCGCAACCGCGAAAACCACGAAGAGCAGATTGTATAGGAGGAATCCGGCATTGAGTGGGGCCGCAAAAGGCGCCTGATCTGCAATAAGTGCCGAAATCGGATCACGGACGTGATCGTATCCCGGCGCGATGGCGCCACCAGTCACGACGAGGACCAGATAGAGCAGGGGAGCCGCAATGCCGGCCCACAGACCCAAATGCCTCATGCTCCAACCCTCGATTGACCAACACTCCCCGAGACTAAAGCATGCCATGCACGGGTAGTGAAAGGCTTTGGCCTAGCCGACGGATTGGGAAGATGGGGCGCCCCTGACGGTTTGGCTTCAGGCGAAGACGAACAGATCCGCGGTCACATCGGTCTTGGCCACACCGCGCAATTCGATAGCGATTGAGCTGATCTCCCAGGTTCCCGAAGACCAGGAAATGGTTGCGTCTCCGTCAAAATCTTCGCCAATGGTCAGATCGGCGAGGGACGTGACCGTGGGCATTTCGGTGAAATCAAGCTTGTCCTGGGAGATGTCAAAATCCTCGACAATGTCGTGGGACTGACCCCCGCCAAATCTTCCAAGATTGGCGCCGTCGTTTTCCTTGTAGATCAGCGTGTCCGCGCCGTTGCCCGTCCAGACAAAATTGGTGCCGGCATTGCCGAAAATCAGATCGTCGCCATTGGTGCCGAACAGCACTTCGTTCAGCTCGCCACCATAGAGATTGGCATAATCGCGATCATCGCCGATATTGACCTGCTGACCGTCAAGCACCTTGAAGCGCAGCGGCTCCCAATAGGCACCGTTGAAGGTGATTTCGTCGATGGCGAACTTGTTGCCGTTTCCCTTGAACATGTTGACAACCGTAATGGTCGACAGACCGTCGTCAGCGGTCAGGACCATGTCCAGGCCGTCGCGGGCAAAAGACAATCGGGCATAAGCTTCTGCCGAATTGCCGGAGGAGGGCCCGTAGAAATCGTAAAGCTCGATCTTATCAAAGCTGGACCAGCTGGATTTCTCACCCCGATCAATGATCCGGTCGTGACCCCAACTTGCAGTTCCATCGGAGCTGAACTGATAGGTGTCGCCGCCTTTTCCTCCGATCAACCTGTCGTTGCCGGCGCTTCCAATCAGGACGTCGGCCGCGTCACCGCCATCGAGCAGGTCGTTTCCATTGTCACTCACAAGCCGATCGGAATCGGCGCCGCCCATGAGCTTGTCACGGCCTGCGCCGCCTTCGATCCAGTCCGCTCCGGCATCACCGTAAACGATGTCGTTGCCCGCGTCGCCGAAAACCCGGTCATTGCCGGCGCCTGACGTGATGGTGTCCTTGCCATTGCCGCCAAACGCAACGTCATTGCCGCTTCCAAGGTCGAGACTGTCGCTTCCACCATTTCCGAAGACCCAGTCGTCTCCGTCCAGTGCCGAGAAGGTGTCGGCCGAGTTCTTGCCGGCCATGATGTCGTTGGCATTCGTCCCGACATTCGAGGTTACGAGCGCATAGGCGACGCCGCCCGCCACGATTTGTTCAATGGCTTCGCCGGCATATTGGTCCTTGATTTGTATATCGAAGGACGGCTTGGCCGGATCCCGGAAGCGGTAGGGTTTGCCCGGGAGATGGAGAAACAGGTCATTGCCGATCCTGACGGCGGTCGCCCACGCCGAATAGCCGAGCGACGCGGAATGATAGAGAGCGCCAGCCCCGGTGATCTGGTCAAAGGCCCCGTCCGTACCATTGTCATCAAAGATGTAGGAATGAACGACCGAAGTCGTGGCACTGAGCTGGTATGCGTCCGCTCCATCGCCGCCGGAAACATTGTCAGGCAAATCGAGCGAAGTCGTTCCGGCTGGGATCAAAATGTCATCAAAGGCGGTGCCGACAAGAAAATCCTGAGCTGTGGTGCCCGTGATTGTTGCCATGATGATTCCCCTCGGTCTCTGGTTGCTGGCTGTGCCCGCAGACGATTAGTGTGTTGATGTAATGTTTGCGGAGAGTACCGATTCTGGGGTTTGGCATTCAATCCGGGCTGATGGCGCCGGGCGGCCGGACTATGGTCCTAGGACCATTTCAAGATCGATGTGACGGAACAATGGAGGCATTGCAACAATGGCGACCCTTTCTGACTTCGAGGCCAAAACGCTCGCGGGCAGTGATCTGGCGTTGGGTGAATTTGCCGGCAAGACCGTTCTGGTCGTTAACGTCGCGAGTGCCTGCGGAAACACGCCGCAATATGCCGGATTGCAGAAGCTTTACGCGGATCTGAGTCCACGCGGTCTGGTGGTGCTGGGATTTCCCTGCAATCAGTTCGGTGCGCAGGAACCGGGCAGCGCGGACGAAATCGCCGCTTTCTGTTCAACCGAATATCGCGTGACGTTTCCCATGTTCGCCAAGGTGGATGTAAACGGGCCGGGAGCACATGAATTGTTCGCGTGGTTGAAATCGGAAACACCGGGGTCAGACGGCCGGGATATCGAGTGGAACTTCGTCAAGTTTCTGGTGGGACCGGAGGGAAATCCGGTTGCTCGCTATGGCGACAAGGTGCAGCCGGAAGAACTTCGTGCCGACATTGAGGTGCTCCTGACTGAATAATCGAGCACGCAAAAATATCGGGCCGGATGTGCGATCCGGCCCTGCTAAGTGTGCCATGGCGCCCATATTATCAGGGACACGGACCCTGAAAAACGTATCCCTGTACGCGAACGAATTGGTAGCCTGCAGCCATCGCAGAGTTGTTTTCCTGCGGCAGTACCGCGGAGAAATTGTCTCCACGGGCGGCGTTCCAGTAGAGATTCATGGGAACCAGTCCGGGGCCGCCGTTGGCGAAAATGTAGCCCTCATTGCGGATGTAGACGTAACCGGCCGCCAGCGCGGCCTGTTCGCCTTCCGGCGTTGCAGCAGTGAAATTGTCCTGCCGGCCGGCGCTCCAGTAAAGCTTCAGCGGCACCGTGCCCGCGACCTGAAAATCGGCAATGCAGGCCTGGTCGTTGACGATACGGTATCCAGCGTCGGCGGCGCTCTGTTTGCCGGCACGTGTCACGGCGGAAAAGTTGTCGGCGCGGGCATCCGAATAATAGAGATCGAGCGTTCCGGCTTCAGCTGAAGCAACGGAAATCAGGCTCGCAATAAGTGCAATTGTTGCTTTCTTGAGCATTTGTGGTCCTTCCAGTTTATCCAAAAGTCCGAAATTCACCCGGAGATTTGGGAACATTTGTGTTTGATCGTCAAGCGCCCGTGTCAGGCGCTGAGCGGGAATGCAGTTTCCGCCCCAGTGGCAGCGGATGATTTGAAAAGGGCCAGAATGCTCCGACCCTTTTCACCAAGAATGGGCCGATGATCAGCAGTTGCCCGGCTTGGCGTAACCTTCAGTGCGGACGAACTGGTAGCCAGCCGCGATCGCGCTGTTGGCGTCCTGGGTGCTGACCGTCAGAAAATTGTCCTGACGTGAGGGGCTCCAATAGGTGTTCAGGGGAACGCTGCCCGGCAGCGGGTTGGACAGAATATAGCCCTGGATGCGAACGAACTGGTAGCCGGCGGCCAAGGCCGAGTTTTCGCCTTGAGACGTGGCGGTCGAGAAATTGTCGCCGCGAGTCGGGTTCCAGTAAAGCTTGACGGCGCGCATGCCCGGCAGTGGGAAATCAAGCAGGCAGGCTTGGGTCCGGACATGGGCATAGCCGGCGGCCTGTGCGTCGGCGCCGCCCTGAACGGAGGCAGCGGAGAAGTTATCGCCGCGTGCGGGGCTCCAATAGAGGCTCATGGTTGCGGCGTGCGCGGATACGATGGAGGCGAGACTGAAAATTGCAGCGAGTGCGGTTTTCTTGATCACGGGAGTATTCCTTTTTGGGGTTTGATTGTGGTCGGCATCAGTGTGACGCGCGGATACGGGATCAGGTTCAAAGAAATTTCCGGGACGAGTTGCATTCAACTGAATGCTTGAGAAACGACCTCAAGATCTGCAGAAACGCCAGAATTGCTGGACTTATCGAGCCCTGAAGGTTCCATAATATATATTATGCGAATTTGGTATGTGGTGCCGGACATGATGCAAAATCACGAAATGCCCCGCGCGGCCTCCCTGTTCGTCTGTGTGTCAGAAGTCCGTGCCCACCGAGTCCACTCGTGCAGGAGATGTTTGTGCATTGCGCAGTCAAGATGGTCGCGGCATGGTTGAACCAATTGCATGGTGGGATCATTTGAGGAGCGCACGATGAACTGGAGCAAAGGTCGCGGCAAGCTGGGATTGTTTGCGCCCCTGATGGGTTCCTGGACTGCACATGCCGACAGCGAACTTGGACCCATGACCTGCACCCGGTCGTTCGAATCGATGTTGGGTGGAAAATATGTGCGGCTCGGTGTTCGATGGGAATTTGCGGACGGAAAACGCAAGCCCTACGAAGAGCTGTGCCTGTTTGGGGTTCGCCCGGACAAGCAGACAGGCTTCTGGTCGTTCACGAACGACGGCAAGCAAAGCCAAGGATGGCTGTCGAGCGCGCCCGACATAGATGCAGTGGCGATCTGTTTTGAGGCCGATATGGATGCGGGACGGGCGCGGCAAGTCTATTGGCCTTCGCAAACGGGCGACGGATTTGACTGGGCTGTGGAATCACTGACCAAAAAGGGTTGGAATCGCTTCGTTCTGCACCACTATGTGCTGGCATCTGATGTCTGACCCAACCCGAGAGAAGTGATGACCCCCTCTTCCGAGTTTGCACGCCTTGTGGAGATCATGGCGGCGCTACGTGAGCCTGAAACTGGCTGCCCTTGGGATGTGGAGCAAACGTTCCAGACGATCAAGGGCTACACGATCGAGGAAGCCTACGAAGTGGCCGATGCTATCGAGCGGAACGACATGGAGGACCTCTGCTCGGAGCTTGGCGATTTGCTGTTGCAGCCGGTTTATCACGCGCAGATGGCAGCTGAGGCAGGCGAATTCACGATTGAGGATGTCATTCTCGGCGTCACGACCAAGCTGGTCCGCCGCCATCCGCATGTGTTTGGTGAGGCCGTCGCCAAAACGGCCGGCGCCGTCAACGTGCGTTGGGAGGACATCAAGTCGCAAGAGCGCGCCGACCGTGCCGAGCGACGTGGTGAGGAAGATGCGCCGTCTCTGCTGGCGGACGTGCCGCGCGCCCTGCCCGCGCTAATGCGCTCTCAGAAACTGCAAAAGCGCGCGGCCAAGGTTGGGTTCGATTGGCCGGAGATCCGGCAGGTAATTGAAAAGTGCCGTGAGGAGCTGGGTGAAGCGGAGGCGGCCATCGCGGCCGGCAACGAGGAGGAAATTGCCGAGGAAATCGGAGATTTGCTGTTCGCAGTCGTCAATCTGGCCCGAAAATCCGGCGTCGATGCCGAGACTGTTCTTGAGAACGCGAACCAGAAATTCGTGCGCCGCTTTTCGTACGTCGAAAACAGATGCCGCGAAGACGGTATTGACCCGGCTGAGGCGGGACTTGAACGGCTTGATGGCTATTGGAACGAAATTCGGGTGCGAGACAAGCAGACCTAAGTCGTTGTTTTGTGGCGTTTCTGGACCGGATGCGTTGGCGACTTCCCGGAAGCCGTTCTAACTGGCGAGAGCGGTCTTGTTACTGATTTCGCTGGCATAACGGCTTCGAAAAGCATCGAGGAAGCGCGGCAACACTCTGACGGTCCAGTGGGTCGCCTGTTCATCGTCTTCGCGAGACAGCACCTCGCAATGCCCGTAGAGCCAGGCCAAATCGTCGCCGGTTCCGTGAGGCAGCGTCAGATCAAAAACGCGGGCATCACGTGCGAGCCGCGTTTCAATCGCGGTCAAGAGCGTGTCGATCCCCTCGCCCGTTACCGCCGAAATGGCGACATGTTCCAACGATCCGGGCATTTCCCTGGCCGATTCAAGCAAGCTTGTCGCCGCCGGCAAATCACATTTGTTCCAGACTTCGACGATGGGAATATTCTCCGGATCGATGCCGATTTCTGATAGGACGCTCAACACGTTATGGGCTTGCTGGGCATGGTCCGGGTTGGAGATGTCGCGCACATGCAGGATGAGATCCGCATTCGAGACTTCTTCCAGAGTTGCACGAAAGGCAGCGACAAGTTCGGTCGGCAAATCGGCAATGAACCCGACGGTGTCGGACATGACGACGTCCCGGCCGTGCGGCAAGCTCACCTTCCGCACGGTGGTATCCAGGGTGGCGAACAACATGTCCTTTGCCATGACCCCTGCCCCGGTCAGAAGATTGAAAAGTGTCGACTTCCCGGCATTGGTGTAGCCGACGAGTGCGACAAGCGGAAACGGAACCGCGTCTCGCGGCTTTCGCTGCAACTGGCGGGTTCGCCGCACTTCCTCAATGCGCTTCTCGAGCAAAGCGATGCGGTCGCTGAGCAAGCGCCGGTCCGCTTCGATCTGGGTTTCGCCCGGACCACCAATGAACCCCAGCCCGCCTCTTTGCCGCTCGAGGTGGGTCCAGGAGCGTACAAGACGGGAGCGTTGATATTTGAGATGCGCCAGTTCGACCTGCAGTGTGCCTTCGCGCGTTGCTGCACGTGCGCCAAAAATCTCGAGGATCAACCCGGTGCGATCGAGCACCTTGGCGTTGAAGGCGCGCTCGAGATTGCGCTGTTGGATCGGGGTCAGCGCGCAATCGAGGATGACAAGCTCTATTTCGAGTTCCACGCACTTTTCCGCGATGGTCTGAACGTGCCCGCCGCCCAGGAAAGTCGCTGGCTTGATCTGCCGAATGGTGGCGTGCTCGACGGCGCGAATGTCCAGATTGATGGCACTGGCGAGCGAGACAAACTCTTCCGCCCGCGCCTGCTGCGTGGTTTCACCGGCGTGAGACCGGTCGCGGCGCTCAATGGTGACGATTATCGCCGGTGTGGGCCGTACGACATGATCAACGAGCCGGGCGTCCCTTCGCCCCAGATCAAATTCCTGTGATCGGTCGTGATGTGACCCTGTTCTGCTCAATCGGCGGCCCCAGACTTGTCATCACCATCGAAAAGCTGGATCGGTGCGCCCGGCATTATCGTTGAGATAGCATGTTTGTAGACCAGTTGTGATTGGGAATCGCGGCGCAGCAGAAGACAAAAATTGTCAAACCAGGTAACAACGCCTTGTAGTTTTACACCGTTCACCAAAAAAATCGTCAGTGGAATTTTGTTTTTTCTTACGTGATTCAAAAACGCATCTTGTAAGTTTTGCACCTTTTCCTGAGGCATTATGGTCGTCCCCTTGTCTTGCGATTGTCGGCCTCTTGGCATCGCAACTTGATTATGTTGTTGATTTGTATGCCATCACAGCAATTTTGTGGCCGCAAAGCCCCAATTCTTTGATTATCCGCATAAAATGAATGAGTAAATCCGCCAAGCTTTCGTTTTCAGTCGCCTCTTAGGCGGCCAAAGGCTACCAGAACCAGCAGAATTTCGAGCCGCCCGACAAGCCCAGCGATCGCCAGCAGCATAAGACTGATCACGGAAACACGCCCGTCAGTGGTGGCAAAAAGAGAACTGTCGACCAGGCTCGCAGTGCCCGTAAAGCTGCCGACCGCGAGATTCAAGGCCGCCTCGAAATGGTGGCCGGTCATGGCCAGAAGCGTAGTCAGCACCAGAATGAAAACAAGGCCGGCAAAAAGCGCGCTCCAGACCGCGTTCATGCGCCGTGTTTCGTTGGCCTCGCTCCCGGATTCAAAGGCTATCATGCGGTTTGGATAAATGAGGCTGCGGATTTCGTCATAGGAGTGACGGAACATGGCCACGATGCGAAAGACCTTCAGCCCTCCCGACGTCGAAAACGCGGTTCCGCCAATGAGCGCGAGAATGATTGCCAATTCATAAGGCACCTGCAGACCATCGCGCAGATCGTGAACAACTCCAGTCGTCGTCGCGGTCGAGAAGACGTCGAAGACGAGGGAAAACCAGCTGCCATGGGCGATTTGCGGCGACACTTGCCGCGCGACCGCCAGAAACGCGATGATGGCCACAATGAGAACAAGAAATGCCAGGCTTTCCCATCGGTCCTGGGCCTGCCGCAGTGTGCGTCCCAAGGCAGCTCTGAGGGTGAGAATGCTCGTAGCGCCGACCAGCATCAGAACCAGGAGCACGGTTTCGGCCATCTGACTGTTGAATATCCCGGCGCCTGGCCGCGGGGCCACGAGGCCGCTGGTCGAGACTGCGCCAAGCGTCGCGATCAATGCGCTGCCTGGAGAGACACGGGTCGCGAGCAGTGCGACAAGCCCGACCAATGTAACGAGGACATATGGGGTGCCGATTTCGAGCAATGTGCCGCGAATGGATGCGCCCACTTTTCCGGAGTCCCTAAGCACAAGGCGGAGGTCCCGAGAGGTTGTTCCGCCGACCTCGTATCGTCCCAGCACGTAGACACCGAGCATCAGGGTCAGAAGCCCGCCAAGCCAGCTCGAAACAGCGCGGTAAACCATCATCGGCCAGCGCATTTCCTCAACAGGCATCAACGATTGTCCGTTCGTTACGATGGCCGAGGTGGCCTCGTAGAAGGCAACGGCGGGCGAATGTCCCTCGATGGCGATGTATGGCGGCATGGCGGCGACGGCGAGCACCAGCCACATGACCAACGCCAGCGGAAAAAGACCGCCACGGGTCAAAAGCGATCGCCGGTGCCAGGTTGCCAGAATGGCGAGACCTGCGACGAACAGGTATAGAAATGCCATGAGAAGGAAGGTTTCGCTGGCGCCGCGATCGCCCTGACTCAATGCGGCCAGCAAACCGCCCAGCGGCGCAAGGCAGAAGGCAAACAACAGGGCCGCGATGAGTGAAATGGCGCGCAATGAAGTGGCCTAAAAGAAATCGAGGCTCACGCGGAACATTTGCTCAACCGCTTTTACCCTGTCCGAACGCGCCAAAACGATCACAAAGTCTCCGGATTCAATACGGACGTCACCTGAAGGCATGACGACCTTGTCACCGCGGATGACGGCGCCGATCCTGATATTGGCGTCCAGTTCTGCCTTGCGAAGCGGTTTGCCGACCAGCGTCGAGGTTTCGAGCGCCTCGGCCTCCATGAGTTCGGCGGCACCATCGAACAGCGAGTAAACGCCGCGAATGCGCCCGCGGCGAACCAGCCGCAGGATTTTCGATACGGTCACCGAGCGTGGACTGATGAAGGAGTCGACGCCCAGTCGGCGCGCAAATCGCAAGAACTGGGGCTGATTGACCAGTGCGAAATTCGCTTTGGCACCCAATTCCGACGCCAGAACAGACGAAAGGATGTTGGTTTCATCGTCGTTGGTCAGGGCCAGGAACATGTCGGCGTGGCTGACATCGACCTCGCGCATGATGTCCTCACTGAGTGCATCGCCGAAAACGACGACCGATCTGGCCATGCTTTCCGCCGCGACCTGCGCAATGTCGCGGTTGTTTTCAATCAGCCTGACCGTTGCGCCCCATTCCGGACGTTCCAATTGTTTGGCGACGTAGCGGCCCACATTGCCGGCACCGGCGATTATGATGCGCTTGGGCAGGCTCTCTTGCCGGCCGAACAGCGAAAGTGTGCGCTCGACCTGGTCCCGTGTCACCGCCACGACCGCCTGGTCTCCGGCTTGCAGTTCTTCACCGGAATTCATGATGTGGACCTGCCCGTCGCGGAGCACGCCCATAACCGTTGCCTTGAGATTGGGAAACAGATCCGTGAGCTGCTTAAGCGGTGTATCGACAACGGCGCAGTCGTCGCCGACTTCGATCACGAGAACCACGACACGCTGATCATCGAAGGTGACGATTTCGCTGGCGCCGGGATAGGTCAGTCTCTCCAAAATGAGATCGCCGACTTCCACTTCGGGCGAAATGATTACGTCGATCGGTAGGTGATCGCGGGCGAACAGATTGCTCCATTCGGTTTCGAGATAGGATTGAGCGCGGATACGGGCCACCCGTGTCGGCACGCTGAAGATCGAGTGGGCCACCTGGCAAGCGGTCATGTTGACTTCGTCGACCTGGGTAACGGCAATCAGCATGTCCGCGTCATTGGCGCCGGCGGCGGCCAGAACGTCGGGGTGCGAGCCGTGACCGTGCACGCCGCGCGCATCGAGCGTGTCGCGAACTCGCTGAACCAGCGCCGGGTTGCTGTCGATAACGGTGACTTCATTGCCTTCCCGCGACAAACGTTCGGCAATACCGTAGCCCACCTGCCCGGCTCCGGAGATAATGACTCGCATGAAGACCCCGCTTGTCGCGATTCAATCGTGGCTGTTTAGCACCAAAATCAAAGGCCGAGCGATTTGATTTTCCTGTGAAGGGCGCTGCGCTCCATCCCGACAAACTGCGCCGTCTTGGAGATGTTGCCGCCATAGCGCTCGATCTGAGCCTGCAGGTACTGGCGCTCGAAAACTTCGCGCGCTTCTTTCAACGGCAAACTCATCAGATGTGCACCTTCGTCACTCGCACTGACCGTTGGCAGCACCTCGCCGATGTCGGCTGGCAACATTGTAGCGGTGATGACGCCATCGTCGGGCGGATTGTCGCGCGTCAGGATGATCAGGCGCTCGACAGCGTTGCGCAACTGGCGCGCATTGCCGGGCCATTCCTGCCCTTGCAGAACCGCCACAGCGTCATCTCCAATTCGAAGGGCGCGCATGGAGTGCATCTGGCAAACCTGTTGCACGAACAGGTCGACCAGAGCCGGAAGGTCCTCGCGCCGGCGCGACAGTGGTGAAATGGTCATCGGGACCACCGCGAGCCGATGGAACAGATCGGCCCGGAATTCCCCTTCCTCGATCCGGCCATGCAAATCGTGTGAACTCGAGGAAACGATACGAACATCCACGGGCACGGGGGACTGACCCCCAACGCGGGTGAACCGGCTTTCCACCAATGTCCGCAATAACTGAGATTGCACAACCTGCGGCAGAGCCGCGACTTCTGAGAGATAGAGCGTGCCGCCATGGGCGCGTTCGAAAGCACCTGCACTGGCCCTGACCGTTCCGTCCGGTTCGGTTCTTTCAGAGCCAAACAGAGCGGAGGCTGCCTCTTCCGGTGCGTAATAGGTCGCATTGAACTCCACGAAAGGCGCGTCCGAACGCAGGCTGTGCTGATGGACGAGGCGCGCGCACAACCCCTTCCCGGCCCCGCTGGGACCGGAAATGAATATACGCGAGTTGGTGGGGCCGGATTTCTCAATGATGCTCCGGACCTGCATCATGTCCGGGGAGTGCCCGACGAGCTCCGGCGAACCTTCGCCGCTCTTTTGTTCAAGTTCAGCGACCTTTTGCTGCAGGTTGCTGTGCTCCATGGCACGTTGGGCGATCAGCAGAAGGCGATCGATCTTGAACGGTTTTTCGATATAGTCGAAGGCACCGCGTTGAATGGCGCTGACGGCGGTTTCGACATTCCCGTGGCCCGAGATCATGACAACCGGCAGGTCCCTGTTCTGAACCTGAAACTCGTCGAGCAGCTGCAGGCCGTCCAGCCGCGACCCTTGCATCCAGATGTCCATGAAGACCAGATTGGGGCGCCGTTTTGTCAATTCGGCCAAAGCGGAATCCGCGTCGTAGGCGGTTCGGGTCTGATAGCCTTCGTCCTCGAGAATGCCCGCTATCAGGTCCCGGATGTCTTCCTCATCATCAACGATCAGAATGTCGCGTGCCATTTGCCTACCTGCGTTCTACTCGGCCACTTCCGTTTGTGCGTCGGCGTCTTCGCGCCCCGCACTTTCGTTCTCGGTGGGTTTGGTGTTCGTTTCTTCGGCGCCAATTTCCTGCGCTTCCATTTCTTTGGCGGGTTCTTCCGGTGAGGTGTCCGTGTCCACGAGGGCTCTTTTTAGCGTGAAGCTGAAACAGGCCCCGGCCCGGCCGTTCTCGTCGGCGGGCGCATCGCGCAATTCGACCGTGCCACCGTGTTGTTCGACGATTTTTGCGACAATGGCGAGACCAAGGCCTGTGCCCTTGTCGCGCGTCGTCATATAGGGTTCGAGCAGGCGCTGCCGGTTTTCGGCCGGCCAGCCCTTGCCATTGTCCATCACGTTGATCCGGACGAACTCGCCCTCATCTTGGATGGAGACCTTCACGAATGGATGCTCAATATCATCAAGCCCTGCCCCCTCGAACGCCTCGACGGCGTTCTTGATCAGGTTGGTCAGGGCCTGAAAGATGAGGCGCGAGTCGAATTCCGCCATCAGCGGTCCGTCGGGGATGTCCGTCGACACATCGATTTTGGGCTGGCGCACACCTTCCGTGAACACCGATTGGCGGATGATGTCGGCCAGGTCGCCCCTCTCCAGCGATGCCGAGGGCATTTGCGCGAAGGATGAGAATTCATCGACCATGCTGCCGATGTCGCCGACCTGCCGGATGATGGTGTTGACGCATTTGTCGAACACATCGAGGTCGCCTTCGAGCCTGCTGGCATAACGTTTGCGCAGGCGTTCGGCTGAGAGCTGAATGGGGGTCAGCGGATTCTTGATTTCGTGCGCGATGCGCCGGGCCACGTCGGCCCAGGCGCTGGTGCGCTGGGCACTGACGAGATCGGTGATGTCATCCAGGGTCACGACGTAGCCCTTGGACTCGGTCAGTGTTCCTTCGCGGGTAAGCTGCACCTGGTAGGTGCGCACCTCGCTGCCGTGCGCCAGTTCGATCTGGTCACGCAACTGACCTGTGCGGCTTGATTGGGCGCGGGTCATCAGGGGTTCGAGTTGCGGCGCGATTTCCGCAATTTTCTGATCGATGAGATCGATTTCGCCGCGGTGGAACATCTCGCCTGCCCGGCGATTGGCAAGGGTGATGGCGCCGTCCGGGTCGAGACCGATCACGCCCGCGGAAACCCCTTCGACAACGGCTTCTGTAAACTGCCGGCGCTTTTCGGCGTTATCGTTGGCATCGACCAGCGCCTGACGCTGGCTTTCCAGTTGGGCGACCATCTGGTTGAAGCGGACAGAAAGGTCGTGGAGGTCACCCCCACCGCCTTCGGACGGGACGCGCGTATCAAGCTGCCCTTTTGAGACGCGGTTCGAAGCCACCATGAGGTTGCGGATGGGGTCAACGAACCGGTTGGCCATGGCCATGCCAAGCCAGACCGCGGCCAGAACCAGAATAACTGCCAGGCCAGCATACATGAGGCCGAAAGTCAGCTGAAACACCAGACGGTTGGACTCATAAGTTCGATAATCGGAAATGTTCTCTTCAGTCAGTTTGACGTACTCGAGCACTTCCGGATCAACGGTCCGCGCCGCGAACAGATAGACGTTGTCATAGCCTCGCAGCTTGATCAGGGCACCGACCAGATTGGTGTTGCCGGGCGACAAGAGGGTTGGCACGCCTTCCTGCACATCCGGTAGCAATGATGCCGGAGCAGTTGGCCTTCGCCCCTGCACGTTTATTTCCGCGCGCATGAGCAGGTCGCCATCGCCAGCGACAAGTGACGTGTAGGGCAAGGAGCGCGTTGTGGCCAAAGCCGTCAGAATGCGCTGAAAGCGGGTGCGGTCGGTGGTGAAAGTGTCGTGGGCGGCCTCCAGTTCTGTCGCCACCCAGATGACGTCGTCACGCAAAACCTGCCCGTGTTCCTGCAGGTATGCGCGGGCAATCAGGCGCGAACTTTCGACAATCTGGCGGGTCCGGTCGGAAAACCATTGATCGAGGCCCTGATTGAGGGTGAAGGCGGCGAAGGCCGCAACGATCAGGCCTGGAATCGCTGCCACCAGCGCAAAAAGGATCACAAGGCGTGAACGCAATCGCGATCCGACCAGCCGCCGCCGCCAGGCCCGAAACAGCAGCAGGCCCTCGGTGATGATCAGGGCAACAACGAACAGCACCAGGACCGCGTTGACGATCCAGATGATCGTCCAGACCTCGGGGGTCGGTTCGATGTTGGAGGCCCCGGTCATGATCCAGAACGATCCGATCGAAACAAGAACCGCGATCGTCGTGAGGAAGATACCGACCGTTCTGATGATCCGGTGGCTGCGTGGCACCTCGGTGCGCCGCGCTACATCGACGTGACGCGGGGCGACCGTTTCCTGTGCTTCGATGTCGGATGCCGACGTCACGCTGAGACCCTTTGACCCCTCTGGCAAAGTGCGCAGAGGTAAAACCAATTCGCCTAGCGGTTCAACACAAATGTTGCCTTAATGTGACACTGGTGCGCAAGTGACACTTTGTTCATGGCTTGCGGGATTGGCGCACAACCTCAATCTGGTGGGTTCTGATCTTTTTCCGCAGCGTATTGCGGTTGAGACCCAGGACCTCGGCGGCCCGAATCTGATTGCCGCGACAGGCGTTCAGAATCATCGAGATTAGCGGAATTTCCACCTGATCTATGATCTCGTGGTAGACCCCGCCGGGCGGTAGATCCGGGTCGTGTGCGTGCAACAGCCGCGTGACATGCTGCTCAACCGCCGACTGGATGTCGATTGTGCCGGTTGGAAGCGGCACGTCCGCACGTCCAACCGAGGCAAGTTCGTACTGGATCAGTTCCGGCCCAATCACGTCTTCGGCGTGCAGCGCGCAAAGGCGGCGCACGAGATTTTCCAGCTCACGAACGTTGCCCGGCCAGGAATAGGCCTGCATGGCCCTGAATGCTTCGACGGAAAAGGCCTTTGCAGGGGCGCCGGCGGCCTGCTCTGCGGTCAGGAAATGCTTGACCAGATCCGGAATGTCGTCGGTCCGCTCCCGCAACGGCGGCAGGCGGATCGGGACGACGTTGAGCCGATAGTAGAGGTCCTCACGGAACAGGCCCTGCCGGATCATCTGACTGAGGTCACGATGGGTGGCCGCGATGATACGGACATTGGTCCGGATCGGTGTACGTCCGCCGACCATCGTGTATTCGCCTTCCTGAAGAACACGCAACAGGCGAGTCTGGGCGTCCATCGGCATGTCGCCGATTTCATCGAGGAAGAGCGTGCCGCCCTCGGCCTGTTCGAAGCGGCCGGAGAATCTGGCGGATGCGCCGGTAAAGGCGCCCTTTTCGTGCCCGAAGAGTTCGGCCTCGATCAGGTCGCGCGGAATGGCTGCCATGTTGATGGCGACAAATGGGCCATTCCGTCGCTTGCCAAATTGATGCAGCGCCTTTGCAACCAGTTCCTTGCCGGTTCCGGATTCCCCGGAGATCATGACACTGAGATCGCTCTGCATCAGCCGGGCCAGTGCCCGATAAATATCTTGCATGGCCGCGGATCGGCCAACGAGCGGCATTTTCTCCTGTTCGGCGGCGGCATCGTCCTTTTCAGCCGGACGCGCCGCCTCTGAGAGCGCACGCGATGCCACTGCCAGCACCTCGTTGATGTCGAAGGGCTTGGGCAGGTATTCGTAGGCACCCGCCTCTGAAGCGCGGATCGCGGTCATGAAGGTATTTTGCGCGGACATGACAATGATGGGCAGGTCCGGGCGCATCTTCTTGATTTTCGGCAACACGTCGAAGGCATTGCCGTCCGGCATGGCGACGTCGGTGACCAATAGGTCCCCCTCGCCGCGCTGCACCCAATTCCACATGGTCGAAAGGTTGCCAGTGGGCCGCACCTCGTAGCCGGCGCGCGTTAGCGCCTGGTTGAGCACCATGCGGATGGCCGAGTCGTCGTCGGCAAGCAAAACAGTGTGGCCGCTCATGACACCTCTTCGATGTGGTTTTGTTGGTCTTGATCCGATCCGGGTTTGGCCACGGGCAGCAGGATTTGGAAACGGGTGTGTCCGGGCTCACTGGCGCATTCGATAACGCCACCATGATCGCCAATGATCTTGGCAACCAGCGCAAGGCCCAGCCCGGAGCCATTCAGTTTCGTGGTCACGAACGGATCAAACAGATAAGGCAGGATATCGGGTGGAACGCCGGGGCCATTGTCTTCAAAGACAATCTCGAGCGGCAGGGAAACTCGGTCCGCAGAGCCGGATACACCGATGCGGATACCGGGTCGAAACGCCGTGCTGATCCGCACTTCCGGATTCTTCGTTTTTTCAAGCGCTTCGCCGGCATTCTTCATCAAATTCAAGAACACCTGGACAAGCAAATCACTGTTCCCGAGGACCGGGGGGAGCGATGGATCGTAGAGTTCAACGACCTTCACGCCAGCAGCAACGCCGTTTATGGCCAACAGCTTCACCTTGTCGAGAATGACGTGAATGTTGACCGGTTCCATTTCGAGCGGACGGTCATCTCCAAAGATTTCGACCCGATCCACGAGCTTGACGATGCGGTCTGCTTCATCGCGGACAAGGCGCGCCAGCTGCTTTTCGTCATCAGCGACGGTTTGTTCCAGCAACTGAGCGGCGCCGCGGATTCCAGCCAGCGGGTTTTTGATTTCGTGCGCCAGCATGGAGGCAAGGCCGGTGACCGAGCGAGCGGCACCGCGGCTGATCAATTGCCGATCGATCTTGTCGGCCATGGTCCGTTCCTGAAACAGGAGAGACACCATGTCTTCGCTATCGAAAATCGGATTGGCGTAAACGTCGGTGACCCGTTCGTGCGAAAAGCGCGGGGCGACCAGTTTCACCCGGTATTCGGTCATCGGCGCCTGGCGGCGGCGTACATCATCGATCAGTGCCAGAATGGGTGAGTCAAAGGTGATGAAATCGGTCAGTTTCTGACGGGACAGGACTGACGAGGACACGCCGAAAAATGTTTCGGCCGCATAATTGGCCCAGACGATGCGGTTGGTTTTGGCAACGACGACAACCGGTTGCTGCATTGCCTGCAGAACGCGGAAAGCATGCTGACTGGGCGTCGTGTCCCTGCTCATGCCGCCTCCTGCTCCGCATCCACGAAAGCGGCCCGGATTTCGCGCAGCACATGGTGCGGGTCGAGTGAGGTCAGGATGGACTTTCGCCAGAGTGTCGAATGCTCCGGCAGGTTCTCTTCCAGGTACCAGCCGACATGTTTGCGCGCCACACGTATGCCCAACTCGCGCCCATGGTGGGACAGGATGTCGGAATAGTGCTCCGCGATGAGATCGGCCAGTTCCACGCCCTCAGGTGCCCGTGGCAACGGGAGGCCCATCAATGCGGCGCTGATCTGGCCCACGATCCACGGCCGCCCTTGCGCGCCGCGACCGATCATGACACCGGCTGCCTCTGATTTTTCCAACGCAATCCGAGCCGATAGCAGGTCGATGATGTCGCCATTGACCAGAACGGGGATAGTGACCGCATTGACAACGTCACGCACGGGTTCCCAGCGGGCGGCGCCCTTGTAGAATTGTTGACGTGTGCGTCCGTGAACTGTCACCAGATTCACTCCGGCGGCCTCTGCCCGGGCCGCCAGTTCGGCGGCGTTGAGGGTATCGTCATCCCAGCCCAGACGCATTTTGACCGTGACCGGCAGGTCAACCTCACCAAGCACTGCCTCAATCAGTTCCAATGCGAAATCTGGTTGGCGCATCAGCGCGCAGCCGGCATATCCATTGGTGACGCGTTTGGCCGGGCAACCGAGATTGATGTCGATGACGTCCGCTCCGGCATCGGCGGCGATTTTTGCGCCACGCACCATCCAGTCCACTTCGTTGCCGGCCAATTGCACGATATGAGGCAGCCCGCCGGTTTTCTCGAGACGGCGCACCATTTCCGCCTGTCCCGTGGTCAGCGATGCGGAGGCGACCATTTCGGAGACGACCATGCCCGCGCCAAATCGTGCCACCACCTTGCGAAACGGCGCATCCGTGATGCCGGCCATTGGCGCAAGCACCGCTGGACCCGCGGTTTTCACGTTTCCGATTTGCAGTGGCGAGAACTCGTTCATGTGCCCCATTTTTGCGCAGGCGATCAATCGTGCCCGGAATATAGTCAAACGAACTGTGAAGCAACCAGACATTGCACAGGAATTGTGCGCATTTCGTCCTCTTGTTAACGCAAGGCAGAGACACTAAGCCAATGGCTGGATTGGGAGTGAGTTGTTCATGTCTGGCGTAGCCGTGATCATTGTCGCAGGAGGCAAAGGCATTCGTGCGACTTCTCAAGGCTTGTCGCGAGATGAAGCTATTCCAAAGCAATATCAGCTTATTGCCGGTTTTTCTTTGATCAGTAGATCAATTCTGGCTTTCGCAGATCACCGGAAAATTGACGTCATCCAGTGTGTGATCGGGCAGGACCATCGCGAGCTTTATGACTTGCACGCACTCGAAAGTGGCAAGCTTTTGGAGCCGGTTGTCGGCGGTTCGGAACGCCAGGCTTCGGTCCTCGCCGGCCTCGACGCTCTTGAAAAGCTGCGTCCTGAACTGGTTCTGATCCACGATGCGGCCCGGCCGCTAGTCAGCCCGGAAGTCATTGAAGATGTTCTGAAACATCTGAAAAGCGCAACCGCCGTGTTGCCTGTTGTGAGTGTCGTTCCAACGATCAAGCATTCAGAAGATGGTGCGCGCGTTGATGGCACACCTGACCGCTCCAAACTTTATGAGGCGCAAACGCCGCAAGGGTTTCGCTATCCCGATATTCTGGAGGCGCATCGCAAGGCGGCAAAAGAGGCGGACATGGTGTTCACCGACGACGCATCGATCGCCGAGTGGGCAGGCATGGAAGTGGCGCTGTCCAAAGGCGAACGGCACAATATCAAGGTCACGACGCCAGAAGATTTTGCGCTGGCGGAACTCTATCTGGGACAAAAGCAGGCTATGGAAACGCGCACGGGCACGGGTCTAGATATTCATCGCTTCGTTACCGGCGACAAGGTGCGGCTGGCGGAAGTTGATATTCCCCATACGCACCGGCTTGAAGGCCACAGCGATGCCGATGCGGCCCTGCACGTGCTGACCGATGCGCTGCTCGGTGCTCTGGGTGAAGGCGATATCGGGCGGCACTTCCCACCGTCCGAACCACGCTGGAAAGGCGAGCCATCCGCGACCTTTCTGCAATTCGCGGCAGAGCGGGTGCGCGAGCGTGGCGGGCGGATTGTACATCTCGATCTGACCCTGATGTGCGAAGCGCCCAAGATCGGGCCGCATGCCGACCGGATGCGTGAGAACATTGCCCGGATATGCGGCATCGCCGTTTCCCGCGTCTCGGTGAAGGCAACGACCTCGGAGAAAATGGGATTTGTCGGACGCGGCGAAGGCCTGTTCGCGCATGGAACGGCGAGCATCGAAGTGCCGCGGGGAGACGATTGATGTTCGATGACGAGACGCTTGTTGCGGCGGCACGGCTGATTGACCGGCTCAATGAAAAGAGCTGGTGGATGGTGACCGCAGAGAGTTGCACGGGCGGATTGGTAGCCGGCGCCCTCACCTCGATCGCCGGCTCCTCATCGGTGGTGCATGGCGGCTTCGTGACCTATGCAAATGAGGCCAAGGTGGAGATGCTGGGCCTACGCGAGGCGACGCTTGCTTCTGAAGGTGCCGTTTCCGAAGCCACAGCCCGGGAGATGGCCTGGGGCGCGTTCAGGACGGCAAATGTCGATCTCGCGGTCGCGATTACGGGCATCGCTGGACCAGGTGGCGGCAGCGCCGAGAAACCGGTTGGACTGGTTCATTTTGCCGTGGCAACGGAGCGGGTCACGCAGCACGAACGCCATGAGTTTGGCGATATCGGGCGGCAGGAGGTGCGCGCAGCGTCGGTCAAGGTGGCTCTGGCGCTGGCTCTCAAGGCGATCGACGCAAAACCGCGTCAGCCGTTCCTGTAGACTTCGCCGGCGCGTTTGACGAAGGCGTCGATGATCTCTTCCTGCTTGCGGGCGAAAAGCGGCTCGGCGACCGATGCGAGAAAGCGGTTGGAGAAGGCCATATCTATATCGAAGTGGATTTCAGTGCCGGTTCCTTCGGCGATGAACGTCCACTTTGAGTCGAGGTGTGCGAATGGGCCATCGAGTGATTTGGCGCTGACCGTCATATTGCTGCGATCCACAGTCACGCGGCTGGTATAGGCGCCGGAGACCGGACCGTACTGCACCGACATACGCGCATCGCACTGATTGTCGGCCAGGGCCGGACTGCGCGTGACACTCATGTCCGAGCAATTGGGCACGAAATCCGGATAATCTTCAACGCGGGCGACGAGTTCGAGCATCTGTTCGGGTGAAAATGGCACATGCCGCGAAAAGCTGATCTGGGTCATTTGTGCAAATCAGTACCCGAGCTTCTCAAGTCGCGCGGCCCGCAATTGGGCGAAGTCCTCGCCGGCATGGTGCGAGGAGCGCGTCAGCGGACTCGATGAGACGAGAAGAAAGCCCTTGGCCTTTGCGACGGTAGCGTAGGAGGCAAACTCGTCCGGGGTCACGAAGTTCTTCACCGGATGATGCTTGCGTGTGGGCTGAAGGTATTGGCCAATGGTCAGGAAGTCGACATCCGCGCTTCTGAGATCATCCATCAATTGCAGCACTTCGTTACGCTCTTCCCCAAGACCGACCATGATGCCCGACTTGGTGAACATGGAGGGGTCAATTTCCTTGACCCGCTGCAACAGCCGGATCGAGTGGAAATAGCGCGCGCCGGGACGGACCGTCAGGTAGTTGGACGGGACCGTTTCGAGGTTGTGGTTGAACACGTCGGGCTTGGCGGCAACGACGATTTCGAGCGCGCCAGGCTTGCGCAGGAAATCCGGCGTCAGGATTTCGATCGTGGTGCTCGGGCAGCGGGCGCGAATGGCATGAATGACATCGGCAAAGTGCTGCGCACCACCATCGGCAAGGTCGTCGCGGTCGACCGAGGTGATAACGACGTGTTCCAGTCCCAGTTTTTCGACCGCATTGGCGACGTTTTCAGGCTCTTCGGGATCGAGCGGCAACGGCAGGCCCGTGCGCACGTTGCAGAAGGCGCAGGCGCGCGTGCAGATTTCACCCATGATCATCATGGTGGCGTGGCGCTTGTCCCAGCATTCGCCGATATTGGGGCATCCTGCCTCTTCACAGACCGTGACGAGGTTATTGTCGCGAACGATTCTCTGCGTTTCGCGATAGATCCCTGCCCCAGGTGCCTTGACGCGGATCCATTCCGGCTTGCGCAACACTTCGCTGTCGGGCCGATGTGCCTTTTCGGGGTGCCGAACTGCGGCTTTGCCGGATTTGTCGATCAGGGTGACCATGCGTTTCCCGTCAGTTCAGCGATTTCAGGCCAGCATCCGGGCTATTGCGATGACGATGATCGCGCCAACTGCCGAAACCAGGATGTGATTGATCCAGAAATTGTCGATGGGCAGGCTGACGCCCAGAAGGTTGAACAGGTAGCTGCCGACCACCGATCCGATCACGCCGGAAATGAGATAGCGGATCAATCCGCCGCCGCCCATGATCAGGCTGGCGAGCCAGCCCGCGGCGATGCCCATCAGCAACCAGATAATGAGAGCTGAAATGTCCATTGGTCCTTCCCGGCCCCAAGCGGTCTCAGGCCTTTTTCTTGCGGGCAAACAGAGCCGTGATCCCAGCCGCAATGAGGCCGAAGATCAGGCCCGGGATACCGCTCGCCAAGAGCGCGGGCACGAAAGCATCCATGCCTTCGACATTCTGATCGTTCATCGTCACCGACACCGCGTCAGGGGCAATCAGATTGGCGATGGCCAGAAGCAGCCCAAAGGCCAGTCCAATCCCGAACACCCAGAAAAACACTTTGCGTGCTGTTGACATTTTGGTCCCCCAATTCCGCCCGGCGCGATGCCAGACGATCCATTTCCGCCGAACTCAGGCTCTTGCAGCCCTAGCTGCGGCGTTTGTATTCGCGATAGCCCAATACCAATGCGATCGCACCAACGACGCCAGTCACCAGTTGACCGAGCAGGTTGCCGCCCGAATAGCCAAGCAACCAAAGAACGACGTTGACGACGACAGAACCGCCAATGCCTAGAGCCACGTTCATGACGATCGTGTGGTCTTCGCCCAGTAGGCGCTCGGCGATAAATCCTGCGACGCCGCCCACTACAATCCAGAGAATGAAACCGAACATAAGGGCCTCCTGTTGTGCCTTGGTCGCTTCTAGATATTGAGTGCCTGCCCGTAGGCGTCAAGGACCGACTCTTTCATTGTCTCGGAAAGTGTCGGGTGCGGGAAGATGGTGTGCATCAGTTCTTCCTCGGTGGTTTCGAGGTTCATGGCCACCACAAAGCCTTGAACAAGCTCGGTAACTTCAGCGCCAACCATGTGTGCGCCGAGCAACTCGCCGGTCTTTCTGTCGAAAATGGTCTTGACCAGTCCTTCCGGTTCTCCCAACGCCACGGCCTTGCCGTTGCCGATATAGGGGAAGCGGCCGACGCGGATGTCCTTGCCGGCTTCTTTGGCTTTGGCCTCGGTCAAACCGACTGAGGCAACCTGCGGATCGCAATAGGTGCAGCCGGGCACCTTGCCACGATCAAGGCCGTGAACCTTCTTGCCGGCAATCGTTTCGACACAGATGAGCGCCTCGTGCTCTGCCTTGTGGGCCAACATGGGCGGGCCGGCAACGTCGCCGATGGCCCAGATACCGGCGACATTTGTCTGGCAATGCTCGTCGATGACGACACAGCCCCGGTCCGTCTTGACGCCAAGCTTTTCGAGACCGAGATTTTCGATATTGCCCTGCACACCGACGGCGGAAATCAGCTTCTCGGCGCTGAGTTTTTCCTGCTTGCCGCCGGGAAGTTCGACGGTTGCGGTCACGCCCGACTTGGTTTTTTCGACCTTGGCGACTTTGGTGTCGACCAGGATCTTGATGCCGCGCTTCTCGAGTTGCTTGCGAGCGAATGCGGATATTTCCGCGTCCTCAACCGGCATGATTTGCGGCAGGAGCTCGACGACCGTCACTTCGGCGCCAAGGGCGCGGTAGAAAGAGGCGAATTCGATCCCAATGGCGCCGGACCCCATGACCAACAGGCTTTTGGGCAAGCTTTCGGGCTTCATGGCCTCGAAGTAGGTCCAGATCTTGTCACCATCCGGTTCAATGCCCGGCAGGGTGCGCGGACGGGCGCCTGTGGCGATGATGATGTTCTTTGCCTTGTAGGTTCCGGTGGGCAAGACACCCTTCGGCGGCGGGTTCTGCGGCTGCACGGCAGGCTTTTTGCTTTCGCGGACAGTGACCTCACCGGGCTTGGTGATTTCACCCTCACCCCAGATGACGTCGATCTTGTTCTTCTTCATCAGAAAGCCGACGCCCGAGGACATTTGCTGGGTGACGCCACGCGAACGTTTGACCACGGCACCAACATCAGCGGTCACATCGCTTGCCTTGAGTCCGTAATCCTGGGCGTGGTTCATGTGCGAAAAGATTTCCGCTGACCGCAGCAAAGCCTTGGTCGGGATACAACCCCAATTCAGGCAGATGCCGCCCATATGCTCCCGCTCGACAATCGCGGTCTTGAGGCCGAGCTGGGCGGCCCGGATGGCAGCGATATAGCCGCCCGGTCCAGAACCGATAACGATCAGATCGTAGGTTTCAGCCATATCCAGCCCTCTTGCCTATCCGGTTTGTCCGTTCAGTTGCTCAACAGCGCGTAGAGTTCGTCCTTGAGGACCATGCGCTTGCGACGCAACTCGGTCATGTGGTCGTCCGACATCGGTTCAACATCGGTCTCGCCGCGATGCACCTCGCGATTGACGTCGTGATATTCCTCAAAAAGCTTGGAAAAATGGGCGTCGCTGGTTTTCAGTTCGCTCATCTTGTCGGCGAATTCTGGGAACTCGTCGTGAAGTTCGTGCGGTGTATTCTTCATCAGTCTTCCTTGTTGTCCGATCTGGGGCCTTGGTCCCATTTCCGAATTGAGTGCGTTCTGACCGGGGCTGCTTTGACCTGGCTCAGTCGCGGGGTCTTACAGGTCCAGTAGTCCGGAGACAACCGGGGCCAGCGCCGCCCCGATCGCGCGCGTGTTTTCGGCGTCGAGATGAACGCCATCCTGTGGGTCAGCAACCGCAACGGTTGCGGCGTCGAAGAAGGTGGCATTCATGTCTCCGGCCACGCGCTCATAATGTCCGGCGAGCAGATGGCTTTCCGTCATCCCGTGGCGAAACATGGGGCTGAGGTCCGGATGGTCGGTCCCGACACAATGGGGCGGGGCCACGATGACGACTTCCGGGATCGGGAAACCCAGGTCATAGGGGTGTTTTCGCACCATTTCGACGAGCCGTTTGACGCCCATGGCCGCGCCGAGGGCGGAACCGCACAGATATTCCTTCATATCGTTGGTGCCGAGCATGATGACGACGCAATCGAGCGGCTGATGGCTTGCCAGAAGGGTCGGCAGGGTCCGGGCACCGTTGCGGTCCGCGATCGAAGAAAGATCGTCAAACACGGTCGTTCGGCCGCCAAGTCCTTCGGCGATGATGCGGACCTTATCGGTGCCGAGAACCCGGCCAAGTTCGCTTGGCCAGCGATCCTCGAATTCATGCCGTCCGCCAGCGGGATGGGCGCCATAGGTCAGGCTATCGCCATAGCAAAGAATGGTTTTCATGTTTCCTGTTCCAGTCAGGCCAGCATCATCACGGGCTGTTCGATCAGCGCCTTGAAGGCCGCCATGAGCTGAGCGCCCAAGGCGCCGTCGACGGAGCGGTGATCGCAGCTGACCGAAATGGTCATGAAGGTGCCGATCCTGATCTCACCATTCTCGACATAGACCCGTTCTTCGCCGGCTCCGATGGAGATGATCGTACCGTGCGGCGGGTTGATGATCGAGGTGAAATGCTTGACCCCGAACATGCCAAGATTTGAGACGGCGGACGAGCCCCCGACATATTCGTGCGGCGCAAGTTTCTTGGACTTCGCGCGGGTCGCGAGGTCCTTCACTTCTGCAGAGATCTGGCGCAACGACTTCAGTTCAGCCTGCTTGACGACTGGCGTGAACAGTCCGCCCGGCACCGCCACAGCCACGGCGACATCGGAATGCTTGTGCAGCAGTATGGCGTCTCCGGCCCAGGTGGCATTGGCTTCTGGCACTTGCTGAAGAGCGATGGCCCAGGCCTTGAGGACGAAATCGTTGACCGAAAGCTTGAATTCCGGCTTGCCGTCCTTGTCCTTCTTGGCGGTGGCGTTGATGTCAGCGCGCGCCTTCATCAGGGCGTCGAGCTTGATATCGGCGGTCAGGAAGAAGTGCGGAACGTCGCGGGCGGCCTCGGTCAGGCGGGCCGCAACCGTTTTGCGCATGCCGTCGGCAGGCACGACCTGGTAGCTGCCTTCCTCATATATGGCCTCAACCGATACACGGCTGACGGCGGGTGTGGCCGCGCCCATAGCTGCTGCCGGTGCCGCTTTCAGATTATTGCCATCCGTTTTGGCGCGCTCGACGTCGGCCTTGACCACCCGGCCCTTGGGACCCGTGCCGTTGATACGGGCGATGTCGATGCCGGCCTCTTTGGCGAGCCGGCGCGCAAGGGGTGATGCAAAAACGCGCGCGCCGTTGCTGACGGGTGCCGGCGTAGGCGCCGAAACGGGCTGCGGAGCCGGAGCTGCCGGAGCGGGTTTTGGCGCCTCCGCTTTTGCGGGAGCTGGTGCTTCGGCGGCAGGTTTTGGCGCCGGAGCGGGTTTCGCTTCGCCGATGTCGCCGGCGCTCTCCCCGTCTTCCAGCAGAACGGCAATGACCGCGTTGACTTTCACGCCTTCGCTACCCTCGCCAACGAGGATCTTGCCGATCGTGCCTTCGTCGACGGCCTCGACCTCCATCGTGGCCTTGTCGGTCTCGATTTCGGCAATCACGTCGCCGGCAGAAACGCTGTCGCCCTCCTTGACGTGCCATTTGGCAAGCGTCCCCTCCTCCATGGTGGGGCTCAAGGCAGGCATGGTGATGTTGATGCTCATTGGCTCACTCGCCTATGTCTTCGTTCCACAATTCAGGGTTGTTCTCGATGAAGTCGGCCATCATGTGGGTGCAACGTTCTTCGTGATAGTCTTTCACGTCGACCCCAGCCAGGCTCAGAACATCCTGAAATCCTTTGAAATTTTCTGATTCCGCTACGACGACGCGGCCAATGCCGAACTGAATGATGGTGCCGGTGCACATCATGCAGGGAGAAAGCGTGGTGTAACAGGTCACGTCCTTGTAACTTTTCTGGCGGCCGGCATTCTGGATCGCGTCCATTTCGCCGTGCAGGATCGGGTCGCCCTTCTGCACGCGCCGGTTGTGACCGCGCCCGATAATCTCGCCGTCGCGCACGAGCACCGAGCCGATGGGAATGCCGCCTTCGCTCAGGCCCTTCTGCGCCTCTTCATAGGCGGCATCGAGGAATTTCTGGTCGAGATTGTCCTGCGTCGTCATCGCTCAGCTCCTGTAAGTGACCTGATTGACTGCGGCGACGACCTCGTCAACGTTGGGCAAAGCCAGTTTCTCGAGGTTGGCCGCGTAGGGCATCGGCACGTCCTTGCCTGTGACCTTGAGCACCGGCGCGTCAAGATAGTCGAAGGCTTGTTCCATCAGGCGGGACGCGATTTCGGAGCCGACCGAGCCTTGAGGCCAACCCTCTTCCACCGTCACGCAACGTCCGGTTTTCTTGACGGATTCGACCACTGTGTCGCTGTCGAGGGGTCGCAGGGTGCGCAAATCGATCAATTCGACGTCGACACCTTCCGCGACCAGTTTTTCGGTTGCCTCGGTGGCATAGCGCATGCCCATCGAATAGGAAACGATGGTCACGTCCTTGCCCTCCCGGACGACGCGAGCCTTTCCGATTGGCAGGACATAATCATCGAGCTTGGGCACTTCGAAGTTCTGGCCGTAAAGAAGTTCGTTTTCGAGGAACACGACCGGATTGGGTGAGCGGATCGCGGCCTTGAGCAGGCCCTTGGCGTCGGCGGCGCTATAGGGCGCGATGACGGTCAGCCCCGGCACGTGGCTGTACCAGGCCGAATAGTCCTGACTGTGCTGGGCGCCGACACGCGAGGCCGGGCCGTTGGGACCGCGGAAGACGATGGGCGCGGTTACCTGCCCGCCCGACATGTAAAGCTGTTTGGCGGCGGAATTAATGATCTGGTCGATGGCCTGCATGGCGAAATTGAAGGTCATGAATTCGATGATTGGTTTGAGGCCCGCGAATGCCGCGCCGACGCCGATGCCGGCAAAGCCGTGCTCGGTGATCGGTGTGTCGATGACCCGCCGAGCGCCAAATTCCTGCAGCAATCCCTGCGTGACCTTGTAGGCACCTTGGTATTCTGCGACTTCCTCACCCATGACGAAGATGTTTTCGTCGGCCCGCATTTCCTCGGCCATGGCTTCATTAAGCGCCTGACGCACAGTGATCTCAACCATTTCGGTGCCAGCCGGAATGTCGGGGTCCGAGGCGGGCTCGAATTTCGGCGCCGCTCCAACGCCGGCTGCGGCTGGGACAGGTTCCGGTGCGGGAGCAGAGGGCGCTTCGGCGGGTGCAGGTGCCGGAGTCGCAGCGATCGCCTCGGTGCTTTCGCCCTCACCCACCAATACCGCGATCACGGCGTTGACCTTGACGTTCTCGGTACCCTCGGCAACCAGAATCTTGCCGACCTTACCCTCGTCGACGGCTTCGACTTCCATGGTCGCCTTGTCGGTCTCGATTTCGGCAATCACGTCGCCGGCCGAGACGTCGTCACCTTCCTTGACCAGCCATTTGGCCAGCTTGCCCTCTTCCATGGTGGGCGACAGGGCCGGCATGAGGATTTCTGTGGGCATTGTCAGGCTCTCCCTGCAGGCGGTGTGATCATACCAAAAAGATTGCCCTGGCCGTCTTCGACATAGGCGCAGCGACCAACGCCTTCAAAATCGGTCGGAGCCATGGCATCGGCGGCGCCGTTGGCCAGCGCCAGCGCGTAGGACTGGTCGACATCTTCGACCGGAAAGGTCAGCACGGCCCCGCGCGGGCCTGACCCCGATGCCGGCTCTGGCGCGTTGCGCTGGAACATGCCGCCGGTCAGGCCCTTGTCGAAGCCGACATTATCGGAACTGATGAGATAATATTCCATCTCGCCCGGCATGCGCTCGTAGGTGAAGCCGAGAACGGTCGCATAGAAGGCCTTGGCTTTTTCCAGATCGGAAACATGAATTTCAAAGTGAGCGGGCATTATGCATGTTCCCCTAGAGAATTAGCGGTGCCGTTCGGGTATAGAGGGCGTAGGCGGCCAGCCCGATCGCGGCCAGAATGAACGCGGTCTGTAAGGCGCGATACCAGAGAGGGCGCGGTTTGCCGGCCTTCGCCTCCTGTTCCGTCGCAATCCTCCGGCGTTCCGGGGCCTTCTCGATGTATTTCACGAGCGACGAAATCTGCGTGCCGCCGTGCCAGATGACGTAGACGAGATAGGCTGCCAGCAAGGCAATCACGCCTGCCGCCAGTGCCCAGACACTCCAATCGATATTGGCCATTACCGATGCCACTCACCTGAATTGCGCCTTATTCCGCCGCGTCCAAAACCACGTCCGTCCAGAGTTCGGATGCATCGGGGTGTGGGGCCGAAGTCGCAAAGTCTGCGGCCCCAGTAACGATTTCGCGGACCTCTTTTTCGATGGCTTTCAGATCGTCTTCGCTCGCATACTTATTGGCCAGAATGCGAGATTTGACCTGCTCGATCGGGTCGTGTTCGGCCCGCATGGTCTGGACTTCATCCTTTGAGCGGTATTTGGCCGGGTCGGACATGGAATGGCCACGATAGCGGTAGGTCAGCATCTCGAGAATATAGGGCCCCTTGCCGGAGCGGGCATGTTCAATGGCGCGGGTTGCCGCGTCGCGAACGAAGCGCACATCCATGCCGTCAACCTGTTCGCCGGGAATCTTGAAGCTGGCGCCGCGCTGGCTGAGATCAGTCTGCGAGGAGCCGCGCTCGAGCGAGGTGCCCATCGCATAGCGGTTGTTCTCGATGATGTAGACCACCGGAAGTGACCAGAGCTTGGCCATGTTGAAGCTCTCATAGACCTGGCCCTGATTTGCGGCGCCATCGCCGAAGTAGACCAGTGCCACCTCGTCATCGCCACGATATTTGGCTGCAAATGCGAGCCCGGTGCCAAGGCTGACCTGCGCACCGACGATGCCGTTGCCGCCGTAAAAGCGCTTTTCGGTCGAGAACATGTGCATCGAACCGCCCTTGCCTTTGGAAAGGCCTGCGGCACGGCCAGTCAGTTCGGCCATGATGCCACTGGGGTCCATCCCGACGGCCAGCATGTGTCCGTGATCTCGGTATCCGGTGATCGAGCGATCTTCTGGCCTGGCTGCCATCTGCACCCCGGTCACGACAGCTTCCTGTCCGATATAAAGGTGGCAGAAGCCACCGATTTCGCCCATGCCGTAAAGCTGGCCGGATTTTTCCTCGAACCGCCGGATCAGAAGCATGTCGCGATAGGCATGCAGTTCCTCATCCTTGGTGAAACTCGGCGCGTTGTCCTGCGGCGCGGCTTTGGTTGCCGGTTTGCGTTTGGACGTGGTGCGCGTTGATTTCGCGGACGTAGCGGCTCGGGCCATGGCCTATCTCCAGATCGATTGCTGGCTGCGGCAGATTGCCGTCATGATAGGAGTAAACGCCGACCAACGCAAATGAACAATTCAATGAATTGTCGCCGTAACATGCTATAATGTATATCGTTTTCCGGAGTAACTGGAATTCAGTTATGCAACTTTTGAGGCTTTGCCTAGTTGCTGGCGACTGAAACCAGGACCTCGTCTTCGCGTGCCATCGACAATTGGCTGCGCGCCAATTCAGTGATCAGATCGGGGTCCAGCCGTTGCGGATCGAGCAAGGATACGTGATGACGAAGGTCTTCAACCTGGGTATTCAACAGTGCACGCTCGGCCTCAAGCTCGACGATGTCCTGGCGCAACTGCTCCTGACCCTTGAGACCATACTGGCCATGCAAGAGGCTGAAACCAAGATAGGCCTGAAACGCAACCAGCAATAGGGTAATCGACAATTGCCGGACGATTGAGGGACGACGGAGGCGTGTGGACATGAATTGCAGCGCAGCAGATGAAGTTGCACAAGCATAGGACAACAGGCTTAACGCCGGGTTGATACCACCCTCAGAACGCTGGGAACAGGCGCCATTCCAGCGCTTAGATGCTATTTCCGCGACATGTCATAGCCGTCGGGAACGGGAATGTTCCGTTCGGCCATAAGTTTGAGCACGCCTTTGGGAATGCCGCGGCACTGGCAATGGACAGCATGGGCAAGATGCCAGTCAATGCGCTGCTGCGGCGTGGGGTTTTTCGGCATCGGATTGTCGCGGTGCCAATCGGCGTTGATTTTGCCCATGTTGCCTCCCTCACCCGTTGCCCGTCAGGCTCGTTGCCGCTCCGCAAGATCGTCGAGGGACTTCAAGAACAGGAACCTGCGCCCCTTGTTCGCTTCCCTGACATAGTCCCGGAACGCATCGCTTGCAGTGATTTCCGGGGCGAAGTCACCGAGGAAGATCACCGACAAACCGTAATTGACCAGCTTTTGCGTGACACCGCCCAGAATGCCGTTGCGCAAATGGCAGAATTCCTCGGAGAGCTGGGTCTTGGTGACGACCAGATAATCAGCGCCAGTGCCGAAGCCGTTGCCGATCAGGTCCTCGACAGAACCAGGCTGCCCCAATCTGAAATCCGGGTCGGCGACGAATGCCAGATTGCATCCGTTGCGCTGCTCCAGTGTCCAGAATTCGGACATGGCGTCTATCCACGCAAAATGCTGCGGCCAGCAAAGGACGCCGAGTCGCCCAGCATTTCTTCGATCCGCAGGAGCTGGTTATACTTCGACAGGCGCTCGGAACGCGACATCGAACCGGTCTTGATCTGCCCGGCATTGAAGGCAACGGCCAGGTCGGCGATGGTATTGTCCTCAGTCTCGCCGGACCGATGCGAGATCACGCTGGTGTAGCGGGCCCGATGGGCCATTTCGACCGCGCGCATGGTTTCTGTGAGCGAACCGATCTGGTTGACCTTGACGAGAATGGAGTTGGCGACTCCCATCTTGATGCCGGATTCGAGCCGCTCGGGATTGGTCACGAACAGATCATCGCCCACAAGCTGGCACTTGCCGCCAATTGCGTTGGTCAGCATTTTCCAGCCTTCCCAATCGTCTTCGGCCATGCCGTCTTCGAGCGAAATGATCGGGAAGCGTTCGACCAGATCAGCGAGGTAGGCAACGTTGTCCTCGGAGGTCAGCGTCTTGCCTTCGCCCTTCATCTGATAGGTGCCGTCCTTGTAATATTCGGTCGAAGCGGCATCGAGCGCCAGCGCCACGTCTTCGCCGGGCGTGTAGCCGGCTTTCTCGATCGAGCGCATGATGAAGCCGAGCGCCTCGTCCGCCGAACTCAGATTTGGCGCAAAGCCGCCCTCGTCGCCAACGTTGGTGTTGTGACCTTCTGCGCTCAGGCCTTTCTTGAGGGTGTGGAATACCTCTGATCCCATGCGCAGGGCTTCGGCCATGCTCGACGCCCCGATCGGCATGATCATGAATTCCTGAATATCGATGGGATTGTCGGCATGCTCGCCACCATTGATGATGTTCATCATCGGGACCGGGAGAATGTGGGAGTTCGGACCGCCAAGATAGCGGTAGAGCGGCAATTCCGAAGAATCAGCCGCGGCCTTGGCAACGGCCAGCGACACGCCGAGGATGGCGTTGGCGCCGAGCTTGCCTTTGTTCGCCGTTCCATCAAGCTCGATCATGGCCTGGTCGATTGCAATCTGGTCGAGCGCGTCCATTTCATGGATTTCGTGCGCAATGACGTCATTGACGTTGTCGACCGCCTGCATCACGCCCTTGCCCATGAATTCCGGACCCCCATCCCGCAACTCATGCGCCTCATGTGCACCCGTTGAAGCGCCCGAGGGGACAGCGGCGCGTCCGAAACTGCCATCGTCGAGCACCACATCAACCTCGACTGTGGGATTGCCGCGGCTGTCGAAAATCTGGCGGGCGGAAACATCGATAATGGCGGACATTGGAGAGTTCCTCATTTCTGGAGGTGGTGCGAATTGTGCCGCTTGATAGCCCGGCTTGAGGCAATTGGAAAGCGCGCTGCGCAACAAGCACCATAAACCCAGCTATTCAGCCTGTTGTAAGGTTCGCGTGATCCACAAGGGGCGCTGGCGCCTGAACGATGGCTCCGGCTAACCTTGAGGAGGGCTAACATGACTATTTCCAGAAGAACATTGCTGGGTGTTGCGGGTTTGGCACCCGTTGCTTTCGCCGTTCCGGCATTAGCTGATCAAAACGTGCCTGTTGTGAAAGCGTTTTTGTGGGACATGGGCCCCGGCTCCATGGACAATCTCGATCAGGTCAACGGTATGGGAATGGCAATGTCGGGCAATCCTGACCCGGCGCATGCCACCATGGGCATCACGACAGACTTGGCCAGCCTGCCCGCGGGCGACATCAAGTTTGAAGCCACCAACACATCGCGCGACACAATTCACGAAATGATCGTCATTCCGCTGCAGCCAGGCGAAACGGAAGTGCCATACAATTCCGAGGAGATGGCCATCGACGAAGATGCGGCGGGCGCAATCGGCGAAGTGTCTGAACTCGATCCGGGCCAAAGCGGAACGCTTACGCTGCGTCTGCAGCCGGGTACCTACATGCTGGTGTGCAACATACCGGGTCACTACATCATGGGGATGTGGACCCTGTTTACCGTGACGCCTTAGTTCCTGTCGTTCGCGGAAGGGGTTTCTCACGCATCGGGGCCGGCAAGGTCGACCCATTTCGGTTCGGGTGCGCGGAAGGTCTTGAAGGCCGCAAGGATTGGCTCGAAGCTGGATTCGAAGCGCACCATTGCGGCGTGCTCTGACGTGAGAAATCCCGTAGATGTCATCTGTTCGATCATCTGCTTTAGCGGATCGTAATAGCCGTTTACGTTGAGAAATGCGCTCGGCTTGTCGTGAATGGAGAGCTGCAGCCATGTCCATTGCTCGAAGATCTCTTCGAGCGTGCCAATGCCGCCGGGCATGGCGATGAAGGCGTCCGACAAGTCGGCCATCTTCATTTTGCGTTCGTGCATGTTCCTGACCACGAACAACTCGGTCAGCGTGTCGTGGGCCAGTTCCCTTTCCGCCAGCTTTTCAGGGATAACGCCGTAGACCTTGCCGCCCCCACGCAACACAGCATCGGCGACGATACCCATCAGCCCGACATGCCCGCCGCCATAGACGAGGTCGATCTTTTGCTGCGCCATGCTGGCGCCGAGTTTGCGGGCTGCATCGGCATAAGCGTCTGAATTGCCAGACCTTGAACCGCAAAACACACAAATGCGCATCTGTTTCTCCTGGGCGAAGTGCTGCGAATCCGCACCGCTTGTTCAGACAGCCGCCTAGACGAGTGTATCCGTCGAGGCAATAGCGGCTCTGGCTGGAGGCTTCGATCTCTTTCCACACCGACCGCCCACGGGTGACGAAGTGCTTGTCAATCATGTCCACTCGGCGTATTTGCGGATTGTATGAACGATAATACTGGCACATAGCCGGCAAACGAATGAGGGAGAAGATGGCTGCACCGATCGTAAAACAGGTCGCGCATGTCTGCATATTTGCGCACGATATCGATGAAACCGCCGCGTGGTACCAAAAGACCCTGGGCTTTGAGAAACGGTTCAATTTCACGCGCGACGGCAAGGTGTTCGGCTACTATCTCGATGCCGGTGGACGCACCTTTCTCGAGGTGTTTCACAAGGATGCGTCTTCGTTTTCCGAGGACAACCAGATCAACCACATCTGCTACGAAGTCAGCAATATGGACGATGCCATAGCCCATATCCGGGCTCAGGGCGTTGAGGCACGCGACAAGTCAATCGGGTGTGACGATACCTGGCAGAGCTGGATCACCGACCCCAACGGCGTGAAGATCGAATTGTTCGAATACACGGACCAGAGCGCACAATTTGTCGGTCGCGACCGCGTCGCGCACTGGTAGACTGCGTCAAGCGATCCGTTCGCCAGTGACGCAGTCGACCTTGAGCCCGTCGTACGCAGGTTCGACATGGAAAGGCGTGTTGGCGGACACCCATTCATAGTCCATGTCGACATGCAGATTGGTCAGGATTGCCCTTTCCGGCGCCACGCGATCGATCCATTCAAGGGCATCGGACAGTGAGAAATGGCTTGGATGCGGCACCGGGCGCAGCGCGTCGACGATCCAGGTCTGCAATCCCTTCAGATGCGGCAATGTCTCGGTTGGAATGTCGCTCAAGTCGCAGGAATACATCAGGTCACCAACCCTGAATCCGAGGCTTGTGATGTGACCATGTGCCTGGGTCAGAGGCATGAGGGTAATGTCACCCCCCTCGCCTTCGATGGTCACCGATGCTTCCGCCTGGATTTCGCGACCATCGAGAATTGGCGGATAGGGGCTGCCGGGGGCGGATTGGAAGCAATAGCCAAAGGACTCGAACAGGCGGCTGCCGGTGCGCGGTTCATAAAATACCGGTACACGCTGCTTCATGGACAGGGCGAAGGCGCGCAAATCATCGATCCCATGCGTGTGGTCGGCATGTTCGTGGGTGTAAAAAACTGCGTCGAGATGCTCGACATTCTGCTCAAGCAATTGCTCGCGCATGTCGGCGCCGGTATCGATCAGGACTTGGGTCTTGCCATCTTGTCCTTCGGTTGTTCCGGTCAGGAGCAAAGCGCAGCGCCGCCGGCGGTTGCGTGGATTCTGAGGATCGCAGGTCCCCCAGTTGCCGCCAACGCGCGGAACGCCGCCTGACGAGGCGCAACCCAGAATCGTCGCGATAATGCGCGTCGCCTCGCCCATCAGCTTTGGTCCAGCTTCGCCTTGGAAAACAGGCGGAAGAAGTTTTCGGTAGTTGCGTCGGCAAGGTCGTCAAACGACATACCTCGCAATTCCGCTACCTTTTCCGCCGTGTGGCGGACGAAGGCCGGTTCGTTGGTCTGACCGCGATGCGGGATAGGTGCGAGATAGGGGGCGTCGGTCTCGACAAGTATGCGATCGAGCGGCGCGATTTTTGCCGCTTCCTGAACCTCCGCCGCATTCTTGAAGGTGACGATTCCGGAAAACGAAATGTAGCCACCCAAGTCCAGTCCCGTTCGCGCAAGTTCAAGTCCGGACGAAAAGCAGTGCAGAATGAACGGGAAAGCGCCTGTGGCGGTCTCTTCCCTCAAGATCCGCGCTACATCGTCATCCGCCGAGCGGGCATGGATGACAAGCGGGAGGCCGGTTTCGCGCGCAGCAGCGATATGCCGCCGAAAGCCCTCGGCTTGCGCGTCGCGCGGCGAATAATCGTAGTGATAATCGAGCCCGACTTCGCCGATGGCTACGCATTTTGGGTGTTTGGACAACCGGACCAGGTCGCTGGTCTCAATATCCAGTTCTTCATGCGCGTTGTGCGGATGGGTGCCGACGGAGCACCAGACGTTCTTATGCGCTTCTGCAATCGCCTTGATACTATCGAAGCGATGGACTCGGGTTGAAATGGTGACGCAACCCTTCACCTGATTTTCGGCCATGCGCGCGAGAATGCCGGCGCGATCTTCGGCCAGAACCTCGAAATCAAGATGGCAATGGCTGTCGATCAGCATGGGTCAGACCGCGCCGTCTCGCTCGAAACGGCGGAAAACAGGTTCGGGTGCCGGCAGGTCAGCGCCGGACTTCAGCATATTGGCGTCATTGGCGAGGGCGAGAACGCGCTCATCCTCGGGAACGGCAAGCGCATCGAGAATGCGGGCCGCACCGGCGGGCACAAAGGCCAATGCGGCGATCGAAACCCGACGGACGCATTCGGCCGTGACGTAAAGGATTGTCGCCATGCGCGCGGGGTCGGTTTTCTTCTTGGCCCAAGGCTCTTCGGTGGCAAAATAGCGGTTCGCCTCGCTGACGCAGGACCAGATGGCGGCAACAGCTTCGTGCACGGCCTGCCGGTTCATCGCTTCGCGCGCCACTGCAACGGCGCTGTCGGCTTCAGCCAGAATGGCTTTGTCCGCATCACTGAATGTAGTGGGCACGGGCACTTTGGCGTCGCAGTTTTTGGCGATCATCGACAGGGAACGCTGCACCAGATTGCCAAGATCGTTGGCGAGGTCAGCGTTATTGCGGCTGATGAACTTCTCGCGGCCATAGTCGCCATCGTGGCCGAACGAGACTTCGCGCAGGAAATAGAAACGCACCGGATCGGCACCAAATTCATCGATGAGTTCGAATGGATCGATGACGTTGCCGAGCGACTTGGACATTTTCTTGCCGTCGACGGTCAGAAATCCGTGTCCGAAAACACGTTTCGGCGGCGCCACGCCCGCACTCATCAGAAAGGCGGGCCAATAGACCGTGTGAAAGCGCACGATGTCCTTGCCGATCACGTGCAGATCGGCGGGCCAGAATTTCTCAAACTTCTCAGCTTTTGTGTCCGGATAGCCCAAACCGGTGATGTAGTTGGTCAGCGCGTCGACCCAGACATACATGACGTGGCCATCGGCACCCGGGACCGGAATGCCCCAGTCAAAGGTCGTTCGCGAGACCGACAGATCGGCCAGGCCCGACTTGACGAAGGAAACGATCTCATTGAGGCGTTCGCGCGGAGCAATGAAGTCCGGATGGTCAGCATAGTATTTGAGAAGCTTGTCCTGGTAGGCGGACAGCCTGAAGAAGTAACTTGGTTCCTCGACCCATTCGACGGGCGTACCCTGCGGAGAGAGCTTCTCACCGCCCTCACCGTCGACAAGTTCGGACTCGTCGTAATAGGCTTCGTCGCGGACCGAATACCAGCCGGAATAGGCGTCCAGATAGATGTCGCCATTGGCCTCCATCGCTTTCCAGATCGCCTGGGAGGATTCTAAGTGGCGCGGTTCGGTTGTTCGAATGAAATCATCGTTCGACAGGTTGAGCGCCGCGGCCAATGCCTGAAAGCGGGCCGTGTTTTCGTCTGCAAGCTGGCGGACCGGAATGCCCTTCGCGGCGGCGGTCTGCGCCATCTTGATTCCGTGCTCGTCGGTTCCGGTCAAAAAGTGGACGTCGAACCCGTCCAGCCGCTTGAAACGTGCCAGCGCGTCGGTCGCGATCATCTCATAAGCGTGGCCGATATGCGGTTCGCCATTAGGATAGGAAATTGCCGTGGTGATGTAGAAACTTGGTTTTGTCATGGAGCGGTCAGAATGCCGGCGCCAAGCCGCATATGGGCGCTGATCGCGTCGAACAGCGTCAGATAGGTGGCGCTCAGGTCGAGATTGAAGATATCCGTTTCGGTGAACGATCGGTTCGCCTTCTCCCACAGGGCACTTGCCGACGCAAGCCGCTTCGTTTCCCCTGTTTCCGAGGTTGCGGCGGCCCGAGCTTCATCGGCAATCCAGTCGAGCAACAGGCGGCGAACAAAGGCCTCGCTGGCGACAGCTTGGCGGTCTGCCAGGTCGCGGGAAATGGAAAGGGTCAGCGTGTCGGAGGCATCGAGCGGGTTTTCGAGCCATTGACGCACACGTTCTATCAATCCGGTATCGCCCAATGCCTTGAGTTCGCACAAACGGCGGGGATTGCCGCTGGCCAGGCCGAGTTCGGTGGGGGTCGCATCTCCGGCACTGCCGGCGAATTCGGCAAGCTGCGTTTCACTGAGCGGGCGCATCGCGTAGGACTGGCAGCGCGACCGGATTGTCGGAAGCAGCCGGCCGGGCTGGTGTGAAATGAGAAAGAAATGGCATTCGGCGGGTGGTTCTTCGAGTATCTTGAGCAGAGCGTTGGCGGCGCTCTTGTTGCAATCCTCTGCGGCATCGATGACGACCGCTCGATGACCGGCCCTGCCCCGGGTCTGGTGCAAGCGTTCGATGAGATGGCGCACATCGCCAATGCGGATTTCCGTCTTGAAACGTCCATCCTCGCGGGGAATGCGCAAAACGAACACATTGGGATGTGAGCCCGCGGCAACCTGCGCCCTCACCCGTTCGGCGGGTTCATCACCGGTCGCGGCAATCAGTTCGACAATGGTTTCAAAAGCAAGGGTTGCCTTGCCGATGCCGCGCGGACCATGAAGCAGAATACCACTGGCCAGGCGGCCACCTTCGATCTGCTTTCGCAAGCGCAACACCACGTCGTCATGTCCGATGAGGTGCTCCGATGCTTCGGGCGGTGGCACGCCGTCAAGCTGATCCGCCTCCCGTTGCGTTTCGGGGTCGGTCATCCGGTCGCGACGGATTCGATTTCGGGAAAACGGCCGCGAACGAGCGCCCAGACCTCTTCCGCCAGTTCCTCTTCAGATTGGTCGGCAGACAGCATCACGCAACGCTCTTCATTGTTCTTGACGATGTCATGAAAGGCATCGCGGAGCCGGCGGTGCCATTCAAGGTCTTCGCGTTCAAAACGATCGGCGCTGATTGGAATACCGTCTTCGAGGGCGCGTTTCTCGACGCGTTCAAAGGCCTTTTCCGGGTCCATGTCGAGCACGATGGTCAAATCGGGCGTGTGCCCGTTCAGCGCAAGGATTTCGAGTGCGTCGATGAGCTTGGTATCAACACCACCATTCAGTCCCTGGTAGGCGCGGGTTGAATCATGAAAACGGTCCGAAAGAACCCATTTGCCCGCCTCAAGGCTCGGTGCGACCAGTTCATTGACGTGGTCCAGCCGTGCCGCGGCAAACAGGACCGCTTCCGCGCCCGTGCCCCAGCTTTGCGGTTGACCGCTCAATATGAACGAGCGAATGGCCTCGGCACGCGGTGTGCCGCCGGGCTCGCGTGTCCGAACGGTTCCAACGCCCTCGTTGTGCAGCTTTTCAAGCAGCAGCTTGACCTGTGTTGATTTGCCGACCCCTTCGCCACCTTCAAATGTTATGAAGCGTGGAGTGTGGTCGATTTCCTGACCTGCCATGCGCAACGATCCCGATGGAGCGGACTGTCAGATCCACCCCAATGCCAGTTCCTTGAGTGCGTCGACCGACTTGCGGAAAAGATCGCCGTCGGCCACGTCGTTTGCCGCGAAAAGCGGCGCCGTTTGAATCAGCTGATCGTCGCAGAACACGCGCAATTGCGCAAGCTGATCGCCTTTGGCCACGGGCGGGCGGATGGGCGCGTGATAGGCGATTTCGGCCTTAACACAGCGGCGGCTGCCAATGGGCAGATAGAGCAATAATTCGCCCTGTCCAACCAACCCGACGGCCGGCTCCTGCCCGCCATAAACATTCGCGTAGCCGACGATTTCATCCTTCTGGAATGCCGGGATGAGGTCGAACGACCGGCTGCCCCAAGTCACGAGCTTCCGGGCTTCTTCGGCACGTTCGCGCATGGACCCGAGCCCGTGCAGCACGGCAATCAGCCGCCGCCCGCCTTCGGTGGTCGAGGCCACAATACCATAACCGGCCGCTTCGGTGTGACCGGTCTTCAACCCGTCGACGCCAATACCGTCGTCGAGGAGCACATTGCGGTTGGATTGTGTGATGCCGTTCCAGCGGAAATCGGTTTCCGAGAATATCGGATAATAGTCCGGGAAGTTCTGGATGATGTAGCGCGCAATCGTCGCCAGATCGCGGGCCGTCGAATACTGGCCCGGATCCGGCAGGCCGGTCGCGTTGACGAAATGCGAGTGCTCCAGCCCCAAATCCTGAGCTTTCTCATTCATCAGGCGCGCGAAGGTGCCTTCGGTACCCGCGATGCCCTCGGCCAGCGCGATGCTGGCGTCATTGCCCGACTGAATGATGACCGAACGAACCAGATCCCCGACCGGCACCTTGCTGCCCAATTCGGCAAACATGGTCGAGCCGCCCGAAGATGCGCCACCATCACGCCAGGCATGCTCAGAGATGAAGAACTCGTCGTCCATCGACAGGCGGCCGGATTTGAGCTGGTCGAACACCACCGCGATGGTCATCAACTTGGCCATGCTGGCCGGCTCGAGCTGCTCATCGGCGTCCTTCTGAAAGAGCACCGTGCCGGACTCGAAGTCCATCAGAAGCGCGAACTTGGCGTTGGTTTCGAAGTCGAGTTGCGCCATGGCCGCGGACGTCGCCGCGGCCCAAAGCAGCAGAACTGACGCGATCAAAGCGACAAGGCGGGCGCGAATGGCTTGCATGAAAACGCCTTTCAGGGAATGCATGCGCAAATCAGTTCTTGTTCCGGCTACAGTCCAAGCGATTGCCGCAGCGTTTCGACGTCCTGTGGCAGAACACCCGGTTTCAGCCGCACCATCGTCAGCTGGATGTAGGTCTGACCGTCCTCGGTGACAGAAGTATGATCAATCGCGCCAAGAAGCGCAAATTGCCGATTCACTTCCGCTGCCATTTCGATCTGCTGGAAACGGCCAAGATCAATCTGAACCACATCGCCCACGTTTGCCGGCAACGGCCCATTGGCTGCATTTCCGAGGTTCGTGGCCGCATTCAAGGCGGCATTCGGGTTCGAGCCGGCCTGATCCGCGTAGGAAAAAATGGAAATGAAAGACCCGACAAGTCCCCCTGCCTCGCGGCTGATCGGGCTCGGTCTGCGGCCGGCATCGACGAAAGTGTCCTGCAACATATCGCTGGCGACGTTGTTGGGTACGTAGTCAGGTGCGTTGACAGAGGCCATCAGGAACTGGGTGTCGTCACCTTCAAGCGGCGCGCGGCCGACATAGGTGACGTGGACGTGTGCCGTGCCGTTGTTGATGAAGCCGAGAACCTCGGCGGTCTTCCGCGAGACGTCGATCAGGCGATCATCCGCAAAAGGTCCGCGATCATTGACCCGCACGATGACCGAACGGCCATTGTCTAGGTTTTGTACCCGCACATAGGACGGAAGCGGCAGCGTCGGATGGGCCGCTGACAGGTGGAACTGGTCAAAGACTTCGCCGTTGGCCGTCATGCGGCCATGGAAGTTCGGGCCATACCAGGATGCGATTCCGGTTTCGTCGTAGTTCGGATTTTCCTGGGGTCGATACCAGTTGCCGGCAACCCGGTAGGGCTGGCCGACCATGTAGCGGCCGCCGCCTTTGGGAACGTTTGCCGAAGAGGTCACGCGCGGGGACGCAGCGCCATATTGCGATTGAGAGAATTTGGTGACGTTGTTAACCAGCCCGCCGGAGCCGCCACCACTACATGCTGCAAGCGCAAAAACAGCGAAGCCAGCCACCAAAAACCGCAGGACTGCAGACAATGCACGAACCTGCGCCAACGCACTCAACACAACAACCATGCCCCAACGCAACACTCTAGGACGCCCCAATCGCTGCAGCATGCGTCCAGAATGTGGCAAAAATTGAATTCTCATGCGACCCTTCATGCCAAACGGACGTTAAGGCATGGTGAGTCCGAGCGCGAATTCGCGAATGAATTGTTGCAGCAAGTTGCGCTTTTTTGTGCCTCATTCGTTTCGGTCGCCGGTAACTCGTTCAAAGCTTGCGCTTGTCACCTTGATCGCAATCATATAAAGATATCTTTATATCCCTTCACAGGCCAATTGGACGGTGCCCGTTGAACAAGCTGCAATCCATGCTCGAAACGCGTCATTTTCTGTTGGCCGACGGGGCCACGGGAACGAACCTGTTTGATATGGGGCTCGTTTCCGGGCAGGCGCCGGAAATGTGGAATTTCGAACATCCTGAACGGATTCAGGCGCTGCATCAGAGTTTTGTGGATGCCGGTTCGGACCTGCTGGTCACCAATTCTTTCGGCGGGTCGGCGCGGCGGTTGCACCTTCACAATCTGCATGATCGCGTGCGTGAGGTAAATGCGCGGGCGGCGGAACTGGCCTGCGAAGTTGCCGCGAAATCGGGCCGCGACATCGTGATTGCCGGGTCCGTCGGTCCGACGGGCGACCTGTTCGAGCCACTGGGTCCCCTCACCTATGCCCAGGCAGTCGAGGTTTTTGCCGAGCAGATCGAGGGACTGAAACAAGGCGGCGCAGATGTAGCGTGGATCGAAACCATGTCAGCGCCCGAAGAGATTTCGGCCGCGCTCGAAGCTGCGTATGAAGTCGGCCTTCCCTCTACGGCGACCGTCAGCTTCGACACCGCCGGCCGGTCGATGATGGGGTTGGCCCCCGGCGATTTCGCCAAGCAAATGGTTGAACGCGAACACAAGCCCGTCGCCATCGGTTCGAACTGCGGGGTTGGGGCGTCGGATCTGGTATATGCGCTGCTCGATCTGGTGCCGAACGCGGGCGATCTGCCTGTCATCGCCAAGGCGAATGCCGGTATTCCGCATGTTCACGGTGATCACGTCGAGTATTCCGGCACACCCGATCTCATGGAAGAATATGCCAAACTGGCGATCGATGCCGGTGCGCGAATCATTGGTGGTTGCTGCGGAAACCGGCCCGAACATGTCGCCCGAATGCGCAAGGCGCTTGACTCGCATAAACGTGAAGCGGGACTAAGTCTTGAGAAAATCACCGAAACTCTTGGGCCGCTTGTGTCACCGCCCAATCTGTCGGGCGGGCGTGATGGCGGACGGCGCCGCCGGCGCAACGCCTGATATTCGACCCCAATTTGGAGTAATCTGCCATGGCGGATGACGACGAAAACATCATCTTGTCTGAACTCGATGATTCTGAACTCAGCGAGCAGATGCAGGACGACCTTTACGATGGTCTCAAGGATGAAATTTGCGAGGGCGTGAACATTCTCCTCGCGCGCGGATGGGAACCCTATGCCATCCTGACCGAGGTTCTGGTGTCTGGCATGAAGGTCGTGGGCGACGATTTCCGCGATGGCATTCTCTTCGTGCCCGAGGTTCTTCTAGCAGCCAACGCGATGAAAGCCGGCATGGCGATTTTGCGTCCGCTCTTGGTTGAAACGGGCGCGCCAAAGGCCGGCAAGATGGTTGTGGGCACCGTCAAGGGCGATATCCATGACATCGGCAAGAACCTTGTGGGCATGATGATGGAAGGTGCCGGATTCGAGGTGATCGATCTCGGAATCAATACCGATGCGGACGAGTTTCTGGCCGCGATCGATGAGCACAAGCCCGATATCCTGGGCATGTCGGCACTGCTGACGACGACCATGACCTATATGAAGGTCGTCATCGAGACGCTGAAGGAAAAAGGCATCCGTGAGGATTTGATCGTTCTGGTGGGCGGTGCGCCGCTCAACGAGGAATTCGGCGCCGCGATCGGTGCCGATGCGTACTGCAAGGACGCTGCAATTGCCGTCGATACGGCCAAGAAGCTGGTGGCAGAACGCAAGCGGTTGAACCATGTCTGATCCCAAAGGCGGCATTGGCATCGTTGCCTGCGGAGCGCTGGCCAGCGAAATGCGGGCGGTTTTGCAGTTGAAGCGCCACGTGCCGGTGACGGTGCGCTATCTTCCGGCTAAGCTGCATAACCGGCCGCAACTCATTCCCGACGCCGTGCGCGAGGAATTGTCGGATCTGGCAAAATCGCATTCCGGGCTTTTTGTCGGGTATGGCGATTGCGGAACCGGCGGACGACTTGATGTCGTGCTTCATGAATTTGCCGCAACTCGTTTGGAAGGCGCGCATTGTTACGCGTTCTTTTCCGGACCGGACACGTTTGAGACTCTCAATGGAGAAGAGATCGGCACCTTCTATCTGACCGATTATCTAGCCCGGCAGTTTGAAAATCTGGTCTGGCGCGGGCTCGGTCTGGACCGGCATCCCGAACTCCTGCCGGACTATTTCAGCCACTACACGCGGCTGGTCTACCTGGCGCAGACCGACGATCCCCGGCTTGAGGTCACGGCTCGTGCAGCGGCGGATCGGCTTGGCTTGCGCTTTGAACGCCGCGACACCGGTCTTGCGCCTTTTGCCGCTCAGGTGGATCGCTGGCTAGGGGACGCAGCGTGAGCGATATGGTTGAGGCCACGATCATCTATTGGCGCGATATTCCGACCCAGGTCGTGATCGGCGCGGGCCGCCGCGGCGCGAAAAAGCAATTGCCCGATCGGTTCCTCGTGGCGGTCGACAAGGCAGCAATGGCGAGCGGCGCCTCGGGCGCGGACGATTATCTGGATGATTGGGAACGCAAGAAAGTGTCGTTTCCTGTCCCCGCAGATGCGGACCCCCTCGCCCATATTTCCGATCAAATCGAAAAAACATACCCCGGCGCAAGGCTGGCAGAACTGGCCCGCAATGGTGGCCGCGAAGACGATGGAACCAAGCAATGACCCGCACAATTCTTGCCTCGCCGACCAGAGAAGTCGTGATCGGCTTTGACGCACCGTTTTGCGTGATCGGCGAACGGATCAACCCGACCGGACGCAAGCTTCTTGCCGAAGAAATGAAGAACGGCGATTATTCGCGGGTGTCGTCTGACGCGCTGGCGCAGGTTGCCGCGGGGGCCATGGTGCTCGACGTCAATGCCGGCATCCCGCTGGCCGATGAGCCCAAAATCCTGGCGGAATGCGTGCAGCTGGTGCAATCGATCACCGACCTGCCGCTTTCCATCGACTCATCCATCATCGATGCGCTCGAAGCCGGACTGTCCGTCTATCAGGGCAAGGCCTTGGTCAATTCGGTGACCGGCGAAGACGAGTCCCTCGAACGGGTTCTGCCTCTCGTCAAGAAACATGGCGCGGCGGTTGTCGCCATTTCAAACGACGAAACGGGCATTTCGACTGACCCGGATGTACGTTTTGCGGTCGCAAAGAAGATCGTGGAACGGGCAATGGATCACGGCATTCCCAAGGAAGACGTGGTTGTCGACCCGCTGGTCATGCCGGTCGGGGCCATGAACGATGCGGGAACCCAGGTTTTCCGGCTGGTGCGGAGGTTGCGCGAAGAACTCGGCGTCAACACCACCTGTGGCGCCTCGAATGTCGGTTTCGGTGTGCCCAACCGGCACCTCCTCACTGGGCACTTCATTGCCATGGCCGCAGGGGCCGGGATGACATCGGCCATCATGAACCCGCTGCACGAAGAGCAAATGCAGGCGGTCCGCGCCGCAAACGTGCTCAACGGGCTGGATCCGGATTGTGCCACATGGCTTCGAACCAACCGGCCGCAATCGCCCGAGGGTGAAGCACCCGCCGGGCGCCGCCGCAGCGGACGCCGCCGGCGCGAGCGCGGCGAAGGTTGACCCTTGTCCGTCGCCAGAACAGCAAAAGTCATCTTTCAGCCTTCGGGCAAGCGCGGCACGTTCGCCCTTGGCACACCTGTGCTCGATGCGGCGCGCGAGCTTGGTGTTCAGATCGAGAGCGTTTGCGGCGGACGCGGCATTTGCGGGCGGTGCCAGATTGAAATCGCCGAAGGGGAATTCGCCAAATTTGGCGTAAAAAGTTCCTCCGGGTCTCTGAGTGAACGTGGGTTCATCGAAGACCGCTATGATCAGAAGCGCGGGCTGAAACCGGGCCGCCGTCTGTCGTGCACAGCAAGGATTGAAGGTGATCTGGTTGTTGATGTGCCCGATGCTTCGATCATTGCCGGCCAAACGATCCGCAAGGACGCCAATACGGTCGGCATGTTGCGCAATCCTGCCGTGCGTCCATTCTATCTCGAATTGCCCGAACCGGACCTTAACAATCCGGTCGGCGATGCTGACCGGGTGATCGAAGGGCTGAAGGAAACATTCGATCTGGAAGGCGTTCGGGTGCCCTTTGCACTTCTGGACGACGTTCAGACCGCCATGCGTGTGGGCAAATGTGCGGTCACGGCATTCGTGTCGTTCGCAGGACACCAACCTGCCCTCATTCGCATCGTACCCGGCTATGATGACGTGGTGTTGGGACTGGCCGTCGATATCGGCTCGACCACGATCGCGGCGCATCTCGTCGATCTGATGAACGGGCAGATTCTCGCTTCGTCGGGCCGCGCCAATCCGCAGATCCGGTTTGGCGAAGATCTGATGAGCCGCGTTTCGTACGTGATGATGAACGAGGGTGGGCGCGAAAAGCTGACCGAGGTCGTCCGAGGCGCCATCAACGAGCTCGTCGATGAAGTGTTAAAACTGGCCGATCAATCCCGCGAGGCGTTGCTGGACGCCGTTTATGTCGCCAATCCCGTAATGCACCATCTGTTTTTGGGACTTGATCCGACACCATTGGGGCAAGCACCGTTCAACCCAGCCGTTTCGGCGGCGGTTCGGCCCGAGGCTATGGAAATCGGGCTCAATCTCGGTGCTGGAGCCACCTGCTACGTGTTGCCGATCATTGCCGGGCATGTCGGCGCGGACGCGGCGGCCGTGCTGCTGGCGGAACGCCCGGACCTTTCGCCCAATCCCTGTCTGATCGTTGACATCGGCACCAATGCCGAGATCGCACTTTGGGACGGTGAACGGCTTTTTGCGGCGAGTTCACCCACTGGCCCAGCGCTGGAAGGCGCGGAAATTTCCTGCGGGCAGCGCGCGGCACCCGGTGCCATTGAGCGCATCCGCATTGATCGCAACACGCTCGACGCGCGCTACAAGATCATCGGCGCGGAGGCTTGGTCAGACGAAGATGGTTTTGCCGATCAAAGTGCTGCGACAGGCGTCACAGGCGTATGCGGATCGGGCATTATCGAGATCGTCGGCGAAATGCTGCTTTCGGGAATCATCAGCCCGGACGGGATTATTCGCGGGCCAAGAAACGCCGACGAAGAGACGAAACTCATCGCCAACGGCCGCACCTTCTCTTTCGTGGTTCGTGACGCTGAACCGCGCCTCACCATCACGCAAACCGATGTCCGCGCCGTTCAGTTGGCGAAGGGCGCGCTCTACGCAGGTGTCAAATTGCTCATGGAGCACGCCGGGCTGGAAAGCATCGGCGATATCCGCCTGGCCGGCGCATTCGGTTCCTACGTCGACCCGGCCTATGCGCTGCTGCTGGGTCTGGTGCCGGACTGCGATGTGAATGGCGTCCGCGCGATCGGCAATGCGGCGGGTCAGGGTGCACTCAAGGCTCTGCTCGATATTGGTGCCCGCAAGGATATCGAAGGTCTGGTGACGCGGGTCACCAAGATCGAGACTGCGCTCGAACCGCGGTTTCAGACCCATTTCGTTGCAGCGATGGGCGTGCCGAATGGTGAAGATGCGTTTGCATTGACCCGCGCTCATTTCGGAATGGACGCGGCCGCTTCCAAAACCGAAGGACCGGCCCGGCGCCGCAGGCGCAGCCGCGACAAGTAGATGAGTTCGGGCGGCTAAGAGATTGCCTGCAATGCTATGCCCGCATCTTCGAACGCGCGCCGAATGACCCTTGCCGCTTCAAGCGCATGCTGATTGTCCCCATGCAGGCAAAGGGACATTGCGCGAAGCGGGATTTTGCGGCCAGAACGCGTCGTGACGGTACCATTGCGGGCGATTTGGAGTGCCTGCGCAACGATGCGGTTGATGTCGTGATGTACTGCACCGGGTTCGGATCGCGGCACGAGCGTTCCGTTTTCGTCGTAGGCGCGATCGGCAAAGGCCTCCGGAATGAACGCCAGTCCCGCGCCTTGGGCTGCAATCTCGTGCATTGTGCCCGGCATGCCCATCACTTTTGTTGCATGGGCATCCGACTTCAGCGCTGCATAGAGTGCGCGGCAAAGG
>JACKJG010000004.1 GCA_020638065.1 Hyphomicrobiaceae bacterium | reverse complement strand
GCGTTCTGGGCGAATACTTGTCAGCACTCGTCGACATTCGGGTGCTCAATGCAGGCGAAGCCGTGGTTGGCGGTTTCGCGGCACGCACAGATTCGCTGCGGAAGCGGGTGATGGCGGTGCTGCGCATCGCGTTCCTATCCTCGACCGTTCTTGAACTCTTCTCGGCCATCGGCGTGGCGATGATGGCCGTTTATGTGGGCTTTTCGCTTTTGGGGATCATCACGTTCGGAACCTATGGTGCGCCGGTTTCCCCGTTCGCGGGCATATTCCTTCTGGTGCTGGCGCCCGAATTCTTTCAGCCGTTGCGCGATCATTCGGCGGCCTGGCACGACAAGGCCTCGGCGGACGCGGTGGCGGATGAATATGTCACCTGGCAAGGCGAGGTGGGGCCCGACATTCTGGGACAGGGAGGTGATGCCCCTGCGCCTGAAGGGAAAGCCAACATTGCCACTAACGGGTTGGCGATCGAGCTGCCAGGCGGGCACCGGATCGCCTATCCTGATCTCGACATCAAACCGGGCACGACGATTGCGATCACTGGCCCGAGCGGAGTGGGCAAAAGCACGCTTTTGTCTCTGATCGGCGGGCTGGTTCCGGCCAGCGAAGGCAAGGTATTTGTTGGGGACCAGTTGCTTGTGGACGGAAATGCCGATGCCTGGCGCGCCCGCTTGGCATTCGTGCCGCAGACCATGCGGTTTCTCAATGCCAGTTTGAAATGGAACATTGCCCTGACCGGCCGGCCCGATTTGGGCCGGTTGAACGAAGCGCTGGAACAGGCTGCGGTTCGGGATGTGGTCGAACGCGCTCCGCGCGGACTTGAGACCCGGCTGGGCGAAAATGGTGCAGGGCTTTCTGGCGGCGAGGCCAGGCGGATCGCCATCGCCCGCGCTATTTATTCGGGTGCGGACGTGGTTCTGGCCGATGAGCCGACTGCGGATCTCGATGAGGTATCGGCCCGGCTGGTCACGCAAGGGTTGATGGCCCTCAAGCAGTCTGGGGTGACGCTGATCGTTGCGACCCACGACGCGACGCTGGCCGCGCATATGGACCAGATCGTCGACCTTGGAGCTGGCCAATGAAGGCGGTGTGGCGTGTCCTTGGTCTGATCGTTCAAAAGCAGCGCTGGCTGTTTGCGCTCGGCGCATTGTTGAGTGTTGTCGTTCTGCTGTCGGGGATCGCGCTGCTCGGGGTATCGGGTTGGTTCATCACCGCCGCAGCGGCGGCGGGCATCGCGGGCGTGGGTGCCGTTTTCGACGTGTTTCGCCCGTCCGCGTCGATAAGGTTCCTCGCGATCGGGCGCACAGCCGGGCGCTATGGTGAGCGGCTGATCACCCATGATGCGACCATGCGGGCGCTTGCGGGTTTGCGGGTGACGCTTTTGGAGCGCCTGGTGCGGGCACCGTTCGATCGCATGGCGCGCTTGCGCGGCGCACAGGCCCTGAACCGGTTGATGGCCGATGTCGATGCGCTTGATGCCATTCCCTTGCGGCTGGTCCTGCCCGTGGGCGCGGGACTGATCACGCTCACCGTGGCATTTGCCGGGCTTTGGTGGATGACGGGGTTTTTCGGTGCGTTGTGGGTGGCCGGCATTTACGCGGCTCTCGGTTTCGTGCTGCTCATTTTCGTTGCGCGGACCGCCTTCGATGCTTCGCGCCGGGCGGAGCGCGCCAGCCAGGCGATCCGGTCCCGGTTCATCGATTTGATCCGGGCCCGAAACGATCTTGCAGTCTTTGGCTTGCTGGAGCAGCAGGCCGGCAAGGTTCTCGATGCCGACCAGCGGGCGCGGAACGAGCGGCGCAAGGTGTTTGGCAAGGAGCGTCTGACCGGCGTGCTGCTCGGCACTGGCTCAGCGATCGTGGTTGGGGGCGCCATGCTGATTGGCGATGCGTCGATCGGTTCGGGACAATTGACGGCGCCGATGGCCGCAATTCTGGTTTTTGCCGGTCTGGCGCTTGTCGAGGTGGTCATGCCCTTGCGGCGTGCCGTCGCCGAGATGGGCCGGATGGCCGATGCGGCACGGCGGGTGGACTGGTCGCTCTCCGCACCCGATGACCAGACAAGCGGCAAAGCGACGGGTGTTGGCGAAGAGAAACCCGTCGCGCTGCAACTGGATGGGATCACCTTTCGGCACGGGGCTGCACATCTTCCGGTCGTTGAGGATTTTTCGCTGAGCGTTGGTCTGGGAGAACGGCTGGCCCTGATTGGGCCGAGCGGACGCGGCAAAAGCACATTGTTGCTCATCATGGCACGACTGTTGAATCCGGAAAGGGGCACAGTCCGGCTTTTGGGTGCTGACATTTCGATGATGGCGGAACCTGACTTTCGCAATCATGTCACCCTTTTGCTGCAGCGTTCGGCGCTGATGGCCGGGTCGGTGCGGGAAGCCTTGGCAATTTCCAAACCGGACCTGACGGACGATGAGGCTTGGCGGCTGCTGGATGCGGTTGGCTTGGCCGAAACCATCAGGAACCGCGGCGGGCTTGACTATCAGATCGGGGAATCGGGTCACCGGCTTTCGGGCGGTGAGGGGCGGCGGCTCGCCCTTGCGCGCGCTCTGCTGAGAAACCCGGACATTCTGTTGCTCGATGAGGTCACGGAAGGGCTTGATCCGGACACGGCGAAGAAGGTTCTGTCGGGCATTGATGACATGTGCCCGGACGCAACCATCATTGTTGCGGCGCACCGGCAAATCGAGCGCGACTGGGCCCTGAGGGAAATCACGGTCGAGTAAGTGACATTTCTGGTGTATGTTTGCGCCAGATCAATGAGGCAATATGGCCGATGGACCTATTGCGCATAAAAGTACATTTTTGAGTCAGCTTTTCCAACTTCTGATTGGAGTCACCTATGGAATTCGGTGTCGTTGAGCTGTCGCGACTGCAATTCGCGATGACAGCCATGTATCACTTCCTGTTCGTGCCCCTCACGCTTGGTCTGTCCATTCTGGTTGCCATCATGGAGACGGTCTATGTGATGACCAACCGTCCCATCTGGCGGCAGATGACCAAGTTTTGGGGCACGCTTTTCGGGATCAACTTCGTGCTGGGCGTTGCGACCGGCATCACAATGGAATTCCAGTTCGGCATGAACTGGAGTTATTACAGCCATTATGTCGGCGATATCTTCGGCGCACCTCTGGCGATCGAGGGTTTGATGGCCTTCTTCCTCGAAGCAACGTTTGTCGGTCTTTTCTTCTTTGGCTGGGAACGCATGTCGAAGGTCGCGCACCTGGTGGTTGCTTGGCTGGTGGCCATCGGCTCCAATTTCTCGGCGCTCTGGATCCTGATCGCCAATGGCTGGATGCAGCATCCGGTCGGGGCCGAGTTCAATCCGATGACAATGCGCATGGAAATGACCAGCTTCTTCGAGGTGCTGTTCAACGAAGTGGCGCAGGCCAAGTTCGTGCACACGGTTTCGGCGGGCTACGTCACAGCCTCCGTGTTCGTGCTCGGTGTTTCAGCCTGGTACATGCTCAAGGGCCGGCACATCGAACTGGCGCGGCGCTCGATCACGGTTGCGGCGAGCTTCGGTCTGGCTTCCGCGCTTTCAGTCGTGGTGCTGGGCGACGAGTCCGGTTACGACACAACGCTGAACCAGAAGATGAAACTGGCGGCCATCGAGGCGATGTGGGAGACCGAGCCAGCTCCGGCACCGTTTACGCTTTTCGGCCTGCCTGATCAGGAAGCCCGGGAGACGCATTACGCGATCAAGATTCCCTGGGCGATGGGTCTGATCGGTACGCGGTCGCTGACCAAGCCAATTGCGGGCATCGACCAGCTGGTGGCGTCTGCCGAAGAGCGGATCAGGTCGGGCATCATCGCCTATGATGCGCTGGTGCAGATCCGCGAACTGCGCGAAAATTCCTCTACGGAACTCAAGGACCAGTTCGAAGCGCATAGCGACGATCTCGGTTTTGCCTTCCTTCTAAAACGCTATGTCGATGATCCGCGTCAGGCAACCGAAGACCAGATCATGCAGGCGGCCAACGATACGGTGCCGACAGTCTGGCCGATCTTCTGGGCCTTCCGCTTCATGGTCGCGCTCGGTTTCGGCTTTATCGGCACCATGACATATTTCTTCTTCATGGCCAGCTTCAAAGGCATGCGGTTCCCACGGCCAGCCCTTTATCTCGCCGTCATCATGATCCCCACCCCCTGGATCGCGGCGGAACTGGGCTGGTTCGTGGCCGAGTTCGGGCGTCAGCCCTGGACGGTTGACGGCGTGTTGCCGACGGCTCTGTCGGTCAGCTCTCTCGGTGTCACTGATCTGATGCTGACCCTGCTCGGGTTCGTCGCGTTCTACACGGTCCTCTTCATCGTGGAGATGGGTCTGATGATCAAATACATCAGGAAAGGCCCCTACATGGATGTCGAGGAAACCGACAATTGGACAGCGCGGCACGAACACAGGTTGCGCACCCATGATGGCAATCTGCCCTTCTCAGAAGCACCAGCGGAGTAGAGACGATGATTTTGCATCAATTGATCGATTTCGACACGCTGCGGGTTATCTGGTGGCTGTTGCTTGGTGTGCTTCTGACCGGGTTCGCCCTGACGGATGGCTTTGACCTCGGGGTCGGCGCGCTTATTCCCTTCGTTGGCCGCAACGATGTGGAACGGCGCGTGGCCATCAACACGGTCGGACCGGTCTGGGAAGGCAACCAGGTCTGGTTCATTCTTGGTGGCGGCGCCATCTTTGCCGCCTGGCCGCCGCTCTATGCGGTCAGCTTTTCCGGCTTTTATCTCGCCATGTTCCTGGTGCTGGCGGCACTGATCCTCCGGCCCGTGGGCTTCAAATATCGTTCCAAACGCGACAGCGCCGCATGGCGTAGCGCCTGGGACTGGGCCCTGTTCGTTGGCGGGTTTGTGCCGGCGCTGATCTTCGGGGTGGCCATGGGCAATGTCCTCCAGGGCGTGCCGTTCCATCTCACCGATGACCTGCACTCCATCTACGAAGGCAACCTGTTCGGGCTATTGAACCCCTACGCGTTGCTGGCCGGCGTGGTCTCTGCCGCGATGCTGATCCTGCATGGCGGGGCCTGGCTCAGTCTCAAGACCGAAGGCCAGGTTGCGGAACGGGCGCGCCTTTATGGCAGTTGGGCCGGCATGGTGGCGATCGTCGCTTATGCGCTGGCCGGGCTGTGGCTCGCCTTTGGCGTCGATGGCTACGCAATCGTCAGTCAGCATGTCGCCAATGGTCCGTCCAATCCGCTCTATTCAGAGGTGAGCAAGGGCGGGTCCTGGTTCGGCGCTTACGCATCGCGTCCCTGGATTGCGATTGCACCGATCGCCGGTTTCGCCGGTTTGGCGATGGCGGTTCTGAGGCTGAGGGCCGGCAAGGAAGGTTCGCCCATTCTCTGGTCGAGCCTTGGGATCATCGGGATCATTTCATCGGTCGGACTGACCATGTTCCCGTTCATTCTGCCTTCGTCAACAGATCCCAACTCGTCGCTGACGGTATGGGACAGCTCGTCATCGCACCTGACCCTGTTCGTCATGCTGGTCACGTCGGTGATCTTTGTTCCCATCATTCTGGCCTATACGGCGTGGGTCTACAAAGTGCTTTGGGGCAAGGTGACCGAGGGTGAAGTCACCGGTAATTCAGACACCGTTTATTGAGGAGAACGCTATGTGGTATTTTGCCTGGCTACTCGGACTGCCGCTGGCGGCGATCTTCGCGGTCATGAATGCGCAATGGCTTGAAATGCAGGAAGACCGGCGGCTGGCCGAAGACGACAAGCCGACCAAATAATCGTCTGCACCAAATGCATTCGGCGCCGCCCGCATTTTGCGGGCGGCGTTTTGTTTTCCAACCTTACGCCAGCCTTTCAGGCTGATGAACAATCGGTAATGTTGGCGCTTGTTCAAAAAGTTGCCGCAATTGAGCCGTGCCATCGTCAAACTTCATTTGCGGAGCGTTCTGCTCCGGGGGCATCAGGTTTGCGTCAATGCTGATCGCAACGGATAGACAAAAGGCATCATTCAGAATCTGGGCGGCCGCCCTGTGGCTGGTGGCCATGTCTGCCGGATGGATGGCCTCCGATGTGCTTTCGAACCCGTCCGATGATCTGAACGGCGACAAACACTTCGCTTCGGCCGGCGGACCGGAGGGCAGTGGGAACGGCGATCCATTCCTGAGCTCGGGGTCTCCCGACCTGCCCGACGCGTTTCTGCTATTGGCAACAGCGCTGACGTCGCTGGTCTTTGTCAAGTTTCTCCCTGGTCTGGCGGAAGGGCACGCCGCCGGATCGCACACCCGGCTGTTGCAACATTTCACCGACAGCAGGGCGCCTCCGCTGATGATGGCGGCATCCGCCCGCCGCTGAGGCGTGGTTCGCTTAACGCAGATACCTCTCCCAAGCGCCTCGCGGCCAAACGCAATCGCGGGACACCTCACGGAGCCCCGCTTGCCGCCCTGTTCGCTGCACGAGTGAATCTCATCATTGAGGAAAAGATGACCCAACGCACCAAATTGATTTGGGGCGCCGCGTTGGCCTGCGCGCTATTGGCAGGACCCGCCGCCTATGCCCAAACGACCACGACTTCCAGCATGAGCGCATCTGCAGAGACGATGCAGGCGCATGGCTATTGGCTGACGACGCCGTCTCCGGACCTGACGGTTCCTGCAGGAAAGGACGTCACCATTCCGCTGACGATCAACAATGAAACCGGAACCACGCACCTGGCAGCGTTGACGCTGACCGGTGTTCCGGACGATTGGACCTATTCGCTCAAGGCGAACGGTTTCGAGGTGCAGTCGGCAATGACCGCCCCGGGCGAGAAGGTGGATCTCAAACTCGATTTCACCGCGCCGACCAGCGCGGCAGGCAAGAGTTTTCCGCTGCAACTGACGGCCAAGTATGATGGCGGGCAAATCAACCTGCCGATAAACGTTACTGTCGCCAACATTTCGGACACGGGGGCGACCCTCGAGCCGGAACTGCCGGGGCTGCGCGGCACTGCGACCTCGAAGTTCAGTTTCAAACTGAAGCTGACCAACAACGGCTATGAAGACGCGATGTTCAATCTCGGCGCCGACGTCCCGGACGGCTTTAATGTCACCTTCAAGAAGGGCTATGGCAGCGAGGAGATTACCGGGCTGCCGGTCAAGGCCGGCACCAGCGAAAACATCACCATGGAAGTGACGCCGGCACATAATGCGGAAGCGGGCGATTATCCCGTCCACGTGGCGACGCTTGCCGGCGACGTGACGGCTTCTGCCGATCTGGTGATGGAGATAACGGGCACGCCCAGTCTTTCGCTTTCCGGGCCGCAGGGCCGGCTAAGCGGTTCGGCGGTTGCCGGTGAAGCCAAAACCTTTCCGTTCACGCTGGAAAATTCCGGCGGGGCACCGGCAGCAAACGTGAAACTGACGGCCACGGCACCGACCGGATGGAAGGTCGATTTCCAGCCGTCCAGCATGGCATCTCTGCCGGTTGGTGCATCGCAGGACGTGGTCGTTTCGATCACACCGAGCGAGAAGGGCATTGCTGGCGACTACATGGTTTCGCTGCGCGCTTCCGCGGACGGTGACAGCACGACCGCTTCGTTCCGCACCACGGTCGAGACCTCGACCATGTGGGGCATTGTCGGTCTCGGTGTGATCGCCGTTGCCGTCATCGTTCTGGTTCTGGCCGTGCTGAGGTACGGAAGAAGATGAGCGAGCCGGTTATCGAAGCGCACGGCCTGGTCAAGCGTTACGGAAAATCGACCGTCGTCGATGGAGTGGACTTGACGCTGAGCGAGGGCGAGGTTTTGGGTCTGCTCGGCCCCAACGGGGCAGGCAAGACGACCACGATCCTCATGCTGCTCGGTCTGACCGAGCCAAGCGCGGGCGAAGTGCGCGTTCTGGGGCGGAACCCCTTGCGCGAACCGTTGAAGGTCAAAAGCGATGTGGGCTATCTGCCCGACGCAGTCGGCTTTTACGACAATCTGAGTGGCCGCGAGAATCTGATGTTCACGGCCAGGCTCGGCGGGTTCGACCCCGCCGAAGCCAAATCAAGAATCGCTGCGGCGCTTGACCGCGTCCATCTGGGCGCCGCAGCGGATAGACGGGTTGGCACCTACTCGCGCGGGATGCGGCAGCGGCTCGGCCTGGCCGAGCTGCTGATGCGCGAGACCCGGGTGGCCATACTCGATGAGCCGACATCTGGTCTCGACCCGCAATCGACGGACGAGTTGCTCGGGCTGATCCGCGGGTTCGCGCATGACGGCATGACGGTGATCCTGTCGTCGCACCTGCTCGACGTCGTACAATCGATCTGTTCGCGCGTCGCCCTGTTCAACCGGGGCCGCGTGGGGTTCGTGGGCACTGTCGAGGCGCTGGCGCAGCAAGTCACGGACGGAGCCTTCCATATCGATGTTTCCGCAGACGATGCGGATGTGGGATCGTTGGCTGGGGGCATCGAAGGCGTCAGCGACGTGCAGCCGCAAAGCGGTGGCTGGCACGTGACGGCAGGCCGCGACATTCGGGCTGATCTCGCCAAACGGATCGTCGAAGCCGGCGGTGCGCTGAAGAACCTCGATGCACATCGTGTGTCGCTCAGCGAAGCCTACAACCTGTTCTTCAAGGAGGTCAGCCATGAAGCGTGAAGGTTCGCCCCTCAAGGGGGTCGGCACAATCGCCATCAAGGAAGCTGCCGATCACATGACCAGTGCGCGCATGCATCTGATCATGTTGCTGGTGCTTCTGACGGCGGCGGGTTCGGTCTGGGCCGCCATCGGGCAGATCCGGGTGACCACAGCGGAAGACCCGTTCCTGTTTCTCAAGCTTTTGACCACTGCCCGCGACCCGCTGCCGTCATTTGCCAGCTTCCTCGGTTTCCTGTTGCCGCTGGTTGCCATTGCGCTCGGGTTTGACGGGATCAATGGCGAGTTCGGCAAGCGCACGATGAGCCGGATCCTGGCGCAGCCGATCTACCGCGATGCCGTTCTCTTCGGGAAGTTTTTCGGCGGCATGCTGGTGCTGGCTATCGCGCTTCTAACGTTGTGGCTGCTCATGGTCGGGCTTGGCATTCTGATGCTCGGCCTGCCGCCGTCTGGTGCCGATGTCGGGCGGGGACTGGCTTATCTGGCCGTTACTCTGGTCTATACCGGGGTCTGGCTGGCGCTGGCGCTGGCCTTTTCGACGGTCATCAAGACACCGGCAACTTCGGCGCTGGCAGCCTTGTCGGTCTGGCTGGTTTTCTCGATCTTCTGGTCGATGATCACGCCGTTTGCCGCGAGCGTGATCTCACCGCTCGATCCGACCAATCCGATGACCGTTCTCAGCCAATTCGAAACGCAGCAAGCATTGGCGCGGATTTCGCCGTCCGTCCTCTATGGCGAAATCTCGCAAATGCTGCTCGATCCGGCCTCGCGCAGTGTGGGGCCGGTGTTCATGTCGCAAATGCAGGGTGCGCTGGTGGGGGCTCCTTTGCCCACTCTGCAATCCATCCTGATTATCTGGCCGCAGATTTCGGGCCTGTTCGCCGCAATGGTGTTGCTGTTTACCGGCGCCTATGTGGTGTTTCAGCGTCAGGAAGTGCGCGCCTGATAGTGTTGGCGTCATGAGCGTGGAGGGGCGGCTTTCGGGCCGCCCTTTCCTTTTCCGAGCCCTCAGGGTGTTGCTGGAATCAATATCCCAACCTGCATTCCTTGTTGCCGCGTCTCCGGACCGGCGCCCACGTCGCCCGGAAACGCTCTAAAAGCAATCCGCGAACAGCTCCTTGGTGTTTTCAAGGGTCATCTTGCGCGGATTGCCGCCTACCGATGGGTCCTCCATCGCCATGGCCGAGAGTTCGTCGATCCGGTCATTGGCGACGCCGAGCTCGGTCAGATTGTCAGGAACGCCGAGATCGGCGCGGAACTTGACGACGAAATCGTAAAAGCCTTCGAATCCGCCAGAAATTCCGAGATAGGCGGCGGCGCGTCCGATCCGCTCTTCGATTTCCGTGCGGTTGAACCTGAGAACCGGGGGCATGACGACCGCATTGGTCATGCCGTGGTGGGTGTTGTAGACGGCGCCGATCGGATGGGAGAGGGCGTGGATGGCGCCGAGACCCTTCTGAAAGGCGACTGCCCCCATGGCGGCGGCGCTCATCATGTTGGCGCGGGCCTCGAGGTCGATGGGATCCGCGACAACTCGCGGCAGGTTTTCCTTGACGAGCCGCATGCCCTCAAGCGCGATGCCCTGGCTCATCGGATGATAGAAGGGCGAACAATAGGCTTCGAGGCAGTGGGCGAAGGCATCCATGCCGGTGCCGACAGTGATCGCCCTGGGCATGCCGGTCGTCAGTTCGGGGTCGCAGATCGTGACCGTCGGCAAGAGTTTTGGATGGAAGATGATCTTTTTGACGTGGGTTTCGGAATTGGTGAGCACGCCGGCGCGCCCGACCTCCGAGCCGGTGCCAGCGGTGGTAGGAACCGCGACGATCGGCGCGATCTTGTCGGCCTCGGCGCGGGTCCACCAATCGCCGATATCCTCGAAGTCCCAAACCGGCAGAATCTGACCGGACATGAAGGCGATGAGCTTGCCGAGGTCGAGGCCTGAGCCGCCGCCAAAGGCAACCACGCCATCATGGTTTCCGTGCCAATAGACCTTGAGGCCTGCCTCGAGATTGAGTTCGTTGGGATTGGGATCGACTTCAGAGAACATGGCGCGGCCAAGGCCTGCCTTCTCGAGAATATCGAGGGCATTCTGGGTGATGGGCAGGTTGGCGAGGCCGCGGTCGGTGACCAGAAGCGGGCGTTCCATGCCGGCGGATTTGCAGGCATCCGCGAGTTCGGAAATGCGCCCGGTACCGAAGCGGATGGCGGTGGGGTAGGACCAGTTTGCGACGAGGTTCATTTTTCGCCTCAGGCCTTTTTTCTCAGGTGGTAGGATTTGGGACGGGTCAAGTTCTGGAAGCCGATGATCGACAGGGTGCCGCCGCGGCCCGTTTCCTTGCAGCCGGTCCAGCACAGGGCCGGGTCAAGATAGTCGGCGCGGTTCATGAAGACGGTACCTGTTTCCAGCCGCTCGCCAATGCTTGCAGCGCGCTTTGAATCGTTGGTCCAGATCGAGGCGGTCAGGCCGTAGCGGCTGTCGTTCATCAGCGCGATGGCTTCCTCGTCGTTCTTGACCGGCATGATGCCGACGACTGGGCCGAAGCTCTCGTCCTGCATCACGCGCATGTCGTGGTTCACGTTGATCAGGAGCTGCGGCATGAGATAGGTGCCGGAGCCGGGGTCTGCCGGGAAGTTCTGTTTTTCGATCAGAGGTGTGGCTCCCATCTCGATGGCTTCGCGGGTCTGGGCCCGCACCTCTTCGGCGAAGCGGGCATTGGCCATGGGACCGATGGAGGTTTCCGGATCGAGCGGATTGCCGAGCTTGAGCTTGTTGGTCCAGGCCACCGCGCCCTCAACGAAACGATCGAAATGCTGTTCGGCGACATAGACACGCTCGATGCCGCAGCAGCATTGCCCGGCATTGTAGAGCGCGCCGTCGAGCAGAACATCGACGGCCCAGTCGATATCGGCATCGTCGCAAACATAACCCGGATCCTTGCCACCCAATTCGAGGCCCAGCGGGGTGAAGGTTCCGGCGGCATAGCGTTCCATGGCCGCGCCGCCGCCGACCGAGCCGGTGAAATTGATGAAATCGAAAGCGCGGGCACCGATCAGGGCTTCGGTGGTGGCATGATCGAGGAAGAGATTGACGAAAACATCCTCGGGCACACCGGCTTCCACGAAGGCGCGGACGATGCGCTCGCCGACAAGAAGGGTCTGGGTGGCGTGCTTGATGGCGACGACGTTGCCGGCCATCAGGGCGGGAACGATGGTGTTGATCGCGGTCAAGTAGGGGTAGTTCCAGGGCGCGATGACCAGAACCACGCCGTGCGGTTCAAAGGCGATGCGGCGTTCGAAGAACTCGGAATCTTCGGCAACCAGAGGCTTGAGCGCATCATGGGCGATCGAGGCCATATACTGGGTGCGCTCGTTGACCCCGCCGAATTCGCCGCCATAGCGGACCGGACGGCCCATCATGTGCGCCAATTCCGGCACCACCTCATCGTTCATTGCTCCGAGCGCGGCAACGCCGGCGCGCACCAGATCGATGCGTTCGTCCAGCGGGCGAGCGGCCCAGGTTTTTTGCGCCATGCGCATTTTTGCAAGCCGGGCGATGACCTCGTCGGCACCCATGGCCGGACGTGTGGCGAAAACCGATCCATCGATCGGCGAGATGCATTTGAGTTCACTCATTGCTAAATTCCCAAGAAAGTCAGGAGCGTTCGAACCCGCGTTTCACTTCCCAATCGGTGACCCGGCGGTCGTATTCGAACTGTTCCCATTCGGCGGCGTGGACGTAGTGGTCCACCACGTCATCTCCCAGAGACTTACGCATCATTTGCGACTCTGAGAAGGCCTTTGCGGCGTCGCGCAGGGTGCGCGGAATGTCGCGGATACCTTCGGTGGTGTAGGCGTCACCCCGGAATTCGTCTTCGAGTTCGAGTTTGTTCTCGATGCCGTCGATGCCGGCGGCAATCTGGCCCGCCAGAGCGAGGTAGGGATTGAGGTCGGCGCCGCCAATACGGCATTCGACACGGACGCCTTTGGAACTCTCACCACAGACCCGGTAGCCGGCCGTACGATTGTCCATCGACCAGACGATCTTGGTCGGGGCAAAGGTGCCGGCGGCAAAGCGTTTGTAGGAATTGATGTTGGGCGCCAGGAAGAGCGTGGTCGCCTCGGCATGGTGCAACAGCCCCGCCAGATAATGCCGCATGGTCTCCGACATGCCGTACTGGGCCGCGGGATCGAAGAAAATGGATTTTCCGTCTTTCGTCCAGAGCGACTGATGGATGTGCGAGGAATTGCCGGCCATATCGTAGTTCCATTTGGCCATGAAACTGACGGCGTGTCCCTGTTGCCAGGCGATTTCCTTTGTTGCCAGTTTCACGATCGTGTGACGGTCGGCCATGGTCAGCGCATCGGCATAGCGAACATTGACCTCGGCCTGGCCGGCATCGGCTTCGCCCTTGGTGTTTTCGACGGGAACATCGGCGCCGTTGAGCCCGTTTCTCAGGGCGCGCATGATGTGTTCTTCCTTGGCGGTCTGGAGGATGTGATAGTCCTCATTATAGGCCGAGATGGTGGTCAGGTCGCGATAGCCGAGATCGCGTGCATCTTCGAAACTCTCGCGGAAGACGTAGAATTCGAGTTCCGTGGCGGCGTTGGCGGTCAGGCCCATCGCTTCAAGGCGGGCAATCTGCTTCTTGAGGATTCCGCGGGGCGAGATCGGCACGTCCTGATGGGTGTGATGATCGAGAATGTCGCCGATCACAAGCGCGGTCTTTTCAGCCCAGGGCAGGCGGCGGATCGTATTAAGATCGGGCTTGAGCACATAATCGCCATAGCCCTTGTCCCAGCTCGCCGACTTATAGCCGGGCACAGGTTCCATCTCCATGTCGACGGTCAGCAGATAGTCGCACGAATGGGTTTCCTCATATGCGCTGTCGAGGAAATATTCGGCATGAAAGCGCTTGCCCATCAGGCGGCCCTGCATGTCGACTTCGGCAGCGATCACCGTGTCGATCTCGCCGGCCGCAACTGCTGCGCGAAGTTCGTCGAAGGTGAGTTTGCCTGCCATTTTCTTTGTCCTGGAATTCGGTGCGTTACGTGACGGCCCGCCCCTTGGGGCGGGCCGATAGGAGTGTAGTCAGTGATCAGGAATAGCGATAGGGCCGGCCGGCCTTGTCCATCACTGCATTGTAGTTCTTGAAGATTTCCACCACCTTGGCCTTGGTTTCGGACTCGGCGGCAATCTCGTCCCAAAACTTGTGGGCGGCCGCTTCCACGGTTGCCCATTCGCTGTCGGGGATGGAGGTCAGTTCCATCTTTGTGCCGTCGACGCGCAGCGAGGCTTCACCGCCCCAATACCACCATTGCCGGTAATAGTGCGAGGAATCCATGGTGACCTTGAGCAGTTCCTGAAGGTGTTCGGGCACCTCATTCCAGCGGTCCATGTTGGCGAAGAAATGGCCAATCCAGGCGCCGGAAATGTTGTTGGTCAGGAAGTAGGGAGTCACGTTGGCCCAACCCACTGTGTAGTCCTCGGTGATGCCTGACCATGCAATACCGTCGAGCTCGCCGGTCTGAACCGCAACTTCCGCATCCTCGTAAGGCACGTTGACCGGCACCACACCGAACTGGCTCATGAAGCGGCCGGCGGTGGGGAAGGTGTAAACGCGCTTGCCCTGCAGATCGGCCAGAGAGCGGATCGGCTCCTTGGTGTTGAAGTGGCAGGGATCCCAGGACCCGGCGGAGATGTGCTTGACGCCCACCTTCTCGTATTCCGCATCCCAGATTTCCTTGAGGCCGTACTGGTTGAACAATACCGGCACGTCGAGGGAATAGCGGGTCGCGAAGGGGAAGTAGCCGCCGAACACGGTCACTTCGGTCGGCGAGGCCATGGAATCGTCGTCCGATTGCACCGCGTCGATGGTGCCGCGCTGCATGGCCCGGAAGAGTTCGCCCGTGGGAACCAGCGAGTCGGCGGTATAAAGCTCGATCTGCATTTCATCGCCGGCAATCTTGTTGAAGCTGTCGATGGCCGGTTTGACGACGTGTTCGGCCAGAGCCGGGCCGGCATAGGTCTGCAGGCGCCAGCGGATGGTCGACTGGGCTTTGACGGCAGGTGCGGCAAGCACGCTGGTTCCAGCGGCGGCGCCAAGACCTGCCTTTTTCAAAAAGTCGCGTCTCGAAGTCATGGTGACGTCTCCTTGGTTGTCGTTGGTTGTGGGCAATTGCCCGGTCGGAGCGGCTTTTCGCCGATCCTGTCCCACTCGTTTCCGCTGTGATGACAATCAATTGTTGTAGACATGGTGCGGAAGCCAGAGTGCGATTTCGGGGAACAGCATGACGATGGCGAGCGCCACGATCATCACGCCGACAAAGGGGAAGATGGAGCGGTAGATGTCCCTGATGTTGATTTCGGGCGGCGCCATGGCCCGCATCAGAAACAGGTTATAGCCAAAGGGCGGGGTCATATAGGCGATCTGAGTGGTGATCGTGTAGAGCACGCCGTACCAGATCAGGTCGAAACCGAGCAGACGAACCAGCGGGATATATAGCGGCGCGACGATGACCAGCATGGCCGTGTCATCGAGAAAGGTGCCCATGATCAGGAAGGTCAGCTGCATGATGATCAGAATGACCCAGGGCGACAGGTGCAACTGGCCGACGAACAGGCCTTCGATCGCCTTGACGGCGCCGAGGCCGTCAAAGACCGCGCCGAAACCCAGTGCGGCGAGAATGATCCACATGAACATGCAGGAAATCAGCAGGGTCTTGCGGATCGAATTTTCGAAGACCTCCCGGTTCATGCGTCCGCGCAGGATCGCGGCGAGCATGGCGGCGATGGCGCCGATGGCCGAACTTTCGGTCAAAGAGGTCCAGCCGTTCACGAAGGGGATCATCATCGCGAAGAAGATGATGATCGGCAGAATACCGGCGCTGAGAAGCTTCAGTTTCTCCGACATGGGGATGTTGCGCTCTTCCTTGGAGAGCACTGGTCCGAGATCGGGCTGAATGAGGCAGCGGATATAGATGTAGACGATGAAAAGCCCCGCCATCATGAGACCGGGGATAATTCCGGCGAGCCAGAGCTGGCTGACCGGCTGACGGGCGATCATGGAATAAAGAACCAGAACGACCGAGGGCGGTACGAGGATGCCGAGGGAGGATCCGGCCTGGATGACGCCGGTGACCATGATCTTGTCATAGCCGCGGCGCAGCAGCTCGGGCAAGGCGATGGTCGTGCCGATGGCCATACCAGCGACCGAGAGACCGTTCATCGCGGAGATCAAAACCATCAGAAGAATGGTGCCGATGGCCAACCCGCCAGGGACCGGGCCCATCCAGACATGGAACATGCGGTAGAGGTCGTCGGCAATGCGGCTTTCGGAGAGCACGTAGCCCATCAGGATGAACATGGGCAGCGTCAGCAGCGGATACCAGTTCATCAGCCCGATGGCGGCGGTGAAGGGGATATCGATGCCACCGACCCCCCAGAGCAGCGTGGCCGAGATCGACGCAACCGCACCAATGGCGCCGAAAACGCGCTGCCCGGTAAAGAGCAGCAACATCATCGACAGGAACATGAAGATGGCGATGTATTCGTAGGGCATCAGAGATCAACCCCGCGAATGCGCGCAATGTCCTTGAAAAACTCGGCGATGGTCTGAAGCAGCATCAGAATGAAGCCGAAAACCATGATGAGCTTGACCGGCCAGAGGAACGGCCGCCAGGCGGTCGGCGAACGTTCAAGCGTGCCCAAAACGTGGGATGCTGCGTCGGGCCCTCCCGTGACGAAGGCGACCGACAGGTCCCAGAAGAAGCGGAACGGTTCGAGGCCATAATAGCCGAGCGAATAGGCGGTGGAACCGAACGCGCCATAGAGCAGAACCACCAGAAAGAACATCAGGCAAATGACGCTGAACGCATCGACCCAGGCCTTGGTCTTGGGCGACCAGTTTCCGTAAAACAGGTCCATGCGCACATGGGAATCGTCGGTCTGCTGCATGGAGTAGGGACCGCCGAGAACATAATAGGCGACCAGGATGAACTGGGCCGTTTCAACCGTCCAGAGCGATGGCGTGAAGAAGGTCTTGGAGATGGACGACCAGAGCAGGACCGCCATCATCGCGAACACGAGATAGATGGCGAACCGCCCCACCCGATGGCTGATGGCGTCGATAATACGGACATAGGCCACGATGGGTCTAGGCATGAAACAGGCCTTTCGGACCGGCAAAGCTCAATGGGCCATTCCTTCCTCGTTGGACGCGAATTGCCCGATGGCGCTGGCAAAATATCGGGCCAGAGTTGCAGCCATTTTTTTCTGATCCATTTCGGTCGCAATCAGATCGTTGCGGATCTCGATCATGACATTGGGAATGCCTTTGGGGAGCGCATGAAATCGCAAGGTATGGGTCACCCCGTCGGCGGCACCGTAGGGTTGGTTGCGTTCGATGCGCATACTTTCTCTGCTCGTCATTGAGGCCAGCAGAAAATCGGCCAGCCGCGCATCTTCGTCGTGGAGGATGCCAAGTTCGACGGTGCGCGGCTGACCGAAATAGATGGGGGTGAAGGAATGGATAGTCGCCAGAACCGGCGCCCCAAACCGGGCCAATGCCTCTTCGACAACAGCCGACAGCCTTAAGCGGAAGGGATCGTAATAGAGACGGGTTCGCCGGTCGCGCTCCGATTGGGGCAGATTGGCGTTGCCCGGGATAGAATAGATTTCACTCTTTTCCGGGATGGCGCTCGCCTCATCAGGCGGGCGATTGCAGTCGTAGACAAGCCGTGAGACGTTCTGCACCAGAAGCGGCGCATCCAGGACGCTTGACAATTCGGTGGCCACGCCCAGCGCACCGGGATCCCAGGCGATGTGGCTTTGGCGTGCATCCGCAGAGAGGCCAAGGTCTCCAAATTCGTCTGGGATGTGGTTCGAAGCGTGTTCGCACACAAGAACGAGCGGTGAAGAGCCGGACGCATTCACGAGCGTGCAGCAATCGTCTGCCTGCCAGTCCGTTTCGGTCTCGTCTCTTGCCAGCACCCGGACATCCCCCAAAGGCCGTGTAGCCAGCTTTTTCGCAATCGACGTCACAGTCAAGCAGATTGTGTAAATTTTGTTTCGGCGGAAAAATTTGTGGACAGATCGTTTCAGCGAGCCGAAACTGGGTCTGCTGCGCTGATTTCGGGAGGGCCGGTCATGCAGGTGCCAGATCGGAGGGCGGAATGACCTCAAAAGGGGAATTGCCAGTCTCTGAACGGATAAGGCGGCAGTTCAGCGATCTGACGCGGGCCGAAAGGCAATTGGCGAGCAGCTTGTTGGCCAATTATCCTGTGTCTGGCCTTGGAAGCATCACGGTATTGGCACAGGCTGCGAAAGTCTCGACGCCGACCATCGTCCGCATGGCCAGGAAACTCGGATTTGCCGGTTTTCAAGACATGCAGGCGCATCTTCGCGGAGAGCTGGAAGCGGCAATTTCCAACCCGATCGCCAAGCATGACCGCTGGGCCGAAGACGCCCCAGACACGCACATGCTCAACCGGTTTGCCGACGCGGCCATGGACAATTTGCGCCAGACGCTCAGTCAGATCGATCCGGCGGTATTTGATCAGGTCGTCAGTCTGATGTCGGACGCCAAACGCCGGCTGCATGTGGTGGGCGGGCGGATCACCCATTCACTTGCGGACTATCTCTTCACCCACATGCAGGTCATGCGGCCTGACGTCAGCATTTTGACTGCGCATGCCGGAACCTGGCCGCATTTCGTGCTCGAGATGCGCGAGGGCGATCTGTTGTGCCTTTTCGATATCCGGCGCTACGAGCATGACCTTGAGCGGCTGGCGCAGATGGCCAAGGCGCGGAAGGTCGTGATCATTCTTTTCACCGATTATTGGGGTTCGCCGGTTTCAAACCACGCGGATCACGTTTTCAATGCCCGGATCGAGGCACCCTCGGCCTGGGATTCGAACATCGTCCTGATGCTGATCGTCGAAGCCCTCATCGCAGCTGTGCAGAACCGCACCTGGGCGGAAACCCAGGAGCGCATGCAGGTGCTCGAAAAGCTCTTCGACGAGACCCGCCTGTTCCGCAAGTTCACCTGAGCGGAACCGGCATCACCGCCGGTCAGCGTTCCGTGAAGGCGCGGTCAGAAATGGCTCTGAGCGGTTTGAGCAGATAGTTGAGAACCGATTTGTCACCCAGTTTGATGTCGGCAACGATCGACATGCCCGGTGTGACTTCACGTCCTTCGGCCGGATTGCCAACGTGATTGGATGCGAGTTCGATCCGGACACGGTAGAAGTATTGTCCTTCATAATTGGCGATCGAGTTGGGCGAGACTTCCACGATCGTGCCGTCCAGACCGCCGAAACGGGCAAAGTCGTAGGTCAGCACTTTGACGTTGGCATGCATGCCTTCGGAAATGTAGCCAATCTGATCGGGAGAAATGTTCACCTCGGCCAGAACTGCGGTGTGTTCGGGAACAACTTCGGCGACCAGTTCTCCGGGCTGGATCACCTGACCGGGATTGTGCGTGCCCAGATTGCTGATGCGGCCCGCAACCGGCGCCCGCACGACCGTGCGCTCCAGCCGATCCTGCAACTGGGTGACCAATTCTTCCGCCTCTGCTTTCTGACCCTCCAGGTCGGCAATCTGACTGACGGCGTCCTGACGGAACTGAGCCTGCAATTCGCCCATGCGGGCCTCGGCTTCCTGCACGGCCGCGCGGGACAGTTCCAGCTGGCCATTCAACTGGGCGAGATCGGACTCCACCTTGAGCTTTTCGCGCAGAACATCGTCACGCTGGCGGCGGCTGATCGCGCCTGACTCGACGGCTTTTTCATAGTCGGCGAGTTGCCGGGTGACGATATCCAGCTCTTGCTGCGAGTTGGCGACGCGCTGCGTGAGCGAGCTGACTTCGGCCGTCTTCATGTCAAGCTCAGCCTGGATGACCTTGAGTTGGGCATCACGATATTCGATGCTGGCGGTGGACGCGGATTGCTGACTGGCACGCAATTCCTCGAATCGTTCCTGATCGGACGTGCCCCAGTCCTGCACATGACCCGTCGACACGAGTGTCTGGCGCTGGATGGCAAGGCGCAGGAATTCGACGCGCGCCTGTGCCTTGCCGAGCTCGGCTTTCAGCGACACGTCGTCGAGCCGGATGATGGGGTCGCCTGCGGCAACGGTCTGGCCTTCGCGGACATAAACCTGCGCGACCGTGCCGCCTTCGAGGTGCTGGATGTTCTGAACGAACCCGGCGGGCAGGATTTTGCCCTGACCGGTCGCAAGTTCGTGGATCGGGGTGATTGTCGCCCAGATCAGGAAGCCGAGCAGGGCAAGAGCCGTTGCGCGGATGGCGAGCTTGGCAATGCGCGGATCGTGATATTCCTCGATCAGGTTTCCATAGGCGATTTCTGCCGCCTGGCTGGGGCCCTGATTCCGGGATCGAGGATCCTTGGCACGCTTTGGCGGCTTGATCTTTGCGGCTGCGCGGATGGATTGTGCGCTGTTGGTGGCGGTACTCATAACTAACTCATCCTGCCATTTTCGGCGCTTCTGGCGGATCAAAGGACTTCATCGCGCCGCGTTCGAGATTCAAAACGCGGTCAGCGAGGCGGATGTGGCTTGGGCGGTGCGACACCATGATGATCGTGGTGCGGCCGCGCCGCTGCTCCAGGCAATTCAGGAATGCCTGTTCCAGCTCATAGTCGAGGGTCTTTGCGGGTTCGTCGAGCAAAAGGATCTTGGGTTCACGTAGCAAGGCCTGTGCAATCGACAAAGCCTGTCTGAAACCGCCGGGCAGAGTCTCCTGGCGCGCATGATCGAGAAGCGTATCGAGCCCCTTGGGCAATTGTTCGATGGCGGCGAGAATCCCAACCTCGTCACAGACGCGCTTCAGATCAGCATCGCTGGCTCCTGGCGCGGCGAGGCGCAGGTTCTGCGCGATAGTGCCGTGGAAGAGGGCCGGTCTTTGCGGAACATAGCCGATGGCGGCACGCAGCTCGGTGGGCGCGATCTGACGAACGTTGATGCCATCGACATGAATGGTGCCGGATTGCGGGCGGTAGAGATCGAGGATCAGGCGCAGAACCGTCGTCTTGCCAGCACCGGAGGCGCCTTCGATGGCGATGAGTTCGCCGGGGCTGATGGTGAAGCTGATCCCCATCAGCGATGAATCGTTGGCACCCTGATAGCGGAAGCTCACCCGATCAAAGGTGACGTCGCCCTCGAAACGGCGTTTCATCGGCGTCTCGGTGACCGTTTCGGTGGACGGCAGACGCATCATCTGGTCGATCTGGTTCACCATCTGCGCGATCTCGGTATAGCGGGTGAACATCAGGAACAATTGCTGAATGGGCGCCAGAACCCGCCAGACAATGATCATGGCGCCGATCAGCATGCCGACCGTCATCATGCCATCGATAACCAGCACCGCGCCGGTCACCACAGTAGAAGCGCCTGCGACGGGCACCGCGGCAGTGGAAAGGGTCGACAGGAAGCGCTGGGACAGGCTGGCCTTGCGCCGGGCGGCTGAGGCGTCGGCGGTCTTCTGACGCAGGCGCTCAAGCCAGATATCCTCACAGCCAAAGCTGCGAATCTGCCGGAGGTTGGAGACCGTTTCCATGGTTTGCTGGTAATGCTCGCGCTGGCGCTTGCCCGAGCGTTCGTTTTGCCGCCGGATCGGGCCGACAAGCAGAAACCCAATGACCGTGTAAACGATCATCAGAACCAGCGGCACGAATCCCAGTGGCCCGGCCACGGCGAACAGGCCGATCATGAACATGATGATGAACGGCACTTCAAGAACGACCGCGACAAACGGGCCCGAGAACAGGTCTCTAACCGTTTCGAACTGGCGCAGACGCGAAATCTGATCGGCAACCGGCGTGTTGGTGATCATGGAAACCGGCAGCGTGATCAGTTTGGAGAAGACGGTCGTGCCCATCAGGTATTCGAGCCGTCCGGTCGTGTGCCCGATCAGGCGGGACTTCAGGCGGCGGAACGTCAATTCGAAGGCAACCGCCATCGAGAGTGCGATACCGATGGCCGCCAGCGTGTCGAACGCGCCGGCGGGGATGACCTTGTCGTAGATCGACATGACCGCAAACGACGTGGCCAGCACCATCAAGTTGATGAAAAGCGTCAGGCCCAGCAATTGCATAACTTCGGAGCCAAAACGGCGCAGCGTTTCATTCAGCCAGGATTTTGGCGGCGCGGCCTGGGCGTCGCTGTCGGCGACGGGCGCAAAGGATACCAGCGAGACGTCACGGGTCCACTTGATCTTGCGACGGCGCGCGGTTTTGGGGTCGACCGCGAAGATGCGGCCTTTTGCGTCCGCTTCGAGCAGGGAAACGGATTTTCCGTGGGCCAGGAGCGCCGGCAGGTCGCGAGGGGCGATGTGGTTGGGACTGACGAACCTGGCGGTACTCGAAAAGCCGAGACGAGCCATGACCTCGCGCATTTCGATGATGCCGAATTGTTGCGGGAAATGCGGCATGGCACGCGCAAACTGGTCGACCGAGCAGGGCCAGCTCATTTTCTCCAGCATGCAGAGAACGGCGTGGCCGGCATCGTTGTCCTGTGGGAGGCCGCCAAACTGTCCGGATGCAAGTCCGTTGCGCAACGATTCAAAGGCCAAATGACGGCGGCGCTCTGCCTCCTGCTGGTTTTCAAATGCGGAGCGCAGGCGCTGGTCGAGCGCGCGGGCGCCGGCGACAGGCGGATTTGCCTCAGGCACGGGGGTAGCGGGAGCGCTCATGCGATTTGCTCCTGCTGCGGCGGGGTTTGCGGCTGGTAGGCAAATTCCGGCCGGAACTCGGCAAGCCTGCCGTCCTTCAGAACGTAATGACGGTCGGCGATACGCTGGTAGGAGGGGCGCTGGGTGACCATGATGATCGAGGCGCGGCCTTTGAGCGAGGACAGATAGGCAAGAAGCTTCTGGTCCCCCTGCATGTCGAGATTGGCGTTGGCTTCGTCAAAAAGGATAAGGTCAGGATGTCCGACCAGGGCACCGACAAGCGGCACACGCTGGCCGACCGATGTCGGCAAGCCGGCATCGAGTCCGTGCCCGACCCTGGTATTCAAGCCCTCCTGATGCTTGGCGAAATAGGCGGCAAGGCCAAGCGCCTCGGCCACTTCGAATGCATCGTCCGCGAAGGTTTCCGGCTGGAAGTTCGTCATGTTTTCCAGAACCGTGCCGGCCAGCATTTTGGGCTGATTGGGCAGATAGGCGATGCGCCGGCGCAGAGAGGCCGGCTGGAAATCCTGCATCGGCTTGCCGTTAATCAGAATCTGCCCGCCGTTGGGCTGGAAATAGCCCATGATCAGCCAGAGCAGCGATGAACGGCCGGAACCGTTGGCCCCATCCAGAACAATGATCTCACCCCGCCTTAGGGTGAGATTCAACCCATCATACATGGGATCGCTCCGGCCGGGCCGGGTGACCGTGATGTTCTTCAATTCAAGCAGGTCAAGCTGTTGACACTCGGCCGCACCCATTGCCGGGACCGGCGCATTGAGGAATTCCTCAATCTCGCTTTCGGCGCGGCGGACATCATCATCGCTCGATTTCAGGGCGCTCAGGCGCAAGACCGGCTGCACGATGCGCGACGCCAGCAGGGTTACGGCCGCAAGAGCGCCGACCGTGATCCATTGCTCGATAACGAAAATCGCCCCGGTGCCGGCGACGATGGCTGGTGTGTATTGTCCGATGGCGCCTGTAACCGCTTGGGCATAATTGGCCCGTTCGGTTGCCTCGGCGCCTATCGCGGCAGTTGTGGCCATCAAACGCTCGTAGCGGCGCTGCATGAAGGCCTCGATATTGAGGCTCTTGACGACCTCGATGTTGGAGATGACCTCGATGAGGTAAGAGTATCTGCGACGGTCAACTTCGTGTTTTTGTTCGCTGAGAACGACGGCATGGGACTGCAGATGCCGCATGACCGCGAGACTGACGCCAAGAAGGGCCAACACCAGAACGGCGAGTGGCGGGGCGATCAGACCGACGACAATCAGAAAGAGGAAGGCGAACGGCAGGTCGAGCGCAGCCATGGCGGTTTCGCCAAAACGGAACTCGCGGACGCGGTCTATGCTGGATATCCGGTCCAGATGCACGCCCGGCGTGACCTTCTCGACCGTCGCAAGGTCGGTTTTGAGCAGCCGGCTGAAGATGCGTTCGTGCGTCTTTCTGGCAAAGGCGTCTCCGGCAAGGGACATCAGGTGGGTGCGGGCAACGCGCATGCTGAGTTCGAGTGCGATGGCCACGACCACGCCGATGGCGAGAACCGTGAGGGATTCAAAGCCTTTGCGGGGGATGATGCGATCGTAAATCTGCAGCATCATCAGGGGGAGTGCGAATGTGAGCAGGTTGAGGACGACGGATGCGGCGAGGACGTGGGGGTCCCGCCTGATCCGCCAATCTGCGCGAAATTTACGCATACACGCATCCTCAGCCGCAGAAAGGCCGCGGCAATACACTCGAACTCACATCCGAGAGTAATGCGTTAAGGTAAATCGCAGCTTAACCGGGAACTTGGATGCGGCAAACCGTGCGTGGAAGCACGGATTGCCGGGGATCTGGCCTTTACCAGTTGATCTGTTCGATTTGGTGGAACGTTGCGACGGCGCCATCATCAAAGACGATCGTGCCGGAGGAATCGTCGCTCAGCGTCAGGCTTTCGCCGTTCTGGGAAACAATCGAAGAGCCAGAGTCGAGCGTCATGGTCCAGCCATTCCCTTCGACGACGCTACCGTTGATGGTCACGGCACCGTCCATTCCTGTCAGGGTGATCTGGTCGGTCCAGCCTCCGGCGGAGCCGCCATAGATGTTGTCATCCCCGTCGCCGATACCAATGACAAACTCATCGTTTCCGGCTTCGCCGTAGAGGTCGTCATTTCCGCCGCCGCCCTGAATGACGTCGTCGCCAGAATAGCCGTAGATCGTTTCGCCGGTGTCATCCGCGCCGATGATGGTGTCGCCGGCAGCACTTCCCCAAACCTCTTCGATCCCCGAGATCGTCGTTCCGTCAGAATCCCCGCCGGTGACCGTGCCGGCCTGCAGGTCGATTGTCACGCCGCCTTCGTCCCAGACGTCGAGCACATCATGACCCGATCCGCCTTCAATGGAATCTGCACCGGAGGACAGCCGTATCGTGTCGTCTCCGTCACCGCCCTGGAAAATGTCAGTGCCAGCCGTGCCGATCAATGTGTCTGCGCCGTCCGTTCCGATCTGAATGCCGACCGTTTCGGTATAGGTCGCGCCATGAGAGTCGGTGGCCTTGACCGTAATTGTGTCACTGTAGGCCGAGGAGGTATCGTGGTTGCCGACAATCGAGATGTCACCGGTATTGGCGTCGATGGCGAATTTGCCACCGGCATCATCGATGAGGGAGAAGGTGTGCGTGTCACCATAGGTCAGGTCAGTCACGGAGCTGACCGATCCGATGACAGAGCCGTCTGCAATATCGGTTCCTGCAACCCACGTCGATTCGGCGCTGTTCAGCGTGAGATTGTGTCCGCCAGAAGTCTGGTCGAAAACTGTGGACCCCGAACCTTCGTCAAATGTGTACAAGCCCATCAGCCCGGTTTGCGAACCGGTCGTCAGGTCCGCATCTAGATTTGCCTGGATTTGGGACTGCGAGAGGGCAGGGTCCCAAACCCGGATTTCGGTGACCGAGGCATCGGCATTGTTGAGGAACGACATGGGTGCTGACGAATTGGCCATCGGGGATGGGACCGAGCCGCTGGCCACCTGCACGCCGTCGACGTAGATTGTGGCAGTTCCGCTGTTGACCACGAGCGAGATCGTATAATCAACACCCGGCGTCAGAACTCCTGCTGACGAATAGGCGCCGCCTTGCCAGCTGCCGCCGCTATACTGATTGTAGCCGATCTGGCCATCATAGATGTTCAGGAAACAGCCATTCTGGTCCCAGGAGTCACACTGGCTGAACAGATCGCCGCCGTAGCCCGAGCCGGGGATGGAGGCGAAATTGACTTTCAGCTCGACGGTGAACTGGGTCTGATTATCAATGTCCATGCCGGAAGATGCCGTCAAGCCCGATCCGGATGCATTGATGTCCAGCGACGCGGCGAGCTTGTTGTCCATGAAGGTCGCGTCGGCGGCAAAGGTCATGTCGGTCGGCGCGACGTTGGCAATCAGGTTGTCTGCCGTGACCGTTCCGTCCGCAAACAGGAAATTCTCAACGTTGGCGACTGTGTCGGTTCCGTCCGGCGAACCCGATCTCAGGTCGGTAATCGTGAAATTCGTGCCGTCGAAGGTCACATCGTAGTCGGTACGGTTTCCGGTATATATCGCGGTATCGGTGCCATCTCCGCCGTCGATCGTGTCATTTCCCGCTTCGCCCGAGAGCGTGTCATCGCCTGCACCACCGAAAATGGTGTCGTCGTCACCACCCGCCCAGATCGTATCGTTGCCCGCGCCGCCGTCCACATAATCGGCGCCGTCATTGTCATCCGAGGAGCCGCTGGTCGTGTCGAAAGTGTCGTCGCCGTCGCCGAGATAGGCGTAATCGTCTCCAGTGCCGGCGCTGACAATGTCGTCGCCGGAACTGCCGTAGATCGTGTCGTTTCCGGCCCCGGCGTCGATTGTGTCTCCACCAACGATTTCCGGCACGTTTTCAGTGACCTGAACGTTGTCAAAATAGACCGCGCCGCCGGTCGTAGAGTTCTTGCCCAATTCTATCTTCAGCGATTGCCCGTCATAGGCTTCAAGGCCGGTGCCATCGACATTGAAGCTAACCGTCTGGTAGGTGCCCGCGCTTCCCGAACTGATGGTGGCTGAATACGTTCCGATCAATGTCGAGCCCGCGTAGATGTTGACCACGTAGGGCGTGTTCGACGAACCGTTCAGGATGCCAACTTTCAACGAGACGTCGTAGTTGTTCGCTGAATCGAAACTCGTGGAAAGTATCTGACTGATCGTCGAATTGTCGTTGGTGTAGGCAGCGTTTTCGCCAGATCCGCCCGTAATTTCGGAGCCGTCGGTGTCGCGAACGCCAACGGTGCCAGTGCCGGACCATCCTGTTGGCGCCCCGCTCTGCGAGGTGGCGTTATTGAGATTCTGGGTCTCAAAGCTGTTGTTGGTGACCGAGACCGAATTGGCCGCTGCCGCCTGACCGTCATTGGCATCGCCCGCATAGATGATGTCTGCATTGCTGGTGCCGGTGATGGTGTCCGACCCGTCCGTTCCCAGAACGATGCCGACTGTCTCGGAATAGGTGTTGCCGCCCGCATCCATCACCTGAACCGTCACCGTGTCGCTGTCGACGGTGCCTGTGAGGTCGTGATCGGCTGCGAGCTTGATTTCGCCGGTATTGGCGTCGATCACGTATTTTCCACCTGCATCGTCAAGCAAGGAATAGGTGAAGGTGTCGCCAGTATCCGGATCGGTGACCGAGGAAACATCGCCCACGACAGTGCCGGCGGTCATGTAGGTGTCGCCAATCAGCGTTGCGCCACCCGACAGGGTCAAATCATGCGAGCCGGCAAGGTCTTCGATCTTGCCGCTGCCATTGTCGGTCATCTGCCAGTTGGAGACCAGGCCCTGTTCGGAGGAGGGGTCGGCGATCGGCGAATCTGCATTGTCCGAGATTTCGGTTGCAGTGCGCACGTCACTGAAGAGCCGGATGTCATCCATCGTGCCAACGAAGATCTGATCGGTGTTGAAACTGCCGCCGACCGAGTCCTGTTCCTGGCCGAACACCAGAGTCCCACCGGTGGCCAGAGTGGTGCCCTGTTTTACAGTGGTCGTATATTCCTGCTGACCGTCGACATAGATCTTGAGCGTGCCGGTCGAACTTTGCCAGGTTACCGAGAAGCGGTGATCGGTGCCGTCATAGAGACCGGAAGCGAGGTTGGGGACTTCCACGACCTGATTGTTGATATAGACCGATAGGCCGCCGGGGTTGGTCGCGTAGTCGTCAGCGCGCGCGAGGATGGTGAATTCGTTAGGGTGGCTGTTCGCATCGTACGAGACGATCGGGCTGCCATTGACATGGATGTTCGAATAGTCCGCATTCATCATCACTTCGAACGAAATGGCGCTAGTCGGGAAGTCGCTGAAATTCGAAGCTGCTGCGTACTGGTCGTTTTCGCCGTCGTTGAGGCTAAGGACCTGCTTGTCGGCGGTCGACTGATCGCCTGTGAATTCCATGTCCGTCGGCGCCTCGTTCACATCGGTGACGTCGAGGGTAAAGGTCTGGTTGGAGGAGGAGCCATCGGCCGAGGTTGCGGTCACGACGATATCGATCGAGGTCTCGGTCTCGTAGTCGAACGAGGCGCCGGAGGCGACACGGACGGTGCCGTCCGGATCGACAGTGAAGCGGCTGTCATCAACGGAGTAGGTGATGGCATTGGTGGTGGCATCGGCGTCACTTGCAGAAGCCACAACACCGACCGCGGTTCCCGCAGCGGCATCTTCGGCCAATGTGTTGGCGCCGGCATCGCTGTCACTGACCGGCCCGACATCGAACTCGTCCTGGTCGTTGAGGGCAATGGTGAAGGTCTTGGTCGAGGTGCTGCCATCGGTCGAGGTCGCGGTGACCTCGATATCGTAGCTTGCCGCACTCTCGCGATCGAGGGAGCCCGCGACACTGACCTCGCCGGTATTGGCATCGATGGTGAAGAGCCCGCCGGCATCGTTGCTCAGCGAATAGGTCACGGAGTCCGTGCCGTCGGCATCCGAGGCAAAGGCGGTCACGCCCACAGAGGTGCCGATGGCGCTGTTCTCGTCGACGGCGTCCAGAGTGGCGTCACTATCAGAGATCGCAGAGACCCCGCTCTCGTTCACATCGGTGACGTCGAGGGTGAAGGTCTGGTTGGAGGAGGAGCCGTCGGCCGAGGTTGCGGTCACGACGATATCGATCGAGGTCTCGGTCTCGTAGTCGAACGAGGCGCCGGAGGCGACACGGACGGTGCCGTCCGGATCGACAGTGAAGCGGCTGTCATCAACGGAGTAGGTGATGGCATTGGTGGTGGCATCGGCGTCACTTGCAGAAGCCACAACACCGACCGCGGTTCCCGCAGCGGCATCTTCGGCCAATGTGTTGGCGCCGGCATCGCTGTCACTGACCGGCCCGACATCGAACTCGTCCTGGTCGTTGAGGGCAATGGTGAAGGTCTTGGTCGAGGTGCTGCCATCGGTCGAGGTCGCGGTGACCTCGATATCGTAGCTTGCCGCTGTCTCGCGATCGAGGGAGCCCGCGACACTGACCTCGCCGGTATTGGCATCGATGGTGAAGAGCCCGCCGGCATCGTTGCTCAGCGAATAGGTCACGGAGTCCGTGCCGTCGGCATCCGAGGCAAAGGCGGTCACGCCCACAGAGGTGCCGATGGCGCTGTTCTCGTCGACGGCGTCCAGAGTGGCGTCACTATCAGAGATCGCAGAGACCCCGCTCTCGTTCACATCGGTGACGTCGAGGGTGAAGGTCTGGTTGGAGGAGGAACCATCGGCAGAGGTTGCGGTCACGACGATATCGATCGAGGTCTCGGTCTCGTAGTCGAACGAGGCGCCGGAGGCGACACGGACGGTGCCGTCCGGATCGACAGTGAAGCGGCTGTCATCAACGGAGTAGGTGATGGCATTGGTGGTGGCATCGGCGTCACTTGCAGAAGCCACAACACCGACCGCGGTTCCCGCAGCGGCATCTTCGGCCAATGTGTTGGCGCCGGCATCGCTGTCACTGACCGGACCGACATCGAACTCGTCCTGGTCGTTGAGGGCAATGGTGAAGGTCTTGGTCGAGGTGCTGCCATCGGTCGAGGTCGCGGTGACCTCGATATCGTAGCTTGCCGCACTCTCGCGATCGAGGGAGCCCGCGACACTGACCTCGCCGGTATTGGCATCGATGGTGAAGAGCCCGCCGGCATCGTTGGTGAGACTGTAAGTGACGCTATCGGTGCCGTCGGCATCCGAGGCAAAGGCGGTCACGCCCACAGAGGTGCCGATGGCGCTGTTCTCGTCGACGGCGTCCAGAGTGGCGTCACTATCAGAGATCGCAGAGACCCCGCTCTCGTTCACATCGGTGACGTCGAGGGTGAAGGTCTGGTTGGAGGAGGAGCCATCGGCCGAGGTTGCGGTCACGACGATATCGATCGAGCTCTCGGTCTCGTAGTCGAACGAAGCGCCGGAGGCGACACGAACGGTACCGTCCGGATCGACTGTGAAGCGGCTGTCATCAACGGAATAGGTGATGGCATTGGTGGTGGCGTCGGCGTCACTTGCAGAAGCCACAACACCGACCGCGGTTCCCGCAGCGGCATCTTCGGCCAATGTGTTGGCACCGGCATCACTGTCACTGACCGGCCCGACATCGAACTCGTCCTGGTCGTTGAGGGCAATGGTGAAGGTCTTTGTCGAGGTGCTGCCATCGGTCGAGGTCGCGGTGACCTCGATATCGTAGCTTGCCGCACTCTCGCGATCGAGGGAGCCCGCGACACTGACCTCGCCGGTATTGGCATCGATGGTGAAGAGCCCGCCGGCATCGTTGGTGAGACTGTAAGTGACGCTATCGGTGCCGTCGGCATCCGAGGCAAAGGCGGTCACGCCCACAGAGGTGCCGATGGCGCTGTTCTCGTCGACGGCGTCCAGAGTGGCGTCACTATCAGAGATCGCAGAGACCCCGCTCTCGTTCACATCGGTGACGTCGAGGGTGAAGGTCTGGTTGGAGGAGGAGCCGTCGGCCGAGGTTGCGGTCACGACGATATCGATCGAGGTCTCGGTCTCGTAGTCGAACGAAGCGCCGGAGGCGACACGGACGGTGCCGTCCGGATCGACAGTGAAGCGGCTGTCATCAACGGAGTAGGTGATGGCATTGGTGGTGGCATCGGCGTCACTTGCAGAAGCCACAACACCGACCGCGGTTCCCGCAGCGGCATCTTCGGCCAATGTGTTGGCGCCGGCATCGCTGTCACTGACCGGACCGACATCGAACTCGTCCTGGTCGTTGAGGGCAATGGTGAAGGTCTTGGTCGAGGTGCTGCCATCGGTCGAGGTCGCGGTGACCTCGATATCGTAGCTTGCCGCTGTCTCGCGATCGAGGGAGCCCGCGACACTGACCTCGCCGGTATTGGCATCGATGGTGAAGAGCCCGCCGGCATCGTTGCTCAGCGAATAGGTCACGGAGTCCGTGCCGTCGGCATCCGAGGCAAAGGCGGTCACGCCCACAGAGGTGCCGATGGCGCTGTTCTCGTCGACGGCGTCCAGAGTGGCGTCACTATCAGAGATCGCAGAGACCCCGCTCTCGTTCACATCGGTGACGTCGAGGGTAAAGGTCTGGTTGGAGGAGGAGCCATCGGCAGAGGTTGCGGTCACGACGATATCGATCGAGGTCTCGGTCTCGTAGTCGAACGAGGCGCCGGAGGCGACACGGACGGTGCCGTCCGGATCGACGGTAAAGCGGCTGTCATCAACGGAATAGGTGATGGCATTGTTGGTGGCATCGGCGTCACTTGCAGAAGCCACAACACCGACCGCGGTTCCCGCAGCGGCATCTTCGGCCAATGTGTTGGCGCCGGCATCGCTGTCACTGACCGGACCGACATCGAACTCGTCCTGGTCGTTGAGGGCAATGGTGAAGGTCTTGGTCGAGGTGCTGCCATCGGTCGAGGTCGCGGTGACCTCGATATCGTAGCTTGCCGCTGTCTCGCGATCGAGGGAGCCCGCGACACTGACCTCGCCGGTATTGGCATCGATGGTGAAGAGCCCGCCGGCATCGTTGGTGAGACTGTAAGTGACGCTATCGGTGCCGTCCGCATCCGAGGCAAAGGCGGTCACGCCCACAGAGGTGCCGATGGCGCTGTTCTCGTCGACGGCGTCCAGAGTGGCATCACTATCAGAGATCGCAGAGACCCCGCTCTCGTTCACATCGGTGACGTCGAGGGTAAAGGTCTGGTTGGAGGAGGAGCCATCGGCCGAGGTTGCGGTCACGACGATATCGATCGAGCTCTCGGTCTCGTAATCGAACGAGGCGCCGGAGGCGACACGAACGGTACCGTCCGGATCGACTGTGAAGCGGCTGTCATCAACGGAATAGGTGATGGCATTGGTGGTGGCGTCGGCGTCACTTGCAGAAGCCACAACACCGACGGCCGTTCCCGCAGCGGCATCTTCGGCCAATGTGTTGGCGCCGGCATCGCTGTCACTGACCGGACCGACATCGAACTCGTCCTGGTCGTTGAGGGCAATGGTGAAGGTCTTGGTCGAGGTGCTGCCATCGGTCGAGGTCGCGGTGACCTCGATATCGTAGCTTGCCGCACTCTCGCGATCGAGGGAGCCCGCGACACTGACCTCGCCGGTATTGGCATCGATGGTGAAGAGCCCGCCGGCATCGTTGCTCAGCGAATAGGTCACGGAGTCCGTGCCGTCGGCATCCGAGGCAAAGGCGGTCACGCCCACAGAGGTGCCGATGGCGCTGTTCTCGTCGACGGCGTCCAGAGTGGCATCACTATCAGAGATCGCAGAGACCCCGCTCTCGTTCACATCGGTGACGTCGAGGGTGAAGGTCTGGTTGGAGGAGGAACCATCGGCAGAGGTTGCGGTCACGACGATATCGATCGAGGTCTCGGTCTCGTAGTCGAACGAGGCGCCGGAGGCGACACGAACGGTGCCGTCCGGATCGACTGTGAACCTGGCATCGTCGACCGAATAGGTGATGGTGTTGGTGGTGGCATCGGCGTCACTTGCGGAAGCCACAACACCGACCGCGGTTCCCGCAGCGGCATCTTCGGCCAATGTGTTGGCACCGGCATCGCTGTCACTGACCGGACCGACATCGAACTCGTCCTGGTCGTTGAGGGCAATGGTGAAGGTCTTGGTCGAGGTGCTGCCATCGGTCGAGGTCGCGGTGACCTCGATATCGTAGCTTGCGGCACTCTCACGATCGAGGGAGCCCGCGACACTGACCTCGCCGGTATTGGCATCGATGGTGAAGAGCCCGCCGGCATCGTTGCTCAGCGAATAGGTCACGGAGTCCGTGCCATCCGCATCCGAGGCAAAGGCGGTCACGCCCACAGAGGTGCCGATGGCGCTGTTCTCGTCGACGGCGTCCAGAGTGGCGTCACTATCAGAGATCGCAGAAACCCCACTCTCGTTCACATCGGTGACGTCGAGGGTAAAGGTCTGGTTGGAGGAGGAGCCATCGGCCGAGGTTGCGGTCACGACGATATCGATCGAGGTCTCGGTCTCGTAGTCGAACGAAGCCCCGCTTGCGACGCGAACGGTGCCGTCCGGATCGACTGTGAACCTGGCATCGTCGACCGAATAGGTGATGGTGTTGGTGGTGGCATCGGCGTCCGACGCACTTGCCACAACACCGACCGCGGTTCCCGCAGCGGCATCTTCGGCCAATGTGTTGGCACCGGCATCGCTGTCACTGACCGGACCGACATCGAACTCGTCCTGGTCGTTGAGGGCAATGGTGAAGGTCTTTGTCGACGTGCTGCCATCGGTCGAGGTCGCGGTGACCTCGATGTCGTAGCTTGCGGCACTCTCACGATCGAGGGAGCCCGCGACACTGACCTCGCCGGTATTGGCATCGATGGTGAAGAGCCCGCCGGCATCGTTGCTCAGCGAATAGGTCACGGAGTCCGTGCCATCCGCATCCGAGGCAAAGGCGGTCACGCCCACAGAGGTGCCGATGGCGCTGTTCTCGTCGACGGCGTCCAGAGTGGCGTCACTATCAGAGATCGCAGAAACCCCACTCTCGTTCACATCGGTGACGTCGAGGGTGAAGGTCTGGTTGGAGGAGGAACCATCGGCAGAGGTTGCGGTCACGACGATATCGATCGAGGTCTCGGTCTCGTAGTCGAACGAGGCGCCGGAGGCGACACGGACGGTGCCGTCCGGATCGACAGTGAAGCGGCTGTCATCAACGGAGTAGGTGATGGCATTGGTGGTGGCATCGGCGTCACTTGCAGAAGCCACAACACCGACCGCGGTTCCCGCAGCGGCATCTTCGGCCAATGTGTTGGCGCCGGCATCGCTGTCACTGACCGGACCGACATCGAACTCGTCCTGGTCGTTGAGGGCAATGGTGAAGGTCTTGGTCGAGGTGCTGCCATCGGTCGAGGTCGCGGTGACCTCGATATCGTAGCTTGCCGCTGTCTCGCGATCGAGGGAGCCCGCGACACTGACCTCGCCGGTATTGGCATCGATGGTGAAGAGCCCGCCGGCATCGTTGCTCAGCGAATAGGTCACGGAGTCCGTGCCGTCGGCATCCGAGGCAAAGGCGGTCACGCCCACAGAGGTGCCGATGGCGCTGTTCTCGTCGACGGCGTCCAGAGTGGCGTCACTATCAGAGATCGCAGAGACCCCGCTCTCGTTCACATCGGTGACGTCGAGGGTGAAGGTCTGGTTGGAGGAGGAACCATCGGCAGAGGTTGCGGTCACGACGATATCGATCGAGGTCTCGGTCTCGTAGTCGAACGAGGCGCCGGAGGCGACACGGACGGTGCCGTCCGGATCGACAGTGAAGCGGCTGTCATCAACGGAGTAGGTGATGGCATTGGTGGTGGCATCGGCGTCACTTGCAGAAGCCACAACACCGACCGCGGTTCCCGCAGCGGCATCTTCGGCCAATGTGTTGGCGCCGGCATCGCTGTCACTGACCGGCCCGACATCGAACTCGTCCTGGTCGTTGAGGGCAATGGTGAAGGTCTTTGTCGAGGTGCTGCCATCGGTCGAGGTCGCGGTGACCTCGATATCGTAGCTTGCCGCACTCTCGCGATCGAGGGAGCCCGCGACACTGACCTCGCCGGTATTGGCATCGATGGTGAAGAGCCCGCCGGCATCGTTGCTCAGCGAATAGGTCACGGAGTCCGTGCCGTCGGCATCCGAGGCAAAGGCGGTCACGCCCACAGAGGTGCCGATGGCGCTGTTCTCGTCGACGGCGTCCAGAGTGGCGTCACTATCAGAGATCGCAGAGACCCCGCTCTCGTTCACATCGGTGACGTCGAGGGTGAAGGTCTGGTTGGAGGAGGAACCATCGGCAGAGGTTGCGGTCACGACGATATCGATCGAGGTCTCGGTCTCGTAGTCGAACGAGGCGCCGGAGGCGACACGGACGGTGCCGTCCGGATCGACAGTGAAGCGGCTGTCATCAACGGAGTAGGTGATGGCATTGGTGGTGGCATCGGCGTCACTTGCAGAAGCCACAACACCGACCGCGGTTCCCGCAGCGGCATCTTCGGCCAATGTGTTGGCGCCGGCATCGCTGTCACTGACCGGCCCGACATCGAACTCGTCCTGGTCGTTGAGGGCAATGGTGAAGGTCTTGGTCGAGGTGCTGCCATCGGTCGAGGTCGCGGTGACCTCGATATCGTAGCTTGCCGCTGTCTCGCGATCGAGGGAGCCCGCGACACTGACCTCGCCGGTATTGGCATCGATGGTGAAGAGCCCGCCGGCATCGTTGCTCAGCGAATAGGTCACGGAGTCCGTGCCGTCGGCATCCGAGGCAAAGGCGGTCACGCCCACAGAGGTGCCGATGGCGCTGTTCTCGTCGACGGCGTCCAGAGTGGCGTCACTATCAGAGATCGCAGAGACCCCGCTCTCGTTCACATCGGTGACGTCGAGGGTGAAGGTCTGGTTGGAGGAGGAACCATCGGCAGAGGTTGCGGTCACGACGATATCGATCGAGGTCTCGGTCTCGTAGTCGAACGAGGCGCCGGAGGCGACACGGACGGTGCCGTCCGGATCGACAGTGAAGCGGCTGTCATCAACGGAGTAGGTGATGGCATTGGTGGTGGCATCGGCGTCACTTGCAGAAGCCACAACACCGACCGCGGTTCCCGCAGCGGCATCTTCGGCCAATGTGTTGGCGCCGGCATCGCTGTCACTGACCGGCCCGACATCGAACTCGTCCTGGTCGTTGAGGGCAATGGTGAAGGTCTTGGTCGAGGTGCTGCCATCGGTCGAGGTCGCGGTGACCTCGATATCGTAGCTTGCCGCACTCTCGCGATCGAGGGAGCCCGCGACACTGACCTCGCCGGTATTGGCATCGATGGTGAAGAGCCCGCCGGCATCGTTGGTGAGACTGTAAGTGACGCTATCGGTGCCGTCGGCATCCGAGGCAAAGGCGGTCACGCCCACAGAGGTGCCGATGGCGCTGTTCTCGTCGACGGCGTCCAGAGTGGCGTCACTATCAGAGATCGCAGAGACCCCGCTCTCGTTCACATCGGTGACGTCGAGGGTAAAGGTCTGGTTGGAGGAGGAGCCATCGGCAGAGGTTGCGGTCACGACGATATCGATCGAGGTCTCGGTCTCGTAGTCGAACGAGGCGCCGGAGGCGACACGGACGGTGCCGTCCGGATCGACGGTAAAGCGGCTGTCATCAACGGAATAGGTGATGGCATTGTTGGTGGCATCGGCGTCACTTGCGGAAGCCACAACACCGACGGCCGTTCCCGCAGCGGCATCTTCGGCCAATGTGTTGGCGCCGGCATCGCTGTCACTGACCGGACCGACATCGAACTCGTCCTGGTCGTTGAGGGCAATGGTGAAGGTCTTGGTCGAGGTGCTGCCATCGGTCGAGGTCGCGGTGACCTCGATATCGTAGCTTGCCGCACTCTCGCGATCGAGGGAGCCCGCGACACTGACCTCGCCGGTATTGGCATCGATGGTGAAGAGCCCGCCGGCATCGTTGGTGAGACTGTAAGTGACGCTATCGGTGCCGTCCGCATCCGAGGCAAAGGCGGTCACGCCCACAGAGGTGCCGATGGCGCTGTTCTCGTCGACGGCGTCCAGAGTGGCATCACTATCAGAGATCGCAGAGACCCCGCTCTCGTTCACATCGGTGACGTCGAGGGTAAAGGTCTGGTTGGAGGAGGAGCCATCGGCCGAGGTTGCGGTCACGACGATATCGATCGAGCTCTCGGTCTCGTAATCGAACGAGGCGCCGGAGGCGACACGAACGGTACCGTCCGGATCGACTGTGAAGCGGCTGTCATCAACGGAATAGGTGATGGCATTGGTGGTGGCGTCGGCGTCACTTGCAGAAGCCACAACACCGACGGCCGTTCCCGCAGCGGCATCTTCGGCCAATGTGTTGGCGCCGGCATCGCTGTCACTGACCGGACCGACATCGAACTCGTCCTGGTCGTTGAGGGCAATGGTGAAGGTCTTGGTCGAGGTGCTGCCATCGGTCGAGGTCGCGGTGACCTCGATATCGTAGCTTGCCGCTGTCTCGCGATCGAGGGAGCCCGCGACACTGACCTCGCCGGTATTGGCATCGATGGTGAAGAGCCCGCCGGCATCGTTGCTCAGCGAATAGGTCACGGAGTCCGTGCCGTCGGCATCCGAGGCAAAGGCGGTCACGCCCACAGAGGTGCCGATGGCGCTGTTCTCGTCGACGGCGTCCAGAGTGGCATCACTATCAGAGATCGCAGAGACCCCGCTCTCGTTCACATCGGTGACGTCGAGGGTGAAGGTCTGGTTGGAGGAGGAACCATCGGCAGAGGTTGCGGTCACGACGATATCGATCGAGGTCTCGGTCTCGTAGTCGAACGAGGCGCCGGAGGCGACACGGACGGTGCCGTCCGGATCGACGGTAAAGCGGCTGTCATCAACGGAATAGGTGATGGCATTGGTGGTGGCATCGGCGTCACTTGCAGAAGCCACAACACCGACCGCGGTTCCCGCAGCGGCATCTTCGGCCAATGTGTTGGCGCCGGCATCGCTGTCACTGACCGGACCGACATCGAACTCGTCCTGGTCGTTGAGGGCAATGGTGAAGGTCTTGGTCGAGGTGCTGCCATCGGTCGAGGTCGCGGTGACCTCGATATCGTAGCTTGCCGCTGTCTCGCGATCGAGGGAGCCCGCGACACTGACCTCGCCGGTATTGGCATCGATGGTGAAGAGCCCGCCGGCATCGTTGCTCAGCGAATAGGTCACGGAGTCCGTGCCGTCGGCATCCGAGGCAAAGGCGGTCACGCCCACAGAGGTGCCGATGGCGCTGTTCTCGTCGACGGCGTCCAGAGTGGCGTCACTATCAGAGATCGCAGAGACCCCGCTCTCGTTCACATCGGTGACGTCGAGGGTGAAGGTCTGGTTGGAGGAGGAGCCATCGGCCGAGGTTGCGGTCACGACGATATCGATCGAGCTCTCGGTCTCGTAGTCGAACGAAGCGCCGGAGGCGACACGAACGGTACCGTCCGGATCGACTGTGAAGCGGCTGTCATCAACGGAATAGGTGATGGCATTGGTGGTGGCGTCGGCGTCACTTGCAGAAGCCACAACACCGACCGCGGTTCCCGCAGCGGCATCTTCGGCCAATGTGTTGGCACCGGCATCACTGTCACTGACCGGCCCGACATCGAACTCGTCCTGGTCGTTGAGGGCAATGGTGAAGGTCTTTGTCGAGGTGCTGCCATCGGTCGAGGTCGCGGTGACCTCGATATCGTAGCTTGCCGCACTCTCGCGATCGAGGGAGCCCGCGACACTGACCTCGCCGGTATTGGCATCGATGGTGAAGAGCCCGCCGGCATCGTTGGTGAGACTGTAAGTGACGCTATCGGTGCCATCCGCATCCGAGGCAAAGGCGGTCACACCCACCGAGGTGCCCACGGCGCTGTTCTCGTCGACATTGTTGATAGAACCATCGGAATCCGAAATGGGAGAGATGGAGAAGTCGTTCTCATCTGCCACATTGATCGTGAACGATTTGCTGGTGGTCGAGCCGTCACTCGACGTCGCAGTGACGATGATTGTGTGACTGCTGGCGGTTTCGAAATCGAGACCACCTGCCACCGTGACTTCGCCGGTGTTCGGGTCGATCTGGAAAAGGCCGCCGGCATCGTCGGTCAGTTCATAAGTGACATTGTCAGAACCATCGGCGTCCGACGAAAAGGCGGTGATGCCCACCGGGGTGCCAACGGAGGCGCTTTCGCCCACCAGATTTGCCGATTTGTCTGTGTCAGAAATCGGCGAGACGGAAAATTCGTTCTGGTCCGTAACGCCGATCGTGAAGCTTTTGCTGGAAGTCGAGCCGTCACTCGAGGTCGCCGTGACAATGATCGTGTGACTGCTGACGCTTTCGAAATCGAGCGCACCGGCGACGGTGACCTCACCGGTATCCGGATCGACGGCGAACAGGCCGCCGGCATCGTCCGCGAGACTGTAGGTCACAGAATCTGTGCCATCGGCATCGGAGGCGAAGGCCGTGATCCCCACAGACGTGCCGATTGCGGCGTTTTCCGCAACGCTGTTGGCCGCCTTGTCACTGTCAGAAATGGGCGAGACGTCGAAGTCGTTCTCGCCCGTGACGCCGACGGTGAAGCTCTTGCTGGTCGAGGAACCGTCGCTTGAAATTGCCGTGACGGTGATGGTGTGACTGGAGGCACTTTCGAAGTCCAGCGGTCCGGCGACGGTGACTTCGCCGGTCACGGGGTCGATGGCAAACAGACCGTCGGCATCGTTGGAGAGCGTATAGGTAACGTCGTCACCTTGGTTTTTGTCGACGGCAAAAGCGGTAATGCCAACAGTGTCGCCAATCCGGGCATGTTCGGAGACATTATTGGCGGCATTGTCCACATCGCTTATGGCGCCGATAGTGACCTGAATCGGGTCCGTATCGCCGCCCTTGTCGTCATTGCCATCATCGTCCGGATCGGAGGATTGCGGCGTCTCGTCGGTGGCGGGGTCCGGCATGGAGATGACGAGGTCGACAGGGCCGGGCTCTGATCCCGAGCTCTCGGTGTCATCTGAATTGGTGTCGGTCTGTGCGGCGAACGCTGTTCCCGAAGCAGCCGACGCCTCGGCGGTCTGGAACATGCTGGGCGCTGGCGCGGCGTCGTGGTGAGATTCCTGCGGAGTGGGCCGATCTCCAGGCTGTTCGGCCCGGGGTTTCGGGGCATGGTTGCGCTGCAATATGGCGGCAGGCGCGGCTTCGATATGCTCGGGCCGGTCCAGATCTGCGGGAAGCGGTTGTTCCTGCGGCGACAGGGCGGGTTCTTCGGAGGTGTTCGCGTTCCGTTGTGGTGCGGACGCACTATCGTCGGCGCTTGCACGATCAAACGCAAAAAAGCTGGAAATGTTGGCTGCAACGGCCGGGGCGCCTGCCGCGTCAGCGTTCAGAACTGTGGGTCGAAGCGTCTCGTTTCCGAGCGCATCCTTGGTGGGTTCGAGATGAGCCTTTGGCTGGGGCTGATCGGCAAGTTGTCTCTTGCGCTCTTCTTCGTCGTGATTGATGTTTTCGTCGAGGTCCATGGGTGCCCACCGTCAAAACTGCCGGGGCATCCTAGAAGACAAGGCTTTTCAAAAGGCTGAGAAAGACGGTTAATACGAATTAATCTATTCGTTCAAACCGTAGGCATCGGAGATACGACCGGTTAGTGCCAGCAGCTTGTGGCCGGTGGTGACGATGTCGTACTTGGTGTTGGCATAGGCGACGCGGGCTTCGGTCACATCGTCCATGGCTGCCAGCTCTTCCTGAATGGATTTGGCCCCGATGCGGCGGGCCTCGGAAATGCCGGACAGCGCTGCGCGGGCAATGTCGGCGCGCCTCTGGGCCAATTCCAGTGCACCCCGGGCCGCCTGGAACTTGTACCAGTTTGCGCGGGTGTCGGCGTCGACGCTCTGGCTGAGCGCGTGCGACTCGTAGTCAAGTTCGCGGACGTGCGACTGTTCCTGCTTAAGCTGGGAAACGCGGCTGCCACCGTCGAAAAGCGGAACGTTGAGACCGAAACCGAGATTGACGTTCTGATTGGTCACGGCCGCTCCACCCAAATAGTCGGTGCGGTTCGTGCCCATGTTGAGCGAGACATTGAGGTCCGGACCGAGGCTGGCCGCCGTTACGGCGATGTTCTGTTCGGCGCTTTGATGGCGCAGGCCGGCTTCACGAATCTTCGGGTTTGAGGCCTTGGCCAGCGCCAGCGTCTCGGCTTCGTTTGAGGGGAGGTGAGACGCCGCGTCGACGAGTTGGAACTGCTGGCTGGGTGACAGGCCGAGAGAGGCGAGCTTTGCCTCCGCGGCCGAGCGGTCGGCATTAGCCCGCAATAGGGTGGCTTCGGCCTGAGCGATGCGCGCCTGAATTTGTTGAAGGTCGGTTGCCGAGATGGTGCCCGTCTGGAGCAGGCGGCGCTGATCGGTGTAGAAACTGCGCAGATTGCTGAAGGCCTCTGAACGAAGCTCGGCAACCCGGCGGGCGCGGTCGAGCTCCGCAATCGCGGTCACGATTTCGAGGATCAGATCTGCTTTCTCGGCCTCGAACGCGGCCTTTTCGGCGGCGGTGTTCAACTGGGCGGCTTTGAGCCCGCGTACGGCCGCCAGCGATCTGATCACCGGCAGGGAGATACCTAGCGCCAGTTCTGCGGAATCGGTGCGGGCCACGGGGGTCAGGTCATCGGTGACATAGGCGGTTGCGTTTGCAGAGAGCGAGACATCGGGCAGCATGTCTGCGGCGGCGATGACTTCGCCTGATTGTGCCTGATTGATTCGTTCGCCGGCCGCCAGCAGCGCGGGATTGGATATGACGCTTTGCTGGGCCGGATTGCCGTAGCTCAACGGCGGTGCGGTGCGGTTGGACGCGCAACCCGCCAGTGCCACCAAAACAGCCGCCGCCACCGCCGTGCGCATGGCACCGGCGAGCAGGGGACCGGAAGAGGGCAGGCCGTACTTCATCAAACGCAACCCAACGCAATCACGACAAGACACACCTATGGCGAGTCACTCACCGTTATTCATGGGCTGTTAACCTTAATTTTGACTTAAAATCAGAAGGTTAGTGGTTTATTTACATAAGTTAATTCATGTAAATAGTTGAGGTACGTGCATCTGGCAGCGCGTTAAGTCTGACGATTTCCATGGCACAATGAACCTGCCCCCGAAGATGTACTCCGGGGGCGAACGTCAATGACGGCGAAGCGAGAGGGTAACCGCTTCGAAGATCAGGCGGCAGTGGCACCGATCTTGCGGCGTGCCAGCGCCGCCGTGATTTCCTCGAGAATGGCCGGATCATCTATGGTTGCGGGCATTTTCCATTCCATCCCGTCAGCGATCTTCTGAATGGTGCCGCGCAGGATCTTGCCGGAGCGGGTCTTGGGCAGGCGCTGCACGATCAGCGCCGTGCGGAACGCTGCGACGGGACCGATCTCGCCTCGTACCGCCGCGATCAGCTCCTTTTCGAGTTCCATCTCGTCGCGGTCGGCGCCTGATTTGAGCACAACGAGACCGAGGGGCGTCTGACCCTTGAGCGCATCGGCGATGCCGATGACGGCGCATTCGGCGACATCCTTGTGGGCTGCCAGCACCTCCTCCATCGCGCCGGTCGAGAGGCGATGGCCGGCGACGTTGATGATGTCGTCGGTACGCGACATGACAAAAACGTAGCCATCTTCATCGACGATGCCGGCGTCAGCGGTTTTGTAATAGCCGGGGAATTCAGCGAGATAGGCATCCTTGAAGCGTTCGTCGGCGTTCCAGAGGGTCGGCAGGTTGCCCGGCGCCAGCGGCAGTTTGACGACGATATTGCCCAGCGTGCCGGCGGGCACTTCATGGCCGGCATCGTCGAGCACCTGGATGTCATAACCGGGCATGGCAACCGTTGGTGAGCCGAGCTTGACCGGCAGCGCGCCAAGGCCGACGGGGTTGCCGGCAATGGTCCATGCGGTCTCGGTCTGCCACCAATGATCGATCACCGGGACGCTGAGCTTTTCACGCGCCCAGATGATTGTGTCCGGATCGGCGCGTTCGCCGGCCAGAAACAGGGTTCTGAGGCTGGAAATATCGTACTTGGGCAGATAGGTCGCCTCCGGGTCTTCCTTCTTGATGGCCCGGAAAGCGGTCGGTGCTGTGAAAAGCGCGACCACCTTGTGCTCATCGATCACGCGCCAGAAGGTGCCCGGGTCGGGCGTGCCGACCGGTTTGCCTTCGAAAACAATGGTCGTGCAGCCTTTCAGGAGCGGTCCATAGACGATGTAGGAATGGCCAACCACCCAGCCGACGTCGGATGCCGCCCAATAAACCTCGCCGGGTTCGACGCCATAGATCGCGCCCATCGTCCAGTTGAGAGCAACCATATGGCCGCCATTGTCGCGGACGACGCCCTTGGGCTGGCCGGTCGTGCCTGACGTGTAGAGAATGTAGAGCGGGTCAGTCGCCTTGACGGTGGTGCAGGGAACCTGGGTTCCGGCCGATTTGTGGGCAGCCACATCCGCCGCCATGTCGAAATCCCGCCCGTCAATGAGATCGCAGGGATGCTGTTCACGCTGCAGAATAATGCAGGCGTCAGGCTTTTTCGACGAATGCTCGATGGCTGCGTCGAGCATGGGCTTGTAGGGCACGATGCGGGACGGCTCGATGCCGCAGGAGGCCGCGACGATGACTTTGGGGTTGGAATCCTCGATGCGGGTCTGCAATTCATGCGCTGCGAAGCCGCCGAAAACGACCGAGTGGATCGCCCCGAGGCGGGCGGATGCCAGCATGGCGAACACGGCCTCGGGAACCATCGGCATGTAGATGAGAACGCGGTCGCCCTTTTCCACCCCATGGTCGCGCAGCACGGCGGCAAGGGCTTCGACTTCCTGCTTCAGTTCCGCGTAGGTGTAAGTGCGCTTTGCGCCGGTGACGGGGCTGTCATAGATGATGGCGACCTGATCGGCGCGGCCATTCTCGACGTGCCGATCGACTGCGTTATAACAGGTGTTGCAGGTGGCATCGGGAAACCAACGCCCGTATGCTCCCATGGATTTGTCAAAAGCATTTACAGGCGCGGACACCCAGTCGATATCCCTGGCACATTCCAGCCAGAAGCTTTCGGGATCTCTTTTCCACGACGAGTAGACGTCGTGGTAGCGGCTTTGAATTTCCGGATTTTGATCATTCATGGCAGCGATTCCCCCTCAAATTGCACGCACATGTTGCATTTTTGCGGTTTAGCGGTGCAATCAATATATGGCAACAATAGCGCCGCAATTGCGACAATTGGTCAAGTCAAATCAGGCGAAAACCGGAAGGTTTGCCGGTTCTTGCTGCAAGCGGAAGGAATTTGTAAATTAGTTTACAAGTTGCGCGTAGTCGGGCACGCGAATGTTGCAGGTTTCAACCAGATCAGAGCTCCGTTTTCGCATGGCCATTGCCGCGCATGCCTGCATAACCCTCAAGCGCGCGTTCTCTGCTTTGCTTCAGGTCGACGATGGCTCGCGGATAGGTTGATCCGAGCACGATGCTTGCCTTTTCGAGGACCTTGGCCGGCGCGGTGCCCGGATCGAACAGATGGGGAGGTTCGAGGTTTGCCAATTCTGGCACGAAGGCCCTGATGTATTCGCCCTTGGGATCGAATTTGGCTGCCTGTAGCACCGGGTTGAAAATGCGAAAATAAGGCGCGGCATCGGCACCGGAACCGGCCACCCATTGCCAGCTTGCGGAATTGTTGGCGAGGTCGGCGTCGACCAAGGTGTCCCAAAACCATTTTTCGCCGAGCCGCCAATCAATCAGAAGGTTCTTGACCAGAAACGAGGCGGTGATCATGCGCACCCGGTTGTGCATATGTCCGGTTTGCCAGAGTTCGCGCATGCCGGCATCGACAATGGGAATGCCGGTCATTCCGCGTTTCCAGGCCTCGAAATCCGCTTCGTAGTCTGACCGCCAGGGAAATCCATCAAACCGGGATTGCAGGTTCTTTTCCGGCAGGGTGGGGTTGTCATGCAACAGGGCATAAGAGAATTCCCGCCAGGCCAGTTCTGTCCGGAAGCGTTCGCTGTTCCGGTCAGGTTCCAGCGTTTCGAGGGCGTGCCAGATTTGACGCGGCGAGATCTGACCGAAATGGAGGTAGGGCGAAAGGCGCGAAGTGGCCTCTTTGGCCGGCGCGTCTCGGCCTCCGGCGTAGTCGGGCAATCGCGTGTCGAGGAAGGTTTGGAGCCGGTCTCGCGCGCCGGCTTCGGTCGCCTGCCAGGATTGCATCATCGTCTTGTGCCAGTCGCGTTTCGGCAGCAGGCCCAAATCGTCCAGTTGGGTGGAGGCCGAGGCACGATCCTTGATGATTTTCAGATGGTTGGGTTCTGGCAGCGGCGGGCGCGGGGCCGGGCCGTTGAGACACCCCTTTTTGTAGAAGGGCGTGAAGACCTTGTAGGGTGTCTTGTCGGGTTTTCGGATGGTCCATGGTTCCCAGAGCAACGAGGCATTGTGGGAATGGACGTTCGTTCCAAGTCGAGAAAGGCTGGCCTTGATGCGCGTGTCGCGTGCGACGCGCCAGGGCTCATAGCAGCGATTCCAGTGAACTTCAGAAATGCCGAATTCCGCAACGATTTCGGGCAGCATGTGTTCGGCTTCGCCTCGAAAAAGCTGAAGTCCGCCGCCCAGACTCTTGTCGAGGTCCACCAGTGCGTGATGCAGCCAAACGCGCGACGCCGCGCCGACGGCCCATTCGCCGGCGCCTTCGTCATCGAGAATATAGACCGGGAGAATTTCCCCGGCATGTGACGCGGCCGCCAAAGCGGGATTGTCGCTGATGCGCAGATCCTGACGAAACCAGACGAGGGAGCGTTGGGTCATGTTTTCAATACGCAAGGCGTCAGGCGCCGGATCAGCGGGACTCGTTCCGAACCGAGGCCTCGATATCGTCGAGCATCGTTTGGAAATGGTCGAGCGCGGGCAGGTGCTTCGAACTGAGAACAAAGTTGAAGGTCACGAATTGTCGTGTCGGCGTGAAGACACAGCATTCCAAACCGGGATGCATCATGCCGCCAAAGACCGGCTCTCCAAGTGCCTCGGTCAGAGCGCCGGCCGGACGCAGCGGCGGAACGAGCGAGAGGTCGAAATCATAACCGGCGGCATAGCGAAAGGTCTTGTCCGAATAGAGAAACGGCAGCCTGGTCTTGAGCCAGCGGTGAGCGCGGAACATGGCACTGAGGAGCAATTGCGTGGTGTTGAATTGCTGGAAATCCGCCGCCTTGATGCGCTCGTCCAGGTCTTTGACGAACGATGGAAAGTCATCTCCAAACGGCAATCTGGTTCCCATCATGCGGTATTGGAAGAACGGGTCATCGGAATGGGCCTGACCGGATGGATTGAGTTCTGCGAGCAGTGTGGAGAGTGTCGCTTTTCCAAATCCCTTGCCGTGGCTGTGGATGCACCAGAGCGCCAAAGCGTAGAGCAAGCCGCGCTGGCTGACATTGAAGGCAGAAGCAAGATTGCGGAGACGCGCTCTGGACACCGCGATGCCGCGATAATGCCGGTCAATCTCATTGGTCACGGTCAACTCGGCCAGAAGGATCTGGAAAGGCGCGGCGATGGCCGCGACGATTGCGAACGCGACCCGGCGCCAACCGCCCAGGTCCAGCTCATTTACTGCAACCGGATCGCGGGAGGTCGTCTGGCTGCGCACCAATTGCACAGCGTCGGCACCTTCGAACAGCGAATGGGTCGATATGGCGAGAAAGGCCGAACGGCGGTTCTGTTCGTCCGGTCCGTCCGGAAGATTTGCGGCCATCAAGCGCACCATTGGCAGGTCGGGATGATCGAAAAGCATGTTGCCGTGCATCGGCCATGCGTCGGGGTAGGGCGTCAAAGCGCCGACTTCGAAACTCGATACCAGCTGACGGGCAATGTCGCGTGGAACGGACCCGGTTTCGCGCTCCACGGTGCTGGCGTCGAGCAGGTGCGGCGCAAGCTCAATGACCTGGTCGAGCATGCGCAACAAATGCGCTTCATCAAGATAATGGCTTGAAAAGCAAGCGTAAAAAACGGTCTGACGTACCTGGTAACAATACCATTGATTGTTGCTGAACGCAGCCAGATTGATGGGATCTGCCAATCCCGTCACTCCCCCAAAACTCCCGTATGCAGGTTGGCAGGCAAGCTTGCGCACGTCAATCCGCAGCAAAATTGCAGGTTCGCTTGAACGTTAATCTTCTGGTCTATATCAGTCGGTCCAAAGCCGACGAGGAGGGCATCCGATGGCAAGCGAACAACGCAAGGTAAAATGGGGCATTATCGGACCGGGATTCATCGCGACGCAGTTTGCGGCGGGTCTGGCGGAGAGCGATCTGGGGGAACTGGTGGCGATCGCGTCGCGGCATCCCGACAATCCCAAACTGAAGGAAAACTTCCCAGGCGTTCGGGTAATCAACGGCTATCAGGCCATGGTGGACGATGCGGAAGTTGAAGCGGTTTATGTCGCAACGCCGCATCCGGGTCACGCCGAGTGGGCCATCAAGTGTGCGGAAGCAGGAAAGCATGTGCTTGGCGAAAAGCCGATGGGGCTGAGCGCGTTCGAAGCGGATGCCATGTTCCACGCGGCCGACAAGTCCGGCACGTTCATGGGCGAAGCCTTCATGTATCGCTTGCATCCGCAGACGCTGAAGCTGATCGACCTGATCAAGTCAAAGCGAATCGGCGAGATTCGCAAGATCCAGTCGAGCTTCGGTTTTGCCATTCCGTTCAATCCTGAACATCGGTTGCTGGCCAACGATCTGGCGGGTGGTGGCATTCTCGATGTCGGCTGCTATCCGGCCAGTATGGCGCGTCTGATTGCCGGTGCAGCCGCGGGCAAGGATTTTCTGGAGCCGAGCAAGGTTGCGGGCATGGCGCATCTGGGTGAGACGGGGGTCGATGAATGGACCTCAGCTCTGTTGAAGTTCCCCAATGAGATCATCGCAGAAATTTCCTGCGCGGTTTCGCTCAATCTGGACAATGTGTTGCGTATCTACGGCACCAAGGGCCGGATCGAGGTCAAGGACTTCTGGTTTGCCGGGTTCAGAAGCGGCAAGATCGGGGTCATTCGCGTCTATCCTTCCGAAGGCGAACCGGAGGATGTGGTCACGCCGGAGGATCGGCATCTCTATTTTTTCGAGGCAGACGCTGCCAGCCGCGCTATCCTGGACGGCCGGCAAGAGTTTGCGGCGCCTGGCATGAACTGGGATGACACGCTGGGCAACCTGCGCGTGCTTGACCAGTGGCGACGCGATTCCGGCCTTGTCTACGACATCGAAACGCCGGCGCGGCGTAGACAGACGATCAAGGGCGAGGATTTGCGCTTTGGTCCGGACACGATGGACCATATTCAGGTGCACGGTCTTTCGCACCCTACCAGCCCGGTGGCTCTCGGCTTCGAATTCTATCCGGATTTTGCCGCTGCCGCGATCATGCTCGACGCCTTTTTCGAGCGGGGCGGCAATCTGTTCGACACGGCGCACATCTACCAGGGTGGCAAGACGGAAACCCATTTTGGCGCATGGCACGCGAGCCATGGCCTCGACCGGCAGTCTTTCGTTCTGATCGGCAAGGGCGCGCATTCGCCGCTGACATATCCAGATGTGATCGCGCGCGAACTGACCGAAAGTCTCGACCGGCTACAGACCGATTATGTCGATGTCTATTTCATGCATCGCGACAATCTCGACGTGCCGGTTGGCGAGTTTGTCGATGCAATGGATGCGGAGGTCAAGAAAGGCCGCATCCGGGGCCTGTTCGGTGGCTCGAACTGGACGAAAGAGCGGCTTCAGGAGGCAATCGATTATGCAAAGCGGACGGGCAAGACCGCACCGGGGGCTCTGAGCAACAATTTTGCATTGGCAGAGATGATCGAACCGATCTGGGCCGGGTGCATCGCTGCTTCAGATCCGGATTTCAAGGCCTGGCTCAACGAGACCAAAATGCCGAACTTTGCCTGGTCGTCGCAAGCTCGCGGGTTCTTCACCGACGCCGCAGGCCGGGACAAGCGCAACAATGCCGAGCTGGTTCACACCTGGTATTCCGAACGGAATTTCGCACGCCGCGACAGAGCTATACAATTGGCCGAGAAGCTTGGTGTTTCGCCGATCCAGATTGCACTGGCCTATGTGCTCGCGCAGCCGTTTCCCGTCGTGCCGCTGATCGGACCGCGCCGATTGGTTGAACTGGACAGCAGCCTTGCGGCCCTGTCGATCAAGTTGAAGGAGGCTCAGGTGAATTGGCTCGAGAACGGCGATTAGGCGCAAAAATCGCCCCTCCGGATAGGGATCCGGAAGGGCGACGAGGTATTGGTGCAAACACCTCTGCCGGAGATAACCGGCGCTCAAGGATAGCAATTCTGTAGCGCGAGTCACTGCCGAATTTTCGATCAAAACTTGGTCAGATTTCGGATCTGCACATTTTCCGATCACCTATTGCCGGATTTGCAGGCAGAGATTGTGAAATGGCCAGCACCGGCGGAAGTATGAGCAATTGGGTTGTCTAATATATATACTGTTTTCAATTGGTTATGCGGAATTGGCCAGGGCGCCAGGGTTTGGCATGCCGCTTGCAAAGCTGAGGCTGGTGCAAACATGTCTGGCGGAGACGGGGCCAGTTCGGCAGGATTGGCTGGCCCTTTAGGCATTGTGTTCGAAGTTGCGGCGCCGAAGCCGCGGATGAGGTGACGTTCATGGATGCCGGACTGCCTGTCTCCGAAATGGCTGAAAACGTTCAACTGCAGCGTAGCCGGGGAGAGGGGCGCCTCAGAGTTGCGTGTTCGGAAGGGGCGACCCGTATCCAGACCCTTTATCAGGACGGATCGGCCAAGATCCGCGTCCCCCGCTTGCCCGGTTCCGAGCTTGAGGCGGTGTTGATCAACACGTCCGGCGGGCTGACCGGCGGCGATCAACTCAAATGGCAGATCGAGGCAGGTCAAGACTCAAACCTCACTGTCACCACACAGGCTTGCGAGAAGGTCTATCGCGCCCTCGACGGTGTTGCGGACGTCAGGACCAGAATTTCCGTCGGACGGAACGCCTTTGTGGCCTGGCTGCCGCAGGAGACCATTCTGTTTGACCGGGCTGCACTTTCGCGGAATCTCGAGGTCAGTCTGGCCGAGGGGGCCCGATTTCTGGCAGTCGAGCCGATCATTCTAGGGCGCACCGGAATGGGCGAGGAAGTTATTACCGGACATCTGACCGATCAGTGGCGCATTTTTCGAGGAGATAGGCTCCTGCACGCCGAGGCTTTGTCGATCATCGGTGCGTTCGAGCCGGTTCGCAATGCATCGGCGGGCCTCATGGGCGCTGGTGCGTTCGCCACACTCTTTTATGCAGGACGCGACGTCGAGGCGCGTCTCGCCAAGGTCAGGAGCCTCTGCGACCAATTCGAGATTGCGTTCAGTTTTTGGAACGATAAGCTGGTCATGCGCCTGTTGGCCAAAAACGGATATGAACTCAGGCAGAAACTGGTGCCTCTGCTGCGCGATCTCAGCAAATCCGAATTGCCGCGCATCTGGCATAGCTGAAGGAATTTACATGAACCTGACGCCGAGAGAAAAAGACAAGCTTCTGGTTTCGATGGCGGCAATCGTCGCCCGGCGGCGTCTCGAACGTGGTGTCAAACTCAACCATCCCGAGGCGGTGGCGCTGATTAGCGACTATGTGGTGGAGGGCGCGCGCGACGGGCGCAGCGTTGCCGATCTGATGGAAGCCGGGGCGCATGTCGTGTCGCGCGATCAGGTCATGGCGGGCGTTGCCGAAATGATTCACGATGTGCAGGTCGAAGCGACCTTTCCGGATGGCACAAAACTGGTTACCGTTCACGAGCCGATCAGATGAGGAGACCAATAATGAAACGACTTGTTTGGGGAATTGGTGCGGCTTTGTTGCCGGTCACGGCCGTGTCGGCCCATGAGTTGGACCAGATCCATGCCCATGTCGGTGGCGTTGTCGTATTCGGCGTGCCATTCTGGGTTTGGGCGGCGATGGGTGCTGCCATTGCCGTTAGCGGCGGCTTGTTGGCTATGAAACGCCGGACCGGCGAGGCCAAGCAGACCGCACGGCGCGGCGAGCGGCATGATTCCCGGTGAGGTGATCGTCGCGCCAGGCGACATTGAACTCAACCAGGGGTCACCGCAAATCTCTTTGACGGTGACCAACCGCGGGGACCGGCCGGTGCAGGTCGGTTCGCACTATCACTTTTTTGAAACCAATCCGGGCCTTGATTTTGACCGCGACGCAGCGCGCGGCATGCGGCTCGATATTGCGCCGGGCACCGCCGTGCGCTTCGAACCCGGCCAGACGCGCGATGTCTCGCTGGTTCCGATCGGCGGCAAGCGCGAGATCTACGGGTTCAATCAGAAGGTGATGGGAAAGCTCTGATGCCCGCAAAAATCTCCCGCGCGACTTACGCCTCGATGTTCGGACCGACGGTGGGCGACAAGGTGCGTCTCGCCGATACCGATCTCATCATCGAGGTCGAGAAAGATTTCACCATCTATGGCGAAGAGGTGAAATTCGGCGGCGGCAAGGTGATCCGCGACGGGATGGGGCAAAGCCAGGCGACGCGCGCCGAGGGCACGATGGACACCGTCATCACCAACGCGCTGATCGTCGATCATTCCGGCATCTACAAGGCGGATGTGGGGCTGCGCGACGGACGGATCGCTGCGATCGGCAAGGCGGGAAATCCAGATACGCAGCCGGGGGTCGATATCGTGATCGGGCCGGGCACCGAGGCCATTGCGGGCGAGGGGCGGATCCTGACCGCAGGCGGCTTTGACAGCCATATTCACTTCATTGCGCCGCAACAGATCGAAGAGGCGCTTTATTCGGGTATCACGACCATGCTGGGCGGTGGCACCGGGCCTGCGCATGGCACTTTGGCGACCACCTGCACGCCGGGCCCCTGGCACATCCAGTCGATAATGGGTTCTGCGGAGGCCTTTCCGATGAATCTCGCTTTCACGGGGAAGGGCAATGCCTCACTTCCCGGCGCATTGATCGAGCAGGTCGAAGCGGGGGTTGCGGGCCTGAAACTGCACGAAGATTGGGGCACGACGCCGGGCGCGATCGATAATTGTCTTTCAGTGGCCGACGACATGGACGTGCAGGTGATGATTCACACCGACACGCTCAACGAGTCCGGGTTCGTGGAGAACACGGTCGCCGCATTCAAGGGGCGGACCATTCACGCCTTCCATACCGAGGGTGCGGGTGGCGGGCATGCGCCGGACATCATCAAGGTGGCAAGTTTTGCCAATGTCATTCCTTCGTCGACCAACCCGACGCGGCCCTATACGCAAAACACGCTGGCCGAGCATTTGGACATGCTCATGGTCTGCCACCATCTGGATGCGTCGATTCCGGAGGATATTGCGTTCGCCGAATCGCGTATCCGCAAGGAAACCATCGCCGCCGAGGACATCCTGCACGACATGGGTGCCTTCTCGATCATTGCTTCGGACAGTCAGGCCATGGGCCGGGTGGGTGAGGTGATCATCCGCACCTGGCAGACGGCGGACAAGATGAAGAAGCAACGCGGCCGCTTGCCCGAAGAGAGCGGCGATAACGACAATTTCCGCGTCAAGCGCTACATCTCCAAGTATACGATCAACCCGGCCATCGCGCAGGGGATGAGCAGACATATCGGCTCGATCGAGGTGGGCAAGCGTGCGGATCTGGTGCTCTGGCATCCGGCCTTTTTCGGGGTGAAGCCGGAAATGGTGTTGATCGGCGGCGCGATCGCGGCGGCACAAATGGGTGACCCCAATGCCTCGATCCCCACTCCGCAGCCCATGCATTATCGTCCCATGTTCGGTGCGTTTGGCGTAACCCTCAAGGCAACAAGCGTGACCTTTACCTCACAAGCGGCGCTTTCTGCCGGCATTCGCGAGCGCTACGGCCTGGAAAAGGAACTGGTTGCGGTCGAGAACACGCGGGGCGGCATCGGCAAGGCCTCGATGATGTACAATGCGGCGACGCCCGCGATCGAGGTTGATCCCGAAACCTATGAAGTGCGCGCCGATGGTGAATTGCTGACCTGCGAACCGGCAACCGAATTGCCGATGGCGCAGCGCTATTTCCTGTTCTAGGCAGGTTCTGATCCCATTATGCGGATCACCTTTCCGGATACTTCCTTTTCCGATTGGCCAGCGTTACATCGGCTGGTGACGGACGCCTATGCCTATATGGACGGGCGGATCGATCCACCGAGCTCGGCGACGCGGATGAGCGTCGAAGACTATGCACAAAAGGCCCGGGACGAGTGGCTGCTCACCGGCGTTGAAGGCGATGAATTGTTGGCCTGCGCCTTTGTGGCGCCACAAGGGGATGCTGCCTATATCGGCAAGGTTGCGGTGCGGGGCGACAGGCAGGGCCAAGGCCTGTTCCGGCAATGCTATGTGGCCATCGAGCGAACGGTGCGCGACCGGGGATTTGCGGCGATCGAACTGAAGGTTCGGGTGGAACTGACCGAGGTGCGTGCGGTTTACGAGCGGCTCGGGTTTCGCCGGGTCGCCGACAATAGGCATGAAGGCTACGACCGGACGACCAACATCACGATGCGAAAAGAGATGTCCTAGACTTGGTTCACATGCCCCAGCGGCTGATGACCATTGCGTCGAAGATGGCGATCAGGTGCAGTGAAGCGCCGGCGACCACGAAAGCGTGCCAGATGGCGGTGTAGAATTTGATCCGATCCCACAGATGGAAAATGATGCCGGCCGAATAGGTCAGCCCGCCGGCCAGCAGCAGCCAGAGCGCTGAACTCGGCAAGGTCGAGGTCAGGCTATGGAACACCAGAATCCCAGACCAGCCGATGGCGAGATAGAGGATGATGGCAATGCGCCCGAAATGCTGCGGGATAATGAGTTTCAGCGCGATGCCGAGAATGGTCGCGGCCCAGACGAAAATGGTCAGGCCCATGCCTTCCGGGGTGCCCCAGACCAGCGACAAAAAGGGCGTGTAGGTCCCGGCGATGAACAGGAAAATGGCAGCCTGATCGAGACGGGCGAGCAGTTTCTTGGTCGCGGTTCGCGGCCAGAGATTGAAAGCCATGGACACGCCGAACAGCACCACCATCGAGCCGACATAAGTTAAAAGCGCAGGGAATTGTTCGGGTGCCGTTTCGACGAGAGCGAGGGTGAGAAGGGTGGACCCTGCGACCAGCGCAATCAAAAGTCCGGCCGCATGCACTATTCCGTCAGCCACTTTTTCGCCAATGCTCAGCGGGCGGCTTTTGTGCCACCACACGCGAACATGAGCGATTTCCGACTTCAGCGACATACCGGCTCCTCCTGATGCCGAAAACTGACTGCTTGGCCTCTCCATTCAGTCTGCGTCATGGTTAACGTAAGCGTCAACACCAGATCCCATCCTAGTTGAAGAAAGTTGCGGCGGTCTTCATTCGTTACGTTAACAAATCACCCTGAACGCAAGATGACGGACCTATGCAAACGGCGACTTTGGCGGCATGATCGAGACGGTGCAATCAGGCAAAGCAGGCCGAAAAATGGCGACATGCACGCAAATCAGGCGGGCGGGAACCTATGACGCAGACAAGGACCGGATAAAGGGCTCGGTAACCCTTCCCGCCGATCAGCGTCACGTCCGGCGCAAGCGCCTGATGCTGGACGATGGCGCTCCGGTCATGCTCGATCTGGCGCAATCCATTATGCTGGCGCATGGCGATGCGCTGGTTCTCGATGATGGCGGGCTTGTCGTCGTAGAGGCGGCCGCTGAAGAGTTGATGCAGGTCCGGCCCGGCGCGGGGACAAGCGTCGCGCAACTGGCCTGGCATATCGGCAACAGGCACCTTCCGGCACAGGTGGAAGAGTCACGGATACTGTTGCAGCGCGATCACGTGATCGAACACATGCTCGAAGGCCTTGGCGCTCTGGTGTCGGAGGTCGTAGAGCCGTTCCTTCCGCTGCATGGCGCCTATCATTCTCACGGACACGATCCTGACCATGAACATGCCCACAGCCATGACCATTCTCACCAGCATGGATGAGGACGGTCTGGTCAAGCTGAGCTATTGGCTGTCGCCGTCCTTTCCCGTCGGGGCGTTCGCCTATTCGCACGGGCTGGAGCAGGCGATTGCGGAGGGACTGGTCGTGGATCGGGAATCGCTTTTCGACTGGCTGGACTTTTTGGTGGCGCACGGTGGTGCGTTCAACGATGCGGTGTTTGTCGGTGCCGCAATTGCCGGGTGGAACGATGGGGAGAGACTCGCGAAGCTGACCGATCTGGCCCTGGCCCTGGCGAGTTCAAAGGAACGGCAGGTTGAGCAGTCGGAAATGGGAAGGGCTTTTGCGCAAGCGGTGGAGCTGGGCGGGCCGTTGCCCAACGGAATCGATCCGGAACATGCCGCATATCCGGTTGTCGTGGGCGCGTTGGCCGGAAGGAATGACGTGCCTGCATTGCCGGCGATCCGGCTTTATGTGCAGGCTTTCTGCGCCAATCTGGTTGCCGTCGCACAAAGACTGGTGCCACTCGGACAGATGGATGGGGTGCGGGTGATGTCGCGGCTGGAACCGATCATCGCCGCAAACGCCAAAAGGGCGTTTCAAACCGATATTGGCGATATCGGCGGCGCGGCCTTGATGTCGGACATCGCAGCGATGAAACACGAAACTCTCAAGGTGAGGATTTTCCGCACATGAAATCGGCAAATGGTCCATTGCGGGTGGGAATTGGTGGTCCGGTCGGGTCGGGCAAAACGGCGCTCACGGAACAATTGTGCCGCGCCTTTCGCGACACCCATTCCATTGCCGTCATCACCAACGACATCTACACGACCGAAGACGCGGATTTTCTGGTGCGGGCGCAGGCGCTCTCGGCCGACCGGATCCGGGGCGTGGAGACGGGCGGGTGCCCGCACACGGCAATTCGCGAGGACGCTTCGATCAATCTGGCCGCGATTGCCGATCTCAGGGGGGCTTTCGACGATCTCGAACTGATCATGATCGAGAGCGGCGGAGACAATCTGGCGGCGACCTTTTCGCCGGATCTTGCCGACCTGACCATCTACGTCATCTCGGTGGCGCAGGGTGAGGAAATCCCGCGCAAGGGCGGGCCGGGTATCACCAAATCGGATTTGCTGATCATCAACAAGGCTGATCTGGCGCCCTATGTAGGCGTCGATCTCGACGTTATGCGTGCGGATGCAGAGCGGATGCGCAACGGTGGTCGAACGATCTTCACCGACTTGAAACGCGGCACAGGTGTCGATGAAGTGGTTTCGTTTCTCAGGGTGAATGGCGGGCTTTAGGCGGCGGTTTCGTCCCAGATTGCCTGAACCTCGCGCAGGGTCTCTGCCGGGTCGCAGGTTGGCTTATACTCAAGGCCGATGTAACCCTGATAATCGCATTGCTTGAGCACTAAAAAGAGTGCGGCAAGATCAGGTGCGCCGTTCTGGGGCTCCGTTCGATCCGGTGAACCTGCGATCTGCACATGGCCCACACGATGGGCCATTTCGGGAAATAGCGCTACGGGATCATCCCCCATCTTGACGATGTGGTAGGCGTCGAACTGCAGCTTGAGGTTCGCAGTGTCCAGTTCCTCAATAATGTCCATGGCTTCTAGAGCTCTTGCGAAGAAATAGTCCGGCATGTCAGCCCGGTTCAGGGGTTCGATCAGGATCGTCAGCCCCAAAGTGTCTGCAGCTTCGGCGGCATATGCGAGATTGGACCTGAAGGTCTCCCGGGCCAAAGGTTGGTTTGCGGGCGTGTTCCCGGCCATGACGTGAACGGCGTTTCCGCCGGCGAGATGCGCGAGTTCAATGGCGCGATCGATGAGCATGCGGGCTTCCTCGACCCTGTCCGGCAGGGCTGCCAGTCCAAAGTGACCCGCCGGGCCTGGATCGACATCCGTGTTGATGCCGAGAAGCTGGAGCTCAAGTTCGTCCAGCCGGTCGTGGATGAATCTCGGATCGAGCTCGTAGGGAAACTGGAATTCGACGCAGCGAAATCCGTCCCTTGCTGCTGCATCCATGCGTTCGGCCATTGGCAGGCTGGTGTAAAGCAGTCCGAGATTTGCGGAAAAGCCTCGCATCAATTGATCCTGTTGCTGGTGCTCACGATTTGCTTCGTGCGGAGCGATTGACAGCGCCGGGCTGCCGGATCACTTTTCCGCGGAACCAAGGAGTGACACATGGCGGCCCGGCTTGAAAACCTTCTGAATGAGATCGAAGCACGACGCGATGATCTGATTTCACTGACGCAGGACCTGGTGCGCATCCCGACGCTCAATCCGCCGGGTGACTTCTATCACGATATCTGCGTCTATCTCCAATCCCGGCTTGAGCGGCGCGGGTTCGCAATCGAACTTATTCGCGCTCACGGCGCACCCGGCGACAGCGACAAGCATCCGCGCTGGAACGTGATTGCCCGCAAGGAAGGCAGCCAGCCCGGAGAGTGCGTGCATTTCAATTCCCACATCGACGTGGTTGCAGTCGGGCATGGCTGGACGAAGGACCCGTTTGGCGGCGAACTGGTCGGCGACAAGATTTACGGCCGCGGCACCTGCGACATGAAGGGCGGGCTCGCCGCATCGATTATCGCGGCGGAGGCGTTCATTGACCTTTATCCGGACTTTGCCGGGGCGGTGGAGATTTCGGGTACGGCGGACGAGGAGACAGGCGGCTATGGCGGTGTCGCTTATCTGGCCGAGAAAGGCTATTTCACCCCGGAGCGGGTGCAGCATGTCATCATTCCCGAGCCTTTGAACAAGGACCGGATCTGCCTGGGTCATCGCGGGGTGTGGTGGGCGGAAATCGAGACGCATGGGCACATCGCACACGGTTCGATGCCGTTTCTGGGTGATTGCGCGGTCCGGCACATGGGGGCAGTGGTCTCGGAAATGGAGACAAGCCTTTTCCCGATGCTCGCCAGCCGGACGACAGAAATGCCAGTCGTGCCGGAAGGGGCACGACAATCGACGCTCAACATCAACTCATTCCATGGCGGGCTGGAGGAACCTGAGAAAGATTTCACAGGATTCCCCGCGGCATTGGTTCCCGATTCCTGCCGGATGGTGATCGACCGGCGTTATCTGATCGAGGAGAGCGGCGAGCAGGTCAGAAGCGAGATCGTCGACCTTTTGGAAAAGGTGAAATCGGAACGTCCGAAATTCCGGTACGATCTCAAGGAATTGTGGCAGGTCTCGCCCACAATGACCGCCAAGGACGCGCCGGTCGTCACCTCGGTCGCCAAAGCGATCAATGCGGTGATGCGGCAGGACCCGGACTATGTGGTGTCGCCGGGCACCTATGATCAGAAGCATATCGACCGGATCGGGCGGATGCACAATTGCATCGCCTATGGGCCAGGCGTGCTGGACCTCGCGCATCAGCCGGATGAATGGGTCGGGGTGACCGACATGATCGATTCCGCCAAGGTGATGGCGCATGCGCTGGTGCAACTGCTGACCGACGAGCCTACAGACCAATAGGGTGCAAACCCCAAACCACTTGGAAGGCGCGCATATTTGCGCTTAGGATGGTGTCAAGGGGACGCGATGCCCCGTGCACAAGGGAGAGATACGACATGAAATTCAGTGCAATTCTGACGGGAAGTGCAGTGGCGCTGGTGATGGCGCTGGGGCTGTCGCCCGCCTACGCAGCCGGCACGAATCTCAACATGGCGATGCAGCTTGAGCCGCCCAGCCTTGACCCGACGACGGGCGGCGCGGCCGCAGCCATTCGCTCGGTTACCTATGACAACATTTTCGAAGGCTTGACCAAGATCGATGGCGACGGGGCGGTGCAGCCGCTTCTGGCCAAGTCCTGGGACATCTCGGGCGATGGGCTGACCTACACATTCCATCTGCAGGAAGGTGTGACCTTCCACGACGGGACACCATTTTCGGCTGATGATGTGAAGTTCTCGCTCGACCGCGCGCGCGCCGAGGATTCGGTCAATGCGCAAAAGCAGCTTTTCGCCAATATTACTTCGGTGGATGTGGTCGATCCGAACACGGTGACGGTGACACTTGGCAGCCCGCAGGGTGATTTCCTTTACAATATGGGTTGGGGCGATGCGATCATCGTTTCGCCCGCCAGCGAAGCGGACAATGCCAACAATCCGGTCGGCACCGGGCCCTACAAATTCGTTGAGTGGGTCAAGGGCGATCACGTGTCCATGGAAGCCAACGCCGATTATTGGGGCGCTACGCCTTCGATCGAAACGGCCACGATCAAGTTCATTTCCGATCCGACCGCCGCTTTGGCCTCGATTCTTGCGGGTGACGTCGATCTGTTCGGCGGCTTCCCGGCGCCCGAAACGCTTGACGTGATCAAGGCAGACCCTCGTTTCCAGGTGATTGTCGGGTCAACCAATGGCGAGACGGTTCTGGCCATGAACAATGGCAAGCCGCCGCTCGACAATGTGAAGGTCCGCGCTGCCATCGCGCACGCGCTTGACCGGCAGGCACTGATCGACGGCGCGCAGTTCGGCTATGGAACGCCGATCGGCAGCTTCTTCTCGCCATCCGATCCGGCCTATGAAGACCTGACCGGGATTTCGAATTTCGATCCGGAATTGTCCAAGTCGCTTCTGGCCGAGGCAGGTGTTTCTGACTTGACCCTCTCGCTCAAGCTTCCGCCGGCGGCCTATGCGCGTCAAGCCGGGCCGATCATCCAGCAGGAATTGGCCAATGTGGGGATCAATGTCGAGATCACCAATGTGGAATGGGCCGACTGGCTGCAGAACGTTTTCACCAACCGCGACTATGATCTGACCATCGTCAGCCATGTCGAACCGAATGATTATGGTGTGTTCGCTCGGGACGATTACTATTTCGCCTATCATTCCGAAGCCTACAATGCGGCGGTGGCCGAATTGGCGGTGACGAGCGATCCGGCGCGGCAGACGGAACTGAAAAAGCAGATTCAGGAAATCCTGGCCAATGATTTTGCAGCAGGCTTCCTGTTCGAACTGGCCAACGTGACGGTGGCCAACAAGGACCTGAGTGGCATTCGGGCCAACGCTCCCATCCCGGCGGCGGTGATTTCCGAACTCAGCTGGGCTGAATAGTCTCATTCCGGGTGGCGGCGGTTTCGTGCTGCCACCCGGTTCAACCTTTCGACGGCGCAAAGCACTGGCCCGATGACGTCCTTCCTGTTCGGCCGCATTGTATCGATGGCCATTTCGCTTCTGGTCGCGAGCATCATCATTTTCGCCATCCTCGAAATCTTGCCCGGCGACCCGGCGCAATTCATGCTGGGCGTGAATGCGCAGCCCGATACGTTGCAGGCTCTGAGAACCCAACTCGGGCTCGATCAACCAGTTATTCTGCGCTATTTCAGCTGGATGGCCGGAATGCTGCATGGCGATTTCGGCATTTCCTACACTTATCGTTCGCCGGTAACAGAGTTAGTTTTGCAGCGTGTCGCGGTCTCCGCACCGCTGGCGCTGTATGCGCTGACGCTGACGATTCTGGTGGCGTTTCCAGCTGGCATCATTGCGGCGGCACGGCGGAATTCAGCGACCGATCTGACCGTGATGGGCGCAACCCAGATTGGGGTGGCGGTGCCCAATTTCTGGTTTGCGATCATCCTGATGTGGGTTTTCGCGGTGACGCTGCACTGGTTTTCGGCGGGCGGGTTTGCGGGGTGGAACAAGGGTTTCTTCGAGGGCATCAAATCTCTGACCCTGCCGGCGATTGCGCTGGCGCTTCCCCAGGCCTCGATTCTGGCGCGGGTGATGCGCTCGTCGCTGCTCGATACGCTCGGCGAGGATTATATCCGCACCGCGCGGGCCAAGGGCCTTTCGCAGAACAAGACCTTGTGGCGGCACGCGGTGCGCAATGCCCTCATTCCGGTTTTGACCATCGTTGGTCTGCAATTCTCGTTTCTGCTGGCCGGGGCGATCATCATCGAGAACGTTTTCTACCTGCCGGGGCTCGGACGGCTGATATTTCAGGGGATCACCCAGCGTGATCTGATCACGGTGAAATCGGTGGTCATGCTGCTGGTTTTCGCTGTCATCTTTGTGAATTTCCTGGTCGAGGTCGCCTATGTGCTGATCGACCCGCGGCTGAGGCACCAGAGATGAGCGAGGTCAGCCCGGTCATCTCTGAATCCCGCACGCGCGAATTGCTGCGTTCGGCCCTCAGGTCCCGCAGCTTCGTCGCCGGGGCCATTCTGACCGCGATCATCCTCCTGTCGGCGCTGACATCGCTGGTCTGGACGCCCTATGATTTCGCGGCACAGGATATTCCGAACAAGCTGCAGGGGTTCAGCGCCGAACATTGGTTCGGCACGGATCAATATGGCCGCGACGTCTTCTCGATGATCCTGGTTGGTGCGCGAACCTCGATCATCGTGGCGCTTCTGGCCGTGGGGCTGGGCATCGGGCTTGGGGTTCCGCTCGGATTGCTCGCCGCAGCCGTGCGCGGGACTCTGCTCGATGAAGTGGTGATGCGCGGCAACGATCTGGTTTTCGCGTTTCCGGCGCTTCTGATCGCCATTCTCATCACCGCCGTGTTCGGCCCAAGCGCGATCAATGCCATGATTGCCATCGGCATTTTCAACATCCCGGTGTTCGCGCGTCTGTCGCGGGCGGCGGCGCTCAGTTTGTGGACCCGCGAGTTCGTTCTGGCGGCGCGGGTTGCGGGTAAGGGCACGGCACGCATTTCGGTCGAGCATATCCTGCCCAACATCGCCAACACGTTGATTGTTCAGGGTACGATCCAGTTCTCGCTCGGTATTCTGGCGGAGGCGGCATTGGCCTATGTCGGTCTTGGCGCGCAGCCGCCGATTCCGAGTTGGGGCAAGATGCTGGCGGACAGTCAAACACTGGTGTCGCTGGCCCCACATCTCGCGATCATTCCCGGGCTCGCCATTGTTCTGACCGTGCTCGGGCTCAATCTGATGGGTGATGGCTTGCGGGACATTTTCGACCCGCGAACGCGGCGGAGCCGCCAATGAGCCTGCTTGCGATCAAGAACCTGACGCTTGGCATTGGCCGGACGCCGATCCTGCGGGACATCGATCTGGAGGTCGATGAGGGCGAAATTCTCGGCATCATCGGCGAAAGCGGGTCGGGCAAGAGCATGACGGCGCTTTCGATCTTGCGTCTTCTGCCACATGCGGCGGAACTGGGCGGGTCGATCCGGTTTGAGGACATGGAAATCGTCGGGCGCTCCGAGGCCGAGATGTGCTCATTGCGTGGCAACGAGATCGGTATGATCTTTCAGGAGCCGATGACGGCGCTCAACCCGGTCAAGACGATTGGCGATCAGGTGGCCGAAACGGTGATGATCCATTCCGGCAAATCGCGAGCGGAGGCGCGGGTGATTGCGCGCGAGACGCTCAATCGGGTCGGATTGCCCGAAGAGCAGTTTCCGCTGGGACGTTATCCGCATGAATTGAGCGGCGGGCAGCGGCAGCGCGTGGTGATCGCAATGGCGATTGCGCTGAGGCCGCGCCTTCTGATCGCCGATGAGCCGACAACGGCGCTGGATGTGACGACGCAGGCCCAGATTCTGGACCTTCTGAAAAAGCTGGTGAACGAAGACGGCATGGCGCTGATCTTCATCACCCACGATCTCGCGGTGGTGGCCGATCTCGCCGACCGGATTGCGATCATGCAGCAAGGCGAGGTGGTGGAGCAGGGCGAAACACTCAGCGTTTTCGAGACGATGCACCACCCCTATACCAAGGCGCTTTTCTCGGCGTCGCAGCATGTGCCGGAACGCAAGGTGCACGGTGTGGACCTTGACCGTTCGCATGCGGTGGTGCGCGTCAACGGAATGGTGCGAGATTACAGGCTGCCGCGCAAATCGTTGTTTGCGGCGCCGGGGCAGTTTCGTGCGGTCAACAATGTTAGCTTCACGATCCGGCGCGGCGAAAATGTCGGGCTGGTCGGAGAGAGCGGCTGCGGCAAGTCCACCTTGACCCGCGCGCTTCTCGCGCTCGAACGGATGCAGGGCGGGCATGTGGAAGTCGATGGCGTGGTGCTCGCCGAAGACGCGGCGAACAGCCGGGATATCAGGCGCAAGATGCAGGTGGTCTTTCAGGACCCCTATGGTTCGTTCAACCCGCGCCACAAGGTCGAGCGGCTGGTAGCCGAACCGTTTCACCTTTTGGATGATGCGCCACAGGGGGCGGACCGGCGGCACGCCATTGAAGCGGCGCTGGAAGAAGTGGGGTTGCTGGCGTCAGACGCACACAAGTTCATCCACGAGTTTTCGGGTGGACAAAGGCAGCGCATCGCCATCGCGCGTGCTCTGATCATCAAGCCATCACTCATCATACTCGACGAGGCAGTCTCGGCGCTGGACGTTTCAATCCGGGCGCAGATTCTCGATCTTCTGACCGATCTCAGCGATCGACTGGGCATTTCCTTTCTGTTCATTTCGCATGATCTGAGCGTGGTACGCTCGATCACCGACCGGGTCATGGTGATGCAGCGCGGCGAGATCATCGAGGAGGGTGAGACGGAAAGCGTCTTTGCCAATCCTCAGCATCCCTATACACAAAAACTGGTTGCGGCTTCTCCGAGCGTCGAACATGTTCTGGCCGCACGACGTCAGAGGCAGGCAACATGATTCACGAAACCGCATTCAGTTTCGATCCGGGCAGAGTGTTCATCGGCGGAAAATGGCAGGCACCGGCGAACGGCCGGCATCTGGACCTGATCAATCCGTCCGATGGCTCGATCATTTGCGAAATTGCGGCGGGTGACGAAACCGATATCGGTTTGGCGGTGGCGTCGGCGCGGGCGGCGCTTGATGGCGAGTGGGGACGCATGACCGCGATGGAGCGCGGCCGCATTTTGACGAAGATCGGGCAATTGGTGTTGGATCGGGTCGACGATCTGGCGCTTCTGGAAGCCAACGATGTCGGCAAGCCGATCAAACAGGGGCGGAACGATGCGATTGCCCTGGCGCGCTATCTGGAATTCTATGGCGGCGCGGCCGACAAGATCCACGGCGAGACCATTCCCTACCAGAACGGCTACACGGTCTATACGTTGCGTGAACCGCATGGCGTGACGGGCCATATCATTCCCTGGAATTATCCGATGCAGATTCTCGGGCGTTCGGTCGGGGCGGCCCTTTGCATGGGCAATGCCGCCGTTCTGAAACCCGCTGAAGAAGCCTGCCTGACGGCGCTGGCTTTTGCCGAAATCGCCGCCGAAGCGGGCTTGCCGGAAGGCGCGCTCAATGTCGTGCCCGGGCTTGGGGAGACGGCGGGCGCCGCGCTTGCCGCGCATCCCGGGGTTAATCACGTCTCATTCACCGGCTCGGTCGGGGTCGGCGCGATGATCCAGTCGTTCGCGGCACAGAACATTGTGCCAGTGACCCTCGAACTGGGCGGGAAATCGCCGCAACTGGTATTCGACGATGCAGATGTCGATGCGGCACTGCCTTTTCTGGTCAATGCCGGCATTCAGAATGCGGGCCAGACCTGTTCGGCGGGCTCGCGCATTCTGGTTCAGGCCGGAGTCTATGATCAGGTGCTCGAGAAGATGTCGGCGGCGATCGCAAAACTCAGGACCGGTCCGGCGGTGGCCGATCTCGATGTCGGGCCTTTGATTTCGGAACGTCAAAAAGCCATCGTCGAGGGATTCCTCGGACAACTCGAGGGCAGCGCCTTCATCGCGGCGCAAGGGCAATTGGCCGAAAATGTGCCGATCGGAGGCTATTACGTGCCGCCGACGCTGGTTGCGGGCGTGGAGGCAAAGCACGTTCTGGCGCAGCAAGAGATCTTCGGACCAGTTCAGGTGGTGATCCGCTTCGAAACGGAAGACGAAGCCGTCGCCACTGCTAATGGCACCGAATATGGCCTGGTGGCGGGGCTCTGGACCGAAAACGGGTCGCGACAGATGCGGCTCGCCAAGAAACTCAAAGCCGGGCAGGTATTCGTGAACAATTACGGGGCCGGTGGTGGCGTAGAACTGCCGTTTGGCGGCGTGGGAAAATCCGGACATGGCCGGGAAAAAGGCTTCGAGGCGCTCTACGGATTCTCGGTTCTGAAAACCGTCGCCGTGCGGCATGGATAGGATGTGGAGATGAGTGGCAGACTGGACGGCAAGCGGGCAATCGTGACGGGCGGCGCATCGGGGTTTGGCGCGGGTATCGTGCGCAAATTCCTGGCCGAAGGTGCGCGCGTGATGGTGGCCGATATCAACGAAGATGGTGCCAAATCCTATGCTGCCGAAATGGGCGCGGGAGCTTTCGCGCATCAGGTTGACGTCTCGAGCGACGACAGCGTTTCCAGCATGGTGGCGCGCGGCATTGCCGAGATGGGCGGCATCGACATTCTCATCAACAATGCCGGTGTCACCCACTTGCCCGGTCCGCTTGAGGACATTTCCGAAGCGGATTTCGACCGGGTCATCTCGGTCAATGCCAAGTCGATCTATCTGACGGCGCGGCACGTGGTGCCGCATATGAAAGGGCGCGGATCGGGCGTCATTCTCAACATGGCGTCGACTGCCGGGGTGAGCCCGCGGCCGCGGCTCAGCTGGTACAATGCGTCCAAGGGGTTTGCGATCACCGCGACCAAAAGCATGGCGGTGGAACTGGCGCCGTTCGGCATTCGTGTGGTGGCGCTCAATCCCGTCGCCGGCGAAACGCCGCTTCTCAAGAGTTTCATGGGCGAGGACACGCCGGAAATCCGCGCCAAGTTTCTGTCGACAATTCCGATCGGGCGCTTTTCGACGCCGGAGGACCTCGGCAATGCTGCCTGCTACCTGTGCTCCGACGAAGCTTCGATGATCACGGGCGTGGCCATGGAAGTCGATGGCGGGCGCTGCATTTAGGCGTTTTCGTCTTCGCTCAGAAACAGATTGATCGCGTTCACGACGGCGTCCGGCTGATCCCAATGGATGGAATGGGCCGCGTCGGAAATAGTCAGTGTCGCCAGGTGGGGCAGGGCGGAAAGCGTTTCCTCGATATGATCCTGCGGGATCAGCAGGTCGCGATCGCCGGAAATCGAAAGCACGGGAATGTCGAGCTCCGACAGGTCGATTTCTGGCATGGCCGATACGGCGGCGAGCTGACGCGAGAAATCCAGTTTCGACTGTTTGAATGGATAGGCCAGCGCTGCGTCGGTCGCAGCGCGGACATTGTCTTCGCTTTCGAAAAAGGCGGGCGCGAACAGGAACTGGAAGAAAATCCGAAGCCACAATGCTTCGTCGATTCCGGCCTTGTTCAAGGCTTCGAGGTCCCTGATCAGAACGTCGGCTTTTTTCGGGGTCCGGTTGCCGGCTGCCATGGTGACAAGCGCAGCGACGCGGTCCGGTATCCTGGCCGCGACGTGCATGGCCAACATGCCGCCGAGTGAATGACCGAGCACGCAGAAATGTTCGATATCGAGCTGATTCATCAAGGCGATGGCATCGTCGATCCAGTCCTCGGGGTTGATCGGACCCTCGCCGTCCCTGGTCTGGCCGCAGCCGCGATTGTCGATGCGGATCACGTCGAACCCGGATTCGAGTTGAGCCAGAATGGGCGCCCAGCTGGCGCCGTCACTGGCCAATCCGGCCAGCAGCAACAAAGGGATTCCCGATCCTGAACGTTCATAGTGGATTTGTGCACCATTGCGGGTGAATTCGGGCATGCAATTGCTCCGTTTGCGGGGCGCGGAACTGGACAGGGGCAGGGGCTTTTGCCAATGTGTCCGGCGATATTTCAGGACGCATTAGCATGGCATATGACCCACTGGGAAATGAAGTGTCGCTCTCCTCAAAAACCGGATTGAGCGGCATCGAGGATTTTGTTGACGGATTTCTCGCCTACGAAACGAAAGCGGGACGGGTGCTGCGCGCGGCGTCGGACGATAGCGAGTGTTTTCTGGCACAGGTCTATGCCGGGCTGATCGCCATGTTCTCGGAAGCGCCGGATGCGCCCAAGAACGCGCTTTTGTGGGTTCAGCGTGCAGATGGGGTTTCCGGCCGGGCGAACCGGCGCGAGAAGATGATGCTCGAGATGCTTCGCGCGTGGATGCACAACGATGTGCCCAGGGCCCTGCGGATCGGCGATGAAGTGATTGCCGACTATCCGACCGATCTGGTGGCGCTCAAACTGCATCAGATTTTCAACTTCAACATGGGAAATGCCGACGAAATGCTGCGCATTGCCAATGCGGGTTTGCCGGCCAATCAGGGCAATGCCTACATGCACGGCATGCTGGCCTTCGCGCATGAGCAATGTCACCACCTTGATGAGGCGGAAGCGTCGGCGCGGCGGGCGATCGATCTCAAGTACAAAGAGCCCTGGGCACATCATGCTTTGGCGCATGTCATGCTGACCCAAGGGCGCGTGCCCGAGGGTGTTGCTTTTCTCACCGATGCATCAACGAGCTGGACCGAGCTCAATTCGTTCATGCACACGCACAATTGGTGGCATCTGGCATTATTCCACATTTCGATGGGCGATTTCGACAAGGTACTGGAGATCTACGACCGCGAATGCTGGTCGCAGGATCGGACCTATTCGCAGGACCAGGTCGGGGCCGTGTCGTTGCTGGCCCGGATCGAAATTGCGGGAGGCGATGTCGGGTCGCGCTGGGCGGAACTGGGTGCCTATCTGAAATCGCGCGACCATGACACGGTGTTGCCATTTCTCAGTCTGCAATACCTTTACGGACTCTCGAAGGCAGGCCTTGGCGAAGCGAGAGAACTGCTGGAGGCGATCGAACGGCGGGCGGCGAACGCACCGCCATTCGAAAGCAAGGCCTGGCGCGAAGTTGCGGTTCCGGCGGCGAACGGTATCATCGATTATGTCGAAGGCCGGTATGAGACCGCGGCGGCGCATTTGAGTAAGGCGATGCCACGCATGATGGAAATCGGCGGCAGCCACGCGCAGCGGGATCTCTTCGCGCAGATCCTGCTCGACGCGCACATCAAGGCCGGGCATGTCGAGACGGCAAGGGAAATGCTGGAATCGCGGCTGAAATACGATCCGAATGGCGCGCCCCTCAATCGCATGCTCGCCGAGACTTACGAGAAGCTCGGCCTGCTGGACAATGCTGCCGAGGCCCGGACGCGGCGCTATCAGGCGGTGGCTTGAGAATATGAAGCCGGGCCAAAAGAACCTCATCACCGATGTGCCCGGCCTGCTGGTCGGCAATGCCAGTGACAAAGAGATCAAGAGCGGCACGACGGTTCTGTTCGCTGAAAAGCCGTTCGTCGCCGGTGTGAGCGTCATGGGCGGCGCGCCGGGTACCCGCGAAACCGATCTTCTGGCTCCTGACAAAAGCGTCGAGCGTATCGATGCTCTGGTCCTGTCCGGCGGATCGGCCTTTGGCCTCGATGCCGCCTCCGGCGTCGCGGATGCATTGGTCGCGCGCGGCCGCGGCTTTCATGCGGGTTCGGCCATTGTGCCGATCGTGCCGGCGGCAATTCTGTTTGATCTGGTCAATGGCGGTGACAAGGATTGGGGACAAAACCCCTATCGTGAACTGGGCCGGCAAGCCTTGGAGGCGGCGGGGACGGATTTCGAACTTGGAAGCGTCGGCGCGGGAACGGGCGCAACCACGGCCGGCTTCAAGGGCGGGCTTGGTTCGGCCTCGCTTGAACTGGGCGACGGGATCGTTGTCGGGGCTCTGGTCGCGGTCAATCCCGGTGGCCATGTCGTGGCGGATGACGAAGGTCACTTCCTTGCCGGCGCACTGGAGATGGATGGTGAGTTTGGTGGGCTCGGCGCGCCCAGAAGCGGTTTTGATTTGGCCCGGCTCTCCCGTCTCAAGCCCGACTATTTCTTTGAAATGATGGGCAGGGCCGACGCGCCGGAACTGGCCAATACGACCATTGCCATCGTTGCGACCAATGTTGCGCTGACCAAGGCAGGGACAACGCGGATGGCAACCGCTGCGCATGACGGCTTCGGCCGAGCCATCATGCCGGCGCATTCGCCGGAGGATGGTGACCTGATCTTCGCGCTGTCGACAGGCGAAATCGATCTCGACAAATCCGATCGAAGGCGCGTCACGCTCGGGCACATGGCCTCGCTCTGTCTCAGCCGTGCTGTTGCGCGCGCGGTTTACGAAGCCAGTCCAGCGGAGGGTGACCTGTTTCCCGCCTGGAGACAAAGGTTCGGGTGCACTTAGCCGATTGAGGCAATTCCGGGCTTCCAAAACGTTTTGAATTTCTTGATTTGCCCCCTTTTCATTTGCGGGCAATCGGCTAAAGCTTGCGGCGAGGGAAGGGAATTCCATCATCAGCCAGTTGCCGTTCGGCCGCTTCAATCGAGGCTGCTGGCGGGCAGGTACGTTTGAACGGGAGTTGTCATGTCTATTCGCGCACTGATCTGGAATGAATATGTGCATGAGCGGGAGAATCCGGTCGTCGCAAAGATTTATCCCGAGGGCATGCATCGGCAGATTGCCAAATTGCTTGGTGCCGATCCGGAAATTACGGCATCGACCGCGACCCTGCAGGAGCCGGAACACGGATTGACCCAAAAGGTTCTGGACGAGACCGATGTGCTGTTGTGGTGGGGACATGCGCGCCATGGCGATGTCGCCGGCGAGGTGGTTGAACGCGTGGTCAACCGGGTGTGGCAGGGCATGGGTCTGATCGTTCTGCACTCGGGACACTTCTCCAAGCCTTTCAAACGTCTGATGGGAACTTCCTGCGCGTTGAAATGGCGCGAAGCCGGTGAACGCGAGCGGGTTTGGGTCGTGAACCCGAAGCATCCGATCGCCGAGGGTCTTGGTGAGCATTTCGAGCTGGAAAACGCCGAAATGTACGGCGAGCCGTTCGGTGTGCCTGAGCCGCTCGAGACGGTTTTCATTTCCTGGTTTCAGGGTGGCGAAGTGTTCCGGTCGGGTCTGACCTATCGGCGCGGTGCGGGGAACATCTTCTATTTCCGGCCCGGCCACGAGGCCTATCCGATCTACTTCAACGACGACGTTGCCAGAGTGCTGCGCAATGCCGTGCGCTGGGCCTATAATCCGCAGGCCGATTTGCGCGATCCCACCGAGGCGCCGAATGTGCCGGTCGACAAGGCGCTCGAGCCGATCAAGATCAGGGGTGCTCGGTTGCACGCCGACGGTGAAGAAGGCCTGCGCTAGGTTTCTGCGCTTTCCCCAATTCAGGAGACTTCATCATGAGACTTCTCATTCTGGGCACGGGCGGTATGGCGCGCGCGCATGCGGGTGCCTTTTCGCAAATCCGAGGCGTCAAGGTGGTGGCCGGCGTCGACACGGTGGCCAAGAACCTTGATACGTTTTGCGCCAATTTTGGCATTGCAAACCGGTTCTCCTCGCTCGAAGAGGCATTGGAGTGGGGTGAATTCGACGCGGTCGCCAATGTGACCCCCGATCCGGCGCACCATCCGACGACCATGAAGCTGATCGAGGCGGGCAAGCACGTCTTTTGCGAAAAGCCGCTTGCGACCGATTACGAAAAAGCCAAGGAGATGGCCGACGCCATCGAGGCGGCGGGGCTCGTGGGGATGGTCAACCTGACCTATCGCAACGTGCCGCATCTACACAAGGCACGGCAATTGGTCGATCAGGGCAAGGTCGGATCGGTTAAGCATGTCGAGGCTTCCTATCTGCAAAGCTGGCTGGTCAGCGACATGTGGGGCAAGTGGAACGAGGGCAGCACCTGGCTCTGGCGCCTGTCGACGGCGCACGGCTCCAAGGGCGTCCTTGGCGATATCGGCATTCATATTCTCGATTTCATGAGTTTTGGTTCGGGGCTTGAAGTTGCGAGTCTCGATGCGCGGCTGCAGACGTTTCACAAGGCGCCCGGCGACCGGATCGGCGAGTATGTTCTTGATGCCAATGATAGTTTCGTCATGTCGGTCGGCTTCGATAACGGGGCGCTGGGCGTTGTTCATGCCTCGCGTTGGGCGACCGGACATATCAACGAATTGCGCTTGAGAATTTACGGCGACAAGGGTGGGCTGGAAGTGGTCCACAATCCCGAAGGTTCAGAATTGCGCGGCTGTTTGGGCCGAGATGCGAACAGAGCCGTCTGGAAGGACATCGCGCCGGGCAAGGTGCCGACGAATTACGAGAAGTTCGCCAAGGCCGTCAAAGCCGGGGAGTCGCTCGATCCGATGTTCCGCCGTGCCGCAAATATCCAGCTCTTGCTCGATCTGGCCGAGAGATCCAGCGAAACGCAACAGCGGCTATCGGTTTAACTTCGCCTTTGAACTTAACTTGATTTTCACGGGCCCGGCCTAGGCTGGGTCCATTGCGTATCGAGTAGAGTTCATGGCCGACATCCAGCAGAGTTCCGCACGGCGCGCCGCTGCGCGAGAACTGTTCGCCTATCTGTTTGTCGGCGGTGGCGCTGCGCTGGCTTACGTCTTTGCATCCAAATTCGTGTTGGGTCTGAACCTGCCAATTGCTGACTGGTTGATCGGCGGTCTGCTTTATGGCGCGTTCGTGCCGGTGGTTTATCTGGCGCATCGCCTGATTTCGTTTCGTTCCGAGGCGCCGCATTCCTACGCCCTGCCACGCTATCTGGCCGTGCAGGCCGGGGCTTTGCTGGTGGCGAGCGGCATGTCCTACATCGTCTATCACGTCGTGAACCTGCAGCCCGGTATCGGCAGTGCGATCGTGATTGTGGCAAGTTCCGGGTTCAGTTTTGTCGCCTTGCGCGGCTGGGCCTTTGCCGAGAAAGCACTGGCAGCAGTATGAGCAGTCCCGGCCCCCTGACACCGGCAATGGCCGCTCTCAATGCGGTGCATGAAAAGTTCATTTTCAATCGCCGTATTCACGTGCTGCCACGCCTGTTGGCGGAGGCTTTGCCGCCCGAAAATGGCAGCGTTCTCGACGTGGGGTGCGGGGACGGCCAGGTTGCCCTGAATCTCATGGAGTTGCGCCCAGGCCTCAAGGTCACCGGTGTCGATGTCATGGTGCGCCGGCAGACGCATATTCCCGTGGTTGAATATGACGGGTCGCATCTGCCGTTCGAGGACAAGGCATTCGAATATGCCACCATCGTCGATGTGCTGCATCATACCGAGAACCCGACTGAGGTCCTCCGCGAAGTGGCGCGGGTTGTTCGAAAAGCGATTGTGATCAAGGACCATTTGCGCGAGGGCCTGCTGGCAGGACCGACACTCAGAGCGATGGACTGGGTTGGCAATCGTGGACATGACGTGGTGTTGCCCTACAATTATCTCAGGCAAGCAGAGTGGAATGCCGCTTTCGCGGCTTCCGGTCTGACGATCGAAAGCTGGAACGAACATCTGGGCCTTTATGCGCCGCCCCTCAGCTGGTTCTTCGAACGGCGATTGCATTTCGTCGCCCGCCTGTCTCCGGGAATGTGACACGCCAGCCACAGGCGTGCATGGTTTGTATTATCGATAATATTTTTTTGAAACGGCTCATTGCCAGCACTGCTGCGCTCGGCTAATTCTCCTCGCAGAGCGAGGAGACAGATATGCGTCAAGCTATGATCGTGTGGGGTGGCTGGGATGGCCACGACCCGAAGGAATGCGCCGAAATCTACGAAGGCTGGCTGAAGCAAGACGGGTTTGACGTGCGTGTCGAAACCGAAACCAAAGCCTTTGCTGATCCGGAAATCCGCGACTATTCGCTAATCGTTCCGATCTACACCATGTCGTCGATCGAGGATGCCGAAGCCAAGAACCTGGTTGCTGCCGTTGAGGGTGGGGTTGGTCTGGCAGGTCATCATGGTGGGATGTGTGACGCGTTCCGGCAGAATGTCGAATATCAGTTCATGACGGGCGGACAATGGGTCGCTCATCCCGGCAACGTCATCCACTACCGGGTCGATCCGGTCCAGACCGATGATCCGATCATGGAAGGCATCACGTCCTTCGAGCACGAGTCCGAGCAATATTTCATGCATGTAGACCCGTCCAACGAGGTGTTGGCGACCACGACATTTACCGGCGAACATGCGCCTTGGCTAAAAGGTGCAGTGATGCCCGTGACCTGGAAGCGGCATCACGGGCAGGGCCGGGTTTTTTATTGCTCGCTCGGGCATCGCGCCAGTGAATTCGCGGTACCACAATTCGCCACAATGATGCGCCGCGGATTGAACTGGGCGGCCCGCTAAACGAGTCAGGCCTGCACGATTCCTGCCGTGATTCTTCGTTTTTTCTCTGGTGTTCGTGCGAACGTGGCGACACATCGAGTCCGAGCAATTGTCTGAGCGAAAAATAGTTGCTCGCTAATTTATTATGATAAATAGCTTTTTTGGCACGTAACGGTTACATGGCCTCATGTAACCCCGAAACGGGTTTTCAAAGCTGCAATTGCCATGCATAACCCGCCCATCTCCAGACACGCAGTGAGCGGTCGCTCACACGCGTTCCCTGAAAAGGAGTTTGGCCACCGCGTCCTCGGTCACACTCCTTAGGGGAGAAGCGAAACCCCAATGCCATTGGTTGAAGGGATCCCTGCGCTTCTCCCCGCTTTTTTCCCAAAACGTTTTGGACCTATTGGTCAACCACAGTTTCCGGGCCTGACCGGCGGTGCCGGCCTAAATAGGCGACCCAAGATCTGCGGCCTCGAGAGTCCGATCGTAATCGGACATGACGTCAGGCACATTCAGAATGTTCCTGACTGCACGCATCGGATCGTGGGGATCGGCATTGGGCATTTTGGCGAATTGCTGCTTGTACTCGGCGATTGCCTGTTGATCATTCAGGCGCAGCGCGGCCGCCAGCGCGAGGACAATTCCCCGATCGTCACCCGAGGCCACAATGGTTCGGGCATAGTCGAGCGCTTCGACATTCTTGCCCGTCCTGAACGCATTCGCTGAAAGCGGAATGAAATACCATCCAGGTGGATTGAGTGCCTGCGCAACGGCGGACTCGATCTCTGCAATTCCGCTGTCCCAATCATTCTGCAAAATCTTGGACCAGCCGATCGTCACGAGAACATCCAGATTTGAGGGATTGAGCTCGAAAGCACGGGCGTAGCTGGCGAGCGCTTCATCGATCCTGCCTTCGGCCAGGATGATCGACGCCAGGTATTCATGTGCCTTGGCATTGTCCGGATCGAGGTCGATCGCGTGCTGTGCCGCATGCTCGGCATCGGCAAGCATCGGTGAACTGATCGAGTCGCTGCGGGCCGTCCAATCGAGAAACCGCAGAAAAGCCCAGGACGACCATACGGTGCTGTCCCTGGAATCGCTGTCGACGAGTTTGGAGAGGCAATCGCGGGCCTTGTCCTGAAGAGCCTGGTCCTTTCGCTGATCGAACGCATAGAAAAGCATGACGCACTGATAATCAGAGGTTTGTGCGTTGGCATGGGTTTCGACGCGGTGGGCAAGCTCGTTGATGATTTCGGTCGCAAATACGCCGTTGATGTCGCCAAGCTCGGATGCGATGCCGCTCACCGCATCAAACAGCAATTGCTGGTAATCCGCGTCATTTCCGGGTGCGTCGAAAGATTTGCTCCAGATGATGGTGCGAAGGTTGGGTTCGGACGCGGTCAGGTAGAGCCGAAGGCTGTTTCCCGCCCTGACAAGCGATCCGTCCAACGTGTATGCGGTGCTTTGCGATGAGACCGCTTTGTCGAGGTCGCGTATTCGCAGATGCGGGAATCTCGAAAGGTCGAACATCAATTGCTGACGCAGTCCCTCTGCCAGAACATCGCCCTCGGGATCGAAGGAGGAAAAGGGCAGAATCTCGACAATTGGCGCTGACGCGGTGGTCTGCGCTTCCACCGGGGTTTCCGGGGTCGGCGTGAACGTCGATGACGTTTCGCTCTTCGGCCACCAGGCGGCCATGCCGAGCAGAAGCAGAATCAGGATTGTGGCCACGACAAACATTACCCGATCGCTTCTCGGGGAGGTGCTTGCCTGACCATCGAGGTCTTCGCCGATGGTGATCGGAACGGCCTGATCCGGAGTTTCGCCCGTCTCGCGATCTGGCGGCCGGGACTGGACTTCGCGGAAGCGCGGGCGATAGCTGCCGACCGGAAGCTCAATCACCAGTTCGGCGTTTGGATTGGCCGCATAATATTCCTCGAGGGCGTTGCGAACGCGTTTGGCCAACACCCTGATCGCCGGATCGGATGATGGATCAAAGTCCTCAGGACGCCCGAGCGCGTCGATGGCAATTGAATAGGCCTCTGTCTGGCTGCCCTGGCCTTTGAGTTCCTGGACAACCACATATTCCAGGAACAGACGTGCTTGTGGAGAGGCAGCAAAGCGCGGGCTCTGCAACACGTGAGCGAGAGTCGATTCGATCTCAGCCCGATTCGGCATGGTTGAGTTGGTGCCCTGTTCCACCACTCGGCCTTTCCCCCTCGTAGTTCCAGTTCAGTGCGCGCCCAAATGAAATTTGTCTGAACTCGAGGAACAAAACGAAACTAGCCTAGTAAGCCGGTCAAGGCACGGGTTTTTGTTGGATGTTCATGCGAACTATTGCCGCCCGTCATTGGGCATGAAACAGTCCGGATTGAGAGGGCAAGTGCATGCTCAAGAACATCAATCCGCTATTGTCGCCGGACCTGCTTCACGTTCTCGCCTCGATGGGGCACGGTGACGAACTTGCGATTGTCGATGCCAATTTTCCGGCGGCAGTCAATGCCAAAAGATTGGTGCGGCTGCCCGCTATTCCGGCGACTGACGCGTTGTCGGCCGTCCTCAGCGTATTGCCACTGGATGATTTCGTGTCCGAGGCGGCCTACACGATGGAAGTGGTGGGTGGGGCCGCCGAGATGCCGGAGGTGGTGGCGGAATTTCGCCGGATCGTTGGCGATCAGACCGGAGTTGGCACGATCGAGCGGTTCGCCTTCTACGAGCGTTCTCGGAACTGCTTTGCGATTGTGCAAACTGGTGAGCTTCGTCTCTATGGCAATATCATTCTGACAAAAGGTGTCGTCCGGCCAGTCGGGTAGAAACCTAGGCCAGCGGAATGTGTTCGCCCTTGCCCGACTGGTAAGCGGCGGAAAGCGCGTCATATTCTGCAGCAATCCGATCCGCCCGCTTGCGCATACCGGCCTTTTCAGGATCGCTTGCGGATTCGATCAAGTCCCTGACGGCCCGAGCCTCCCAGAATGCATTCTTGTGCCGATAGTCTCCGTCTTCGAGGCGAAAGACCTCGTCGAGGATCTTGAGGTCGTGCGGGATGGAAAAGGCGTCGCGCGTGTCTTCGTAGGAAAAGAAATAGTAGAAATTGTCGAATCCGGCCCAGGTGATGGCGCTGAGGCACAACGAGCAAGGCTCGTGAGTCGACAGGAAAATGCAGTCTTTGGCGTCTGGAACATGGGCGCGCGGCCGCTCGTAGAGCCGTTTGAGCGTGTGCATTTCGCCGTGCCAGAGTGGATTTTCAATCTCGTTGTTGGTCTCGGCGATGACGAGCGACAGGTCGGATTTCAGGAGGATTGCAGCGCCGAATACCTTGTTGCCCTTGGCGACGCCCCGCCGGGTCAACGGGAGGATGTCATTTTCGATGACGTCAAGAAACCGGCCCGCGAGTTGGATGTCAGTCAATATCGACCTCCCAGGGTTCATCAAAGGTGAAGGTCTTGAGGTTCTCGCCGACACCCTTGCGGTCGACGATGATAAAGTCTGTCTGCCGGTCGAGGGTGGTCAGCACCCCATGCCAAGTGCCGGCGAAGAAATTGATACCCTGTCCGGGGCCGGCCAGAAAAGCCTCGGGATTGCCGGGCTTGCCGCGCTGATCCGGCGAAACAATGACCAGAAAACGGGCTGGAACGACGGGGATGAAGGCCTGTGAGCCTTCGGGGTGACGTTCGACCATGTGCACGAAATGCGGAAGCTGGAACGGCTGCGCCCGCGCCATCGAGATGGCAACCCGGGCTTCTTCTCCGAGGGCAATGGCGGTCGCAAGATCATCGAAGCGCTCGGTCGTGCCGTCATTGATAGGAAAGTGCCGATCATCCTCGCGGATTTCGATCACGTCGCCGTAAGGTTCGAAGGCTTTTCGGGTCAGCGGCTGTGCGGTAATTCTCGGCATGGGTCAGGGCCGCAATTTGGGATGGCGGTTGACGTCCTTGTAAAGCAGGTAGCGGAAGGGCTCCGGTCCACCAGCATAGCAGGCCTGCGGACAAAATGCGCGCAACCACATGAAATCTCCGGCCTCAACCTCGACCCAGTCATTGTTGAGGCGATATACGCCGCGGCCCTCCAGAACATAAAGGCCGTGCTCCATGACGTGAGTTTCCATGAAACTGATGTGAGCGCCTGGTTGCAGGGTGACGATGTTGACATGCATGTCGTGGCGCATGTCGACCGGGTCGACAAAGCGGGTCGTGGCCCACTTGCCGTCCGTGTCGGTCATGGCGACCGGGGCGTGGTCCTTGTCGCTGTCGACGAATGCCTCGGGAATGGCAATGCCATCGACTCGCTCGTAGAGCTTGCGGATCCAGTGGAAGGTGACGATTTCATCGGTTTCGTTGCGAACCGACCATTCCGCTCCGGGTGGCACATAAGCGTAGCCGCCCGGTGCGAGCGTGTGCGTGCGTCCCTTGAGATTGATCGACAATCTGCCCTTGGTCACGAAGATGACTGCTTCCGCGCCGGGGTCGGTTTCAGGCTTGTCGCTGAACCCGCCGGGCGAGAGTTCGACGATCATCTGTGAGAAGGTCTCCGAGAAACCGCTGAGTGGCCGCGCAAGGATCCAGGCGCGTTCACCCTTCCAGTGCGGCAGAGCGCTGGTGACGATATCGGTCATCACGCCATGCGGGATGAAGGCATAGGATTCGGTGAAGACGGCGCGTCCGGACAGGAGTTCGGTTTGCGGCGGCAGCCCGCCGGGCGGATTGGCATAGGTGCGGGTGGTCATGGACAAGCCTCGGGAAGGGTCGGTCCATTTATCGGCCTTATGTCCGACCGATCAACCCCGTTCCTGTTCGACCTCTCGCTTGAGGGAGGCGAGCATGTTGACCGCATAGGCGGCGAACGGGCCGATCCAGCGCTCGTGCAGGCCATGGATGGGCAGGGCGTCGAGATGGTTCCAGCGCTCACGGCCGCGGCGTTCGACCACGATCAGTCCTGCTTCTTCCAGAACCCGCAGGTGCTGCATGATCGTGCAGCGGTCGAGCTCAGGCAGCATGTCGCACAGGGTGCCTGTGGTCTGCGGCGCATTCCTTAGCTGGTCGAGAATTTGCCGGCGTGTGCGGTTCGCCAGCGCCTTGAAAACCAGATCGTCCGAATCATCATTTGACATGTTATATAAATATAACATATATGAGCACAGTCAACCTTTGGAGGATGTCATGCGCGCAGTGCAGGCGATGGAAAAGAAGCCGAAAGCAGAGTTCACCGTTTCGGGGCGGATCAGCAAACCGGTTCACGAGGTGTTCGAAGCGGTGGTCGATCCCCAAAAACTATCGGGCTATTTCACAACCGGCGGCGCCGTTGGCCGCATGGTGGCGGGAACCAGCGTCATCTGGAATTTTCACGATTTTCCGGGCGCGGTGCCGGTCAAGGTGACCGAGTTGGTGCCGGACGAAAAGATCGTGCTCAACTGGCAGGCAGCCGACAGCGGCGGCGAGAACGGACCGGCCTATGATACGGAAGTGACGATGGGCTTCTCGGCGCTCGATGACGGGCGCACGCTGGTGACGATCCACGAGACCGGCTGGCACGACAGCGCTGCCGGGCACAAGGCCTCCTACGGCAATTGCGAGGGCTGGACCGGCATGTTGTGTGCGCTCAAGGTTTATCTCGAGCATGGCTTCAATCTCAGAGACGGGTTTTACAAGTAGGTCCGTCCCGGTTTTCCCGAACCGGTATTTCTGGCAGGAAGAGGCCGGACCGTTTGGGAAATCATCATGCGCCTTTTGTCCCTGAATGCCTGGGGCGGCAACGTTTTCGAGCCGCTCATGGCCTATCTGCAGCAGGCCGATGCCGATATCGTTTGCCTGCAGGAGGTCACCTCGGCGGCCGAACCATCGCCCGAGCGCCTTTATTTCAAGGGGCATGGCTGGGATCTCGCCCAGCATGCGGACCTGTTTGCCGCCGTTCGGACCTTGCTGCCTGGGCATCAGGCCGTCTTTTGTCCTGCGATGGAGGGCGACCTGTTCGATGCGGACGGGCGCGCCTATCGCTCGCGCTTCGGGCTTGCGACTTTCGTTCGCGATGAGTTTGCGGTGCTGGGGCAGGCCCAGGCATTCGTTCACGGGACCTATCGGTCCGGGGGTTGGGGCGAGCCGCCGGTTCCGCGCAACATGCATGCGCTTCGCCTGTTCGATCCCGCCAGCCGGAGGGGGTTCGTTGTGGCCCATCTGCATGGATTGCGCGACCTTGACGGCAAGCACGACAGTCCTGCGCGCGATGCGCAGGCGCACCGGGTGGTCGAAATGATCGATCAGGTCCGGGAGGACGGTGATCCGGTGGTCTTTGGCGGCGATCTCAACCTCTTGCCGGATAGCAGGTCCTTTGCGATCTGGGCTGAGGCCGGGCTCAGCGATCTGATCACAGGGCGCGGGTTCACTGACACGCGGACGTCGCTTTATCCAAAGGAGCAACGCCATGCGGATTATCTTTTGGTGTCGGAGGGGATTTCGGTTGCCGGTTTCGATGTGGTGACTGCACCCGAAGTCTCCGATCACCGACCGCTTGTTCTGGATTTTTCGGTTTAGCCCGCGAAAAGCGCTTCGAGCCGCAATTCCGCAATCCGCTCGACCTGTTTGCAGGCCGTGGCGAATTCCTTGTCGCGGCCGTTCTCCAGCCGTGTCCTGAATGCTGCAAGAATGGACTGCTTGGTGTTGTCACGCACGGCGATGATGAAGGGGAAGCCGAATTCTTCAGTGTAGGCGTTGTTGAGTTCGGTGAACTCGATGCGCTCGGCATCGGTCAGAGCGTCGAGCCCCGCGCTGGCCTGTTCAGCGGTCGAGGCATCGGTCAGGCGCTTGGCGGCAGCGAGTTTTCCAGCGAGATCGGGGTGGGCCGTCAGGACGCCAAGGCGTTCCTCGCGCGAGGCGCTGCGGAAGGCGCGGCACAGCGCGTTGTGGACCCCGGCCGCGCAATCATGGGCTGGACCGAGTTCGAATTCGAAGGCGCGTTCGGCAATCCAGGGGGAATGCTCGAAAATGCCGCCGAAGGTTTCAACGAAGGTATCGCGGTCTATGGCGCTCGGCTGAAGTCTGGGCGCCTCATAGGGGTGGTTTTCGATCCAATGTTCGGCGATGTCGATGCGGCGTGCGATCCAGACGTCGTCGAAGGATTTTACATAATCGACGAAACGCGCCAGTGCGGCGGCACGGCCGGGCCGGCCGATCAGCCGGCAATGAAGGCCGATCGACATCATCTTGGCAGAACCCGCCTGACCTTCGGCGTAGAGCGTGTCGAAGGCGTCCTTGAGATAGGTGAAATATTGGTCGCCCGAGTTGAAGCCCTGAGGCGTTGCGAACCGCATGTCGTTGGCGTCGAGCGTATAGGGGATGATGAGTTGCGGGTGACCTTCATGGACCCGCCAATAGGGCAGGTCGTCATCGTAGGTGTCCGAGATATAGGAAAAGCCACCTTCCTCGGAGGCCAGATCGACGGTGTGGACCGAGCAGCGGCCCGTATACCAGCCGCGCGGGCGCTCGCCGACAACCTCTTCATGCAGACGGACGGCCTCGACAATTGTCGGCCATTCTTCCTCGCGCGAATAGTCCTTGTGCTCCACCCATTTCAGGCCGTGTGAGGCGATCTCCCAGTCCGCCTCCTTCATTGCCTTGACCTGTTCGGGCGAACGGGCAAGGGCGGTGGCGACGCCGTAGACAGTGACCGGCACATTGCGCGAGGTAAAGAGACGATGGAGGCGCCAGAACCCGGCGCGGGCGCCATATTCGTAGATCGACTCCATGTTCCAGTGGCGTTGACCGGGCCATTGGGCGGCGCCAACGATTTCGGACAGAAAAGCCTCGGACGCCGCGTCTCCATGCAGGACGCAATTCTCGCCGCCTTCTTCATAATTGACGACGAACTGCACCGCGACCTTGGCACCGTTCGGCCATTTCGCGTCGGGCGGATTGGGGCCGTAGCCCCGCATATTTCTGACGTAGCGCTGCGGTTGCATCTCGGTCTCCGGAGGGTCCCAACATCCTTAGCAGAAAAAAGTGGACCAGATGGTCAAAAATAGTGCAACATCAAAAAGCGCAATTCAAAGAGGCAAACAGGGAGCTTCTTAAAGAGTATGGGTCGCCTGACCACGCATGTGCTCGATACCGCCCTCGGCCAGCCGGCACAGGGCCTGCGCATCGATCTTTTCCGGTTTGAAAATGACGACAGGGTTTTGCTCAAAGGCGCCGTCACCAATGCGGACGGGCGCTGCGATTCGCCACTTCTGCATGACGAAGAGATGCGGGCCGGCCTCTATGAGCTAGTGTTTCATGCCGGCGGCTATCTGATGCTATCGGGAGCCAAGCTGCCCGACCCGCCTTTTCTCGACCTGATCCCGATCCGGTTCGGGATTTCCGATTCTCACGCGCACTATCATGTGCCGCTGCTGCTCTCGCCGTTCGGCTATTCGACCTATCGGGGCAGCTGACGATGAGCGAGGCGAGAAGGCGCAACGAAATTCGCTTCTATCTCAACGACGAACTCGTCGAAGCCCGCAACTTTTCCCCCGATCTGACCTTGCTGGACTATTTGCGCATCGAAAAGCGGCTGACTGGCACCAAGGAAGGGTGCGCCGAAGGTGATTGCGGGGCGTGCACGGTTCTGGTGGGGCGGCTGAGCGGTGACAACCTGATCTATGAAACGGTCAATTCGTGCATCAGATTTCTCGGGACGCTCGACGGGTGCCACGTCGTTTCAGTGGAACACCTGAGCGGGTCTGACGGCAAGCTCAATCCGGTGCAGCAGGCCATGGTCGAGATGCATGGCTCACAATGCGGGTTCTGCACGCCGGGCATCGTGATGTCGCTTTACGCGCTGTGGATGCAAAACCCCGCACCCAGCGTTGGCGATGTCGAGGAAGCACTTCAGGGCAATCTCTGCCGCTGCACCGGCTACGCGCCGATCGTCAAGGCCGCAATGCTGGCGGCCGAGCGCGGCGGACAGGCGGCGGACGTGCTGGTCGCGCATCGGGTCGACATGCGCGAGAAACTGCGGGCGCTCAGGGATGGGCTCAGGGTCGAGGTGGTCTCGGAAAAGGGGCAGTTGTTCATTCCGGCCGATCTCGATGATTTCGCAGAGCTCTACGAAGAAGTGCAGGGCGCGACACTGGTTGCAGGCTCGACCGATGTGGGGCTTTGGGTGACCAAGTTCATGCGCGACATCGAGCCGGTCATCTTCATCGGGGCGATCGAGGACCTGCATAAATGGGTCGAAAGCGAAGGGGCGGTGACACTAGGTGCCGGGGTGACCTATTCGGAATTCCTGCCTTTTGTCGATGAGCGCATTCCGCAATTGTCGGCCTTCTGGCGGCGGATCGGCGGACAGCAGGTCCGCAATATGGGCACGATCGGCGGCAACATCGCCAATGGTTCGCCGATCGGCGACACGCCGCCCGCATTGATCGCGCTGGGTGCGGCGATCACGTTGCGCAAGGGTGGGGAGCGCCGCTTCCTGCCGCTCGAAAGCTATTTTCTCGAATATGGCAAGCAGGATCGCAAGCTCGGCGAATTTGTCGAGATGATCACCGTGCCGCTGCCTGACCCGGACTCTCGATATGCCGTCTACAAGATTTCGAAGCGGCGCGACGAGGATATTTCGTCGGTATGCGGCGCCTTCAACATCAAGATCGAAGACGGATTGGTCACCTTCGCGCGCATTGCGTTTGGCGGCATGGCGGCGACGCCCAAGCGTGCCGATGCCGTCGAAGCGGCACTGACCGGCAGGCCATGGTCAGAGGACACGATCGTTGCCGGCAAGGCCGCCTTTGCGGAGGATTTTCGGCCCATCAGCGATATGCGCGCCTCGGCCGATTACCGGCTGATGGCGGCACAGAATCTGCTTGAGCGCTTCTACCGGGAAAGCCTTGGCGAAGAAGTGTCTCTGACCCGAGAGGCAGCGGAATGAGCGGGGTCGTTCACAAACCGCTGCCGCATGAATCCGCGCACAAGCATGTGTCGGGACGGGCGACCTACACTGACGACATCGTTGAACCAACAGGCCTGCTGCACGCCTATCTGGGATTGAGCACGCGAGCGCATGCGCGGGTGACGGGCATTGATCTCGATCCGGTTCGCAATGCGCCGGGCGTTATCGATATCATCACGCTGGCCGACGTGCCCGGTCACACCGACATTTCGCCGGTCGGCGCCCATGACGAACCATTGTTTGCGACAGACGAAGTCATGTTCTGGGGGCAGCCCCTGTTTGCCGTGATTGCCGAAACGCGAGATCAGGCAAGGCGGGCGGCTCGGCTGGCCAGGGTCACATATGACGATTTGCCGGCGGCGATTTCGATCGACGAGGCCGAGGCGGCGGGTGGCGAACTGGTCACCGCACCACTGACGCTTGAACGCGGCAATGTGGAAAAGGCCTTTAAGTCCGCGCCCAATATCATCGAAGGCGAAATGGAGATCGGCGGGCAGGAGCATTTCTATCTCGAAGGCCATATCGCCATGGCAGAGCCGGGCGAAGACGGAGACATGCTCGTTCACTCCTCCACCCAGCATCCGAGCGAAATCCAGCACATGGTGGCGCATGTGCTCGGGGTCAATTCTGCGGCGGTGACGGTCAAGGTCCGGCGCATGGGCGGCGGGTTTGGCGGCAAGGAAACCCAGGGTTCACTATTTGCCTGTGTGGCGGCGCTGGCGGCACGCCGGCTGGGCAGGGCCGTCAAGATCCGGCCGGACCGTGACGACGATATGAGCGGAACGGGCAAGCGCCACGATTTCAAGGCCCGCTACAAGCTCGGCTTCGACAATAAGGGGCGGGTTCTGGCGGTCGATGCGACCTTCGCTGCGCGAGGGGGCATGTCGGCTGATCTGACCGGTCCGGTGACCGACCGGGCGCTCTTTCACGCCGACAATGCCTATTATTATCCGGCAGTGCTTCTCAAATCGAAACCGTTGCGCACGAATACGGTTTCGAACACGGCCTATCGGGGGTTTGGCGGTCCGCAGGGCCTGATTGGCGGCGAGCGTTTCATGGAGGAAATCGCCTACTCGCTCGGCATGGACCCGCTCGATGTGCGCAAGGCTAATTTCTACGGGACGGAAGACCGCAACGTGACGCCCTATCATCAGAAGGTCACGGACAACATTATCGAGCGGGTTGTCGAGGAACTCGAAGCATCGTCTGATTATCGCAAGCGGCGGCAGGCGATTGTCGATTTCAATGCCAAGGGCGGTGTGATCCGCAAAGGCATCGCGCTGACTCCGGTCAAGTTCGGGATTTCGTTCACGGCGACGTTTTACAACCAGGCCGGGGCACTCATTCACGTCTATCGGGATGGCTCGATCCATCTCAACCATGGCGGCACCGAGATGGGGCAGGGGCTGAACATGAAGGTCGCCCAGGTGGTGGCCGACGTGTTTGGGGTCGGGCTCGACCAGATTTCGATTACCGCGACGCAGACCGACAAGGTGCCAAACACCTCGGCGACCGCCGCGTCATCCGGTTCCGATCTGAATGGAAAGGCGGCGCAGAACGCGGCCAGGAAAATCCGCAGCCGTTTGGTCAAGTTCGCGGCCAAGCGTTTCAAGGTCAAGGAACGGGATGTGCGGTTCGCCAATGGTTTCGTGCTTGCGGGCGATGAAGAGCTCTCCTTCGCAGATCTGTGCGACAAGGCCTATTTCGCGCGCGTGCAGCTGAGTGCGACGGGCTTTTACAAGACGCCGAACATTCACTGGGATCGAGAGAAGGGCATGGGGCGGCCGTTCTTCTATTTCGCCTATGGCGCATCGGTCAGCGAAGTCAGCGTCGACCTCCTGACCGGCGAATATCAGGTGGACCGGGTCGACATCCTGCATGACGTGGGCAAATCGCTGAATCCGGCGATCGATCTTGGGCAGGTCGAGGGCGCGTTCGTGCAGGGCATGGGCTGGCTGACGACCGAGGAACTGGTGTGGGACGACAAGGGGCAACTTCGCACCCATGCCCCCTCGACCTATAAGATTCCGCTTGCCTCGGACGTGCCACGGCAATTCAACGTTCAATTGGCGGAGTGGTCGGTTAATCCAGAGCGCTCGATCAAGCGGTCCAAGGCAGTGGGCGAACCGCCCTTCATGCTGGCGGTTTCCGTGGTCGAGGCCCTTTCCATGGCGGTGGCGAGCGTCGCCGGTTATCGCGTCTGTCCGCGCCTCGATGTGCCCGCGACGCCGGAGCGGGTTTTGATGACCGCCGAGCGGTTGCGCCGAGAGGCGGGCGCATGAGCCTTTTCGTAGCACAAGTTCGCCGATTTGCTGGACAGCATGCCAGTGCTGTTTGTGTTCGTCTCGATCAGGTGCGCGGATCAAGTCCGCGCGACGAAGGCGCGCTGATGCTCGTGTCCGACAATGCGACGATCGGCACGATCGGTGGCGGGCATATGGAGCATATGGCCATCGACGTGGCCCGCCGCATGCTCAGAGACGGAGATGCGGCGAGCGTTCGCGATGTGGCGCTCGGACCTGAGACGGGGCAATGCTGCGGTGGACGGGTCATCGTCAAATTCGAACGGATCACGAATGAGCTGGTGGCTCAGATCGGTGATCAACTGGAGCGAATGCGATCTGGCGATCCGCATGTCTTTGTATTCGGGGCGGGCCATGTCGGGCGGGCATTGGTGCGCGCGCTTCATCCGCTGCCCTTGCAGGTACATCTGGTCGATGAGCGGCAAAGCGAGCTGGCGCTTACGGACGTGCCGGTCGATCTCATTCACGCCGCGCTGCCGGAACAGGTGGTGCGGACCGCACCGGCCGGTTCGGGATTTGTGGTTCTGACGCATGATCATGCCCTCGATTTCCTGATCGCGCGTGAAGTGCTCGCGCGCGGCGATGCCTATTATGCCGGCATGATCGGATCGAAGACCAAGCGGGCTGTTTTCGCCTCATGGCTGGCGGAAAACGGCGACGATCCCCGGCTTCTGGATGCGCTTTTGTGTCCCATCGGCAACAAAGCTGTTGATGACAAGCGGCCCGAGGTGATTGCGGCACTGGCGGCGGCGGAAATTTTGGTCCACAGTCAGGTTACGCGAATGGGAATGCCCGGCCGCTTTGGTGCAGTGGACGACAAGTTGGGGGTCGTTTGATGCCGGCCGAAATGCAGCAGGGAAATGCGCCTGCCCGCCTCGAATTGCGCGGGATCACCAAGAGCTTTCCTGGCGTGCTTGCCAATGACAATGTCAGTTTCTCGGTTCAGCCCGGGGAGATTCACGCGCTGTTGGGGGAGAATGGCGCGGGCAAATCGACGCTGGTCAAAATGATTTACGGCATCCAGCCTCAGGATTCCGGCCAGATGCTCTGGAACGGCGAATCCATGTCCGTGCCCAATCCAAAGGCGGCGCGGCGGTTGGGCATCGGCATGGTGTTCCAGCATTTTTCGCTGTTCGAAGCGCTGACGGTTCTGGAAAACATCGCTCTTGGTATGGACGGCGCGCAGCCCTCGCGCCAGCTCGAGGCGCAGGTTCGTGAAGTGATGCAGACATACGGTCTTGCTCTCGACCCGCACCGTATCGTCTCGACGCTCTCTGTTGGCGAACGGCAGCGCATCGAGATCGTCCGGGCCTTGCTGCTGAACCCGAAGCTCCTGATCATGGACGAACCGACTTCGGTTCTGACGCCACAGGAAGTCGAGCAATTGTTCGGCACGCTCAGGCAGTTGGCGTCGGAGGGATGCTCGATCCTCTATATTTCGCACAAGCTACATGAAATCAAAGCCTTGTGCGACACGGCCACGATCCTGAGACAGGGCAAGGTGGTTGGGACGTGCGACCCGAAGGTCGAAACCCCCAAGAGCATGGCCGAGATGATGATCGGCGGAAACCTGAAATCGGTCAGCAAGGAACAACGGGCCGATTTCGGCGAAGTTTTGCTGGACGTCCGTTCGCTCAATCTGCCGCGCCTCGATCAGTTCTCGACGCCATTGCACAATGTGACATTCGACGTGCGCCGCGGCGAGATTTTCGGCATTGCCGGTGTTGCCGGGAATGGTCAGAACGAACTGCTTGAGGTGATGAGCGGCGAGATCGAGGCAGAGCCGGGGAGCCACATCCTGATCGATGGGCGCGATGTTGCCCGGGACGGTGCCAGCCGGCGGCGCATGGCGGGCATATGCTCGGTTCCCGAGGAACGCCACGGACATGCCGCCGTCACGGATTTTACCCTGGCCGAGAACACGATCCTGACGGCGCGGCACCGGCGCAACCTGGTGACCGGCGGGCTGGTGCGAAACCGGGCGGCGGACAGCTACGCCAAGGAAGTCGTGGCTAATTTTTCCGTCAAAACAACAGGTTCGCAGGCGACTGCCGGATCACTATCGGGCGGCAATCTGCAGAAATTCATCATGGGCCGGGAGATCATGCAGACCCCGGATGTGCTGGTGGTTTCGCAACCGACCTGGGGTGTCGATGCGGGTGCGGCAGCGGCCATCCATCAGGCGCTGGTCGATCTGGCGGCCAGTGGTTCAGCCATCGTTGTGATTTCGCAGGATCTCGATGAATTGCTGTCGCTTTGCGACACGATGGCGGTGATCAATGTGGGCAAGCTTTCGGACAAGATGAATGTCGAGGGCGTCGATATTCAGGAGGTTGGATTGCTCATGGGCGGCGTTCACGGGGACCCGGGTGCCACGGCGGAAGCCGAGGCCCAGGTGGAGGCAGCGCATGCGCATTAAGCTGGAAAAGCGGGCTGCGCCCAGCCGTTTGATGGTGGTTCTGACGCCGATTGCATCGGTTCTTCTGACCATGCTGCTTGGCGTCATCATTTTCGATGCAATGGGAATCGACGGTTTCCGCGCGGTGCAGGACATTTTCCTGACCCCGATCCTTGCAACCTACAAGATTCAGGACGTGCTGGTGAAGGCCGCGCCCCTGATCATCATTGCGCTTGGCCTGTCGGTCGGTAACCGCGCCAATGTCTGGAATATCGGGGCTGAAGGCCAGTATATTATCGGGGCTCTGGCGGGGGCAGGCGCTGCGATGGCGTTTGGCCAGACCGGTGGCTTCTTCGTGATCATTGTCGTCATCGCGGCCGGCATTGCCGGGGGCATGGCATGGGCCGCGGCGCCGGCATTTTTGCGGAACCGATACGGCGTTAACGAGATCCTTTCGAGCCTGATGCTGACCTATGTGGCGCTGCAGGTTCTCTCCTATCTGATCGGGGGTCCCTGGAAAGATCCGAACGGGCGCAATTTCCCGCAAACAGCGCCGCTTGCGGATGGGCAGGTTTTGCCAGTCTACGAGATTGCCGGCGTGCCATTTCATTTCGGGGTGGTCGTTGCCCTCATCCTGCCGTTCCTGTTCTGGTTCCTGATGTCGCGCTCGGTGCTCGGGTTCCAGATTCGGGTGGTTGGCAGCGCCCCACATGCGGCGCGGCATGGCGGTTTCAGTCAACGTCAGACCGTGTGGCTCTCCATGCTGATCGGCGGTGGCGCGGCGGGGCTTGCAGGCGTGCTTGAGCTGACCGGATCGCTCAAGGCGATCAATCTCGGCTTTCCTTCGGGCTACGGGTTTACCGCGATCATCGTCGCCTTTCTGGGGCGGCTGCATCCGATAGGGGTGCTGATCGCGGGCGTGGTTCTGGCGATCACCTATGTCGGCGGTCAGGTGGCGCAGACAACTGTCCACATCCCCAATTCCACCGCCGGTATCTTCCAGGCGATGATGCTGTTCTTCATCCTGGCGAGCGACATTCTGGTCAGGTACCGAATCCGGATCGTTGGCAACAAAGATGCCGCTCAGGCGGCACCGGCGGGAGAGTGACCGATGAGTATTGATTTCATCATCGCGGCGCTCGTCACCGTCATCGGCATTTCTACTCCGATCCTGCTCGCGGGTCTCGGCGAATTGGTTGTCGAGAAAAGCGGTGTGCTCAATCTCGGTGTGGAAGGCATGATGCTGGTCGGTGCCATTTCCGGCTTTGCGGCCACGGTGATCACCTTCAATCCGTGGATCGGCATCGTTGCTGCGGCCATCGCCGGCGCCATGGCGGCGCTATTGTTCGGTTTTCTCGTCCTGTCGCTCAATTCGAACCAGGTGGCGACGGGGCTGGCGCTGACTATATTCGGCACCGGTCTGTCGTCGCTCATCGGGCTCAGCTATGTGGGGCGGATCGTGCCGCCGTTCAGCTCGCCGTTTCCTGCATTTCTCTCACGTGACCCGTTCTGGCAGGTGATCTTCGGGCATTCTCCGATCGTTTATTTCGCATTGATCATGGTGCCGGTCGTCGGCTGGTTCCTCAACCGCACGCGAGCGGGTCTGATTCTGCGCGCCGTCGGCGAGAATGATCTGTCGGCGCATTCGATCGGCTATTCAGTGATCGGCGTGCGCTATGCGGCGGTGGCGTTCGGCGGCGCGATGGCCGGGATTGCCGGGGCCTATTTCCCAATGGTCATCACGCCCATGTGGGCGGAAAAGATGACGGCCGGGCGCGGCTGGATTGCGCTGGCGCTGGTGGTCTTCGCCGGCTGGCGGGCCGGGCGATTGCTCGTCGGGGCCTATTTCTTCGGAATTCTCATGGCGCTTGAACTATATGCGAAAGCTGCCGGTTTCTCCATTCTGCCGTCGCAATTCTGGGCCGCCATGCCCTACCTGATGACCGTCGTGGTGCTGGCGGTCATCTCGGCGCGCGAGCGTATCGGCAGCAATGCACCGGCCTGCCTCGGCAAGCCGTTCCTCCCCTAACCAATGATAAGCCAGTAACAGGAGACGTTCATGGCCAAACTCACAAGACGTAATTTCGTAAAGGCCGCCGGTGCGGCCTCGGCGCTGCCGCTTCTCGGGCGGCCTGCGTTTGCGCAGGAGAAACTGAAGGTTGGCTTCGTGTTTCTTGGACCGATCGGCGACTATGGCTGGACCTGGGCGCACAATCAGGGCCGGTTGATGATCGATGAGCAACTCGGCGACAAGGTCGAAACGCTTTATGTGGAAAATGTCGCCGAAGATGCGAGCGCCATTCCGGTGATGCGCGATCTGGCGCAGCAGGGCTGCAAGCTGATCTTCACCACCTCGTATGGCTATATGGATCAGACCATCCAGGTCGCGTCCGAATTCCCGGACGTGATGTTCGAACATTGCACGGGCTTCAAGCGTGCGGACAACGTTTCGACCTACAATTCGAAATTCCATGAAGGCCGTGCGGTTCTCGGCACCATTGCCGGCAAGATGAGTGCATCGGGCGTTCTGGGCTACCTTGGTTCCTACAAGGTGCCCGAAGTCGTGTTGGGCGTGAATTCGTTTGCGCTTTCCGCACAGAAACAGAACCCGGATGCCGTGGTCAAACTTGTGATGATCGATTCCTGGTTCGATCCCCCGAAAGAAGCGGCGGCGACCGAAACCCTGATCAACCTTGGCTGCGATATCGTGACCACCCATACCGACAGCCCGGGACCACTGCAGATTCTCGAACAGCGTGGGCTCTACGGCTTCGGCCAGGGCGCCGACATGTCGGCTTTCGCGCCGCATGCACATCTGACCGCGATCGAGGATTATTGGGGTCCCTATTATGTTCAGCGGGCGCAGGACGTGCTCGACGGCACCTGGACCTCGGAAGATACATGGGACGGTTTCAAGGAAGGCACGGTTCGTATCGCGCCCTACAATGAAGCCTTGCCGGAAGATGTCCGGGCACTCGCCGATGCGGTCCAGCAGGGCTACAAAGATGGCACCTATGACATCTTCACCGGCCCGATCTACGATCAGGAAGGTACGCTCAAGGTTGCCGATGGCGAGATCATGCCGCTGTCGGATCTTGCGGTGATCGACTGGTACGTCAAGGGCGTTCAGAGCGCATCGTAAGCGCCAGATCGCTTGATTTTCGGGGAGGCGGAAGCCTGCCTCCCCGCCCGGGAACAAAGGCCGGAAAACCGGCCGGACAGTGGGCACGATGACCGATTTCACCATTTTCTGGGAATGGCTCAATTTCGGAGTGCGCTGGCTGCATGTGGTGACGGCCATCGCCTGGATCGGCTCGTCCTTCTACTTCATTGCGCTCGATCTGGGTCTTGTGCACCGTCCGCATCTGCCCGAAGGCGCGTCTGGCGAAGAATGGCAGGTGCATGGCGGCGGTTTCTACCATATCCAGAAATACATGGTCGCTCCGGCGACCATGCCGGAACATCTGACCTGGTTCAAATGGGAGAGCTACTCGACCTGGCTGACGGGCTTTGCCACGCTGGCGCTGGTCTATTATGCCGGGGCCGACCTCTATCTCGTCGACCGCAACGTGCTCGACATTCCGACCTGGGCCGGCATTCTTTTGTCGATGGCCTCGATCGGGGTCGGATGGGTCATTTACGATTTCCTTTGCAAGTCGGCGCTGAGCAAATCGGTCAACGGGCTGATGGTAGTCCTGTTCGTCATTCTGGTGGCGATGGCCTGGGCCTATACGCAGGTGTTTACCGGCCGGGCGGCAATGCTGCACATGGGAGCGTTCACCGCCACGATCATGACGGCCAACGTGTTCTTTGTGATCATCCCGAACCAGAAGATCGTCGTGGCCGACCTGATCGCGGGCAAAAAACCCGATCCGGCACTCGGCATTCAGGCCAAGCAGCGGTCGCTGCACAACAATTACCTGACCCTGCCGGTCATCTTCTTCATGTTGTCGACCCACTATCCGCTGGCTTTTGCGACACCCCATAATTGGGTGATTGCGGGTCTGATCTTCCTGATCGGGGTTCTGATCCGGCACTTTTTCAACAGTATGCATAGCCGCAAGGGGCGCCCCTACTGGACATGGGCAGTAGCGGCGATGCTCTTCATTGTGATCATGTGGCTTTCGACGGGACCGAAGCTCATCAGCAATGACGAAGAGGGGCAAATGACGACGGCGCGGGCGGAGATCTTCATGGAATCCCCGCATTTCCGCGATGTTGCCGATAGTGTTCTGGGACGCTGCTCGATGTGCCACACGGCGGAGCCCTTCTATGAAGGCATCCATGAGGCGCCCAAGAATGTGCATCTCGACAACGATCTCGCGGTTGCCATGCATGCGCGCGAAATCGCGATACAGGCAGGGTATTCGACCGCCATGCCACCAGCGAATGTGAGCTTCATGGAGCCGGAGGAGCGGGCGCTGATCGTGCAATGGTATCGCGAGAGCGTCGCGAAAGCCGGTTCGATCCTATGAGTTCCCGTGCCATTCGTGGGCGTCTTCTGAGCTTCCGGCAACGGCCGGCAGGACGGGATGATATCGGTGCATATTCGTATGTCGAGGATGGTTTGATCCTGGTCGATGCGGATGGCCGCATCGCGTTTTCCGGCACTTATGATGCGTCAAAGATTCCGGCAGGGGTTGCGGTCGATGATCATCGTCCAAACCTGATCTGCGCCGGTTTTATCGATCCACATATCCATTTCGTGCAGATGCAGGTTGTGGGCTCCTACGCCGCCAACCTTCTGGAATGGCTTAACTCCTACACCTTCATCGAGGAACAGCGCTTTTCCGATCCCGAACATGGATCGCGCATCGCCTCGGCTTTCTTCGATGAGTTGATCCGGCAGGGCACGACGACGGCGTCGGCCTTCTGTTCGGTGCATCCGGAATCGGTCGATGCCTATTTTGCCGAGGCGATGAAGCGCAATATGGCGATGGCCGGCGGCAAGGTGATGATGGATCGCGAATGTCCCGAGGAGCTTCGCGACAGCGCCGAGCGAGGCTACGAGGAAAGCAGCGACCTGATTGCCAAATGGCACGGCAAGGGACGCAATTCCTACGTCATCAGCCCGCGCTTCGCGATTACGTCTTCACCGGCGCAATTGGCGGTGACACGCGTGCTGCGGGATGAGCATCCCGATCTTCTGCTTCAGACCCATGTCAATGAGAACCGCGACGAGATCAAAAAAGCCGGGGAGCTCTATCCGGACTATCCGACCTATCTCGGCATTTACGCGGATTACGGATTGCTCGGCCCGAAAAGCCTGATGGGCCATTCGATCCACTACAAGCCGCATGAACTCGACATGATGCGCGAGAGCGGGGCGGTGGCGGTTTCGTGCCCGACCTCGAACCTGTTTCTGGGCAGTGGGCTTTACGATCTGGCGCAGGCGGACCGGAACGGCATCCGAAGCGCGGTCGCAACCGATATCGGCGGCGGCACGTCCTATTCGATGCTGAGAACCATGGACGAATTCTACAAGGTGCAGCAGCTAAAGGGTGGCCGGCTCGATCCGGTTTCAAGCTTCTGGTTTCTGACGGCCGGCAATGCCGAGGCCCTGGGGATGGAGGCTGATATCGGGCGGATCGAGGCTGGGAAGTTCGCCGATCTGGTGGTGCTCGATGCAAGGGCCGTTCCATCGATGGCAATCAAGATGGAACGGGTCGAGCGGCTGGAAGAGGAACTATTCATGCTGCAAACGTTAGGTGATGACCGCTGCATCGCCGAAACATACGTGGCCGGCGTGCCGATGAAGTCGGCCCTTTCCCTTTAGGCGGGCGCAGTTCCGTGCGACAAATGGCTTGATCGGGGCTGCTAGGCTTTTCGGCTCGGAACGGGGCTGATAAGTGCGACGCCAAACGGCATTGGAATTTGGGAGGATCGCATGGGCGACTATGTTGAACGCGCTGGACTGAAGGTCGGGTCCGTGTTGGCGGAATTCATCGAGCAGGAAGCGCTGCCGGGGACCGGCATCGAGGCGGGTACGTTCTGGAACGGGCTCAGCGGGCTGATTTCGACGGTCGGACCACGCAATCGTGAGCTGCTGAAGATCCGTGACGAGTTGCAGTCCAAAGTCGACGATTGGCACGGCCAATATGGCCCGATCTGGGGCCGGGAAGAGGCTTACCAGAGTTTCCTGAAAGAGATCGGTTACCTGGTGGATGAGCCGGCAGATTTCAGCATCGACCCGGGTGAACTGGACCCTGAAATCAGCACGATCTGCGGACCGCAATTGGTTGTGCCGGTCTCCAATGCGCGTTACGCGCTCAATGCCGCCAATGCGCGCTGGGGCAGCCTGTTCGACGCTCTCTACGGTACCGATGCGATTTCCCGCGACGGCGATCTGGCTCCGGGCAAAGGATACAACGCCAAGCGCGGTGACGAGGTGTTCCGGCGCGCAGCCGAATATCTCGACATGGCGTTTCCGCTGCAATCTGGTAGCCATTCCGACGTCTCCGCCTATCAGGTGCAGACGGATGGGAACACGGGCCTCAGTATCACTTTGTCGAATGGCGCGACGACGGCCCTTAGGGACGGCGATGCCTTTGCCGGCTATGGTGAAGAAGATGGCGCCGATGCCGTGGTGTTGCGGCACCATGGATTGCACATGGTGCTGGTGATCGATCCGGACAGCGCGATCGGCAAAACCCATCCGGCCGGGCTTAAGGACGTTTTAGTCGAGGCGGCGATGACGACCATTCAGGATTGCGAGGATTCGGTTGCCGCCGTTGATGCAGTAGAAAAGACCGGGGTCTATCGCAACTGGCTGGGGCTGATGAAAGGCGATCTGGCCGACACGTTCGAAAAGGGCGGCCGGATGATGACCCGCACCCTGAATGCGGACCGCACCTACACAACGCCCGAAGGCACGCCGTTGGTGCTCAAGGGCCGGGCGTTGCAGCTGGTGCGCAATGTGGGGCACTTGATGACCAATCCGATGGTGCTCGATGCAGAAGGCAACGAAGCGGGCGAGGGCATTGTCGATGCGGCAGTGACGACACTTTGCGCACTTCATGACCTCAAGAAACCAGATGCGCCGCGCAATAGTGAGGCCGGCCGTGTCTACATCGTCAAGCCGAAGATGCATGGCCCGGCGGAGGTCAGGTTCGCCTGCGATATTTTCGCTGCGGTCGAGGACATGCTCGGCCTTGATCGCAACACGATCAAGATCGGGATCATGGATGAGGAACGGCGGACATCCTCCAATCTCAAGGCTGCAATCTATGAGGCGCGCGAGCGGCTGTTCTTCATCAATACCGGCTTCCTGGACCGGACGGGCGATGAAATTCACACCTCCATGCGAGCGGGCCCCGTGCCGCGCAAGGCGCAGATCAAGTCGGAGAAGTGGCTACAATCTTATGAAGACCGAAACGTTCTGATCGGGCTTTCCTGCGGGCTTTCAGGCAAAGCCCAGATTGGCAAGGGCATGTGGGCGATGCCTGACGAGATGGCCGGCATGCTCAAGACCAAAGCCGCGCAGCCCAACCAGGGCGCCAACTGCGCTTGGGTGCCGTCACCAACAGCGGCAACGCTGCACGCCCTGCATTATCACGAGGTGGATGTGTTCGCTGCCCAGAAGCGCCGCCACAATGAAGCGACCCCTGGGCTCGACGCGCTCTTTTCCATGCCGGTGCAGGACATGGACGTCCTCGACCGCGACGACATTATCGAAGAACTGGAAAACAACGCACAGGGCATTCTCGGCTATGTCGTACGCTGGGTCGATCAGGGCGTGGGCTGCTCGAAGGTTCCCGATATTCACGATGTCGGATTGATGGAAGACCGGGCCACCCTGCGGATTTCGTCGCAGCATATCTCGAACTGGCTGCTGCATGGTGTGATCGCGAAAAGCGATGTTCGTGAGGTTTTCGAGCGCATGGCCGGCGTTGTCGACCGGCAGAACGAAAGCGATCCATTCTACCAGCCGATGGTCGGCAATTTCGAGACGTCGGTTGCTTTTCAGGCAGCGCTGGAACTGGCGATGGAAGGGGTCAGCCAGCCTTCGGGCTATACAGAGCCGATCCTGCATCGGCGGCGGTTGGAACTGAAGGCGGGCTGATTTGGCCTTGAGGCTCAGACCGCGGCGGTAGGAGGGCTTTTTCGCACCATAGGCTGGCGAATTCTGCCAGGCTGATTGTGTTGCTCGTTGTCGCGGGTTCTGGTTTGGCTGGTCAACGCGCACTGGGTCGGCGATCGCGACAACCGGGTGCAGTGCGTGTCACGGCAGAAGTCCGGCCGCAACAGAATGCACTCGCGAGGTTCTGCTGCATTGCATTCGGATGCAGCGTGTTTAACCTTTCAACGAAGTCACCGCAAAATACTCCATATGGAGTATTGCGCTGAGGCCATCCGTGTTTAGGTTGGCTCTCCACGAAAAAGCGCAGACGGGAGTGGTTTCGCCACCGCCCGCGATGCTTGTCAATTGTGGAGCGCACCATGACCATCCGATCCGGTACCGAAACCCAGGTCAATACCTATACGACGAGTTACCAGACCTTCCCAACGACCGTGGGCCTCGACAATGGCAAATGGGCGGTGCAGTGGCTTTCCTTTGGTCAGGTTCAAAACTACGACATCTACCAGCAGCTCTTTAACGCAGATGGCACGCCCGATGGCGTGGAGACGCGGGTCAACACCTACACAAGTTTCGGGCAGACGGGTCAGCAGGCGGCGGCGCTGCCCAACGGTAAGTGGGTCGTGGTCTATACGTCCAGCGTGCTCGACGGCGATGCCGGCGGCATTTTCATGCAGGTCTTCAACGCAGACGGCACGCCGGATGGCAGCGAAATCCAGGTCAATAGCGATGGGACCGACGAGCAGCGCATTCCGGAGATCGCGGTGCTCAGCAATGGCGGCTGGGCGATAACCTGGACCGAAATCTTCACCGATGCACTGGAGCCTGGCGGCGCCAACTACAATGTCGAAGTGCGGACCTTTTCACCGACCGGAACCCCGCTCGCAAACGAGATGATCGCCTCGACGACGGTGCTGCACACCCAGAACCAGCAAAAGATTGCGGCGCTCAATGGTGGTGGATTTGTCGTCACCTGGTCCTCTTCGTTCCAGGATGGGGACAGTCTCGGCGTTTACCAGCAATTGTTCGATGCATCCGGAAACAAGGTCGGATCTGAGGTGAAGGTTGGAACCGGTGACAGCCGCAGCGAGCCAGAGATCATCGCGCTGGCCAACGGCGGGTGGCTGAATGTCTGGCATGCGTTGGGCAAGGACGAAGCGGGCACGCTCGGCGTCTACATGCAGCAATATAACAGCAACGGCACGACCCGCGGCGCCGAAAAACTGGTCAATACGCACACGGCGAACCATCAAAGCGATCACCAGATCACGGCGTTGGCCGATGGCGGCTGGGTGGTGACCTGGATGTCGCTTAATCAGGCCGTTTCGGGCGAGTACGACGTTTACCAGCAGGTCTACAATGCGGACGGAACCAAGCAGGGCGGCGAAACACACGTCAATTCGACGGACACGCACATCACCGCAGCGTTCACCTATGTGCACGTCAAGGTTGCAGCATTGGATGACGGAGGCTGGGTTGTTGTCTGGCAGAACAACAATACCGACACCGACGGCTATTCCATCCACATGCAGGTTTATGATTCCGACGGCAGCAGGCGCGGCGGGCAGCGGCAGGTCAACGTGGAAGAGACGGGCGATCAGGCAGCCATGAGCGTGAGCGCGCTCGAGAACGGCGATTTTGTCATTGCCTGGCAATCAAAGAACCAGGACGGCGACGATTGGGGCATCTTCCAGCGCAAGTTCGAAACGGTTGAGAACCTGAATCTGACCGGCAACTCGAACGCCAACACACTGGTCGGCGATTGGGGCCAGGATGTGCTCAACGGCCGCGCCGGTGATGATATTCTGAGGGGCATGGATGGCAAGGACGAGCTCATTGCAGGCAAGGGAACGGACACCCTGACGGGTGGCAAGGGGGGCGACACGTTCACGTTCAACAAGCGCTGGGACACCAACACGATCCGGGATTTTGAAAACGGCAAGGACTTGATCGATCTCTCGGCGTTCGGCTACGCCCGAAAGCGAGACGCGCTCGCTCAGTTTCAGGAATGGGGCACGGCAAACGACAACAAGGTCAAGTTCTCCGACAAGGGCACGGTCATAAAAGTCAAGGGCGTTGACCTTGGTGACATCGGTGGCAGCGACATCATCATCTAGCCGCGTCCGCTAGCGCCAGTTTGCCAAGCCTTCCGCGAGGCGATCGAACACGATCCGGATGCGGCGGCTGGTGTGGAGTTCGCGGTGGGTCACCAACCATACCGGGACCGGAAGGGCAGGCAGGTCGTTGAGGACCTGACTGAGTTCGGGTTTCTGGTTCGCGAATTGGTCGGGCATGATGCCAATGCCAAGTCCCTTCAGCACGAGTTCGCGCATGGCAACGCCATTGTTGGTGCTGGCGACGAATTGTTCTGCCGTCAGTTTCAGGCCGATCGCCGCCAGTGTGGCGATCAGGCGCTCAAGTGGCTCGAAGCCGACAAAAGAATGATGCCCGATCTCGGACTTGAGGTCCGGAGTGCCGTGCCGTTCGAGATAGCGCGCGGAGGCAAAAAACCTGGCGCTGGCCTCGTTCACAAGTCTGCCGATCAGATCAGGTTGCTCGGGCCGTGCGTGCCGGATGGCAATGTCGGCTTCCCGCCGCATCAGATCGCTCAACTGGTTGGATGAGACCAGCTCGAAGCGGATGCCGGGCGTCGTTTCATGGATTTCCCTCAGAATGTCCGGCAGGAAGAATGCCGACATGGCGTCGCTCGCTGAAATGGTGACAAGGCCCTCGATTTCTTGCGCCTTTCCGGACGCGGCGAGCGCAACCCGATCTGCTGCTGCTCCCATGTCGCGAACATGTTCGAGCAGGTCCAGGCCGGCTGTGGTAATGGAAAGAGAGCGTCCGATACGTTCGAACAGGGTCAGGCCAAGATCGGATTCCAGCGCTGCAATCTGTCGGCTGAGCGTGGGCTGCGTCAGCCCAAGCCTGCGTGCGGCGGCGGACAGGGAACCGCTTTCGGCCGTTGCCAGAAAGGCGCGCATCTGATTCCAGTCGAAAAATTTGCTCATGCAAATACGTATATCGCAAATGGTAATTTCAGCAATTCTTATTCGCGAATGGGCGGATATGCTGTGCGCAAAGGAGACTCAGAATGGCTTTGCGCGCGAAAACTTCCCTTTCAACAAAACTCGCCGTCACCGGTTTGCTGCTCTTGTGCGTCGTGCCTGTCGGCGCGGGTCTGTTCCGGTTGTACGTTTTGGCTTTTGGTGAGATTACACCCGACAATGCCCGCTTTTTTGCGTCGCCCTTGCCGGTCATTCTGCACATCATCTCCGTGTCGCTGTTCGGCGTTCTCGGCGCCTTCCAGTTCGTTCCGTCACTGCGGAAAGGGTCTGTAAACTGGCACCGGCGAATGGGGCCGTTCGTTTGGAGCATGGGCCTTTTGACCGCCCTGACCGGACTCTGGATGACCCTTTTCTATCCCTGGGCGCCAAACGACAATTGGCTGCTCTACCTGTTTCGCCTGTTTGTCGGGAGCTGGATGCTGGTTGCTCTGGCTCTGGCATACTGGCTGGTGCGCCGGCGTGACTTTGCCGGGCACGAAGCGTTCATGCTGCGCGGCTATGCGATTGGCATGGGTGCCGGAACGCAGGCCGTCATTTTCATTCCGTTCGAACTCGTTTTCGGCCATCCCGACCTTATGGGCCGTGCTTTGCTGATGGGGCTGGGCTGGGCAATCAATGCTGTCTTTGCCGAATGGCTTTTGTGGCGGCGCGACCGGCAATCCCGGCTCAGTTCTTCCCCTCGGCTGACCGGGCGGACTATCGCCTAGGCCTCAATTCGGCTGCCAAACCGGGAGCTCGATGGAGCTGTGATGGGTTTCGTCCATCAGGATCTCGCGATCGGATGTCAGCATGCGGGTCGCGGTGGCCACGGGTTCATTGGTGCCCAGATTTCTGGCGAAGCGGGGATGGGCACCGCCCGAAACCTGCAACCTGATCTTGTGGCCGGCGAGGAAGGTATGCCCGTTGGCGCTCAGTTTGAGATCGAGCGCGTAAATGCCGTCATTGTCCGGCTTGTGCGTTTCGGGCGTCATGCGGACGATCGCATCGGAAATATTGATGGAATTGTCCTGCTCATCCACGTCACAAATACGCACGAAAAAATCCGCATGGGGCAGGCTCGATCGCACGAAAAGATGTGCTTTTGGACTGCCCACATAGGTCAGGTCCTGTGCCAGCGGCGCCGAGGTGAACGTCACGACGTCGGCGCGCTTTTCGAGTTCGTTGTTGTTCTGAGCGCCGGCTCCCGCAAAGGCAAACATGGGGCCCCCGACACTTGGGGTCGGGTCGGCGGGATTGTAGGTGAATCGCGCGGGCTCAGGCTCGTCGTCGGCCATGCGCGACAATACAGAACCGCCCCCAAGGAAGAACACATGGCCGGTGGTGGGTGGCGGATAGGCGTCGAGATCGTGCCAGCGCTCGGTGCCGGAGACAAAGATGCGGACCGGCTTCTTGCGCAGCCGCTCCGGCTTGCCGAGCAGATAGGTATCGAACCATTCGAAGGTCTGCCTCAGGCTTTCGCCCTGCAGTTCGTTGTCCGTGTGGTGCCAGTTGCCGATGGTGAGGTGCGGAACGTGCCCAGCATCGACCAGACGCCGATAATCGTCCAGGTGCCCGCCTGCCATCAGGTCATACCAGCCGGTCACGAACGAGGTCGGTGGGGTGTTTTCATTCAGCCGGTGGGTGTGATTGCGCTCGGCCCAAAAGTCGTGGTTGCCGATCGCGTGCTCCATCCAGTCGCGCCAGAACGGCACTTTCTGGCCGACAGCGGCGACATCAGCATCCAGCAGCGGCAAGGTCTTGCCAATTTCAACGGTCTTGCGCTCGATGTCTCCGGAGATCATGCGCATGGTCATGCCCAGCAGGCGGTTGTGAAGGCCATAAACCGTCTGAAGCCAGCTCAGCCACAATTGCAGATGGAAGGCACCGGACGGAAACACAATGCGCTCGAAATCCGCCGAGGTTGCCTTGATGGCGACGGCGCCGCCCTCGGGAACGGCGTCGATGATTGCGAGGGCGCAATAGCCGAGATAGGAGGGGCCATTGAGACCCAGCCTGCCGTCGAACCAGTCCTGTTTCTTGATCCAGTCAATGGTCGCCAGCCCGTCCACGCGTTCGTGGGACAGCGGATTGAAGACGCCTGACGATCCGTCAGTGCCGCGCACGGCCTGCAAGACAACGTTGTAGCCGCGTTCGGCGTAGAGATCGGCAACCATCGAAAAGCTGCGGCGCTTGTAGGGATTGCGCATCAGAATGGTGGGATAGGTGCCCTTTGGTCGCGGGAAGTAGAGGTCGGTCTTCAGGATAATGCCGTCCTCGGACGGCACATCGACATTCCTGACGTGCCTGACGCCGTTTTGCGCAGGCTGAAGATTGTACATCAGGGAGATGACCTGGGTGGCGATGCTCATGTGCGAACGGCCTAAATGAAGTCGAATTTATCCACGTCGAACAAACCGCGGTCTGTCATTTTGAGGTGGGGGATCACCGGCAGGGCGAGGAAGGCAACCTGGAGGAATGGTTCGGGCAGTATGCAGCCCAGCTTGTGCGCTTCGCTGCGCAGCGATTCAAGGTGCTTTTCGACCACCTCGAAGGGTTCAAGGCTCATCAGCCCGGCAATCGGAAGGGGCAGGTCGGCCCGGACCTCGTCGTCGGTTGCCACGCAGAATCCGCCACCCATTTCAATGATGTGATTGACGGCGCGGGCCATGGCCGTGTCGCTGGCGCCGATCACGGTGATGTTGTGGCTGTCGTGCCCGATGGATGAGGCGATGGCTCCTGACTTGAGGCCAAAGCCTTTGACGAAGGCGCGACCGATATTGCCATTGATGCCATGCCGCTCGACAACGGCGACCTTGATCACGTCCTTGTCGAGATCAGGCTGGAGCCCTTCGGCGGTCGAGGCGAGTACGGCTTCTTCCCGAAATGTGATGATCAGGCCGGGTTTGACCCCGATCACGGGCACAGCGTTCTGGTTCGGCTTGGGTTCGGTGATGAAATCGGACGGAGCCACCGGTTTTGCCTTCATGGAATCGAGGCCGACCGGGGGAATGGTGTGGCGCGCCGCGAACAGTTCAGGCGTTACCAGCCTGCCGCCACTGATCACCATTTCGACCTGGCAGGAATTGACGTTTGACAGGAGAGCCATGTCGGCGCGCCAGCCCGGCGCGATGAGACCGCGATCCATGAGCCCGAAAATGCGCGCGGCCGTATGCGAGGCGACACGATAGACCAGATGCGGGGCGACCCCCTTTGCGATCAGGCGCCGGATGAGCGCATCGAGGTGACCTTCTTCGCCGATATCGAGTGGATTGCGGTCGTCGGTGCAAAGCGCGACATAGTTGGCGGTGTTCTCATCGAGGATTTCGGCCAGTGCATCGAGGTCTTTTGAGACCGAGCCCTCACGCATCAGAATGAACATGCCTTTGGCGAGCTTTTCGCGCGCTTCTTCGGCGGTCGTTGCTTCGTGATCGGTGCGGATGCCGGCGGCGAGATAGGCGTTGAGGTCGGTGCCGCGCAACAGTGGTGCGTGGCCATCCATGTGCCCGCCCTGAAATGCTTCGAGCTTTGCGATGATGCCCGGATCGGTGTTGATGACCCCGGGGAAGTTCATGACTTCCGCAAGGCCGATGACTTTCGGGCGATCGCGGAAAGGCAGAAGGTCCTCGATTTCGAGCCGGGCGCCGGAGGTCTCGAAATTGGTGGCAGGCACGCAGGAGGACAGGTTGACATGCACGTCCATGATCGTGTGTTCGGCGCTCTCGACGAAGTAGCGGATACCCTCGGCACCAAGCACATTGGCGATTTCATGCGGATCGCAGACAATCGTCGTGACCCCGTGCGGCAGCACGCATCGATCGAATTCGAATGGCGTGACCAGCGAACTTTCAATGTGAAGGTGAGTGTCGATGAAGCCGGGGACCGCGGTCAGACCCGTGACGTCAATCTCGGTTTTTCCCGAATAGGTTGCGTGCGTGCCAACGATCCGGTCTGCAACAATTGCGATATCAGTTGTGGTGGTGGTACCGGTAATTACGTCAAGAAGGGCAGCATTCTTCAGAACCAGATCGGCCGGTTCTCCGCCGCGTCCGGCGCGGATCATTCTTTGAAGAAGTTCTGCGTCGGGTCTGGACATGGGAATGTGGTATTTCCTGAACGTGCGGATCAGCGTATCTGTGATTTCAAACATGGGCGCATGCAGTGCAATGCGCAAGTGCGGACGTGAGGGAGTGACACAATGGCTATGGTGCAGGCGCTGGTGCTCGAGAAAAAGGGCGAACTGGCCATACGCAATATCGAGTTGACCCAGGAGCCCGGTCCGGGCGAGGTCAAGATCAAGATCGATACGGTCGGCGTTTGTGGTTCGGACGTGCATTACTACACACATGGCAAGATCGGGCCGTTTGTCGTCGAGGCACCCATGGTGCTCGGACATGAGGCGGCGGGCACGGTGGTCGAGTTGGGCGTGGGTGTTACCAATCTCAAGGTTGGTGACCGGGTGTGCATGGAGCCGGGTGTGCCAGACCCCAATTCACGCGCCTCGCGCATCGGGCTCTATAATGTCGATCCCGCGGTGACCTTCTGGGCGACCCCGCCGATCCATGGCTGTTTAACGCCCTATGTCGTGCATCCGGCGACCTTCACCTTCAAGCTGCCGGATAATGTGAGCTTTGCCGAGGGTGCCATGGTCGAACCTTTCGCCGTTGGCCTGCAAGCGGCGACCAAGGCGCAGATCAAACCGGGCGATATTGGCGTGGTGATCGGTGCCGGGCCGATTGGTATCATGGTCGCAATCGCGGCGCTGGCGGGCGGATGTGCGGAAGTGATCATTTCCGACCTGGCGCAGGAAAAGCTTGACGTTGCGGCCAAGTATCCCGGCATCCGGCCGGTGAATATCACCAAGCAGAAACTTGCCGATGTGGTCGACGAGGTGACTGACGGCTGGGGCGCGGATGTGGTTTTCGAAGCTTCGGGATCGCCGCACGCCTATGACGATCTGTTCAGACTGCCCCGCCCGGGTGGTGTCGTGGTGCTGGTCGGTCTACCCGTCGATCCGGTACCGTTCGATGTGTCGCTGGCGTCGGTTCGGGAAATCCGGATCGAGTCGGTCTTTCGCTATGCGCATCAATATCCGCGGGCTATTGCGATGTTCGCATCCGGCAAGGTCGATCTCAAGCCGCTGATTGCCGAAACTTATCCGTTCAGCGAATCCGTGGCTGCGTTCGACCGGGCGGTCGAGGCCAGGCCGTCGGACGTCAAGATCCAGATCAGGCTGGATTGACGGCGCGAGGAGGTCTGACCCGCAAACCGGGTCAGCCGCCCAGTGATTCTTCATTGCCCTCCGGCGACCAGACCCGGACGGCCGAGCATTCGATCAACCAGTCGGAATTGCAGGCGATTTCAACCGCCGACATTGCCTGTTCGCGCGATTGCCAGCCGCACAGGAAGGTGTGCCAGTGGGGCCCTTCCTGATGCTGCATGAAGACGTCGACCGACCAGCCAGCAGGCATGCAATAGGCGTCGACCTGACAATCCTCCATGCCAAGGCCGGACTCGGTCATGCATTTGGAGACGGCGCAGGCGAGGGTGTCGCCCATGCCATGTTCGACACAAATGCCGGTCCCCGCTTCGGGCGCCTGGGCGGCAGCGAAGGCGAGGGGCCCCTCCTGCGCTGTGGCCATGTTGGCAGATGCAAGAAAGAGCAAAATCGAAAAGAACAACCGCATTTGAGCCTCCCGCGTTCAGGCTGGTTGATTGCGGGAGTCTAGTTCGTCCTTTAGGGCTTGGGCAATATCGTTTGAAAGCTGGCCGGCGATGTCGCCTGCGGCGTCGGCATTCTCGATTTCGGTGTGCCACATGTCGATGTGGCGCGCAAAAAGTTCGGCATAGTGGGTCAGGTCCTCTTCGCTCCAGCCGGAAAACCCTTTGAAGATCATGCGCCATTTGATGGTCATGAAGGCGCGCAGCAAGGCTTCACTGGCCTGAGTGTGAGCCAGAACGGATTTGCGCCCGTCCTCCTGCGATGCCGTGCGGCGGAGGTAGCCTTTGGACACAAGTGAGGTAACGAGACGGCTGGCGCGGGAGGGGTCGAGGTTGAGTTCCTCGGCAACATCGCCGATGGTGATCTCGGAGCGCTTCTGAGTGCCGATACCGCCCTGCATGTGAACAATGGCGGTCAGCGCTTCGAATTCGGTTCTTTCCAGGTCCAGACCAAGCTGGTCGAGCACGTAAGCCACCAACCCGCGTTTGGACATGCGGCGGCGCCAGGTGAATGTGGTCGAATCTATCGTGATCAGCGCGTCCAGCGCTTCGTCGGAATAGGATTTGGCGACCGGGTCCTTTTTCGCGCGGTCGCGGATGGCAGCCATGTAATCTTTGGTGGGCATGCGGTTTGTGCGTGATTTTTGAGAAAAGATAGGCTGCTTATGTGCACGTGTCAATTATGTGCGGATCACAATTATGTGCTATTGACACATAAAATCTTCGGCGTTAGGAGGGCCGGTCTTCTCTCGAAATCCTGGAGTCACTTATGACAGATTCCTCCAATGCACATGCCGACAGCGCTCCATCGAATGTTGGTGTGGTGATCGCTTCGATCGCCGTGCTCCTGCTTCTCGCTTCACTCGATCAAACCATTGTTTCCACGGCTTTGCCGACCATTGTGGCCGATCTTGGCGGGGTCGATCATTTGAGCTGGGTGGTGACGAGTTACCTGCTCACCTCGACAATTGTCGCTCCAATCTATGGCAAACTGGGCGACCTTTACGGCCGCCGCATCGTCGTCATCGTCGCCATTTTCCTGTTTCTCCTGGGGTCGGCACTGGCCGGTCTTGCCACCAATATGGCTTTCCTGATCGGAGCGCGGGCCTTGCAGGGTCTTGGCGGCGGCGGGTTGTTCGTGCTGGCCCTGTCGATCATCGGCGACGTCATCCAGCCCAAGGATCGCGGCAAAGTGCAGGGTGTGTTTGCCGGCGTGTTCTCTTTGTCGAGCATTGCCGGGCCGCTGCTGGGCGGCTGGTTTGTCGACAATCTCAGCTGGCACTGGATCTTCTACGTTAACTTGCCACTTGGCATTGCCGCGATGGTTGGTTTCCTCGTCGCGTTCAAGGCGCATCCAGCGCACCATGATCATCGCATCGATTACGCGGGTGCCGTCACGTTGATGGTTTCACTGGCGTCCGTGGTTCTGTTCACCTCACTCGGCGGCAATACGTTCGCCTGGGATTCGCCGGTCATTCTGACCATGATCGCTTCGGCGGTCCTGTTCGGCGGGGCGTTCATCTTCATTGAGCGGGGCGCCAGCGAGCCGGTTCTGCCGTTGTCCCTGTTCAAGATGAACGTCTTTTCGGTGACCAGCATGATCGGCTTCATCGCGGGTGTGGCGATGTTCGGCGCGGTGACATTCCTGCCGCTATACCTGCAGATTTCCAAGGGCGTGTCACCGACGGTTTCGGGACTCATGCTTCTGCCGCTGATGGCCGGGATCATGCTCTCTTCGACCATTTCGGGTCAGTTCATGACCCGGACGGGCAAGTACAAGATCCTGCCCAATGTCGGAACACTCATTCTGGCGACGGGATTGTTCAGTCTTTCAACCCTGCAGCCCGATACGAATGACTGGGTCATCTGGGGCTTCATGGTGTTGGTGGGTCTTGGTATGGGGACGATTTTCCCGGTGGTCACCACGGCGGTGCAGAACGCGGTGCCGCGTCAGATCATGGGAGCGGCAACGGCGGCGGGTATCATGTTCCGCCAGATCGGCGGCTCTCTGGGCGTGGCCCTGTTCGGCGCGATGTTCTCGGCCAACCTTCGGGAACAGTTTGCCGGCATTCCGGGAGCGTCGGGCGACATGGCCGCACACATCAATGGTGCTATGTTGGCGAGCCTCCCTCCACAGGTGCATGAATTGGTCACGAATGGGGTTGTGACGGCCCTGCATCCGATTTTCCAGCTGGCCGGGGCGTGTGCGCTCGCCGGGTTCGTCGTCTCGTTGTTCCTTGAGGAAATCGAGCTCAAGAACCGCAAACTTCCCAAGGAAGCCGAACCGGCTGCCGCGTAAGCCGCGACCTCTCCTCCCCAAAAGCAAGAAGCCCCGCGGTTTTCGCCGCGGGGCTTTGTTCTTTCAGTGCCGAGGCCGGTTTCAGTCGGTCTGAACCGTGCGCAGCTTGTCGATGCCAAGCATCTTGAGCGCGGTCTTTTCATAGAACGGCTCGGAATGACCGCGGCGCATCTTGCCCATGAAGTATTTTTCGAAGCCGATCTTGGCGGCATGGACCCACTTGCCCTCGGACGCCCAGTTGACGTTGCGCGGCGGAATTTGCGGCTGCGCCACAAAAGCCACGCCACTGTCGCCGAAGTCGGCCAGGCAGACGGCATTCCAGGTGCCGCGGTGGGTCGGGTTTTCGCCTCTCAGGATCTGACCGATATTCTTGGCGGTTGCCGTGACCATCGATTCGATCATGAAGCCGGTTTTCGGCACGCCGACCGGCACCGGGGTCGGTGCCACAGGCGGAATTGCGATGCAGACACCCACCGAGAAGATGTTGGTAAATTTCGGGTTCTGCTGGTGCTTGTCGACGATGACGAAGCCACGCGGGTTCACAAGACCTTCAATGCCCATCAGCGGTTTGATGCCGCGGAAGGCGGGGAGCATCATTGCGAACTTGAACGGCAGTTCCGAGCTCTTTTCGACCGAGCCGTCGGATGCGATGGAATCGACATGCATCTTGCCGTCTTCGATCTTGGTGATCTTGGACGACGTCATCCACTTCACGTGCTTGTCACGCATTTCGGATTCAAGCAGGCCCTTGGTGTCGCCGACACCGTCAAGGCCCAGATGGCCGACATAGGGTTCCGATGTCACATAGGTGATGTTCACCTGGTCGCGGATCTTGCGGCGGCGCAACTCGGTTTCCAGAATGAAGGTGTATTCGTAGGCCGGACCGAAGCAGGATGCACCCTGAACGGCGCCAACGATAATCGGGCCAGGGTTCTTGCAGAATTCCTCGAACGCCTGACCGGCCTTCTCTGCGTGGTCCACATGGCAAACCGACTGGGTGAAGCCACCATGCGGTCCGAGCCCCTCGATTTCGTCGAATGCGAGTTCGGGGCCGGTCGCGATGATCAAGTAGTCATAGTCGACCTTGGATCCATCGACCAGTTCCAGGCTGTTGCCTTCGGGGTCGAGCTTCTCGACAGCGGTTGGCACGAACTTGATGCCACGGCGCCGCATGACCGGTTCGAGATCGATCTCGACATCCTCACGGGTGCGCCAGTTGACGCCAACCCACGGGTTGGACGGCACGAAATGGTATTTGGGGTCCTTGGTGACGACGGTGATCGTGTCTTCCGGACGCAACTCGTCCTTCATTTCATATGCCATGATGGCGCCGCTCAATCCTGCGCCCATAACTACGACATGTGCCATGTTACCTCCTCCGTTGGGATATGGCTTCTACTTGCGCGGGAAACGCCTTCAATAAGTGTGGCCCAATACGCCCCCGCATTGTCTGGCGCCTCACGTGCACCTGCCAATTTCACGTTCGTGTCTTATGACACCTCAATGTCATATTCAAAAAGTTTCATTGATCTCGCGCAAGCATGCAAGTGCCAATTTATCCGGACATGCGGCCATGTGGCCCAGCATCCGGCCGGAATTCAGTTCGTTTCGGAGGTTTCAGAGACGGGGAGGAGTGATGAACGCGCGAGGCGTCGGACGAGGTTCAGGTCCGTCACTCCTCCCCAATGGGGAAGCGGCCGAGGACGCGGTAGCCCCTTCCCCTGAGGCCAATGCTAACACCGTTTTGATCGCAACCGGTTGTGCAATCGATTGCAGTTCCGATTATCCACAGGGTGCCAACACTGGCGCAGCCGTAAAAGACAGAGGGTCACCCTCTGATCAAGACGTAAAAATACCCGGCATTGCGCCGGGCGGTCAATTAGCTGCGCGGTATATGGATTGACGTTTAGGTAAAGTAAAGCCCGAATTTGGACACGAGCCCATTTCATACTCCATGGCGGGACGGGGGCAGGTTCCAGCCGTGATTGCGGGCACCAGCGTGCCGTGTGGCGGCTGACCAAAAGAGAGGGACGAACATGAGATCAACTGGCAGGATTCTTGTCGCGATATCCGCACTTTGCGGAACCCTGACCCCCGTCTTTGCACAAGAGGGCATCACCCAACCGGGATATTTCGAGGTCACGGGAGTGGCCGATGACGATGTGCTCAACGTGCGACAATTTGCCAGCGCAGAGAGCGAAATCGTGGGCTCATTCGGGCCGCATGCCGCCCCGATCGAGGTGCTGGACAGCGAGGATGGCTGGGCGCATGTGTCCACCGGCGAGTCGGACGGCTATGTCTCCACTTCGTATTTGAGCGCGGTGGACCTTCCCATGCTGGGTCAGTCCGGTCTGCCACAATCGCTTGTGTGTGCCGGCACCGAGCCGTTCTGGTCGTTACGTTTCAATGAGAACGAGATGCTGATGCAGGACATGGCGGAGGACCCGCAAGTCTATGTCATCACCGAGACCAGAACGCTGGGGAACGTGGGAACCTACGCAAGCTACGTCATCGGCGGCAAAGACAGCCAGGCAGCCGTCGCCATTGTGAGCAACCGCATCTGTTCGGACGGCATGAGCGACCGATCCTATTCGCGCGAGATCGCGCTTCTGTTTCTGGGATCCGGCGGAACCGCGAGCTATTCGGGTTGCTGCTTTGTGCCCATGAATCCGTGACGTCAGAGCCTTTGAAAGGTTGACCCAAGTCAAGGTTGCGCCGTTCAGATTCCCCTATCAGCCGATCCGGGTTTTTATGGAAATCGGAACGTACAGATGGCGGGCGTGACATTGCTTACGGGACTGGCGGGGAAGTATGCGGCGCCGGTGCCGCGATATACCAGCTATCCGACGGCGCCGCATTTCGTGTCTGCTGAAGGGGATGAGGGCACCTATCGCAGCTGGCTTTCGGCGCTGACGAACGACGACCGGCTTTCGCTTTATTTCCATATTCCGTTCTGCGACCGTCTTTGCTGGTTTTGCGGATGTCATACCAAGCAGACGCTTCGCTATGATCCGATCGCGGCCTATCTCGAGCGCCTGATCAGGGAAATCGACATGGTCGCTGACGCGATGCCGGATGCACGCCATGTAACCAGCATCCATTTTGGCGGCGGTTCACCCTCCATGCTCAATCCGGAAGATGTCATGCGCATCTTCGCCAAAATCTGGGCCCGGTTTGACCTGGCGTCCGATGCCGAAATCAGCCTGGAAATCGACCCATCGGATTTGACAGAAGACAAACTGAAGGCCTGGGTTGCCGCCGGGCTGACGCGTGCCTCCATAGGCGTGCAGGATTTCGACGAGGATGTGCAGGCCGCGATCAATCGCCCGCAGAGTTTTGAACTGACACGCGATGTTGTCGAAATGCTGCGTGCAGCTGGTGTGCGCTCGCTCAATCTTGACGTTCTTTACGGGCTGCCTTTGCAGACCGAAAGCAAAATTGCCGATACGATTGACAAGGTCATCTCGCTGGCGCCGGACCGGATTGCGCTGTTTGGATATGCGCATGTTCCGTGGATGAAGACGCATCAACGAATGATCAATGAAGACGATCTTCCCGGGGTTGAAGATCGTTTCGCGCAGGCGCAGCTTGCCGCAGTCAAACTGGTTGACGCCGGATTCGAACGGATCGGGCTCGACCATTTCGCCCAGCCAGAAGACTCCATGGCAAGGGCACTGAGGGCCGGCGAGCTGCGCCGCAATTTCCAGGGATATACGGACGATTCCGCAAATGCCCTGATCGGGTTTGGCGCCAGCTCGATCGGCGAGACGTCGCTGGGCTATTCGCAGAACCTGGCGGCGACACCGCAATATCTGGAAGCGATTGATGCGGGGCATTTGCCGGTCGGCAAATTCTATGCGCTGACCGATGAGGACCGCGCCCGCAAACGGGTCATCGAGAAGTTGATGTGTGAGCTCGCCTTACCGTCGGAGTTCCTCAAGAACGATCCATCCGGGTTCGGATCGGGCTTGCTGGCCGAGGCGGCGCAACTCGCGCAAAAGGATGAGGACGGCTTCTTCAAAGTCGACGCAGAAGGCTATCATGTCACCGAAACGGGCCGCCCGTTCGTGCGGGTTCTGGCGGCACATTTCGATGCCTATCTCAATGCGGGCAAAGCCCGGCATTCCGTGGCGGTCTAGAACCGAACGCCGCAGCTCCTGTGACTTGCCGTGTTCGGTGCTGCGCTAGACGACCAGCAAATCATCCTGGATCTGGGCCTTGGTGATGTTGTTGACGGTCAGGGTATCGCCGTTTCCGAAATCGAACTTCACGTTACCGTTGACGTTGCTGGCGTGAGACAGGACGTTTGCTTTGCTACCCAGATTGCTGATTTGCAGCACGTCAGTGTTGTTTTGAAAGTCCCTGATCACGTCCTTGTCGTACTTCTTGGCATAAACAAACGTGTCGGCACTTGAGTTGCCATAGAGATTGTCGTTGCCGGTGCCGCCGTCGACGGTGTCCTTGCCGCCGCCGCCCCTGACCGTGTCATTGCCACCCATGGCCTTGATCTTGTCGTTGCCGCCATTGCCTTTGATTGTGTTGGCCTTGTTGTTGCCTGTGATCGAGTCAGCCTTTTTGCCACCAAAAGCGTTTTCGATATTTACGCCGTAAGCAATGGCGACGTCTTCATAGGACCCGAATTTGGAGAAGTGACCGTCGCGCAGGTCCAGTTTGACTTTTGAGTTCTTGGCCGAAGCATCGAGGGCATCTACGCCCTTTGTGTCCCAGATGACCAGGACGTCGTTGCCAGCGCGTCCGGTGTACTTGGTGTCGCCGGTCTTGGCCTTGGCGGTGCCCCAAATGTCCTGCAACGCAAAGATGTCGTAGAGCATTGCCGAGTTGTTGTCCTTCCCGCTGATCGGATCGGCGTCGTAGGACATGATCGAGTAGTGACCGTTCTCGTATTTGGCGGGCAGCGTCGTTTCCCCGGCATATCCGTCGTTGAATGGATGCTGCAGCCCGAGGGCGTGCAGAATCTCATGCAGGATCAGGTGCTGTTGCCCCGAGGAAATATCGATGGTCTTGTCGTAAACAGCAAAGCCATCATAGGAAAGAATATCGTGTGGTGCGGCACCGCCAGTTTGCGACATCTCCATGCCGCCATAGCCCGCTGTGCTCCCGGGAATGCTGACGGAACCAAAGTTGATGTCGGGATCGCTGCTACCGCTCACCTCGACGAACTTCACGTTGAGGAAGGTCTCGACATATTTCAAGGCGGACCGGATCGCAGCTTTTTCTCCAGAGCTGAAAGCTGTCCAACCAGAGAATTGCTCGTAGTTCTTGGTCAGGTCGGGGGGTTGGCTGGTCTCGAATTGAAAGGTGAGTTGGAAGCGCGGGCTACCGGTTGTGTTGATCGGATTTGTGTCTCGGAACGACGTGAACTGCATCGCGTCAAGAATTGCAGATTTTGACGGCATTGTTGCCTCCGTTGTTGCGTCCCATGTTTTTGTTTTCGCCAATACTAGCATGTATTGTTCCCGGACGCGATTCCATCGTGTTCAATTTGCGAAAACTAAAGTCCTGCAACAAGTTCGGGGAGATCGGTGAGGGCGCCGACACGGCGGAAGCGTACGTGTTGGGCGGGTTCTTCGGCATGTTCGAAAGCCCAGGTAAGGGGATGGGGCACGAAAACACCCCAGCCGCCAATATCGAGTACCGGCAGCACGTCGGACTTGACCGAATTGCCTGCCATCAGGACCCGATCTGGGGCGACGCCCGCGGTTTCGAAGACGCGCTGATAGGCTTCTGGTGTCTTGTCGCCGACAATCTCGATGCGGTCGAACAGGTCGGCGAGGCCGGACTGGGCGATCTTTCGTTCCTGATCGAAGAGGTCGCCCTTGGTGATGAGCATCAGCGAATAGTCTGTGGCCAGCGTTTCAACCGTTTCGCGCGCTCCAGCCACCAGATGGATCGGGTGTTGCATCAGGGTGCGGCCGATCTCGACGAGTTCAGCGATTGTCTTGCCTGAAACCTCGCCGTTGGTGATCTCGATGGCGGTTTCGATCATCGACAGGGTGAAGCCCTTGATGCCGAAGCCATAGAGTCTGAGGTTGCGCCGTTCGATCTCGATCAGACGTTCGGCGAGATGGTCCGGATCCGCGTGGTCGGCCAGAAGTGACTGAAAATCCTTCTCGGTCAGGCGGAAGAAATGCTCATTCTCCCAAAGAGTGTCGTCAGCATCGAGCGCAACAATATCGAGAGCGGTGGACTTGGACATGGCATGTCCTATCCCGCCGGCTCACCTGCCGCAACAAGGGTGCCCGAGCGCGCTGGACCTAGTGACGTTGCGCAATCATGATCAGGTTGCCGCAGGTATCGTCCAGCACAGCTGTGGTCACCGGGCCCATATTGGTCGGTGGCTGGGTGAATCTGACGCCAAGGTCTGACAATCGTTTGTAGTCCGCTTCGCAATCATCGGTGCCGAGCATGGTGTAGGGGATGCCGTCGGCAACCAGAGCTTCACGGAAAGGCTTTGAAGCCGGATGTTCCGATGGTTCGAGCACGATCTCGACCGGATTGGTGCCCGTGGGCTCCACCAGCGTCAGCCAGCGATGATGTCCCATTGGGACGTTTTCCTTGATCTTGAACCCGAGAATATCGGTGTAGAATTTCTCGGCCCTGTCCTGATCATCGACCAGGATGCTTGTGACGATGATCTTCATGCGGGTGTGTTTTCCTGTTGCTGTTGGGAGGTCAAGAACCGCGACAGCCAGATACGCGTTAGGCGTTCGAGCGGGGCGCTTTGCAGGTAATGGTGTTTGGATTTCCATTCGAAATTCGTGCGGATCAGTCCTGCCCGCTCAAGGATTGCCAGATGCCTTGAGAGCCCCTGACGGGTCAGGGTGTTGCCGTCGATCTGGCTGAGGCGGGTATGCAATTCGAACAGGGTCTGCCCCTCGCGGTCACGCAACAGGTCGAGCAAAGCGCGGCGCGTCGGATCGGCGAGTGCCTTGAATACGGGATCGAGTTCCATATTCGCGTGTTAGGGTATCGCCGGTCATCATGCAACAAAAAAGTTGCATGATATGTTTACCCGATCTCGAACGGCGTAATGGTTCGGCGGTTGGCATCCACGTGGATGGTCGCGGCGACGGGTGGCACGGCGCGTTGCGGGCAGACACGCCGTTCGCACAGGCGGCACGAAATGCCGATCGGATCATAATTCTGGTCGCGATCAAGGTCGAGATCGGCCGCGTAGGTCAGTTTGGGGGCGTGCGCGACTTCGCACCCGAGCGCATAGGCATAGCGCCGTTCCGGACCATGAAAGGCGCCGATGCGGGTTTCGCTCGACCAGGCCAGGCACAGATAGCGGTTGCCGTCTGGGGTTTCGGCAAGCTGGCGGATGATGTGGCCGTGCGCCTCGAAGGCGCGAGTGGATATTCAGAGCGGGCAGGCGCCGCCGAACCGTGCGAATTGCAGCGGCGTTTGCAGAATGGCGCTTGGTGATTTATCGGCAGCATCGACGCGCGCGCGAAAGAAGGGCACGCCTTGGCGCCGGGCCGCTGCATGGTCGAAAGGCGATGCCCGACCTGTTCGCTGCGACGCTCCGAAGCAAACCCAGGTCGTCGATGTCAGAACTGGGCGTCTTCAACGGCGGCGAGGAAGCGCGCGTAGGGCATGTGCAACGCGCCAGCAGAAATGGTTGGCAAGACCCGTGCGCGCGATCTCAGCGCTTTCCGCCGAGCTCAAACTAGCCTTTTCAATGAGGAATTGATGGCCGTGGTCTGTTCGAGCAAGGCCAATTGCGCTGAAGCCTGAAAGAACTGGCTGGGTTCGGGCAGTCGATTGGAAGGCGCAGCAGGCGTGCAGTCCGATCGTAGTCGCCGGATCATGTCGGGCCGCGTCGGGTCGATCAGAGCGCAATTCCGATCTGATGGGTGTCGGCGAAATAGGCGATCGGCTTTCCCATCCGGTCGGCAAGGCTGAGACCGAGCTCTTCTGTCAGCGCTTCAGCCGCCTTGTCGAGCACATCGAAATAATTGCCCGCGTAGTGGAAGAAATCGCGCACACCTCCTCGTAGGCGGTCTGCATGTGCGTCTGCGGGCTGTTGGCCCATGGCAGCGTCGACGCTGGCAGACGGTCGTTAGCCTTGCGATAGGCCTCGTAGAGCCAGAAGCGGGGCATGGGCAGAATCGGAGATGAAACGGTGAGGTTTTTCATCTCGATCAGACCGGGTGTCTGTTCGGCAAAGAGCGGATCAGCAAAGACTTCGCGCGCAGGTCGGCGAGCAGCCGGTCGGATTGTCGGACACAGATCGGACAGGTCGACCTTGAATTCATCCGCCAGCGCCAGCATCAGCCCGGCAGTAAGGGGCGCTGGTTGTTTTTCGATCTGGTTGACGTAAGAGGTTGAAATATCGAGCCGATCGGCGAGTTGCTTCTAGGTCAGGCCCTGTTCTGACCGGAGGCGCGCATCAGGCGCCGGCAAACCCTGTCTTCTGGGCCATTTTACAAAATCCACAAGTTCTGGTGCGGTTTTGCAAATGTAACAGGTCCACTTTCCTGTCTCGCCTGATTTTGTCCGAACGGCTGGGGTCGGGCATCGCGATAGTGAGGGCATCGGCATGCAAGAGATTCTTCCAGGCACTCGAGGCGCCGGCAATCGGCGCAGTTGGGCGTAGCGGCGCGTCGATACGCAGCATTCGAAGGGCAAATTGACGGCGCGCGGCGGCAGCCGTTCTGCTCGACGACAATTCCTTCGAAGAATACCGACATATTCGTCACCCATCTGGCACCAGAATTCGGCATGCAGGAACAATTGATCCCCGGCGATGGCGTGGTCACCGGCTGGGCACGATCAATGGACAGCAGGTCTATGTGTTCTCGCAAGGATTTCACCGTGTTTGGCGGGTCGCTTTCGGAAACCCATGCCAGAAGATCTGCAAAAGGTCATGGAACTGGCGGTGCAGAACGGCGCGCCGATCATCGGGCTCAACGATGGTGGTGGCGCCGCATTCAGGAGGGCGTGTCCTCGCTGGCAGCTATGCCGACGTGTTCCTGCGCAATCCTGATGGCCTCCAGGCGCGGTGCCGCAGATTTCCGGTGATCATGGGTCCATGCGCGGGCGGGGCCGTCTGTTCGCCGGCCATGACCGATTTCATCTATATGGTGCGCGACGGTTCCTACATGTTCGTGACCGGCCCGGACGTGGTCAAGACGGTCACCAACGAGATGTCACCGCTGAGGAACTGGGGGCGCCTCCCACCACCAGAAAAGCTCGGTCGCCGACGCCGCATTCGACAATGATATCGAGGTTCTGCTCGAGGTCCGGCGGCTTATCGATTTCCTGCCGCTCCGCGCGCGCGTGAAAAGGCTCGAGCCTACCGACCCCGCGATCCGTTCGACCGCCGCGAGGATAGTCTTGATACGATCATTTTCCGGCCTCAGCCAGCATGCCCTATGACATGAAGAGGTCATTCTCAAGCTCGCCGATGAGGGCGACTTTCTCGAAATCCAGCGCGAGCATCCGCAATAATATCCTGACCGGGTTCATCCGGCTCGATGGCGAGACAGTTGGCGTCGTCGCCAACCAGCCGATGGTTCTGGCCAGGGGTGCTCGACATCAATTCGTCCAAGAAGGCGGCGCGGTTCGTCCGTTTCTGCGATACGTTCAACATTCCGATCGCCTGACCCTGGTCGACGTGCGGTTTTCTGCCCGGCGCTTGCAGAACTACGGCATCATCAAGCATGGGGCAAGCTCCTGTTCGCTTATGCCGAGGCGACGGTGCCCAAGGTCACAGTGATTACCCGCAAGGCCTATGGCGCGCCTATGACGTGATGGCCTCAAGCATCGGGCCGACGTCGAATTATGCCTGGCCGTCGGCGGAAATCGCGGTGATGGGCGCCAAGGGGGCAGTCGGATCCTCTACCGGTCCGAACTCGGGGATGCCGGCAAGATCGCCAAGCGCACCAAGGATTATGAAGACCGCTTCGCCAATCCATTTGTCGCCGCCGAGCGCGGGTTCATCGACGACGTGATCATGCCGCACAATACCCGCCGCCGCGTCTCCCGGGCCTTCCGAACGCTCAAGAACAAGAAGCAGGACCTGCCGCCCAAGAAACACGACAATATTCCGCTGTGAGGTGACCCCATGATCCTCAACACGACATGGCTTTGGGCTGCCGCGCTGGTTTCGGCGGTGAGCTGGGGCATTCACACCTTTGTCGGTGGCGGGCAGATCGTGCCGGCCTTGTTCGGTTCTGACCTGAAAAAAATGCCGAAATACGTGCTCTTCTTCGTCTGGCACATCGCGACGATCACGATTGCTGCGATTGCGATCGGCTATGCGCTGGCGGCGCTTTATCCGTCGGCCTGGATGTTGGGAGTGCAGTCCACGATCGTGAGCGGGTTGATTGGCATTCTTATTCTCGGCGTCGCCATCTGGCAGCGGATGGGCCTGAAAGACATGCCGCAATGGACCATTTTTCTCGTCATGGTGCTTTGCGGCGCCGGGGCGATGTTTTTCTGAGGGGTAGGGGCGAATGTTCAAGAAAATCCTGATTGCCAATCGCGGTGAAATCGCCTGCCGGGTCATCAAGACCGCGCGCGAGATGGGCATTCAAACGGTGGCGGTTTACTCGGATGCGGATAAGCAGGCGCTGCACGTGCAAATGGCCGATGAGGCGGTGCATATCGGCGGGTCACCGGCATCGGAGAGCTATCTTGTGGCCGACAAGATCATCGCGGCCTGCAAGGAGACGGGCGCCGAGGGTGTGCATCCCGGCTACGGGTTCCTCAGCGAGAATGCGGGTTTTTGCGAGGCTTTGGGCAAAGCCGGCGTAACTTTCATCGGGCCGCCGGTTGGGGCCATCGAAGCGATGGGCGACAAGATCACCTCGAAGAAGATTGCGGCGGACGCGAATGTCTCGACGGTGCCCGGCTATATGGGGTTGATCGCGGATGCCGCCGAAGCGGTGAAGATCTCCAACGAGATCGGCTATCCGGTGATGATCAAGGCGTCTGCAGGCGGCGGCGGTAAGGGCATGCGCATCGCCTGGAATGATGCGGAAGCGCGCGAAGGGTTCGAGCGCTCGAAGTCCGAGGCGGCATCGAGTTTTGGCGATGACCGCATCTTCATCGAGAAATTCGTGACCAACCCGCGTCATATCGAGATTCAGGTGCTTTGCGACAGCCATGGCAACGGCGTCTATCTCGGCGAGCGCGAATGTTCGATCCAGCGGCGCAACCAGAAGGTCATCGAAGAAGCGCCGTCGCCGTTCCTTGATGAAGCAACGCGCAAGGCGATGGGCGAGCAGGCGGTGGCGCTGGCCAAGGCGGTGGGCTACACAAGCGCTGGGACGGTCGAATTCATCGTTGATGGCGACAAGAACTTCTATTTCCTCGAGATGAACACGCGGCTGCAGGTTGAACATCCGGTGACCGAACTGATCACCGGGCTCGATCTGGTCGAGCAGATGCTAAGGGTTGCGTCAGGCGAGAAGCTGACGATCAAGCAATCCGATATCACGCTGAACGGCTGGGCCATCGAAAGCCGGCTTTATGCCGAAGATCCCTATCGCAATTTCCTGCCTTCGGTCGGGCGGCTGACCCGCTATCAACCGCCGCAGGGAGACGAGGATGACGAGGTGATCGTGCGCAACGATACCGGCGTTTATGAGGGCGGCGAGATTTCGACCTTCTATGACCCGATGATCGCCAAACTCTGCACCTGGGCACCGACGCGCGACCGGGCCATCGCGGCGATGGCGCGGGCACTTGACCAGTTCGAGGTGGAAGGCGTTGGGCACAATCTGCCGTTCCTTTCCGCGGTCATGCGGCAGGATCGGTTCAAAGAGGGCCGCCTGACGACGGGTTATATTGCAGAGGAATTCCCGGATGGGTTCACCGGCGCGGACCTTTCCGAAGACGAGCGGATGAAGATCGCCGTCGCGGCGGTGGCGCTTCGCTATATGGACGAGATCGACCGGCGCGCGGCGCAAGGGCAGAAAAATGGAGAGCTTGATGGCGGGGGGCTTGTCGCCGACCTCAGCAGGCGCTCGGCGCTGATTGGCGAAGACCGGTTCGACATACATCTTAGTGGGCCTGCGCCAGACACGCCCAGTTCGGCAAGCGTGACCCAGCCGGGTTCGGACGAAGTGATCGAAGTCAGTTTCGGCATGCCTTACGAAAAGAGCGACCGGATCGCCTATGCCTTTTTCGATAATGATCAATCGCTGATCATGAAGATCGACCGGCGGACGATGGGCTTTCGGGTCCGGACGCTCGGGGCCGATCTCAATGTGGACGTTCTGAGGCCGCATGTCGCCGATCTGATGGCGCTTATGCCGGTCAAGCTGGCGCCCGATATGTCGCAATTCCTGTTGTGCCCGATGCCGGGGCAGGTGGTCCGGCTCGACGTCAACGAGGGCGATGTGGTCGAGGAAGGCCAGACGCTGGCGGTGGTCGAAGCGATGAAGATGGAAAATGTCCTTAAGGCGGAAAAGCGCGCCAAAGTGCTGCTCATCAAAGCGGTGGTCGGCTCGGTTCTGGCCGTGGACGACGTGATCATGGAGTTTGAAGACGTATGAGTATCAAACCCGCAACCTATGCCGAATGGGCCGGACGGGCCCAAAAGGAACTGAAAGACAAGCCGCTTGACGCGTTGCAGCGCGATTACGGCGATCTGCCTGTCAAACCGGCCTATTTCGCTAATGATGTGCCGGATCCGGTGGCGACAGAAACACCTGGCGAGGCGCCGTTCACACGCGGCGTGCGCACGACGATGTATGCCAACCGGCCCTGGACGATCCGGCAATATGCCGGGTTTTCGACGGCCAAGGAGAGCAACGACTTCTACCGCAAGAACCTTGCCGCCGGGCAGAAGGGCCTATCGGTCGCGTTCGATCTGGCGACGCATCGCGGTTATGACAGCGATCATCCGCGCGTGGTCGGCGATGTCGGCAAGGCGGGCGTTGCCATCGATTCCATCGAGGACATGAAGCAGCTCTTCGACGGCATTCCGCTCGATGAAATGTCGGTGTCCATGACCATGAACGGCGCAGTCATTCCGGTCATGGCCATGTTCATTGCAGCGGGCGAAGAACAGGGCGTTGCGGTCGAGAAGCTTTCGGGCACCATCCAGAACGATATTCTCAAAGAATTCATGGTGCGCAACACCTACATCTATCCGCCCGAACCCTCGATGCGGATTGTTGGCGACATCATTGCCTATACGTCCGAGAGAATGCCGAAATTCAACTCGATTTCGATTTCGGGCTATCACATGCACGAGGCAGGAGCGACCGCGGTTCAGGAACTCGCCTATACGCTCGCCGACGGCATGGAATATGTGCGCTCGGCCATGGCGCGGGGGCTCGACATCGATGCGTTCGCCGGGCGGCTGAGTTTCTTTTTCGGTATCGGCATGAACTTTTTCGTCGAGGTGGCGAAGCTCCGTGCGGCGCGGCAATTGTGGGCCGGCATCATGCGCGATTTGGGGGCGAAGAACCCGCGGTCGATGATGCTGCGGACCCATTGCCAAACCTCCGGCGTGTCGCTGACCGAGCAGGACCCTTACAACAACGTGGTGCGGACGGCATTTGAGGCGCTGGCCTCGGTGCTCGGGGGCACGCAGAGCCTTCATACCAATTCGTTCGACGAGGCGATTGCCCTACCGACGGACTTCTCGGCGCGCATTGCCCGCAACACGCAGTTGATCCTGCAAAACGAAACACGAGTGACCGATGTCATCGATCCGCTGGGCGGGTCCTATTATGTCGAGGCCCTGACCGCCGAACTGGTGGCCAAGGCCGGCGGGCTCATTAGGGAGGTCGAAGAGCAGGGCGGCATGACCAAGGCCGTACAGGAGGGCACGCCGAAGTTACGGATCGAGGAAGCGGCGGCGCTTCGGCAGGCGCGTGTCGATCGGGGCGAGGACGTTATCGTGGGGGTCAACCGTTTTCGCTTGGCCGAAGAAGACAAGATCGAAACCCGCGATATCGACAATCGAAAGGTGCGCGAGGAACAGATCGCGCAACTGGATCGCATTCGTGCCACGCGCAATCAGGAACGCTGCGATGCAACTCTCAACGCCCTGACCGAGGCGGCAAAGGGGGATGGCAACCTGTTGGCGGCAGCGGTCGAGGCTGCCAAGGCGCGGGCAACGCTTGGTGAGATTTCCGACGCGATGGAAAAAGCGTTTGGGCGCTATTCAGCCGTCACGCGGCTCCTGTCGGGGGTTTACGACAAGGCCTATGAGGCCGACCCGGAGTATAAGGCGCTGCAGGACCGGATTTCCGTGTTCAAGGCCAAGAACGGCCGGTCTCCATCCATCTTCATCGCCAAGATGGGGCAGGATGGGCACGATCGCGGCGCCAAGGTCATCGCCACGGCCTTTGCCGACATGGGCTATCAGGTGCATTTCGGGGCACTGTTCGAAACGGCGAACGAGGTCTCCGATCATGTCGCCGAGCTTGGGGTCGATGCGGTGGGCGTCTCCTCGCTCGCTGCGGGGCACAAGACGCTGGTGCCCGAGCTCATCGAATTGCTGCGCTCGCGCGAACTGGGTGACGTGCCGGTCATTGTTGGCGGCGTCATTCCGGAAAGCGATTATAAATTTCTGCGCCAAGCCGGCGTCGCCGAAATTTTCGGGCCGGGCACCAATGTGCTCGAAGCCGCCAATGCGGTGCTCAACCGAATCGAGGGAAGGCTGACGAACCAATGATCAGCCGTCTCAACCATGTCGCCATTGCGGTGCCGAATCTCGATGCGGCGGTGGCAAGATACCGCGATGGGCTTGGCGCGGAGGTCAGCGCGCCGCAGGACCTGCCCGAGCATGGGGTGACGGTGGTTTTCGTGAATCTTTCCAACAGCAAGGTGGAACTGCTTCACCCCTTGGGCGAAAATTCGCCGATCAAGGGGTTTCTGGAAAAGAACCCATCTGGCGGCATTCACCATATGTGCTTTGAAGTCAGTGACATACGGGCGGCCGCCGAGAAACTGATTCAGCTAGGTGCGCGGGTTCTGGGCGATGGGAAGCCACGAATCGGGGCGCACGGGCTTCCGGTGCTTTTTCTCCACCCGAAGGACTTCGACGGCACGCTGATCGAGCTGGAAGAGGTCGCGGGATAGGACCGATCCGTCATTGCGAGGCGTAGCCGAAGCAATCCAGAAATCGTGCCGCTTGAGCATTCTGGATTGCCGCGCTCACTTCACTTGCTCGCAATGACGACGTTGCTTTAGGGTCCCGACTGTGCGGCCGGGACGGTGCAGCGAATTGACAAGTGCGCGCAATCTTCGCGCTGCCCCGGACTTGACCGGGGGCCTCGAACTCACCCGAAATATTTCTCGGCGAATTCCAGGAACCGGTCGCCGCGCTGCTCGAAATTGTCGAACTGATTGTACGACGGCGCGCCCGGGGAGAGGATCAGGGTATCGAAACTGTCGGGCGCTTTCGAAAGTTCGGCAAAGACCTGCTCGAGGTTTTCCGGCAGGTGCAGATCGAAGGGCAGGCTGGCACCTTCGAGGCACTTCGCGATGCGGTGGCCAGTGTCGGGCAGAAACCAGACGGCGGCAACGTCAGCGTGGGTCAGGAAGCGGCTGAGGTCGTCGTAGTCCTGACCGCGATCATAGCCGCCGATAATCACATGCACCTTGCCGCCGGGAAACGAATTGATGGCCGCCTTTGTCGCTTCGGGGTTGGTCGCGATGGAATCGTTGACGAAGGACTTGGCGCCAACGCTGACGCGCTGTAGCCGGTGGCGCAATGGCTCGAAAGTGCGGATGCCTTCGAGAATGGCCGTTTCGTCAGCGCCGGCACCCATAGCGATGCGGGCCGCAAGTTTGGCATTCTCGAAATTGTGGGCGCCGATCAGTTGTGACTGGCTTGCCGCTTCGGACATACGCAGGACAAGACCGGGATCAAGCTCGGGTAGCCGATGCACATAATCGTTGTTGGGCTGCGGCAATGCGGGATGGTTCGCGACCTGCAAGGTAATGGCGGCCTGATAGGGTTTGGTGCGGCGGAACAGGTTCAGCTTGTCGCGGAAATAGTTCTCCGCGCTCTGGTGCCAATCGATGTGTTCTGGAAACAGGCTGGTGATGCCGATGAAATCGGGGTTCAGGGTCAGATCCGAGCATTGGAACGAGGAAAGTTCCAGCACCATCACGTCGTGCAGTTCCGCATCGAGCAGCGGCACGCCGATATTCCCGGCCAGCCCGGCATCGATCCCGGCGGCCTTGAGCATGGTCCAGATCAGTTTGGTGGTGGTGCTCTTGCCCTTGGTGCCGGTGATGGCGATCACCCTACGGTCGCCGCGCTTGTATTCACCCCAGAGATTGACGTTAGTGGTGATGTTGACGCCCAGTTCGCGGGCCAGAACCAGCTCGGTCTTGTAGATCGAGACCCCCGGCGACCTGACGATTGTCTTGTAGCGGCCATTGCGCAGCAGAGAAGGAAGTTCTGCAATGTGGATCTGGGTTGTACCATCAATATCGGCGACACCCTTGTCGATGACGACATCCACTTCGGCGCCGGGCAGGATTTCGGCAATGAACTTGCGGGTCGAGCGGCCTTCGCGGCCGGCTCCGTAAAGCAAAACGGGGCCTTCAATCGGCATATTCAATCACTCTTTCAGCCCACGTTTCGGGCAGAGCATGTTCGTGTGCTGTTTGCATAGCCGAATGCCATCCATCGTCCAGCGATTTCTGCCCGTAGCGCGACACCAGTTCGGGGCAAAGCGTTTGAATCACACAATCGTTGCGCCATTCTTGATCCATGCCAAGACGGTGCAGCGCCGAGGCCGCTTCCATGATCTCGCCAACACATTCCCACGGCTTCTGACCGGTCAGGCCGCACAATTCGCGGAATCCATCGATCTGGCTTGGATCATCAAGAAGGTTCCTGCCAAAGATCGACGTCAGGCGGTCTTTTGGCATGTGCGGTGCGAGGATGAGGAAGACGAAGCGGCATTTCGGGCAATCGCAACACCAGAGGTCGCCGTCGTGCCCCGCGATACGGAAATTGCGATTGCAGCTCGAAAAGGCGAGATCGAAGCGGGTTTCGCGGGCAAAGATTTCAGCGATTTTGGCTTCGGAGAACGGGCGCAGCAGGGAGAAGGCCGTCAATTCGGGTGCCGTTTCTGCCAGCATCTCGGCAAACAGGCGTTCGAAGCCAAGGCTTTTCGAATGCTGGTGATTGACCAGCCGGCCGTCGAACGGCCGGTTGCCTTCACTGGCTGAGTGTTCGTTGGAAAGGACGATCTTCGAGAAACCGAACAAGCGGGCCGAGATGGCTGCGATGCACATGTTCATCGCCGTTGACGGCACGTGACCATTGTAAGTGCCCGGCGATGTGTTGAGTTCGAGAAGGCGTGAGTCAATCTGCCGTGTGACATGGAGTGGCTTTCGGCCAAGTGCATCCATGGAGGCGAGAATTGGTCCCTTGGGATTAACGGCGAACGGGGTGAACGGCTCGCCGAGCGCTTCGAGAATTTGCGCGCTTGAAAGGGAGTCCTTTCCGCCTCCGATCAAAAGCAGTGCAGGCCCATTCACGTTCGCGGGCGCAGTTGCGGCGGGCGAAGTTTCCGCGATTTGAACGGAGAGCTGGCCGAAGCGTTTCAGATCGTTGCGGGCGTAGAATTCGCCCAGCCCGTTTGTGTAGACATCTTCGACGAGCCGGATGCCTGCACGCGGCAAGGGCACTTCGGACACGATCTCGACGGGTGCGAGCAGCTTGAAATAGGAGGCGCCAAGAACAGCCGCCGCGATGTTCAAAAGCGGGTCGAGGCCAGTTGCGGCATCTTGGGCTAGCGGCCAATCACTGTCGAATTGCAGCGTTTCGGCAAATGGGTATTCGCCGAGCGTATAAGTGAATACCGCGGTGCGGGCGTCCGGATCGTAATTCGGGCGATGGATGACAAACTTGACGCCACCCATGTCAATGAACGCGCAATTGCATGCGCTGCACGATTTCCTCGCCCAGCCGCTGAAAGCCATATTCACGCATGGTGCAGGACCATTCGTCGCCGGGCTTGTGGATCTGGAACAGATTGTAGCGTGCCGGCGCCTGATGGCTGCCGATTTGCGAGGAAGCGGAGGCGACGCCGATCACCGGCACCGGCTTTTTCGGTCCTTCGATCTGGTGGATCGAAGAATTGTGCGTGTGCCCGTGCAGAATGAGTTCAGCGCCCTGGGCGTAAACCACCTTGCGGAAACGGTCTGCACCGAAAAGCTGGGCCTGCGGGCGAACCTCGACGTCCCTGCAAGGGGGGTGATGGATCATGATGATGCGGAAATAGCCGGCATCACCCATGAGCTTGAGAATGCGCGCCAGTCTATCGGCCTGCGCCTTGTCGAAATAGCCCGCAGCGATGAACGGGGGCGTTGCGACGGCGCTGGAGCAGGAGATGATGGCAACTTCGTTGACGCGGCGCACGAATGGGAACGCTTCGGAATCGAGGGTCTCGCCGGACATGTATTTCCCATAAACTTCAATCGCTTCGGGCAGCGCGGTGCGCACATAGGCGTCGTGGTTTCCCGGCGAGATGCAGAGGCGCTCGGCGGGTGCCAGCCATTGCAACCATTCGTGGGCGGCCCGGATTTCGTCAGGCAAACCAAGATTGATCAGGTCGCCGGTCAGGGCGATGAAGTCGGGGTTCATACGCTGCATATGCAGCATCAATTGTTCGAGCGAATCCACGCTCATCCGGTCGCCACGCTTGAGCCGCCAGTTGAGGTAACCTGTCGCGCGCTTGTTCAGGAGCTGGGAAATGCGTATTGCGGGTAGCGGTGAAAGATGAACGTCGGATATGTGCGCGATCAGGGTCATCGAAAGTCCATTGCCACAAGTGCGCCCATTCCCAAAGGTCTGACATGCAGCCGCAAAAGATCAAGAGCAATCATCAACCCGAAGAGGATGTGACGGCGTACCGCTCATTATCAGCATGGCAGAGGCTGCGCACCAGACTGTTTCTGTTTTCTGTCGGGGTTTTTCGCCGCATCACGCTGGGCGTGCGTGCGGTGATGATCCGCGACGGTGAAGTGCTTCTCATTCGCCATACTTACCTGCCGGGATGGCATTTTCCGGGCGGCGGCGTCGAACCGGGCGAAACGGCCTCAAATGCCGCGTATCGCGAGGTCGAGGAAGAAACCGGCTTTCGGCTGACCGCAGCGCCGAAACTGCATGGCGTTTTTCTGAACAATATCCTGTCGGATCGCGATCATGTTTTGGTCTATGTTTGCGCAGAGTTCGAACAGGTCGCGGTGCTGAAGCCCGATTTCGAGATCGCCGAGCGAAAATGGTTCCCGCTTGACCAATTGCCCGATGAAATGTCGCGCGGAACGGCACGGCGGTTGAACGAAATCCGCAACGGCTTGCCGGTCCCCGACGTCTGGTGAGTGCTTTACCGCGGAGGCGCAAGGTGCTAGGTGCATTGACGTTTGGGAGGAAATTCATGGTTGTTGGCAGAAATCGGGACCGACGAGGCTAGGCCGTACTACGACCTGCCCGCGCTTATTGCGCTCGACATACTTCCTGCCGGAAACAGCCATGACCAACGTTTCTCCATCTGGTGCCGACGCACCTTTTTCCCACAAGCCTGAACGCCCCATTCATCCGGGGATCAGTGTGCGTGCCATGCGCGTGGACGATCTTGACTGGGTCGAGGCCCAGCAGGCACGAGCCTTCGGGCCGGGCCGGTTTGCGCGCGCCGCGTTCCGGGTGCGTGAGCGTATTGCACCGGACCTCGCGCTGAGCCGTATTGCCGAATATCACGGCGAAATGGTCGGATCCGTTCTTTTGACGCGGATATCGATCGGCGGCGTCAATGGCGTCCTTCTCGGGCCGCTGGCCGTTGAACCGTCGACGCAAAACCTCGGCGCGGGCCGGACGCTGGTGCGGGCGGCCTCGCAGGCCGCGCTCGGAGACACGTCGTGCCATTTCGTGCTTCTGGTGGGTGATGCGCCCTATTACGGGCCGTTGGGGTTCGTGCCGACAAATCCAAAGGCCGTGGTTTTCCCCGGACCGGTCGATCCGGCGCGAATTCTGGCATTGTGCGATGACGAAGCGCTTGCTTTGGCGCTCAAGGGCCCTATTCTCCCTCAGGCTTTATCCTGACACCAGGTCGAGAGGGTTGGGTGCACGACGACGGTGCCGTCATCACGCATATCAGACGTTCCCTGCTGGACGAGCCAATGCCGCTCGACCAGGCGATGGATCTTGAGCCGGATTGGGTGCCGGATATCCCCTTCATTGAAGCGCCAAAGCCGGCTGCGGTTCTGATTGCGCTGGTCGAGCGCGATGGCGGGCATACCGTCGTCTATACCGAGCGCTCTTCGAGCCTGCGGGCGCATTCGGGGCAGGTGGCTTTCCCGGGCGGAAAGCTCGACAGACCGGACGAGCCGCCGCATGTGGCAGCGCTGCGCGAGGCGGAAGAGGAAGTCGCGCTTGAAGTGGCTGGCGCGGAAGTGCTCGGCTATATGCCTCCCTATTATACCGGCACCAATTACCTGATCACGCCGGTTGTGGCGCGGGTCCGGCAAAGCAAGGCGTTTGTCGCCAACCCGGGAGAGGTCGACGAGGTTTTCGAGGTGCCCCTGGCGCATTTGCGGCGAAAGTCGAATTTCAAGCGGCACTCGGTGCGGTTGCGTGGGCGCTCCGGCCACACATGGCGGATCGATTACGATCAGCACGTCATCTGGGGCATCACGGCCAACCTGACGCGGCGTTTCCATGACATGGCCCTGGCGGAGCCAAGCCATGCTTGACCGGAAAAAGGCCGTTCAGGCCCTTCGAACCGCCCGATGGGTGCGCGATCATGATGCGCAAACCATATTCAAGGTGCTTGATGGCCTGTCGGACCATACCAGAGCTGTGGGCGGGGCGGTACGCGACACGCTTCTGGGCCGTTATTCCATCCGCACCGATCTCGATCTGGCAACCGAATTGTCGCCGGACGAAGTGATCGAACGGGCCAAGGATGCAGGGCTTTCCTATTATCCGACAGGGATCAAGCACGGAACCGTGACGGTGCGTTGCGGCCAGACGAATGTGGAAGTGACAACGTTGCGCGAAGATGTTGTTACCGACGGGCGGCACGCCAAGGTGGCGTTCGGCAAGGACTGGATTGCCGATGCGCGACGGCGCGACTTCACCATCAATGCGCTCTATTCGTCGATGAACGGGGTTCTGTTCGATCCGCTCGACGCGCTGACGGACCTGCTCGAACAGCGCGTGGTCTTTATCGGCGACCCGGATCAGCGCATCGCCGAGGACTATCTGCGCGTCTACCGCTTTTTCCGCTTTACTGCCGGCTATGCGGGCGAGAAGTGCGATCCGGAAAGCCTTGCCGCCTGCGCCCGGGCCAGGGACAAGCTGAGCCAATTGTCGGCGGAGCGGGTCGGTTCGGAAATGATGAAGATCCTGTCGTTGCAGAAAGTGGCGGCGACGCTGGCGCAGATGGTCAAGGTCGGTATTCTGCACATCTCGGTAAAGGCGCTGAGAGCCTTGGCGGCCTACGAGGATCTGTCGTCGTCGCCGGTCGCGGTCGCCCGGCTGGCGATATTGTTCTGCGATCACAATCCTGCCGAACTGCAGAAGGCGTGGCGGCTCTCCAAGGCCACGATGACGGAGGCAACCGAATTGTGCGCTGCCGCCGATATGGCGGTTCAAAGCAATCTCAACGAAGTGGCCTACCGGCACCTCAGGCTCGGGCCGGTCGCGATCTGCGTTGGCGCCGCGATGGCGGGATGGGAAGAAGGACGCTATCGCGAGGCGATCGAAACGTTCAGGGCCATCGACGTGCCGCGCTTTCCCATCACTGGCAACGACCTCATCGAATCCGGATTCGCGCAAGGTCCGGCGCTGGGCAAAGCACTGCGGCGCATCGAGCGTGATTGGGTGAAATCGGGATTCGAAATGGACAAGAACCGGCTGTTGCACCGGCTGCAGGTCTATTTGTCCATGCCGCTTTAGGATTCTGTTCGGCTCATTTGCAGGCGCTTGCGCGTGACAAGTGCGAGAAGAATAAAGCCTCCGCCCATCGACAATAGCATCAGCGGACCAGCGAAAGTCCTGAGGCCAAAGGCATTGCTGACGAAAAGTGGCACGCTGAGAGGCAGTCCGAGGCGCGCGCCCCAAACCAACAGTTTCTCCACGAATGTTTTGGACGGAAGAACGAAACTCGTCGAAAAGAGAATGAGGGAGGCGGTCTGCCATTTCATCGCGGACACCATCGCCTGAAATCCGATACGGCTCTGCTCGAGGGCATCGCCAGCGGCAACCATGTTGATTGATTGAGCCATGACTGCGTTCTCGAAAGCGTCGAGAAGAAAAACGGCGACGATGCCGATACCCGAAAGTATGGCTGCGGCCCGGTTGTTCTGGGCGAAGGCCAGAAGCGCCGCGCCGATGGCTACGGTGTAGCTCATCATGAACAGGCCATCGATGTAGAGCACGATCCGGAGGCGGTCGCCGGCGGCAGCCATGTTGGCGACGTAGGTGGCGGTGTCGGCGAATACCTCGAAGCCTTCCTGGCCGGCGTGAGGTTCAGTGCCAAGCGCAACGACCGTGGCCAAGATGATCAGAACCAGCGAAACCAGGGCAGCGGCCCAGGATGTTTTCAAAAACGATTGTTGGGTCATGGCGCCTTCCTTTGATCATGCCACGTGGCCACGGGCATTGCGGCAATCCGCATTGATGCCAGCTATTGCGTCCGCCCGTTCAAGAGTTCTTTGAGCATCTGCTTTTCATCCGCCGTCACCTCGCGCCAATCGCGGTCCTGAAGGGCGGCGTGCAGGGCGTAAAGCATGTTGAGGCTGACGCGTGGGTTGGCTGATTTCAGCCTCAAATAGGTTTCGACGGCGCCGAGCCGGCGGATTTGGTCAAACGAGGTGATGCCGATCTCGGTGAGCCAGAGCTGCGATTTTGGTCCGAGATTGCGAAGGGAACCGACCTCGTTTTTGCTCACGGCCATTTCACTTCTGGCGGCATGGAGGAGAGGATGGACGTAACGTTGCCGCCGGTCTTGAGACCGAAGGTCGTGCCGCGATCATAGAGCAGGTTGAATTCGACATAGCGGCCGCGGCGGATCAATTGCTCCTCGCGATCGGCATCGGTCCAGGGATTGCTGAAATTGCGCCGGACCAGTTCGGGGTAGATGTTAAAAAACGCCTCGCCGACATCCTTGGTGAAAGCGAGATCTGCATCCCAATCGCCGCTGTCGAACCGGTCGTAGAAAATGCCACCAATGCCGCGCGGCTCCTTGCGGTGGGGCAGGTAGAAATATTCGTCGCACCAGGATTTGAACTTCTCGTAGTCGACGCCGGCATGGCCGGTGCAAGCCGATTTCATGGCGGCATGAAAAGCCACGCTGTCCGGGTCATCCTGCGTGCGGCGGCGGTCGAGTACCGGGGTCAGGTCGGCCCCGCCACCGAACCAGACCTTCGAGGTCGCGATCATGCGCGTGTTCATGTGAACGGCGGGTACGTTCGGGTTCCACATATGGGCGATCAGCGAAATGCCGGAGGCCCAGAATTCGGCGCCGTTTTCGGTGCCGGGAATCTGTTTGGCGAATTCTTCGGAGAATGTTCCGTGAACCGTCGAGATGTGAACGCCGACCTTTTCGAAGACGCGGCCATACATCATGCCCATTTCGCCGCCGCCTCCGGGCGCGCCGGAATGGTCCTTGCGGTCCCATGGCTCGATTTCGAACCGGCCAGCGGGCCGGTCGCTCATTGGACCTGTCAGATCGTCCTCCAATTGCTCGAATGCGCCAACGATCCTGTCGCGCAGCGCTCTGAACCAGGTGCTGGCCGCCGCTTTTTTGGTTTCAAGATCGGTTGTCATGTTCGGGCTCCGTTTGTGCCCCCGTGTTAGCGGCGGGGAGCCTGACGATCAACGCACAAAAAACCGCCCGCTTGTGGCGGGCGGCGACTTTGGAGATCCAGCTCTGGCCTAGTTGGGGGAGGAGCCGTTGTCGGATTCGGTGTTGTGCTGTTCCGGTTCGATGTCGCGGCGGCGGCCCTGCATGAACTGATCGAACTCGGCCTTGTCGCGGGACTTGCGCAGGTTGTCGAGGAATTCGGAGAATTCAGCCTGCTCGTCTTCCAGCCGGCGCAGCGTTTCGGCCTTGTATTCGTCGAAGGCCGCGTTGCCACTGGGGCGCATGGCCTGATGGTGGCGGTGCGCTTCTTCGTGCATCGCTGCATGGCGGCTGCGCAAATGCTCGCGCCATTCTTCCTTGCGGGCGCGCCATTCTTCTTTCATTTCGCGACGGCGCTGGCGCCACTCGTCACGCATCTCGTCGTTCCAGCCGTGATGTCTGCAACCCATCATTCTTCCACTCCATATCATGTAGGCCAGTATGGCCAGTCCAAAGGGCCAGAACAACATGAAGCCGAGGATCATCACCACGATCCATGCTCCCTTGCCCCATTCGTCCAATTTGGCGGCGATTTCCATTTCGGCCTCCGTTTGGTGTTAATGTAAATAACATTTACATAGATGGACAGGCGGCGTGGATTGTCAAGTATGTGGGTGACGTTTTTTGAATTTCCAGCCTCAGCGCCGCAGGAGTGGGCGCTTTGTGACGCGCCTCTGAACGGTGGCCGATGTTCGCTTGGCTAGTCGCGCTGGTTCAACCCCAACCCGTCCAGATAGATCAGAACCCCGGATTCAAGCAGCTCTTCAGGTGAAACGGGCAGATTTCGCCGGGCCATGTCGCCGCGTTGGAACAGGGACGCGATGCCGTGGGCGAAAGACCAGATGTGCAGCGCGATCATCAACGGTGGTGCGCGCCGGTCTTCGGGCAGAGTGGCGTGGATCGCCGCCGAGGCATCACGCAGCACGCCAAAAGCCCGGTTGGATTCCTGCGACAGGTCCGGATCGTCGCCGTGATTGATGCCGGCTTCGAACATTGCAGCATAGAAGGCGGGACGGTTGCGGGCAAAGTCCAGATAGGCCATGCCAACCCGCATCAGTGCCTTGAGCGGACTGCCGGAACCGTTGTCCCAGGCTTTATCGAGCGCATCGGCGAATTCGATAAAGCCTTGATGGGCCACGGCAATCATCAGGTTCGAACGGTCCTTGAAGTGCCGGTATGGCGCCGCGGGACTGACCCCGGCCATGCGGGCGGCCTCGGAAAGGGTGACGCTTTCAGGTCCGTGTTCGGCCATGATTCTTTGCGCCGCCTCAATCAGGGCTTCGCGCAGATTTCCGTGATGATAGCCGCGCCGCGAGCGCGGGTCCTTGAAACGAGACATGTAAGCCGATCTTACATTTGCGTGGGAGATTTGCCAATGCCGACCAGGTCTCCGATCTGGCGGAGGGCCTCGGTCAGACCGATGGCGGCGCTTACCGCGACGTTCAGGGACCGGGTTTCCGGCCGTACGGGGATGCGCAACATGGCGTCGCAAAGCTTGGCGTGGTCGAGGGCGACGCCGGCGCTTTCGCGGCCGACCATCAACACATCGCCTGCCCGAAATTCGAAGTCGTAGAGCGATCTTTCCGCCTTGGTGCTGAGCAGCAGCACGCGCCGGTCATGATTTTTCGCCCATTCGCGGAACCTTGCGAAACTCACATGCTCGCTGATCTCGACCTGATGCGCATAATCCATCGCGGCCCGGCGAAATCCTTTTTCCGAAAAGGCAAAGGTGGCTGGATGAATGATATGGGCAGGCACGCCAAAGCAGGCGCAGGTGCGCAACATGGTGCCCGTGTTTTGCGGGATTTCAGGCTGGTAGATCGCGAGGTCGACAGACAAGGTTTTCATACACCTGAGACGGGGAAATCACGGGGTCAGTCCCCGGGGTTCAGCGGAAATCAGGGTATAGTGTCGCACATCGGGCATGTCACGCGCACGCAGACTGGACAAGTTACAATCGGGGTGCAAAAAGACACGCCATTCTCGCGCACCCTCGGTGTGGGAGACGATTCGGCTTGTCAGGTTCGTTTGGGAACGTCGGCACGCCGAACATGGGACAATATCTTCTGGTAAGGATTTGCTGTCGTGGCGAGTGAAGCACATACCGAAACGACCAGACGCGACTTTATCTACATCGGTGCGGGTGCCGTTGGCGCCGTGGGTGTAGCGGGTGCGGTCTGGCCGCTGATCGACCAAATGAATCCGGATGCCTCCGTTCTGGCGCTGGCCTCCATCGAAGTTGATCTGAGCTCGATTGAGACGGGGCAATCCGTCACCGTGAAATGGCGCGGTTCGCCGGTGTTCATCCGCAACCGCACCGAAAAGGAAATCGAAGAGGCTCTTGCCGTTCCGATGGACGAGCTCAAGGATCCGGAAACGGACGAGCAGCGCACCAAGCCGGGACACGAAAACTGGCTGGTCATGATCGGCATCTGCACCCATCTTGGCTGTGTGCCGGTGGGCAATGCCGGCGATTATGACGGCTGGTTCTGCCCGTGCCACGGCTCGCAGTACGATACGGCCGGCCGCATCCGCAAAGGCCCGGCGCCGAAGAACCTCGTGGTTCCGCCGTACGATTTCCTCAACGATACGCTTATCAAGATCGGTTAAGGGGGCAAGAACCGATGTCTGGCAACAGCACCTACACTCCATCTTCGGGGATCGAGAAGTGGCTCGACGAGCGGCTTCCCATCATTCGCTTTTCAAAAGAGCACTTGATGGACTTCCCCACGCCGAAAAACCTCAATTACTGGTGGACCTTCGGCGCCATTCTGGCCTTCTGCCTCGTCGTTCAGATCGCGACCGGTATCGTTCTGGCCATGCATTTCACGCCGAACGTCGACATGGCTTTTGACTCGGTCGAACACATTCGGCGTGACGTCAATTTCGGCCGCATCATTCAGGGCACCCACGCGGTGGGCGCCTCGATGTTCTTCGCTGCGGTCTACATCCACATTTTCCGTGGTCTTTACTACGGCTCGTACAAGGCTCCCCGCGAAGTGCTCTGGATCCTTGGTGTCATCATCCTCGTTCTGATGATGGCGACCGCGTTCATGGGCTACGTTCTTCCCTGGGGGCAGATGAGCTTCTGGGCCGCGACCGTGATCACCAACATTTTCGCTGCCATTCCGATTGTCGGTGAGCCGATCCTGCAGCTTCTGCGCGGCGGGTTCGCGGTGGGCAATCCGACGCTCAATCGCTTCTTCTCGCTGCACTATCTGCTGCCGTTCGTGATTGCGGCGGTCGTTGCGCTGCACATCTGGGCGCTGCACGTTCCGGGCAACAACAACCCGACGGGCGTATCGGTGAAGGATGATCGGGACACGCTGCCCTTCCATCCCTACTTCACCATGAAGGACCTGTTCGCGATCGTTGTCTTTCTGATCCCGTTTGCCTGGTTCGTGTTCTTCGCACCGGACATTCTCGGCCACCCGGACAATTATATCCGGGCCAATCCTCTGGTGACGCCGGCGCACATCGTTCCGGAATGGTACTTCCTGCCGTTCTATGCCATCCTGCGCGCGATCGATTTCAACATCCTGTTCATCGATTCCAAGCTTGGCGGCGTGATCTTCTTTGCGGGCTCGCTTCTGATCCTGTTCTTCGTGCCCTGGCTTGACCGGTCGAAGGTTCGCTCCGGCAGCTTCCGTCCGCTGTTCCGTCCGTTCTACTGGCTGTTCATCCTGAACTTCTTCCTTCTGATGTATCTGGGTGCACAACCGGCGGAAGGCACTTACGTGCTTTTGGCCAAGATCTCGACGGCTTACTACTTCATCTATTTCCTGGTCATTCTGCCGCTCCTGTCATGGATCGAGCGACCAGCGCCTTTGCCAGCTTCAATCAATGAAGCGGTTTTGGCCAAATCCAAGTCGGCCTGAGGGTAGGGGGATGAAAAATATGAAAAGCTTCATCAAATCTGCCGTGATCAAGCCGGTTCTGGGTGCCATTCTGGTTGCCGCCGGGCTGGGGCTTGCCATGTCGGCAAATGCCTCGGAAACCGCTGCAGAGCCCAAGCAGGGCAACTGGACCTTTGCTGGCTTGTTCGGCACCTATGACGAAAACCAGCTTCAGCGCGGTTTTCAGGTGTTCAAGGAAGTCTGCGCGGGTTGCCACGGCGCCAAGCTGATTGCATTCAGAACGCTGGCTGAAGAAGGTGGGCCAGGCTACAGCGAAGATCAGGTCAAGGCCCTGGCCGCGACCTTCACGATCGCCGATCCGGAAGCTCCGGACGGTGAACGTCCTGGCGTCCCTGCCGATCGCTGGCCGTCGCCGTTCACCACACAGGAAGCGATTGATTCCTTCGGCATCGAGCCTCCCGATTTCTCGGTTCTGGCCAAGGCCCGTTCGATCCATCAGCCGTTCCCCTATTGGGTGTTCAACTACTTCACTGCCTATCAGGAAGGCGGGCCGGACTTCATCTACAGCCTGTTGACCTCGTATGAGGAAAATCCGCACGGCGTCGAAGTGCCGGAAGGCAAGTACTATTATGGCTATCCGGGCTCTGCTCTTTCCATGCCGCCACCACTTTCGGATGGGCTGGTCGATTATGAAGGCGATGCACCGGAAACGGTCGATCAGTACGCGCAGGACGTTGCCGCATTCATGATGTGGATGGCGGATCCGCACATGGTGGAACGCAAGGCAACGGGCTTCAGGGTTTTGATCTTCTTGTTCCTGTTCGCCGGGTTCATGTATCTGGTCAAGCGCAAGCTGTTTTCCAACGTCGCGCACTGACCCGCAGCAAAACGAAATTCAAAGGGCCCTTCGGGGCCCTTTTTTGTTTGTGGGACACAATGGCAATTGGCATTTGCCCCGGTGTTTGATTAGGGTGAAGCGCAAACCATGCCGGTTTGCGCTTCGTCTTTCGCATTCCCTGATCGGAAGAAGCGCCATGAGCATTGATCTGAAAAACTACGTCAGAACTATTCCCGACTATCCCAAGCCGGGCATTCTCTTTCGCGACATCACCACGTTGATTGAACATCCCGACGGGTTCCGGGAATCGGTTGAACGCATGGCGTCGGAGCATCGCGGTTTGGGGATTACCCATGTCGCTGGGATCGAGGCGCGCGGTTTCATTTTCGGCGCCGCTGTGGCCATCTCGCTGGGTGTTGGTTTCGTGCCGATCCGCAAGTCCGGCAAGCTGCCCGGCGAAACCATCGGTCAGAATTACGCGCTCGAATATGGCGTCGATACGATCGAGATGCATGCCGATGTCATCGGGTCGGTGCACCGGGTGCTGCTGGTCGACGATCTGATTGCAACGGGAGGAACCGCGATTGCCGCGCTCAGCCTGTTGCGGCGCACGGGCGCGGCCTGCGACCACGCTTCGTTCGTCATCGATCTGCCCGATCTTGGCGGCGCTGAAAAAATGCGGGCGCAAGGGGTGAACGTGCACAGGCTGATCGAATTCGAGGGGCACTGAGCCGCGTCGCGCAAAGCCGGCCCCAGATCCGCCTAACCGCGGCCGGACAGGAAGCGGCGCAGGAGCGGATTTTGCGCCGCAAACAGGGCCAGGCGCTCGGAAAGTTTCGGCGTGTAGTCCCGGCGTTTGACGAAGCCGGCAAACTGCACCTTATAAACCAGCTCCCCATTCTGGTTGTGCGCCTCGATCCATTCGGTCAGGACGCCCCAGCCGGGCAGTGAGTTGGAGACGCGCTTGGCCTCAACCCAGAACGTGTAGGTGATCGTGTCACCCGGCCGGACGGGAGTCTTGAACTCCATCACGTTGACGCCGGGCGAGGGACCTGCCTCACCAGGCGTTTCGCCGGCTTCGATCAGGTCAGCGGTCTGTTGGGTGATGGCATCAACCAAAAGCCGGTGCCCGACGCAGGCGGTGTGCCAGCCGCTGGCGATAATGCCATCAAAGTGGGAATGTTCCGCCGCGTCGTCATCTATGTGGAAATATTGCGGGTCATAGGCCGTGCCAAAGCGCACAATCTCGTCGTGCTCGAAAGTGTGCTGGCCGAGCGTGTGTTTTTCGCCGATTTCGATGTTCTCGAACCATTGGGTCATGAGCCGACCTCGCCGGGCGTGTCGGGGTTGCGCACCTCGATCAGATTGTTGAGGCGCATGGTCATGACCTGCTGCCCTTTTTGATTGTGCATGTCGAAATCGAGGGTGACGACGCCCCATTTCGGGCGTGACACCGACCGGCGCAATTCCGATATCGTCACGGTTCCGGATATGGCGTCGCCAGCGAGCACCGGACGTTTCCACCTCAACTTGGTGAAGCCGAGACCGCCCATCGAGGCCGCATGTCCGAGAAAGGTGTCGATCAGCATGCGCAGGCTGAGCGCGGCTGTGTGCCAGCCCGACGCCGCGAGGCCGCCGAGCAGAGAACGTTTCGCCGCTTGCTCGTCGATGTGGAACGGGAGGGGATCAAATTCGTGCGCGAAATCGAAGATCATCTGCTTGGTCACCTGCTTGGGGCCAAGTTCGAAGACCTGCCCGACCGACAGATCTTCATAATGCAGCCGGTCTTTGGTGACGGGATTGGTCATGGCAGGCGTCAGCAGGTTTCGGTGGGATGAAGCTGCAACTCTTCGACACCAAATTGACGTATACGTCAATAGGACAGTAGCGGCCAGATCGGCAGGCGTTTGGCGCGGCGGCAGTTGGGCTGTCAGATGTCGGGTGATTCTGAGGCGTGGTCGAGTATGGCGACCGTTTCGTCATAAAGCCTTTGCGCGGCTTCGGGCGTGCGACCGATGGCGACCATGCCGAGCTTCCCATATTCGGATAGGGCGCCGATCAGGTGGAACACCACACCGGATTGATTGGCAGCGTCGAAATGGATGCCGTTGCATACCGCGATATCAATCAAATCGTCGGGCGTCAGGCCGCGATAGGCATCCGATTCCAGATTATCCGTGGCGATATAGAACCGTGTGCGCCCGTCGCCAGTGGTGAATTCGCCATTGTCGGGGTTGTAGACGCCGTTGGTGAGATATTGGAGCATGAGAAAAGGATGGGTGGTGCCGCCTTTCCGCAGATTGATCTCGATAGCGTAGTGGTCCCAGCCATCACCCGTCGGAACGGAGATGAAGTCGATGCCGAAACGGCCAATGACACCCTTTTCGGCAAGCTTTTTGGCGGCCTTGAGCGCTTCGGTCTGAATGTCGCGGCGATAGGCGGGTCGGCCGGAAAAACGGCAGCCGAGAAATTGCTGGCCACTCGGACCGCCGAGAACCTGATCGTGGGAGGACAGAAACTCGATCCAGCCACCCGGGTAGACGCGAAACTGCGCCGAGGGTGATTGTTTCCCTCGCCTTCGACGAACGTTTCGACAATCCCCTGCATTTCGGCGAATTTTTCAGCGAAGGCCTGCCAGGTCATGTCCGCAGCTTCAAAGGCCAGATTGTGCATGTGGTTGGCGACCCAGGCTTCCAGTTCCGGTCCCTCCGGAGCGCCATCGAAGGAAAACAACGCATTGCCCTCGCCGGAAAACCCTTCGTTGATCTTGACCACGGCCCGGCGAAGGGCGGGATGCTTCTGTTTCAGCCGGACAAGAGCGGTTGCGGCCTCGTCAATCGAAGCCAGGTCCTCATAGCCGTCCGGCATTTTCACGCCGGCTTCAGTGAAGATGTGGCGGCTGCCCGACTTTGAGCCGTATGATATGAGAGCGGGATCACAACCGAAGATGGGCACGTCGAGTGCCAGCGCCAGGTCGCGCTCGAGGGCTGTAACGTTGAAGCAGATCATATGGGCGTCCGCCGTGCTGCCGATGGCCTTTCTGATCCGCGCCAGAAGGTGCGGCCGGTCGAGTATCTTGCGGGTCAGCGGCTTGGACGTCCGGTCGTAGCAGGTCAGCAAAACCAGGCGCTCGCGTGCATGCCGGTAGGGTACGCCGGGCAGCAGGTGCAGATAATAGTCGACAATGCTTTCCGGAAGCGGCTGGCTGGTGACGAACACAACACGGGTTCTGGGCATGCGCAACAGCATGAGCAGCGACAGCATGCGTTCTTCATAGTGCGGCACGCCGGTGATCTTTTGCAGCACTTCGTCGTCGAGCGACAGGCTGGGGATCACCACCACCGTTCGCGGCAAGAGGTTGTCGTCCATGATCCGGTCGAAAAGTGGCGCAAGCCGTTGCTGAAGCTGCCCGAAAGCGGCCTCAACCTGCTGATCTTCCGACTGGTTCTCCCCACTCATGGGGCAATGCTGCCATCAGTTGAGGCGTTTGTCGAACAAAAGTGCGAACCTGGTTTACCCGTTCGTCAGGCGCCGGTGGAACCAGAATGGTTCTGGCAGGCTAATTGTTGAACTTGAACAGCATCACGTCGCCGTCCTGAACCACATATTCCTTACCTTCGTCGCGTGCCTTGCCGGCTTCACGAGCCGCCACTTCGCCGCCCAATGAGACGAAATCCTGATATGCGATGGTCTGGGCGCGGATGAAGCCCTTTTCGAAATCGGTGTGGATGATACCGGCCGCCTGCGGCGCTTTCGTACCGCGGCGGAAAGTCCATGCGCGCGTTTCCTTGGGGCCGGCGGTAAAATAGGTTTCAAGGTCCAGCAATTCGTAGCCGGCGCGGATGAGACGATTGAGGCCGGGCTCCTCAAGTCCGAGGGTCTGCAGATATTCCGCCTGTTCGTCGTCCGATAGCTGGGCCAATTCGCTTTCGATTTCGGCGGAGATGATGACCATGACCGCGTCATGCCCTTTGGCGTATTCCGCCACCTGCTCGGTCCATTTGTTTCCGCTGGCGGCGGATTCTTCGTCGACGTTGCAGACATAAAGAGCGGGCTTTGACGTCAGAAGCTGCAGGCCCTTGAATGCCTTTTCTTCTTCGTCGCTGCGCTCGAGTTTGCGGGCAGGGATGCCGTCTTCCAGCAGCTTGATGGCGCGGTGCACCAGATCGAGGCTGATCTTGGCGTCCTTGTCGCCACCACGCGCCTTCTTTTCGAGACCGGTGATCCGCTTCTGCAGGCTTTCCAAATCGGCGAGCATCAATTCGGTTTCGATGACTTCAGCGTCGGCGATCGGGTCGACGCGCCCGGCGACGTGAACGATGTTGTCGTCCTCAAAGCAGCGTAGCACATAGGCGATGGCGTCGGTTTCGCGGATATTGGCGAGAAACTGATTTCCGAGGCCTTCACCCTTGGAGGCGCCTTTGACGAGGCCGGCAATGTCGACGAAGTTCAGCCGCGTGGGAATGATCTCGGCGGAATGGGCGACGGCGGCGATCCTGTCGAGGCGCTCGTCGGGCACCGCGACTTCACCAACGTTGGGTTCGATGGTGCAGAACGGGAAATTGGCGGCTTGCGCGGCGGCCGTTTTCGTCAGGGCGTTGAAAAGGGTCGATTTGCCGACATTTGGCAGGCCGACGATGCCGCATTTGAATCCCATTTCTGTCTCCGGAACGCATTGGCCCGCGCCGTTGGGCGCGGACCGGAAAAGGCTGCAGTGGGATTAAGTAGCGCGGAGCGCGCGGTCAAGGCCGCCAAACGCGTCAGCGCACGATCTTGAAGGCGAACATGGGGTTTTGTAGCGATCCCCACAGGCGCACCCACCACAACAGGACCGCTTCCGTGCCGCGGGCCGTGGTGATGTCGCCGAGATCGATCACGTCCGTCCAGCCGAATTGTTCCTTGAGGAATTCGGCGACCTCGGCCTTGGCGGTTTCATCATTGCCGGCAACGCACATGGAATGATCGCCGTCGGCGAGCGCCTTGGGTTCGACCATCAGGTTGGCGTTGACGGTGTTGAGGGTCTTGACGACCCTGGTCTCGGGCAGGGCTCGCTGAACCTGCTCACCAAGGCTGTCCGTGTTGGAGACGAACAGGCTCGGCGGGAAGCCGTTGGAGAAATCGAGCGGGTTGGAGATATCGATCAGGATCTTGCCGGCGAGGTTTTCGGCACCGACCGCCTCAAGTCCAACCAGCGTGCCGTGACCGGACAGGGCATTGATGACCAGATCTGCGCCATCGGCCGTCTCGCCAAACGGCACGAGTTTGATCGCGCTATTGGCCTTGTGCCAGTCGGCAAAGCCCGGATTGCCCCAATTGTCCGGCTCATTGCGGGTCAGGGTTTCGGCCGGGTCGCGGGTGCCCATGACGATGTCGTGGCCAAGCGACAGGAGTTTCTGAGCAATCGTCCGGCCCACCATGCCGGTTCCGAGGATCGAGATTTTCATTTTGTGACTCCGTGTTGGGATTGGCCGCAACCTGTCACGGCGAGATGTATCTGTTAAATCGATTATTGATATGATATGCATAAACCAAATGGATTTAAGAAGCGCCGACCTGCCGTTGCTCGTATCGCTGGAAGCCCTGGTTTCCGCGCAGAGCGTAACGGGTGCGGCGCGGCGACTGGGCCTGTCGCAACCAGCCATGTCGGCGCAATTGGCGCGGCTGCGCGATATTTTCGGCGACCCGCTTCTGGTCGGCAATGCGCGCGGCATGGTGCCGACGCGCCGGGCCGAAGAACTGGTCGCGCAACTGCGTGGGCCCTTGGGCGATATTGCGCGTGTCCTGCGTGAGGGGGTGGGGTTCGACCCGGTGCGGTCCGACGCCACGATCCGGATTGTGGGGTCCGAGCACACCAATTCGGTCATTGGCGTTCCACTGCTGGCGCGGCTTGGCAAATCGGCGCCGAACATGCGGTTGGCGCTCTATGCCTATCAGGCTTCGGCCGGGGTACGACAGTTTGTGGACCGCGATATGGATCTCGGTCTTCTGACGCCGTCCATGGAACTGCCCGGCATGGAGCGCGCGCCGCTTTTCGATGACGATCTGGTCATTGCCCAGCGCAAGGGTGGTCGCGGCGGAATGGCACTGGATGACTATCTGAATGAACGCCACATTCTGGTGTCGACCAGCGGCGGGAGTTTCTCCGCAGGTGTTGACGAAGCGCTGGCGACCAAAGGTCTGACGCGGAATGTCGTTGTTTCCGTGCAGTCCTTTTCGGTTGCCCTTGGCATGGTGATGACCACTGATCTGTTGACGACATTGCCCCGGCACTATGCGGCGCGCTGGGCGGATTTCATCGACATTTCCGAACTGCCGCTCGACGTGCCTGCCTTCGCGTTTCACATGGTCTGGCCGCGCCGGGTCGACGCGGATCCGATGCATCGCTGGCTCAGGGGTGAAGTCAGGGCGGTTGCTGCCGAAGTGGCAGTTTAGGTGATGCTCGCGCGCGGCTTGTAGGAGAGGCACACAACTCCATTGGAGAAAGTCTGGGTCCCGATCAGATCCATCGGCATATGGCGTTGCAGGAACAGGGCAGGGATGCCTTCGCCGATGATCTCGGGAATGATGAAATGATCAATCCGGGTGATCATCCGGTCGGCCAACAATTGCCCGGCCAGTTGTGCGCCGCCGACCAGCCAATAGGGACCCGGGCCCGCCGCGGCAAGGGCCGAGGCTATGTCGGCACTGCTCCCCGAAGCCTGAGCCAGATCGGCATCAAAGCCGGGCAGGGGCCGGTGGGTAACGATAACGCCCGGCTTTCCGGAATAGGGCCATTGGCCGAACGAGAGAATCTTTTCAAACGTCGCGCGGCCCATGGCCACGGTTCCGATCTCTTCAATGAAATCGTGAAAGCCGAGTTCGGGAATGAAATAGGGTGCCAGCCAGTCGACATCGCCGTTGGACTTGGCAATGTAGCCGTCGATCGATGCCGCGAGGTAATAGACGATGTCCGTTTTGGAAAGGGTCGGCAAGATCAGTCAAGTCCCTTGAGTTTGCGCAGCGCGGCCGCGAACGGACCTTCGGGCTTGTCAGGGTTCCTTGTCAATTGCGCGGGTTCGGGCGCTTCCGCTGGCGGGTTTGCCGGCCTGTCCCGCTTCTCGGGCTGAGGTTTGGTCAGGAGACTGACCCGGTTCATGAACAGATCGGCGCCGCCGGTGACCAGCAGTTCGGCATTTTCAGAAATTGCGGTGAGCATTGGCTCGAGCCAGGCTTGATCGGCCTTGGCAAAGTCGGCGAGCACGTGGCGGGTCACCAGATCCTTATGGCCGGGATGGCCGATGCCGATGCGCACCCGCAAATAGTCGGTACCGATCTGGGGGTCGATTGATCGCAAACCGTTATGGCCGCCATTGCCGCCGCCACGTTTGACGCGAATTTTGCCGGGCGCCAGGTCCAGCTCGTCATAGATGACGCAGATGTTGGTGGTCGGGATTTTGAAAAACGTGGCGAGCTCGGAAACGCTGTCGCCTGAATTGTTCATGAAGGTTTGTGGCTTGAGCAGGAAAACGCGCTCATTGCCCAGCCGGCCATCGGCGTAGAGGCCCCGGAATTTCGATTTGAACGGAGGAAAGTGGTGGCGGGCAGCGATGGTGTCGATCGCCATCATGCCCACATTGTGCCGGTTGCCGGCATATTTCTCGCCGGGATTGCCCAGACCTGCGATGAGGTACATTGGCAGCCCTTTCCGGAAAAAGGGAAGCGCAATTCGCTCGCGCTTCCCAAACCGAATTTACTCTTCCGATTCCTCGGATTCGTTGGCGCCGTCTTCGCCCGAGTCGCTGCCTTCGGACCGCAAGGCCGACGGAGCGGCAACCGTTGCGACCGTGAAGTCGCGGTCGGTGATCGTCAGGGTCACACCGTTCGGCATGGCGATGGCGGAGGCGTGCAGCGTGTCGCCAACGTCGGTGCCGGTCAGATCGATCGAGAAGAATTCCGGAATGGCGTCCGCCGGGCACGACACTTCGACTGTGTGGCGCACGATGTTGAGCACGCCGCCTCTCTTGAGGCCCGGGCTCTTTTCTTCATTCTGGAAGTGAACCGGAACTTCAACGGTGATGCGGCTGCCCGCGCCGATGCGCAGAAAATCGACATGCACGACGAAATCGCGCACCGGGTCAAGCTGGTAGTCACGCGGGATGACCTTGTGCTTGTCGCCGTCCACATCCACTTCGATGATGTGTGACAGAAAACCGCCGGAACGGATTTTCAGGGTGACGTCTTTCGCCGACATGGCGATGGAAAGGGGGGCCTTCTTGTCGCCGTAAATCACGGCGGGGATCAGTCCTTCACGGCGCAGTTCACGAGCGGCCCCCTTGCCCACCCGATCCCGCACCGAAGCCTTGAGCTGTTCACTCATGGTCAACTCCGATTGGGGTTGGTGTAGTTCGCAGACCTTTTTGGGATTCTGCGGAAGCTACGCACCCTTCCTCCAGGGGTGAAGGGCGCTTCATACGGGCGGGTCTATAGGGCAAAAGCGGCCTGCGGGCAAGTGGTCGCGACGGGTCTGGCCTGCCATGTGCAATCAACCGCTTTTCAGCCGGTTGCGACAGTCCAGCAGATAGTCGCGGACCGACGGATCGGCGGTGAGGCCCATGGCGATCGTGAAAGCCTCGTATGCATCTTCGATCTGGCCCGCGCGTGCGCTCAGATTTGCGCGTGCCGCCCAGAAAGGCTGGTAAGTACCAAGGCGTTTGTCGCTCGCCAGTTCAGAGAGGATCAATAGTGCCGCGTGCGGACCCTCGATCTCCGCCAGTGCCACCGCCCGGTTGAGCGCGACCACGGGCGATCGGGTCAATCCGAAAAGGACGTCATAAAGCTTGACGATGTCGGCCCGGTTGTCACGCCTCAGCAATCTGCGCGCGACATGAGCGGACTGAATGGCTGCCTCGACCTGAAAGCGGCCGGAGGTTCCGGCTGTGCTGGCCCGATGCAGGATTTCTTCGGCCTCGTCGATCATAGCGACGTCCCAAAGGCCAGTATTCTGTTCATCCATCGGAACGAAACGTCCGTCGGACGCCCGGCGTGCCGGTCGCCGCGCTTCGGCGTAAAGCATGAGCGCCAGAAGCCCCTTGGCTTCAGACGAATCCGGCGTCAGGTCGATCAAAAGGCGGGCAAGCCAAAGCGCTTCGCTGACCAGGCTGTCGTTTGCCTGTTCGCCGAGCTCGCGCTAGCCTTTGGTGTAAATGGCGTAGATTGCGTTCAGAACGCTGTCCAGCCGTGCGGGCAGGTCCTGACGGTTCGGCAGTTCAAAGGCCACCTCGTCCTGTTTGATGCGGGACTTGGCCCGCACAAGACGCTGCCCCATGGTCGCGGGTGGAATGAGAAAGGCCGCGGCGATTTCGGCGGCGTTCATCCCGAGCACGGTCTGCAAAATAAGAGGTGCCCGCATCCCGGCCTCGATGGATGGGTGGGCGCAGGCGCACATCAGGGCCAGACGTCTGTCGGGAATGTCATCGGGCGATTGCATAGCGGCCTCGATTTCTTCGGCAATCAGCTTCAGGTGGATTTGTCCGGCTGTGCGCGTGCCAGCGCGGCGCATGTGGTCGAGGAGGCGACGCCGCGCGACGGTGAGAAGCCAGGCCTCCGGCCGGTCCGGCACGCCTCCCGACTGCCATTGTGTCAGGGCAGAAGCGAAGGCGTCGGCCAGCGCGTCTTCGGCAGCGGCGACATCGCTGGTGCGGGCGGCGAGCAGGGCGAGCAGACGCCCGTAGCTCCGCCGGGCAACGCGCTCGGCCTGGCCACGGACATCCATTGCCTCGGGTTCGGCGTGCAAGGGGCCTCCTGGGCGAACGCGCTAGTTGGAATATTGCCAAACCGGCCGAACCTCGATGGTGCCGGTTTCGGCGGTCGGGCACTTTCCGGCCCATTCCACCGCTGCATCGATCGTCGGCACGTCGATGATGTAGTAGCCACCCAGTTGCTCGACTGTGTCGGTGAACGGACCATCAAGCACTACGGCCTTGCCGTCGCGAACGCGGATGCGTTTGGCGGCTTTTGACGACACCAGCCGGTCGCCGCCGACCAGAACACCGGCTTTTTGCATGGCCTCGGTATAGGCAACATAGGCGGGCGACATTCTGGCCGTGTCGGCGTTTGCGGGCATTCCGGTTTCGTCGAAATTGATCAGCAGCATGTATTGCATTTTACTCTCCTTTTGGTGGCGGAGCGGATTGCTCCGATAACCCAAAGTCGTTCTGCTGTGACCAAATTCGACAAAACGGTCACGTTCAGTTTTCGAAGCCGGGCATCATGGCGCGGATTTCGATTGAACCCCATTGCACAGCCGGGCATCTTGCTGCCCATTGGGTGGCCTCATCCATATCGGCGGCCTCGATGATGTAGAAACCGCCAAGTTGCTCCACCGTGTCGGCATATGGGCCGTCCTTGACGCTGAGCTCGGCGTCTTCGCGCACAAATTCGAGCTTTTCGCCATCTTCGATGCGTTGCACATCGCCGCCGGCCATGCGGATGGTGCGCGCGTTATTGGTTCGCGCGAGGGGCGATGTCATCACAAAGGCGCCCGCCTTGGTCAGTGCGGCCTGATAGGCGGCCATATTGTCCATTACCTTGGCCATCTGGTCGGCGGGAATGGACGAACCGGCGTTTTCGTCTGCGAAAAGCATGAGGAGATATTGCATGGTGTGTTTCCTTGCAGGGCTGGATGCGGCCGGGCTGGAAGATCAGCCCAACCGGCGGCAACAGCGCCGCCACAACCATGTCGCGCAGGATAGGCCGATTTCGACATCGGGCCGAGAAAAATGTCAGTCGAAGAGGCTGGAGACCGATTGTTCCGAGGCGGTGCGGGCGATGGCTTCGCCCATGAGGCTCGCGATCGACACCATGCGGATGTTCTTGGCATCGCGCATCATGTCGGTTTCCTGAATGGAATCGGTGACGACAAGTTCCTTGAGCGCACTTTCCGAAACGCGCTTGGCCGCGTCCCCAGACAAAACCCCGTGCGTCAGGTAGGCGCTGACTTCCTTGGCGCCGGCTTCGAGCAGCGCCTTGGCGGCGTTGATCAGGGTGCCGCCGGAATCGATGATGTCGTCGATGATGATGCAGCTCTGGCCGCTGACATCGCCGATAATGTTCATGACTTCGGATACGCCCGCACGAGGGCGGCGCTTGTCGACGATGGCGAGGGGTGCGCCAATGCGTCCGGCCACGTTGCGGGCCCGGACCACGCCACCGACATCCGGCGACACGATCATGGTGTTCTTGATGTCGTAGTTCTCGCGGATGTCGCGGACCATGACCGGTGCTGCGGTCAGATTGTCAGTCGGGATATCGAAAAAGCCCTGGATCTGGCCGGCATGCAGGTCGAGCGTCAGAACCCGGTTGGCCCCGGCAACCGTGATCAGGTTGGAGACCAGCTTGGCGGAAATCGGCGTGCGGGGCGCCGATTTGCGGTCCTGCCTCGCATAGCCGAAATAGGGGATCACCGCCGTGATGCGCCGCGCCGAGGAACGGCGAAGGGCATCGAGCATGATCATGAGTTCCATCAGATTGTCGTTGGCCGGGAACGACGTCGATTGCAGGACGAAGCAGTCTTCGCCGCGAACGTTTTCATTAATCTCAACGAAGATTTCCTGATCGGCGAAGCGGCGCACCGTGCAATTGGTGAGTTTGCGACCGAGATATTTGGAAATGGCCTGGGCCAAGGGCGGGTTGGAATTGCCTGCCAGAAGTTTCATCGGTCGCCTGCCGGTTGCGCTTTTCCCGGGACTCACCCCGTTCCCGTTGCGGGCTTCCTTATCGCTCCCGCAAACCGGGCGCAACAGCGGCTTTGCGCAAAAGTAAACGGTGCGACTACTTGATCCCGATGACCGAGAGCTGGCGGCCCATTTCGATATCGTGATGGGTGGCGAAACGATGCGAGAACAGGGTTTCGATATTGTCGTAGGTGCAGGTTGCCAGATCCTCGATTTGTGCGATCCCGGCAGCCTCAAGCCGGGCGATCAGAAACCCGGTCAGATCGAAATGCTCGCGGGTCTCGCCGTCGGGTATCCGCAGGAAGGGCGCGGCCTCCGGATTCTGGCTTAGCACCGCCCGGGCAAAGTCCGGACCGACCTCATAGTTGCTGAAAGAGATGTTGGGGCCGATGGCGGCGCGGATGTTGTTCGTGGATGCACCCAATTGCACCATTGCATCAATCGTTGCTTCGGCGATGTCGTCGACGGCACCTTTCCAGCCGGCGTGGCAGGCACCAATCACCCCGGCATTCTCGTCGGCGAAAAGGATCGGGGTGCAGTCGGCGGTCAGAATGCCGAGCAGAAGGCCGGGCGTCCTCGTTGCGAGGCCGTCCGCTTCGGGGCGGCTTTGCGGGTCGTGATTGTCATCGACGATCAGCGCTCGGGCGGAATGGACCTGCCGCAATGTGATCAGCTTTTCGGGTGCAAAGTTCAGGGCGCGGGCAATGCGGGTTCGGTTGGCGTCGATGTTGGATCGATCATCTTTTGTGTTGAAGGAGCAATTGAGACTGTCGAACGGGGCCGGAGAAACGCCACCGCTGCGGCCAAAGAAGCCATGCGCGATCTCTGGCAGAGATTGCAGAGATTTGGCGCGCTGAAAGGGTGGGTATGCATCTTCACCAAACACGACCATGGCCTTGAACAATTCCCCCATCTGGCTTGGGCCGGTCAGCCGTTCGAGATCGGTATCGATGCCGGCCGCGCGGTCGGGATTGGCTTTCTTGAGCGCCTCCGCGCGCTGGACGATCCCGAGTCCTTCCAGCAATTGTGCCTGTGTTCCAACCACGTGGGAAGCAGCACCTTCTGCCTGAGCAGCATTGACCAGCCGGGCGAAATTGACGTGGCTGGTCAAGTCGGCTTTGCCGGGACCGGTCAGGGGGTTGGTATAGGCGTGGTCCGCAACCGCCTGAAAGGTGTCACCGATTTGAGTTTGCGTATAGCCATAATCGACGATCAGCGCAGCGCCGCCCTTGCGATGAAGGAGTGCCGCCAATTCTGACATTGTCGCCTCAGCCAGCGGCGCATCCTCGAAGATCGCGTTTTCGTCTGGAGCGGTGGCCATTTCCGGCAGGGCACCATCGTCAATCGGGTTCGGCGAAAGACCCCAGACAAGTTCATCGCCAGAGGCACCGATCAACCGTTCGTGCCATTTGCCGGACCCAAACTGATATTGGCGGATGGGCAGGGCATCGAAGAACTCATTGGCGACGAGGATCAGGGGTGCGTTGAATTCCTCGAACTCGGCGATCTCGCTGATGAAGGTGGGGCTATGGGCGCCAAGCTTCTCGGCCTGCATTGACCGCAGGCCGGCATTGGTTTCCAGCAGAACCAGGTGCATTGAGGCGATCATGTCCGGCTGAGATCTCAGCGTGCGGAGCGCATCAGCCATCAGGGTGCCGCGGCCTGGCCCAAGTTCTCCGAGGATGAAGGGATTGGGGCAGCCGAGCGTTTGCCATGCGATCGAAATCCAGATCCCGATCATTTCGCCAAACATCTGAGAGATTTCGGGAGCGGTTATGAAGTCGCCTCCGGTTCCGAGCGGGTCGTGGTTTTTGTAATAGCCCCATTCCGGATGGGTCAGACAAAGGCGTATATACTGCGACAGCGGCATGGGGCCATGGGCCCTGATCTGATCGAGAATGTGGACCTTGAGCGGATTGGCTGGCATCGGTCAGCGGACGGGTTGGGGCCGCGTCAGGGCGTAGATTACCAGCCCGACACCAGCCAGCAGGACGGGCAGGGTGAGCAGCATGCCAAGCGTGAGCCAGCCGCCATATAGATAACCGATGAAGGCGTCGGGCAGGCGCACCTGTTCGACCAGAATGCGCGACAGGGCGTAGCCGATCCCGAATATGCCGGCGACGAGGCCGGGCTTTTTGAATCCATGCCAGACATGGGTGACAAGGCGCAGGACGAGAAAGAGGATCAGGCCTTCGAGGGCGGCTTCGTAAAGCTGGCTCGGGTGGCGCGGGACGTCGCCCCCGCCCGGAAAAATGATCCCCCAGGGAAGGTTGGTTTCGCGTCCATAGAGTTCGCCATTGATGAAGTTGGCGATGCGGCCAAGCATCAAGCCGAGCGGCGCGACGGCTGCGAGAAGATCGAACGCCGAGAGAGTGTTTGCGCCGGTGCTGCGCGCAAAGAAAATCATCGCCACGATCATGCCCAGCAGGCCGCCATGAAAGGACATGCCGCCATTCCAGACCTCGAAAATCGCGATCGGATTCTGGGCGAATGCCGCCGGCTGATAGAAGAGAACGTAGCCGATGCGTCCGCCAAGAATGATGCCGATGACGGCCCAGAAACCGAAATCAATGAATTGTGCGGCGGTGAAGGGCGGTGTCGCATCGGGCCAGAGGGGTCTGCTGCGCAACAACAGCAACCCATAGAGCACGCCAAGCGCGACGCCGCCGAGATAGGCCAGCGCATACCAATGCACATTGAGCGGGCCGACAGAAAAGGCGATCGGGTCGATGAGAGGAAACTGCATGTCTGGCCTAATCCGCACTATGCCGGGGGACCGGCAGAACATGGTCTGAGGAAGGGGACTGGTCAAGGCCGCCGAGGCTGCCTAAATAGGGGAGGCATACAACATGAATGAGGCACGCCATGAGCGACCAATCGCGAATTTTCGATGATCTCGGACGGCTGATGAACGAAGCGGCGGGTGTTGCCGACGGTGTCCGGCGCGAAGTCGAAACCGCGTTCAAGTCGCAGATGGAGCGGGTGGTCGGTGATCTCGAACTCGTCAAGCGCGAGGATTTCGAGGTGCTCAAGGATGTGGTTGCCAAGCAAGAGGCCGAGATCGCTGCGCTGCGCAAGGAACTCGACGCCCTCAAACGCCGCAAGCGCAGCAGTTGATGCGGCGCGAGACCAGCCAGATTTCTCCGGCGTGACAATATCCACATCTTTGATGTGAATTTTTGGTGACCGCAAAGCCCCGTTAACCGGCTGTTAACCATGCGGGCATGACATCTTCCACAGAAAGTTTGCTCCCATCGGCACGAGGCCGGGTGCCCGTGCATTTGAGGGCAGTGTAGGTTTGCAGTACCGGACGATTCGGGAAGCGTACCAACAGATTGATCCCGGGCCGGTGTTGCGGACATAACCGCCGCGGCACCGCTTCGGCCAAGCCAACTCTGACGCTTCAAGGCAAACGCAATGGCACTCATGCTTTCAACTGAACCAGACCGCACTGTGCATCCCGTCGATATCATCGAGCATATTGCCTCGATCAACGACTGGTCGTTCGAACGCGAAGATGCGGACGAGATTGCCATTTCCGTGCGTGGCGGGTGGAGCGATTATCATGTGTCCTTCACCTGGATGGAGCATCTGGAATCCCTGCACCTGGCCGCGGCGTTCGATCTGAAGGTGCCCGAGGCCCGCAAGGCCGAGGTCAAGCATCTCCTGAACCTGATCAACGAACAGATGTGGGTGGGCCATTTCGATATCTGGTCGAAAGAAGGCGTCGTTCTGTTCCGGCACTCGCATCTTCTGTCGGGCGGCGCGGAAGTGTCGCCACACCAATGCGAGGCGCTTTTGCGCACGGCTTGCGATGCCTGCGATCACTATTATCAGGCGTTCCAGTTTGTCGTCTGGGCCGGAAAGACAGCTGACGAAGCTCTGAATTTCGTCATGTTCGAAACGGTCGGCGAGGCCTGAGGGCCGCATTCCGATGCTGCACTCGATTACCAATCTGACCGTCATCGGTGCCGGCAAGATGGGCATGGCGCTCACACGCGGCTGGCTTGAGTCTGATCTTGCCGTGTCCGCATTGCATCTGGTTGATCCGGCGCCGCATGAAAGCATCATCGAATTCTGCCGGTTGCGCGGAATCGCCTTTGGCCGTGAAGCGCCGCCGGGAAAAGCGGGCATCCTGCTCTTGGCGGTCAAGCCGCAGGTGATTGCAGAAGTCATGAAGGGTCTGCGCTCGCGAGTCGGTCCGGAAACCCTCGTCGTGTCCACCGCAGCGGGGATATCGATCGCGACGCTGCGAGACGGTTTGGGGACGGACCGGATCGTGCGCACCATGCCCAACACACCGGCACAGGTCGGCAAGGGTGTCACCGGACTGGTCCGGGGCGCCTCCGTGAGCGATGAGGATTGGGCTCTGGCACATGCCCTGTTTTCGGTCTCTGGGGTCGTGGTGGAGCTTTCCCAAGAAAGCGAAATCGATGCACTGACCGCGCTTTCCGGTTCAGGGCCGGCCTATGTGTTTCATCTGGTCGAAGCAATGGCGGCGGCGGGCGAACAGGAAGGATTGGACCCCGAGACCGCCATGGTGCTGGCGCGCCAGACAATTATCGGTGCCGCCGCGCTTCTGGACGCGGATCCTGCTGACGCGGCAACCTTGAGGCAGAACGTAACCTCACCGGGGGGCACGACCGCTGCGGCCCTTGGTGAGCTGATGGCCGATGACGGGCTTGCCGCATTGATGAAGCGCGCGGTTCATGCTGCTAGGGTCCGCAGCGAGGAATTGGGCGGTTAAGCGCTTATGGACGACACAATCACATTTGATGATTTCCTGAAGGTCGATATCCGCACGGGAACAATTATTGAAGCGCGGGATTTTCCGGAAGCGCGCAAACCGGCGATCATTCTGATGATCGACTTCGGCGAGGAAGTCGGCATCAAGAAAAGTTCGGCGCAGATAAAGGTGCACTATTCACCGGAAGAACTGGTCGGGCGGCAGGTGATGGCCGTGGTCAATTTCCCACCGCGCCAGATCGGCCCGATCCGGTCAGAGGTTCTGACGCTGGGATTTGAGGATGAGGACGGTGCCATTGTTCTGGCCGCGATCGACCAGAAGGTGCCGAACGGACGAAAGCTGATGTAGCTGGCTAGAGCGTTTCCTGAAAAGTGTGAAACGGTTTTCCGGTTCGGAAACGCGAGAAAACAAGGATTTAGAGCTGAGGTTTTGATTCAATCAAAACCTGAACGGCTCTAGACGCCGGTGGTCAGCCGCAACTGGTCCAGCGTTGCGCGGTCTTCTGGGTCGACCATGGTAGCAAGAAAGCGTCGCACGATGCGTGCATCCTCCTCGTTGAGATGTGCAAGCGCACGGCCGATCCGCTCTGCCTGAAGCCGGGACAGTTCCTCGAATAGCGCCTTGCCCTTGGCGGTTGCGTAGAGCAGACGCTGGCGGCGGTCAACTTCACCCTGAGATTGTTCGATATAGCCCTCGTCGATCAATTGCCGGAGCACGCGGGCGAGGCTCTGCTTGGTGATCTTGAGAATGCCGAGGAGATCGGCAACCGGCATGCCGGGGCGGATGTTGACGAAATACAGCACCCGATGGTGGGCGCGGCCAAACCCCTGTTTTTCCAGAACGGCGTCCGAACCGCGCACAAAGTCCCGATAGGCAAAGAAAAACAGGCCCATCATGTCCATGGGCATATCGGGCCAAAGCTCGAATGCCGAATTTATGTCAGCACTGTTGACATTTATGGATTCGAGTGCCATTGTCGTCCCTGTCGCGGCGAGTTGCGCCCTTATCACAATTCGAGACGAATTTGCCAAGGGCGTGAAAGTGCGACGGAAAGGTTTGAGTGGGTGCGGTTCTGGCCCACATGCCAGCCGCAAATTCAGGTGGAAAAATGGCCGGTATCCCGATGGACCAGCGCGAGGGCTGGATTTGGTTTGATGGTGAAATGGTGCCCTGGCAGGATGCCAAGGTGCATGTGTTGACGCACGGACTGCACTATGCGTCCTGTGTCTTCGAGGGACAGCGGGCCTATGGCGGCGAGGTCTTCAAGCTGACCGAGCATTCGCAGCGACTGGTCGATTCCGGCAGGATGCTGGACATGCCGTCACCCTATTCGGTCGAAGAAATCAATCAGGCATGCCGCGATGTGTTGGCGAAGAACAATCTCGTCGATGCCTATATGCGCCCGGTCATGTGGCGCGGTTCCGAGGAAATGGGGATCGTTGCCAAGAACAACACAACGCATCTGGCCATCGCGACCTGGGAATGGCCGAGCTATTTCACGCGCGAGGAACGGCTCAAGGGTATCAAGCTGACCATTTCCGATTGGCGGCGCCCGGACCCGATGACCATTCCGTCCAAAGCCAAGGCGGCGGGCCTTTACATGATCTGCACGCTGTCAAAGCACGCGGCCATGAACAAGGGCTTCACCGACGCGATGATGCTCGACTATCGCGGCTATGTCGCCGAAGCGACCGGCGCGAACATCTTCTTTCACAAGGACGGCGAGCTGCATACGCCGACCCCGGATTGCTTCCTTAACGGCCTGACCCGGCAGACGGTGATCGGGCTGGCGCGCGATGCCGGACTGAAAGTGGTCGAACGGCATATCATGCCCGAACAGCTCGGCGATTTCGATGAATGTTTCCTGACCGGTACGGCGGCCGAGATCACCCCCGTGTCGCAGATCGATGACGCGCATTACGTTCCGGGCAAGGTCTGCAATCTGCTTATTGACGCCTACACGGACGCGGTTCAGCCCAAGAAACTCGCTGCTGAATAGGCTCAAGAAAAATACGAAATCTCGGGCGCTTCGGCGCCCGTTTTCATTTCTGCCAGCGGTCGCGCGCGAAATCGTCCTCTGATTTGGCTCCCACCCAGTCCTCTTTGCCGCCCGCGGTTTCCTTCTTCCAGAAGGGTGCATCGGTTTTCAGAACGTCCATGACGAAATTGGCGCCATCGAAGGCGGCCTGCCGATGAGCCGACAACGCCATGACCTGAACGATCGGTTCCTCGGGCAGCAATCTGCCAAAGCGGTGAATGATGGTCAGGCGCATCAGGCCGAACCGGTCCATGGCCTTCTCGCCCAGCGCCGTCAGGGCCTTTTGCGCCATGGCCGGATAATGTTCGAGTTCCAGCGCCTCGATTGCCTGACCGGGCAGCGAGCGTACCAGACCGGTGAAGGTGACTGCCGCGCCGGCGCCGCCGCAATCGCGCAGAAAAGTGTTGGTCTCGGTTCCCGCGTCAAAAATCTCGGCCTGCAAGCGAACGGTGAGCATGCCGCTCAACCTCCGGTCATGGGCGGGAAGAACGCGACCGTCTCAGCCCCAGCGATCGTCTCGTCATGCTCGACCAGTTCGTCATCAACAGCCACGCGGATCAGGTCGCGATTCTCGAACACAAGATCGATGCCTTCGTCACTGGCGGCAAGCCAATCCATCAGGTCTGAAACGGTTGCGATGTCCGCGGGAGGATCGATGGTTTCCTCGCCGCGGTTCAACCGTTCGCGAAGCCAGGCGAAATAGAGGATTTTCACTTGCCTTCTCCCAGATGTGGCCACGCGGTTCTGAAATAGTCCCAGCCGGTCCAGACCGTCAGTGCGCCGGCGACCCAGAACAGCAGATGTGCCCAAAGCCCGAGTCCCGGTACCAGCGGGACGGCGATCAGCAAACCGATAGCGACCAGCTGGATCGTCGTCTTGTATTTGGCGAGCATGGTCACGTTGAGCACGACATTGGAATTGCCCAGGTGTTCGCGCAGGCCGGAAATCAGCACCTCGCGCATCAGGATCGCGAGGGCCGGGATCAGGTCGAGCCACGAGAAGGTGCCGTCAAAGGCGAAGATGACCAGCAGGGCAGCCACGAGCATCTTGTCGGCAATCGGATCGAGCATGCGTCCGAGCGGCGACACGATATTGCTGCGGCGAGCCAGATAACCATCCAGCCAGTCGGTGATCGCCGCCGCCGCAAACAGGATCAGCGCCAGCCAACGCGCCCAGGTGCCGTCGATCAGGATCAGCAGCACGATGGGCAGAATGGCGACGATGCGCGCGATGGTCAGGATGTTGGGTAAGGACATGATCGGCTCTCTGGATTGCCTCGAAAGGCTGCACTCCGGATGAATAAGGGTCAAGGTGCCTATTCGGCGCGATTGAAATGGTCGTAGATCTGCTGGGCCATTGTTTTTGAAATACCGTCGATGGCCATGAGGTCGTTGAGCGCCGCGCGGGAGACCGCCTTGGCCGAACCGAAATGGTTGAGCAGGGCGCGTTTGCGGGTTGGGCCGATGCCGTCGATCTCGTCGAGCGGGTTCTTGACCATGGCCTTGTTGCGCTTGGCGCGATGTGTGCCAATGGCGAAGCGGTGGGCCTCGTCGCGCAGACGCTGCACGTAATAGAGCACCGGATCGCGGGCCGGCAGCATGAAGGGTTCACGGCCCTGCATGAAGAAGGTCTCGCGTCCGGCATTGCGCTCTTCGCCCTTGGCGATGCCGATCAGGCTGATATCGTGCTTGAGGCCGAGCTCCCTGAAGACCTCGCGCACCGCGTTGAGCTGGCCAAGACCGCCGTCGATCAGAAGCACGTCCGGCCAATCGGGAAGGCCCTCCGTCGCCGCACCCTCTTCGTCGTCTGATGCGACATTGTCGGGTTCGGGAACTTCGTTTGCCAGCCGCTTGAAACGGCGGGTCAGCACCTCCTGCATCATGCCGAAATCGTCGCCGGGGGTCAGGTCTTCGCTTTTGATGTTGAAGGTGCGGTAGTGCTTTTTGGAAAAGCCGTCCTCGCCGGCCACCACCATGGCGCCGATCGCGTTGGTGCCTTGAATGTGTGAATTGTCATAGGTCTCGATGCGGCGCGGCACGCGCGGCAGACCGAACGTTTCCTTGAGACCTTCGAGCAGCTTCTTCTGGCTAGCGCTTTCGGACAATTGCCGCCCCAGCGCCTCGCGGGCGTTGACCAAAGCGTTGTCGACAAGGTCCCTCTTTTCACCGCGTTGTGGCACGCCGAGCGTGACCTTGCGCCCGGCTTTTTCGCTCAATACTTCTGCGATCAGCTCGGCATCTTCGATCTCATGCGACAAGAGCACCATGCGCGGTGGTGTGCGGTTTTCGTAGAATTGCACGAGGAACGGGCCCAGCACATCTGCCTCGCTGAGCGAGGCGTCGGCGCGCGGACGGAAAGCATGATTGCCCCAGTTCTGGTGGGCACGGAAGAAGAAGACCTGCACGCAGAACTGCCCCGCCTGCTGGTGGATGGCGAAAATGTCGGCCTCTTCCAGCGTCTGGGCGGTGGAATCGCCCTGCGACTGGATCAGCGCGAGGGCCGAGAGCCGGTCGCGAATGGTGGCGGCGCGCTCGAAGTCGAGATCTTCTGCCGCTTCGTTCATTTCCTCTGACAAATGCGCCTGCACGGATCGGCTCTTGCCCTCCAGGAATTGTTTGGCGCTTTGGACAAGCTCACCATAATCTTCCAGCGAGATTTCCCCGGTGCAGGGCGCGGCGCAGCGCTTGATCTGGTGTTGCAGGCAGGGCCGGGAGCGACCGGCATAGAATGAATCCGTGCAGTTTCTGAGAAGGAAGGCCTTTTGCAGGGCGGCGATCGTGCGCTCTACCGCGGTTGCCGAGGCGAAGGGCCCGAAATAAAAGCCCTTGCGGCGGCGCGTGCCACGGTGCTTCAGGATTTGCGGAGCTTCGTGGTCCGTGGCCAGCAAAATGTAGGGGAAGCTCTTGTCGTCGCGCAAAAGCACGTTGAAGCGCGGGCGCAAGCGCTTGATGAGATTGGCTTCGAGCAGCAGCGCTTCGGCTTCGGTCTCCGTGGTGACGAATTCCATCGAGGCGGTAGCAGCGATCATGCGGCAGATGCGGACCGGGTTGCCCTCGAAACGGGTATAGTTGGTGACGCGCGCCTTCAGGTTGCGGGCCTTGCCGACATAGATCACCTGTCCGTTTGCATCGAACATGCGATAGACCCCGGACGAGCCGGGAAGGGTGCGCACGAATTTCTTGATGATGTCGGGTCCGGTCGGGACCTTGTGTTCAACCGTTTCGATTTCGCTCATTCATTGCGCTCCGCCGGAGTGATGGCGCCGGTGCGGCGGAAGTCGAGATGTTCTCCGCCATCGAGCGCAATCATTTGTCCTGTGAGCGAACGTGCCTGCAGCAGATACAAAAGTGTGTCAGCAATGTCGCCGGGCGTGGCGGATTGCTGAAGCGGAAGCCTGGCCACCTCGGCAGCGAATTGCTCATCCGTCTGGCGAGAATTGGGCAGGGTCGGGCCGGGCCCGATGGCGTTGACGCGGATGTTGGGTGCAAGGGTTTGCGCCAGCGTTCTTGTGGCCTCAAACAGGACCTGCTTCGAAAGGCTGTAGGAGAAATAGCCGGGACTTGTGCGCAAGACCCGCTCGTCAACGATGTTGACGATGTTGCCTTTCTGGCCTTTTGGAAGCTGGGCGGCAAAATCACGGGCCAAAAACATGGGTGCTTCCGCGTGCAGACCGAAATGCGCGTCCCACAGGTCGTAACGCAATGTCTCGGCGCTGTCCGGTTCGAATACCGATGCGTTGTTGACCAACAGTGTCAAGGGCCCAAACGGCCGACATGCGTTTTCAATCAGCTTGTCGCGTGCTCCGCGGTCCAGAAGGTTGGCACCCATTGCTTCGGCGCGGCCGCCGTTTTCGCGGATGGCTTCGGCGACCTGTTCGGCACTGTCCGACGAACGATTGTAGTGGACGATGATTGCGTAGCCTTTGACCGCAAGACGCCTTGCCAATGCGGCACCGATGCGCGTGCCCGCACCTGTGACGAGCGCGGCGCCTGTGTCGTTCGAGGCTTTGGCCGATTCCACCATGGATTCAGGATGCCACGCCGAGCACGAGTACTTCAATCATGTAGGCGAGATAAGCCAGCGTCAGCAGAGCACCGATCCTTCTGCCGACCCGGCGCGTGAGATAGAGCATGCCGACCAACACAGCGCCTGCCGCGAGCATGATCCACATGTCTTGGGTCAGAATTCTGGCCGGGACAAGAACCGGCGAAATCGCCGCGGTAATACCCATGATGCCGAGGATATTGACGATATTGGAGCCGATGACGTTGCCAACAGCCAGGCCGGGCTGGCCCTTGCGCGCGGCGGCGAGGCCGGCGGCCAGCTCGGGCAGGGACGTTCCCAAAGCGACGATGGTCAGGCCGACCGCGCCGGCGGAGAGATGGAAGAATTCGGCTATGCCCAGCGCGCCATCGACGGTCAATTGTCCGCCAATGATCAGGCCTGCCAGTCCAAGTGTCGCCTGCAGGATGGCGGACAGCAGCGTGGGCTCGTTGTTGCTGGACGCGGTCTCCGCGATCGCCGCGTCGGCGCCAAGCCGGCGGGCCAGCCAGTAATTGGTGAGAATGTATGCTGCCAGCCCGACCACCATGGCGATGCCCTCGAAGCGGCTGAGCATTCCGTCCCACAGAAAGGTGATGAACAAAAGTGTCACCAAAACCATGATCAACCCGGTGCGCCGGGTCAGAAGGTCCTCATTGGCGAATGGCGCAATGAGGGCCGGAAGCCCGATGATCAGCAGGGCATTGGAAATGTTCGAGCCGACGACACCGCCGACGGCCAGTTCGGGGTGGTTCTGCAGCGCGGCTTCCACGGCGACGACCAGTTCGGGCATCGAGGTGCCGATCGAGACGATGGTCAGGCCGATAATGAACGAGGGAACATCGAGCCGCCGGGCGATGGCGACCGCTCCATTGACCAGTTGGTCGCCGGCCAAAGCCAGAAGCACGAGACCGGCGAGGAATGCGAGGAGTGCCAAACCGAACCCCTTTTGTGCGGAATCAATGGCGTAAGCACAACATATGGGAAAGCCTACGCCCCGGTGCCAGAGGCGTTCATGTTTCTCACAATTGGTTTTACGGCGTTGGCAAAGTTCTGGTGTCCGGCTAGCGTTTCGGTTCCCGGTATTTGTGCGAGCGGACGAGACCAGCCAGATGATGACACCAACCCATATGCTTGTTGCTGCCGGCGTCGCCACACGCAGGTGGATGGCGGGCGGGCTGATTGCCATCGCTTTTTTCTCGGGCTTTTTGCCCGACCTGCCGATGCTGGTGATGGTGATCTGGGCTCGCTGGACCGGCTTTTCGGGGAATATGTGGGACGCGCCCGACGGGCTATACTGGTCGACGCCCTGGCAAACGGCTATTTCGGCCACCCATTCGTTTCCGGTGTGGGGAGCGGTGTTCTGTCTCGGCCTTTACCTGTTCTATCGGAACCGGGGGTCCAAATGGGCGTTGGCCCTGATGGTTCTGGGCGCCGGGGCCTTTGTGCATTCCCTGTTCGATTTCCCTGTGCACACAAGTGACGCGCATGCGCATTTCTGGCCCTTCAGCAATTGGCGCTTCATTTCGGGCGTGTCCTATTACGAGCCCCAGCACTACGGAAACATTGTCAGCAAGATCGAGATCGTGATCGGGGCAGCGATGGTGGTCCTGATCTTCCGGCGGTTTCGGAGCTGGTGGGTGCGCGGGTTCGGTTTGTTCCTCTGCCTGCCCTACGTGCTCGAACTCGTTCCGCGAGAATGGCTGTTTCGGCTGCACCAGATTCTGTTTTAGGGTCTGGGTTCTCCGGCCAGCCATTGCCAGACCATCGGAAAGCTTTCGGGACCACCTGCAGCGTCGCAATCATCCTTGGCGCGAAACTCGAGCAGGCGGAAACCGTAATCGTGCCATTGCCAGGTGCCGATGGTGCCGCAATCGCCGATGCCACGTCCCTTGTTGAATGTGGTCAGGATTCTGGTGTCCCGATCATAATCGGGATTGACCAGATAGTCGGTACCGGCCCAGCCCAGATCGCCGGAATAGTCAGCCCAGATCTCGGTTCTGAAATAGTCGCCGTTCCATTCGCCTGTATAGCCCCGGTAGATGAAGTTGTAGGCCCCGGCCGCGCAGGGGATCAGCCACATCCAGGTATTGTCGTCCAATTGGTCCTGGATGACTTCGTGGGCGTGGGGAAGCAGCTCGAAACTCTCGCATTGGCCGCTGGCGAAGTGCTGAGCGAGCAGCGCCTGCGGGATTTGCGCGGGATAATCCGGTGAGACTGGGGTCAAACCGGCGGGAGCCTCGTAGGCGACCCGTTCGGAGCCGATGCGGTGCTGTTGGTCATCGATCCAGAGCAACGAGGCGGCCAGCCCGGTCAGAGAAAAACGGGCCGACATGGGTTCATCGAACATGTTGGCAAAGTCGACTTCAAGGTTCTGGCCCTGAACCAGTTTGTCCAAAAGGCTCGCAGCGACATCGCCGAGCATGAAGAAGTCATTGACCGCGCCGTAGGCTCCGGTTCCGTAGGGCGTCGAAAAGCTGACGCCGTCTGCATCATCAATGACAAATGCAAATTCCGGCGAGGCGCCGGGCATGTCCGCCACCGTTGATAACGATATTTCCCAATAGGTCGCCGTCGGGTGCCGCCCGACGCGCAGAATGTAGTCGGCGACGGCCCCGGAGGGCGGATTGGGGTTGTCATAGGCGGTTGCAGAACAATAGCCATCGACCCGGCAATCGGCGAGCCAATCGTCGAAAAAGCGCCGTTCCTGCGCCTCGGCGAGATGGGCACTGGCGAGCCAGCAAACAACAAACGCGGATATTGAAAACAGACGACGGTTCATCGCTTTTCCGGCGCTGGGGTTGTTGGTCCAGTATGCAGGAAAATGACAAACAGATTCAATTTGTTTGACGCGCATTGTAGTTGGGATAGGATTGAAGCGTGGGACCGAGGTCACCTGCGACCCTTCCGAAGGAGAGAAACATGGAAGCAATTCTTCCAATCATTATTCAGCTGGTCACTGGCGCCGTTGGCGGAAACGCTCTCGGTGCGGTGCTCAAAAATGTCAATCTTGGACCGCTTGGCAATACGATTGCCGGTGCGATCGGCGGCGTTGGCGGAACGGCGCTTGCAGGCATGATTCCGGGTCTGGACGGGCTTGTCGGCAGCATGGCAAGTGCTGGTGGCGACGCCACGAATGCCATGAGCGGCATCGACATGACCGCTCTGCTGGGCCAGGGCGCAACCGGCCTGGTTGGCGGCGGGCTGCTGACCGGCATTGGCGGGCTGGTCAAGAGCATGATGGGCTCCAACAGCTAACCCGACATCATCACAAGAATTGGATGGCGCCCGTTTGCGGGCGCCTTTTTTTGGGTCAGGGCGCGCGAAAATGGCTCATGGGGATAGTGTCCGACAGTCCGAGATTTCCCGCGGGATCGCGTTCACGATTGGCGCAATTATTGTTTTCGGGCTTCAGGATGCCGGCGCCAAGTGGGTCATGCAGACCTATTCACCGTTCCAGATCACCATGGTTCGATATTGGGCATTTGGCCTGATGTCGCTTTGGCTGGTCAGCAGGCGCGTGCCGCTGAGCCGGGCATTTCACTCCAACCGGCCCAGAACCCAGTTGTTGCGCGGCGCCTTGCTTGTGTCCGATCTCTGGTGTTTTGCCCTTGCTCTGAACGCCTTGCCATTGCCCGAAGTGCAGGCGATCCTGCTGCTCTACCCGCTGGTGGTTACCCTGCTCGCGGCAACATTGCTGCGGGAGCAGGTTGGACCGTTTCGAATCGTTGCGGTTTTTGCCGGCTTCGCCGGCGCGTTGCTGATCGTCCGGCCCGGCGGATTGCCTTGGAATGCGGGACTGCTTTTTGCGTTTCTCGCGGCGCTTTCCTACAGTGGCTACATCGTGACAACGCGCATCGTGGCCCAGGTCGACCACACGACGACCAACATGCTCTATGCAAGTGGCATCGGCATGCTGGCGACCAGCTTGGTCGGGCCCTTCTTCTGGCAGCCAATCGCGCTTGGTGACCTCTGGCTGATTGCCTTCGTTGCGGCGACGACCGTTGTGGCGCATACCATGATGATCGAAGCGCTCAGGCATGCGCCCGCCAGCGTTACGCAGCCATTCAATTATCTGACGCTCCCCTGGGCCATCATCTTGGGCTGGTCGATATTCGGGCAGTGGATCGATCCGGTCTCGTTGATCGGTGCCGTCATCATCGCGGGTGCCGGGCTAGTGGTCTGGGCGCGGGAGCAGCACCTAAAGCAACGGGCGCGGCGGAATGCGAAACGATCCGTCTGACATTTGAGGTGCTTTCCTGCCCGGGCCCGTCGCATCGCCCCATTTCTGCCAAGTTCGGGGCGCCTGAGACCGGGCATCGCGTAGTCTTTCAAGTGCGAAACTGATGAGAACCGACCGTTATGCAGCTGAGTTGCTGACCCAGCAAATTGCAGAAATTGCCCGCGACGCCGCCTTGGCGCTCAGCCGGCGCGAAATGCCCGAGCATCTGTTTTCGACCGACGGATTTCACTTCGGTCCCTACCTGCCGCACTAGCGTTTTCTCATTTGGTGAAGCTGAAGGCCTGCTTCAGTTTTCGTTCAGGTGGCGGCTGGCAGGCTGACCTTCACGCCGCGGATGATCCGCGAAACGGAGGGACACAATGTTCATCGACCGCCAACAGACCAGCGAGCTTTGCCGCCAGATCGCCGAGATGGCAACGCAAGCGGCCCGCGCACGCCACAATAGCGATATCCCAGAGCATCTGTTTTCAACCGACGCGCCAAAAATGAAGCCGCACCGCATGGTTCCGCTCAGAGCAGTGCCGTCACCCGTGCCCGCACAAGCGGAAGTAGTTCAGTTTCAAACCAGAGGTTCTGTTTCTGCCAGCCAATGGTTCGCCAACTGGGGTGTGGCAGCGGAATAAAGCCTTCATCGAGGTGGTTCCGATAATCGCGGACCGTCTCGGTAAGGGTTTTGCCCCGCTTCGCGCCGAGGTAATGCGCCTGCGCATAGGAGCCGGCGAGCAGCGTCAATCGAACATTCGGTAAGTCCGCCCAGACCCGTTCATGCCAGAGCGGCGCACATTCGGGGCGGGGAGGGGCGTCGCCTTTCCCCTTTTTGCCGCCGTTGGTCGCTTCGTTCCCGTCCCCGGCACCCCCGCCTTTTTTGATGCCGCCGTCGCTCCCCTTGGTCGTTTCCCCGGCACCCCCGCCGGCGGGTTTTTTCTCGCCGATTCTGGGATCGTTGATCACCCCCGGATAACAAAAGCCCATCGGCATGATGGCGATGCGGGTCTCGTCGTAGAACGTCTCCCGATCCAGTTGCAGCCAGCCCCGCAGGCGGTCGCCGGAGGCATCGTTCCACGGTATTCCGGTCTCGTGGACACGCGTGCCCGGCGCCTGGCCAATGATCATGATCCGTGCCGATTCGGAGGCGCGGATGACCGGACGCGGGCCGAGCGGCAGGTGGGCGGCGCAATGCGTGCAGGCGCGGATTTCGACGAGGAGCGAAGCGAGTTGCGGCACGCGCTGCCTATCACGGCTTTCTGGCGATGAGATCGATCAGCGCCGACATGCCGGAATGGCCCATGCCCTCGTCGACCTCCGCATCGTAGGATTTGAGCTCGATGATCTCGAAACCGGCGAAGGCGGTGCGGAGCATCGCTTCGGTATAGAGGTTTTCCTCGCGGCGCGGACCGCCGGTGCCATAGGCGATCTGTTCGGGCCGGTAGCCTTCCATCAGCAGCAGCCCGCCGGGGCGCAGCGTTTGTTTGATGCCAGCGAAGATCCTGTCGCGAAGGTCCGGCGATGCAAACTGAATGAAAACGGCCACCACCGCGTCGTAGCGCTCAGGCTGCCAATCCCAGACCGCGATGTCAGCCAGCGCATAATCGAGCCTGACCCCATGCTCCGCGGCGAGGCGGCGGGCCTTTTCCTGCGCGACCTCGGACGAATCCATCGATGTGACGCGGTGACCCTGGCGCGCAAGGAACACCCCGTTGCGTCCCTCGCCATCGGCAATGCTGAGGACCGCCGACCCGGGCGTCAGCCGCCCCACTTCGGCGGCGATGAAATGGTTCGGCGCCTTGCCGAAAAGATAGTCCTCACGGTCGAACCGCTGATCCCATTCCGTTGGCATGTTGTTCTCCGCACGCAGACAATGATCGTTGCGGACCATATAGGTCGTCGCGGCGGCGAGGGGAATGGGGGAGAGCTGGGTGGCCCGGGACGATCTGGGGCCTCGTAGTTTTGTCTCACGGCGGGGGTTCTTTGTCTCACGGCGCACACCGCTCAGGTCATGACGTTCGTCACTACGACCTTCGCTGCGCCTGCGACGGCGCAGGTGTTTTGACACAAGCCCTTTCGCCCTTCGACAGGCTCAGGATGAAGGGGCTACGGTCGGTGCGGAGCTACCAACGCCCTCATGGTGAGCATGTCGAACCACGAGGCGTATGTGAATGGCTCCTTGCCATGATGCACTTCCAACACCCATCGCCGCCGCGGCGGAAAGCCCGACGGTTGAAGGGGACGAACGAACCGAGAAGCGTGAGACACTTCAATCCGTTTGTTTTTGTCTGGAAGCGCATCACGCTTCTCGGCGACGGGATTTGTGACGCGGATAATCTGATCCCGTTACCCGAATGCCTGATGGAAACGTCTGCTGCAGTGCCCTTTGTGCTTGTTATTCTGCAGCTTTTCCACCGTAGGACGACCCGACGCAGGTCGACAGCACTCGTGGTGATGGTTGAATAACCAGATAACCCGGCCAGACCGCGGCGACCCGCGACCTCACCGAAGATGGTGCCCGGTGCTTCGTGCACACCTTCGCTCATGCACAACACCGAGGCTGAGGATAGCATTGGGGAGAAGGGGCGGGGGTAAGTTGACGTTAGAAAGCGTGACGCAACTCGCATGGTCCTAGTCAGGAATCGCAGCTTTCCGACTTTGGTTCAGTCCGCTCATATTTAGCGGGTTGTAGTCGGAGAAAATTACGTCTGCCACTACTCGCTTTGCCAAAACCAGAACATCGCATTCATCGGAAGAGTATACCCTCGCGCCCGGATAGGTCTCTTCCAACTCCTCACGTTGCTTTTGGAGACTCTCGCCGTCGTAAGACATACCCCCTTTAACTGTGGTGGGTATTCTTCCGCGTCTCAGTTGTCTTTCAAGCAACGTCTCCTTGTTTGCAACAACGAGCAATATTTCTCCGCTCACTAGAGGGCCATCCGCTTCAACCTTAGATTCGAGTTCCGCTGCCTTGGAAGCATTTTCTTTCTCATCGACCGAAAAAGCAAATAGATCCAGAGGAGCTCTGTCCATAATGTGGATTCCGGGAATGCAATGGTCAAAAAGTCGATTTTTAATCTTCAGTTGTCGGTAAATCCACGCATTTACGTCCAGCCTTTGGTCTTCCGATAGGAGCTTATGATCTTGATAAAGCTCGGGAGGCGTCTTTTCCGGCCACTCTTCCAAAGTTCGGAAAGAGCGGAGGCTTTCCAGAAGAGTGCTTTTTCCAGAGCCTACGGGCCCCGCAATGTAATACCTATACCTAACGGTCGCTAGCTCAGAGACATTGCGAATTGATGCGATAAACGCTTCATCCATTGTGTCGTCTGGCTTGGAGGGCTTTGACTCCACCCCAGTTTGTATCAGGTCGATAAATTCGCCGATCTCTTCGGAAGTTAAAAAAATTGTAACCAAACTGAACATTTCAAAATTGGCTCGACTAATGTCATTTCGCTGCTCAGATGAAAGTGCGTCGCTATCCCTTAGCCAGTGAATTATGTAGTGGATGCTGCCGGGGCTTCGCATCGCATTCGTGCTAAGTATTGATTTTAGAGAGTGATCGTCGAGCGACAAGCCAACCAACAAATACGTTGAATTTGTGAAACTATGTAATATGTGATTATTAGAACCAGCTGCTCCGTACAGTACTTGCAGAAAAGAATCTTCAGTGAATATTAGCTTTTCGCTCGCTTTTTTTCTTGGATTTTGAGGGAGCAATCCATTAATGTGGTATATGTACGACACATTTTGGCTGTCCATTTCTGGTAGCTGCCACGTAGTCTTTGGAGGCAATACAAATTCTGGTGTATTTTTAGTAGCTATTTGATCTAGAATATCGTCAAAATTGAAAGTAATAGTGCTATGGCATTTTGTGCAAAGCGTCGAAAGCGTCGATAAGTAGGGATGATTTTTTTCAATTTCTGCAATATCGCTCGGTATTTTCTCATAAATAACGTTGCGGATTTCGCTAAACCATTCAATACGTGCTCTAATATTTATATGATCATCGGGAATATCCGTCCTGTTTTTTAAATATTCGTCTATGTATCTAGAATGAATAAACTGCGTGAGCATAGTATCTTGGATTTTTCCAGTTTTATGCTTTGCAAAGGTATCGTCAAATCCCGGCACTTTTTTTGCCAAGCTCGCGACCAAATCTGACCAAGATGGGGCACCGCATTCAATGCTGATGCCGGCACCAGTCAACAAAGATAACCTTCTCTCGACCAATCTTTGCCTTATGTGGCATGCCCAGCGGGCCAGATTTGGGTTGCGCTCCAGTGCTTCCGAAAGGGCCATCAAACATCTCGCAGGATCGGATTTTCGGCAATATTCACGATATTCTTGAGTGCAGTACGATCAAATTTCAAGCCATTGTGCTGGATGTTCCAAAGGCCAGTTTCGCGTATTTGTTTGGGCAGAGCCATCCGGCCAAGCCAGTTGGGGCTGGGTTCGTCGATTGGGATCATATCCGCTCCCAGGAAGTTGATGGCTGAGTTTTCCAACTGCGAGCGTTGACTTTGCTTTCCGGGCAGGTCCGACAGTTCAACATACGTCATTAGAAGCCGACCCAAGTATTCTGAGACTTCAATTTCAAGTGAACGCTCCGCAGCCCGAATTTCTTTCGAAGCGCTCATTCCTTGTCCCCAATTTGGGTAGCGCTCACTTAGAGATCGCGATTGAATTAATGCATTGCCGACGTGAAGCCGAAAAATCGATGCGCGATGATTCCCCGAGCGATCTTTCTGCCCGAAATGCGCCCTCAAGCGCGTTCGCAAGGTCGACTTCGATCCAATAGATACAGCGTGAGTGCCAATTCGTACTATGCGCGGAACTGATCCGGACCACTTGGTCTCTTCATCTGGGTCGAAGAAAAAATACACACCTCTGCGTGGCAAATTCTGAAGTGACGTGAAGCTTTCGAAACTATGAATGCCGTTTTGATCCACGAAACTCTGGATGACGCCATAAAATTCAGATGCTGTCTCTCTACGGTATATTAAATCCTGCAAAACCCTGCCCCATCGGGCGGTGTCAAAAGAGTTGAGATGTTTGAACGGTATCACCAAGTGCGATGTTGGCGCCAGATGTCGCTCAAGAATTTCTGAGTAGTTTCCTCCGCCAAATGAAACAACTCGTTGAAACTTCTCAAGCCGACGAAGATTTGGAATTTTGGCACCTGCTGCAAAAATCCCGTTGGGGAACGTAACATCGTAGGGCGCAACGGTCTCATCGAGACCAAGGATGCCGTACTTCGCGGACAGAACAAACACTTGATCAGAGAAATGTTTAGCGATTTTCAGCTGATTGCGAAATCTGCTGCTGGTGTAAAGCTCACCTGCCGGTACGGGGGTCAATGACTTAGCCTTTGAACAGGCTATGACATATGCGCACGAACTGCCCCAAGCATCTGCCTGTTTCACGAAATGCTTGGCTTGAAGCTCGATAGCTTGTGCTTTTTCCAATTCCCGTGCCCCAGTAGTGATTCGAACTCTAGCACGCAAATGGGAAGGTGGCGTCATGTCTCGGCAGCGCCTTTATGTTCGGACTTGATCCGAGCATCCATACTGTTTCTTAGCTTGGGATAGCATTCGAGAGCGGCGTGCCGTGTTGCAGGAATAATAGACCCTGGCTTTCGCGGGGATGACGGTTGAGATCGGGGCATGTCTGGCGCATACGCCCTTGCCCTTTTTGAGTCCCGCAACCTCGCCATTCCGGCGAAGGCCGGAATCCATTTTGATTATCAGTTTGTCCAGATCTGAGTTTGCACTTCCTAATTGCTCGCACGCAGGGCCTTGACCCGAATTCAGGGGTATTGTGGACCCCGGCCTTCGCCGGGGTGACGATAGAATGTGCGGCTAGTTCGCGGTGAAATCCTCGCCTTTTACTGTCTCACGGCGCGTACCACTTCGGTCACGATGCTGGTCGCTGTGACCTCAGCTGCGCCTGCGACGGCGCGCCGGACGACCGGCGGGGTCCTCGCTTCGCTCGTCCGGTCAATTGATCTCGCCGTCGAGGACGTCAAGCTCGGCTTCCCTGAGCCGCTTGATTTCATCCCTCAGCCGTGCCGCTTTCTCGAATTCCAGGTTCGTGGCGGCGTCGCGCATGTCCTTTTCGAGGCCCTTGATGGTGGCGGCGAGGTTGTCGCCGACATGGGCGGTGACCGATGAATCCTTGCCGGTCGAGACGGTGACGCGGTCGCGCTCGTAGACCGAGTCGACAATGTCCTTGATGTGCGACTTGACCGATTCCGGCGTGATGCCGTGCTCCTCGTTATAGGCGAGCTGCTTTTCGCGGCGGCGTTCGGTTTCGGCCAGGGCCCGCTCCATCGAGCCGGTCATGTTGTCAGCGTAAAGGATGACCTTGCCGTCGGCGTTGCGCGCCGCTCTACCAATGGTCTGGATGAGGCTCGTCTCCGAACGCAGGAAGCCTTCCTTGTCGGCGTCGAGTATGGCGACGAGGGCGCATTCGGGAATGTCGAGGCCTTCCCTCAAAAGGTTGATGCCGATGAGCACGTCGAAGGCGCCGAGCCTGAGATCGCGGATGATCTCGATGCGCTCGACCGTGTCGACATCGGAATGCATATAGCGGACGCGAATGCCCTGTTCGTGCATATATTCGGTCAGGTCTTCGGCCATCTTCTTGGTCAGCGTGGTGATGAGGGTGCGATAGCCGCGCTTGGCCGTCTGGCGCACCTCGTCGATGACATCGTCGACCTGGGTCTTGGCGGGACGGATTTCGATATTGGGGTCGGTGAGCCCGGTCGGGCGGATGACCTGTTCGGCGAAAACGCCGCCGGTCTGGTCCATTTCCCAGCTGCCCGGGGTGGCCGAGACATAGACCGATTGCGGGCGCATGGCGTTCCATTCCTCGAACCTGAGGGGCCTGTTGTCCATGCAGGAGGGGAGGCGGAAGCCGTATTCGGCCAGGGTCGCCTTTCGCCGGAAGTCGCCGCGATACATGGCGCCCAACTGGCCGATGGTGACGTGGCTTTCGTCGACGAAGACGAGGGCATTGTCGGGCAGATATTCGAAGAGGGTCGGGGGCGGCTCGCCGGGATTGCGGCCGGTCAGATAGCGCGAATAGTTCTCGATGCCGGCGCAGGAGCCGGTCGCCTCCATCATCTCGAGGTCGAACGTGGTGCGCTGTTCGAGGCGCTGGGCCTCGAGATAGCGGCCGGCGGCGTTGAGCTCTTCGAGCCGGTGCTTGAGCTCTTCCTTGATGGACTTCATCGCCTGCAGCAGGGTGGGGCGCGGGGTCACATAGTGGGAATTGGCGTAGACGCGGACCTGTTTGAGGTTCTGGATCTTCTTGCCGGTCAAGGGATCGAACTCGGCGATCGATTCCACCTCGTCGCCGAAAAGGGTCACGCGCCAGGCGACATTATCATAGTGGGCGGGGAAGATTTCGACCGTGTCGCCGCGCACGCGGAAAGCGCCACGGGCAAAGCCGGCATCGGCGCGCTTATATTGCAGGGCAACGAGATCGGCGAGCAATTGGCGCTGGTCGAGCTTCTTGCCGGTGGCGATGTCGAACATCATCGCCGTGTAGGTTTCGACCGAGCCGATACCGTAGATGCAGGAGACCGAGGCGACGATGATCACGTCGTCGCGTTCGAGCACGGCGCGGGTGGCGGCGTGGCGCATCCGGTCGATCTGCTCGTTTATGGTCGATTCCTTCTCGATATAGGTGTCGGTGCGCGGCACATAGGCCTCGGGCTGGTAGTAATCATAGTAGGAGACGAAATATTCGACCGAATTGTCGGGGAAGAAGTTCTTGAACTCGCCGTAGAGCTGGGCGGCGAGGGTCTTGTTGGGCGCCAGGATCAACGCCGGGCTGTTGGTGCGGGCGATGACCTCGGCCATGGTGAAGGTCTTGCCCGAGCCGGTGACGCCGAGCAGCACCTGATCGCTTTCGCCCTGGTTGATGCCCTCGACCAGTTCGGCGATTGCCGTGGGCTGATCGCCGCGCGGCTCGAAATCCGAGGCGAGGCGGAAGTGGTGGCCGCCTTCCGATTTCTCCGGGCGCTCGGGACGATGCGGCACCCAGGGGGCCGAGCCTTCGACTTCCTCGCGGCCATGTTCGATGAGCGATTGCAGGGCCTGGACGGTGGCGGTGACGCCGCTCTCTTTGATGCCGCCGTCGCGGGCTGCGCCCGCTTTCCCGGCACCCTCGCCAAAGGGCGGGGCAGGGTGGGGTGATTGGGTGATGGACTTCTTCGCGTCCGCCATCGCTTCATTGAGCTTGGCGAGAACTTCAGGATTCTTGGCGGCTTCGCGCGAGATCTGGCGTGCCGAGATATGGCCGAACCCGGCCTGGGGCGGCTCTTCGAAACCCGGAAGGTTGGTCGGCCGTTCCACCGAGTTGGCCTTCGATTTCGGCGCGCGGGTCGACATGCCGGTCACGGTGTCGGGATTGGAAGTCTTGGTCGTGCGCCGCTTTTCCGCCGCCGTGAGAGGCGGCGTTTTTTTCGCGCCGCCGTCGGCCACTTTGTGGCCTACCCCGGCACCCCCGCCAATGGGCGCCTCACTTTCAATTTGACTGTGAGCTTCCCGATCCAGCCGGCGCTTGTTGCGCAGGCGCTCCTGCGGCAGCGGTCTGGAGGCGGCAATGTCCTCCGCCTTCTCGATTTCGCTGAGGAAATCGTCGATCGAAAAATCGTCAGAACCCTTTTGGGTTTTGCCGGATGCCATTGCGCCGCTCCGCAGCCAGAGATTTCAGAGAGTCGATCCCTAACATAGGCATGCGGACAGAATTTGTCAGCAGGGGTTCACTGAAAGCCGGGTGCAATTTGTCCGGTTAGCGCCTATCTTCTCACCATGAGTTCATTTGCCAGCAGAAACGAAGATCGGCCGGAGGCGGGGACAGGGGTGCCCGCCCTCACCAGCACCTATGCGCAATTGCCCGAGCGGTTTTTTGCGCCGGTGGCGCCGGGTTTGGCGGAAAGGGCCGAGGTCGTTGCGGTCAATGAGGGACTAGCGGGCGAACTGGGGATCGCTCCTGGATGGCTTCGGGGTGATGAGGGGTTCCGGATGATGGCCGGGCAAGCCATCGCGGCCGATGCTGCGCCGATTGCCATGGCCTATGCCGGACATCAGTTCGGCAATTTCGTGCCGCAGCTCGGGGACGGGCGGGCGATGCTTCTGGGAGAAGTTCTGGCACCGGACGGGGTGCGGCATGATCTGCATCTCAAGGGTGCCGGGCGGACGCCGTTCTCGCGGGGCGGGGATGGCAATGCGGTGCTCGGCCCGGTGTTGCGCGAATATGTGGTCTCCGAGGCGATGGCGGCGCTGGGTGTGCCGACGACGCGGGCGCTGGCGGCGATCAAAACCGGCACGGCGGTTTTCCGGGACGGGATGGAACCGGGCGCGCGGCTGCTCAGGGTGGCGCAAAGCCATGTGCGGGTCGGCACGTTTCAGTATTTTGCGGCGCGGCAGGATTTTGAGGCGCTCGGCCTGCTCACCGATTACGTTTTGCAGCGGCACTATCCAGATGTCGCATCGGCAGAGGTGCCGGCGCTGGCGCTGCTGGAGCAGGTGGGGCGGGGGCAGGCTGAGCTTGTGGCGCACTGGCATTCGATCGGTTTCATTCACGGGGTGATGAACACCGACAATTGCTCGATTGCCGGGGAGACAATCGATTATGGCCCGTGCGCCTTCATGGATTTTTTCAGTCCCGCGCAGGTTTATTCCTCCATCGACCAGCAGGGGCGCTACGCGTTCGGCAATCAGCCATCGATTGCGCACTGGAACCTTGTGAAGCTCGCCGAGGCGCTGTTGCCGGTGATTGATTCTGATCCCGACAAGGCGGTGACGCTGGCGCAGGCGGTGGTCAATGATTTCTCGGACTGGTTCGGGGCGGCCTATCTCGGGCGCTACCGGGCCAAGCTGGGACTGACCGAGGCGCGGGACGGCGACGCAGAACTGATAGCGGGCTACCTGTCGCTGATGGCCAGGGCGCGAGCCGATTTCACCCTGTCATGGCGCTATCTCGCTGATGCTGTCGAAGCGGGTTCCGCGCGACTGGATGCACTCTTTGATGGCGATGCGGGTCTGGCGGACTGGCTGGTCAACTGGCGGTCGCGGCTTGCGGTTGAAGGGGCGGACCCGGCGGAGGTGCGGGCGCGGATGCTGGCTGTCAATCCGCTCTATATCCCGCGCAACCATCTGGTGCAGGAGATGATCGAGGCGGCCTATAGGGGCGAATTCGGGCCGTTCGAGGCCCTGATGCAGGTTTTGTCGCGGCCCTTTGACGAGCAGGCGGGGCGGGAGGCCTTTACGTTACCGCCCGAGCCTGATCAGATGGTCGAACGGACATTCTGCGGGACATGATGACAGATCCTTCGCGACATTTTCAGGACGATTGGACGCCCGATGTGGTCGTCTATCACGTGCTGGCGCTGGCGCTCGAGCTGGGTCTGCTCATTGCGGTGGCCGCATGGTCCTATCTGCAGGTCGGTGGAGTAACCGGCTGGGTCGCGGCGGGTGCGTCAATCGTTTTGGCCGGCCTGGTCTGGGGCGTTTTTGCCGCGCCGAAATCGGGCTATCGGTTGCGCGGCGTCCGCTTGCTGGTCTTCAAACTCGTGGCGTTCGGTGCCGGTGCGTTGGCACTTTGGGGATGCGGATGGGGCGTGGCCGCTCTCGTTTATACCGTGCTGGCGCTTGTGTCGCTCGGGTTCGCCTGGTGGCGCGGGGTTTTGTGAGTCTGCCGGATCAGTCGGTCTGCAGCCAGTTCAGATAGGCCAGAACCGCATTGGCATCGTCGGTGGTGAACTGGAACTGCGGCATGTCGGGATGGGCGACAAGCCCTTCGACCAGAGCCTCGGACAGGAGGTTCACATCATAGCGGGTGTGCAACGTCCGGAAGGGCGGGGCCAGCGGGTGTGGCGAGTCGCCGTTCGGACCGATGGCGTGGCAGGCCGAACAATTGGCTTCGAGCAGGCGCAGGCCGGCGATCACCGTTTCGATCTGGTCGTCGCCGTGATCGCTATTGGCAATGACGCTCTCAATTGTCGGCGAGACCATGGGAGAATCGCCTGCGGGCGTGCCCGGTGACGGCACGTTCTTCTGGCCAAACCAATAGGCGCCGACACCGACGCCGGCGCCGATCACGAAGGCGACAATCGCAACAAAAAAGCGCTGCTGCGCCGATCGCCGGGACATGGTTCACACCCTCCATTGCGCGCCGAATCTCATCCGGCCGAGTCGCGCGAATGGTGCGTCAGCAGCCCGGCAAAGGTCAATGCGGCGCGGGCGTCAGGAACGAGCAAAATTGGCGCGGCCGGGGGACCTTCCCGGGACTCCTGCCTATTCTGGACGTTTCGGGACGGAAAGGCCGCGCTCAGCCGCCGGACGCTGCAGGATGGAATCGCGCCAGCGCACGACGTTGGCGTAGCTTTGCAGGTCGAGCACTTCTTCAGCGCCATATCCGGTCGCAAGGCCCCTAACCCAGCCGACGATTGCGATGTCGGCGATGGTGTAGTCATCGCCCAGAATGTAGGCGCGGCCATCGAGGCGTTGCTCGAGCACTCCAAGCAGGCGCTTGGTTTCGTTCATGTAGCGTTCGAGCGGGCGCTTGTCCTCGATTTCCTTGCCGGCAAATTTGTAGAAATAGCCGAACTGGCCGAACATCGGGCCGATGCCGCCCATCTGGAAAAAGACCCATTGCAGGCATTCGTAGCGGTCGTGCGGGTCGGTGGGGATCAGCTTGCCGGTCTTTTCAGCGAGATAGACAAGAATGGCGCCGGATTCGAACAGGCCGATGGGTTTGCCGCCGGGGCCGTTCGGATCGATGATGGCAGGGATCTTGCCATTGGGATTGAGCGTGGCGAAGGCCTCGGACCCGGTTCCGTTTTCACCAAAGGGAATGAAATGCGGCTCGTAATCCAGCCCCATCTCTTCAAGCGCGATGGACACTTTGACGCCGTTGGGTGTGGGGATCGAATAGAGCTGGATGATGCCGGGATTCTGGGCGGGCCAGACCCGGTTGATGGGAAACTGGTCGAGTGAAGACATGGGACGCTTTCAGAGGATCGCAGATTGACAGGATTGCAATTTGTCCATCGTAATATGACGATGAAACGGGTGTGTCAATCGCGGTCACGTTTTGCTGAATTGGGCCGGCTAGTGACCCTCAGACGCCGATGTCGTAGACGCCCAGCGCGTCGCCGATCGAGTCTTCTTCGTATGTAAAATGCGACAGGAGCAGGCGTTCGAGCGCATCATAGAGCTTCTGCGCGGCCGCAAAGGTCTCGCGATTGGCATCGTGGTAGAGCGCGTTCAACGATTCGAGCAGCCGCAAAAGCAATTCGTGCACGACTTCGTGCTCCTGCTTCAGCCGATCGACGACTGTGGCAAACGCCTTGGCCTTGTCGCTGAGCGCCGCGAAAACGTAGGCGTCTTCAATCGAATGATGGCCATGGATCATGTGGCAATGCTGTCCGCACAGTGCTCCGAAACGGCGGTAGTTTTCGCTGAGTTCGCCAAGGGGCGCGGTTGCGGCCTGCAGGGCAACGGCATCGGCTTCGCCGGCCCTTATCTGTTCCATCAATGATCTGATGGCCTGCATGCTCTGGCGGTGATGATTGTGGAAGAGACGCAGGTTGCGACCCGCCATGCGCTGGGTCGGCGTCACATTTTCCAATTGTGGAGCGACCGGCCGGGTCGAATCGTCGGGCAAGGTCAGGCCGGCGAGCGGATCATTCGGCATCGGTCTTTGCTATTTGTTCTTTGTTCGGTGGCAATCTGTCGAAGGAACGGGTCAAGCGCAAGTGGCAAACGCGCGTTGGCAGTTTGTGCCGGCTTCGGCCCAGCATGGGTGCGCAGATTGCACCTTCAGGGGGACAACACAAATGCTCGCAACGTTTCTGGTGACCATGGTTCTCGTTGGGCTCAGCGTTTTCGTGCATTACGAGGTGTTGCGAGCCATTTCGAGCCGGATGGAAGTCATGACGGGGCGGCCACGCCAGCGCCTGCTGGTTGTGGTTTCAGGTGTGCTCTTTGCCCATGTGACGGAAATACTGATTTTTGCTGGCGCCTATGTGGTTTTGCCAAGCGTCGGCATGGGTACCATTCAAGGCGTGTTTTCTGGCAGCTTTGTCGACTATTTCTACCTGTCCGCTTCGGCCTACACGACGCTTGGGATCGGCGATCTGTTTCCTGAGGGCGCGTTGCGGTTTCTAACTGCGGTCGAAGCGCTGGTGGGACTGGTGCTGATCGGCTGGTCGACCAGTTTCACCTATCTGGCCATGCGCGATTTCTGGTCGCTGCATTAGCCCGAACATATTGAGTTCAAGCGCAAGGGTTCCCGGCCGGGATCCGCGGCCTAGAACGGGCGCGGAGACAACATCTGGATGGAACTGGCCGAGTTGTCGATCAGGCGCGGCAAGTTGGCCATGTCCCGATCAACGCGCACGCAGTAGGACGCGAAGTTGCGGTCGCGGCAAAGCGTGACGGAAGTTCCGGGGTCGACTGACACCGAGGAAATCTTGTTGTCCCAGCCCACGAGCAGCAGGTCTGGCAACACGTTACCTGAATCGAGGCAGAAGCCGTTACCCGAAAAACCGGCGCCGTCGTAAAAGCAGATCGTGCCATCGGCAGCGCGGCCGTCGATGAAGCGCGGGCCCTGAAGCAGTCCGCCGGCATGCTGTCCGAACGAAACGTTCTGTTTTGCGATCCAGCCGCCCTCGTCATCCAGCAGGCACCAAAGTCCCGAACAGCGGGTAACGATCACGTCCTGCCCGGCAGTTACCGCTCCGGACACGGCATATCCGGTGCCGGGTCCCTTGTAGAGATCGGTTGCGCTGATGATATGCGCTCTGGAGCCAAGCCCTTCGGCAAAGGCCGACGATCCGGCGAAAAGCGAACCGACCACAAGAAACAGTGCTGCAAGATTGCCCAGAAAACGCATATTCAACTCCCATGCCGTCGGCAGCAAGCTAGCCGCTCGGGCCAAAGGTTGAAAGACCAAAATGCGCACGCTGCAGCATCGCCGGCACGGTTGGCGCCCGAATGTGGCCCATGATCCACAGAATGCCAGCTGGCCGGGGTCAGAATTGCGTCCGGTATGACGAGATCTGATGGTTCAGGAAGCCGTTGAGACTTGAAACGGAGGCATCGTAGGTTTCGCAAAAGCCCTTGAAGAACCAGTCCCGGCAAACGGTGATGCTGGCGCCGCTTTCGACCTGGATCGACGATATCTTGTCGTTCCAGTAACCTGTCATCTGTTCGTCTTGGGTGCCGGCCGATATGCAGCCGTGATTGCCGGTGAAATCGGTACCGGCATAGAAGCACACGCGTGGAACATCGGCGTTGGGCTGGGGCTCGCTTGTTGGCGTCGGCGCGCCATCTTCCTCAATGTCGGGAAGCACCGCGTTCGGGTCCTGGATGAGATAGTTGCCGCTGACCCAGCCATCGGGGCCGTCATGCTCAATGAAACACCAGCCATCCTTGCACTCGGTGATGTCGACCAATTCGCCTTCGTCGAGCGTGTCCACGCGGTTGTAGCTGGTCGAAGGGCCGGTCCGTACGTTGACCGGAGATTTGGCTGTTGCCGGGATGGCCAGTGCCGACGACGCGGTTACGATCCAGGTCAGGACCGCGAGTGAGATGGCGGCGAGGACTTCGAACGGACGGCGACGGATGTTCATTCCTGTTCTCTAGAGCCTTTCCGATTTCGATGAAATCAAAACCTCGGCTCCAGGCCATTTTCATGTTGCGTTTCCGGAAAGGCAAATGGTCCTTCACCAATCCCGGAGGTGCCCCAGATGATCCAAACGGCCAAAAGCAAACGCCGCCCGCAGGCGGCGTTTGTGGTTTTGTTCGGCCGAGCGATTATTCCCAGGTGCGATAGCTGAGGTTCATCGTGGTGCCGGCATAGGAGTCGACACGGATCACCGACGTGCGGCCGTTATTGGTCTTGACGCAAAGCGCTGTGCCCGGATCGATGAGACCCAAAGAAATGCGGGTGTCGCTGTAGGTCTCGCCCTGGCAGGCCAGGTATCCGCGAAGCGAGCCGTCGCCAAGCGAGAGTTTGGCGCCGTTGACCGGGGTCAGATACTTCTGGATCGGGTTGACGGCTTCGAACCAGATGTCAGCACCGCCGGCTCCCACATTGCCATTGTCGAGATTGGCCTGGAAGGTCTGCTGCAGGGCAATGTTTCCCTGAGAGCGGACGGCCGGAACAACGGGACCTGGAGGAGGTGTCGGCGAAACCTTGATCGAGGATGCCCGGTTGCTCGCGGCGCCAAGATTTGGCCGGTTGGAGTCGATATCAAGGCAGGTGCCGCCAAAGAAGGCATTGTCGCACAATTTGACGACCACATCGCCGTTGAGCTTCACCGACGAAATTGCATCGTTATACGCGGCTCCAAGGGTCGGCAAGTCACCGATACCGTTGCAGAATTCGGAGCCCGTATAATTGTTGCCGGTATAGAAGCAGGCTGTATTTGGCGCCGGGGAGGGCGTTGGCGTCGGGGTCGGGGTCGGCGGGGGTGTCGGTGCGCCGGGACAAACCAGATTGAAATGCGGACCATCGGTTCCAACCGTCACCTCAAAGCGACATCCGCCCGAGGGAGCCGGGGTCGGCGTTGGCGTCGGGGTGGGGGGAGGTGCCGGCGGCGGTGTCAGATCTGTCAGGTAGCGCTCGGCAACCCAGCCGTCCGGTCCGTCCTGGTCGACATAGCACCAGCCGGATGTGGTGCATTCGACGACGTTCACCCGTTCATTGAGCGTCAGCTGGTCCAGAACGGAAAACTCTGTGCCCGGGCCGGTGCGCACGTTCAGCGCAACGTCGGCTTTGGCCGGATAGGCGTTTGCGGCAGAGGCAAGGGCGGCAAATGCGGACGCTGCAAGTGTCAGCGTGGCCAGGGTTTTGATCATCTTCATTGTCGTGTCCCCTCGTTGAAAAGAGCAATCAAGCAACCAAAGTGCTAGGCGGTCCGGCCTGAACGCTGCATGAATGGTTCATTTAAGGTCGTTGGCCTCTGTTACACAAGAGCGTGCCAGATTCATGGCAGACAGAAAAAAGCCCGCTGTTTTGCAAAGCGGGCTTTTCGTAGAGATGGCTTTTCGCCGATCAGTGCGTATGAAACGATGAAACGTTGTTGTTCAACGTCCCGCCGAGCTGCGCTTCGGAATGGGTCAGCGTGCGGCAGAAACCGGAATAGTTGATACCGGTGCAAAGGGTGACGTCCGCACCCGCCTCAACGCGAACCGACGAGATCTTGTCGTTCCAGTTGCCGAGCGTTCTGTAGTTGCCGCCGGGCGAAGCGCAGAATTCGGAGCCGGTATAGCCCGCACCGGAATAGACACAGACCCGGGGCAGGATATGGCTCGGGGTGCCGAAGGTGCCGCCGATCGTGATGGTGATGCCATTACCGGTCGTGATCGTATGCGGCGCGGGAACCGTGGGTTGCGGCGCCGGGGTGATCGGCTGAGGCTGCGGCGTGGGTTGGACGGCAGCGCCAAAAGTCAGGTAGCTGGCTGAGACCCAGCCATCTGGACCCGAATGGGTCACATAGCACCAATTGTTGGAGGCGCACTGGGTCACCTGAACGGTCTCGTTCTGGTAAAGCGTATCGATGCGTTCATATTGAACGCCCGGGCCAATGCGGACGTTGAGCGGGCTTTTGGCAGAAGCCCAAACCGTGGTGGATGCGGCCTGCGAGGGCGTTGCGGCGGCGGCGAGTGACAGGGCAGCCAGCGCGGCGAGGCCGAGTGCACCGATCCTAGAAACAATCGACTGTGACATGGGTTTGACCTTTCCTTTGATGGCTTTGTCCTCACGGGACGCCATTTGTGACGGCAGATCTATCGCCGGCCGCCTGAACGCAACCTGAACGGTTAACATGGGCTTAATGGCGACTGGCGGTTGACGCAGGCCAGCGCTGACGGCTTAATCCGCAGGGACGCGGAAATTCCAGGAGAGGTTCAATGTCAACGTTGTTTGAGGCGCTGCGGCGCGTGTTTTTGTGTGCCGGCCTTGTGCTGGTAATGGCGGGTGGGGCTGTTGCACAGGAACGGGTGATGATCGTGCTGGACGGGTCCGGCTCGATGTGGGGGCAAATTGACGGCGTGCCGAAACTGACAATTGCGCGGCAGGTCCTGCATGATGTGCTCCCGACGGTGCCGGAGACCACCGAACTCGGGCTTGTCGCCTACGGGCACCGCGAAAAAGGCAATTGCGCGGATATCGAACTGGTGGTGCCACCCGCACAGGGAACCGCCGCCGCGATCGCCGATGCGGCGGACAACATGAAATTCCTCGGCAAGACTCCGCTGTCGGAAGCGGTGAAATTTGCGGCCGAGCAACTGCGTTACACCGAAGACAAGGCAACCGTCGTTCTGATCACGGACGGTATCGAGACCTGCGAAGCCGACCCGTGTGCGCTGGGCAAGGCCCTTGAAGAGCAGGGAATCGATTTCACGGCACATGTCGTCGGATTCGGCTTGTCCGAGGAGGAAGGCGCGCAGGTTGCCTGCCTCGCGGAGAATACGGGCGGCCTTTACCTGCAGGCCGACGATCCGGATGAACTGACGGCGGCACTCGAGGAAACGGTGGTGGCCGCGCCAACACCCAGTTTCAGCTTTGAGGCTGTCGATCAGGATGATGTTGCGGTCAAGGGCATCCCGCTCAACTGGACGCTACGCGACGCGGGCGGAGCGGTTGTGGCCAGCCAGGACGGCGCCGAAAGCTTTTCAGCGACCCTCGAGGAGGGGAGTTATTCGATTTCGGTCGAGGGGCCTGGTATTTCCGGCGGAACCGCCTTTGACATCAGTTCTGATAGCGACGGACCGATCATGGTTCCTGTCGAGGTGATCAAATTGACGGCGACGCTTCAGGCTCCAGATCAAGTCGAGCAAGGCTCACAGTTCGAGGTGACGTGGGACGGGCCGAACGGACGTGCCGATTTTGTCACCATCGTTGAGGCGGACGAAGGCCCGAACGGCTACATCAACTATGCCTACACCGATGCCGGAAACCCCGCCATCGTCACCGCACCGGCGGAACTCGGGACGTACGAGTTGCGCTATGTGCATAATGATACCAACAGTGTGCTGGCGCGCCAGCCGATCGAAGTGGTGGAGGCTGTCGCGGCACTCAAAGCGCCCAAGGAGCTTAACGAAGGCCAGGAATTCGAAGTGAACTGGCAGGGACCGGACAATGCGCGGGACTACGTGACCATCGTGGCGGTTGGCGCTGATGAGGGAACTTATGGTTCCTATTTTTACACGGGCAACGGCAATCCGGGGACGCTGGTCGCACCCGAAACCGCTGGTGACTACGAAATCCGCTATGTGTTGGACGAAGGATCGAAAACGCTGGTTTCGATTCCGGTCAAGGTTTTGCCGGTGAGTGCGACCCTGACTGCGCCAGCGAGTGTTCAGGCCGGTGGTGAGTTCGAAGTTGCCTGGACGGGCCCGAACAACCCACGCGACTATGTCACGATTGTCGAAGTTGGTGCCGACCAGGGCAGCTATGGTTCCTATGGCTACACGTCGAATGAAAACCCGGTCGTTCTGACGGCTCCTGACGGTCTCGGCACTTTCGAGATCCGTTATGTCATGGGCCAATCGAACCGAACCCTCGCAACCACGACGATTGAACTGACCGGAATTTCGGCGAAAGTCAGCACGGATGATGTTCCGGTGCCCGGAAGTTCGATCTATGTGGATTGGAGCGGGCCGGACAACAATCGCGACTATATCACGCTCATCGAATCCGGTGCGCCCGATGGCGATTACGGGACATATGCCTATACAAGAAATGGCAATCCGGCGGAAATCAGGGTGCCCAAAGCGTTGGGGAGTTTTGAAATCCGCTACGTGCTGGGCGAAGGCGGCAGGGTATTGGCCCGCATTCCCGTCACGATCGCACCGGCCGCCGCGGAATTGTCGGCACCGGCGAGCGTCGGCGCGGGAGAGGTCATCGAAGTCGCCTTCAAGGGACCGGGCAACCGCAATGATGTAATTGATATCGTTCCGGCGGGGTCAAATGACGGCCGCAATGGATTCGTGTCGGCACGCACTTCGCAAGGGTCGCCGGTGCAGATGTTTGCGCCGGACCGGCCGGGCGAGTATGAGGTGCGCTATAAGGCCGAAGATGGCGATGTGGTACTGGCCCGCGTGCCGCTGACCGTCAATTAGGTCCAAACCGGGAATGCGCCGGTCTTGGCGCATTCCGCCGCGGGTTCGAACCATTGAAGGAGAGGCGGCATGCCAACCATTGTCGAGCAACCCAGACTCAACGTTCCAGCACCGGACTTCAGGTTGCCGGCGACTGACGGGGGCAGCTATGGCTTGGCCGATATCATGGGACCGAAGGGCGCTGTGATCGTGTTCATCTGCAATCATTGCCCCTATGTCAAAGCGATCACGGAACGATTGGTGGCTGCGGCCGACGAATTGGCAGGAGAGGGGATCGGGTTTGCTGCGATCAATTCCAACGATGCGGATGCCTATCCCGACGATTCCTTTGAGAACATGGTTCGCTTCGCTCAGGAGCGCGGTTTCCCATTTCCCTATCTATGGGACGAAAGCCAGGCAGTGGCGCGAGCCTATGATGCGGTGTGCACGCCCGACTTTTTTGGCCTGAATGCCGCAGGTCTGATTGTCTATCGCGGGCGACTGGATGAAGGGCGCAAAGACCCGCCGCCGGCAGATGCGAAGCGCGAACTGGTTGATGCCATGCGTGAGGTTGCTGCCAGCGGAGAGGCACCAGCCGACCAGATCCCGTCGGTCGGCTGTTCGATCAAGTGGAAAGCGGCCTAGACCACTTCGCCCATTTGCGCGACGGGTTCAGATGATGAGGTCGTTGGCCTTTATGTCTCCCAGATCGGCACCATGGATTTCAATGTAGGTGTCCTTGTAGTCGAATCCGACCTTGTCGTTGTGGTTACTGCCGATCTCGACGAATTTCTTGAGGGCAGCGGTCGCGCTGGAAAAATGAAAGGCCGTGAGATTGATCTTGTCGGTGCCATCGACATAATCAGTGATCGTGTTGTCGCCCTGATTTCGGCCAAAGTGAAAGTAGTCCTTCTGGGCGCCACCGGTCAGTTGGTCATCGCCCATGCCGGCATAGAGATGGTCCCTGCCGTTGCCACCATTCAGAATGTCGTCGCCGTCGCGGCCCTTCAGAATGTCGTTGTTGTCCTCGCCGGACAGATCATCGTCATTTGTCGAGCCGATTAACGTGTCGTTGCCCAGGCCTCCCTTAACCTGCCCGTCGACCGACCCCGACCTGCCTTTGAAGGTGTCGTTTCCACCGTTGAGGCTGACATCTCCGAGCAACTGGCCGCGATTGACCAGAAGATCGTCCCCGATTCCCAAGGACACGGCGTCACCAAGTTCGTTGCCCGAAATGACGCCTGTCGCGTTGTTGTAGATCTTCGATGAATCGGACGAATTGACGTGAATCCCGTCGCTGCCGCCGGCGATCGTGCCTGAATTGACGATGCGTCCCGAGGAACTGGTGAGGTATATTCCGTAGGTCCAGCCTTGAATGAGACCTGTGTTGACAAGCTCGATGCCAAGACTTGAAGAAGCATCAAATCCGTAGGTGCTGTAGCCGAATATGGAACCGTCGTTCTTGATCTGAGAGGATGTGGCGCCGACCAGGTAAAGTCCTATGGTGCCACTGATTTCGCCAAGATTGTTGAAACTGGATGAGCGGCCTTCGGCCCGCACGCCAATTCCCGCCGTCCCGGAAATGCTGCCGGATTCGGCGACATACAGAACATGATTGCCAACCGCGGAACCGTCCTGGTCGAGAAACACTGCGATCGACGCATCCGAAGTAACGGCGCCTTCGACCCATACATGATGGGAATTGTTGGCGTTGGCGGCAGACTCGATTGCCGAGTCCCCGGTGACGTAGAGCGTGGCAAACGGAAGCACGTAGATGTCGTCCCCATCCGCCAGATCGCCAATTGTGGTGCTGGTTGAGTTGCCTGCAATATAGGTGGTTGCCATTTCGCGTCCCTCACTCGGTATGACTTTTAGAATGTTTGACAGATGCGAAATTTAATCGCGCGCGTGTCTGTCACAATCAGGCTAGTCCTGAGCCCGCATCGCCCGCAATCAACATTTTATTAAATTTTGCTCCCGGCGATGGGCGGACTGCGTTCTGACAGTTCAAGTGAAGTGTCCTTTTTGTCTTGCCTTGCGGGGTAGATTCGCCGCGCCCCGCCGAACTCAAGATCGGGTCGCGATGAATATGGTCAGACGGCATACCGTTGGGGGGCGAACGGCGGCAAACCCCGGGGAACGGGGCCGGGCCGCCTAGATCAGCAAATCCGCATTGTCGATGTCGGCCAGGTCTACGCCTTTGATGACGATGAACGTGCCCTTGTAGTCAAACCCGACCTTGTCGTTAGCCGCGCCGCCGATTTCGAAGAACTGCGAGAGTGCCTGAGCCTTGCTCGAAAAACCAAACGCGCTAAGCTCGAGCTTGTCCACGCCGTTTTCAAAATCGGTAATCGTGTCGTGATCCTGGTTGCGGCCGAAGTGGAAATAGTCCCGCTGGGTGCCACCGGTGAGCGTGTCATCGTCCTTGCCCCCGAAGAGATGATCCCTTCCGCTGCCTCCATCCAGCACGTCATCACCCGCGCGACCCTTCAGCGTGTCATGGTCGTTATTTCCTCTCAGGTTATCGTCGTCGGCACTTGAACCGATGAGCGTGTCGTTTCCGTCTCCTCCACTGACGTTGCCGTCAACGGAACCAGACCTGCCCTTGAACGTGTCGTCGCCACCGTTGAAGACGACGTTGCCAATTAGCTGACCGTGATTGATCAAAAGGTCGTCGCCCGTACCGAAGGCGACAGCATCGCTGGTGGGATAGCTGGAAATGACACCGGTTTCGGTATTGTAGACTTTGGAACCAATGGTCGAGCTGAACTTAATTCCGTTCGTACCACCTGAAATCGTTCCGGAATTGACAACACGCCCGTCCGATGACGTGAAATATACGGCGGTCTGGTGGGCCTGAATGAGGCCGGTATTGACCAACTCGACCTCCGATCCGGAAACGGTCTGAACGCCATTATTGGCCCAGCCAATCAAGCTGCCGTCGTTCCGGATCTGTGCGAGGTCTGCGTTCGGGATATAGACAGCGGTCGTGCCGCCGATTTCCCCGAGATTGGTGACGAAATTGGAGCTTCCTTCGACGCGGAGTGCAATTCCTGTTGTTGCCGAGATACTCCCCGAACCGCCGACATAGACCCGGTTTGCGCCGTATCCGAAGGCGTCCTGATCAAGGGCCACTGCGTTCGCCGCGTCGGAAAAGACCGCGCCTTCGATCCATACATTGTGGCTGTTGTAGTCATTGGCGGCCGACTCGATTGCCGAGTCGCTGGTGACATAGAGACTGACGTTCGGGAGAACAATGATGTCATCGCCGTCGTTCAGATTGCCGATTGCCGCGCTGGTGCTGTTGGTATCAACTATGATGGTCGCCATTGGTCCTCTTCCCTGAATAAGTGACGATTCCGGGTGACCAGAGCGGGGGTTTCAAGTTTTGGCGCCCTGGCCCCGCTTCATCAAAGATGGGTGCGCGGGATGGCAGGAACAATGAATGTGGTGCGGGCTGGGTTGAATTGTCGCGAAGGGGTTTGCCTTCGCCGCCGCAGGCACCCGTAGGGCTTTCTCCGGGCGCCGCGACGTCAGGGGTGAACTGGCGCCAAGGTGGCCGGGCCGCCTAGATCAGCAAATCCGCATTGTTGATGTCACCGAGATCGGCGCCCTTGATCATGATGAAGGTGCCTTTGTAGTCGAATCCGACCTTGTTGTTCGAACCGCTGCCGATTTCGAAGAACTTGCCGAGCGCGTCACCCTTGCTGGCAAATCCGAAGGCGGTCAGGTCGATCCGGTCGGTGCCGTCTTCATAGTCGGAAATCGTGTTTTCACCCTGGTTGCGGCCGAAGTGAAAGTAGTCCCTTTGGGTGCCTCCGGTCAGCTCGTCATTGCCCCTTCCTGCGAACAGATGATCCCTTCCACTGCCGCCGTCGAGCGTGTCGTCGCCGTCCCGGCCTTTCAGAGTATCGTTGTTGTCGCCGCCGGAGAGATCGTCGTCGTCAACGGACGAGCCGATGAGCGTGTCGTCGCCGTTTCCGCCCGAAACGGTTCCGATCACGATGCCGGATCGTCCCTTGAAAGTGTCATCGCCATAGCCAAGAAGGACATCTCCGCTGATTTCGCCGCGATTGATGACGCTGTCTTTGCCAGCACCGAGTTCGATTGCGGCAACGCCACCGGAAATCCTGCCCCCGGCTTCATTGACAATTCTGGAGGCGGATGCCGAGGAAATGTAAATTGCGTCGGCGCCGCCGGAAATATCGCCGGAGTTTCGAAAGACACCATCGGTATCAACCGCGTAGATAGCGAAATCGTACCCGAAGACCTGCCCGGAGTTTGTCATTCTCAAATCGGTGATGAGAGTTAGGTCAATGCCGTTCACCGCTGATCCCGAAATCGAGCCGGTGTTGAACAGACTCGAACCGTCGGAACTGGTCATCGCGACACCGAGGGCGCCACTGACCTGTCCGTGGCTTTCGATAAAGCTATTGTCCCCGGTCACAGCTATGGCAGTCGTGTTAATTCCGCGGACAATGCCGGTTTCGCCAACGAGGACGAAATTGTTGCCGAGGCCGCCTGAATTGGCGTTCAGCAATATGCCCAGAGTATTCGAAGACACCGTGCCATCGACCGTAACATTGTGGCCATACGACGTTGGGCTGTCGGACCCGATTGCAGTGGCGCCAGTGGCCAATATTGCTCCGTTTGATGTGACATAGACGTCATCTCCGGTCGAAAGCGATGACGGTGTCGTTGTGCTGGTATCGATGTAATCCAAAGCCATGTTCGCGTCCTCTGTTCATGTGTAGCATTCAGCGGACCGCATGTTGTTCAGTGCGCCCGAGGCACCTGAAGTCAGATATGCTTTTTTGGTCGCGTACATCCATTGGCTGCACGCTCGGCCAGATTAGTTTTGTTTTGGTTTTGCCGGCCTAGCTTCTTTGGCGGTCCCTTGAAGATCAGCCTACCCGCTTGACCGTGCGGGTCAAGAACCCAGTGGGCGGGGTCTGCCGTCCTTGCCGAGGGCAACATAGACAAAGGTGCCTTCGGTGACCTTTTCCCGGCCGCTGATTTCGGAACGGCGGGCGAAGGCCTCGATCTCGACCGTGATCGAGGTGGTGCCGGTTTTGGTGATACGGGTGTAGACGCAAAGCACGTCGCCGACCTTGACCGGCGCGATAAAGGTCATTGCGGTCACCGCGACCGTGACGACCCGCCCTTTGGCGAATTTGCGGGCGGCGACGCCGCCGGCAATGTCCATCTGCGAAAGAACCCAGCCGCCGAAAATATCGCCTGACGGGTTGGTGTCGGCGGGCATGGCTACGGTTCTGATCGTCAGTTCGCCATGGGGTTCGGACCCGTCGTCTTCGTCCATCTCATTCCTCGTCCAGCAGGGCTTCGATAAGGTCGGCGCCCGTCTTCTGCATGGTTTCTTCGGCGAACGGCAGCTTGGGCGCGTCCATCCTGGCCTTTGGCCAGCGGCCGGTCGCTTCTTCCCAATGCTTGCGGCAGAGCGAGACATAGACCTCGCGGCCGATGGAAACCTGATCGCCGCTGGTCAGGACGTTGCCGTGTTCATCCATGCGGATGACCATGGTCGCCTTGGAGCCACACTCGCAAATCGTGCGAACCTCCCGAAGCACATCGGCGATTGCGAGCAATTGTCTCGAACCCTCGAAGAGGTTGCCCTGGAAGTCGGTCCTGAGGCCATAGCACATGACGGGAATTCTGAGCCGGTCGGCGACACGCGCCAATTGCCAGACCTGATCGCTGGTGAGGAACTGGGCCTCGTCCACGAAGACGCAATGCAGGGGGCCATTTTCCAGACGGTCCGATATTTCCGCATAAAGGTCGGCATCACGCTCATAAAGTTCGGCGGGCGCCGAGATGCCGATGCGCGAAGAGATCGATTTCTTGTCAAGTTCCGCATAGAGCGCCGATGTGTAGAGCACGGTCTCCATGCCGCGCTCGCGGTAATTGTGCGAGGCTTGCAGCAAAATGGTCGACTTGCCGGCATTCATTGCCGCATAGGAGAAATAGAGTTTGGCCATGGTCCCGACGACTCAGGTGCGCGTGGCCGGAAGTCTAGTGGATGCGCGAAGTCAGGCAATCAGGTCAGGGTAAGCTTCAACAGGTGCGCGCCAAAGAAAATGGCCGCCGTTGGGAGGCGGCCATTCTTGCCATTGGCGTTTGGCAAATCGCATGTTGCCGGGGCTGGCGGCGAAATCATGCGCGGCAGCCTGAGAACTGCCATGACGGACATTATTGGGGGGAGGTCCGTCAGTTGAAAAACTAGGGTTGGTCCATGTCATTTTCGTGACGTGCTTTTTTGGATTTCAGGCCTGTGGAAAACTCGATCCTCGTCGATGGTCAAATCGGCGTGTTGGCGGCTTGCGATGCCCTTTCGGATCCCGCACAGTGCGGGCGCGAGACGAAGAGGCAGACATGGCGTTTGAGGGGTTTCCGCGAGAGGTCACTGCGTTTTTCAGGGGCCTGCGAGACAATAACAGCAAGGAATGGTTCGATCAGCACGCGGCCGAATATGAGCGTGTGGTGCGCAAGCCCTCATTGGCGTTGATTTCTGATCTGACGGCCCCATTGATCGACCTGGATCCGCCATTGAAGGCGGAGCCGCGCCTGAATGGCTCGCTGCGCCGGATCAATCGCGATATCCGGTTTTCGGCCGACAAGACGCCCTATCAGACCTACCAGCACCTGATCTTCTGGGTCGGGGATCACCCCAATCGATCGCCCGGGGTGCACCTGATTATCGGGGCGAAAGGATTTGGATTCGGGTCGGGCCAATGGGCGCTCGAGGCGGGTCAACTCGGCAGGGTGCGTCAGGCCATTATAGCCGACAAGGGCAAGTCCCTGCAGCGGGCTCTGGATGAAGCCGCGTCGAGGGGTGCGCGCATCAGCGAACCGGCTCTCAAGCGGGTTCCGGCCGGTTTCGATCCGCAAAGCGACGTGGCGGAGTTCCTGAAGCACAAGGGTTTTGTGGTTCGAGCCGACCAGGAACAGGTGCCCGAAGAGATGTATGATTCCCGTGGCGTCGATTATGTGCTCGAACTCTGCCGTGCGCTCAATCCGGTCAACGCCTTCCTGATGCAGAATGCCGGTGAAGAGGACTAAAGTGGGTGCGGGGACCTGCCACCATAAATTTGTGGCAATTCTCGTCTTAACAGGCCGGAAGCGGGCGGGTTTGCTGAACCTTTGAAGGAATGCACATGTTGAGACGCGTTTTGGAGTTAGTTGTCGCCGCCGCTCTGGCATTGCCGATGATTCTTGTGCCGCAAATGGCTTTTTCCCAGAATGGGCAGAGCAATGCGGCGGCGGATGTTCTGGGGCTTGGCGGGATTACGCCCGAAGGGCGCTGGGAAGCGTTCAACCATGAGTCCCGCTATGATGTGACCCTTTGCGGCGACGATGGAACTCAGCTTTGCGCCAAACTTGTCTGGATTCAGCCCAAGAAACTGAACAATCGCAACAAGCGTTATCTCGACCAATATGTGGTCGATCATGCAAACCGCAGCCAGCCAGTCGAGTGGAAGGGCGACATCAACATCTACGGCACCTTTTATGCCGGGACGCTCAGAATCCAGTCATACGACAAGATGACGATTACCGGCTGTCTCTATCTCATCCTCTGTGAAAGCTATGACCTGTTCCGCGTCCGAAATCCGGATGGCAGCCGCTACACGATGCCGGCTTCGAACGGCTGAGTACATGCACCACTGAGAAGCATGGCGTGTCGTCAGGCGGCGTTCTTTTGCCGCCTTTCGGCAATTGCCGGGACCGTTTCGACCAGAACGATCGCGGTGAAGATCATGGCCGCACCCAGATAGCCCATCGGCGTCAGACGCTCGCCGAGGACGACCGCGCCGCCAATGGCCGCGAACAGGGCCTCGCCGGAGAGGATGATTGCCGCATTGGCTGACGGAACATGCATCTGTCCGATGGCCTGCAGGGTAAAGGCGATCGCGGTTGAAAAGATTCCGGCATAGGCAATCTCGATCCACCCCGCCGACATGGCTGAAAGGGTAGGCGCCTCGAACATGAGGGCACCCGCGCCGGCCAACAATCCTGCACTCAGAAAGGAAATGGCGGATACGAAGATCGGCATGGCGGTGAGGCGCGCCGCGTAGCCAAGCAGCAGCACGTGCAACGCCCAGAAGAAGGAGGAACCGACAACATAGATGTCACCGACATTGAGCTGATCGAGCCGTCCGCCGTTGAGCGTGTAAAGACCCGCCATGGCCAGCGGCGCGCAAATCCACACCATGATGTGGGGACGGATGCGAAAGGCCGCCAACAGGATGAGCGGCACGAAAAAGACGTAGAGGCCGGTGAGAAAGCCACCATTGGTGGCCGTGGTCAGTCGCAGCCCGGTTTGCTGCAGCCAGGAGCCCGCCAGAAAGTTGAAGCTGACCGCAGCTATGATGGCCCAACCCTGCCAGTCCGGCCTGCGCACGGCCCGCCGGTATTCCATGATGGCGAGCGGCAGAACCACCAGACCGCCGAGGACGTAGCGTGCACCGATGAAGGTGAACGCACCCATATATTCCATGGCGTTTTTCTGGGCGATGAAGGCGAAACCCCAGAGCATGGTGGCGAAGGCCAGCAAGAGGGCTGCGGTGCGACGGTTGAGGTTCATGGCGGGGATCAGGCGGACAGAATTGCGTCAAGCGCCGAGATTGTCCGCGCGACATCGTCCCTGCTCGTATAGTGCACGAAGGAGAGGCGCAGCACGCCGTGTTCGGGATCGATGCCCAGCGACTGCAGGGTGCGCCAGGCATAGAAATGTCCGCCCGCGGCCATGATGCCGAGTGGTGCGAGATCTTTCGCCAATTCGCTGCCGGACTTGTGGTGTGCCAGGGAGATCGTCGGTGCGCGGCCATCGGGATCTGCCGGACCGATCAGGCGGATATCGTTGCGATTGCTGAGGAAATCCAGAAGCGGGACCATCAGTTGTTTTTCCTGCGCTCGCATGGCGTTACGAGCCTTTTCGAAGGAAGTGATTCCAGGAACCGAAGATCCGGCAATCTCTGCGAGCCTTTCCAGATAATCGGCGATGCCGCCCACCGCGCCGATCTGGGCATGGTCGGGTCCCGCAGGCGTCAGCCGGTAGCGCAGCTTCTTTTCGTTGAAGAAATGGCCCTGATTGGGAAGCGTGCGATTGAGATCGGGATCGATGGCCATGATTCCGAGATGCGGGCCATAGGTCTTGTAGGTTGAAAACAGGTAGATGTCGGCACCGAGGTCGGCAAGGTCAGGCAGGGAATGGGGCGCGAAGGAAACCCCGTCGACCACGCTGATCGCGCCGCTGCGGCGGATGAGGGCGCAGAGCTCCTTGGCTGGATTGATCTCACCGACGATGTTGGAAACGTGCGGGAAGGCGACGAGCCTGACCTTGTCATCGAGCAGGTTTTCGAGATCGGCGGGATCGAGGTGGCCCGTGTGCGGGTCGATTGCCCATTCCCGCACTTCGATGCCGTGTCGAGAGATCTTTCGCCACGCGCCGGTGTTGGCCTCGTGGTCCTGATCGGTGACGATGATGGCGTCGCCGGGCTGGAGATATTCGGCAAATGCCTTGCCGAGCACGTAGGTGTTCTGGGAGGTCGAGGGGCCGAACTGGATCCAGTCGGCGGGCAGGTTGAGGGCGGCGGCGATGCGCTCGTAGCTTTCGTCCATCATCTGACCTGCCGCGATGGATGCGGGATAGACGCCGTAGGGCTGAACCTTGTGCGACGTGTAGAAATGGTCGAACCGCTTCAAGACCTCGGTGGCGGTGTAGGAGCCGGCGGCATTGTCCATGAAAACCTGATCGGTCAGGCTTTGTTCGGAAAAGGCGCAAAAGCTCTCACGCAATTTGGTGGTGCTGATGGGGAGCGGCTGTTCGGACATGTCGGCCTCGCTGGAACAAGGCTGAACCCCTATCCGTTTCACCAAGCGGCTTCAACACAATCCAGACATGGCAAAGCCCCGGCCGGGGGAAGCCGGGGCTCTGGTCAGGAACCGTTGCTGGAGATCAACGGTTGGCAAACTGCTGCTGCGGAACCATCAGCGCCAGCTGATCGGCCGTCAGACTGTCGAAGAACGCCGTGGCGCTCGGCACAACTGAATCAAGCGCACTGGCTTCGGCTTTGAGATTCTCGGCCCGCAATTTCAGGAGTTCGGCCGGATTGGGCACGGTCGTTTCGCTGGCATTATCGGCCGCGGTCAAATCGGTGACGGTCTGGCAGGTTTCCAGGTAGCTTGCCTGTGCGTCGGTTGCGGAGGTGTAGAAGGTGTCGAAAAGGGCCTGCTGATCTTCGGTCAGATCAAGGCGCTGTTCGAGCTGGGTCAGCATCATGCCGATCCGCTGCGAACCCTGTTCGGAGCAGGACAGCATGGCGAAGCGGCCATTGACGAACGCGCCACCAGCGCGCTCACCGTTCATGCCCTGGCCCATATCATGGCCTTGCCCCTGCATATTCTGGCCCTGCATGCCCTGGCCTTGCGGGCCCTGGCCCATACCGTAGCCATAACCCTGGCCGGGCTGGCCCTGGTTCATGCCATAGCCGAAGCCCTGACCCTGCGGGCCCTGGCCCATGCCATATCCATAACCCTGGCCGGGCTGACCCTGATTCATGCCATAGCCTTGGCCCGGCTGGCCATTCCACTGGCCCTGCTGACCGCGCCACTGACCATTCTGGCCCTGGCCCATTCCGAAACCCTGGCCCTGCTGACCCTGGTTCATGCCATATCCGTAGCCGTTGCCCTGGCCATTCCACTGACCGTTCTGGCCGTGATTGTGGTGGCCCTGGCCCCACATCTGACCCTGGCCGTTCTGGTTCCACATCTGGCCCTGACCGTTCTGGTTCCACATTGGTGCAGGTCCGTTCGGATTGTACATTTGTCCCTGCATGCCCTGACCATTCGGTCCCCACATCGGGGCCGGACCGTTCTGATCATATGCCGGAGCCTGGGGGTTCATCTGCGCCTGCGGCGTTGTACCGTCATTCGCGCTCTGGGCGACGGCGACCGTCGCACCACCGGCGAGGGTCAACACACCTGCCACAAGGAGCGCGGTGAGGGAGAGAGAAGACTTTGTCATTTGTCGAAACCTTGATTGCATGGGTTGGCGTCGGGTGTGATCACCCGAATAGCAATGTAGGTATTCGAACATTGCGGCGTGCTTACTTGCTGATGAAGCTTTGGTAAGCCAGGTTAACGAGTGTTAATCTTTGTTGCCCCGAAGTCTTGGTTGCTGTGAAAACGCCGTTGTCGAAAAATATCGGCAAAAGAAAAGGCCGACCCGAGGGCCGGCCAGTACAGGGGTCAGGAAAACCCCTAGCGCTTGTTGGCGTCGGGGCTTGTCGATGCGCTTGCTTGCGCCCGGGCCCATTGCTCGGGCGACGGCAAGGCATTTCGGGCCGTCTGTTTCCAGACAGCAATTACGAGGCTGACCATCAAAACAGCGACGGGAACGAGAATTGCGAGCGCTCCGGCTGCCTCGGACGGCAAATTGCCGGTCGCCGCCGCGGTCGGGGAGGCGATGGCCACGCCGACCAGCGCAACGAGCGCGAGGGTCGGCAGTGAGGGCTTGATCGGGTTGGGCTTCTGATCGGCGGGACGCTTTTTCATTTCGGAACGCTCCATGGGAATGGTCAGGAAGATGCGCGTCAAGTTGGGTGGCTTTTGGGTGGTCAAGTGGAAATGCCGGGGCAATTTCTGGGCGCGAATGTGGCGAAACAAGATTGCGGTTGAGACTTTTACGGTAGCCCGCTAACAGGACGCGCGGGCAGGCCGATCCGGATGCCTGCCTTTGCTGGAGGACATCATGGCATTTCTTTCCGAAGCGCTTGGCCGCATCAATCCGTCGCCGACAGTGGGCATCACGCAAAAAGCGCGGGAACTGAAGCAGGCAGGCCGCGATGTCATTGCGCTCAGCGCCGGCGAACCGGATTTCGACACGCCGCAGCACATCAAGGATGCGGCGATTGCCGCCATTCAGGCCGGGAAGACCAAGTACACTAACATCGAAGGCATCGTTGAACTGCGGGAGGCCGTCAGTGCCAAGTTCAAGCGCGACAACAATCTCGATGTTGCTGTCCAGGAGACTTTTGTAGCGACCGGCGGCAAGCAGGTTATTTTCAATGCCCTGATGGCGACGCTCGATCCCGGTGACGAGGTTGTCATTCCGGTCCCCTATTGGGTGAGCTATCCGGATATCGTGCTGCTTGCCGGTGGCACGCCGATTTTCGCGCGGGCCGACGCGACCACCGGGTTCAAGCTGACGCCGGAGGAACTGGAGGGCCGGATCACGACCTCGACCAAATGGCTGATCCTCAATTCGCCCTCAAACCCCTCCGGCGCCGCTTATTCGTCGGCGGAACTCAAGGCATTGGCCGAAGTGCTGATGCGGCATCCGCAGGTGCACGTGCTGACCGACGACATCTATGAGAAACTGACCTATGAGGGCACGTTCGCCACGATTGCCGAGGTCGAACCGGCCCTTTATGGCCGGACGGTGACGCTGAACGGGGTTTCGAAAAGTCATGCGATGACCGGCTGGCGGATCGGTTATTGCGCCGCGCCGTTGCCTCTCATCAAGGCGATGGCGAAACTGCAGAGCCAATCGACGACCCATGCCAGTTCGATCTCACAATGGGCTTCGGTCGCCGCGCTGAATGGGCCTGAGGATTTTCTCGATGGCTGGCGGAGAAGTTTTATCGAACGTCGCGACCGGGTCGTTGCCGGACTCAACGCGATTGACGGGGTGGATTGCCTGACGCCGCCGGGTGCGTTCTACGTCTTTCCGTCTATCGAAGGATTGCTGGGACGGACATCGGCCGGCGGAAGCCGCATCGTCGATGATGAGGATTTCGTGATGGCACTATTGGAAGAGGCGGGCGTTGCGCTGGTTCATGGATCCGCGTTCGGGCTCCCGGGTCATTTCCGGCTGTCATATGCCGCGAGCATGGTCGAGCTCGAGGCTGCACTGACGCGGATCGCCGATTTTTGCGCCGGATTGAAGTAGGCTCGCGCCCCTTCACGGAATTCATCACGCGGTCGTGACAGTTTGTGCATTGCGGTCGCGCGCCCGGCGCAGCACCATCCGGCCAGTCAAATCAGCCAGTGGTGCGAAAGTTCAACCATGCTCATCAAGATCAAGAAAAGCTGGGAATTGCCCGAAAGCGCTGCAACGCCCGAGGCGGTTTATCTAAATCGGCGGCAGCTGATGAAGGGCGCAGCCGGTGCTGCAATCGGCGGAGCAATTCTACCTTGGGCCGGTGCTGCGTCGGCCGATACCGAGCGGGCGGCGCTGACGGCGCCACGGAACGAAGCCTATGAGATCGACCGTGCGCTGACGCCAGAAGACCTGAACATCAAATACAACAATTTTTACGAATTCGGCTCGCAGAAGCAGATTTCGGATGCCGCCAACCGCGAACTCAAGCCACGGCCCTGGCAGATCGAGATCGGCGGCATGGTCGAAAACCCGATCACGCTGGATGTCGACGAACTCATTGCCAAGATGACGCTCGAAGAGCGGCTTTACCGGCATCGTTGCGTCGAGGCCTGGTCCATGACGGTACCGTGGGTCGGGTTCCCATTGCGCAAGCTGGTCGATATGGCCGCACCGCTTTCCGGCGCGAAATTCCTGCGCATGGAAACGTTCGGCGATCCCAAGATGGCGAGCGGCATCGGTTCGCAGCCCTGGTATCCATGGCCCTATGTCGAAGGTTTGAGCATGGCCGAGGCGACGCATGACCTGCCGTTCATGGTGGTTGGCGCATATGGCAAGATCCTCGCAAACCCCATGGGTGCGCCGATCCGGCTGCACCTGCCGTGGAAGTACGGGTTCAAGAGCATCAAGTCGATCGTCAAGTTCGAGTTCGTCGCCGATCGTCCGAAGAGCTATTGGGAAACGATTTCGGACGGCCGTGAATATGGGTTCTGGGCCAACGTGAACCCCGACGTGCCGCATCCGCGCTGGAGCCAGGCGACCGAGCGGGTTCTGGGCACGGGCGAGGTGGTTCGGACACAATTGTTCAACGGCTATGCCGAAGAAATCGGCGACCTTTATGCGGGCATTACCGGCGAGAATCTCTACCGGTAGCGCGCACCGCGGCATGCGGGTCGGCCATTCGCCCTACATGATCAAAAGGCCGTCATCGAGCCGGATATCTGATTTGCGTATATCGCTGAGATCAGCGCCGTTGATGATGATTTCGGTGCCCTGATCCATGAACCCGACCTTGTTGTTGTTCACGCCGCCGATTTCGTGAAAATGGGTGAGGGCTTCGTCCTTGTCCGCGTAATTGAAGCCGCTCAGCGTGATCTTGTCGGTGCCGTCCTGATAGTCGAGGACGATGTTCTTGTTCCAGCTCGTTGAAAAGAAGAAGTTATCCGCGCCGCCGCCGCCACGTACAGTGTCGCCTCCGGCACCGGGCTTCAGGACGTCATCGCCTTTTCCGCCATCCAGATCGTCGCGGCCCGCTCCACCGTCTATTTCGTCGGCACCACCCTGGCCCTTGATGACGTCGTTGCCACCTTCGCCGTCGAGACTGTCCAGTCCAGTTCCACCGGTGATGATGTCATTTTTGGCGCCGCCATAGACACGATCGTTTCCGCCGCCAGCGCGAATGACATCTGCGCCGCCGTTACCATGGATATCGTCATTGCCTGACCTGCCGTCGATCCAGTTGGCCCCGATATCGTCAGAAATCGTGTCGTCGTCCGTGGTTCCGAAGAGTTGCGCCTTGTAGCGCTGGGCGAAGACTCCGATCTGGTCGCCATCCTGGCCCCAGGATTCCCAAGTGATAACGAAGCCGCCATTGGCCAGAACTGCGACTTCGGGGTCGGACTGGGTCGAAAAGGAGGTAGTATTGACCTGAAACTCGCCGCCCAGTTTCGCACCGTTTGCGTCGAACCGCTGGCCGAAAACACCTGCGCCGCTGCCGTCCTGGTTGAAAGATTCCCAAGTCACCAGAAACCCGCCGTCGGGCAGGGCGGTGGCCCGGACGTGATCCTGCGCGCCATATTCGGTCGTGTTGATGTTGATTTCGGCGCTGATCGAGGTTCCGTATTGGTGATAGAGGCGGCCAACCACCCCCCGGCTGGCGCCGGGGCTGTCTTCGACATGGACAGATTCCCACATCACCAGAAAGCCGCCGTTGGCCAGGCCGATCACATCGGCGTTTGTCTGATCGTCACTTTCTTTCAGATTGACCTGGAATTCGTCGCCGACGGGGCTCCAGGTATTGTCAAATCTTTGTCCAAATACGCCATAGGACCCGCTTGAGTGGGCTTCCTGATTGTAGGATTCCCAGATGACAACGAACCCGCCGTCTTCAAGCGTCGCGATCGCTGGGGCCCTCTGGTATGAGGTCGTGAACGTATTGGCGAATGTCTGCGACTGGTCGATCGTGCCGTCGTTTTTGACAATGGTCACGCCGATGCCCGTCTGCGAAGGGTCGATTGGGGAAAAGGCCACGGCATAATATCCGTTGGCAAGGGCCGCGGCGCGAGGACTTGTGTTCGTGATGTTGTTTGCCACCGCGTCCAGACGCAATTCGTCGGTGGTCACATTCCCGTCGGCGGCGAAAATCTTGGTGATGACCTGCCAGAAGGCCGTGCCTTGCGTGGATTGCCAGGTGACAGCAAAGCGCCCGTCGCTCAGGCCGACAATGGTTGGCATCGTCTGCTGGGAGGTGGTCGTCGTATTGATTTGCATTTCGATGCCGTCAAGGCCGCCATTCGCGTCGTATCGCTGAGCGAAAATGCCGTCGCTGCTCGCATCTGGCGATTCCCAGGCAATAACGAATCCGCCATTGGCCAGTGCCGCGATGGCCGGGTTGTCCTGGGCCCCGGCGGCCGTCGTGTTGACCTGAAATTCGCTTCCGAGCTTGGTAACGGCAGCCATCTTGTCCTCCAAACGAATGTCCGCGGTTGCAGCAAAAAAACCGCGAAACGGAAAAGTTCAGGCAGGTTAAGAGGTTAGAGTGCCATGTCCATACCCCATATGGAGTATTTTGAGTGGCCGTGTCGCGATTCTGAGCGAAACAAGTGCTTCGGTGTTCCTGGTTTTCCGGGCGCTCAACCTGTCCGCGAAGTCCGGTCCGGCGCGCTAGATAATGATGTCGGAATTGTCGAGCTGTGGCATGTCGATGCCCTTGACCTTGATGGTCGTGCCCTTGAATTCGAACTTGATCATGTCGTTGGTGCTCGAACCGACTTCCTGAAATTTCGACAGGGCCTGTGCCTTTGATGCGAAGCCGAAGGCCTTCAGGTCGATCCTGTCGCGATTGTTCTGAAAGTCCGTGATCGTGTTGGTGTCTTCGTGTTTTCCGAAGATGAAGCGATCGTCGCCCGAGCCGCCGGTCGCCTTATCATTGCCCTTGCCGACGATCAGGCGGTCATTGCCACTCTGACCTTTGAGAATGTCATCGTCGGCGCCGCCATCGAGCGTGTCATTCTGGCTGCCGCCAAGAAGCTGGTCGTTGCCGGATTTACCCGCAAGCGTGTCCTTGCCGCTCTGGCCCTTGAGAATGTCATCATCGGAGCCACCGTCGAGATCGTCGTTCTGATTGCCGCCGAAGAGGCTATCCTTGCCGCTGCCACCAAGAATGGTGTCGGCGCCGTCCTGCCCGTAGATGACGTCGTCGCCACCTTTTCCGTTCAGGTTGTCGCCGCCGCTGCGTCCGTCCATCCAGTTGGCGCCGACATCGTCGGTCAGCGTGTCGCGAGAATTGGTCCCAAATAGCTGGGCTTTGAACAATTGTCCGAAAACGCCGCTGCCGTCTCCGTCGCCGCCTTCACTGGTGCCGAAGCTGGATTCCCAGGCAATCGTAAAGGCACCGTTCGCCAGTGTGGTGACCGAAGGGTCCAATTGGTATCCATCGGTAATTGTGTTGACCAGCACGGTATCACCTACCTTGCCGTCCGCTGCGTCGAAGCGCTGGGCATAGATGCCGTAATTGTCCGCAGGGCCATTGGCGGCCCATGTCAGTATGTAGCCGCCGTCGGGGAGGGCGGATACGGCAAGGTTCGTGCCGTAGTGGGGGCCAGCATCGTCTGTGGGCGAAAACTCTGTGCCAGCCGTATAATATCCGAGGCCGTCCGGCCTGAAGTGAACGGCGCGGATGCCGGTATCGAAGGCATCGGGTGAATCGCGCCACATGACAAGAAAGTCGTCGTTGGCGAGGGCGATGACCGTGGGCTCGAACTTGTTGGTGACCATGCGGCTATCGACCTGCACGGGCGCGCCGTTTGCGGTGCCGCTCGCGTAATAGAGCTGCATCATGATCGACTCTGTGCCGGAGGCCGTGTCGCGCCAGACCGCGACATGTCCGTCGTCCGAGAGCTTGGCCACGTCCGGGCTGCGGCCGGAGTCTGAGGTTGTGGCACCCCCAGCCCTGACCGTGAATTCGCCGGGGGTGAATTCGTAATTGCCATCATTGTCGAGCAGCGCAGCCTGAATGCTCGTGTCCTGGGTATTTGTGTCGTTGTCGACGTTGTAGCTGGAAAAGAAGACGAACCAGCCGCCGCCAGCCGCGGGGGCGATGCTCGGACTGCTGACGGATCCATTGGTGATCTGGTTCAGTTGTTGCTGGCTAACGATTGAATCCGCCACGCCGTCCGCGTCGTAGCGCTGGACACGGATTGACCCCGATGATTGCGACCAGACGATCATGAATCCGCCATCGTCAAGGGCCGTGATGTCGGGGCTGACACTGAAGGTCGCCTCGACCGCTCCAGTATCGACGCGGAATTGCGAGCCCAGCGGTGTGCCGTCGATGTTGAATCGCTGCGCGAAAATGTGCTTATGCGTCGTCGCGTCGGTCTTGCTGACCCAGGTGGCGACAAAGGTGCCATTGGTCAGGGCCGTGAGCTTCACCTCATATTGGTCGTAGGTGATCGTTGAGTTGATCTGAAACTCGCTTCCGACCTTGACCGCGCCACTCATCATGTTCTCCCAACAAATCCAAAGCAAACAGGCTGCGGTTCACGCCGGCAGCCAAAATGTTGCTTCAAGGTAGGGACTTGAGTGGGGTGGTCCATACTCCAACTGGAGTATTTTTGGATGAAACCGTCGGTTTTGACGCAAAAAAAAGACCCCGCCGGAGGGGAGTGGCGGGGTCTTCCAAAAAGATCCGGGCGAAAACCAAGGATCCTTGTTGCGGATCGCGGCAGGGAGGAGGAGCGCCGACAAATTCCGATAAGCAAAGGTCGCCGATTTGGCGTTTTGGCACAATTGCCGATTGGTCATGGGAGCCATGCGCGCCGCGCAGACCGGATGCAGGCCTAAGGGCGGCCAGTTGCGGTACGCGCAAAAAAAAGGCTCCACGCTGAGGTGGAGCCTTGAAACGGGCTGAGCCCGAATTTCAAGTTTGAACGGACACCAGAGGGAGGATTGGGCCGTTCGGGTTGAACGTGGATCGAGGGAGGAGGAATTCAATCGACGTTCGGGGTCTGATATTCGCGGAGCCCGGTAGGAGGAGGAGAACGGGGCGCGTCCATCTGACAATTGCCAATATGCCTTTTTACCAACTGGTCAACAATAGGCCCAGGTTCATGGCAGGTATGCGGTGAGTGCATGGATGCAGAAGGCGGAATGAATGACGGATAGGGGCCATTTCGCGTTGTTTTCCCGCACAAACGCAAAGAAAATGGCTCCGACCGGACCAGCCGATCGGAGCCAGTTGCAAGGCTTCCGCCCTGCAAGGAGGGACACCACAAGTGCCAGGAGGGACAGTGCACTTGCGTCACCAACCCAAATAGGAAGCATGCATTGAGTCCGCAAGTGCCCTATTGGTCAACGAGGGTGTGCCGAACATATTCCAAATAGAGAATATATGGTAATTTCAAGAACTTATGCCCGATTCTGGGCCCAATTGTCGCAGGTTTGGACAAAATGGTCAGTAGGACCACTTGCGCGCGCTCTCGACGAGGAAGTCGCGAAAGACGTGCACGCGCTTGGAGTTCTTAAGCGCGGGCGGATAGACAAAATAGGTGTCGAATTCAGGCAGGCGGATTTCGGGAAGCACGACCGCGAATTCGTCGGCGCCCTCAAGCACGTAATCGGGCAGCATGGCGAGGCCGGTGCCAGCGCGGACGGCCTGGGCCATTCCGGAAATGGCGTTGACTCGAAGCTGGGATCGGCGCGGATCGTGATCAGGGCGGCCGACTCGTTCAAGATAATTGATGTCGCCGAGGTGCGAGGGGACGGGCTCGCCGAAGGTGACAATACGGTGATTGTCCAAATCTTCGACGGTTTGGGGTGTTCCGTGCTGCTTCAGATAGCTCGGCGATGCGTAGATATGGAAATGCACCGTGAAGAGCTTGCGCTGAATCATGTCCGACTGACTGGGCGGGTGCAGACGGATGGCGACGTCTGCCTCGCGCATGGCCAGATCGAGATCGGAATCGTTGAGTTTGATATCCAGCTGGATCTTGGGATGCAGGCTGGTGAACTCGTTGGCGCGGGCGGCGAGCCAGGTGGAGCCGATACCCACGGTTGTCGTAATGGACAATGGGCCGGACGGTTCTTCCTGGCTGTCCGAAATCTGGCCTTCGACCGCCTGCAATTCGAAATACATGCGGTGCACGGTTCCGAACAATTGCTCGCCGAGCTCGGTCAGAACCAGACCGCGGGCATGGCGAATGAACAGCTTGATCCCGAGGCTTTCCTCAAGCGTCGAAATCTGCCGGGAGACCGCGGACTGGGACATGTTGAGCTTTTCGGCGGCGTGCGTGAAGCTTCCCGCCTCAGCAGCCGTATGGAAAATGCGCAACTTGTCCCAGTCGTGAAGCGGCATTATTCAGCGGCTTCCCTGACGTCCTGCTCTGCGAGGAAGCGCTCGGCCTCAAGGGCTGCCATACAGCCCATGCCCGCGGCCGTGACGGCCTGACGATAGACGTCGTCGGTGACATCGCCAGCCGCATAAACGCCGGGGATAGCGGTTGCCGTGCTGTCCGGAGCGGTCACAAGATAGCCACCGCGTTTGGTCTCAAGCTTGCCTTCGAACAAGGATGTCGACGGAGCGTGGCCAATGGCGACGAAGATGCCGTCCACATCCATTTCGGTGATTTCGCCGGACTTGAGATTGCGCAATTTGGCGCCAGTGACCGATTTGGGCATGCTGGTGCCGACGACATCGGCCAGTTCGGTGTTCCACATCACCTTGATCTTGGGATTGGAGAACAGGCGCTTCTGCAGGATCTGTTCGGCGCGGAATTCATCGCGGCGGTGAACAACGATGACTTCCGAAGCGAAGTTGGTCAGGAACAGTGCTTCTTCAACGGCGGTATTGCCGCCGCCGATGACCAGCACCTTCTTGTCGCGATAAAAGAAGCCGTCGCAGGTCGCGCAGGCCGAAACGCCAAAGCCCTTGAACGCTTCTTCGCTTTCGATGCCAAGCCACTTGGCCTGGGCGCCGGTGGCGATGATCAGCGCGTCCGCGGTGTAGATTTCGCCACCGTCGCCGGTCAGGCGGAAGGGCCGGACATCGAGGTCAACATTGGTGATCGTGTCGTTGATGATTCTGGTGCCGACATTTTCGGCCTGGGCGCGCATCTGCTGCATCAGCCAAGGACCGTCGACCGGCTCGGCAAAGCCGGGATAGTTCTCGACTTCGGTCGTGATGGTGAGCTGGCCACCAGGCTGCAGCCCCTCGATGATGATCGGCTCGAGCATGGCGCGGGCGGCATAAACCGCGGCTGTGTATCCGGCCGGGCCGGATCCGATGATGATCGTCTTTGCGTGCATGAATAGTCCTTTCGGCGCCTAAGGCGCCCGGTCGTTGACATTTTGTCCCTAATTAGGGGTCGCAAAGCCTGCTATTCAAGCCAGTGCCGGTCGAGAGACCCGGAAGTGTTGCACTTTTCAACCACAGACGGCGTTGTTGCCTAAAAGTTAGTCTGATTTGTGCCTTTTCGCTGTTCAGATGAACTTCACATCCACGATCTCGTAGGATCGGGCGCCGCCGGGAGCAGCGACTTCAACGACGTCACCAGCTTCCTTGCCGATCACGGCGCGGGCAATCGGAGACGAAATCGAGACCTTGCCGGCCCTCAGATCTGCTTCGGGGTCGCCGACAAGCATGTAGGTCTTTTCTTCCTCGGTATCCTCGTCCACAAGCGTGACCGTGGCGCCGAATTTGACCTTGCTGCCGCTGAGCTTTCTCACATCGATCACATCTGCCAGGGCAAGTATCGACTCAAGTTCCAGGATCCGGCCCTCGTTAAGGCTCTGCTGTTCCTTGGCGGCATGGTATTCCGCGTTTTCACTCAAATCCCCATGGGCGCGCGCTTCGGCGATCGCCGCAATGATCTTGGGGCGCTCAACCGAGATGCGTTCGGCGCGCTCGGCGCTGAGTTTTGCGTGACCTTCAGGGGTCATCGGGATTTTTTCCAAATCACATTCTCCTCCGGTCCCCCGGTATCCCCTTGCGGGCCGCAGGACCAGGCGTTGTTCAGTTCGACTCGGGTGCGCGCCTCTTCGAGCGATAAGGTTGCATTGCGGATTTGCGGCGGTCAAGCGCCGCGGTGCCTGCCTGCCGGGTTATCCCGGCACATGACGGCATTTGAGTCAAACTGATGCCCGGCATTGGTGAAAATTCAGGTGCGGGCGGGGAAGGTACGCGCGCGCGAGACAGGAATGCTTTGATGTATGATTCAGTAAATTTGCCAGCCCGGCCGCAAAAGAAGACAGAGAGAGCCTATTTGCCGGGGGCACTCAAAACCCCAAATCAGCCAATTCTGCAGCCAAAGAATGTGGATGAGACCTCCGAGCAGGCCCGGTCCTTTTCCGATCCGAGGTCCGCCCCGGCTGAGGTGGAGGCGTTGCCGGTTGCGGCTCACGAGCGCGAAATCCTGATCAGTTCGACGGTCAAGCTATTATCCGACGTTCTGGCGCTCGTTCGTCCCGAGCTTTTTGAAAAGGCTGGAAAAGTGCAACGCTGGGCGCACAGACTGGCACAGCATATGCCCATCGAAAGGTTGTGCGAACTGGACCTCGCGGCCATGCTTTATCCTATCGGACTGCTTGGCTTGCCGGACTGGCTGGTCAACAAGTATGTCGTGGGGCAGCCGCTCAGCGATGTCGAACAGCGCAAGGTCGACGAGAGTGCTGAAGTTGCATACCAGCTTGTCTGCAACATCCCGCAATTGGAGTGCGTGGCGCGCGTGCTCTACTACTCACGTGCCGGATATGATGGGTCGGGATTCCCGTCGGGTGAGTTGACCGGAGCGAAAATTCCGCAATCTGCGCGGATCCTGCGATTGTTGATCGACTTTGTCGATCTTGCCACCGGTCCGGGGCGCACCCGGTCGGATGCGTTCCGCCAGATGGTGGCAAAACGGCATGTTTATGACCCGGATATTCTGAAACAAGCCGGTCTGGTCTTCGTGAAAACCCGACGCGAGGAGAAGCGCGATTATGAGCGGATCTTGCTCAAACCGCAGCAGCTTGTTCCGGGCGATGTGGTGGCGAGCGACATTGTGGATCGCGACGATCACCTGCTGCTCGCCGCTGGGGCAGAGTTGACGCCGGTCAGCATCAGGCGGCTGGGCAGCTATTTCATGAACCGCAGATTTGACGGAAACGTCGCCGTGCAACGGCGGATCGCTGTTGCCAAAGGCAAGGGAGTGGCGTGACGGGCAGAGCCCGCCACGCAATATTCGGGACTATTCCTCGATGGTGAGGTTGTCGGCGGCAAACTTGCCGGAGCGCTTGTCCTTTACGAGTTCGTAGCTGACCTTCTGACCTTCATCGAGACCGGTCAGGCCGGAACGCTGAATTGCAGAAATGTGCACGAAAACGTCTGCGCCGCCTTCATCGGGTTGAATGAAGCCGAAGCCTTTTTGGCCGTTGAACCATTTAACGGTGCCGGTTGCCATTTTGTAATTGCCTTTCGCAGCAAACCCGTGACGCCAAACTATTTGGCATTCTCCGGGGTAGATCGACGTCCAGGTAGTGAAGTCGTTAGGCGCGAAAGGATCGCGACGAAATCAGTCGCTTTAGTCATCTAGTGCGCGGAATTTACTGCACGCGGCAGCAAATGACAATTGGCAAGTGCATGCAGGCGGTGCGGAATGAAAGATGCCGAAATCGAAACTCACTTCGTTCCCACCTTGTGTGTCCGGCAAGTGCTTGTTTTATGGAAATATTTCGTCCCGATATGCAAATGAAGCGGGATGAAGATGCCTCATGCATTAGTAAACGGAGTCTTGATCCTGTCGTCAAACTAGCCTTAGCCTGCATGTCTTGAAGAAAAGACAGTGACTGGCTGGGTGGCAAAACACCTGGGAAAATCAATCAGAGGGACGCAGATCATGGCAATTCAAAGCAATAGTTCAGTCACGGTATCACTGAGCACCGATGACGATCTTTATGTGCCGAGCGGTGTTGGCGTTGTTGTAACGGCGGGTGATGCCATCAATCTCAGTTCAGCGTCGGAAAACGAAATCGATCTGACCGTCGACGGCACACTGGTGTCCCAATCCGGCAATGCAATCAATTTTGAATCCAGCGATGTTGCGGGCGGCGGGTTTCGCATTCTGGTTGGTGCAAACGGAATCGTTCGGGGCGACACGACGTCAAGCAGCGGCCATGCCATCCGTTTGAAGCATGATGACTCATTGATCACGAACGCCGGGCAGTTGAGCGGCGGTCAGGCAGTTTATGTCGTCAACAGTAATGACGGAGGCATCCTGAACAGTGGAACCATCAGTGGTCTGGACGGCTCCGCTACCTATGTTACCGGTGGTACCAACTTCTGGGTGTCCAATACGGGGGACATCGGCTCGGTCAACGGTTCCGGCTTGTTCTTTGCATATAGCGCCGACATTTCCGTGCAGAACCATGGCTATCTTCACGGGCGGTATGGCATCAGCACGTATGTGGTCGACGGCCTGCAAATCAACAATACCAGCGCTATTTCTGGAACCGACGGGAATGGCATTTCGCTCGACTATGTTACGGACGGACTGGTCAGAAATAGTGGCGACATTTCGGGCGCGAAGGGAATTGGCGTCAACTATTCGAGCGATGTCAAAATCATCAATTCCGGCAACATTACCGGCACCGCCGGCGAAGCCATTTTGGCGAGCGTGAACACCGCGAACATCGATGTCATCAACCGGGGCGTAATTGCGGGTGCCGGTGTTGTGGCCGTTGCCGGTCATGATCTGGATGACAATGTCAGCAACAACGGCGAAATCATTGGGGATGTCGTTCTGGGTGGTGGGGCGGACACCTACAATGGCCGGAAAACGGGGTCAGTCGATGGAACCGTGTCGGGAAAAGCCGGCAACGACATATTGATCGGCTCCAATGCAGGCGATGATGTGCTGGCTGGAAATGACGACAACGATACGCTGAAGGGCCGGGACGGGGATGACAATCTGGACGGCGGCAATGGCAGGGACCACCTTTACGCCGGGCGCGGAAATGATGAACTGACCGGCGGCACGCAAAGGGATTATTTCCATTTTGGCCGCAATCAGGGCGAAAACGAAATCATGGATTTCGAGGACGGTACCGACAAGATCGATCTGAAGAAGTTCGGCTTTGCCGACAAAAGCCAGGCTCTCGGCAAATTCTTCGAAATTGGTAGCGATCACAACAACAAGGCCGGTTTCGACTACAAAGGCACGTATGTGATCGTGCGGGGTGTGGATCTCGCCGACATCGGCAATGGCGACATCATCATCTAGTGCTCCGAATTCCCGCCGCGTGACATCTGCCGCGCGGCGGTTTTCCTCGTGCAAAGGCCCGCTGCACGGACGTGGGGCTGGTCTTTTCTCCGGGCAATTTGGCGGCAAACACGACCCGCAAATTGGCGTGGTGTCAGGATTTGCCGTTGAACGCCGGCCCAAGCAGTAATCTTGTTGCGTCGGCAGCGTGCTTCGGACCTCTTAGCCGCATTGAAGTCGCGGCTTTCGTGGTCCAGACTGGGCGCGGATCACGAAAGGGTTTGAGATGACCTGGATCGCGCACGATTTCCGCTCTGACACAGTAACAAAACCGAATGATGGCATGCGCCGCGCAATGGCGGATGCCGAGGTCGGCGACGATGTTTATGGCGACGATCCGACAGTCAACCGGCTCGAAGCGACGCTTGCCGACATGCTCGGGCATGAGGCTGCTTTGTTCCTGCCTTCGGGAACCCAGTCGAACCTCGCTGCGCTGATGAGCCATTGCGGGCGCGGCGACGAATATATCGCGGGCATGGAGGCGCATTGCTACGTCAACGAAGCGGGCGGGGCAGCCGTTCTGGGGTCCATCCAGCCGCAACCCCTGCCGAACGAAGTTGACGGGACGATTTCGCTCAGCGCCATTGCGGGCGCGATTAAGCCTGACGATATTCATTTCGCCCGCACAAGATTGCTGGCGCTGGAAAACACGATCGGCGGCAAGGTTCTGCCATCTGGCTATGTTGGTGAGGCGGTGGCGCTTGCCCGGCGTTTCGGGCTCGGCACCCATCTCGACGGTGCGCGACTCTTCAATGCGGCAATCGCGGGAGGCCAGGACGCGCGCGAAATCGCGCGGAATTTCGACACGATTTCGGTCTGCTTATCCAAGGGTCTCGGGGCTCCGGCCGGTTCGGTTCTGGTCGGGCACGAGGATCTCGTCGACAAGGCGCGGCGTATCCGCAAGATGCTGGGTGGCGGGATGCGGCAGGTGGGAATTCTGGCAGCGGCGGGGCTTTATGCACTCGAGAACAACATCGACCGGCTTGCCGAGGACCACGAGCATGCCAAAATGCTGGGTGAGGGGCTGGCGCGCTATCCGCAGCTCAAAGTCGAGCCGGTGCAGACCAATATGGTGTTCGTGACGGTTGTTGAAGGCGATCCTCAGAGTTTCGAGGACCATCTGCGCGAAAACGGCATCGGCGTGCATTCCCGCTACGGACATCAGCGTTGGGTAACGCATCTCGATGTCGGGCCTGAAGACGTTGAGAAGGCGCTTGAGGTAGTCGATGCGCTGCTGACGAATTGGCCGGACGCCTAAACCTGAATCAGCATTCTGGGCTGCTAGCGTTCGATACTGCCGGTGCGGCGGATTTTCTTTTGCAGCAGCAGAATCGCGTAGAGCAGCGCCTCGGCGGTAGGCGGGCAGCCGGGAACGTAAATGTCGACCGGTACGACGCGGTCGCAGCCGCGCACCACCGAATATGAATAGTGATAATAGCCGCCACCATTGGCGCACGATCCCATCGAAATCACATAACGCGGCTCAGGCATCTGATCATAGACCTTGCGCAGGGCAGGGGCCATCTTGTTGGTCAATGTGCCGGCGATGATCATAACGTCCGACTGGCGCGGCGAGCCGCGAAACGGCGTGCCATAACGGTCGAAATCATAGCGCGGCGCACCGAACTGCATCATTTCCACGGCGCAGCAGGCCAAACCGAATGTCAGGATATGCAATGAACCCGTCCGCGCCCAATTGATCAGGACCTCGCTGGAGGTGACCAGAAAGCCCTTGTCGGCCAGCTCGTTGGAAAAGACAGAATAGGCAGCGCTCGTGTCGGAAAAGTCGCGTTGATCGGTGTCAGGAGAGTGCATGCCCGGCTCCTTGATTTGCGGCGAGAGTTGTCGCACTCGATCTTCCAGCGATATAGAACGAAAACGTCACCTCAACGGGGCATCCGAAGTTTGAACAGACAGATTTCAGTCCGGGACTTCCAGGGCGATGGTTGCAGGATATCAAGCGGAGAGCGCGCGCACTTGCTGATGCCGCGACCGGCGCTGGCGGGATGTATCGCCATGGCCATCGTGCGCGATACGCGCGGGGTCGCGATGAATGATGCGCAGCGGGTCAGCCATTTTCCCAGATCTCCTTATTGCGGCCTGTCCTGGATCAAGGAAGGGGCGGTTTTTGAAATCAGGACAGCCGAGATCGACAGTGGGCGGGTTCACCTTGAAAGACAGCCAGACATCTCGGTGAGTGGACACAGACAGAATCCTACGACGATGTGGAGCCCGGCAGATGCCTATGGGGTCACAGTAGTCTTCTATCCAGATGCGTGGCAGGCGCTGACTGGTTCGTCTATCGAGTTCGTCAGCGAAAGGACCGTCGCCGTCGAGGACGCCGTGAGCGGCGAACTGGCTGCAATCGTGCGCAGAGCGGCGCAACAAAGCGACGTGGATGAGGGCTTTTTGCTACTGCAGGACGGGCTTGAGCCTTTGTGGCGTCAGGCGCGTCCGCGCCAGGGCATGGCTCCTGTGTGGTTCAAGGATTGGGCGGTTGCCCTTGCGGTGCGCGCATCTACCCTCGGTGCTGGCAGAAGCCTCAGGCAGTTGCAGCGACGGGTGAAGCGGTGGACGGGCTTCAATCAGCGCGACCTCGATCAGCAGGCGCGGATGGAGCAGCTGTTTGTCCGGTCCTACGAAGAGGGCATCGGCGATCTGGCCGGACTTGCGCAGGAATTCGGCTACGCAGATCAGGCCCATATGGGGCGGCAGGTTAGAAAGATCACGGGCTGTTCACCGGCCAGGATCATGGAACTGATTGAGACTGAAGAAAGCTACTGGATCTACCGGTTGATCGGGGCACGACTTTCCGCCGAAGACGCCGCTGCGTCGTTAACCGCGGCCTCCAACCGAGCCGGCCGTCCCGCAGATCACGCCGCGAAATAATCCTGCACCGAACGGACTTGCAGATCGCCCTGGCGATAGGCCGCAATGGCGTCGACGGCGGCAATCGCACCGGCAATCGTTGTGTAATAGGGGATCTTGTCCATCAGGGCCGTGCGGCGGATTGAGCGGCTGTCGGACACCGATTTCGAGCCGGCGGTGGTGTTGATCACCAGGTGCACGTCGCCGTTCTTCATCTCGTCGACGATGTTCGGACGGCCTTCGAGCACCTTGTTGACCTTGCGGGCCGTGACGCCATGCTCTTCGAGATGGCGCTGCGTACCACCAGTCGCAATGATCTTGAAGCCCATATCGGACAACTTCTTCATCGCGGGGGTGATGGTTTCCTTGTCTTCATCGCGCACGGAGACGAATACGGTGCCGTCGTGTGGCAATTGTGTGCCGGAACCCAATTGGGACTTGGCGAAAGCCATGGCGAAGCCGGTATCGAGGCCGATGACTTCGCCGGTCGAGCGCATTTCGGGGCCGAGCACGGTGTCGACGCCTGGGAAACGCGCAAAGGGAAACACCGCTTCCTTGACCGCGATGTGCTTGAGATGAGGTTCACTGAGGGCGAAACTCTCGAGGCTTTCACCCGCCATGATGCGCGAGGCGATCTTGGCGATGGGTTTGCCGATCACCTTGGCGACGAAGGGCACCGTGCGCGAGGCGCGCGGATTGACCTCGATGATATAGATCGTGCCGTCCTTGACCGCGAACTGCACGTTCATCAGGCCGCCGACATTCAGGGCAATGGCCAGATCGCGTGCCTGGCGCTTGAGTTCTGTGAGAATGCCGGGGCCGAGATTCACCGGGGGCAGGGTGCAGGCGCTGTCGCCAGAGTGAATACCCGCTTCCTCGATATGCTCCATGATACCGGCGACAAAGACATTCGTGCCGTCGCTCAGGCAATCCACATCGATTTCGGTCGCGCCCTGAAGGTAGGCGTCGAAGAGGAGCGGATTGTCGGCAAGCACAGAGTTGATCTGGCCGGTCTTGTCGTTGGGGTATTTCGCCCGGATTTCGTGTGGCACCAGTTCGGTCAAGGTCGATTGGACATAGCTTTCGAACTGTTCCGCATTGGTGACGATGGCCATGGCGCGGCCGCCGAGCACGTAGGAGGGGCGGATGACCAGCGGGAACCCGATCTTGTCGGCCACCATGCGCGCCTGTTCGAGCGAGTAGGCGATGCCGTTTTGCGGCTGGGTCAACTCCAGCTTGTGCAGGAGCTTCATGAAGCGGTCGCGGTCCTCAGCCAGATCGATGGCGTCGGGCTGGGTGCCGAGAATCGGAACGCCGGCCTTCTGCACTGCTTCGGCGAGATTGAGCGGGGTCTGCCCGCCGAACTGGACAATGACGCCATGCAGGGTGCCATTGGCTTTCTCGGTTTCGAGGATTTCGATGACGTCTTCTTCGGTCAGGGGTTCGAAATAGAGACGGTCGGACGTGTCATAATCGGTGGAAACCGTCTCCGGGTTGCAGTTGACCATGATGGTTTCGTAGCCGGCGTCGGACAGCGAGAACGCGGCGTGGCAGCAGCAATAATCGAACTCGATGCCCTGGCCGATACGGTTCGGGCCGCCACCGAGAATGACGATTTTCTTCTTGTCCGAAGGCCGCGCTTCGTCAGCTGATGCGCCGGTAAACGGCGTTTCGTAGGTCGAATACATGTAGGCGGTCGGCGCGGCGAATTCTGCGGCGCAGGTATCGATGCGCTTGTAAACGGGCCGGACGGCGAGTTCGTGGCGCTTGCTGCGAATTCTGCCGCGGGTCAGGCCCGAGAGTTCGGCCAGCCGCGCGTCGGAAAAGCCCATCGCTTTGAGCATTCTGAGATTGTCGGCATCGTCCGGCAATCCGATTTCGCGCACCTTCTGTTCGGTTTCGACGATGGTGCGGATTTGCGCCAGGAACCATGGGTCGATCTTGCACGCCTCAAAGACCTGTTTGTCGGTGAAGCCGAGCCGCATGGCCTGGGCGACATGCAAAATGCGCTCGGGCGTCGGGGTGCCGAGGGCGGCGCGGATGGCGTTCTTGTCGTCGCCTTCACCGAGACCGGGAATGAGCGTTTCGTTGAGGCCGGTCAAGCCGGTTTCGAGCGACCGCAGGGCCTTCTGAAAACTCTCGGCGAACGTGCGACCGATGGCCATGGCCTCGCCGACGGATTTCATCGACGTGTTGAGCAGGGGCTCGGCGCCGGGGAATTTTTCAAAGGCGAAGCGCGGGATCTTGGTGACAACGTAGTCGATGGTCGGCTCGAAACTGGCTGGGGTTGCACCGCCGGTAATGTCGTTTTCAAGCTCATCCAGCGTGTAGCCAACCGCCAGCCGCGCCGCCACCTTGGCGATAGGGAAACCAGTCGCCTTGGAGGCAAGCGCTGAAGACCGCGAAACGCGCGGGTTCATCTCGATGACGATCATGCGCCCGTCGGAGGGGTTGATGGCGAATTGAACGTTCGAACCGCCGGTTTCGACCCCGATCTCGCGTAACACCGCGATCGAGGCGTCGCGCATGATCTGGTATTCCTTGTCGGTCAGCGTCAGGGCCGGAGCGACGGTGATGGAATCGCCAGTATGCACACCCATCGGGTCCACGTTCTCGATGGCGCAAATGATGATGCAATTGTCGTTCTTGTCGCGAACGACCTCCATCTCGAATTCCTTCCAGCCGAGGATGGATTCCTCGACCAGGACTTCGTTGGTCGGAGATGCGTCGACGCCGGACAGGACGATGTCATAGAGCTCTTCAAGCGTGTAAGCGATGCCGCCGCCGGTGCCGCCCAGCGTGAAGGACGGACGCACAATGGCTGGCAGGCCGGTGACCTGCGAGGCCTGCAGCGCCTGCAGTTGCGCGGTCAGGCGATGCTCCTCGCGGCGCATGCGCTCGCCCTTGGACCATTCGGCCTCGAATTCGGCGATAGCCTCTTTGGAGGCGCCGGCGCTCTTGAGATCGTCGAGGCCGGCCTTGTGATCGTCTTCGAAGCGCTGTTTGAGTTCGGATGTGTTGACGAAGGCGGCCCGGGCAGTTTCAAGCCCGATTTTCTTCATCGCCTCGCGGAACAGGTCGCGATCTTCCGCCTTGTCGATGGCGTCGGCGGTCGCGCCGATCATTTCGACACCATACTTGTCGAGCACGCCCATCTTTCTCAGCGTCAGCGCGCAGTTGAGCGCGGTCTGGCCGCCCATGGTCGGCAGCAACGCGTCGGGCCGTTCCTTTTCGATGATCTTGGCGACAACGTCCGGCGTGATCGGTTCCATATAGGTCGCATCGGCCAGATCCGGGTCCGTCATGATCGTGGCCGGATTGGAATTGACCAGGACGATCCGATAGCCTTCTTGCTTCAGCGCTTTGACGGCCTGAGTGCCGGAATAGTCGAACTCGCAGGCCTGACCGATAATGATGGGCCCGGCGCCGATGATCATGATTGATTGGATGTCGGTGCGTTTGGGCATGGAGTTCGTCTTTTCGCGTGCGCGAATCCAGCCGTTGCGGGCAAGCGGCGGGATGCGGGAATCCGTTTTGGCTAGGTGGGCCTTATAGGCAGGAGCGCCTTGTAGTGGAACCCCCAATTTGACGCGGCAGACCCGGCCCGGACCAATTCACGTCTCAAAGGCCGTTTGCGTGCTTCAGAAACGGCAGGATGACGTCGCTGGTGGCAGGTATGAAGTGGCGGGCATTGGGCCGGAAATCGACCTGAGCGTTGGGCGCCAGTGCCCTCAGGCGATCCCGTGTTTCCTCAGTTTTGAGCAGAACGTCCTTACCGGCGGTCACGACCAGAATCGGGAAATCCAGCTTGGAGATTTGGGCGTCGCTGAGGACCGGCAGCGCTTCGGTACGTGGATTGAATTCGGCGCGCAGCAGGTCCTGAAACGCAAGGAATTCGTGCACTTCGGCCGGAAGGTTTTCCGGCATCGGGCCCATAATGGCTTCAGTGACCTTTTTCTTTCCCCAGTCGCCGAGAAAGAAGAAGGGCAGATATTTCAAAATGAAATTGCGGCTATGGCAGATACCTGCGGGCGAGATGCCGGCAAGAGCCGTGACACGCCCGGGCCGTCGCGCAGCGAAGTCAAAAGCGAAAAGCCCGCCAAGGGACAGGGCCAGGATGGAGGTCTTTTCGAGCTTGAGCCCGGACAGCACGTCATCGAGCCAGATTGCGTAGGCGTCGGACCTCAGATCGGGCCGGCTCGGCGCCGAAAGGCCCGGCTCGCCGATAATGTCGACGGCGTAGCAGCGAAAATGCGCCGCATAAGTTGCGATATCGCCCAGCCACGTCGCGGCGTTGCCGATCGAGCCGTGCAGCAGAACGAGGGGTGGCGCCTGCTCGGAACCGGACACGACAACAAAAGTGTCGCCCTGGGACGTGGGCACAGTGACGAATTCGGCAGGGACCGGCCAACGATCAAGCCAGGACCGATAGGCTGTTTCGATCCGGGTTTTGCCAGCCTCGGATTTGTAGATGTTACTCATGGCTGACCGCTTCCATCTTTGCTGAATTTGGACAGGAGCGACAGCAACGCGCCGGCATTATCCGGTGCACCGATGATGATCAGCTTCAGCAGGTGCTGTTCAACATCATGGGCGGTTTGCAGCTGGATATCGTGGCGCGCCGGTCCGTTCAGTGCGGCCTGGAGTGATGAGACGATGCGTTGGCCTTCATCCAGGGAAACGTTCGCGATGTCGACAATTGAGGTGACCCGCGCAAATGGCGTTTCCGGTTCTTCTTCGGGTCTCCCGGCGAGGGAATTGATGTCGGATCGTGAAATCCGATAGGCGCGGCCGACCTTGGTCGCGGGCAAGCGGCCCTCGCGAATGAAGCGCAACACCGTTTTCGGGTGCAGCTTGAGATAGGTTGCGGTGTCCTCGACGGACAGGAGTTCGCGTGACATGGATTGTTCTCTATTGCTCCTAAAAATGCGAGTCAATGGGAATAATAAAGAGCAATCACTGCGAACTGACCGGATGCTTGTGACAAGCTTGTGGCAATTGAGCAACGTCCATGCGTCCGACAGCCTTGCAGGCCGACAAAATGCCGCGGCCAGACTTGGCAGACCCGGCGTTCGGGTCTAGCTTCCGAAATTCTCAACCTGATGCAACGGAGGCAATTGATGACGAACTTTGATGTCACGCTTATGCGCGGTGCCGTTGCTCCCGTTTTTGAGATCCGTTCCGGATCTCGCTATTATTCGGCGCGAACCGCACCCTGAGTTTACCCGCGCGATGCGCGGCTGAACTCGACTTCCACATTTCTTGACTTTCTGCGGCGTTGCGCGATTGCGTGCGCCCGATTTGGGACCGGCAAACCATGCCGGATAATTACATGACTCTCATGGGTAGGTTCGTCCGTGAAAATGCGTTCGGCAAGGCCGCGCAATTCACTTGGCATCATTGGCGGCGGCAAAAAGTCCGGCTTTCCGTGATGCTTGGATTTGGATTGCTGGCGACGGTCGCGGATTCTCTTGCGCCGCTTTTCGCGGGACGGCTGGTAAACAATCTCGGCGAGTTTGCGAGCAACGCGGAAGAGGCTCACGGTGCGGCGCTGACCAATCTCGGCATCATTCTGGCACTTGGGCTGGCAATGGTGCTTTCGCGCTCGGTGGTGTTTACCGGGATCGTTCGCTTCACGCTGCGGATGATGCCGGACATTGTCCACGAAGCCTTCCGGAAGGTACAACACCTCAGTTCGGACTGGCACGCCAACAGCTTTGCCGGGTCAACCGTGCGCAAGATCACGCGCGCCATGTGGGCCATGGACGGGCTGAACGACACCATCATTCTTGCGCTTTTCCCGAAGTTCACGCTTCTGCTCAGCGCGTCGACCATTCTGTTTCTGCAATGGCCGGTGATGGGGCTTGTGGTCGGATTGGGGTCGGTTGCCTACATCGCTTTGGTTTCGGCGATGATGATGGTCTACATCGCTCCCGCCGCCCAACTTTCCAATGCATGGGACACGCGGGTCGGCGGCGTGCTGGCGGACTCGGTGAGCTGCAACGCGGTGGTCAAGAGCTTTGCCGGCGAGGAACGCGAGCAGGACTATGTGTCCAGAACCATGTCCAAATGGAGGAAAAGGACCATGCGGACCTGGTTGCGGCACAACCATACCTTCATCATCCAGTCCCTGGCTATGTGGGCGTTTCGCGGCGCGATTCTCGGCACGGCACTCGTTCTGGCCTGGAACGGACGGGCCAATGCCGGCGATCTCGCGTTTGTCCTGACTCTGTTCTTCGTGGTGCAGGGCTATTTGCAGGATGTGGGACAGCAGGTGCGGAACCTGCAGCGCACGGTCAACGAGATGGAGGAACTCATCGACGTCCACTCGGTTCCGCTCGGCGTTGCCGATCGTCCGGGTGCCGGTGAACTCAAGGTTCAAGACGGCGAGATCAGGTTTGACCATGTCACCTTCCAGTATCATGGCAAGGACACCCCGCTTTACGAGGATTTCTCGCTGACGATCAGGGCGGGTGAGCGGGTGGGGCTCGTGGGCCATTCCGGTTCGGGCAAGACCACGTTCGTCAAACTGATCCAGCGCCTCTACGACATCAATGACGGGGCGATCCTGATCGATGGACAGAATATTGCCGGCGTGACGCAGGACTCGCTTAGGAGCCAGATCGCGCTGGTGCCGCAGGAGCCGATCCTGTTTCACCGTACGCTGGCCGACAATATCGCCTATGCGCGGCCCGGTGCGACGATGAGGGAGATTATCGAGGCGGCCAAACTGGCCAATGCGCATGACTTCATCGAAGACCTTCCCAAGGGCTATGCAACGCTTGTGGGCGAGCGCGGCATCAAGCTTTCGGGCGGTGAGCGGCAGAGGGTGGCGCTGGCGCGGGCCTTTCTCGCCGATGCGCCGATCCTGATTTTCGATGAGGCGACTTCGAGCCTGGATTCAGTTTCCGAGCACCTGATCCAGCAGGCATCGGAACGTCTGATGCAGGGGCGGACGACGCTCGTCGTCGCGCACCGGTTGTCGACGGTCAAATCGATGGACCGGCTGCTTGTCTTCTCCAAGGGCGAGATTGTCGAAGAGGGCACGCACGCCACGCTGGTCACCCGCGACAAGGGCATCTATCGCGGGCTTTACGAACGTCAGGCGATGGAACTGCATCAGGTCATCGCGGCGGAGTAGCAAAGTTGAAAAGGCCGGGCATCTGCCCGGCCTATTTGGTGTTGGCTAGGTTGTACAGGCGGGAAATGACGACCGCGTGCTGCGGCGCAGGCCGTTCATGTCGCCTTCGGACAATGTGCCGACCTTTCGAAGAACCAGCTGATTGGGCAGCGTGAACATTTTCCAGCGCACAAAGGACTGATGGTCCAGTCCCGCTGATCGTGTGTCGACGATTTCCACGTCGTTGGGCCAGTTGCCCGCAGCGGCAGTCGTAATCATCGCAAGAACGGTCTGGCCTGTTTCCGAATTGAATTCGGTCGAGGAAAACACCATTGCGGGCCGGCGTTTGGTGATGGGCTGATCGGTGAACGGAAACGGGACAACAACAATGTCGGCAAAATCACAGATCACGATAAGCCCGCGCGTCTTCGGGCGAATCCCACTCGCTCAGTGTCGTCTGTACCGCAGACAGGTAGCTGTCGGCCAATTGGACTTCGCGGATCGGAACGACACTGCCCTTATTCTTCAGCATGCGCGCCCAGACGTCCTTCATGCTCGCGACCGGCTTGATGCCGAAAGTCGGGCGCCCGTCCTTTCCGTCCTTCATGCGTTCCCACTGCCCCACAATCCCGTCCACTTCGAGATCCAGAAGCTCACCGGGCTTCATTGCCTTGATGCGTTCCTGCAATTCTGGCCCGGCCTCGATGTGTTTTACCCAAACAGAATTGTCCTCGATGCGGATGCTTGTCATCGTGACCTCCGAAAATTCAACTACCAAATGTATAGGGCGGGGTGGGGGTGGGGTCAAGTCGGGCATGGGATTCTGCCGTGGTTCTTTTGTGGCGTCTGATGACGGCGTCGCTGTGTTTGTATCCCGTAATGAGAAAAGGCCGGGCATTTGCCCGGCCTTTTTGGTGTTATGACGCGGCGAAAACTAAAGCGTGATGCGATAGACGCCGAAGCCGGTTTCGCTGGTTTCACCTGTCGGCTCGATATCGACGGCGGTCACGTCGGCGACATGGTCGGCGCCCTTCGGTCCGGTTTCGAACAGGACCGTCGTGCCGGGGACGGATGCGAGCGACCAGTTGCTGTCGGCTTTCGGGTTGATTGTGCCTTCCTCGACAATGTAGCGGACGATGACATCGCGGTTTGTGTCCGGACCGATGAAGATGATGGTCGATCCATCGGCGCCCGGGAAATTGCCGCCGCCGCCAGCGCGATAATTGTTGGTGGCGACCACGAACTTCTGAGCCGGATCGATTGGCGCGCCATCATACATCAGGTTGACGATGCGGCTGGCGTCCGGGTTCAGCACTTCCTTGCCGTCCGAAGAGTATTTGGAGGGCTGGGTGATGTCGATCTGATAAGTCACCCCGTCGATCACGTCGAAATTGTAGGACGGGAAGTCCGGATTGATCAGCGGCGCATCGGTCGCACCCGCTTCGACCTGATTGAAGATGCCGGCCGAGCGTTCGAGCCAGTCCTTGACCTGGGCGCCGGTGATCAGAACGGCACGGGTCGTGTTGGGGTAGAGGTAGAGATCGGCCACGTTCTTGATAGCGACCGGACCGACAGGAACGTCGGTATAATAGTCGGGGCCGCCGCGGCCGCCCGCCTTGAAGGGTGCCGCGGCCGAGAGGATTGGAATGCCCTCCCACTCGGTGCCCTTCATCATCTGCCTGGTGTACCAGGTCTGGGCGTTTGAGACGACCTGAACCGAGGGATCGTCGGCGACCAGCGCGAAGTAGGAATAAAGCGGTGCGGCCGTTTCACCGACCGGGCGGCGGATATATTCAAGCGTTTCGTCATGGGTCTTCTGAACGGCAGCGAGAACCGTTGGAACCGATTCCACGAGCGCCTGGTTCTTGCCGTCGACACGCTCGTAGATCGGACGCGCTTCGGACATGTGCGAGACGATCGACCAATGGTTGTTGTCGGATTTTTCAAGCAACAGGTCGATGAGACCCATGTGTGAACCCCAGAAACCGCCCATCACGGCTGGAGTGCCCATCAGGGTGCCGGCCACATTGTCGATACCGCCGCCGTCTGCATAGGAGGTGCCGGGGAAGACAAGGTGATGGTGACCGGTCATGATGGCATCGATGCCTTCAACGGCGCCGAGATAGAGGGAGGCGTTTTCCATGCCTTCGCTGTAGCCATCTGCGGAAATGCCGGAGTGGGAAAGGGCGATGATGAGGTCGGCGCCTTCTTCCTTCATCTGCGGGACATAGGCTTCGGCGGTCTTGACGATATCGCGGGTCATGACCTTGCCGGTCAGGTTCTGGCTGTCCCAGGTCATGATCTGGGGCGGTACGAAGCCAATGAAGCCGAGCTTGATGGTGTGGGTCTGGCCCGCGCCATCGGTGATTTCCTTGTCGAGAATGATGTAGGGCTTGATGAACGTGTTGTCGTCGCGCGGGTTGGAGGCGAGCATGGTGCCATTGACGAGGTTGGCGCTGACGAACGGGAAATTGGCACCGGCAAGAGCCGTATTGAGGAAGTCGAGCCCGTAATTGAACTCGTGATTGCCCAGGGTCGACACTTCATAGCCGAGCGTGTTCATGGCGGCCATCATCGGGTGTAGTTGGCCGTCGGCGTAACCGCGCTCATAAGCGACATAATCGCCCATCGGGTTGCCCTGGATCAGGTCGCCATTGTCGATAAGGACCGAATTGCCGGCCTCGGCGCGGATCTGCTCGATAATCGCTGCGGTGCGGGCCAGCCCCATCGTGTCGTTGGGGCTGTCAGCGTAATAATCATAGGGGAAGATGGCGACGTGAATGTCGGTCGTCTCCATCAGGCGAAGATGCGCCTGGTTGGCCGATGCGCGGGCCGCGAAGGGGTGCAGCGCGATCAAGGCGGATGTGGCGGCGGTGCCGGCAAGGAATGCGCGGCGGGAAAGGGGACGGAAAAGGGGCATTGAACCACTCCAATTCGGGTTGATTTTCATACGCAGGAACTGAATGACGCCGTGTGGATTCGGGCGCACCACTTATTGGTTCTTGATCGCCAATTGTGCCGGCCAGATTGCCGTTTGGTGACCTTTTTGTGACACGCTGCGTGTTTGACCACTTGGTCAAAGATTGCGCCGGGTCTGGACCGGAGTCAAAGGAAAAGAACGCAATTGCTGGACTGTGGAAGGTGCGGTTGCGGATTACGTTTCCCTGTTACGTTCGGCTTTGATGTGCTCGGGGCGAACGCCAATTCCGACCAGATAAGCGGGAATTCGATGCAGGAATGGTATTCTTCCCAGCCAGCGTAAAATGAGCGGAGCGCGGACAGGTTTGCTTGAGGAGGACGGGCAAAAACCAGCAGCGTGACCATTTTGGGGCAGGCGTGTGTCTGACTTGCCTATTGGCTGACCGCAATTGGCGTGGCACAAAGCGCTTGAATTAACGCGGAGCGGGCAGATGAAGTGGCGTGGTCGCAAGCAATCCAGCCATATGGAAGACCGGCGCGGCGCGGGCGGCGGGATTGGCGGCGGCATGTTTCGCGGGCCCTCTGGAGGCGGCGGACCGAGCTTTCGTATTCCGACGGGCGGCACACGTGGTGGCGCCATTGGCGGTGGCGGGCTCGGGCTCATTGTCATCGTCGTGGTTGTGGGACTGATGCTCGGCGTCAATCCGATGGATCTGCTCAGCGGTGGTGTCACGCCATCTTCAGCGCCGCAGACGCAGAGCGCGCCGGGCAACAATGCCAGCGAAGACGAGCTTTATCAGTTCATGGCCGTCGTCGCGCAGGATACCGAGGACCTTTGGACCGAGGTCTTCAAGCAGAACAACATGACCTACACGCCGCCGACGATCGTTGTCTATTCGGGGCAGACCTCGGCAGGTTGTGGCGTGGCACAGGCTTCGATGGGGCCGTTCTATTGTCCGGCCGATCAGAACGTTTATCTCGACCTCAGCTTTTACGACCAGTTGCGCCAGCAATTCGGGGCGCCGGGCGACTTCGCTCAGGCCTACGTGCTGGCGCACGAGATCGGGCATCATGTGCAGCAATTGACCGGCGTTCTGCCCGAGTTCAATCAGCGCCGCCAACGCATGAGCGAGGAAGAGGCCAATGCCTATTCGGTTCGGGTGGAATTGCAGGCGGATTGTTATGCGGGCATCTGGGCCAATTATGCCGGCCAACAGAACCTCCTCGACAGCGGCGACGTGGAAGAGGCGCTGAACGCGGCGGAGCAGATTGGCGATGACACGCTGCAAAAGCGCATGCAGGGCTATGCGGTTCCCAAGACGTTCAACCACGGAACCTCGGAACAGCGCCAGCGCTGGTTCGGGATCGGCCAGCGCACCGGCGATGTCGGCCAGTGCGATACGTTCAGCGCATCGCAACTTTAGGCCCGGCGTTCATATTGGCATCGCTGACGCTTCACCCTCAATTTGCTCGGCCTTTCGCGCCAGCCCCTTCGGTACGCGGGACAGCATGAGGCGAAAGACGTGGCGCAGGATGAGCGTGTCGAGAAGCGCGCCGAATGTGCCGAGTTTTGGCGTGTAGGTGAACTCCATATAGATCTCGCTGCCTGTTGTCTGTGCCAAGTCGAAGACCCCAAACGTGGTTTTGGATTGTGCCACCGGTAATGTGCCGTTGAAGACGTCGATGACATAGTGCGAGCCGGGCACCCATTCGATGATCTCTTCCTGAATGAAGTTTTTCCCCGGCCCGGCTATGTCACATTGCCGTTTGGTGCCGACACCGATTTCGCCCCAATTGCCTTCAAGCAAATACGAACCGGTCAGATTTGGGTTGAAGGAGTTGATGTTGGCGAAGTCCGCCAGAAGCGACCAGACGGTTTGGCGCGAAGCCGAGGTTTTGGCGGTCAATCGGAGCGTCGTCATGTCATTTCCCCTAGTTTCGGTTCTTGCGTAGCGTCGACAGCCCGAACATGCCGTAGATCGAGCAGGTTCCCGTGAGGCTTGTGACCAGCAACATGGCGGAAACGACACCAAACGCGAACGCAAGCGGTCCGTTGAGTTGTCCGGCAAGATAGGCCCAAAGGGCGATCGCGGCGGGTATCAGTCGCAGGATGCGATCCCACCATGCGACGTTGCGGGTCAGGAACAGTCTTTTGAACATTTGTCTACCTGTTGTCATTGTGATGTTGAGAATGTACATTCTCTGAGGAAGCAGATAGCGAGAACGCTCGTTCTCTGTCAAGCATGATCGCGATCACAGATTTGTGTGACGTCAGTGGATGGGCTCAGAGATGGAGGTCGTTCGATGAGAGAAAACGTTGAGGCGGGCCACAATCTGGAGGCGCTGGATGCGGCCATGGCGCTCTTTTGGAGCAAGGGCGCCGAGACTGCTGCCTACAATGATCTGGTCACTGCAACCGGGCTCAGCCGCAAGGCACTCTATGCAAACTGGCCTGACAAGGACAGCCTGGTTCAGGCGACGTTGCAGCGATATCGCGATCTGGTTCTTGAAATGGTGCTCGCGCCACTTGCCAAAGGTGGAGAGGCGGGGCTGAACGCCTTCTGGGATGCTTTGGAATCGGCGAGCCAGGGACCTGGCTGGTGCGGATGCTATTTGTTTCGTACCGCTTCGGGGCCAATGCGTAGCGCCCCGTATGTCGAGAAGATCGTGGCTGAGTATACCGATACACTGCAGCGCGCGATCGCGACCGAGGTAAGGCGCGCGATAGCCGAAGGCGCAGTCGATGGCGGCTTGGACCCGGAACTGGCCGGTTTGCAGTCGGTCGCAATCAACAGTCTCATTTCTCTGTTGGGAGCGAGTGGCGGCTATGCCGCACCTGTGAAACGGCTTTACGCCGCGGCACGCAAAAGCTGTGGGCTTTCTGTTTGAAGCAGGGGAAGGAGTTGCGTTCTAAGCAGGTGTGGGGGCGGGCGTTTGTCCATCCAACGATGGATTGCGCCTACCGCCCTTATTGGCTCTAGTTGCTGCTGTGCCAGGCTGCAATCAGCTGGGCACGCGAAGCGCAATTCAGGCGGGTCAGAACAGCATGCACGTGATCTTTGACGGTCGACAATTGCAGGCTGAGGGCGCGCGCAATCTGTTTGTTGGACAACCCCTCCGCAACCAGTTCCGCCACTTCAATCTGACGTGGAGTCAGCAGGTTGCGTTTGCCGCTACCCGGCGCGGGCGTTGCAATAATGACCGGCGCGCCAAGGGTGCGGGAGGCGGCGACATCGATCAGCACATCGGTGCCTGCGTTCGCAATGCGGTTCAATGGCTCGAGCGCGGCCCATGCACCAGCTTCACCGCGCGAGCGCTGAAGCCCGTCCATTGCGGTGGAAAGGTCTTCGATTTCGCGATCATTCAGTTTTCGAACCACGGAGGTATTCCCGATGGAAATGCCACTTGAGATCAGCAACTTTTTTCTTTCGATGCAAGCGGGTGCAGCGGGAGCCAGGAGCCTTGCGGCACGGTTCGCGGAAGATGCCGTTTACGAAGAACCATTCACGGGGGAAATGCGGCGTCATGAGGGACGCGATGCCGTGATGCAGGCAATGGCACTGGGTTGGGAGCAGCCGCTGCAGGACATGGAAATTCTCGTGGACAGTCTTTCGGCTCGGGGAAATGAGATCGTCGTCAAATGGACATGCATTTCGCCGTCCTTGCCGGGCGGTCAAGGGCAGGGCACGAACAGGTTTCAATTGAAGGACGGTCTGATCACGCAATTGATCACGACCATGGGTCATTAGGGGGATCGAATGAACAGGGACAAAGCCGTCGACGAATGGCTCGAAGCCTATGACAATCCGATGAAGCCGGTGGTGGAGGCCGTGCGCGAAGCCGTGCTGTCAGCCGATCCACGCATCGGAGAATGCATCAAGTGGCAGGCGCCGACCTTCACCTACAAGGGCAATATTGCCAGCTTCTTTCCGAAGGCAAAAAAGCACGCCACTTTGATGTTTCACAAAGGCGCAAGCATTCCTGGTGATTTTCCAAACCTGATGGGAGATGCCAGGGACGGGCGGAGCATGAACTTCTCGAGCCTCGATGATCTTGCCGGCAAGAAAGCCGAACTTCAGGCGGTCTGCGTCGGTTGGTGCGAACTCATGGATAAAGCCCGGAAATAGGCCGTCTTACGCTTGTCTTGGGTTTCTGTTAACCTTCAGACGTTGGATTGATCCAACATGCGTTTGGAGGACGAAATGAAACTTTATCCTATTGTTATTGCAGCGACTTTCCTTCTCGCTGGTTCCGCGCAGGCTGCTACGATCGGCCTGGCTTGCCCCGAGGGTGCTCGCGTCATGCTGACTTCCGCGGATGCCGACATGACCCCGATCCCCGAAGGTTGCGAACCCGGTTTTGTCGCCTCGCATGGTTATTGGTCGCTGGCGGCATCGGAAGATGCAGTGATGTCCGGCGCTTCGGGCGGTTATTCGACCCAGGAAGGTGCTGACGCCGCGGCCGTTGCTGCCTGCGTTGCCAAAGGTGCCGAAAGTTGCGCTGTGACGGCGAATGGCTATGACGACGGCACGGGGCCGGTGCCCGACCTGACGATTGCCGAACCCGAACCGGAGATGGCGGCCGAAGAGGTGGCTGTGGTCGAGGACGCTGCTGAAGCCGACGTGATCGTTGAGCCGATCGAAGTCGCCGAGCCTTCACCTGTCAAGGTCGAGGTGCTTGCGGTTCTCGCCATCGTGCGCGTGACGCCGGCTGAATAGGGTTTTGCCCTGAACTTGCTGCGGGCCGGCTTCACGGCCCGCACATATGATCGTGATTTGGCCGTGTTTGGGACCGGGGTCTAGCCTTCGCGGCGTGGGCAGGGAGTGTCCATGCAAAATCGCGAGGACTAGAATGAAAAAGCTATTGATCTTGACGGCCGCGCTTGCGTTTGCGGCGCCGGCTCAGGCAGCCACAGTCGGGCTTTCGTGCCCGGATGGCGCTCATGTCATGACCGGCGTTGACGCCGCTCATCTGTCGGTTCCGGCCGGATGCACGGTCGGATTCAGCGTGCATGGTGGTTATTGGGCCATCGCGGCCGCGCCCGACGGCACGTCCGGGGCGTCCGGCGGCTATCGCAGCCAGAGCGGCGCGGACAATTCCGCGATTGCGGCCTGTGCGGCTCAGGGTGGCGACAGCTGTGCGGTGACGTCGCACGGATATGACGACGGCACGATGCAAATGATGATGGACCACGGCATGTCAGACAGCATGGACATGAGCCATTCCGACGACATGATGATGGACGATTCCGGAGACATGTCGATGTCGGACGATCACATGGACATGTCGGACGACAGCATGGAAATGTCCGGCGACCATATGTGATTGAAGGCCTGCCCGCTTCGCGCACGGCGGGCAGGTAATGGTTGCGCAACCGGCAGCATTTGGCCAATCTCGTCTTTGAAGCGACTTGGAGGGACGGATGCTGTCTGGAAAAATTCTGGCACTGTGCGGATTTGGACTGGGCGCCACGATGCTGGCGGGCCCGGGTGTTGCGCAAGACCATGTGCAATTGCAGCTTAGCGAGCAGCGCGAATTTACGTTCGACAATGGCGAGACCTACCTGATCGATGCCGGCGGCATGCGGGTTGAACTGGGGGTCGAGGATCCGGATCCCAACGCGGAATATGACGAGGTTATCGTCGCGCGCGTGCACCGCAAGGGTGCAGAGGATTTCACCCAGACATTCACGGCCGGTTTTTCGCTCTTTGCGGACGTCGGCTATTGGCCGCTCGACCGGGACGGGGAGCCCAGTCTGGTGCTGCAGGCCTTCACGGGTGGCGCGCATTGCTGCATGGACGTGTTCGCGGTTCGCCCGGAAGGCAGCAGCGGCTGGGCTGCGACGCCGATCGGCTATGTCGATGGTGGCGAAGTGGTGCCCGAAGATCTCGATGGCGACGGATTGGTGGAATTCCGTCTGGCGGATGAACGCTTCAATTATACATTCGATGCCTACGCTTTTTCGGTGCCGCCCCCGACGATTTTCGCGACGCGTGGCGGTGAACTTGCCGATTTGAGCGCAGAGCCCAGGTTTCGTCCGGTCTACGAGAATTTCTACGATTATGCGGCGCTGCTGTGCACCGGTGCGGCCAATGACGATCCGGACTCAGGCTCCTTTACGAGCGAATATGCACCCAATTCGGCCTGCGCCAGCCTGATGGCGGTTGGTGCGCGGCTCGGAATTTATGACGGCACCAAGGCGCTGGTCGGCGCGGCGCGGTTGAGCCGTCCGCAGCAGGACCAGGACTGGACGGATTATCTCATCATCACCGACGACAGCGAGGAGACCTTCACCGATCTCATCGATGCCGCCGATTATGCGCTGAAAGCCTGGGGCTATCTCGACTAGGCCCGGCCGATCATGCGGTTGAAGATGTTGTTCTTCCAGGCAAACTGGTGAACCAGCACGGCCGCCACGTGTACGATGATGAGCAACATGAGTACGGGTTTGCCCAATTCGTGCAGCTGGTGAGCGATCGGCAATCCCGTCGCCAGCTGGATGGTGCCACTGATCGGCATGGCGATCAGAACGAGATAGAACAAGATGTGCGCGAGCTTGGCGGCCCATTGAAAGATGACCGGTTCATTGGCCGGCGCAGCGGGCGCGCCGCTGGCAAAACGCAGCCAGATGCGCCACAGCGTCAAGAGCAGAATGAGCGCTCCGATGGCGGAGTGTGGGTTCATCCAGAATTCGATGTTGAACGGTTTCAGAGCGAACTGACTGGCGCGCTGTGAACGCCAGAGGCTCTCGATAACCTCATTGAAAAACAGTTCGAAGATGACCAGCACGGCAATCAGCCAGTGCAGGGAAATTTGAGTCCAGGAATAGCGGTCCGACGTCTTCATTTTGCGCCTCAAGCAGAATGGATACCATTGCCGGCATGAGTAGAGCGGGCGGCGCCGATGGGCAAGTTAAACTCCCGTAACCTGCGATGCACCTTTGCCGCAGGTCGCTAGAGTGCCAACTTGAAGCCTTCGTGGCTGCGGGAAAAGCCGAGTGTCTCGTAGAATCGGTGTGCGTTCATGCGCGCCTTGTTCGAGGTCAGCTGAACCATGCCCGCGCCGCGTTCACGCGCCTGCTCAATGGCCCAGCGGATGAGATGGCCGCCAATGCCTCTGCCGCGCAAATCGGCGTCAACATGCACGCTTTCGAACTGGGCGCGCCAGCGCGCACCGGAAGCGAAATAGGGCAGATAGGTGATCTGCAGGGTGGCAACGATCCTGCCGCCAAGCTCAACAACGATCAGGCGTTGACGCGGATCGGCGTCGATCAGGCGAAAGGTTTCAATCTGGGCCGGATCGTTGGGGTCGAGCCCGCCATGCTGGTTGGCGATGGCAGGGCCGCCCAGGATGAGCGCGACGATGTGCGGGACATCGGCTTCGACGGCGTCCCGGATCAGCAGGTCGTCCGGAAGGTTCATTCCGCAGCGGCCAGGGGCAGATGCTCGGGTTCCTCGGGCAGGCCTTTTTGTGCGCGGATGAGATTGGTGAAGCGCGTGAAGAGGTAGTGCGCGTCATGCGGTCCGGGAGAGGCCTCGGGGTGGTATTGCACCGAAAAGACTGGCTTGCCGTCGAGCGACAGGCCGGCATTGGACTGGTCGAACAGCGAAATATGCGTCTGCGTGACGCCGGCGGGCAGGGTATCTGAATCGACGGCGAAACCATGGTTCATCGACGTGATCTCGACCTTGCCCGTCGTCAGGTCCTTGACCGGGTGATTGGCACCATGGTGTCCCTGATGCATTTTCTCAGTCTTGGCGCCAAGAGCCAGACCCAGCAATTGGTGGCCAAGGCAGATGCCGAAGACCGGCTTGCCGCTTTCGATGAGCTTCTGGATTTCGGGCACTGCATAAATGCCGGTCGCTGCCGGGTCGCCGGGGCCGTTGGACAGGAAGATGCCGTCGGGGTTCAGGGCCAGAATGTCGTCGGCTTTGGCGCCGGCGGGCACGACGGTGACGCGTGCGCCCTTGGCGGCGAGGTTGCGCAGGATGTTGCGCTTGGCGCCGAAATCCACGGCGACGACGTGAAATTCCGGATCGGCGAGATCTCCGTAGCCCTCATTCCAGACCCATGGCGTTTCGGTCCACTGGTAGGTCTGCGTCGTCGAGACTTCCTTGGCGAGATCGAGGCCTTCAAGGCCGGGAAAGGCCTTGAGTGCGGCCTGCAACTCCGCTTCATCGAACCTTCCGTCCGGCGAAAAGGCGATGACGCCGTTGGGCATGCCTTTTTCGCGAATGCGGGCGGTGAGAGCGCGCGTGTCGATGCCGGAAATGCCGACAATGTTGCGAGCCTTCAGCCATTCATCGAGCTTTTGCGCAGCGCGATAATTGGAGGGATCGGTGATATCGGCTTTCAGAACGCAGCCGCGAACGCCGCTGGCGCCGGCCATGTTAACCGTTTCTATGTCTTCGGCATTGGTGCCGACATTGCCGATATGCGGGAAGGTGAAGGTGATGATCTGACCCGCATAGGAGGGGTCGGTCAGGATTTCCTGATAGCCGGTCATGGCCGTATTGAAACAGACCTCGCCCGCAGCGTGGCCGATCGCCCCCAGCCCGAAACCTTCGAGACGGGTTCCGTCGTCGAGCAGCAGCAGGGCGGTCGGGTTTTTCTGGGGCCAGCCTGTCATTGCGATTGCCTTTTCGGGGAAGGAATTTGCGCGGAACATAGGCGAAGCTCCCAGTTCCGTCAATGAGTCTCAAATCCACTGCAAACAATTGATTTTTATGGGTAAATATGCCTTTTGCCGCAAGGGGGTGGCGGGACTCGGGTCCGGCGGTGTAGGCTGGGCCGAAAGCCAGGGAGGCTGACATGCGTGACAAAATCCGTTCCAGTCTGAACGAAGCCCTCAAGGCACAAGACAAGCTCCGGTCGTCGACCTTGCGGCTGATGAGCGCGGCCCTCAAGGATCGCGATATCGAGGCGCGCGGGCAGGGCAAGGACCAGATTTCCGACGACGAAATTCTGGCGCTGCTGCAGAAAATGGTCAAACAGCGCGAGGAAAGTGCCAGGATTTATTCGGACAATGACCGCGAAGAGCTGGCGGAAAGAGAGCGCGCCGAAATAGCGATCATCGAGGAATTTCTGCCCAGGGAATTGAGCGCCATGGAACTGGACAAGGCGATCGACGGCGCCATTCTGGAAACCGGTGCGGACGGCATGAAAGATATGGGCAGGGTGATTGCGGCGCTCAAAACCAAATTTCCCGGCCAGATCGACTTCGGCAAGGCATCGGGTCTGGTCAAGACCAAGCTTGCGGGCTGAACATTTTTTCTCCATTTGGACAGGAACCATGAACATGCGTTTGCTTCTGATTGTTTTCGCCACGTTGTTGAGTTTGCTGCCGGGTTTGGCGCAGGCGCAGGGGTTGGAAGACCCGCGCGATGCCGCAAAAGTCTTCGTTGAGGCGACGGCGACCGGAGACGCGGATGCCATCGCCAACCTATATGCGCCGAACGCGCTCATTCTGGCGCCGGGGGCTCCCATAATTGCTGGCCGGAACAATATCAGGCAGGTTTTCGCGAACAATTTCGCGCGCGGCCAGAACGCGATCGAATTCGGTTCGATCCAGGCCGATGGAGCGGGGACACGGGCAATCGTGCTCTGGGACTGGGTGTCGACATTGACGCCGGCAGACGGGCAGCCGGTGCAGACCAAGGGGCGCTCACTGGTCTATTTCGTTCGTGCAGACGAGGGTTGGCTGATCAGCGCCGACATGTTTCAGGCCGCGCCCTGATCGGCCATCGGGCGCAGAAACAAGCGGGAGGCCGGGATGAGTGAGGGTGGAAGAAGCCGGATCGGCTCGATTTCGATGGGGCTTCGCGCCGGGCTGATGCTGGTTGCGGGCCTGTTCGCGGCGATCTTTCCGCTGCAGGCGCTGGCGGTTCTGGTGGTGATGGCGGGGGCCATCTTTCTGGTCGACGGAGCGCTGGGACTGTGGGCAGTCACGTTCGGCGGCGCCAGGACCGGCAATTTCTGGTTCGACGTGGTGCGTAATGCGCTGTCGATCATCATGGGGTTTCTCATCCTGATGAGTCCCGTTCTCGCGACGCTTCTGACCACGACGCTGATTGTCTATCTCGTTGCCGCGCAGGCCATCATCGTTGGTGCGATGGAAATCTACCTCGTCACGCGCGAGCGCGAATTCTATGTGCGCATCTGGCCGATGGTGCTGAACGGCGCGCTCTACATTCTTCTCGGAATCCTGCTGTTTCTGGCGCCACTGGCGGCGGCGAGCTTCTTTGTCATTCTTGGCGGGGTTCTGGCGGTCTTCTTCTCATTCGGCCTGCTTGGTTTGGCTTGGCACCTCTACCAGAAGGGTTTTTAATAGTCCGGGCCGGTTCTGCCGAGATCGCCGCGAGACGGTTCAGGTCGCGACCCTGTGAAAGAGCTTGATTTCTCATGGGTGGCGCAGGCCGCTAGGGTTCTCCGCAAATCTGGAGGACATGAGATGAGACGCAGGACAGCATTGATCGGGTTGGCACTTGGCGGCGCGGCGCTGTCAATGCCGCGGCTTGTTCTGGCCAAAACGCCGGAAGTCTATGCCAATTCGAACAACCAGCTTTTCAACGAGGGGTTCGATCCGGTCGGATATTTCACCGATGGCGCGACAGTGCGCGGTGACGCTTCGATTGCGACCACCTACAGGGGCGCGATTATCAACTTCGCCTCCGAATCCAACCGCGACACATTCCTTGCTGATCCGGACACCTATTTCCCGCGCTATGGTGGCTATTGTGCCTTTGCCATGGCGCACAATGCCATCGCCCCGACCGTGCCCGAGGCCTGGACGATCCATACGGACGGGCGGCTTTATCTCAACTTTTCGCTCGGCGTGCGTGACGAATGGCGCAAGGACCCGGACGGCTATATCGCGCTCGCCGACCCGAATTGGCCGGGGATATTGGATCGGTAGGGCTCAAATTGGATGACGACTTATCAGAAGAGGAATTGGCGCTGATCCGCGGAAACGTGCGCGGTTATCAAGACTATTGGGCCTGGCGGAACAAACCGATTGCGGAAACGGGAGCCGTTGAGGAGGTTTTGGAAGCTCTTGAAGGCCGCGTGTGCGAAGTGACACACATGGGAAAAGATGACCCCCCAGATTGCTGGTTTGAAAAAGACGGCACAAAAATCTCCGTCGAGCATACCGAATTGGTCTGTCAGGAGGCTCTCGAAGAGACGCTTAAGACTGGAATTCATTGTTACAAAGTGTGGGATGAATCCGACCTCATCCAAGAACTTGGCGAGAGAATAAGGAAAAAGGCAGAAAAGCTCGCAAAGTACTCCGATAAATACGTTGAGAATTGGCTTTTGGTCGTTACCGATGAATTCGAACTCAACGAACCCCGAGTATCGGACTGGCTGTCAGCAAACAGCCTTGACCTTTGTGGCTTCACAAAGGTCATCTTTGCCCTTTCTTATCATCCAAGCGAAGATGGAAATTGCAGGATTCCTGTGTTTTTGATTCAAGGTTCGTAGACAGTTCGGTCTCTGGTCCCTATCTCTAGCCCCATGCGTTTTTCCGATACCTTTCTGGACGAGATCCGTCAGCGCCTGCCGATTTCGCAGGTCGTGGGCGAATATGTGCAATGGGACAAGCGCAAGAGCCAGCCGGGCCGGGGGGACATGTGGGCCTGTTGCCCGTTTCACGGCGAGAAAACGCCGAGCTTTCATGCCGACGACCGCAAGGGCATCTACCATTGCTTTGGTTGCGGGGTGACGGGCGATCATTTCCGGTTTCTGACCGAGCGCGGGGGCATGAGCTTTCCCGAGGCGGTGGAAAAGCTGGCGGGGCTGGCCGGGGTTCCGATGCCGGCGCGCGACGAGCGGGCAGAAGAACGCGACCGCGAACGCAAGAGCCTTTATGACGTGATGGAGCTTGCCGCCGGCTATTTCGAGGCGGCGCTCAGCCACAATATCGGGGCGCAGGCGCGCGGATATCTCAATGAACGCGGGGTCAGCCCGAAAGAGCAGGTCCGGTTCCGAATCGGCTATGCGCCGGACAGCCGCAACGGGCTCAAGGAGCATCTGGCGGCCAATGGGGTCAGCGCCGAACTGATGGACGCGGCCGGGCTGATCGTGACCCGCGAGGACGCGGCGCTGCCCTATGACAGGTTCCGCAACCGGGTGATGTTTCCGATCCGCGACTTTCGGGGGCGGATCATCGCGTTCGGGGGACGGGCGCTCAGTCCGGACGTGCCGGCCAAATATCTCAATTCGCCCGAGACCGATCTCTTCAAGAAGCGGCTGACGCTTTACAATGGCGATGCGGCGCGCAAGGCGGCGGGCGAGGGGAAGCCGGTCATCGTTGTCGAGGGCTATCTCGACGTGATCGCGGCGGTGAGGGCCGGGTTCGAGGGCACGGTCGCGCCGCTCGGCACGGCGCTGACCGAGGAGCATGTCACCCTTTTGTGGCGGATGACCGATACGCCCATCCTTTGTTTTGACGGCGACAGCGCCGGGCAACGCGCCATGGCACGAACGCTCGATGTGGTGTTGCCGATGTTGCAGCCGGGAAAGTCGATCCGGGTGGCAACCCTGCCCGAAGGGCTCGATCCGGACGATCTGATTGCCAAATCGGGTGCCGAAGCGTTTGAGGTGCTGATCTCCGGCGCCCGGGCGCTGGTCGATAGCGTCTGGGCGGTGGAAACGGCTGCGGGATTGCCGGAAACCCCGGAAGGCCGGGCCGCTTTGGAGCAGGCGCTTCGCGGCAAGGTGGCGATGATCGGCGATCAGAGCGTGCGCCGGCATTATCAACAGGCGATGGACGAGCGCATCCAGTCACTCTTCACGTCCAGCCGGCGCGGCGGCAACTGGCTGCAGGGCGGGCGGCCCTATTCCGGCACCGGCGGACGGCGCGGCGGGGCGTTTCAGGGGGCGAGCCCGAAGCGGGTCGTCTCCGACTCCCTGCGCAATTCGATGTTGCTGCGGGGTGCCGCGGCCAACGCCATCAGTGCGCGGGAGGCGGTGATCCTGATGAGCCTGATCAATCATCCCGAACTGGCCGAAGAGGAAATGGAGCGGCTGGCTGCGCTCGATTTCGACTCTCCGGAGGCGCGCAAATTGCTTGGCACGGTCATTGATCTGATCGGGTCAGGCGAAGTGCCGGATGGTGAGCCTTTGAGCGCGCGGGTGGCTGGACTCGGATTTGGCGATGACATGGCGCGTATGGACGAATTGCTGCGCCGGCAGGGCATCTGGCAATGGGGCGAGGATGTGGCGCTGATTGACGCACAGACCGGACTTCATCACGCCCTGGCCTTGCATTACAAATCCGTTCAGCTAAATAGAGAACTCAAGGCAGCCGAATTGGCGCTCGGGCAGGACCCAAGCGAAGAATCATTTGAACGGCTGAAAGACATCCAGAATCAGATCGCCAGCGTGGACGGAACGGAAGCGTTGATCGAGGGGTTTGGTTCGCTATCGGGACGTGCAACACCCGGCTTTTGAAAATGAGCCGTCGGCGTTGCGCGCTTTTTTGCGTATCATCGTGCAGCGATTCGCTTTGCACCTGAGAGTGCGTGAGACGAGACGGCCGTATGAGCTTTGCCAATAAAGTGCCTGCCCCGAGCGAACGGACAAATTTCTTTGATCAGCAAGGGTTCCGCACCCGCATTCGCGACACCACATTTTTAACCGCCCTGGCCGCAGAACGCGGCTTCGTGGCGTTGGAGACGTTTTGATGGCAGCCAAAACCGAAGAAAACGAGACCGAAACGGCAAAAGAGACCAGCGAGAACCAGGACGGTCCGCTGCTCGACATGTCGGATGCAGAGGTCAAGAAGCTCATTCGCAACGCCAAGAAGCGGGGCTATGTGACCTATGAGCAGATCAACGAGGTCCTGCCGTCTGACGAAGTAACGTCGGAGCAGATTGAAGACGTCATGTCGATGTTCTCGGACATGGGCATCAACGTCATCGACGAGGAAGAGGCCGAGGAAGCCGAAAACGGCGAGGACAGCGAAACCGGCACCGCGATCGCGATCCAGACCGGCAAGGCGATTTCAACTAAGTCCAATACGCGCGAAGGCTCGGATCGTACCGACGACCCGGTGCGCATGTATCTGCGCGAAATGGGCACGGTCGAACTTTTGAGCCGCGAAGGCGAAATCGCGATTGCCAAGCGTATCGAGGCCGGCCGCGAGACGATGATCGAGGGGCTTTGCGAAAGCCCGCTGACCTTCCAGGCTGTGATCATCTGGCGCGATCAGCTGAATGAAGGTGAAATCCTTCTGCGCGACATTATCGATCTCGAAGCCACTTATGCGGGTCCGGATGCCAAGCAGGCGCAGCCCGAAACCCCACCTCTGCGCGGCCCGAACGGCGCCATCGTTCTGCCGGCCAAGTCGGAAGACGAGGAGAACGAAGAGGGTGAGGACGGCGAAGGCAATGGCGACGAGGACGACGAGGATTACGAAGCCAACCTGTCGCTAAGCGCGATGGAGGCCGAACTCAAACCGCAGGTTGTGGAGCAGTTCGATCAGATCGCCTCGATCTATGGCAAGATGCGCAAGATCCAGGATCAGCACACCGAGGACCAACTGGCGGCGCGCGAACTGGACGACAAGGAAGTCAAGAAACTGGCCAAGCACCGGGCGGACGTGATCAAGGTGGTCAAGTCGCTGGCGCTCAACAATTCACGTATCGAGAGCCTGGTCGAACAGCTTTATACGATCAACAAGAGCCTAGTGCGAAACGAGGGCCGGCTTCTCCGGCTGGCGGAAAGCTACGGCGTGCCGCGCGAGAAGTTTCTCGAACATTATTATGGTGCCGAGCTCGATCCGGAATGGGCCGACAAGGCCGCCGAACTCGAAGACAAGGGCTGGGGCGAATTCGTGCGCCGCGAACTCGATGTGATTGAGGAATTGCGCGGCGAAATCCAGACGTTGGCGTCAGAAACGGGCCTCGATATTACCGAGTTCCGCCGCATCGTTCAGAAGGTGCAAAAGGGCGAGCGTGAAGCCGCTGTTGCCAAGAAGGAAATGGTGGAAGCCAACCTTCGCCTAGTGATCTCGATCGCCAAGAAATATACCAATCGCGGCCTGCAATTCCTCGACCTGATCCAGGAAGGCAATATCGGCCTGATGAAGGCGGTCGACAAGTTCGAGTACCGGCGCGGCTACAAATTCTCGACCTATGCGACCTGGTGGATCCGGCAGGCGATTACCCGCTCGATCGCCGATCAGGCGCGCACCATTCGTATTCCGGTGCACATGATCGAGACGATCAACAAGATCGTTCGGACCAGCCGGCAGATGCTGCATGAAATCGGGCGCGAACCGACGCCGGAAGAGCTCAGTCAGAAGCTGCAGATGCCTTTGGACAAGGTGCGCAAGGTGCTCAAGATCGCCAAGGAGCCGCTGTCGCTGGAAAGCCCGGTAGGCGACGAAGAGGATTCGAATCTTGGGGATTTCATTCCCGATACGAATGCGATCCAGCCGATCGACGCGGCAATCCAGTCGAACCTTCGGGAAACCACGACCCGGGTTCTGGCGTCGCTGACGCCGCGTGAAGAGCGTGTGTTGCGCATGCGCTTCGGCATTGGCATGAACACCGACCATACGCTTGAAGAGGTCGGACAGCAGTTCAGCGTGACCCGCGAGCGTATCCGCCAGATCGAGGCCAAGGCTCTTCGCAAGCTCAAGCATCCGAGCCGATCAAGGAAGCTGAGAAGCTTTCTGGATAGCTAGGAAAAGGCGGCCTTTGGCCGCCTTTTTGTTTTCAGCCGACATTGGCCAGACTCGCCTGGGGCCGGCTCCACAGCCAGAGCAGGCTGCCGAACAGGGCAGCGTTGAACATCGGGAAGGCGGCGGTTTCGGGGCCGATGGCGCCGGTCGCCAGGTAGAACGCACCGACCGCGAAATCGACCGCCTGAATGAAGACCATGTTCCTGATCCAAAACAGGCTCGGTTCCGTCTGCCGGGCTAGCCAGATCATGCCAATTCCGTAAGCGAAGAAGCGGGCAGCGAGCATGCCAAGCATGTAATTGTTGTCGGCGGCCGGCGGGGTCAGACCCATCCAGCCGAAAAACGTGGCGGGGGCAATGAGCGTGAGTGCGCCCAGAACCAGTTGCGAAATCGCAATGATCCAGAGCAGGATTTTCAATCGGCGCATCGGATGTTCCTTTCGTTTGCGGCAGCGATTGACCGGAGATAAATCCTTAGATATAAAAAAGGAAGTAGTTACCTTTTCCATAGTATGAATTTGGTTTCGGAATGGGAGATGCCGAGGGATTGGATGTTGAAACTGGAAGACGATTGCGAAACAGATTGTCCAGTAGCGCGGACAGCGGAGATCATCTCAGGCAAGTGGACAACGCTGATCGTCCGGGACCTTCTGTCGGGGACAAAACGCTATTCTCAATTGCAGCGGTCGCTTGCCGGGATCAGCCCGCGCATGCTCGCGGAGCGGCTCAATATGCTGGTGGATCAAGGGCTTGTCGATAAGACGATCTTCCCCACCGTTCCCCCGAAAACCGAGTACACGCTGACGGCGCGCGGGTGGGCGCTCGAGCCGGTGATTGCAGCCATGGCCGCGTTTGGCGAAGAACAGATCAGACGGGAAAGTGCCTGAGCGGAGTTGCGCCAGCGAAGCAAACAGGGTTTGCTGGCACGAACGAACAGATCGGAGACCGGGATGTCCTTTCTCAAAAAGCTCTTTGGTGGTGGCGGCGATGATAATGGCGGCACTGGCAAGGTGCTGGACAGCGACACCTACAGGGATTTTGCCATTCGGGCCGTGGAAATGCGTACGGGCAGCGAGTTTCAGCTCTGCGGCGAAATCGCAAAAGTTGTCGACGGCGAGGAAAAGGTGCACCGGTTCATCCGGGCCGACCGGCTCATGACGTCAGACCTGGCTGCCTCGGCCGCACTGCAAAAGGCGCGTCAGATCATCGACGAGCAGGGCGACGGGGTGTTTGGCTAGTGCTTGCGCCTATTGCGGCAGAAACTCGAATTTCGAGAGCATGTAGCCGGTCCGGGTCTTGTCGAAATCGTCCGGCGTCGGCAGGCTGAGATATTTGCTTGCGACGTTCGCGATCGCGAAAACGGTTTTCTCTGAATCCGGATTGAGAATGCCGACGATGCGCAGATACATCTTGCCGAATTCGGGATCGGTATAGAGGCCCAAAACCTCAACGGCATCATAGGTGTTTACCTTGGTGGCGCGGGCGCCCACATAATGCACGTCATCGTAGCCGTTGGTGAAACCGGCGAAGACATTGTCTCGCATCAATTGCAGCATGGTCTGCTGGCGCTCATCCAACGGGCCCAGGGCGATGGTCATGGGCGTGAAGCGGATATTCTCAACCAGCTGGCGGTCCTCGGTCGCGAAAATGACCTCGATCAGTGTGTCAAAGCCTTCCTCAGGCGTCTTGTAGAGCGGCGTGATGCCTTCAGTTTGCGGCACATAGAGCCGGAAGGGTGCAGGGGCATTGCCGCCATATTGGTCGGTATAGTCCTTGTCGATATCGATGATCTTGGAAACGGTGAGGTTCTGGATGTCCAAAAGCGAAAACTGCACGCTGGCGCCATTTTCCTGGGCCGAGGCGGCGGCTGGTACGAAAAGCGCAAGCGCCAGCGAAACGGCCAAAGCTTCGATGAAATGACGCACGTGAACCTCCAGGGCGCGAATTGATGCTGACAGGTTATGGCGCGTGCTTGCGCAAGGTCAATCCTGATGCAGGATTTGGACGCTGGACCGGATTTGTGGGCAAATTGAGGAGAGGCGGCATGGAGAAGGTGGATTTCAAGAAACAACTGAAGGCGCTTTATCAGCCATCGGCGAAAACGTTCGCGATTGTCGATGTGCCCAAGATGCAGTTCTTCAAAGTCGATGGCATGGGCGATCCGAACGTCTCAGAGGAATATGGGCTATGCGTTCAGTGGCTCTATAGCATCGCCTATCCGCTCAAATTCTGGGCGAAGAAGGAGCTTGGCAAGGACCATGTCGTGCCGCCGCTCGAAGGCTTGTGGTGGGCCGATGACATGAACGCTTTCATCAAGGGAGATCGTGGCGCCTGGAAATGGACCATGATGGTTATGGCACCCGATTGGGTTACCCAAGAGGCGTTTGTCGAGGCCCGGGACGCAGCGGTGAAGAAGGTCGGTGGCGAGCCGCCAGCGAGCCTCAGGCTCGAAACATTTGACGAGGGACTGAGCGTGCAGATCATGCATTTGGGCCCCTATTCGGCGGAGGCTCCGACGATTGCCAAATTGCACAGTGAGTTTCTGCCGGCCAACGGCCTGGTTGAAAACGGGCACCACCACGAGATCTATCTTAACGATCCGCGGCGCGTGGCACCGGAAAAACTCAAGACGGTTCTCCGGCAACCAGTCCGAAGTGTCTGACTTCACAGATTGATTCAAGTCTGGCTCGCGGGAATGATGAGTCATTTGAATCGGTTGGCAGGTATTCTTCGCACAGTTCACGCAAAGGGTGAGGAGTGACAGAAGCTGCTTTTTTGCGCAGCCACCTGGTTGCATAATCAGGCATGGACCGTGATTCCGTTTTCCAGGCTCTGGCCGACCCGAACCGCCGTGACATGCTTGACGCCTTGCTGAAAAAGGCTGGCCGATCGGTCAGTCAGCTTGCTGAGGATGTTGGTATTTCGCGACAGGCGGCGGACAAACATCTGCAGGTTCTGGAGCGCGCCGGACTGGTCATTTCGCGGCGGCACGGGCGGGAACGCCGGCATTATCTCAACCCGCTTCCGTTCAACAAGGTGGCGATTGGCTGGCTCAGACGTTTCGAAAAAGTCAGGCTCAGGGACCTCATGCCGGGTGACGCGCAGGAGCAGGCGGAATGACGCAGCAGCATGTTGCCCAGCTGGTGATCGAGACGCGCGGGCAGGGTCTTTATGAGTTCACCCGGGAAGTGGAGCGAGAGGTGGGCAAGAGCGGCGTCGAGACCGGCATGCTCGTTCTGTTTTGCCGTCACACGTCATGTTCGCTGACCATACAGGAGAATGCCGACCCGGATGTGCAGCGCGACCTCGTGTCATTCTTCTCGCGGCTGGTGCCGGAAAATCTCGACTATTTCGTGCATACGCTCGAAGGGCCGGATGACATGCCGGCACATGTCAAAGCGGCGTTAACTCAGGTTTCGCTTTCCATTCCCATAATTGACGGCAAAACGGTGCTCGGAACATGGCAGGGAATCTACCTGTTCGAGCACCGGCGGCGGCCGCATCGCCGCCAGATCGTCATCAATGTGACGGGAGAGTGAATATGCGCTGGCTGCCTGGTCTCCTGATCGTTCTGATAATCGTTCCAGTGGCCGGATGTAGTCAGACCCGGCCGCAGAAGGAACCGCCGATCGTGACGGCCGTGATCCAGAACGACGTTACCGTGGTCCGGCAATATCTCGCCGAGGGTGGCGATCCCGATTATGTCACAAGCGAGGGCGACCCGCTGATCTACCTGGCAACTGGTGCGCGCGGTGGACTTGCGGTCACCGAGGCGCTGATCGTGGCGGGAGCAAATCTCTCGGCGGTCAATGCGGACGGACGGCCGCCGCTGCACAACGCCGCCGGATGGTGCAATGTCGCCATCGTCGACATGCTCATTCGTGCTGGCGCCAGCCTGACGCAAACCGGCAAGGGTGGCGAAAGCCTTGAGGATTCGGTTTGCGCGCGACCGCCCGACCGGCGGCAGGAAGTTCTCGACATGATCGCAAAGGCCCGGTGAACATGGATTTGCTAGCCTATTTGCCGCTTATGGCGGCCTTGATCGTATCGGGCGTGATCGCGGGGATCATGGCGGGACTTCTGGGTGTGGGCGGGGGCATCGTCATGGTGCCGGCCATGACACTGACCTTCGGATTTCTCGGGTTCGATGCGGAAGTCTACCAGCATGTTGCGGTGGGAACCTCACTGGCGATCATCATCTCGACGGGAACGATGAGCGCCCGGGCGCATTATCAGCGCGGTGCGGTCATGGTCGATGTTCTGAAACTGTGGGGTCTGCCCATTGTGCTGGCCTCGCTGCTCGGCGGGCTGATGGCACGCATCTACTCGGGCGACGCCCTGCGCATCATTTTCGGGGTGGTTGCGATCTTTCTGGCACTCAATGTGGTCCTGCCGGTGCAAAAGATGCTGATGTCATCTCTGGGTGGCTCGAAGCTGACCAATCGCGTCTCGGCTTTCGTGGTCGGCTACGTTTCGGCGCTGATGGGAATTGGCGGCGGCTCATTGAGCGTGCCGACACTGTCGGCTTTCGGCAATCCAATGCACAAGGCGGTAGGCACGGGCTCGGCGCTCGGCGTTCTGATCGCCATTCCCGGTGCATTGGGTTTCATAATTTCAGGTTGGGCCGTTGATGGGCGGCCGCCGTTCAGCCTGGGTTATATCAACCTGCCGGCAATGATCGTTATCGGCGTCGCGGCGGCCATCGCGGCTCCCTATGGCGCAGCGCTCGCACATCGGCTCGACAAGAAACAGCTTGAGCGGGTGTTCGCCGTGTTTCTTCTTGTTGTCGGGCTCAGAATGCTCTGGGAAGCGATTGCCTGAGAGCGTGCCTCTACTCGCCTTCGAGCGCCCAGGTGATGTTGACCGAGCTGGAGATGGTCAGTTCTCCGGATGAAACCGGCAGGGCATCGGCGGAGACCCGCATCATGGCCATCTCGGCAACGTAAGGCTGGGCACCTCCGGATTCGGTTATCGAGACGATCGGGCCAAGCGTGACGTGGGCGGTGTCGGCGTAGAGTTGAGCCTTCGCCAGCGCATCGGCAACCGCGGCGCGGCGGGCCTCGTCATAAAGCGCTGTGGTATCGTCCAGCCCGAAGGAGATGTCGTTGATCTGGTTGGCGCCGACGGTCACGAAAGCATCGAGCATGGTGCCGAGGTTTTCGAGGTCGCGCACGCGCACGGTGACGTTGTTGGAAACCGAATAGCCGGTGATGCGGCGGACGCCGGTGTCGTTGTTGCGGGCATATTCCGGCTGGACGGAGAAGTTCGAGGTCTGGATATCGCGCTGATCGATGCCCGCCTGTTCGAGCACCTTGAAGATTTCCACCATGGCGGAATTGTTGGCATCGAGCGCTTCACGGGCGGTTTTGGCCTCGGTGACAAGGCCGGACGAAACTGTCGCCATGTCCGGTTCGGCGGTGATTTCGCCGGTGCCGGTCAACGACATGGTCGGCGCCGGCATATCCTCGGCGAAAGCGGGTGCGGCCAACAGGGGCAGCGCGGCGGCGAGAGCTAGGGCTAGACGGGTCATGAGGGCCTCCGGAATTGGGGTTTGTTTGCCAATCAGACAAGCCTCTTTTCGTGTCCGAAGTTGGGCATCGAGATGGCTTGAGCTGCGGCCCGATTGCGGCTTTGCCTTGCCAAGAAGTCCTGATATGAGCCCTGTTGCTCCCCGGAGCGCAGGTGGGCCTGTAGCTCAATTGGTTAGAGCCGACCGCTCATAACGGTCTGGTTGCAGGTTCGAGTCCTGCCGGGCCCACCATTCAGTCTCCCCGATTTGCAGGGTTCTGACATTTTCGTGCCACCCCACGCGCATCGCCGATGCGATGACGCTTTCCTTCGGAGGGGTCGCGCGCGTGGGCCGTGACGCGCGAAACCCTTCCGTGTTGCACTTGACGTCAAAAACAAGATTGACCATAATTGGCATAGCCACATAAGAGCGATTAAGCCGGCTGCGGGAGAAAAGTGATCAACGACCATTTACCGCGTAACCTCGCAGGTCGAGGCTTTTGGGGCTTGTCCGAATTAGGCTCGTCGGTTGCTGGTGCACGCATGCGAGGAACTGGTTGTGGTTGACCAGGTCAGCGGGCCAAGGGGCCGGGGAAGATCACTGAACAAGGTGCCGTGGCTCATCGCGCTGCCAGCAGTGGCCGCTTTGATCGGGCTTCGCTTTTTGCCTTCAATCGTCGGTGGCACGTTTGCGTTTACCGACTGGAACGGAGCCGATGCGAACTGGATCGGGTTCGACAATTTCTTTGCCATATTCAGAGACCCGACCACCAGCAATGCGCTGGTCCACACGTTTCAGCTGGCCGGATTGCTCGTTGTCATCTGCAACGTGCTCGGACTGATGCTGGCCATGAGCCTGCGGACAGCATTCAAGACGCGAAACCTCATGCGCGCCATGTTCTTTTTGCCCTTTGCTCTGAGCCATCTGGCGACGGGTTATATCTGGCAATACATCTTCCAATATTCGGGGCCGCTCAATCGCATCCTGGGTGCGGCGGGCCTTGAATCCTGGCAATTGGTCTGGCTCGCAGACCCGAACTGGGCGATCTACACCATCCTGGTCGTGTTGGTTTGGCAGTATACGGGCCTGACCATGGTCATCTATCTGGCCGGTCTTGAGGGCATCCCCGACGAACTTCACGATGCGGTGGCCATGGATGGGGCTTCGCCCTGGCTGAAGTTCCGCAAGGTGACCCTGCCGCTCCTTGCTCCGGCGATCACGGTCAGCGCCACACTTACCCTCATTTATGGTCTCGGAGCTTTTGACCAGGTCCTGTCGATGACCGGCGGCGGTCCGGTCAATGCCACCGAGACCCTTGCTACCCAGGTGTGGCAGAATACGTTCGTCTATGGCCGTTTTGGCTACGGATCGGCGCTGGCGCTTATTCTTACCGGCCTGGTCGCGATCCTCTCGATCGCGCAGGTCTCTCTTCTCCGATATCAGGAAACGAGGCTCTGATGCGCGATCGCTATAGCCGCAAGACGCTGATCTGGGAGGTTCTGCTGTTGCTTCTGGCGATAGCGTTCTGCCTGCCGCTTTATCTGCTGGTTTCGATTTCGCTCAAGCCGCCGCAGGAGCTCTTTACCAGCCCGTTGACATTCCCGACCGACCTGCATTTCGAGAATTTCTCGCGCGCTTGGCAAGCCAGGAATTCCGGCGGCATGGCCAGCGCGATGATCAGCTCCGTCATCATCACGGTTGGATCCGTTGCGACCCTTATCGTTATCGGATCGCTCAGCGCCTATGCGATCGCCCGCCGGCCTGGAAAGCTGAGCGCGACGCTTTATACGCTCTTTGTCATAGGCATTATCGTGCCGTTTCAGTTGACCGTGTTGCCGCTTTTCGTGCTGTTCCGCAGTTTGGGTCTGATCGGAACCTATCTGGGCATGATCATTCTCTGGGTCGGCATTCTGACGCCGTTGACGGTGTTCCTTTATACCGGGTTCGTGCGCACGATTCCCCGGGATTACGAGGAGGCAGCACGAATGGATGGCGCCGGGCTGGTGCGAACCTATGTGCAGGTCGTCTTCCCGTTGCTCCGGCCGATTACCGGCACGGTCGCGATCCTGACCGGGCTGTTCATATGGAACGATTTCTTTGCGTCGCTCATTTTCCTCGGTGGCAGCGGCCGCGAGACGCTTCCGGTGGCCATCTACTCATTCGTCGGTGAGTACCTCACGCAATGGAATCTGGTGTTCGCGGCGGTCGTAATCGCCCTGGCACCGCTTCTCGTATTCTTCCTCATCGCACAAAAGCAGATGATCCGAGGGTTTTCCGGCGGAATCAGGGGGTAGTCAGTGGCATCAATTCACCTAAAAAACGTCGGCAAGCGATATCCCGACGGCAACCGCGCCGTCATCGATCTGAATCTCGACATTGCCGATGGCGACTTCATGGTGCTCGTTGGTCCGTCCGGATGCGGCAAGACGACGGCGCTGCGGATGGTTGCGGGACTTGAGGAGATTTCCGAAGGTGAAATTCACCTTGGCGGCGAATTGATCAACGATGTCGAACCGGGCAAGCGCGACATCGCCATGGTCTTTCAGAATTATGCGCTCTATCCCCATATGTCGGTGTTTGAAAACATCGCTTTTCCGCTGCTCAGCCAAGGAGTTCCGCGGGCCGAACGACGGGACAGGGTCGAACGGACCGCAGCGGTGCTGGGCATCAGCGACATGCTGGACCGCAAGCCCAGAACCCTCTCTGGCGGCCAGCGCCAACGGGTGGCGATGGGGCGTGCGATCGTGCGCGAGCCGCAGGCGTTTCTCATGGATGAGCCTCTGTCCAATCTCGACGCCAAGCTGCGCGTTCAGATGCGTTCGGAAATCTCGCGAATTCAAGCTGAACTGGGCATTACAACGATCTATGTGACCCACGATCAGGTCGAAGCCATGACCATGGGAACGCGGATCGCGGTCATGCGAAAAGGGGTGCTTCAACAGGAAGGTTCCCCCGAGGTCATCTACGGCCAGCCAGCAAATCTTTTCGTCGCCGCTTTCATCGGTTCGCCGGGCATGAATTTCGTGACAGCGGAGCTGAGCCGGCGAGGAGATGATCTCGTTCTGGGGATCGGACCTCAGGAACTGGTTCTGCCGCCGAAGACGCTGGCTCAGCGGCCGGCGCTGCTCGAGCACGAGTCGGGCAGTATCGTGATCGGGATTCGCCCTGAACATCTTTCCCTCCCGCCAACAGACAACAGCGCGAAGCTGAAGGCGACCGTGGAGCGAAGCGAAATGCTCGGGGCCGAACGGCTCCTCCACGTTTCAATCTCGGCAAAGCCGGTTTCCGCCGATGAGATTATGGAAGCCGCCGAGGAGGTCAGCGCTGCCGCTCCGGCAATGCTGCAGGATGGATCAAAGGGCGACGAAGTCGCCCTGATCGCGAGAATTGATCCATCAATCGTTCCTCAGCCAGGTTCGACCGTCGAACTTGGCGTGGGGCTGGATCGCCTGCACTTCTTCGATCTCGAAAGTGGCAGGGCGGTGCTGTGACCGGCCTAAAACCAGGCGTTCCGGCGTCAACGTCGGCCGGCGACGGGATATCCCAAGTGGCTTTCGCGAATAGCGCGCCGCATCTTTTTGTTGTGTTCACCAATGCCGAACCCGGACGCGAGGCCGAGTTCAACGAATGGTACGACAAGCATCACTTCGATGAGATCATGGCCATCGAAGGGTTCCTGTGGGGGCAGCGTTTCGAGCTACATCCCGACCAACGCCCCGGACAGATGTCGCCCTGGCGCTTCCTTACACTTTACGGATTTGAAGGCGATCCAGCGGACGTACATGAGCGGCTGCGCAACGCCAGTCCCGGCTTTGTCAAGACAACGGCCCTGAAAGCCGACACCGCAGCATGGGTTTACTCGCTGATGGGATCGTCCCTGAATGGCTGACCACAGCCGCGAGACCGACTTCGACATCGAAACGAAGCCATCTGCCGTGTTCGGTGCAACGACACGGTGTGCACGCAATCGTAAAACGGCACTCAGATCGGTGATGTCGGACAAGCCGGCAATGCCCTCTTTGAGTCCCAAATGTGGACGTCGGGGCTCACCAAAATCCCCTCAGTATCAATCGCATGGGTTCATTGACAGCCGAACTGGACCATGCGATATTGGCTTAGCCACTTGCCAATAAATTGGCTGTGGCGAGAGAGGGAGGACTGTCGCTGCTCATGCGCGCAGAACCTAGTCCAGCCCAGGATGCCGAGTTGCGGCTCGAAAGGGAGCTCCTGGCCGACTACGAAAGCGATCACCGGACTGAAACCATGGTGCCGGGAACGCCGCTGAAGATCCGTGCAGTCGCAGACCGGGCAGCCTGAGTGCTCGACGCTTAGAATAACGGTTCAAACAACGAAATCAGGAGGGAAAATCACAATGTTTAACATTCGCAATTGGGCAGGGTCTCATTCCGCGCGATTGAAGCCTGTCTGGATGCTCGCGGCACCGCTTGCCTTGGCGTCCATGGCCATGGCGCAGCCGGCCGCGGCCGACACGCTCAAACTGGCAGCTCTTTCGAGCTATCAGGCCGGGTTCGATCAGCTGATCGAAGCGTTCGAAGCCGCGCACCCCGACATCAACATCGAGGCGACCTATTACGAGGCAGGGCAAGCCTACGCCACGACCATTCCAACCCAGTTTGCCGGCGGCAGCGGTACCGACCTTGTGTTTGTGCTGGCCGGCCAGGCTCGCTCCTACAGCGTCACACCGTTCGCCAAGGCCGGCTATCTCGCCGATCTTTCGGGCGCCGACTGGATTCCGTCGATGTACCAGCCGACGAAGGCGATGTACGAGTATGATGGTGCGGTCAGGGCGCGTGATCTCGGCATCGCTCCGCTGGCCCTGCTCTCATACAGCAAAGCGTATTTTGCGGAGCACAACATCGCCATTCCGACTACTTTCGATGAGCTTCTCGGCGTATGCGCACAGATCAAGGCTGAAGGGACCATCCCGATCGCATGGGCTGGCGGCAGCGCCGTGGTGAACGCCAACAACACGGCTACCCTGGCCGGAAGCACGGTGCTTGCCGACGACCCGGACTGGATGGCCAAACGGGCGGCTGGTGAGGTTACGTTCGCTGGAACCGAAGGATGGCGCCGCGCCATTCAACGTCTCGACGACATGATCAAGGGCGGTTGCTTCTCGCCGGGCGCGAGCGGCTCTCCTCTGGCCGAGATGGTCACCCAGTTCGCTACCGGTCAGTCGGCCATGATGTTTACCTCGGGAATCCTGAACGGACAGGTTTTGCAGCAGACTCCTGACCTCGACATCGGGCTTTTCCCGCCTCCGGGTGATGTTGCCGAGGATACGCGGGTCGTTGTTCAGCCGAGCGGCGGATTGGCCGTCTGGACCGGCGCCGGCAATGCCGAAGCGGCCAACATGTTCCTCGACTTCATCTCGAGCGGCGATCAGGCAACAATATTCGCCCGGGCAAGCCAGGTGATTTCGCCCGCAGAGGCAACGGCAGGCGATCTTCCGGGTCTTTATGCCGATCTCGCAGACTACTTCAACAACGGTCAGGTGCTTTCTGACCCGACCGCTATCTGGCCCAACACCGACATGAACACCAATTTCGGGCAGAGCCTTCAGGGGCTCTTTACGGGCCAGAAGACTGTCGATGATGTTCTTGCCGACATGGATACCTTCTACGACCGGCAATAGCACGTAGCGAAAGCAAACAACCCGACGCAACCAACGGAAGTTCAAGGTCATGGCCAAGCATATGTTCGTGGCTCTCACGAACCCGGTGCCCGGAAAGGAAGCCGAGTTCAACAGGTTCTACGATCAGGTTCATGTCCCTGACGTGTTGGGTGCGCCGGGTTGGGTTGCCGCGCAGCGCTATCGACTAGCATCCGAACAGCGGCCCGATCAGTCGCCTCCCTACCGCTATGCAGCAGTGTACGAGGTCGAATGTGAGGACGGCAAAATACTCGAGGCGCTGAGGCAGCGGCCGGATATCGGGCTGATCGGCCGGCCGAACCCACCGTTATGGGAAGCGCGCCATGAAGTCTGGATCTACACCAAGATCGGACCGCGACAAGTGAACAACGACTAGATGAAAGCCGCCGGACATGAGTGACGTTCTTCCCGCAAACGCCAAAACCGAACAAAGCGCGAATTCTGGCGATCGCGACCGCGCTCCGATCGATCATCATTACGGGCGTGGATGGCGGCGATACGGCTTCGACAATCTGCCATTCACCGAGCGTTGTATCCACGGATCTGACGTTCCCATATCGGTCCGCAACATTTTCAATCGTGGTCTGGGAAAGCCTCACATTTCCTTCGCCACGCTCCCCCCGAGCGACGACGTCGCGATCGGCATGCACATTCATCGCGATGTACCCAGCGGCACCGATGTGGAGGAATGGTACATTGTTGTCGAAGGGGAAGGCGAGATGACCTTCTCGAACGGTGATGTTGAAACGGTCGGGGCCGGCAGCCTTGTTGCGATCTATCCTGGCACTGGCCACTCGTTCCGGGCAATCGGAGGCAAGCCGTTGCGGCTCATCTCGATCACGCCAACGATGTACACGTCCAAGGCACCGATTACGCCGATGCCTGACGCGTTTTCCCCGACCATCGTCGTTGGCGAAGTTGACGACGCGATGAACCCCTTTGATGCGACGTGCAGCCGCTGCGGCGCCACATGGACCAGGCCGGTCGACGACCATTCCGTCGGGTCGCTGGCAAAATGGGCTCGTAGCCATGCTTGCGTTCCCGGCGACGAGGACGTGACCGCGTGAGGCTCGGTGGCCTCATGTACCGCCCTGCCGATATCGCAGGGCTTGATGCCCTCATTGACACGTTCGATACGTTCGGGCTTTCAACACTTGTCGCCCCCATGCAGTTCGCCGACATGGCTGATGACGAAGCCATCGCCTATGGAGAACATGCGCGCGGTCTTGGTCTGACAATCGCCGAGGCACTGCACCGGCCAAATCTCATGAATCGTGATCCCGAGATTCGTGCCCAGCGCATCGAGCAGCTGCGCCGCGGGCTGAAGAAGGCCGACCTGATGGGGGCCGACTCGGTGGTCATTCTGGTTGGAACCGTCGGCGAAGAAGATCATCTCGCCGCACCGCATCCCTACATGTTCACCGACGAATGCCGGGCCGAATTCCGGGACATATTGCTGCGTGCCGTCGACGGGCTGGAACTCGAAACGACGCGCCTTTTGATCGAACCCTGGACGACCTCGTTTTTTTACCAGCCAGCCGACATCCGTGCGTTCCTCGATTGGGTTGATCACCCATCCGTCGGTGTTCATCTCGATCTGGTCAACATGATCAGCCAGCAACGATACTATCACACGACCGAGCTGGTGCACGAAGCCTTCGACCTGCTCGAGACCTATATTGGCGGCATCCATATCAAGGATCTGCTTTGGGACTGGAAGCACATGCTTCTCAAGTTCGACGAAGTGCAGATCGGAGACGGTGTCGTCGACCATACGGCCCTGCTGGAGCGGGCGGCCAAGCTCGATCCGAACATGTCCTGCTTCACTGAGCATCTCGCAACCGAAGCGGAGTATGCGATCTCTTTCGCCCGACTTCACTTCCTGGCTGATCGGGTGGGGTCACCTTTCGTTCAGCGCGGGGCCTGAGCCCTATCGCGTTCCGGATTTTTTGGCGCAGCCGGGGAATTCCGGCAACGAGGGCCGGTGTTGCTTTCGCCGGCCGGCGAACTCGCCCCAAGGCGAGCTTGCCACCAAAAAATGGGCGCTGCCATGTTGGGCCGCACACGATCCTCCGGGTTCACCGCAAAAACGGATGAGACGCGGGGTCTTGGGTTGCCCAGTTTTGCAGCATTCTCCATTCCCGAAACACGTTTCCAGAGGCATTCGGTTCCCAAAATTCTGGGTTTGCATTTTCCCGCAAATTCAAAACCTGACCCTTGTCTGGCCCAGAGATTTTCGACGTAATTCGATCAGGTGTGGCGAGAACACCTGCTTTGATTTGATCGGTGCGCTTCGCGGAAGCGATCTGTTCGCTGCTATTCGGCCAATTCGCAGTAGATTTGTGCCACGGACGTTTTGACGGCGATTGGAATCGCCACCCACGAGTGATGCTGGCCTTGTGCGCGAACCATCGATTGGTTCCTGCCCAAAGAATGGCTGGATTTTGGCTCTGTCTGGTGGGAGACAGAGCTTGATTGGTCGTGGGCCGACATCCGAATGTCAGGCGGCTTGTGGCGGAAGATCCCGTCGGAGGCGGGAGCCGAACGGGCCGAAATGCCTGCCGGCGTGGATTTGAGAAGATGGAGAAGACATGAAACGGGTAGAAGGCAAAATCTGTCTGGTGACAGCGGCCGGGCAGGGCATTGGCAGGGCGTCCGCGCTGGCTCTTGCCGCGGAAGGTGCGACGGTCTGGGCCAGCGATGTGAACGAGCAGGCTTTGGAAGAGCTTGCGGCGGCGGGCCTCAGGACCATCCGGCTCGATGTCACGGATCCTTCTTCCATCAAAGCAGTGGCCGAAAGGGTCGGCACGCCTGACGTATTGTTCAATTGTGCCGGGTTCGTTGCCAATGGCACCATTCTCGATTGTGACGAGGACCAGTGGCGTTTCTCCAACGAGATCAACGTGACCGCCATGTACCGGATGTGCCGGACCTTTCTGCCGGGCATGATTGCGGCGGGCGGGGGCTCGATCATCAACATGTCTTCTGTGGCCTCTTCGGTCATCGCTGCGCCAAATCGCTTCGTCTACGGGGCCACCAAAGCGGCGGTGATCGGCATCACCAAATCCATCGCGGCCGATTTCGTGTCCAAGGGTATTCGGTGCAATGCGATTTGCCCGGGAACCGTGGAAAGCCCATCGTTGGAACAGCGGTTGCGGGATACCGGAGATTATGAAGCTGCGAGGGCGGCCTTCATTGCGCGCCAGCCCATCGGCCGGATCGGAAAGGCGGAAGAGATCGCTGCGCTGGTCGTGTACCTGGCTTCAGACGAGAGCGGCTACACGACTGGCGTTGCCCATGTGATCGATGGTGGTTGGGCCAACATCTGACTCCCAAAGGGGAATGGTTGCAGTTTCGCGTCCTGCCAGACCGACATTCAATCCGCGACTGCCGCCAAACCTGCCAGGAATCGACGGGCGAGCGGCCCTGATCACGGCAGCAGCTTCAACCGTTCCGTCAGAAGAGCGAAGAAACCTGCGGCGTCAATATCGCGCAAGTAGAGGGCGTTCTTGTCGCGGCTGGTGATCTGCCAATAATCGGCGACCGTCATGCCGCGTGTGAGATCGGATTGGGTTTCGATTTCGATGTTGATCTTGCGGCCGTTAAACAGGTCCGGCTTCAGCAGATAGGCGATGACCGTCGGGTCGTGCAGTGGTGCGCCCTGCCAGCCGTACTTTTCAATATCGAAACGTTCCGAGAAATGCAGCATGCCGGCGACAGTGTCGCCCGACCGGTTACCGATCGCTTCTATGGCTTCGAGGCGGGGAAGGGTGGCGAGCGCCTGGTGGGTGACGTCGAGCGGCAGAACCACGATATCGAGGCCGGAATGAAAGACGATGTCGGCGGCCTCTGGATCGACATAGATATTGAATTCTGCCGCCGGGGTGATGTTGCCGACCTCGAAATAGGCGCCGCCCATGAGGACCAGCTGGCGGATATAGGGCAGGATTTCCGGCGCGCGGGAAATGGCGTCGGCGATGTTGGTGAGCGGACCAAGCGCGCAAAGAGTTATGGGTTCGGGGCTTTGCAGGATCGTCTCGATGAGAAAGGTGACGCCGTCGCGCGAGGCGAGAGATGTTTGCGGTTCGGGAAGGTTCGAGCCGTCGAGGCCGGTTTTGCCGTGGACGTGTTCTGCCGTAACCAGTTCGCGCTTCAGCGGGGCTGCATTGCCGGCATGAACGGGCACATGTGTGCGTCCGGCCAGTTCGGTGATCTTGCGGGCGTTGATCGAATTCTGTTCAAGCCCAACATTGCCCGCAACCGTCACGATGCCTTTGACGTCGAGTTCCGGCGATGCCAGCGCCAGGAGAATTGCGACCGCATCATCCTGTCCGGGATCGGTGTCGATGATGATGGGGCGTGGGGTGGTCATATCAATTTGGCTTTCGGGGGTTGGACAACGGCGTGACAGGCGTCATATGAGGGGATAACCCATCGGCGGACAAAAAAGCTATGTCCGAATTGCATGAATTGAACAAGAGCAGGCGACTATCATGGCACAACTTCCCTCTGCCAATCTGTTGAACCGGCCTGAAACGGCGAGCATCGATCAGGTCAATGTTCTGATGGCAAATGCGAGGTTCGGTGCTGCCCTGGAAATGTGCGATCAGATCCTCAAGGTGATGCCGCAGAACGCGTCGGCTGTTGCCTTGCGCGCAATGGCCAAGTGGCAAATGAACCAAGATGCTCAGGAATGTGTCGCCGAGGCACGGCGCGCGGTGGCGATGGCGCCGAATTCGTCGATGGCTCACAATTATCTGGCCAATATCCTGTCTTCCACCGGCGAGCAGGATGAATCCCGGCGTCTGTTCGAGGAAGCGCTCCGGCTTGACCCGGAGAACAGTTCGGCGCTGTTCAACTATGTCGATACCCGAAAATTCACCGAGGAAACGCCACTCGTCAAATCCTTCTACGAACGGTTCAAGTCAGATAACTATCATCCTGCGCACCGGGAAATGGTCGGATTTGCCTTGGCGAAAGTCTATGACGACCTCAAAATGCCACAACGCGCGATTGAGGTTGCCGACGTCGCCAACGCGCTTTCCAACCGGCCGTACGACCCGAAAATCTTCGATGACCGCGCCAGAGATTTGCAGCGCTTGGCCAAGGTCGGCTTCGAGCATGCCGAAGACAGTGGCAAACGCGTCAATCCACCGATTTTCATCGTGGGCATGCCACGTTCGGGCACGACATTGGTCGAAACCATATTGTCGCGGCATCCCGAAATCCACGCGGCGGGCGAGCTTTTGGTGGTTTCGCATGTCGAGCAGATGCTCGATGCCCATATCAAGAGGCAAGGACGGCGCGATCTGGGGCCGCATACGATGCTTCTGAGCGTTCCCAAGGCCGTCTATGCGAAGCGTGCGCAGGAAATCCGCCGGTTTGTCGAAGAACGGGCCGGGCGCACATTGCGGCACAGGTTTACAGACAAGATGCCGATGAACGCGATCAAGCTGCCGCTCATTTCCCGCCTGTTTCCAACGGCGCCCATTATCTATATGCGCCGGCATCCGCTCGACATTGCATTGTCGTGCTATTTCAAGCGGTTCACCAAGGGGCTGGAATTCGCATTCCATCAGGAAACAGCCGGGCACTATTATCGACGCATGGTTGAACATGTGGAGCTATCGCGGCAGTTCATCCCCAATCCGGTGCTCGACGTGAGCTATGAGACTTTGATCGAGGACTTCGAGCCGCAGGTGCGCCGCATCTTGAAGTTCGCCGGTCTCAAGTGGAATCCGGCCTGTCTCAATCCGGAAAAAACGGACCGGTCGACCGTTATGACAGCCAGCAAATGGCAGGTTCGGCAGCCGGTATATTCAACATCCAAAGCACGCTGGAAGCGCTATGAGCCCTATATTGGCGACATGATCGAAGGTTTTGGTGGACTGGACTGGATCGAGAAGGATTTCGAGGCCGGGCGCGCGGCGGGGCGAATTGCCAGCGAGTGAGCCCGGCGATCTGACATTTTTGCGTGCATCACGCAAAGGAGCGAATGAAAAGCATGGCGCAGCTTCCGTCAGCAACCCTGCTAAATAAAAAGGAAATTGTGGGCGTAAACCACGCGCTCGATCTGGTCCGCAACCAGCGGTTCGACGAAGCGGTGAAAATGTGCGAGCAGATTTTGCGCGTTGAACCGAACAATCCCGGCGCGATTGCCATCCGCGCCTACTCGAACTGGTACCTCAATCGCGATCCGCTTGTCTGTATCGCCGAGACACGCCGGGCCCTTACCTTCGCTCCCAAATCAAGCCGGATTCTCGACTATCTGGGTGCCATGCTGTCTTCCATCGGTGAAAACGAAGAGGCAAGGAGCGTTTTTGAACAGGCGCTGACCCTGCAGCCGGAGAATACCAGCGTTTTGCTGGACTATGTCGATACCGGCAAGTTCACCGAAGAAACGCCGTTGGTGCGTACCTTTTACGAACGATTCAAGCGCGGAGAATATGCAAACGCGCAAAAGGAAATCGCGGCATTCGCGCTGAGCAAGGTCTATGACGACCTCAAACAGCCCGAGATTGCCATCGAACTCGCGGACGTTGCCAATTCGCTGTCCGATCTCGAATACCGGCCCAAAGAAGTGGAGATGCGGTCGAGGGATCTGAGGCGGCTCGCCGAACTGGGGTTTGAGGGCTGTGCCGATAGCGGCAAGCGGGCCAATCCCCCCATCTTCATCATTGGAATGCCGCGTTCCGGCACGACTCTGGTCGAAACGATCCTGTCACGCCATCCGGATGTTTTTGCGGCCGGTGAAATGCCGACCATTCCCGAAGCCGAAATGGAACTTGGCATGATGATGGTCGCCAGCGGCAACAGGGATTCGGGCGCCCACACTATGCTTCGTCATGTGAGCAAGGAACAGCTTGCAAAACAGGTACAGCGAATCCGCAAGGTGGTGGAGCGGCAAAAGGGTGGCCCTTTGCGTCAGAGGTTCACCGACAAGATGCCGATGAACGCGTTCATGCTGCCGCTGATCTCGCGGCTTTATCCCACGGCCCACATCATTCATATGCACCGGCATCCTCTCGATGTCGGGTTGTCCTGCTATTTCAAGCGTTTCACCAAAGGTCTCGATTTCTCGTTCCGTCAGGAATGGATCGGACATTATTACCGGCACATGCAACAGGACGTGGAATTGTCGCGTGGTCTGATCGCGAACCCGTTTCTTGATGTGAGCTATGAGAACCTGATCGAAGATTTTGAACCGCAGGTGCGGCGGCTGCTGAAGTTTCTCGGGCTGAAATGGAACCCGGCCTGTCTCAACCCTGAGAAGTCGGACCGGTCGACGGTCATGACGGCCAGCAAGTGGCAGGTACGGCAGCCGATCTATTCAAGCTCGAGGGCCAAGTGGAAACCCTATGAACCCTATATCGGGAAGATGATCGAAGGGTTCGGTGGCATGGACTGGATCGAAAAGGATTTCGAAGCGGGACGTGCTGCGGGTCGCATCACAGGCGAATAGAGGCACGATGCCTGTTTCCTGCCGGCGGATGACGCGGAGGCCGATTTGGCGCTGACTCTGAATGATGCTTGGGCGCTGGTTGGCGCCGGACGCTATCGGGAGGCGGCAAATCTCGCAACGCGATTGTTGCAGGCCCATCCGGGACATCCAGAGGTTCTGAGCTGCCGCGCGATGAGCGTCTGGTCGATGGGGGGTGATGTCAATCTTGCCTTGCAGGATATGCGCCGGGCCATTGCCGTGGCGCCGGAAGCGGCCAACCTGCAGCACAATCTTGCGACCATTCTGGCGTCGACCGGCGCTCTTGAAGAGGCCCGCGCGGCCTTTCGGGAGGCGATCAGGCTCAAACCGGATGATGCGCAGGCGTTTTTCAGCCTTGTCCAGAACCAGCGCAACACGGCATTCGATGCGACTGCGCAGCATTTCGAAACGCTTCTGGAAACGGGCGGGTTGCCGAATGAACTGCGCGAGTTTGCGCATTTCGGTCTCGTCAAGGTGTTCGACGACCTGGGCGAGCCCGACAAGGCGATGAAACATGCGCATGAAGCCAACAGGCTTGGCAAACGTCCCTACGACATGGCCGCAGAACGGAAGCGGTTGGCGAATCTCAGAAAGCTGGTGGAGGCGGGCGGTCTTCGCATTCCAGATGCCGAGAGCGGGACGCCGCAGCCGATTTTCGTGCTTGGCATGCCGCGATCGGGAACGACCCTGGTCGAATCCGTGCTGGCACGACACAAGGCGGTTTTTGCAGGCGGGGAGGACAGTCTCGTGCTGCGGGCCGAGCAGCAATTGCTCAAATATCTCGGCCGGTCAGCCGAAGAGGCGGATTTGATGCTCGCGGACGCAGAACGGCCGGTTCTCGACAAGCTCGCCAACGGCATCCGCCAATTCTACACGCGGCGCATGCAGAAGGAGGAAAGCCTCTTCACCGACAAGCTGCCACACAATACGGACCGGATCGGCCTGATTGCTCTGCTGTTTCCCGGTGCCCGGATCGTGCATGTGCGCCGGCACCCACTGGCCGTCGGGCTTTCCAACTATTTCACCCGGTTCTACGCGGGCAACGGCTATTCCAATGATCTGTCGTTGATCGGGGAACATATCGCCAATGTCTGGGAAAGCGTTGACTTGTGGTCGTCTGTTCCGGGCATCGGCGTTTTCGAATTGCGGTATGAAGACCTGATCGAAAACCCCGAAGAAACCGGCAAGGCCTTGTTCAGCCATGTCGGTCTTGATTTCGACCCTGCCTATCTCGATCCCGAAAAAGACGCACGAAACGTGTTGACCGCCAGCCAGTGGCAGGTCCGGCAGCCGCTTTACGCGCGATCAGTTGCGCGTTGGCGCCCCTATCTGGAGGCATTGTCTCCGATGGTTGCAGCCATGGGAGGGGAGCAATACGTCGCCCGGTACGAGGCCCCGGAGCGCTGACGTGGTGTGCCATGCGCGGCGCGGCCGTTGCAGTTCGGGGTTTATTCGCTTGCAATTTGGCGCGCGAGTGGTGAATATTTAGGCAGAGGGGAAACGATAACAATTCAAGGATTGCGCCATGTCGCAAGAGCCTCTCGTCACGTCTGCGCCTGCTCCAGACCCTCGTCCAAATTCACCAGAGGCTTTTGCTGAAGTCGTTCTCAGAAAGCTCACCTATGCGGTGGGCAAGGACCCGATCGTTGCGCGCCGTCATGATTGGCTGAAGGCGACGATTCTTGCACTCAGGGACTGGGTGGTCGACAAATGGATGGAGTCGACCCGCCAGACCTGGGCGACTGGAGACAAGCGGGTTTACTACCTCTCGCTTGAATTTCTGATCGGCCGGTTGCTGCGCGATGCGATGTGCAACATGGAAATGGTCGATTCAATGCGCGCCGCCCTCAAGCAGTTCAACGTCGACCTGCACGATCTGGTGGAACTCGAGCCGGATGCAGCGCTCGGCAATGGCGGCCTTGGCCGTTTGGCGGCCTGCTTCATGGAATCCATGGCCAGCGTTCAGGTGCCCGCTTATGGCTATGGCATCCGCTACGTGCATGGGCTTTTCCGTCAGGAGATTTCAGATGGCTGGCAGGTCGAACTGCCGGAGGATTGGCTGGCGCACGGCAATCCCTGGGAGTTTGAGCGCCGGGAAAGCACCTATGAGATCGGTTTTGGCGGCACGGTTGTGACGACCGAACACGAGGACGGAACGCTGAGCCATATTTGGGAGCCGGCAGATCACGTTCATGCCGTGGCCTTCGATACGCCGATTGTTGGCTGGCGGGCTTCGCGGGTCAATACATTGAGGCTTTGGAGCGCGCAGCCGATCGATCCCATCCTTCTCGACCGATTCAACGAAGGCGATCATATCGGGGCGCTCGAGGAAAGTTCCAAGGCCGAAGCACTGACGCGGGTCCTTTACCCGGCCGATGCGACCGAAGCCGGGCAGGAATTGCGGCTGCGTCAGGAGTTTTTCTTTTCGTCAGCCTCGCTGCAGGACGTTTTGAGGCGGCACCTGCAACAGTTCAAAACGCTCGACAATCTGCCCGACAAGGTGGCGATCCAGCTCAACGACACCCATCCGGCCATCTCCGTCGCCGAATTGATGCGGCTTCTGGTCGATGAGCATGGCATGAAGTGGGAAAAGGCGTGGAAGTTGACCGTGGCGACCATGAGCTACACCAACCACACACTTCTGCCTGAAGCGCTGGAGACCTGGCCGGTTTCGATGCTCGAGAGGCTTTTGCCGCGGCATATGCAGATCGTCTACGCGATCAATGCACAGATGCTGTCTGAGGCCCGCAAGAAACTCAAAGTCAACGACATGCATCTCGGCGATATTTCGCTGATCGACGAGGTGTCAGGTCGCCGGGTGCGCATGGGGTCGCTGGCCTTCGTGGGATCGCATTCCATCAATGGCGTGTCGCAATTGCACGGCGAATTGATGAAGGTCTCGGTTTTCAAGAACCTGCACGAAATCTATCCGGACCGGATCAATGCCAAGACCAATGGCATCACGCCGCGGCGATGGCTGAAGCAATGCAATCCGCGGCTCACCCGGCTCATCCACTCGCGCATCGGAGATGCGTTTCTGGACGATGCCGAAAAGCTCGTGGACCTGGCACCGCATGCCAAGGACCCCGATTTCCAGCGGCAGTTCATGCAGGTCAAGCTGGACAACAAGATGGACCTGACCGCGCTGATCAAGGAGCGGGTGGGCATCAACGTTTCGCCGGAAGCAATGTTCGACGTGCACGTCAAGCGTTTCCACGAATACAAGCGGCAATTGCTCAACATCATCGAAACGGTTGCGGTTTACGACGCGATCCGCGCCCATCCGGAACGGGATTGGGTTCCGCGCGTCAAGATTTTCGCGGGCAAAGCCGCACCCAGTTACTGGAACGCGAAGCTGATCATCAAGCTGATCAATGACGTCGCCAAAGTGGTCAACAACGACCCGGCAGTGCGAGGTTTGCTCAAGGTGGTGTTCCTGCCCAATTACAATGTGTCACTGGCCGAGGCGATCATGCCGGCGGCGGACTTGTCCGAGCAGATTTCGACGGCGGGCATGGAAGCGTCAGGCACCGGCAACATGAAACTGGGCTTGAACGGGGCCCTCACGATTGGAACCCTCGACGGTGCCAATGTGGAAATGCTTGAACATGTCGGGGCGGACAATATCGAGATTTTCGGGCTGACCGCCGAAGAGGTGGCCGAGACGCGCCGGCACCAGCGCCCGCCGATGAATGTGATCAACGAGAATCGCGATCTCAAGGATGCGATTAACGCTATTCGCAGTGGGGCCTTCTGCTCGGACGACCCGCAACGCTACAACGACCTTATGACCGGAATTCAGGATCACGACTGGTTCATGGTTGCGCGCGATTTCACGGCTTATTGGCAGAGCCAGCGAAAGATCGATAAGCTTTGGAGAGATCAGGCGAAGTGGGCAGAAATGGCGATCATGAACACGGCCAACATGGGCTGGTTTTCGTCGGACCGTACCATTCGCGAATATGCACGGGACATTTGGGACGCAAAATCGACGTGAGGGCGCGGGTTCGCCCGAAGCAAAAGGAGTAGTCTCGATTGGCGGGGTGGCAACTGGGGAGTGAGGACCTGAAAGCGCTCGAAGCGGGTGCTCACGACAATCCGTTTTCCGTTTTGGGTCTGCACGAGAAGGCAGAAGGCGTCGCGGCCAGACTATTTCTGGTGCATGCCGAGTTCGTCGATGCGATCGACGCCGACGGCAATGTGCTCGCCGAGATGAAGCGCATTTCCGATACCGGCATTTTCGAAGGTTTGCTGCCGGCGGGCACCCAGGGGCCGCAAGCTTATCGGGCGCGCAACTCAGGTGGAGACTGGGTTTATTACGACCCCTACAGCTTCGGTCCGGTGCTTGGCCCCATGGACGACTATTACATGGGGGAAGGTTCGCACCTCCGGCTTTTCGACAAACTCGGCTCACATGTGATGCAGTTCGAGGGTGTTGACGGCGTGCACTTCGCCGTCTGGGCACCCAATGCCCGCCGCGTCAGCGTCGTCGGCCCGTTCAACGACTGGGACGGACGCCGGCACGCAATGCGCAAGCGCATGGACACCGGCATCTGGGAGATCTTTGTTCCCGGTCTCGACAAATACGAAATCTACAAATTCGAGATCATCGGGGCGCAGGGCACGCTTCTGCCTTTGAAATCAGATCCGATGGGTCAGCAGGCCGAAATGCGGCCAAAGACTGCTTCGATCGTGCCCAATCCCGATCCGTTCGAATGGACGGATGAGGCCTATATGGCAAAGCGCAGTCAGGCCGACTGGCGGCGCAAGCCGATGAGCATCTATGAGGTGCACCTGGGTTCGTGGCGCAGGCGGCCGGACGGAACGTTTCTCAGCTATGACCAATTGGCCGAACAATTGGTGCCTTATGCCAAGGATATGGGGTTCACCCACCTCGAACTGCTTCCGATTTCCGAGCACCCGTTCGATCCTTCCTGGGGTTATCAGCCTGTCGGCCTCTACGCGCCGACGTCGCG
>JACKJG010000003.1 GCA_020638065.1 Hyphomicrobiaceae bacterium | reverse complement strand
TCGTCTCCCAGGTCCAAAGCGCACCTTCGCGCGCCTCGATCAGTTCGCCATCCAGCTCCTGACGTCCTAGCAAAGTACCGTGATAGCGCCCGACCACCTCGTCGAGAAATGTCGGCGCCAGGTTCTGCGCATTGTCCGAAGTCCGCATGGTCACCGTCACGGTGCGCGGATCTGCGATCAGCCCTTTGAGCAGGCGGGTCGGCTTTGGCGTCGTCGTCACCAATTGGCGCGGCCGCTCGCCCAGCCTTAGACCAAACTGCAGCATGTCCCATGCCGCCTCCGCGTGCGGCCACTTGGCCAGTTCATCGCACCAGGCGGCGGCAAATTGGGGGCCTCGAAAGCTCTCCGGCTGGCTCGCCGACATCAATTTTGCCGTTGCGCCGTTCGGCCAGATCAGGGCATTTCGTCCGACGTCAAATCTTGGCCGCCGGTCCGGATGTCCGGTGTTCAGAATGCCCGACACGCCTTCAACCATCACGCTTTGCGCTTGGCTCAGCGTTTCGGCGACCAGCGCAATCGGCGCAACGGGCGGCTCGGACCAGGCCAACTCGTGCGCCCATTCGGCGCCAGCCCGCGTCTTGCCCGAACCACGTCCGCCGAGCAGCAGCCAGGTCAGCCAATTGCCTTGGGGCGGCAATTGTTCAGGCCGGGCCCAGGTGTGCCAGTCGCAAACCAGAGCGAGAACTTCGGCATCGCTCAGGTTTGAGACCAGCCGGTCGATCGGGTCATCGCTCAAGCTCTACTGCTTTCGAGCACCCTTATCCGGTCAGCGAGTTTCTTGCGAAGCTCGGTCATTTCCGTGCCCGACGTCTTGTTGGCCTTGGCTGGCTTTTGTTTTTCGTCGAGTTCGATGAGCTTTTCGAGCGTGCGGGCCAGTGTTCCGAGCAAGGCAATTTCCTTGTCCGGTCCCTGATCCAGTGTTCCGCGTTCCATTTCAGCCACCTGCTTTTCCAGAAGCGTTTCCAGCCGAAGGATCAGCCGCCGCCGGTTCGGGCCGGTTTGTTTTGTCGCCATTTTTGGGGATCAATTTGGAGGTCGGTCGGCGTTGGCCGCAATTCTTCGACCATGCCACAAAACTACACCGCTGCCGTGACGCGGGGATAAGTTTTTGAAAAATCAGAGGTCCGGATCGAAGGAGGGCCATTCGGCAATATGGTCCTCCCATTCGCCCGGCTTCACTTCGGACTCGGGAACCGTGCGGCTGCGTACCGAGATGCCAGCATCTATGACGGTCTGAGGATCGCCCGAAACCAGCGGATGCCACCAGGCCAGTCCCCTGCCCTCGGCGAGCCTGCGATAAGCGCAGGTCGTTGGTATCCAGCCAAGCGTGCGCACTGCTTCGGGATCAAGCCGAACGCAATCGGGCACCAGTTCGTGACGATGGGCATAGTTCGAGCATCTGCAGGTATGGCCGTTGAGCAATTGGCAGCGGACGTTGGAGTTGAACGTCTCGCCGGTGTCCTCATCCTCGAGCTTGAGCAGGCAGCAACGGCCGCAGCCGTCGCAGAGCGACTCCCATTCCTCGGGGGTCATTTCTTCCAGCGTCTTGGTTTCCCAGAAGGGGGCCATCGTCTGTCCGGTCCCTGGCGACATCCATTTGCCGCAAAGTCAACTATGCTGGGGTAAAACACTTGCTTTTTGTTTCTGCAACGTCAAAAGGTTGGGCGCGACGGTTAGGGGTTGAGCGTGCAAGACCCATTTTTCACCAGAAAGAAGCGCAAGAAGGGAAACAGTCTGCTCCAGGCTGACGCCCTGATTGACTCGTCGCTTTACGACTTTTTCCAGTCGGTCGGCCGCGGCTATCAGCGGATCGAGGACTTCTTCCAGCGCTTCCATGTTCAGGGCATCAAGCGCTTTTTCACCGAAATCATCTCTGACGGCCTGACGTTTCTCGCCATCGGCATGGTTGTCATGGTGGCGCTGGCCCAGTCCGCGTTCGATGTCACGGCCAGCGGCGAGTTCAACCCGGTTGAGGATTATGCCGTCACCTTTCTGGATCGATATGGCAACGAAATCGGGCGCCGCGGCATTCGTGCCGACAATTCCTATGAGCTCAAGGACTTACCAGACTTTTTGATCAAGGCGGCGATCGCAACCGAAGATCAGCACTTCTACGAGCATTTCGGCATCGACGTCGCGGGCACGTTGCGCGCGCTCCTCTCCAACGCCCAGGGCGATTCTGGCCTGCAGGGCGGTTCGTCGATCACGCAGCAATTGGCCAAGAACCTGTTTCTGAGTTCCGAGCGGACGCTCGAACGCAAGATCAATGAAGCGTTCCTCGCGGTGTGGCTCGAAACGCACTACACAAAGGACCAGATCCTCAAGCTCTATTTTGATCGCGCCTATATGGGCGGCGGCAATTTCGGTGTCGCAGCAGCGTCCGAATATTATTTCGGCAAGTCGGTCCGCGATATCGACATGGCCGAGGCCGCCATGCTGGCAGGTCTGTTCAAGGCGCCGACCAAATACGCCCCGCATATCGATCTGGCGGCGGCGCGTGGCCGCGCCAACGTGGTGCTCAACCGCATGGTCGATGCCGGTTTCTACACAGAGGGCCAGGTCACCGCGGCCCGCCGGCACCCGGCGGTTCCCGTCGATCATACGGACGAGCTCGAAAGCCCCAACTACTTCCTCGACTGGGCCTTTGAGGAAACCAAAAAGCTTGTTGCCGGAACCAACGATATCGGCTTCGTCGTGCGCACCACGATCGATCCGCAATTACAGGATTATGCCGAACAGGCCGTGACCTCGGTCATCCGGGAATCGGGCCGGACGTTCAATGTCGAACAGGCGGCGCTGGTCGCCACAGATCTGGATGGCGCCGTGAGGGCCATGGTGGGCGGTGTGGATTACGGCAAAAGCCAGTTCAACCGCGCGATCACGCCAAACCGGCAGCCGGGCTCATCGTTCAAGCCCTTCGTCTATGCAACGGCGTTTGAGCAGCTTGGCTACACGCCGCAAACCACCATCGTTGATGGTCCGGTCTGTATCGGCAATTGGTGCCCGCACAATTACGCCTATTCCTATAGCGGAACGGTCACGCTGAGGAACGCGCTGACGCGATCGATCAATACGATCCCGGTCAAGCTCTCGATCAAGACGGGGCGCGAACCGATTGCCGAGATGGCGCATCGCCTCGGCATCCGCAATGATTTCCCGATCACGCGCTCGCTTCCCCTCGGCGTGGCATCCGTTTCGCCGCTCGACATGGCGTCGTCATATGCCGTGTTCGCAAATGGCGGCATGCAGGCGACCGCCTTTGGGATCACACGGATCACGACCCTGCGCGGCGATGTCGTTTATGAGCACGATCGCGACGTGGCTCCCGAGCGGCTCTTGGAGGACAAGGTCGCGGGCTACATCAATTCCATCCTGCGCAACGTGGTTGAGAGCGGAACGGGCCGCCGGGCGCAGGTGGAAGGCGTTCCTGCCGCGGGCAAGACTGGCACCACATCGGACTATCGCGATGCGTGGTTCGTCGGCTATACCGGCAATTACGTTGCGGCGGTTTGGATGGGCAACGACGATTATCACCGCACCAACCGCGTAACCGGCGGGTCCCTGCCGGCGACGATCTGGCAGAAGTTCATGGAAATCGCGCACACCAATATCGAGGTCAAACCGCTTTTCGGCGTGGACTTCACGCCAAGACCATTCGACGCGATCGTTGTTGCGGACGACGGCACCGCGGGTCAGGAACGCCCGCCAACGCTGGCGCCGCAGGCCGCGCAAAAACTCCTTGATCTGTCCCTGCTCTTCGATCAGGCCCGCAGCGTGGGCGGAGCCAATATCGTCTCGGCCTCCCTCTCCCAGACCACCGAGCCAGCGGTGCAATAGCCCTTGAGAGATCTGATCAATCTGCTGCTGGCGATTCTCGTTGCGGTCGGGGTTGGCTTCGGCCTGTCCTATTATGCGCTCGACCGGGGCGTGATCGTCGGCGCCCGGCAGGTCGGTCCCTGGGTGACTTGGCCATCCGCCGGCACGCCGACCCCGGACCCCTATACCCGCGCCTATCTGGCCCGCACGCCCGAGCTTGTGCTGAATGTCGCCGAAGGCATTGCCTTCACCGCGCATACCGACAGCGCAGGCGAACCATTTTCGGGCAATTGCACCTATCGGCTCGACGGCTCGACGCCACAGGCCGCGTTCTGGACGCTTTACGCGATCAATGCGGCCGGCGAAATCATCACGCCTGCGGACCGTGCGACGCATCTGCTCAGCACGCAATTGGTGCGCGAGGACGACAATTCCGCAATCGTGCGCGTCAGTGCCCACATGGCTCCCGGCAACTGGCTCGAAATCGCGCCTGCCGATACCTTTTCGCTTGTTCTGACCCTTTATGACGCCGCCGAGTTTGCGGGCCTGGGGAAAACCGACACAATCATGCCGGAGATCACGAGGGAGGCGTGCCAATGATTCGCACGCTTCTGTTCATCATCGGTGGCGTCGTTCTGGGTTTGATCATTCACCTGATCGTGGTGCTCGCCCTGCCGCTCGCATCCGAAGAAAACAACTGGACGCGGATTTCCGAACTCGACGCGCTGAACAAACCTCAGGTTCTCGAAGTGCCGTCCAGCTTCTCACCAAACCCGTTCCGCCTCGATCCGACCTTCATCACGGCGGTTTGCCGCCTCAGTCTTGAAACCGGCCCGGGGGTGGTGTCCGGCATTCTGCCGGATACGTTCTGGTCGGTTGCGGTCTTCGACAGCACCAACCGCGCCGTCTACGGCACGACAAATCGTTCCGGACTCGGGCAGTCGTTGCAGCTGGGCGTATTTAACCCGCCGCAAACGCGGCTATTGGCCCAGCGCGAGCTCGAAATCACCGAGGGTCTGCTCATCGTTGAGTCGAACCTTGATGACATTTACGTCGTGGTCCGGCTGCAAATGCCGCTTCCCGAACTGGAAAAGCGCTACCATGATGCTTTGGCGGGCTTGACCTGCACCAACGCGCCCATGCGGACCACCGAAGTGCCCGTGACCCCGCCCGGCGGCATGACTGAAAATGGGGCCCCAATTCCCTTCGAGCGGATTGCCCGCTAAAGGGCTACCGGCATATTCTGGCCAGCACTTGCCTGCTCGATCGGGCCGGCAAAACGCGATCGAGGCGCCTCGGCACGAATCTGAGCATCGCAATAGGCGTTGTTCTCGGAACGCCCGAGATATTCGGCAAGTTCACTGAGTTTGGCGTCGACATAACGAGCGCTTTCGCTCGGGGCCTCGACCAGCATTTGTTCCAGAGCGTAGGAATAAGAATTGTAGCGGAAATGCAGGACGCGCCCGAAATCGGCAATGTCCTGCTGGTTCTGCATTCGGCGTTCCTCGAGTCCGGCAAGCGTTTCCGGCGGTGTCGTCGGTATCTGGCCGGCAGCGATATGACGTTGCTGATCGACGCGTTCCACCCCGCAGATTGACGTGAACAATCCCGGCAAGGTGAGCAGATCGGTTTGCACATCATTGCCGATGCGGCCATAGGCGCCGGCGATGGAACCGGAATAGTCGTCGCGCAGCCAGATGAAATAATCCTGTTCGGTCGGTTGCTTGCCTGTCGAGATGCGTAGCTTGCGCGTGACGTCTGCAAACCAGCCGCTGCCCTGATCCATGTTCATGAACCGCTGCAATCGCGACTGGAAATCGCGTTCTTCATCAGAAATGGCCAGCGAACTCGCGAGGCCCGCCGTTGTGTCCGCTGGCTGGTAGGCGAGCGCGGCAACATCGCCCTCGATCCGGCCAAAGTCGCCGGCGGTCGAACAGGCGGATACGATCGACAGACCCAAAACGGAAATAGCGGTGCGAATTGCAGGCACGGCGGCATTGCGGAGCAAAATGCTGCGGCCCGTCACTCTGTTAAACCCCTATTCACGCGTTGCTTTTTTGAGCGCGCCATTGCCCTGGGTGGGCGGAAGCCTGCCACCATCATCGCTGGGGCGGCGTGAATAGCGGATGCCGGTAAACAGCAGCAATTGGCCAAGGTCCTCGGCACGGACCTCACTGGCCAGTTTGTTCCGGGTCGGCCTTTGGGGCCACTTCAGCTGAACGAGCTTGCCCATTTGCGTCACTCCACGGCACCTTCCCATGAGGGCACCGACCCGAACTGTCGCCTTTGGGGGGTTGCAGCCTTTTCAGCTGTAGAACCGCGTCACGACGGCCCAGGTCATCCTTTTTTGGTTTATTGGCGGTTATGGTTAACAGTCTGCTAACGAATATGAAGAAATAGTGCCGACATCGCCTCAACCTGATTTGCGTGTCGTCGATGATCGGCTTTCAACCCTACGAAACATTCCAGCTTCTGATCGAATCCGGCGGGACGGATCGGGCCAATACGCTTCTGATCGCGGCCTGCGATGCCTTTGCCCGGCGTGGCAAACCACACGCCATCGAGATCGAGCAGTTCGAGGAATTGGCAATCCGCTTGTTCCCGAGCGCCGACCAGGCCGCACGAATGAAGGCGGCTGCGACACTGGGACGCTCCCACTATCTGTCGCCGAAGCTGGAACAGGTCGTCATCGAGAATATCGGCCCCGATCTGTCGCTCTATCTGGAGGAAACGCCTTTCCTGTCTGAACAGACGATGGTCGGGTTGATTTCCACGCAGAATGTTGACGCGTGTGCCGTGCTGGCAGGACGTTCGGATCTCGGCAACGTGGCGCTCAGCAAGCTCTTCCAGATGAACAGCCGCAAGGTCTATCGTGCGCTGGCGGACAATCGCGCCATCCACCCGCGCGGCCCCTATCTCAACGCGCTGGCTCGATCCGCGCAGATGGATCACAAGGTCGCCTGGACGCTCGCGACGCGCGACGATTTCGACAAGGCGCTTCTGGCTCCGGCGTTCTTTGACCTGCGTGAGGAAGATCGCATTCGCGTCATCAACGCGTTCGCGCTTCGCAAAACGCCCGATGCCCCGATCAAGAAAACGATCGAGCAGGTTTCGGTTGCCGTGCACGAACTCACCGCAGCGCTGATGAAACTCTTTTCCCAGAATCGCCGCGCGGAAGTGACGCGCCTCCTGACCCAGATCACCGGGCTCGATGAAATTCGCTGCGGTCAGATCGCGCACGATGTCAGTGGCGCAGCCCTGTTCGTCGTGTTGCGGGCATTTGGCCTTTCCGGACATGAGGGATTGAAGGTTCTCATCCACGCGACGAGCCACGACGAGCAGAACCGTTCCGAGGCGCTTTCTGCCTACGCCAAGCTATTTCAGAACGTCAGCGCGGATGCGATGGCGTTCCTGCTGAGTTCTTGGCGCGGTGAAGTCAACCTGCTCGATCTCGAGAAGCCGCAATATAGCCCCTTCGCTCAGTCGGGCCGGCGCACCTCAGAGGCCGCCGCTGCGCAGCAGACGCCGGACGGTTTTCGCAAGCAGGAGCAGGATCCGGTCATCACTCAGGCGGTCGAGGCTCTGGAGCGGTTGCGTCTGCGCCGCGCGAGTTGAGCCGGTCAGGGCCGAACGATCGTCAGGTCTGGATCAACCGACCGCGCTTCAACCGTCAGATGCCAGAAATCAGGATCGAAGTCGGATTCTCGCGCCAGTCTGGCCGCAACGTCGGCGAGCGGCGCTACATCCATGAGCACCTGAAATTGCCAGTCTGCACTGTCGGGATTGGCAGCTATGCCCGGCGCAGGCGACAATAGTGTGCCGGTTCCATCCAGATGATCAAATTCGATCCACACCTGTCCGGCGACCGGGTCTCCCCGCCGCACGACCACGCAAATATGGCCAAGATTGTTTTGCCGGCGCACGTAGGCAGAGCACCAGAGGTCAGATCGCAGACGCGACATCAGGCATCAAGGTCCAGTTCAGATTCGGTAGCTGAACCTAGTCGATGGCCGCGCCTTGCTCAATCAGCAGGTCAAGCAGTTCAGGTGTGACGCGGCCGGTGACCTGATAATTGTAGAAGACTTCGAAATTGCGGATGGCACGGGCGGTCGATTCTCCGGCAATGCCATCGATACGCCCCTGCAAAAAGGCGAGACTGGCGAGGCCCTCCTGGACTTTGCGCACATAGTCCGGGTCGGTCACATCGATCGGACCTGTCGTTTGCGGAACGATCGTCTCGTTTGCCGGGGTTTCGGCCAAAGGGGTCACGCTGGCAGTTGGTTGTGGATCGGTCGTGGTGACAACGGTTTGAGGGGACTGCGCCGGCGGCTGCGCGCTAACAAGCGCTGCAAGGGCCGCCTCGCCGCTCGGGGACACAATGTTGGTTACCGCCGATGGCTGCGAAACGGGCTGCGCGACGTTGACCGATTGCGGCCGGGTGAGTTCGGCACCGCTGGTGCGCAGAATTGTCGAAATCACTGAAAGATCGAGCGCGCCTTTGGGCGGGAGACCTGCCTGAATTTCAAATGCGCGGATGGCCTCGGCCGTCTTGGGCCCGTAGAACCCGTCGACGTCCCCGGTAAACAGCCCCAATTGCTGCAACTTGCGTTGCGCGTCGGCGAGCATCTGGTTGGTGACTTTCTCACCCGTATTGGTGGTGGCTGGCGCCATGATCGGTTGCGGCGTTGCCGGAACGGCCGCCGGAAGCTCCTGGACAGCGGGCCGTGTGCTCGGGCGCACTTGCGGCGCCGGGGCCGGAATGACGGATTCGGGCACCGGCTGCACGATTTCGCTTCGCGGCTGGTAGAAGAAGGGCGAGGGATGCACGTGCTGTTGGCCAAACAAAGCGTTGCTCGTCGCGATCAGGCCGCCAATCGCCAGCACAATCCAGCCTGTCGAGGCCAGCGGCGCACGCGCATAAAGCGCAAATGCTTGCCGCGCCGCAGCCATGGAAGCGTGCCCCATGGAGCTTGCCGCCGTCATCGGGAGGCTCAAAGTCGCATTCGAATTCATGACGCTTTTCTTTTTCTTTCTGGCCATTGTTCAGTTTGGCTGTTCGGATTTTCGGGTGAAATATCGGTGATCGTTGCATCGTGCCGATCCGCGGCGTCCGGCCCATCGACGGGTAGAAGAACGGTCATTGTTGTGCCCACATCGCGGGTTGATGTGGCACTGAGCTGGCCGCCATGCAATTCGATCAGACCTTTGACGATTGAGAGCCCAAGGCCAGTACCTTCATAACGCCGCGCCAGCCCCTGCCCTGCCTGGAAGAAAGGCTCGCCAATGCGCGCGAGTTCTTCTTCGGCCATGCCCACGCCGGTGTCGGAAATCGCGATGACAAGGCGTGTGCCGCGCCGGCGCATCAAAATGCCGATCCGTCCGTTCCTGTGTGAGAACTTGACGGCATTGGACATGAGATTGATCAGAATCTGTCGCACAGCACGCTCGTCGCCAAGGATTTCCGGCAGTCTGTCGGAAATATCGAGGTCGATCGTGAGGCCCTTCTGGTTCAGCGGCACCTCGACCATGCGCAGAACTGGCGCGACAAGCTGATCCGGCGAAAACCGACCGAGTTCAAGTTCGAATTTCCCGGCCTCGATCTTTGACATGTCGAGCAGCATGTTGACCACGTCGAGCAGATGGCGTCCGGAATCCTTGATATGCTCGGCATATTCGCGGTGCGCGTCTGAAAGCTCCCCGCCGATATTGCTGGACATCATTTCCGAAAATCCGACAATGGCATTGAGCGGCGTGCGCAATTCATGGCCGATCGTTGCCAGGAAGCGCGATTTCGTGCGCGCCGCCTCTTCGGCGTTCTCGCGAGCGGTTTCCAGCTGCTGCTGCTGCTGTTTGCGGCTCGAGACGTCACGAAAAACGACGACGGATTCGGGATTCTCGCCGGACGCATCCAGGTCATTACGGCGCGTTGCGCCCAGTTCAAGCCAGACGAAATTGCCACTGGCGATATGATCGGCACGCACCCTGATTTCGATCAGGTTCGGTTCGTGTCCGTGCGCCGCATCGGAGATCTGCTTGAGGAAAAGCGGTTGATCCAGCAAGTGCACGCGCTTGAAAAAACCGCGCCCCTTGAGTTGATAGCTTTCACATCCCAGAAGGCTCGCGAGCAACGGCGAAGCGAACAGGAGCTCCCCTTGCGCGCTGATGCGGGCCAGACCGGAACCCATTCGTTCGATGGCCTGCTGAAGGTTGTCGATGCGGGCCGCAGGCGCTGCCAGATCGTGTGCTGCGAGCGCGGAAAGCGTGCGCCATTGCGCAACGATCAATCCGAGCATGATCCCGCCACTGACCAGGGCCGTCGCGCTGATCGTGGCCCAGGCCTGAAACGCGATTGTGCCGGCGACCAGGGCCCCAAGCATGAGTGCCAACACGAGTTCCAGCGGACGATGCCGATTGCGGAAAAGGGTTGTCTGGAAAGACAGCCAATGGGTGATTGCCAGTCCGGCGAACATGATCGCCACCCACCAGCCTTGCGAAAGATTTGGGGAAACAATAATTCCGGTCGCAAGAATGCCCAGCGCCTGGACGATCGTCGTGGTCATTGTCTGACGCGCGCCAAGCGCCGCAAGACCGCCAATGCCGACGATGGCGGTCACCAGCGCGACGAACAGCAAAGTCGCCTCGCCTCGCGCGACCATGAGCGCGCCCGCCAGCATGTAGACCAGGCTCGCTGCAATCGCACCTTTGGAGACCCGCGCCAGGCGATCCTGCACCAGCGCGCGATGGCCGTTTGAGGCGGAGCGCTGAAGCCAGACAGAACTGAGCATGTGAATGAACTGACGCATGAACTTTACTACTCATCCACGCCTGCCCGCGTGGTTGCCCCACCTTCCCGCTGAGCTCCTAAAACAAGTTTAAGCGTGAGAGACCGAAGCCCTCAAACGGGTCAGTGGAACCGGATTTGGCGCGACTAATTCGGGTTAGCGTAAACGAAGGGTTTCATCTTCAGCCGCGAAACCGTCAGCCACCGGCAAAGTTCGATTTGATCGAAATTGGATCAAATTGAAGCCAATTTCTGCGCGACGGTTTAACGGGTCGGGTCTTTAATGGCCGATACCGAAAGGTGTGAGGAGCGTTGAAATCATGGCCGTCATCCGATCCGCATTCTGGCTCGGCGTTGCCTTTCTGGCAATCGGCCCGCATGCAAACCTGGCCGAGAGTGCGACCGATCTGGCGCAGGGCGCCATCGGGGTTGGCGCCGCCTACGCCCAGGATCAGATCGCGACAATCGCCTGCGAAGACCTTTCCTGCACCGGCAACAAGGTTCTGGTCAGCGCCGGGCTTGATATGGCCGTGCAGATGGCTGGATCGACGGCCGCACCTGAAGTGCAACCGGTTCTATTGGACGCCCCTTTTCCGGCGCCCCGCACGAACCTGAGAGATTAGGAGTTACGAAGACCGCGCTACTTCCCCGACGCTACTCCGAAAAGCGGTCTTTGAAGAGCCGCAGGTGCGCTGCCCCGCCCTGCGGCTCACCCCATTTTGACATGTTGCGCTTGTGCGAGGTGCGGTCTATGCAACGGGCATGACCAAATTCTCAGAGATTGCCGAAAACCTTTCCTTTCTTGATGATTGGGAAGACCGCTACCGCTACTTGATCGAGCTGGGGCAGCAGCTTCCACCCATGGATGAGGCGCTCAAAACCGACGCCAGCAAAGTCAATGGTTGCGTCTCGCAGGTCTGGGTGACGAGCCAAATCGATGAAAGCGACGCAGAAAAGCGCGTGCACTTTTCCGCCGATTCCGATGCAGCGATCGTCAAGGGAATGGTCGCTGTTCTTCTTGCCTTCTATTCCGATCAACCCGCGAAAACGATCGTTGAAAAGGATGCCGTGGCCGCACTCGACGAAATCGGGCTGCGCGAACATCTCACGGCGCAACGCACGAACGGGCTGATTTCCATGGTCCGGCGCATGCAGGCCGAGGCGCAGCGCGCGCTGCAATAGAGTTCAGCTCAATTCCAGCGGGCGTGCATTGTCGCCCAGCCAAGTCCGTGACCTGTTGGTGCGAGGGCCCTCCGCCTGCGGGCCGAGACCCATTTCGCCGGCTAGCAAATCAAGCCCGACACGCAGCAGCATCTTGCCGCTCCGGCGCGGCCAATGGTTTTCCCGTTCCACCAGCTGCACGCCTTTGAGATGCCCACACACGCCCATAACGGCCTTCGCCGCGTCATCGGGCAAACCGCGCACCAGCGCGTCGATGCGATTGCGGGCATCGAGCCCCATGTCCGATATGCCGTCAGTGCTTTGGGCAGTGCTGCGATCAACCTTGCCTGTTGCATCATAGCTCATGGTTACCCGCTGACGCAGGTGTGCCCGTTCGAAAAGCGAGCGAAATCGCTCTCCGGCCAGGACCTGGTGTGGAAGCAAGAAAGCCGAACCGATTTCATTGAGCGCCGCCAGCCGAGCCATTGGGCTTTCATCAAGGTTGATGATGGGTGCGCCGGGGACGACCGACGCGGCCGCTACTTTGGCCCGTGTTGCAGACAATCGTTTCCGCCGCGGCCATGACCGTGCCTCGGCACGGACCAACAAACGGTCGTCGGTCCGGGCCACGATCCCCTGCGCCACAAGATCCCGGATCGCTCCGGGATCAATCCGGCACACATTTCCGGCTTTGCGGATCAAACCGCTACCGTCCGGTTCCAGGCCTGCCTCGTCAAATCGAAGAAGCAGTGTCACGAAGCGCAGCACTTTTGTGTCAGATGTCATTTGCCGATTCCGCAACGTCGATCGGTCCGGCGATGGGCGTGGCGGCGTGGCGCCTGCCAATTTCGGTCCATATATGATCTTCCATTTGCGTCAGTTCGACGTCAAAGGCCGCGTCCTCACGCATATCCTCGATGCGCGCGCAGGCGTAGGAGACCGTCGTTCTGTCCCGCTTGTAGAATTCACCGACATCGGTCAGCGAACGGCCCAGCAGAACATGCATCAGGTACATCGCGATTTGCCGCGTGGTCGCGATTGGCGCCCGGCTGCGCGAATGGTGGAAGAGCTCTTCCGGCGTCACACCGTGAGCCTCGGCAACCATTCGGGCCAATTGCGACGCATCCCAGTCGCCCAGTGCATCCGCTCCCTGCAGAGACCGCTGGGCCTGCGACGACGATGTCTGGAGTTGGCATACCGGCAGCTCCGCCGGTTTGACACGAATGCCCATCTGACTACCTCACGATCGATAGGATCATAATCCTATCTGCGGCGCAAGGTAACGGGGATAAGTCACAAAACAAAACGGCCGCCTTTCGGGCGGCCGTGAAAATCCGGGAATGTCGAGGCGCTACTTGGCTTTGCGACCCAGGCCGTTGGCCTTGGCAAGGCTCGAACGAACCTCCGAATAGCTCGGCGCAACCATCGGGTAATCGGCCGGCAGGTTCCACTTTTCGCGGTATTCTTCCGGCGACAAATCGTAGTGAGTGCGCAGGTGGCGCTTGAGCGATTTGAATTTCTTTCCGTCTTCCAGGCAGACGATATAGTCGGACCCGATCGACTTGCGGACGGGAACGGCGGGTTTCAGCTCGGGAGCCGGCTCGGTTGACTGTCCAGCGCTCAAGGCCTTGAGCGTCGTGTGAACATCGCCGAGGAATTTCGTAACATCAGCCGGGCTGATTTCGTTATTGGCGACATAGGCGCAAACAATCTCGGTGCTGAGGTCAATCAGCTCGGAATCGCTGCGGCCCTTTGTTGCGTGTTCTTCGGTCATCATATTTCCTTTGATGTTTATTGGCCAAGACTCGTCACATTCTAAGCCTAGGCGAGTGGAGACCTAATTCCGCTCAGACGAAATTTCAAATTAAATTTTGTTTCTTTTTGTGGCTGCCCTGAATTCGGTGCGACGTTTAGTTGCACCTCCTAGTCATTTGGCGGCGGTGCATCTTTCAGATCGTCAAATCTTGTCAACGAAGTCATTGGCTGTTTTGCAAAATAGGCTGCGCGCGCCAGAAGATGCGCCGATACGGGAGCGGTCAACAAGACGAACAAGAAGCCGACGAAGGCCCGGAGAATGACCGAACCGTTGAAGGAGATCAGCGCAACGGCAAGGAACATCAGACCCGCGCCCATGGTACCGGCCTTGGAGGCGGCATGCATGCGCGTGAAGAGGTCGGGCAATCTCAGAATGCCGATAGCTGCGAGCAGCGAAAAAATGGATCCGGCAAGAATTGATATGCCGGCAAGAACCGGAAGGATGGCGTCAAGCATTGCGTTTCTCCTCCGGGTCGATCGAACCGTTGCGTTGCGCACGCAACCCGATTTGAAGGACGAAGCGGGCAAATGCAACGGTCGCCAGAAAGCCGACCAGTCCGAGTGAAATTGCGACGTCAAGATAGAGGTAGTAGCCGGTCTTGATGGCAATCACGACGATGAAGCCGATGCCGATGGAAACCAGCATGTCGAGGCCCAGCACCCGATCCGGAACCGTCGGGCCTTTCAGGATGCGCACCACGGTCAGGAGAAAGGCAAGCGCCAAGACGCCCAGCGAAACGGAAACGGAGAGATCGAGAAATTCCTGTGCGCTCATTCGAACACCTCGATGATCTTGGCTTCAAATCCCTCGGCGATGTCGCGAATGACGTCCTGTTTGTCGTCGACCGATATGCAGTGCACGTAAATCACCGAGCGGTCTTCCGAAACATCAACGCTGAGGGTTCCGGGGGTCAGAGTGATGAGATTGGCCAGAAGGGTGATCTCGACGTCGGATTTCGCTGTAACTGGAAAAGCGACAATTCCCGGTTTCAGGCGCGACCTGATGTTCGGGGTAAGGACGAGCCTCGCAACACGAAATGCCGACAGCACGAGCTCATAAAGAAAGAGAAGGATCAGACCGATCACCCGGCGCATGCGCGACACCAGAATTGGCGTCGTCATCTGGTTGCGGACCACCCACATGGCGAGAAGTGAAATGAGCCATCCCATGAGAAGGTTCGGCGCGGAGAAGTTGCCGGTGATCGCAACCCAGACAAGCGCAAGAATGAGTGAGACCATCGCGAAGTTCATCGTTCGGGCACCTCGAGATTCACGGCCTGGGTGTAGCGGGCGGGATCCAGCAGGTCGGACGCGGCGATGCGGGCGCTCTCGAACAGAATGTTCGGCCGCAATCCCATATAGAGGATGAGCGCCACCAGAACGACCGACGCGAGAATGGCCGGACGGCTGATGGCTTCAGACACTGGTTTCAGGTCGGGATTGCTGGCGGTCGCGGGCTCGCCTTCGCGGCCGTTGCGCCAGAAGACGTGTGCCCAGATGCGCGCGCCAGCGATGGAGGTGAAGAGCGAGTTGACCAAAATCGCCGCCGCAAGCAACCAGTCATCGGTCGAAAGTGCGCCCTGCAACAACAGGAGCTTTGGCCAGAAACCAAGGAATGGCGGCAATCCGGCTGCGGCAAATACCAGGACCAGGAATAGAATGGAGAGCACCGAGCTGGCGCGATAGATGCCGCCCATCTTGCGAATATCGTCCGTGCCGCTGATCTGCTCGACCAGGCCAGCCACCAGATAAAACGCAGTCATCGTCAGCATGGAGTGGAGTGCATAAAGTCCGCCGCCTGGCACACCATACGGCCCTGAAATCGCGATGCCGGCCATGACGGAGCCGATCCCGCCGATCACCAGAAAGCCTATGGCGCGGCGCAGATTGGTCTGTGCCATTGCGCCCATCGGTCCGAGCAACAGCGTGAAAACTGCGACCACAGTAATGACAGGGTCGAGCACGTCGCGCGCCGCCGGCATGAGCAGGATCATGGTGCGCAGCAGGGCATAGGCGCCAACCTTGGTCAGCAATCCACCGAACAGAGCCGAAATCGCTGAATCCGGGGTGTGATAGGAGGCCGGCAGCCAGGCATTGACCGGAAAAGCGGCGGCCTTCATGCCGAAGGCGAGCAGGAACAGCCCGGCTACTGCGATCATCGCGGCGGAATCGGTCTGGCCGGCGACGCGGGCAATATCGGCCATGTTGAGCGTGCCGATCAAACCGTAAAGGTAACCCAATCCGATCAGAAAGAAGGTCGTCGCCAGGAAGTTCAGGAACCCGTATTTGACGGCGCCATCGAGTTGTATTTTGCGTCCGCCGATGATCATCAGGCCGAACGAAGCAATCAGCATCACTTCGAACCAGACGTAGAGGTTGAACAGGTCGCCTGTCAGGAAAGCGCCGGTCACCCCGGCTAAAAGCAGCATGATGAGCGAATAGAACCCGTAGCGAACCTCGCGCAACATGGTATCGGTGGAATAATAGACCACGACAACAATTGTTGCGATCGTCGCTGCCAGGGCAAATCCGGCGCCCAGAACGTCCACGGCGAATGTGATGCCGAACGGCGGCAGCCAATTGCCCATCGTCATCGCAACAGGACCGTCATAGAGCACGCGCACGAACAACTGAACCTCCAACGCGGCGATCGCGACCAGGAACGTCAGCGTCAGTCCGAGCTGCAAACCGCGCCATCCGCGCACCAGCAGCAGGAAAGCCCCGCCCATCAGGCAAATCACAATGGGCAAAACGATCACGTAGTCATTAAGCGAGGTCGCTACCTCGAGCATGGCGCGCGGCAGGTCACCCGGATCAATCGTATGTGCGCTTGTTGCCATGTTCTTTCAGTAACTCAGTGGCGGACGCGGAGCGTCCTTGGGTTCGGCGACGCGCATCGTATCGGTATTGTCGGCGTTCAGTTCCTGATAGGCGCGATAGCCGAGCACAAGCAGGAAAGTGAACATGGCGAAGCCGATAACGATGGCCGTCAGGATGAGGGCCTGGGGCAAGGGATTGGCGAAGCCTTCGGCCGGTATCAATTCACCGTCACTGACGATCGGCGGCACTTCGCGGCTGACACGCCCGAGCGTGAAAATGAGCAGGTTGACCCCATTGCCGAGAATGGCGATGCCCAAAAGCATGCGGATAATCGCCTTGGACAGAATGAGATAGATCGCGGCTGTGAAGAAGATGCCGACCAGAGCTGCGAGGACCTGTTCAATCATGGTGGTCCTCCTCCGTTTCCTCCAGTGCCAACGCCACCGCCGACACAGTGCCCAGAACAACAAGATACACGCCGATGTCGAAAACCATTGGCGTCGAAATTGCGACTTCGGAATTGCCGAATGGAATGAACGCCCAGAGGCCGCTGAGATAGGGCACGTGCTCACCGAGCGACAAAAGCCCTGAAAACCCGGCAATGACCACGCCAAATCCGGCAATATTGAGCGGCGGAACCCGAATTGCGGACCGCACCTCGGTCACGCCTGCCGCAATGCCGTAGATGGCGATTGCAGAGGCCGCGATCAGCCCACCGATGAATCCACCACCCGGCTCATTGTGACCCCGCAACAGCACAAAGACGGAAAACACCAGCATGATGGCGGCCAGCGAGGGCGCGATGGTCCGGAAAATCACGGTTCTCATTTGCCACCTCCGCGTTTCGCGGCTTTGGGCGCGCCAATACCGACCTGCCGCCCGCCGGTGCGAATTCGGATCAGAGCCAGAATGGCAATGCCGGCGGTCATGACAACGGAGATCTCGCCCAGCGTATCAAGTCCGCGATAGTCGACGAGAATGACGTTGACGATATTGTGTCCGTGCGCGATCGCCACGCTTGTGGCGGCAAACAGGTCCGTCAGACGCATGTCGAGCGTTCCCTGAAGGACAAGCAGCATCAGCGCGGTGACCCCGACGCCGCCAAGAAGGGCAACGGACCCGTCGCGCAACTTGTCGGCCCGCACACGATTGTCAGCCTGATCGAGATGCAGGCGCGTCATGACGAGCGCGAGAATGACCACCGACAGCGTTTCGACCATGAACTGGGTGAAGCTGAGATCGGGAGCGCCAAACAGCAAAAAGAGAATGGCTACGGCGAAACCCTGAATGCCCAGCGACACGATAGCCTGCAGGCGCGTCTGGGCTGCGACAACGGCAAACAGGCCCGCGATGGCAATGACAATGGTCGACCATTCGTAAAAATGAAGGTTCGGAATTTGCAGCGGTTGCCATTCGACCTGCATCAGGAACAGCGGTCCGAAGAACACGGCCGCAAACATGATGAAGACCAGCGTCAGATAGATTTCGAGGCGTCCGTGATGCAGGAGGCGCGTCACCGCGTCGCTGAGCCGGACGAGGCCGAACATAAGCCAGTCGAATATCTTGTCGAAGGAGATGTTCGCCGCTTCCACCATCGCCGCCAGGTTCACGCGAATGCGCCCGATCGCAAGGTAGATCAGGACACCAAGCACCCATGTCAGCAGTGACAATATGAAGGCGGGCTTGATGATGAGGTCGAAGCCAAGATGCAGATGGGCCTCGACGTCGGAAAAGATGATTGGCGAGGCCACCGGCGTGACGACGTTGTGGTTGATGAAGTCGGTCATGACGCCGCCCAGCACCGCCAGAACCCCAAGCGTTGCCGGCCCGATCCAGAACGAGAAGCTGTTCTCGTGGGCATGTTCCGCTGTCGGCTTTTCGGGTCCGAGGAACACCTTGAACAGAATGGCAAGTCCCACGGCCATCATCAGCGCGTTGCCAACCAGAATGACTATGACCGCCAGAAGATCCTGTGGCTGCGCAAGCAGCGTCATCCAGTCTGCGTGCAGCAGCGCGCCATACATTTCTTCTTTGGCGAGAAAGGCAATCGTCAGTGGAAGTCCAGCCATACCTGCTGCCGCCAATATGGTCGCAACAAACGTGACAGGCATCTTGCGCATCAGGCCGCCCAGCATGGTGATGTCGCGGGTACCCGCTGAATGATCGATGCCGCCGGAGATCATGAACATGGCGCCCTTGTAGAAGGCGTGAGCGAGCAGGTAGAGCACGACACCAATGATTGCGGCTTCATTGTAAATGCCGATAAGCATCACCATCAGCCCGAGCGAGGCGACAGTTGTCTGCGCCAGCATCTGCTTCAGGTCGGTCTGTTTCAGGGCAAATGTCGCGCCCCAGAGAAGCGTAATCCCGCCCACGATAGGGAGAATTGTGCCCCAGAGCGTGGTTCCACCCAATATCGGCGCCATCCGTGCCAGCAGATATACGCCCGCTTTCACCATGGTCGCGGAATGCAGGTAGGCTGAGACCGGTGTTGGCGCTTCCATGGCGTTGGGCAGCCAGAAATGCAGCGGAAACTGTGCCGATTTGGCGAAGGCGCCGCCCAGCACGAAAAGGAGAATGGGCAGGTAGAAATCAGACTCGCGCAAGGCCGGTCCGAACTGGAACATGTCGATCATGTTCCAGTGTCCGGTGACCAGATTGAGAAGTGCAAAACCGGCCAGAAGGGACAACCCTCCGCCTCCGGTGACCACCAGCGCCTGGATGGCGGCGCGGCGGGATGCCTCGCGCGAATGATCGAAGCCAATCAGCAGGAACGAGGTGATCGAGGTCAGTTCCCAGAAGGTGAAGAGCGCGATCAGGTTGTCGGCCATGACCAGCCCCAGCATCGAGCCCATGAACATCAGGATGAATGCAAAGAAGCGCCCCTGATGCGGATGCCCTTTGAGATAAGCGCCCGAGTAGAGAACGATGAACGTGCCAATTCCGGAAATGAGCAGACCGAATGTGAGGCTCAGGCCATCGAGAAAGAAGTTAAGCTCGATGCCGAATGCGCCAATCCAGATGAAACCGGCCGAAATCAGCTTTTGCTCGACAATTGCCGGGATGAACGAGGCCAGAAAAAAGAAGATCGCCGCCGGCACGATCGCCAATGCCCACGAAGAATATTCCTTGAGGAATCGAAAGATGAACGGCGCCAGAAAAGCGGCAAAGAATGGTGCGAGTGCAACCAGCGTGAAGCTCAGATCGAGATCGGACGCCACCTTCACCTCTTCGTTCTGCCGGGCCACGCCGCAATTGCGGCGCGCTTATCAATTGTGTCAGCCCACAGGGTTCGCAAAATCCACCAGTGCCTTGCGAATCATTAAAGCAAACTTAATCGCTTCGCCCTCCCCGGCAAGTTGCGCCCCCAGTAATCGTGGGGTTTTGCAGGCACCGCTTGCTTTCCCAATTGCGTGAACGCACTTTCCAAGCCTGGTCGATGAACCCATATCAGGCGGGCTTTGAGTTTCCGACAAAGGAGAGTTGCATGGTCAATGTCACCAAAAGCGATGCTGAATGGAAAGCCGAACTGACCCCGGAGCAATATCGGGTCGCCCGCAAGCATGGCACCGAGCGCGCCTTCACGAGCCCGCTCAACGACGAAAAGCGCGATGGCATGTTTACCTGCGTGTGTTGCGGTCAGCCTTTGTTCGATGCGTCCAGCAAATACAATTCGGGCACGGGGTGGCCGAGCTTCTTTCAACCCGCATCAGGTGACGCAGTCAGCGAACACCAGGACCGCTCGCTGTTCATGCGGCGCACGGAAGTGCGTTGTTCCAATTGCGATGCGCATCTCGGACATGTATTCCCCGACGGACCAGACCCCACCGGACTGCGCTATTGCATGAACGGGGTCGCCCTCGACTTCACGCCCAGGGACGACGAATAGTCCTTTCCAACCTGCAGAGTCTTCATGTCCAAATCTGTTCCCCCGCACGCCGAAAAGCGCCAGCACAATTCCACGCATCACGGAATCGACCGGCAGGACCCCTATCATTGGCTGAAGGCCGACAATTGGCAGGAGGTCATGCACAATCCCGTTGTGCTGGCAGCGGATATCCGCGACTATCTCGAAGCGGAGAACGCCTATTTCGAAACGGAATTCGAAAAACCCAATGAGGCGCTGAGCGAGGCGATCTACAAGGAAATCCGCGGCCGCATCAAGGAGGACGACAGCGGCGTCCCCTCACCGGATGGCCCCTTCGCCTACAATTCGAAAATGGCGGAAGGCAAGCAATATCCCATCCTCGTGCGCACGCCGCGCCAGGGTGGCGAGGAGACGGTTCTGCTTGACTGCAATGCCGAGGCCGAGGGTGTCGATTATTTCGGGTTTGGCGGCGCCGCGCATGACGAAACCCACCGCTACCTTGCCTGGTCGGCTGACAGGAAGGGATCGGAATTCTATTCGATCCATGTGCGTGATCTCGAAACGGGCAAGGACCAGCCGGACCTCATCGAAAAGACCGCCGGTGGCGTGGTCTGGACCCGCGACAGCAAGGCCTTCCTTTATGTCGAGCAGGATCAGAACCACCGCCCCTATCGGGTCCGAAAGCACGTCATGGGCACGGAGCAATCCGACGATCCGGTAATCTACACCGAAAAGGATTCAGGGTTCTTCGTGGCTGTCGGCGCAACACATTCGCGGCAATACCTTCTGATCGAAGCGCACGACCACCAGACAAGCGAAGTCTATCTGCTTGATGCGAATGCAGAGACGGAACCGCATCTGGTCGAACCACGGAAAGAAAACCGCGAATATGGGGTCGAGGAAGCGGATGGCTTGCTCTACATCCACACCAATGATGGAGACGCGGAAGACTTCAAGATCGTCACCGCTCCGGCCAATGAACCCGGTGCTGCCAACTGGACCGATCTGGTGCCGCATCAGGGAGGCGTGCTGATCCTCAGTGCATTCGTCATCAAGGGCAGGCTGATCCGGCTGGAGCGTGCCGATGGATTACCGCGCATCATCATTCGCGATTTGAGTTCTGGGGAAGAAAAGCCGATCGCTTTCGAGGAAGAGGCCTATGCGCTCGGGGTCTCTGCCGGATACGAATTCGATACGGATACGATCCGCTTCACCTATTCTTCGCCGACCACGCCGTCCCGGGTCTACGACTACAATGTCAAAACCGGTGACCGGACCCTGCGCAAGGAGCAGGAAGTGCCCTCGGGTCATAATCCGGATGATTATGTGACCCGGCGCATCCACGCCAAAGCGCCGGACGGCGAAGAGATTCCGGTCACGCTCTTGCATCGCGCCACAACCCGGCTCGACGGCTCCGCGCCGTGTCTGCTTTATGGCTACGGGTCCTATGGCATGTCGATGCCGGCGGGTTTCTCGATTTCAACGCTCTCGCTGGTCGATCGTGGCTTCGTTTATGCCATCGCCCATATCCGGGGTGGCGAGGAAAAGGGCCGCCACTGGTATCGCGAAGGCCGGGGCATGAAAAAAAGGAACACGTTCACCGATTTCATCGCTGTGGCCGATTATCTGGCCGAAGCCGGTCTCGTCGATGGCAAGCGCATCATCGCGCAGGGCGGTTCGGCGGGCGGCATGCTGATGGGTGCAGTCACCAATATGCGGCCGGACCGGTTCGAAGGCATCATCGCCCAGGTGCCTTTCGTCGACGTGCTCAACACGATGCTCGACGACACATTGCCCCTCACCCCGCCGGAATGGCCGGAATGGGGCAATCCGATCACCAGTAAGGAGGCCTATGACTACATCGCCTCCTATTCGCCCTACGACAATATCGAGACCAAGGATTATCCGGCCATTTTCGCGCTTGCCGGACTGACCGATCCGCGCGTCACCTATTGGGAGCCGGCCAAATGGGTGGCACGGCTGCGCGATCACAAAACCGACATCAACCCGCTCTATCTGCGCACAAATATGGGCGCGGGCCATGGCGGCGCGTCGGGCCGTTTCGACCGGCTCAAGGAGGTCGCCCTGACCTACGCCTTTGCCATCATGACCGCTGGGGCTCCTGAAACAATCTGAATTTGGCCAGGTCTAGCTTTTCAAACCAAAAGGTTTATAAAATCGGGCACGCCAACCCCCAGGACCACTCAAAACAAGGAGAGCAAAATGGCTTTCGAACTTCCCGATCTGCCGTACGCCTACGACGCACTGGCACCTTATATGTCGGCGGAAACGCTGGAATACCATCACGACAAGCACCATCAGGCCTACGTGACCAACGGTAACAAGCTGCTTGAAGGCTCCGGGCTTGAAGGCAAGAGCCTCGAAGAAGTGGTCAAGGGAGCCTACGGTTCGAATGCCGGGCTGTTCAACAATGCCGGCCAGCACTTCAACCACATCCATTTCTGGAAATGGATGAAGCCGAATGGCGGCGGCAACATGCCGGGCGAACTTGAAAAGAAGGTCAATGAGGACCTCGGTTCGGTTGCGGCCTTCCGCGACGCCTTCCTCAGCGCAGGCGCAACGCAGTTCGGTTCGGGCTGGTGCTGGCTGACCCTCAAGGACGGAAAACTTGAAGTCACCAAGACCCCGAACGGTGAGAATCCGCTGGTGCATGGCGGCACACCGCTTCTGGGCTGCGATGTCTGGGAGCATTCCTATTACATCGACTACCGCAACGCCCGGCCCAAATATCTCGAAGCTTTCTTCGACAATCTGGTGAACTGGGAATATGTCGCCGAGCTTCTGGCCGCTGCCAGCTAAGTTCGCGCGCACTCTCGCAGTTTCGTCCCGGCGCCGGTAAAGCGCCGGGATTTGTTTTGCACAGATCCAAACCCGCAATTGCGCGTGCTGCCCCATGTGTTAACCTTTGGTTAACCATAGGAAGGGGCGTGAGCATGGCGGCTCTGCACACATTGATCCTGACGCAAAGTGAAGCGCTCAGCTCGATTCTCGCGGCAACCTTGCGCGAAGACGGCACACGCGAAACGCATCAGGCGCGAACCTTGCGCGATGCGTTGGGATTGATGCGCCTTTATCCGATCGACTTCGTGATCTGCGATCGTGTCGTTGGTGGTCAGCAGATGGAGAACGTTCTGCCGCTGCTCCGGGAAAACGCAACCTTTGGCGATTTCGAGACCATCCTTCTGACCGGCGATGTCGATGCGGGTCTTCAGGATATATGCCGCCAGTCCGGCATCGATGAAGTCATTATCAAGCCGATGTCGCCGCGCTTCATAGCCGAGCGGCTGGCGGTCCGGGCAGGTTCGGCCCGCTCTCGAGCTTCCGCAAACAGGCCGCGCGTTGACTGGACCTGTCTGCCCACTTCCGCAAATGTCCTGCCGTTTGCCGGCCCTCTGGACCGTTCCGTTCGTTCCTAGTCGACCAGCTTCAAGCGCTGGATGCGGTTCCACATGTCTTCGAGACTGTCGGCAACCTGCATCACGCGGTCTGGATTCGGATGATTGTGCGTAAACACGTCCACGACAAAACCACGCAGCACTTCAAATGCGTTGTCATGGTTGAGCAGGATGACGGGCGGCACGCCCGGCTCCATGAGCGTCGCGCGATAAAGATCATTGGCCAGTGCCAATGCGCCCGGCAATACGGCAATGGCGTCCGCACGCTCGCGCATGATGCGCATGCGGTCTTCGAGATTGGCGGAGCGGATCACAGACGCTTCGGACAGGGCCTTGGGCACCTGAAACACGTCGGAAACGACAATTTCGATTTCGGCGGAGGCCGAGCGCGCCGCGCTCAAGGTCGTCAGCGGAAGTCCTGCCACGCCTTCCACCGCCATGAGCCGCGCACCCTTTTTTGCCAGAAACGACCCGGCCTGTGCAAAGACCTGAGCCCGGCTGGCATGGGCGCCGCCGATTCCGGAAAAAACCGCGATGGTTGGGCTTCTGGCCATCTCGTTGCTCAGCGGCCCCGCCGGAGGCTGCCGAGAATGCCTCGCACCAGAGCGTTTCCGAGTTCGCGGGCCACCGTTCGGGCGAACTGCTTGGTGGCACTTTCGGCCGCGGTTTCGCGTTGCGACGAGCGGTTATTGGACGGTGTGGGCCGTTTGTCTTCCTCTTCCTTCTGTTTGGCGTCGGTTTTGCGCTTGAGCACCTCGAACGCCGAGTCGCGGTCGATCATCTCGTCATAAAGTCCGGAAATTGGGCTTGCGGCGATGATCTTTGCCCGCTCGTCGGGGAGAATGGGTCCGAGACGGCTCGAAGGCGGACGCATCATGGTACGCCCGACCATCGAAGGCACGCCCTTGGCTTCGAGCACCGAGACAAGTGCTTCGCCAACGCCGAGCTGGGTGATCACCTCCTCGGTATCGAAGGCGGGGTTGGGCCGAAACGTGTCTGCCGCCACGCGCACCGCCTTCTGCTCGCGCGGCGTATAGGCACGCAGGGCATGCTGAACCCGATTGCCCAATTGGGCGAGCACCGGCTCGGGCATGTCGGCTGGGTTTTGCGTCACGAAGTAGACCCCAACACCTTTCGAACGAACCAATTTGACCACCTGCTCCACCTTTTCGAGCAGCACGCGCGGGGCGTGATCGAACAGCAGATGCGCTTCGTCAAAAAAGAACACCAGCTTTGGCTTGTCGGGATTGCCAACCTCGGGAAGCTCCTCGAAGAGTTCAGACAGGAGCCAAAGCAGGAAGGTTGCGTAGAGCTTCGGGGTCTGCATCAATTCGTCGGCCGCAAGAACCGAAACATATCCGCGCCCATCCTGGGTGGTGCGCATCATGTCGGCAATCGAGAGCGCGCGTTCGCCGAAAAACAGGTCGCCCTGCTGCTGTTCGAGTACGAGCAGGGCCCGCTGAATGGCGCCGAGCGAGGCGGTTGAGACATTGCCGTAAGTCGTCGAGATTTCCCTGGCCCGCTCGCCCATATTGATCAGCAACGCGCGCAGATCCTTCAGATCGAGCAGCAATAGGCCTTCATCATCGGCCAGCTTGAAGGCGATGTTGAGCAAGCCTTCCTGCGTGTCGTTCAGATCCAGCATGCGCGAGAACAGAAGCGGGCCCATTTCCGAGACCGTGGTCCGGATCGGGTGACCCTGACGTCCGAACAGATCCCAGAAGATCGTGGGAAAGGCCTCAAACGTGTAGTCGTCGAAGCCGATTTCGCTTGCACGTTTGGCCAGAAAATCCTTCGGCTCGCCGGCCATGGCGATGCCTGAGAGATCGCCCTTCACATCGGCGCAGAAAACCGGAACCCCTGCCCGCGAGAAACCCTCGGCCATGATTTGAAGGCTGACGGTCTTGCCCGTGCCCGTTGCGCCCGTGATCAGGCCGTGCCGATTGGCATATTTGAACGGCAGATATTCGGGTTGGGTGCTGGTGCCGAGATAGAGCTGGTCATCGAGCAGCAGGGGCATGTCTGAAACCTCAACGCGCAAAAGAGTGCTGGCCTTATAGCCACGCGGTGTTGCGGTTCACAAGCTTTTCGCACCCCGCCCCTACAAAGTCCGGCGGGCGTCACTATTTATCGCTCATTGCAATTGGGGGCAAAAATGATCGTTTCGACAACCGACACCCTGCAGGGTCATGCCATCACCGAGTATCTCGGCATCGTCACGGGCGAGACCATATCCGGCGCAAACTTCCTTCGGGACATCATGGCGACGATCACTGACTATGTCGGCGGACGCTCGGGCGCCTACGAAGACATTCTGGAAAAGGCGCGGCAATCGACCCTCAATGAAATCGAGGACCGGGCGCGACGCTTGGGCGCAGACGCGATTATCGGGGTCAGTTTCGACTATGAAACGATCGGTGGCCGCGGCGCCATGCTCATGGTTACAGCGATCGGTACCGCGGTCAAAACCGCCCGCGCGATTTAGCCGGTTCTTTCCCCGTTCATCATCTTTGAGGGCTCTGGTGGAGCAGGTTTCCGGCTTGGGGTAAAATCCCGCCATGTCCAGACCCATTCCCATCGACAATCCAAAGATCGCGCGCCGCCACTTTCTCGCTGCGGCTTCGGCGGCCGTCATTGTGGTTCCAAAGGGCGCACTGGCGCTCGATGGCGCATCGCTTGGCGTCGTCGGCGACACGGGTCGCGATGTCACGGCGCAACTGGAAGATGCCATCCGGCAGGCTGCGGGCCGGGGCGCAAGCCTGCAGCTCGATGCAGGCGACTATCTGGTGTCTGACCTGAAGCTTCCCACCGGGGCGCGGATCGCGGGAAATGGCGCACGATTGATATTGTCTGGCGGCGACATGTTGCTGTCGGCCGAAGACCAGCGTGACATTCAGCTCTCCGACCTCTCATTCGACGGCAAGGGCCAGGGCCGGCGCGGAACGGAAACCACTCTGGTGGGTTTTCGTAATTGCGAAAATGTCGTGATTGAGAATTGCGGTTTTGCCGATTTCGAGTCGAACGGGCTTTATGCTGAAACCTCTTCGATCAACGTCACCGACTGCCTTTTTTCCGGCTTCGGCGAAACCGGACTTCACCTGCAGGATTGCCGGCTTTCGCAATTGCGCGGCAATCGGGTTCTCAAGAGCGGCAATGGCGCAATCCGGGTCTGGCGCTTCGAAAAAGGCTTTGACGGCACGATTGTGACCAACAACCAGATTTCCGGCGTCGGCTCGGATTCGGGCAATGGCCAGAACGGCAACGGGATCAATGTGTTTCAGGCGGATGGCGTCGTCGTCTCGAACAATGTCATTCAGGATTGTGATTTCTCGGCCATTCGCGCCAACACGACCCGCGACACGATCATTTCGAACAATCAGTGCCATGATTGCCGCGAGGTCGCGATCTTTTCCGAATTCGCCTTTACTGGTTCCGTCATCGCCAACAACGTGATCGACAAGGCCGCGACCGGCATTTCCATCACAAATCTAGATGATGAGGGCCATCTGGCAACCTGCACCGGCAATGTGGTGCGCAATATCCTGCCCTCGTCGCCGACCAACCCGGACACCTATCCCGTCGGCATCTATGTGGAAGCCGAAATCGCGGTCACCGGCAATGTGGTCGAGGACGTTCCGGGACTTTGCATCGGCGCGGGTTGGGGTCCCTATCTGCGCAATGTTCTGATCGCCAACAATGTCCTGAGGCGTGGTCAGGTTGGTGTCGGGGTATCCGTTGTCGATGGATCGGGCGCCGTTCAGATTACCAATAATCTCATCGCCGACATGTCGCAAAGCGGCATTGCCGGGTTCGAATGGGACAAGATGGTCGCCCCGGATTTGAAGTCAGGCGACTATGCTCATGTCACCCTGGGCGGGAACACCTTTTCGGGCTAGAGCACCGGATAAGCCGCTTGTGTGGGCCGCAGCACGCCAACCTCGAACTTGTTCCAGTTGGTGATGACCTGATTGGTGCTGCGATCCAGCACTTTTTTCTGCTCCGGCCCGGGATCCGCAATCATTGTCAGTAGCGCGGCAATCATGGCCTGCGCGGCCTTTTGCAGGCCATCGTCACATTTAAGGGCGAAGCCCCACCCCTTGTCACGCACCGCGCCGCAATAAACGCCTTCCGCGCCGACCTTGAGCATCAGACGGCCGCCATAGGCCTCCATGATTTCGCTGTCGAAAACGCCGGTGCCACCGACGAGAATCGGATGGGAAGTGGCGGCGTCGAAAATGCGTTTTCCGGCAGCGGCATCTTCCGGTGACAATTCCTCCCCCGTCGCCATGCGGGCAAAGCCACGCGCGAATCCGCGTAACGGTCCTGCGAAGGTCGGGATCGAGCAGCCATCAGTGCCGCAACGATCCTCACTCAATTGCACACCGGTCAGGTCCTCAACGCATTGCCGGACCAGTTTCTGCTCGGGATGATCGCGATTGATGTAACCGGCCGGATCGACCCCGAGCGCCAGCGCGCCGGCCAGCATGCCCGAGTGCTTGCCGGAACAATTATTGTGGATGGCCGTTGGCGCCACGCCGGCGGCACGGAGGGCGTCGCGCGCCTGTTTGTTGCCGGGCGGGTGCGCGCCGCATTCGAAATTGTCGATGCTCAAACCTATGGTTGCCAGAAAATCGGTGACCGCCGCGACGTGCACCGCTTCTGCGCCGTGAGACGCGCAGGCAATGGCCAGATGTTCTTCGGTCAGGTTGAATTTCTCGGCCGCCCCGGACCGGAAAATCGCCAGTGCCTGCAGAGATTTGATGGCTGAGCGCGGGAAGACGGGACGATCAATGTCGCCTGCTGAGGTGATGATATTGCCGTGGGCGTCGGAGACGCAGAACGTGCCGCGATGCAAATTCTCGACCGCGTTGCCACGCACGAGTTCGGCCAGAACAGGATTGGCGTTCATCAAAGAAAAATCCCCGGTTTCGTTGCCCGATGTGGAGCTTGAAACCGGGGGTCAAGTCAAGGGAGGAGTTGAGGAGGTCGAACGCGATACGAGGATAGAAAATCAGAGGTCGACGAGGTGCAGATAGCGGGAATTGACCCAACCATAGATGTCGTCGCGGCCGATCTTGCACCAGTCGGAAGAGTTTTCGACTTCAACGCAGCGCTCGACATACACGTAGGTCAAGTTGGGCAGATGCCCGATCTTCTGCGAATAGTGAGCCGGCCAGAGGCGGACATTGAGATTGTCCCACGGGCTGACATTGATCACCTGCCCGGCGTGAAAGATGTTGTAGCCCGAGGCCATTGCCGGGCTGATGGCAAACAGGGCGGCGCCGAGAATGACGATGCCGGCCGTCGCCGAGAGAAGGAGATTTTTCAGAGCGGTTTTCATGATGCGTCCCTCTTCCATCGGTTGCGATGCCGAAGGACTAGCAGCAGGCGATTGAACCCCGTCTGAGACCGGCGTTCAGATTGCGTTCATAGAGGTGACGATGTCGAAAAGGCTAAATCAGCGACTTGAAGGGGCGGCTGCGTACGAATTCCGTGTAGCCGCTTTCCCGGGCTGCTTCGATAAGCTCACGCAGATCGGCGACGGGGGTCTGGGACAGGTCGATCCTGAGATCGATCTCGGGAACGGGATTTTGCCCGCAGACCTTCACAGCCGCTGATTTGGCGCCACGCATATCTCCCCCGGCCGCCTGCCCCGCTTCGAGGGCCACGAGCAGTCGCAGTTCGAGCAACATGTCTTCGTTGGTTGCCGCGTAGGCCGCCGCCATTGCCGGTACCACGGTCTCGTTGTCGAGCATGTTCCCGGCCACGGCAAAATGCTCGCCGAGCACCTGGTCGGCGGACGGGATCGCGGCGGCACCGGTCCAGGCCACCGGGTCTCCGCCCGGTGCAATCATGATGCACTGACGGTCGTCTCGCCCCGCGTCACTTGCGATGAGTCTATCGAGCGCGCTGGCAGCGGTTTCACCCTGTTCCATCAGGCTGAGACCATCGATGGCCAGAAACGGGTTGGTTTGGCTTTGCGTGGCCACGGCCCCGATACCGGCCTTGACGTGCGGTACGAGGGCCCCCACAGCCGGCAGGCCCGTCGATGTCGCCACTCCCAGCCGGCCGTTTGCCGGATCCCGCGCTACGATAGAAAAGGTCATGTCTCTAGATGACCGAGTTTTCCCCTCACGTCAATTTATAGTCATAAATAGGTTGCGCATGCAATTTATGCTGATAAATTAACTTTTGATCGGTCGCCGAAACCGGTCTTACTCCGGGGCGGCCGGTTGAACTCGTGCCCACTGGAGGATGTCATGCTCAAACTCTTCAAGGGGATCGCAGCTCTTACCTTCGCCGTTGTCGCGGCGCTTGGTTTTGTGGCGCCAGCCACTGCGCAAACCCCACCGAATGTGCTGGTGGTCGGCCAGATCGCCGAACCCGCAGCACTCGATCCGCACACCGTTACGGCGGTGAACGATTTCCGCATTCTGATGAACATCTATGACGGTCTTGTGCGCTACAAGTCCGGCACCCTGGAAGTTGAACCGGCTCTTGCGACGAGCTGGGACATTTCGGATGACGGCACGGAATACACGTTCCATCTGCGTGATGGCGTGAAATTCCATGACGGCACCGATTTCAATGCAGAAGCGGTCAAATTCAACTTCGACCGCATGCTGAAAGACGACCATCCCTACCACGATACGGGTCCGTTCCCGCTGTCGTTCTTCTTCTCTTCGATTTCCGAAGTGACGGCCATCGATCCGTTGACGGTCAAGTTCACCCTGAGTGAGCCATACGCACCGTTCCTGTCGAACCTGGCCTATCCCACGGGTCTGATCGTGTCCCCGGCTGCTGTTGAGCAGTACGGAAAGGATTTCGGCCGGCATCCGTCGGGCACGGGTCCGTTCAAGTTTGTCGAGTGGCAGTCCAACGCCCGCGTGGTGGTGGAACGCAACGACGATTACTGGGATGGCGCTCCGGCACTCGATGCGGTGATCTATCGTCCGATCACGGACGCAAATACCCGCGTCGCCGAGATGCTTTCGGGTGGTCTTGACCTGATGGTTGAGGTGCCGCCGGACAATGTGGCGACGTTCTCGAACGATCCGAACTTCACGGTTTACGAACAGGCCGGCCCGCATCTGTGGTTCCTGATCCTGAACGCAAAGGATGGTCCGTTCGCGAACAAGGAAGTGCGTCAGGCCGTCAACTATGCCGTCAACAAGCAGGCACTTGTGGATAACGTTCTGCAGGGCACCGCGACCGTAGCGTCCGGACCGACCCCGCCAGCCTTCAATTGGGCATATGACGAAACCCTCGATCCGTATCCCTATGATCCGGACAAGGCTCGCCAGATGATCAAGGATGCCGGCTTTGAAGGTGCCGAGGTCACGTTCCTTGTCACCGAAGGTGGCTCGGGCATGCTCGATCCGATCCCGATGGGCACTGCCATTCAGGCCGACCTCGAAGCCGTTGGCCTCAAGGTCAAAATCGAGACCTATGAGTGGAACACGTTCCTCGGAATCGTGAACCCGGGCCTCGAAGGCAAGGGCGACATGGCCGAAATGGCATGGATGACCAACGATCCGGACACCCTGCCGTTCCTGGCTCTGAGGACCGAAGCCTGGCCGGACAAGGGCGGCTTCAACTCGGGCTATTATTCGAACCCGAAGGTTGACGAGTTGCTTGAGGCGGCTCGCAAGTCCACCGATCAGGCGGAACGCGCCAGCCTCTACAAGCAGATGCAAGAAATCGTTTATGACGATGCGCCCTGGCTGTTTGTGGCGAACTGGAAGCAGAATGCTGTGACGACGTCGCGTGTCAAGAACTTCGCATTGCAGCCGTCCTTCCTTCTGGATTTGCGCAAAGTCTCCAAGCCGAACTAATGCTTGGGCCGGGGCGGGCAACCGCCCCGGCATTTTCTTTTTCTGCCATTTCGGAATTCTGGGGGGTCAGAAATGTTCGGCAGTCTTACGCGCATTATCGGGCCGGACATGCTGGCCTACATTCTGAGGCGCCTGATTGCCGCCATTCCGGTGCTGATCGGTTTGTCGATCATCGTCTTCCTGATCATGGCCCTCATTCCCGGCGACCCGGCCACGGCCATTCTCGGTGCATTCGCGACCCCGGAAAACGTGGCGCGCATCAATCAACAGCTTGGGCTCGATAAGCCGCTTTGGGACCAGTACTTCATCTGGGTCACCAACATGCTGCAAGGCGATTTCGGCCGTTCCTACATTCTGAACCGTCCGGTTCTCGATGAAATTCTCGAACGTTTCAGCGCGACGCTCATTCTGGCGGGCACATCGCTTGTGGTCTGTTCGATTCTCGGACTTCTCGCGGGCATCGTCTCCGCCGTCAGGCAGTTCACATGGGTCGACCGCGTCGTCACCTTCTTCGTTCTGATCGGCATTTCGATGCCGTCCTTCTTCCTTGGCCTACTGATGATCATCGTGTTTGCGGTGCAGTGGCGCCTCCTCCCCCCGTCGGGCATGTTCGCCGTCTATGGCGGCGGTGATCTGCCCGACCTCATTCGTCACCTGATTCTGCCGGCAGCGACCCTCTCGGTCGTTGCCACGGGCGTCATCGCGCGGCTGACCCGCGCCGCGATGCTTGAGGTGCTGCGGCAAGATTATGTGCGCACGGCCCGCGCCAAGGGCCTCGACGAACGCACGGTGATCTACAAGCACGCGTTCAAGGCGGCACTTGTTTCCGTCGTTCCCGTAATCGGCATTCAGGCAGGCTTCGTGCTAGGCGGCGCGGTCTATATCGAGACCGTGTTCCAGTGGCCCGGCATAGGGGCAATGCTGGTCAAGGCCATTTCGACCCGCGACATTCTCTTGGTTCAGGGCGGCGTTCTGGTAGTTGCCGCGGCCTATGTGTTCTTCAATCTGATCGCCGACGTTGCGCAGGCGCTTCTCGATCCGAGGCTGAAGACATGAGCGGCGCTGCAGCAGTGAAACACGTCGAAGTCATCGAGGAAAAGAGCCGCCCGACCGCCTGGCAGCTCTTGATGAACAACACGCTGGCCGCGATCGGGTTCTACGTCATTTGCGCGGTGGTCGTGATCGCGGTGATTGCACCCCTGCTGCCAATCCCCAATCCTGATGCCACGAGCCTTGCGGAGCGGTTCCTGCCCTTTGGCAGTGAAGGTCATCTGCTTGGGACCGACCATCTCGGGCGCGATGTTCTCGCCCGGCTGATCTGGGGCACGCAGATTTCGCTTCTGGTCGGCGTTTCCGCATCGATCATTGCGGCCTTCTTTGGGTCCGCAATCGGACTTGTCTCCGGTTATGCCGGCGGGCGGACCGACAATCTGATGATGCGCGGCATCGATATGCTGATGGCCTTTCCCTACATCCTTCTGGCGCTGGCCATCGTCGCGGTGCTTGGGCCGGGCCTGATGAATGCGCTTTACGCGATTTCGGTCGTCAATATCCCGTTCTTCGCCCGCAATATTCGCGGCATCACAATCGGATTGGCGCATCGCGAGTTTGTCGACGCTGCGCGATTGTCGGGCAAAAGCCACCTGTCGATCATCCTGACGGAAATCCTGCCCAACGTGATGCCGGTGATCGTCATTACCATGTCGACGACTGTGGGCTGGATGATCCTTGAGACGGCGGGCCTCAGCTTCCTTGGGCTCGGCGCACAGCCGCCGCAGGCCGATCTCGGGTCCATGCTGGGCGAAGCCAGAACCCAGATGTTCACCCATCCCTTCGTGGCTGTTGCGCCAGGTCTGATGGTCTTCATCATCGTTATGAGCATCAACCTGCTCGGCGACGGCGTGCGCGACGCGCTCGACCCGCGGCTAAGGGCTGGTGCACTCAGCCGGCCACGCGCGGTGACCCGGATCGAACGGCGCAACACGCCGACCTCGCAGCCGGCCGGCGAGGCCGCGCTCAGCGTGGTCGAACTCGAAACCAGCTTCGAGGGCACCAAGGGGCCGGAGCCGGCGGTCAAGGGCGTCAGCTTTTCGCTCAACAAGGGCGAATGCCTTGGTCTGATCGGCGAAAGCGGCTCGGGCAAAAGCGTAACGGCCTTGTCGCTCCTCGGGCTTGTCGCTTCACCTCCGGGCATCGTGACCGGCGGCCGGGTGGACATTGATGGAGACGATATCCTTTCGATGCCGGAAACGCAGATCACCTCCTATCGCGGCGGCAAGGTTGCCTATGTGTTTCAGGACCCGCTGACGACGCTGCATCCCCTGTTCAGCATCGGCGACCAGGTGGCCGAGGCGATCCGGGTGCATCAGCCGGTCAGTCAGAAGGAGGCCAGGGCGAAGGCGGTGGAGCTTTTCAAAGCCGTGCGCCTGCCCGATCCAGAAGAACGCGCCAGCGCCTTTCCCCACGAGCTTTCGGGCGGCCAGCGTCAGCGCGTCGGTATCGCGATGGCCTTGGCCAACGATCCCGAGATCATCATCGCCGACGAGCCGACCACCGCGCTCGATGTGACGGTGCAGGCCGAGATCCTGCGCCTGTTGCAGGTGCTGCGCGAAGAGCGCGGTCTGGCGCTATTGTTCATCACCCACGATTTCGGTGTTGTCGCACAGATTTGCGACAAGGTTGCCGTCATGCGCTACGGCGAGATCGTCGAAGCGGGCGCGACCGAGGAAGTGTTGCGCAATCCGCAGCACGATTACACCAAACGGCTGATCGCCTGCGTACCAAAACCTGGTCAGGGCCGTGCCTTTCTTGAAGGCGTGCGCGCCCTGCTCGACCGCGAAGCGCGGGGAGGTGCTTGATGGAAAAGGCAATCGAAGTCACCAATCTGGTCAAGACGTTCGGCGGCAAGCGCACCCTGTTCGGTGGGCGCACGCACGAGGTGCAGGCAGTCAAGAACGTCACCATGGCGCTCGAACACGGCGAAACGCTCGCCATTGTGGGCGAAAGCGGCTCGGGTAAATCGACGCTTGCGCGCATGGTCGTCGGGCTTGAAGCGCCGACGTCGGGCGAGATGAAGATCGCCGGGCGCGCATGGGGTGACCTGGCGGCAGAAGGTGCCCGGGCTTTCGGCAACATGATTCAGTATGTGTTTCAGGATCCCGTCGCCTCGCTCAATCCGCGCAAGACGATCGGGCAGACGCTCGATGCGCCGCTGCGCCTGCTCAAAGGCTATGATGAGGCCAAGCGCAAATCCCGTATGCGGGATTTGTTCGACGCGGTGCAGATGCCGTCGGATACGCATCAGCGCTATCCGCACGAATTCTCGGGCGGTCAGGCCCAGCGCATTGCCATTGCCCGGGCGCTCGCGGCCGAGCCGCGAATCATGGTTCTGGACGAGCCGGTCTCAGCGCTCGACGTGTCGGTACAGGCGCAGGTTCTTGTATTGCTTGAAGATCTCAAGAAGGAATTCGACCTCTCCTATCTTTTCATCAGTCACGATCTGGCGGTGGTGGAGAGCATCTCCGACCGGGTTGCGGTCATGTATTTCGGCGAGGTTGTCGAACTCGGTTCGGCCGAACAGCTTTTCCGTGCGCCAGAACATGAGTATACGGAACGCCTGATTTCCAGCGCCCCGCGCCTCTGAGCCCCTTGCCGATGTCCACCGACACTGACAATTCCGAACCAAGATCCGGCGCTGAAAAACGCCGGCCAAAATTGCGCAAACGTACGGACGAAATTGCCGAGGCGATCAAGCTGACGATGGTGCAGCACAGCCTGGAGCCGGGCGACCGCCTGCCTCAGGAAAAGGACTTGATGGCACAATTCTCCGCCAGCAAGGGCACGGTCCGCGAAGCGCTGAAATCTCTTGAAGTCCAAGGGCTTGTCCGCATCCGAACAGGGCCGGGCGGCGGCGCGTTTGTCGAGCGCATGTCCGAACGGCGGGCCATGAGCCTTCTGGGAAACTACCTGTTCGCCAAAAAGGTGACGATCGCCGACATCTATGCGCTGCGCAAAGTGCTCGAACCTCTGGTCGCGGTCAGCGCCATGCGCCTGATCGACGAGGCCGGTTTCAAACGGCTCGAAGAGACGATCGCTATTTACGATCATGAACCGCACGATGCGCAGGAGCGCTGGGACCAGCGCATGGCGGAACTGGATTTCCACAGCGTTGTCGCCGAATATTCGGAAAATGCGCTATTGTCTTTCCAGGTCAGGTTCCTGCAGCGCCTGCTCAAAGACCTCGCAGTTTGCCATGACATCTATCAGCAACCGCAGCCGGTCCTGCGGCAACGCGGTATCGAGTTCCAGCGCGAACTCATCAAGGCGATGCGGGCCCGGGACGACAAAAAGGTCGCCGACATCATGGCCGATCACATGGCGCTTGCCGAACAGCAAATGCTGGCGCTGGAAGCCGAAGTCGCCAATCGTTTCATTGAGGCCTGAATTCTAGGCTCAGTCCGCCAGAAACTTCCGAATTGCGCTGATCTCGACGTCCGACCCCAATGTCGGTGCGTGGCCATAGCCTTCAAATTCGACGAATTCGGCTTGCGGGCCGCGAGTCAACATTTCATCTGCCAATGCTCTGGGCAGAACATCCGAATTGGCACCGCGGGTCAAAAGCGTTTTGGCGCTGATCTTGTCCCAATAGGGCCAGACATCGAGATCGCCCTTGTGCACGGTGAACTGGCTGGTGATTTCGGGATCATAGTGGACCGTAATCTTGCCATTGTCCTTGCGCCGTCCTGATGTGTCGGCCATGCGCCGCCAGAAACTATCGGGGTTCTGGCCGAACGGGGTGTAGTTCTTGCGGAGCCAGGCTTCGAGTTCGCTGACCTTGTCGAACTCCGGCGGCGCGCCGACATAGGCGGCGATACGGGTCGTCGCTTCGACCGGAATCGCGGGCCCCACATCGTTGACCACCAGGTGAGTGATCCGGTCTTTCATGCGGTCACCAGCCAAGGTCACGCCGAGAAGCCCACCCATAGACGTGCCGACCCAGCGCAACGCGCCAATACCGAAATGGTCGAGCACCGCTTCGGCCTGATCGCCGTAAGCCTTGTAGGAATAGTCGGTGTTCACATCCTTCGCCCAGGACGAGAGCCCGCGCCCGAGCGTGTCGGGACACAGAACGAAATACTCATCACTCAGCGCGGACGCAGGTTCGTCGAAATCTCGGCCCGTTCGGGCCAGACCGTGCCACATGACGAGCGCAGGATTGGCAGGATCGCCCCAATGGGTGACGTGGATTTCGTGTTCTCCGGCGGCGACGTAGGTGGAGACGGGTTCGGTCATTGCTGGCCTCCTTTTTTCATCAGGGTTCCGGCGATGCCGGCAGGGAAGAAATAGACAAGCAGAATGAACAGGATGCCGAGCCAGAGCAGCCAGCGGTCAGGGTCGAGCATATGCGGCAGAAGCGGCACGTTGGCCGTGGCGGAGGCCGCAACCTCCATGATGTCTTTCAAGTAGTATTGGGCGAGACTCATCAGCGCGACGCCGATCACCGCGCCATACATGGTGCCCATGCCGCCGATCACGACCATTAGTAGAATATCGATCATGATATCGAAAGAGAGCACGGTGTCCGGCCCGGTATATTTCAGCCAGACGGCCCAGACGATACCGGCAAGGGCGGCGATGACCGCTGCAATGATGAAAACGGCGGTGCGATAGGCGACGACACGATAGCCGAGCGCCTCGGCACGCATTTCGTTCTCGCGGATGGCCTCCAGTACGGTGCCGAGCGGCGAGCGCACGATGCGCAACAACAGCCAGAACAGAAACAGGCTGATCAGGAACACGAAATAATAGGCGGCGATCTTGCCGTTCATGGAGACGCCGAAGAGCTTGAGCACTTTGCCATCGGCATCGACCAGAAGCTTCGTTGCGGGTTTGAAAAGATCCGGCGTGGTGTAAACGATGCCATCTTCACCGCCGGTCAGGCCGGAAAACTGGCTCGCGAGAACCATCATCACCGAGGCCGCGGCAAGCGTAACCATGGCGAAGAAGATCGCCTTTACCCGCAGCGAGAGCACTCCAATCAGAAAGGCCAGCACGATGGCGGCGATAATGCCCCCCGCCCCGCCCAGGGCGAGCGCGGCCCAGCTGGCGCCCATGCCCTTGAGCGCCATCGCGGCGCCATAGGCACCAAGTCCGAAAAACATGGTGTGGGCGAACGAGACGATGCCGGTATAGCCGATCAGAAGATCGTAGCTCGCCGCCAGAACGATGAAGACGCAGATGCGTGCCGCGACCTGCTGGCTTCTGACGTCGGTGAAGAGGAAGGGCGCAAACAGAAGAGCCAGCCCGATGGCGGCAGCCAGGCCCCAGACGATTAGGCGGCCGAGCGAAATGCGTGAAACAGGCGGATTTGAAACGAGATCGGTCATTCCTGCCCCCTCACCGCTTGATCGCCGGCTTGAGGCCGTATGGCCGCCAGAGAAGGATCACCATCATCAAAAGCATGTTCGAGGCGAGCGAGAGTTTGGGAAAGATGAAGGCGACGTAATTGCCCAAGAGCCCGACCAGCAGGGCACCGAGCAGCGATCCCTCGATCGAACCGAGACCGCCGATGATGACGACGATGAAGACCAGGATCATGACCTGGCTGCCCAATTCGCCCGAGATCAGCCCCTGATAGCCGCCCCACATGGCACCGCCCATCGCGGCCAACGCCGATCCGACCACAAAGACCAGCACGAAGAGGCGTCCGATGCGGAAGCCGAGCGCCTCGACCATTTCACGGTTTTCGACGCCCGCCCGGATGAGAAGGCCGAGCCGGGTGCGGTTGAGCACCAGATAGAGAAGCGTGAAAACGATAGTGCCTACGAGAAAGGCGAACGAGCGGTAAATCTCGATCGAGACGTCTCCGATAATGAACGACCCCTGCAAGAAGGCGGGCTTGGGCACGGAAATCGGGATGCCGCCCCAGATGACCAGCACCAACTGGTCGGCGACAATCAGGGCGCCGATGGTGATCAGGATCTGGCGCAAATGGTCGGAATAGACCGGTTTGACGATGACGGCCTCGAACGCCCAGCCGGCCACCAGCCCGAAAAGCATGGCGGCACCGACCGCGGCGGTGAGCGCGAGGAGGTTTAGCATCCAATTATCCGCCCCAACCCAGACCGCGAGCGCAGCCAAAACGGTGGCCGCGATGAACGCGCCGAACGAAATGAAGGCGGAATGGCCGAAATTGAGAACGTCCATCAGCCCGAACACGAGGCTGAGACCGGAGGCCATGAGAAAGATCATCATGCCCATGCCCAACCCGGCGACGGTCAGCGTCACCCAGGTGGGGAACGAGCCAACCAGTGGCAGGGCAATGACCATGAGGATGATCGGAAGCGCATAAACGCCGCCGATCCGATCAAACAGGGCCGAGATTTGCTTGTTCATGTCTCCCCCGTTCCTCAGGCGCTCATCGACAGGCTCAGGAGCCGGTTTTGCAGGTCCGCGTCGGCGACGAGATCGGCCATCTCACCATGGTGCGAAATTCGGCCATCATCGATAACGGCGACCGAATCTCCCAACGAGGAGGCGAAGTGGAAATTCTGTTCAACCAGCAGGATGGTCGTGTCCTGCGCGATCTCCCGGAACGCGGCGATCATCGCTTCGATGATAGCCGGTGCCAGACCCTTGGTCGGCTCGTCGATCAGGATCAGATCGCGCTTCTCGATGATGGCGCGGGAGATGGCGAGCATCTGTTTCTGCCCACCCGAAAGAGCCCAGGCAGGCCGGTCCCAGAACTTCTTCATGGCCGGGAACAGGTCATGAATGCGGTCGAGCCGGTCGGCATCGAAGCGGTCGCTGTGAGTGGCCAAGCGCATGTTTTCGGCCACCGTCAATCCACCGAAAATGCCCATATTTTCAGGCACATAGGCGATGCCGAGCCGCGCAATATCCGACGTGTGCAAATTGGTGATGTCGTGATGATTAAAGGTGATGGCGCCGGTCCGGGCGCGCCAGAGACCCATGATGGTTCTCAGGGTCGTCGTCTTGCCGGCCCCGTTGCGGCCGAGCAGAACATGCACGCCACCTTGCGGCACATTCAGGCTGATTCCGTGCAAAATCTGATACTGACCGATATCGGTGTGAACGTCGTCGAGGCGGAGAATATGGTCGCTCATGCCGCGCTCTCCGCGGGCACGCCGAGATAGATTTCCCTCACGATCGGCAGGCCCATCACCGCTTCAGGTGCGCCGTCGGCCACCAATTGTCCATTGTGCAGAACGATGATGCGGTCGGCCAAGGCGCGGACCACATCCATCTTGTGCTCGACCAGTAGAATGGTCTTGGACGTGTCCTTCTTGATCTCCGCCACAAGATCGAGAATGGCGGGGGCTTCGTCCACGCTCATTCCCGCCGTCGGTTCGTCGAACATGAAGATGTCGGGTTCCATCGCCAGCAAGAGCGCGACTTCGAGCTTGCGCTGATCTCCGTGCGGCAGCGCCGATGCAGGCAAGTGTGCCACAGATTGCAGCCGGGCAGCAGCGAGATGTTCTTCGGCGCGGCGCTCGAGTTCCCGGAACGATGACGCGGCACGAAAGAAGCGCGGCCCCATGCCTTTTTGAGCCTGCACAGCGAGGCGAATGTTTTCCAGGACCGAAAGTTTGGGGAAGAGGTTCGTCAGTTGAAAGGCCCGCCCCATTCCTGCGCGGGCCCGGGCCGAAGGCGAGATGCGCGTGATGTCGCGACCCGCCTTGACGATCGTTCCCGATGTCGGGGTCAATTGTCCGGAAATCAGATTGAAATAGGTCGTCTTGCCGGCCCCGTTGGGGCCAACAATGACGGTCAATTCACCGGGCCGGAACACGCAGGAGACCGCATTGACGGCCACGTGGCCGCCAAAGTTGATGGTCAGATCGCGCGTCTCTAGGGAAACGGGCGTTGGGCTCATGGTCTTTCAGCCGCATGGGCCGGGCGGCGCGAAACCGCCCGGCGCAAGCAACTATTCCTGATTGTTGCGGCCGATGGGGATGTTCATCTGATCCGGGGTGATGACGTTCACCAGATCAGGAATGGCCCATTCGACATTCGGATCGACGCGCAGCTTGAAGTGATACATGTTCTGCAGTGCCTGATGATCCTCAGGACGGAAGGTCATTGTGCCCTTGGGAGTCTCCCAGCTCATGCCTTCCATGGTCGAGATCAGGGTCTCTGTGTCCCAGCTATCCGCCGTTTCGAGGGCCTTGGCCACGGCCAGAGCCGCCGACATGCCACCGGCGGTGAAGAAGTCCGGCGGGCTCGAGAACCGCTTTTCGTGTTCAGTCACGAGCCAGTCATTGATCGGGTTGCTGGGCGCTTCGTAATAATAGTAGATCGCGCCTTCCATTCCCGGCACGACCTTGTAGGCGGCCAGCGCCGGCAGGATATTGCCGCCGGTCGAGAGCGAAATGCCATAGCGGCTGGGATCCATCGCAGCGATCTTGCCGAGCGGATCAGAACCACCGGCCACGTAGATCAGGATGACCTTGCGGCCCGGCTCGTCCTTGAGCGCGGCGAACATGCGCTCGGCAACAGCGGTATAGTCGGTGGTGTCGGTCGGCACGTATTCCTCGGTCACCACATGGGCGCCGGTGCCCTCGAGCGCGGCCTTGAAGGCGGCGACGCCGTCACGCCCGAAGGCGTAATCCTGCGCCAAAGTTGCGACGTAGAGGTCGGGTCCCGGCTCCATCGCTTGAGCCTGGGCCTGCATGTCCATCGACGAATTGCGCGAGGTCTTGAAGACGTAGCGGTTGGAATCCGGTCCGGTCAGGGAATCTGCCACCGCCGGTTCAACGACGAGGATCTTCTCGTATTCCTCTGCAACCGGCAGCATGGCAGTCGTCACGCCGGATGAAGTGCCGCCGATCGCGATCAGGGCATCGTCATCGCCATAGGCTTCGGCGAGCACGGCGCGCGCCACGTCCGGTTTGAACTGGGTGTCCTTGTAGATCACGTTGATCGGATGACCCTTGATTTCCATCGTGCCGCCAGTGGCGTATTCGAGACCCATCTCGAAACCGGTCTGCGACTGTTTGGAATAAACGTCAAAACTGGCGCCGGATGTACCCTGCACCAGTGCGATTGTGACCGGCGCGCCCGCGGCAATGCCTTCCTGCGCCACGGCGGCGCCGGCAAGGCCAAGCGCCGCGATTGCGGCAAGGCCGATCGAATAGAATGGTTTTTTCATGGCTTTCCTCCCGTTTCCGGTTTGCTCACGACAATTCTGCCGCTTCAAAGCAAGCAGCCGAACGGCAATCCGGATTATGATTCAATAAGAGACGGCTTGGTGGCCGCCTGCAAGTGGTAGATTCTCCTAATTTTGATGCAAAAGGCCCGCCGGCGTGAAACCGGCGGGCATTGTTGGTTGGTCCTGAATTGATCAGGCGGGTTGCGCGATCGGCATTCTCGAATGGCCGGGCGCCACCAACAACCAGATGCCGAGAACCAGCTCCGACATGGCCAGCACCATGACGAAAGGTGCAATGGCTTCGTGCAGGGCTGGCGCAAGGAAGACAAGCAGGTTGTCGACAATGTAGGCAACGCCTGCCAGTGCGACCAGAGTCGCCAGCCAGCGCGGAACCTGCCGGGTGCGGAAAAACAGCCAGCCAACCAGCAGCAGATGGAAGCCAAACACCACCAGCGACATGGCAAAGCCATTTTCAAAGGTGTTGAAGGCCTGAAGTGCCAGATCCTGCCGCACCGTTTGGTCAAGCGCGGCATAGGCCGGGTTGGTCAGAAGGTCGATCCCGCTGTGGAAGTTCAGCAGAACTGCAACAACGATCGCCGCATAGACGAGGCGGAAAGCCATGGCCAGACGGGACAGGTTTTCGCCCGCCGATTTGAGGATCCGGAAAAACAGAACCGCAACGGGCACGTCGAGCGTATAGGCCAGCAGATAGGCGGCAAAGGCGCCGTTGAACAGGGTCTGATTGGCAATGACATTGGCCGCAGTTGCGCCGGCGTCACCGGAAATGACCAATGTCGCGCGAACGCTCATTTCGGCAAATATAGCCAGACCGGCGATGATGAAAATGACGAGACCGACGGCACGCTGGCAGGTGGTCTCGCTGGGTTCGAATGTCTTATCCATGGCTAGGGGCCTCCAGAAGCATTTGATGGTTGTTGTTTGAATGTGCGTGTTGGCGGGCTGACTCGGTCAGGCGGCCGACGATGGCGGGAGCTTCGCGCACCAGCGTGTCGTCTTCGATCGCGGCAACCATGAAGAGCGCAAAATCGATACGACGGGTCATGTTGCTTTCAAGCACCGGATCGCCGACGTGCCGGCTCCAGACCGGCAAGCCCTGGCTTTCGCCTTCTTCAAGATCGCTGCCACGCACGATTGTCCAGCGCGTGTTGCTGTCGAAGACTCGGCGTGTGGCCTCGACCTGATCGTTGAGGTCGACCGCGCGGAGCAGACGGGCGATGCCGCCAAATACCGACACCATCAGCCTCAGGCCCAGCGTGTAGCGATCCTTGCCATCGCGGCTGATGTGCCAACCGCAAGAAAAGATCAGCCGTGCGCCGGGTTCGGCGAAATCGAGCACGGCCTGAGCCGTTCCGCTGGCATAGTGGTTCATGCCCCAGGGCACGAGCACGGTGAGCACCGCATCGCATCCGGCAACGGCCTTTCTGATGACATCGCGATCGTCCGTCGCGCCCGGCACGATTTCGATGCGGTCCTTGAAGTCGTCGAGCTTGCTGACGCTCTGTTCACGGCAAACGCCAACCACGTCATAGCCGCGGTCGAGCGCGTGCTGGATCATGTAGCGGCCAAGTTTGCCCGAGGCGCTGATAATGGCGACCTTTTTTGGTTTGGTGATGCCGCCGGTATCGGCATTCTCATGAGTTTTCATTGCTGTCGTCCCTTTGAAATCTTGATTCATTGGCTCAGGAAAGCGCATTCTGATGTCTTCCCTTACGTTGTAAGATACCTTACATAGTAAGTGAACGTGATTTGGTCAAGCCCCCGGTGGGCGAAATCTGGAAATCTGAAATGGCGAGAACATCAGGTGCACGATCGAAGGCGCCGCTCAGCAAGGATCGAGTGGTGCGGGCCGCCATCGCATTGGCCGACAAGGAAGGGCTTGAGGCTCTGACTATGCGCAAACTGGCGCAGGGCCTCGGGGTCGAGGCCATGTCTCTTTATCACCACGTCTCCAACAAGGAGGCGATCCTCAACGAAATGGTGGACTGGATATTCGGCGAATTCCGGTTGCCGACGACAGAAGAGCCATGGAAAGAGACTCTGCGCGCCCGAGCGATTTCGGCCCACGATGTCCTTGTCAGTCATCCCTGGGCCATTCACGTGATTGAAACGCGCCGTGACCCGGGTCCACTCACGTTGCAGCATCACGAGGCCGTTCTGGCCTGCCTGCGCCATGGCGGCTTTTCGGTGCCGCTGACGGCACACGCCTATGCGCTTCTGGATAGCCACATTTACGGGTTCGTGATGCAGGAAATGACCCTGCCCTTCCGCACCTACGAGGAAGTTGAAGAACTCGCAGAACACATTCTGGCGCAGATGCCGGAGGAGCTGTTTCCCAGCTTCACCGAACTGACGCGCGAATACATTCTCAAGCCCGGCTACGCCTATGCGAACGAATTCGCCTTCGGGCTCGACCTCATTCTCGACGGTCTGGAACGCGCGAAGGAAAGCGAACAGATGACCTAAAGCGGAATTCCCGCGATATTTGCAACCAGTTCAAGGCTGTTCTTGGCTTTGAACTTTTCCATCAACCGGGCTCGATGCGCCTCGACCGTGCGATGCGAAATGCCCAGCGAGCGGGCAATTTCCTTGCTGGTGCGGCCTTCGGCCATCATCTTGACGACCAGCCGCTCGCGCCGGGTCAATTCGGCGACGGGGCGGGATTCGGAAATGTCTGCGAAGCTCCAGACGGCTTTGGCAAACGGCGCCTCAGGGTCGAGCGACTGGCCACGGACACGGCACCAGAACATGGTGCCGTCGCGCTTTTTCATGATGCGCTCGTCCTGATACTTGCCGGTGCCTTTCATCTTGAGAACGCCGATGCGACCGATGGAGTCGAACTCCTCATTCGAGGGGTAGAGCTTTGCGAGGGAATGACCTTCGAGTTCAGCCCTGCGAAAGCCGAACATTTCGACAAACCGGGCGTTGCAGCGTTTGACGATGCGCTCCTCGGTGTAGGCCAGCCCGATCGGTGCGTGCTCAAACCCGATTTCGGAAAAGTCTTCCATCTGCCCCCGGCAATTAGGTGATTTCACGAATCCAGTGCCGTTTCGGCCCTCCTTATGCTGAATGTCAAGTAAGGGAGGCCTAAATGGATGCGCGAATTGTGGGCTGGGGCCACACGCCTTTCGGGGCGCTGGAGGGCCAGAGCCTTGAAGATCTTATCAAACTGGCCGCCGGCGAGGCGCTCGAACACGCCGGCATTGGCGCTGCGGACGTCGATGCGATCTGGCTTGGACATTTCAATGGCGGGCTGGTGCCGGACGCGTTCCCGTCCTCGCTGGTCCTCGGTCTTGACGACGATCTGCGCTTCACCCCGGCAACGCGGGTAGAGAACGCCTGCGCCTCGGGTTCGGCGGCGGTTTTTGCCGCCCGCAATGCCATACGGGCCGGTGCGGCGCGCACCGTTCTCGTGATCGGCGCCGAAAAGATGACGTCGCAAGATACGGCGGGGGTCACCGAAGCGCTGGCCGGTGCCTCCTATCAAGCAGAGGAAGCCGGGGTCAGTTTCCCCGAAGTCTTCGCCCGCATTGCGCAAGGCTATTTCCAACGCTTTGGCGACAAGACCGAGGCGCTGGCCCGGATCGCCGCGAAGAACCATCACAACGCCATGTCCAATCCGCTGGCACACTTACACAAGGATCTCGGTTTCGAGTTCTGTAACAGCGTTTCTGACCGCAACCGGCTGATCGCCCCTCCCCTGAAAATGACAGATTGTTCGCTGATCTCGGACGGGGCGGCGGCGCTAGTGATGGTCGCCGATGACATGGAAGGCGATTTCGAACGCGCCGTCGGTTTCCGGGGTGCCGCACAGATCAACGACTACCTGCCCATGTCGCGCCGTGACATGACCGAGTTGACGGGAGCCGCCAGGGCCTTCTCCGGCGCGTTTTCGGAAGCCGGGATCAATGTCGAAGATCTGGACGTCGCTGAGGTGCATGACTGCTTCACCATTGCCGAGCTTCTGATTTACGAGGCGATGGGTCTCGCCGAAAAGGGCAAGGGCGAAGACGCCATTCAGAGCGGCAGGGTCAGCCGCGGTGGCGATCTGCCGATCAACCTGTCCGGTGGACTCAAAGCCAAAGGACATCCTGTCGGCGCTACCGGCGTTTCGATGCACGTTCTCGCCGCACGGCAGGTCAGTGACGCAGCCGGCGAGATGCAGGTTGACGGCGCAGAACTGGCATGCGTGTTCAATATGGGTGGATCGGGCGTTGCAAACTATTGTTCGGTTCTGGAGGCGGTCAAATGAACCCGGCCGAGTGGTTGCAGCGCGCCGCAACCCGCGATCCGGACGCACCGGCCCTTTTTCGTGGCGCCCATCAGGTCGCGAATTATGGCGAATTTCTCCGATCGGCGGCGGGCATCGGCGCCGCGCTTGGCGCGCAAGGCATCGGGCCCGGGTCGCGGGTCGCGGTTTTCATGGCCAATCGCACCGAATATCTCGAAGCGCTCTATGGCATCTGGTTCTGCGGCGCGGCGGCGGTCCCGATCAATGCCAAGCTGCATGAGAAAGAGGCCGTCTGGATCATCGAAAATGCCGAAGCGGTACTGGTTCTGACCGACGACAAGCTGGGCGCGAACCTGAAGCAATTGCTCGGCCCCGAAGGTGCCGGAGTGATGTCGGTCGATAGCGAGACCTTTTCGTCGATGCGCGAGGCAACGCCGCTCGACGCGCCGGTCGGCATGGACCGTGACGATCTGCTCTGGCTTTTTTACACCTCTGGCACGACCGGCAAGCCCAAGGGTGTCCGCATGTCGACGGGCAACCTGATGGCGATGACATTCTCCTATTTCATCGATGTCGACGATGTCCGGACCGAGGATGCCATCCTTTACGCCGCGCCCATGTCGCATGGTGCTGGCATCTACAATTTCATGCACGTCATCCGCGGCGGACGGCACGTGGTTCCCGAAAGCGGCGGGTTCGACCCGAGCGAAATTCTCGATCTGGCCGAAGAGCTCGATCATATCTCGATGTTTGCCGCACCGACCATGGTCAAGCGGCTGGTCGATGTGGCGCGGGCGGACGGGCGCAATGGCAAGGGCATCAAGACCATCGTTTATGCCGGTGGGCCAATGTACGAGGCGGACATTCTCGATGCCGTCGAGACCATGGGTCCTCGTTTCGTGCAGATTTACGGACAGGGCGAATGCCCGATGGCCATCACTGCCCTTTCCCGCCACGATGTCGCGGACCGGATCCATCCGCGCTGGCGGGAGCGGCTCAATTCGGTGGGCGTGGCGCAATGCGACGTGCGCGTGCGCATCGTCGATGAAAACGGACGCGAAGTTGCCCGTGGCGATACCGGTGAAATTGTCGTCCGCGGCGCGCCGGTGATGATGGGTTATTGGCGCAACGACGAAGCCAGCGCCAAGACCATCCGCGATGGGTGGCTTTGGACCGGCGACATGGGCCGAATGGACGAGGACGGCTATATCAGCCTCATCGACCGCTCCAAGGACATGATCATATCCGGCGGCTCGAACATTTATCCGCGCGAAGTCGAGGAAGTGCTGCTTATGCACCCGGACGTTTCGGAAGTCGCGGTGGTGGGGCGTCCACATCCGGAATGGGGCGAAGAGGTCATTGCCTTTGTCGTGCCGATTGCCGGGCGCGAGGTGGCAGCAGCGGCGCTCGACCAGATGTGCCTCGATCAGATTGCACGGTTCAAAAGGCCAAAGCACTATCGTTTCGTCGATGCGCTACCCAAGAACAATTACGGCAAGGTCCTGAAAACGGACCTCAGAGAACGCCTTTTGGCGGAGGAGTGAAAGATGACCGATCTCAGCGGAAAAACAGCCCTCGTCACCGGCTCGGTGCAGGGCATCGGCCTGGCGGTGGCCAAGGCATTGGCTGGCGCGGGCGCACGCATCGGCGTGCATGGGCTGGCGGAGCAGGATCAGGTCGACAGCGTCATCGCGGAACTGAAAGAAGCGGGCGCGGCGGATGTGAGATTCTTCGATGCCAATCTCATGGACGTCAGCGCAATCGACAAGATGATGGACGATGTCGCGGCCTGGGGCGGGGCCGACATTCTGGTCAACAATGCCGGCATTCAGAAAACCGCCGCGCTCGATGAAGTCGGGATCGACACCTGGAACGCCATCATCGCGGTCAATCTCTCGGCGGCGTTCCACACGATGCGCCGGGCCTTGCCGGAAATGGCCAAGCGTGATTACGGACGTGTGGTGAATATCGCATCGGTACACGGGTTGGTAGCGTCGGTGAAAAAGGCGCCCTACGTTTCGGCCAAGTTCGGTCTGGTGGGCCTCAGCCGCGTCGCCGCGCTCGAATATGCGACCGCCGGCACCAAGGCTGCGGGCGGCATTACGGTCAATTGCATCAGCCCGGGCTGGACGGAAACGGCGATCATCGAGCCACAGGTGCAGGAACGCGCGGCCCTGTTTGGTGGCGACCGGGAGAAGGGCATTGCCGACCTCCTATCGGAAAAGCAGCCGACGCGGCGTACGTCGGACCCGTCCGAGATCGGTCAGGTCGCGCTGTGGCTCTGCTCACCGATGGCGCACAACATCACCGGCACGGCCATTCCGGTCGATGGCGGCTGGACGGCGCAGTAATACGAGCGTCAACAAATCCGGGGCAGCGGGTCGTCCTCGAGTTCATCGAGCACGCGGCTGCCGCCGATTTCCGTCTCCAGCAGAACCTGGGCCCGGCCCTCTTCGATTGAGCCGATGATCGCGGCACCCGCGCCGCCCGGCGTTTGCTGCCAAATTGCTAGCGCCTCGTCGGCCACCTCCGGCGAGACGATGGCAACCACGCGGCCTTCGCAGGCCAGATAATATGGATCGTAGCCGAGCATGTCGCAGACCGATCTGACCGGGTCCTGAACCGGCACGTCAGTCTCTTTCAGGCGCACCGTTGTGCTGGTGGCCATTGCGATCTCATGGGCGACGGTCGCAAGACCCCCGCGCGTCGGGTCGCGCATGAATTTCAGCCCGGCAATCCCCGATATCGCAGCAGTCAAATGGTGCACTGGCGCGCAATCGGACTGGACAGGACCCTTGAGATCGAAGGCTTCGCGGGCCAGCATGACGGCTATGCCGTGATCGCCCACCGGGCCGGAAACGAGCAAACGGTCGCCCACTTCGATCCTGCCCAATCCTAGCTGCAAATCTGATGGACGCATGCCAACGCCGGTCGTCGCGAGATAAAGCCCGCCGCCCTGCCCGCGCGGCAAAACTTTGGTGTCGCCGGCAACAATTTTCACACCCGCCAGCTTCGTGGCAGCCGCGATCGATTGCACCAGCCGGTCAAGCGTCTCGACCTCGAACCCTTCTTCAATGAAGGCGTTGAGGGTCAGATAGAGTGGCGTGGCGCCAGAAACGGCCAGGTCATTGACCGTGCCGTTGACCGCCAACGAGCCGATGTCGCCGCCGGGGAATTCAAGCGGCTGCACCGTAAAGCCGTCGGTCGTGATCATTGGCACCATGCCTGCGGGCAGATCAATGGGCGCGGCGTCGAGCCCGACATCCAGCTCATCGTTGGCGAGATGCAAGGCGAACAATTCCTCGATCAGGGTGCGGGTCAGGCGTCCGCCGTTGCCGTAGGCGAGCGCGATGTGCCGGTCTTCAATCATTTTCTTTTCCCAGCGCTTCGATCAATTGTCCGAAGGACAGGCCGCCATCATTGGCGGGCACCATCTGCGGCATCAACACCTTGAACCCTGCGCGGGTCAACCGGCCGATGACCATTTCGGCCAGCAAGCGGTTCTGGAATACGCCGCCCGTTAGCCCGACCGCATCGAATTGGTGACGTTCCGCGAGGAGCATTGTCTGCGCCGCGAGACCTTGTGCGAGACTCGCATGGAACATTCCGGCACGTTCGGTTGCGGGCAGATTTGTGTCGGTAAGCGGGTCAAGCAAGGGCTTCCAATCGAGGCGCATGACACCGTTCTCATCTTCAACATTGGGAAGTTCGATCGGCAGCGCGTCGGGATCGGCAATGGCTTCGAGTTCCATCGGGCCCTGCCCTTCGAAGCTGGCCATATCTCTGCCCAGAACCAAGCTGGCCGCCGCATCGAACAAGCGGCCAACCGCCGAGGTCGCGACGCTGTTGAGACCCCTTTTGCGCGCCTGAAATGCAAGGCCAGACGGATCGGAAGCAGGCACATACTCTCGCCCCGCTTCCCACATCAAACCGGCGGCCGAGCGCCAAGGCTCGCGCCCGACCTTGTCGCCACCGGTGACCTGAAATGATCTGATGCTGGCGGCCCGATGCCAATGTCCAGGCCCGCCCAGAAAGGCCTCACCGCCCCAGATCGTGCCATCAGTTCCAAAACCGACGCCGTCCCAGGTGAAGGTCAGCCAGCTCTGGACCTGCGGATGCTCGCCTGCCAATGCCGAAGCATGAGCATGATGATGCTGAACCTTTGTGACTGGCAGGCCTGAGCTTTCGGCCCAGCGGGTGGAGACATAATCGGGGTGATGATCGCAAACGACACGCTGCGCCGCGACCCCGTAGAGCACCTGCAGGTCGGCGATGACCTGTTCGAAAACCTCGCGGCCGCGAGCGCTGTCGAGCTCACCGATATGCGGCGAGACCACGACCCGTTTGTTCCAACCAAGCGCAATGCTGTTTTTCAGATGCCCGCCCACAGCCAGCGTCGGTTCGGCAAAGGCCTGGTCAACGTCCAGTTCCAAAGGCGCGATGCCCCGCCCCAAGCGGATCGCACGCGGCGCACTGGCAATGATGCGGGTGACGGAATCGTCGCCAGGCCGAACGATTGGGCGGTTGTGGTGGAGAAAGGCGTCGGCCACCTGTCCCAATCGCGTCTCGGCCTCTTCGTTTTCAATAATCACCGGCTCGCCGCTGATATTTCCAGACGTGGCGACCAGAGGGCTGCCAAAGACGTCGAGCAGCAGCACATGCAACGGCGAATAGGGCAGGAAAGCACCCAACTCGCCGAGGCCCGGCGCGAGGTGCCCACTCAGGGGGAATGGCGTGCTCTTGCTGACCAGAACGATGGGCCGGGCCGGGTCCAGCAGGGCCGCTTCTTGCTCCGGGGTCGGATCGAGCGCCTGCCGGACAGCGTCGAGACCGTCGGAGCCTTGTTGTGGGAAAAGGACGGCCAGCGGCTTGTCGGGCCGGTATTTGCGGGCGCGGAGGGTTTTGACCGCCACATCATTCGCCGCGTCGCACATCAGGTGATAGCCGCCGATGCCTTTGACGGCGACGATCCTGCCGGATTTGAGCGCACCCACTGCCGCATCAAGCGCTGTCTCCGCGTCATGCCTCCCGTCCGGTCCGTGAAAGCTCAGTTTGGGTCCGCAGACCGGGCAGGCCAGTGGCTGGGCGTGAAAGCGCCGGTCCATCGGGTTTTCATATTCGGCCCGGCAATCGGGACAAAGCTCGAAGCCCGCCATACTGGTTGACGGCCGGTCATAGGGCAGCGCCTTGATGATCGTGTAACGCGGACCGCATTGGGTGCAATTGGTGAAGGCGTAGCCGTGCCGCCGCTCGGCCGGATCGCGCAATTCGGAAAGACAATCATCGCAACAAAAGAGATCGGGCGGCAGGTGATTGTCCGGTTCCGCCCCTAGCTCACTATGGTGGATCTCGAAGGCGTCATAGCCTTCAACTTCCGCCATCTCGGACGACGTGACAGTTGGCCGGGCCAACGGCGGCGCCTCCTCGATCAGGGCGGTTTCGAACCGGAACAAGACGTCGGCGTGCCCTTCGACATGCACATCGACCATGCCGGCGCCGTTGCGCACCCAGCCCGTCAATCCCAAGGCATTTGCCGTGCGATAGACAAAGGGCCGAAAGCCGACGCCCTGTACGCGACCCGTCAGCGTCAGGCGGCGCGCCTGCTTTTCCGCGTTCGCATCAATAGTGCGCAGAAACCGCCTCCTGAGGCGTTTCGGGACGCACCCCGGAGCTCCACCAGATGTGGCACGCGCCTTCATCGGAAACCATGCATGGCCCGATCGGATTGCGCGGCGTGCAGGCCTTCCCGTAAAGCGCGCACTGGTTGGGATAGAGCTTGCCGAGAACCACGCGGGCGCAATCGCAGCCAGGGGGCATTTCGCCGATCCGCTTGCGTGCTTCCTTGGGGTCGATCTGGAACCGGACCAGCGCGTCATATTCGGCATACGCGGGCTTTAGCGCGAATCCCGAGGCCGGGATCGTGCCAATGCCGCGCCAGGTGGAATCAACGACGTCGAGAGTCATGTCCAGCAGCCGGCGCGCCGTGGGATTGCCGCCGGGCTTGGCAACGTTGATGTAGGTATTGTCGAGAAAGGCCGTGCCGTCGAGATATTGGCGCAGAACCGAATAGAGCGAGGCCAGAAGGCTCGGCGTTTCGAAGCCCGAGACCGACGAGGGAATCCCGTGTTTTTCGGGCACGAAAGTCCATTCTTCCGGTCCCATGATCGCGGCAACATGTCCGGGCGCGATCAGCGCATCGAAGCCCGGCGTCTCGCTGTCGAGCAGCATGGCGACCGCCGGCCAGGTCAGCCGGCCTGACAAAAGCACCGACAGGTTGGCGGGAATGCCCTCGGCAATCAGCCCGGCGACCGGTGCAGTGGTCGTTTCGAACCCGGCAGCGAAGAAGACAACCTCCTTGTCCGGGTTTTCATTGGCAATCTTGCGCGCTTCTGAGGGGGAAGCAACCGGGCGCACCTCGCCACCGGCGGCGCGGGCCTGCTCCAGCGTACGCGGCTCGCTTTTGGGTGCGTTGCAGGGCACACGCAGCATGTCGCCGAAAGCCACCAGAATCGTGTCCGGGCGCATGGCCAGTTGCACGGCAGTGTAGATGTCTTCTTCCGGGCAAACGCAAACCGGACAGCCGGGACCGGGGATCAGTTCGATTTCGGGTGGCAATGCCCCGCGCAATCCGGCCATCGAGATCGAACGTTCATGCCCACCGCAGACGTTCATCACCCGCACCTTGCCCTCGAGCGGCAGGGCGCGGATGCGGTCCAGCCAGGTGCGGGCATCGTTCATGATCAGTGATCCAGAATGGTGGCGTGCGTGTGGGCGTGTGGATGCGTGTGCTCACCATGATCGTGGTGGTGATGGTGATGCGCGTGCGCTGCGGGCCGATCAGCGGACGCGGCTTTCACCTCCGCAACCTGGTGGTCGAGCCAGTGCAACCAGGGCTCGAGCGTTTCGGGCCTGCGAGCCGAGACTTCAGGCGCGTCGGCATCATTGGCCAGTTCGCGGATGTGCCGGCGCGCGTTCTCGGGATTGAAATCGTCGAGCACCGGAATGAGGTCGGCCTTGGTGATCAGAACCAGATCGGCACCCCGAAACATGACGGGATATTTGGCCGGCTTGTCATCGCCTTCGGTCGATGACAGCAGAACCACGTTGGCCTTCTGGCCCAGATCGAAACTGGCGGGGCAGACGAGATTGCCGACATTTTCGATGAAGAGGATGTCCACGTCACTGAGATCAAGCGCATGCAGCGCATCGTGCACCATATTGGCGTCGAGGTGGCAGGTCTGACCAGTGACGACCTGAATGGCCGGCACGCCCTTGGCGCGGATACGGTCGGCATCGTTTTCGGTTTCAAGGTCACCTTCGATCACGGCGATCCGGTATTTGCTCTCAAGGGCGTCGATGGTGGCTTCGAGCAGGCTGGTCTTGCCCGAGCCTGGCGATGACATGAGGTTGACCGCCAGCACCTTGTGATCGGCAAGATGATCGCGGATATGACCGGCAAGCTTGTCGTTTTCGTCGAGGATGCCGGTCAGAACCTCAATTGACGTCTCGTCAGCGGGGCGCGTTCTGATCACGCCCTTGCCGTCCTTGATCTGGATATCCTCCGGTGTGGTCGTGCATCCGCAATATTCACACATGATCCTCTCCTCACCCCGCTTCCGCGGGTTCTTCTTCGGGTATGTCGAGCGCCACGCTTTTCAACAGCAACTCATCGCCGGACCGCAGCGTCACATGCCAGTCGCCACACTTGCCGCAAACCAGCCTGTTGAGGCTCGCCTCGGTCTCTTCCCGGCAAGCGTCGCACCAGACCCGAACCGGCATCTCGTGCACTTCCAGTTCCGCATCTTCGGCCAAAGTGCCCATGCGGGCAATGGTGAATGCCCGTTCCAGAAGCGGCGCTTCGACCCCTGAAAGCGGGCCGACCAGAACCAGAATGCGCGTGACGCGTTCGGCCTTATGTTCGGCGGCCAGCCGTTCGACTTGTCCGATCAGTCCCTGACAGACCGAAAGCTCATGCATTGCCCTGCAATTCTTCTTCGGTGAGCATTTCGTCCAGAAGCTCCCAGGAAATCCTGGCGTCTTCCTCAGTCATTTTCTGGATCGCATAACCAACATGTACCATCACGTGGTCGCCGGGCTTGATTTCTTCATGCTGCAGAAGAAACAGGCTGACCGAACGTTCGATGCCCTTGGCCTCGCAGCGCGCGGTGATGCCGTCGTGTTCAACAACCTGCATAGGAACGCCAAGGCACATGGTTTGCTCTCGCCTTGCTGGGGCCACCTGTGGTGGATTTCAGTATGAGCATACAATGGCCTGTTGACGAATATCAATGCTGGGAGCAAGGTTGCGCATCACAAAGCGTGCAGGCAAGGGACGCCTTTCATGCTGACTGCGGTCAATACGATATCGACTTTGGTTCTGGGCATCGGGAACTCGCTGCTCAGCGATGATGGTGTTGGCGTGCACGTGGTCCAGGCATTGCAGCACATGCAGCAATCGGGCGAAATTGCGGGAAACATCGCATTACGCGATGGCGGCACGATCGGGCTGTCGCTACTGTCCGAGTTTGCCGACTATCCGGCTTTGATCGCTGTCGATGCCGCCGAGTTGGGCGCGCCACCCGGCACGGTCAGAACCTTTCTTGGGGTTGAAATGGACCGGCAGCTGGGCGGCACAAAACGTAGCGCCCATGAAGTCGCTTTGTCCGATCTGATCGGGGCCGCGCACCTTTCCGGCACCGCGCATGACAAGCGCGCGCTCATCGCCATCCAGCCGGCTTCAACGGAGTGGGGACTGGAACCCACGGAAGCGGTCAAGGCCGCAATTCCCCTTGCCTGCGAGGCGGCGCTATCGATCATCAGGACATGGTCAGATGCATGACAGGGCGGAAATTGCCGGCAACTTTCTGACTGGCATGGCCGACACCCTGCTTCGTGAAATTGTCCGGCATCTCAATACGCTCGCAGAAACCGGCGAGACCGCAGTGATCGACCTGCGGAGCCTGCCACTGACTTCTGCCGACCGGGAACTCTTGGCGGAACGACTCGGGCGCGGCGAGGTGGAAGTGCTTTTCAACGTCGCTGGCACCAGCGAGGCCTGGGAAACATCCTATTCCGGGGTCTGGTGGGTGCGGCATTACGGCACAGGCGAGCACATCGCCTCCGAGCGCATCGAAATCATGCCGCTGCCGGAAATGCTGGAAACTGCAACGGCGGACATCAGGACCGCGGCACATCGGCTAGCGGCCGATCTGGATGAGCTGGCAGATTTGGAGGAGGGACAAACGGATGGCTGAACACGAAACCGTTGGCGAGTTGCTGGCGAGGCGCGGGATCACCCGGCGGGCTTTGCTGAAATATACCGCCTATCTAGCCAGCGTCATGGCCCTGGCGCCGTCGGCCTCCAAGGTGATGGCACAAGCCCTTTCCGAAACGCGGCGGCAGTCGGTGATCTGGCTCTCGTTTCAGGAATGCACGGGCTGTACCGAGTCGCTGACCCGATCGTTCAGCCCGACGCTTGAAGATCTGATCTTCGATCTCATCTCGCTTGATTATCACGAAACGTTGCAGGCCGTTTCCGGAGCTGCCGCTGAAGAAGCGCGGCTTGCAGCGATGGAAGAAAACAAGGGCAAATATGTCGTTGTGGTCGATGGTTCGGTGTCGACCAAGGACGGCGGCGTCTATTCCACCAATGCCGGCAAGACCAATCTCGAAGTGCTCAAGGAAACTGCCGCGGACGCGCTGGCCGTGATTTCGGTTGGCACATGCGCGGCGTTCGGCGGCATTCCGCATGCCAATCCGAACCCGACCGGGGCGGTTGCTGTGTCCGACATCATCAAGGACAAGCCCATCATCAATATTCCGGGCTGTCCGCCAATCGCCGAGGCGATTGCCGGTACCGTCGGTTATCTCGTCACCTTTGGCAGCATTCCCGAGCTTGACGACAAAGGGCGGCCCAAATCGTTCTTTGGCGATTCCATTCACGACCGCTGCTACCGCCGCCCGTTCTACGATCGCGGGTTGTTCGCCAAGAGCTTCGATGATGAGGGCGCGCGCAAGGGCTGGTGTCTTTATGAAGTGGGCTGCAAGGGGCCGGTCACCTACAATGCCTGCGCAACCCTGAAATGGAACGGCGGGGTGTCATTCCCCATCCAGTCCGGCCACGGATGTCTTGGCTGCTCCGAGCCCAATTTCTGGGACAAGGGAAGTTTCTACCGGGCTTTGCCCGCCGACACGGGGGTCAATGGCGGCGTGGTCGCGGGTGCAGCGGTGGCCGGAGCCGCGGTTGGCGCAGCGAGTGCATGGATGGCAAGGCGACGCAAAGAGCGCGCTATCGAGGAGGCAAAATCATGACGTTACTGGATTTCGCACGCGGCATCGGGATGGAGATCGCGCTCAGCATTTTCGCGCTCGGTGTGCTTTGGCGCCTGTTTTCGCTTCTGCTTTTGCCTTGGTCAAAAGAACGTTCAGTCAAACGTGCGGACGCTCCGTCAAGTCTTGTGGCCGGAACGCAGGGCTTCTTCCGGCATATGTGGCCTGCTCAAACCAGCGCGTCCATGTTCGTGACGATCAATGGGTATGTGTTCCATATCGGGCTTGCCATCGTGGTTTTCGGGTTCGCCCAGCACATCCTGTTCATCAAGGGGCTTTTTGGCCTGACCTGGCCCGGCATTCCGAGCACGTTCATCAATATCGTGGCGGTCATCACGCTGGCATCGCTCGTTGCTGCGCTCGTCCGGCGCATTTCGAATCCGGTTACTCGGCTGCTCTCGGGCTTCAATGACTATTTCAGCTGGACCGTGACGGCGCTGCCCGTTTTGACCGGGCTTCTGGCGGTCGGGCACTATATCGAGCCGTACGAAACCATTCTCGCATTGCACATCCTGAGCGTCGAACTGCTGTTGATCTGGTTCCCGTTCGGCAAACTGATGCATGCGTTCCTGGTGTTCCTGACCCGCAGCGAGACCGGCATTTTCTACAGCCGGCGTGGGGTCGACATATGAGTTCTGAATTCGAGGGGGGCGTAAAATGAACCGCGTTGTTGTTGATCCGATCACCCGTATCGAGGGGCATTTGCGCATAGAGGCGGAAACCGCCGCGAATGGCGCGATCACCAGCGCCTATTCATCCGGCACGATGGTGCGCGGCATCGAACTGATCCTGAAGGGCCGCGATCCGCGCGATGCCTGGGCATTCGCCCAGCGGATTTGCGGGGTTTGCACGCTGGTGCACGGCATCGCTTCGGTGCGGGCGGTTGAAAACGCGCTCGACTACAAGATCCCACCCAATGCGCAATTGATCCGCAACCTGATGATCGCGGCGCAATATGTGCACGACCATGTCATGCACTTTTACCATCTGCATGCGCTCGACTGGGTCGATGTTGTTTCGGCCCTGAGCGCCGACCCGGCCGCAACTTCGACACTGGCGCAGTCAATTTCGTCCTGGCCGAATTCCAGCCCGGGCTATTTCGCCGATGTACAAAAGAAACTCAAAGGCTTTGTCGAGGCGGGGCAATTGGGCATCTTCGCCAACGGCTTCTGGGGCCATCCGGAATTCAAGCTTCCCGCCGAAGCCAATCTCATGGCGGTCGCGCACTATCTCGAGGCGCTCGACTGGCAGCGCAACGTGGTGCAAATCCATACCATTTTCGGCGGCAAGAACCCGCACCCCAACTTCCTGGTGGGTGGCGCTCCCTCCCCGATCAGCGTCGATAGCGGCGGGGCGGCGGCCACTGCCGTCAATCTGGAAGGGCTGAATACGGTCAAGACCGTGATCGGCAAGATGCAGCAATTCGTCGATCAGGTTTATCTGCCCGACACTCTGGCGATCGCCTCGTTCTACAAGGACTGGTTCGCACGCGGCGAAGGCATCGGCAATTTCATGACCTATGGGGACTTCCCCGAGAAAGGCATGGACGACCCGTCGAGCTGGCTCATTCCGTCGGGCATCATTCTCGACCGCGATCTTTCCACGATCCATCCGGTCGACATGAACGATCCCGAGCAAATCCAGGAATTCGTTTCGCACTCCTACTACGATTATGGCGGCGGCAAGGATCAGGGCCTTCACCCCTATGTCGGTGAAACCAATCTCAACTATTCCGGGCCCACCCCGCCCTATGAGCAACTCGATGTTGCAAATTCCTATTCGTGGCTGAAGTCGCCGCGCTGGCGGGGCAAGCCGATGGAAGTCGGGCCGCTCTCGCGCGTGCTGATGCTTTATGCCAAGGGACATGAGCCGACCAAGGAACTCGCGGCCAAGGCACTGGGGCAACTCGATCTGCCGCTGACGGCAATGTTTTCGACCCTTGGGCGCACGGCGGCCCGGACGCTGGAAAGCAAGATCATTGTCGATCAGATGCAGATCTGGCTCACCAATCTGATCGACAATATCCGGGCCGGCGATCTTTCGGTGCACAATCCGGTCAAGTGGGATCCCTCGACCTGGCCTGCAGAGGCAAAGGGCGTCGGGTTCATGGAAGCGCCGCGCGGCGGGCTGGCCCACTGGATCGTCATCAAGAACGGCAAGATCGACAATTACCAGGCGGTGGTGCCCTCAACCTGGAATGCGGGTCCGCGCGACACGGGTGGCCAGCCGGGTGCCTACGAAGCCGCGCTGATGGATCGGCACACACTGCATGATCCGAAACAACCGCTCGAAATCCAACGCACCATTCACAGTTTCGATCCCTGTATTGCCTGCGCGGTGCATGTGACCGATCCGAATGGCGAAGAGCTCACCCAGATCAAGGTGCGCTGAGGAGGCCGTAATGACCCAGACCGTTGACGTACAAGCAGCTGCAAACGCCTTCCTCGCCCGAACCGAGGAACATCTGGTTTCCTATCTCGAAGCGTGCGTGCATTGCGGCATGTGTGCGGATGCCTGCCATTTCCATGAGGCCTCTGGCGATCCGCGGCACACGCCGGCCTACAAACTCTTTCCGATGGCCAAGGCCTATCGCAGCCAGAAGTTTCCCTACAACCTTCTGGCGCCAAAGATCACCGAGAAGGACCTCAAGGAGTGGGAAGAGCTTCTGTTCGATACTTGCACCATGTGCGGGCGCTGCACGACGGTTTGCCCCATGGGCATCGATATCGCGTCGATCGTCGGGCAGGCGCGTCAGGCCTTCGTGGCCGCCGGCCTCGGGCCGGACGATCTGATGCAGGCCGCGCAGAACTCCAAGGATCACGGCAGCGCACTCAACGTAACACCGGAGCGGTTTTCGGACCGGCTTGAATGGCTTGAGGACGAGAATGAAATTCCCATCCCCGTCGACAAGGAAAAGGCCGATATCCTGCTGACCATCTCGTCCATCGAAACGATGAAATATCCGGACTCAATCGTGGCCATGGCCAAGATTCTCAACCATGCCGGCGTGAGTTGGACCACCAGCACCAAGGGCTACGAAGCGACCAATTTCGGCTATCTGGCCGGACGCGGCGATATCGCCAAGATCATGGTCAATCGCATCGTCGAAGCCGCCGAAGCGTGCGGCGCCAAAACCGTGGTGATCCCGGAATGCGGGCATGCCTATGGTGTGCTGCGCTGGGGTGCGGCGAACATGATCGGCCGCGCTTTACCGTTCGAGGTGCTGCACATTTCCGAATTCATGGCCAAGCTGAAGCGCGAGGGCAAACTCAAGCTTACACCGGTCAAGGAAAGCATTACCTATCACGATCCCTGCCAGATTTCGCGGCGCGGTGGCGCAACCGAAGAGGCGCGCTATCTGCTGGACGGGTTTGCCGAGGATTTCCGCGAGATGACGCCAACAGGTAATCTCAACTGGTGTTGCGGCGGCGGCGGCGGCGTGCAGGCTATCGGCCGCACGGCGGATCTCCGGCACAAGGTTTTCAAGATCAAGATCGATCAGGTCGAAAAGACCGGTGCCTCGACGCTGGTATCATCCTGCTCGAACTGCCGGCTGACCATGGACGAGAGCAAGGAGGCGCTCCATTGGGGCGGCGGACTTGGCAGTCTTGTCGAATTGGTGGCGGATCATTTGATTGAAGATGAAGCGCCGGTCGAAGCCGCCGAATAGGCGGTTTTGCCGGTCGTCACGTTGATTTTCGGATGGCTGGGGCGGCAGGATTCGAACCTGCGAATGGCGGCACCAAAAGCCGCTGCCTTACCACTTGGCGACGCCCCAATCGGGCCGGTTCCTACACCGATTGATGTTGGCGCGCAACCAGCACCGTGCGGTCCGGATGGGGCCACAAAATCGTCGTTTTGGCGGGCTTGTCACCTGAATTGGGCTTCTGTATAACCCGCGCAGTTTGACGGAGTATAGCGCAGCCTGGTAGCGCACCTCGTTCGGGACGAGGGGGTCGGGTGTTCGAATCACCCTACTCCGACCAATCAAAAAAAGGCCGGTCATCTGACCGGCCTTTTGTTTTGCAGAATTGCCCGGCCTAGCGCTTGCGCGTTTCAAGCAGGGCAAAGCTTCCCGTGACCATGATTGCGGCGAGCGCCATCTTGACCGCATCCCAGATCACGAAAGGCTGCACGGCCTTTTCGAACGCGGAGGCGATCGGGCGGGTCTGGTCGATCCAGCTCGCTTCGCCGGCCAGCGCCAGAAGCCAGAAGAAGCCGAGACCGAAGACGAAGGCCTCGCCAATCAGCATGGCGCCAAACAGTTTGGGGAAGCTGGAGGAGGCACTGCGATCTGCCGCAGCACCAATCACGAAAGCCATCGGAATGTAAGCGATGAGGAAACCGCCGGTCGGTCCGAACAGATAGAGCGGTCCGCCGCCCGAGGCAAAGACCGGAAGGCCGGCAAGACCTTCGGCCAGATAAAGCACCACGGTCGCGACGCCGATGCGGGCGCCGAACGCCGCTGCCACAAAAGCTACTGCGAGGGTTTGCAGCGTCACCGGCACAGGCCAGGTCGGCACCTTGATTTGCGCGGAAAGCGCCAGAAGCAACGATCCAAGCACGATCAGGGCAACGTTCCAGGCAATGCGGGCCGTCCCGGATTTGGGTTGCGCGCGCCCGAGAAGTGTGTTTGGCGTGGCGGACAAAAGCGACATGGCTGGGACCCTCGTTCAGCGTTGTTCTCCGGCTCACTCCTAACTGGCGGAACCCTAAAACGCAATGTCTGACACACCGCCACACATAGCGGATAATCTTGCTTTCCAGAGGCGGTTCGACGCGCAGACAGGCGTTCCGGTCGCGGTGAGTGATGGCATCGTCCGGGTCACGGCGCCGAATGCCAGCCCCTACACCTTTACCGGCACCAATACATTTCTCATCGGGCGCGACGCGCTTTGCGTTCTCGATCCGGGCCCTGACGATAAGGCCCACCTCAAGGCGCTGCTCTCCGCCATTGGTGGCAGGCCGCTTGAGGCCATTCTTCTCACCCACACCCACAAGGACCATTCACGCTTGGCCGGCAAACTTTCGAGGGCAACGGGCGGGACGCCGATCTGGTTCGGCGGCAAACATCGCACATCGCGGCCGCTGCGGAGGTTCGAGATCAATCCCTTGATCGCAAGCTGCGACTGGTCGCTGAAGCCGGATCGAACACTCGCTGATGGCGATGCGGTTTCCATCGAAGACATCAGACTTGAGGTCATCGCGACGCCCGGACATTGTGCCAACCATCTGTGTTATGGCGTCCAGGGCTCGCCGCTACTTTTCTCAGGCGATCATGTGATGGGATGGAACAGCACGCTGGTTGCCGTTCCCGATGGCAGCATGGCCGATTATTTCGCCTCGATGCGCAAGATCATCGATGCCGGATACGAAACGTTCCTGCCCGCGCATGGCGGCCCGATCGCCGATGGCCCCGCATTTGCCCGGGCACTGCTGATGCACCGGGAGTTCCGCAACCAGCAAATACTGGCCATCCTCGAATCCGGCCGCAAAACCGTCGGGCAGATCGTGACGAAACTTTACCCCAGGGCCAATGTCGCGATCAAACGTGCCGCGGCCATGACGGTCGCGGCCCACCTTGAATACCTGGCTGGCCTGGACCGGGTTGAACTGGAATTCGGCCCGACCGGCTGGGTGCACGCAGCCAAGCTGATCCAGCCGAGTTAATCGGTCGCCCCGGGAACGGGCGTCGCGGGTGTGTCCTCGTTGTCGCTGACCCCGGAAACGGCCTGTTGGGCTAGAATGAGTTCGTTCATGGCGTCGTCGAGTTCGACCAGAAATCTCTCGATGCGGGTGCCGTTGCTGCCCAGGTCGTCTGCGCCGTAGAGGGATGCGGAGCGAATATCGAGCCTGGCGCCTTCGCGCGTGCCCGCGATCGCAATGGAAACTTCATCGACGAAACCAAACCAGGATTGTTCGGTCGCGTTGATCTGTCCGGCGCGGCCGAACTGGACGGGCTCCCGGCGGCTGAGGATCTTCCAGTCTCGCGACGCGATGAGCGTGATGGCCTGATCGTAAAGCGTTTTGGCTTCGACGGGGTATATTCGGGTGACGGCATTCGGATAGGCCGCGACGATCTGAGCAATCCCGCCACGCGGAGACGCGTTTTCACTCGCCGTGGTGATGAGTTGCGGCGGGTTCGTCCAATCGGTGGAGACTTCGTTGGTGAACGGATGGAGCACGAACAACACGCCGACATAAGCGATCGGCGCCATGCAGATCAGGCTGATGATGATGCCGAGGGTCGCCCGGCCCCAGCCCCGGTCTCCGGTGTGCCACAGCCGGAAATAGGCGATCAGGCCGGTCGCCAGGCCGAGAAATGCCAGAAAGCTGCCAAACCCGAAGATGAAGATGAATGTATTGGTGTCGAGCGTCTTCAGCCGATGCGCGACGACGGAAAAAACCAGTACCGGCAATGCAAATGCCGCCAGGCGCCGCGACCAGATCGCCCAGCGGGATGTCCTGATAAGTACGCGCAAATGAACCTCTTTTGCTGCGATGTGCTTAGTCGCGGGTGCGCCCGAATGCAAGCCGCGTGAAATGGCAAATTCAACTCTACTTCTTCTTTGTGCGTGTCGGTTTTATGTTCAGGCCGTCACACATGTGGGATATGGCCAACCATTCTTCGGCCGAAAAGGGTTCCTCAATGCCCGCTCCTTCCACCGGCTGCCGCAATGCCTCTCGCCGTTCCACGGTGAGCGGGTGGGTGGAAAGAAGTGCGAAACTGGCCGTGTCCTCGTCATCTTCTGCCACGCGGTCCAGCAGATCGGCGAGTGCAACGGCGTTGAACGGCGCTCTTGCCGAAGCCTGACGGGCAAACTCGTCAGCCTCGCTTTCCGCCTCTCTGGAAAACTTGGTGTTGATCACAGCAGCCCCAAGAATTGCGCCAACGGAAAGCCCCGTCGCGTCTCCTAGAATGAAGCCGATCAAAAGGCCTGTTCCCGCGCTCGACACCAATTGCTGCATACCGTGGCGATGAACCACGTGACCGATTTCGTGGGCGAGCACTGCGGCGAACTCATCGGGGGATTCAGTCTGTTTCAGCAAAGCGGAGAAGTAATAGGTTTGGCCACCGGGCAGCGCGAAAGCGTTTGGAATGTCGCTGTCGACAACGGCCACACGCACCGGGAAAGGTGTTTCGGTTCCGTCCGTGACCTGCCTGACGAAACGCGCGATGGCCTGGTTGGCCAGGCTTCCGGTGTTCGGATCGCACAATTCAAGGCCGTTGGTGCCGCCCCAAGCCGCTTCGATCTGTTGCTTGATGCGTGCGCCCAAAGCTATTTCGGTTTGAGGCGGAACGAGGCCGACGATCTGGCGGGCGAACAGCGGAACGCCGAAAACATAGACCGCAATGATGGCTGCGAGCGTGATCGTGGCGAGGGAAATGATACGCGCCTGCCCCCAGCCCTTGCGCCGGAGTTCCCGCCAAAGTCCGGGCAGAGTCTCCCTGAGCTGGACCGCTTCCTTCTTGGCGAACACCAGCCGGGCACCGGGCGGTTGATCATCGCAGGCGAGAATTGTCTGCTTTCCGCCATTCGGCAGCAGGCGGAGTTTGTTCACCGGCCAATGGGCGACGTCGCGGTCGCGATCAACATCCTCGATTGCTGCCAGCGAAGTGTGCCCACGTGCATTGAGTTTGAACAGAGCATTGATCGGTTGGGCCGTCAGACCGTCATAGAAACGGGCGGGGATCTGCATCAATAGGCCCCCACATTGAGCGCGTCGGCCAGCCCTTCTCCAATCACCGCGCTTTCTTCGGCCTTGCCGCGCCTGACGCTGAGCAAATCATCGGCATTGTTGATGCGTGTACCGCGTGCCACCGCCTTCCAGAACCCGAGCGCCAGAATGGCCTCCCCGAGAAGCGAAAGCACGCCCAGAATTGCGAGATATCCCAGTCCAAGCGCTCCGAGTTGCCACCAGCCAATGCTCAGAATTGCCGAAATGTCGGTGTGATCGAGTCCAGCGGCCCGCGCTTCTATGGTTTTGGAGGCAATTCCAATGAGCAGCAAGGCGAGAAAACCGGCCACGGTCAGCAGAATGGCATAGAGGATAGCCTGCCCGACCAGCCTTGCCGCGCTGACCCGAACCGACAACCCGGCATTGCCGATTTCGACGGCTGAATAGAGACGGGAGGTGACGCGGGCGCGACCAAACAGAAAGGTCAGGGTCAGAAGTATGAAGGCCGCTCCCGCTACAATCGTCAGTTCTGCATTTGACGGCCGGTTCCAGTCGACACCGCTCTCGATCGCAACGAAAACGCCTGCCGCCGACAACACGGCGAACAACAAGGCAACAGGCAGAACGGCACCGATCAGCAGATGCCATTTGCCGGTGAAGCGAAAGGACCGATCACCATATTGGGTGTTGTTCCAGGCGTAGCGAAAGAGATCGATGCGCATGAAAGGATAGGCCAGGCCTGCCGTGGCCAACACACCGATCGACCAGAGAAGCCGTCGCACCGCATAGGCCCAGGCGCTGCCCGACTGCGAAAATCGCAACCCGCGCCATAATGTGCGGGTAAACCGGAACCGGCGGGCACGATATTCGGCATATCCCGCCAGAAAATAGAGAACGGCCGCAACGATCAGATAGCCGGCATATTGCGGGTCCTGATCGAGCGTCCCGATCCAGAAGTAAATCCCGGCGGTCGGGATAAACACGACCAGCGCCAAAAGGAAGCCGATCAGCAGCTGGACCGCATTGCCCGTATATTCAAGCGCATCTCCATCAATAAAGGTTCGCGACCAGTAATAGCGGCGCTTGGCGGTGAGCTGCCAGAAACGGAAGACGCCGAGCGTCGGCAGCATCAGCAGATAGCCGGGGATGAGAAGCCCGGCCAGCGAAAAGCCGGAGCCGGCAAAGGTCACCTCGGCGGTGCGGCCCGGTTCGATCGGATTTCGAGCGTCGCCGGATAGTGCCATGGGTCAGGGATTGAGGCGCTCTGCCGTCCAGCCCTCACCCTTCCTGAGGTAGCGGACGCGATTGTGAAGGCGAAATTCGCCATTCTCCCAGAACTCGATTTCTTGCGGGATGATGCGGTAGCCGTTCCAGTGGGCCGGACGCGGCACCGCCTTGCCCTCGAACTCGTCTTCGAGCGCTTTCCAGTGTTTGATCAATGTGTCGCGGCTTTCCAGTGGATGAGATTGGTTGGAAGCATGCGCTCCCACCTGCGACCCACGCGGGCGGGACGCGAAATATTCGTCCGCCTCCGCAGCGCTGACCATTTCGACTTCGCCGCGAATGCGCACCTGGCGCCGGTTCGATTTCCAGTGGAACAGAAGCGCGGCACGGGGACTGGCCGCAAGTTCCTCGCCCTTGGCGGAATTCGAGTTAGTGAAGAACACAAATCCCCGCCGGTCGTTCCGGTTCATCAACACGGCGCGGCAATTGGGCAAACCGTCCGAATCAACCGTTGCCAAACTCATGGCGATCGGATCGTTGATCTCGCTTTTGGCCGCTTCCCCGAGCCAGAGCTCAAACAGGTCATAGGGATCGGGTTTTTCGGCCTGGCTGTCGTCAAACAGGCGCTCTGTCAGGGTTTTGCCGGACATGGAAGTCATGTTCTCCGCGTTCACTTCCGGTCGTTTCGTACCGATTGCCGCATATTCTGGACAAGATTAATGGTCCGTCCCATATATGCGTCGAGAGTTAAGGCAGTTGCAACTGCCCATCAGCTAATCTGGTAACGACATGCGTGACCCATATACGGTTCTGGGGGTCGCCAAGTCGGCGAGCGCTGCCGATATCAAATCGGCTTACCGCAAGCTGGCCAAGGCCTACCACCCGGATCAGAACAAGGATGACCCGAACGCCCAAAGCAAGTTTGCCGAGGTGACGACGGCCTATGACTTCTTGTCCGACAAGACCAAACGCGGACAATATGACCGCGGCGAGATCGATGCCGACGGCAATCCGAAGTTTGCCGGTTTCGATTTTGCCGGCGCCCGCGCCCGTGGTGGCGGACGAACCGGCGCGGCAGGCGGGATCAACCCTGAAGACATTCTGAAAGAATTCATGGGCGGCTTTGGCGGCGCGCAGGCGCGAACGGCTCGTTCAGCTGGCACTGGCGGTTGGGATCCGTTCGCCGGGGGCACCCAGCGTCAAGCTTCGGCCAAAGGCAAGGATTTTGCCGCTCCGGTTTCCGTGACGCTCGAGCAGGCGCACAAGGCCGAGACGGTTCCGCTCAAACTCAGCAACGGCAAAGTGCTATCGGTCAAGCTGCCGATCGGCGTTCAGGACGGCCAGCAGATTCGCCTGAAAGGTCAGGGCCAACCCTCGCCCACGGGCGGTGAGCCGGGTGACGCCATTCTGACGGTCAAGTTTGCCCGCCACAAGAATTTCCGGCGCGACGGCAAGGATTTGCGCGTCGATGTGCCCATCACGCTCTATGAAGCGGTTTTGGGCGCAAAAGTGCGCGTGCCGACGCTCGATGGACCGGTCGAAATCAGCGTTCCGATCGGCGCCGACACATCCAAGGCCATGCGCCTGAAGGGCAAAGGGCTCCAGGGCGAAGGCGATCTCCTGGTCAATTTGCGGATTGTGCTGCCTAAGGGAGGCGACCCCGATCTGGAAAGCCTTATGCGGTTCTGGCGCGACCAGAAACCCTACGACGTTCGGGACTAGTATTCACCCTGCGGCGCTGCAGCACGCTCCAACCGGTCATTGATTGCCTCGCCCAGCCCGTCATCGGGTATCGGCGCAATGGCGATTGCATTCGTCCCGGTGGCATCAAGCCTGGCGAGGTAGGCGAAGAGGTTCCGTGCCGCTTCGTTGAGATCGCCTTTTGGGCTGAGATTGAGCGCGCCCTCGGGTCCGGAATGTGCTCCAAAACCGAGATAGGTTTCTCCGGGGTTTGGGGTCATCGCGTTCAGCCGCAGGCCGGCGCGCGGGGCATAATGGCTTTTGAGCATGCCGGGCGCTGCAACCGGCATGTCCGATTTCGCCAGTTCGATTTCGATCCCGGCCGCCCTTTCGATGTCTTCGCGCGCCAAAGCGCCCGCGCGCAATTGAACCACCTTGCCTCCGATGACTGACAGAATGGTCGATTCCACGCCTTTCTCACAATCGCCGCCGTCGAGGACGGGCACCTGATCATCGAACGCGGTTCGGACCATCTCGACGGATGTCGGCGACAACCGCCCCGATGGGTTTGCCGATGGCGCTGCCAAAGGCTTGCCGGCCGCGGCGATGAGCCTGCGCGCCAGAAAGTGGCCCGGCACCCGCACGGCAATCGTGTCGAGACCAGCTGTCACAAGATCGGAAATCTCCACACCGCTTTTGAGGGGCAGCACCAGAGTGAGCGCACCGGGCCACAGCGCGGCCAGCCGCAACGCCAATTCATCAAACTCTGCGATGCCTTGGGCCATTTGAAGATCGGCACAATGGGCAATCAGCGGATTGAAACGGGGCCGGTTCTTGGTCTGGTAGATTTTCAGAACCGCGTCAGAATTGGTCGCGTCGGCGCCGAGGCCATAAACCGTCTCGGTGGCAAAGGCGCAGACCTCGCCGTTCCGCAGCAGCGCGACAGCTTCATCGAACGTGACGGGATTGTGCGGCATGGATGATCCGGAAAACGCTTTGCGGCTGTTTGACAAGGGCACATTGGCGCGTCAAGAACGTTGAATGAGCGGGCATGGTCCCGTCTGCAGGAACGCTGCATGACAACCCTTTTCGTCAGACAGGAAAACGGCATTTCCCATCGCACGCCGTTCGGGCATCCAGAGCGCCCGGAACGCCTCGGTGCGGTCGATGACGCGCTGTCGCAGGACGTGTTTGATCCCCTGGTGCGCGTGGAAGCGCCGGTCGGCGACCTGTCGTTGGCCTCGCTGGTTCACGATCAGTCCGTGCTCTCCGATCTGCAAAGCGCCCGGCCCGCAGAGGGCATCAGACAGATCGAGGCCGATACCTACGTTTCAGAAGGCTCGCTGAACGCCGCGGCGACGGCTTTGGGCGGCGCACTGACAGCGCTGGACGCCGTGATGAAGGGTGAGGTCGATAATGCCTTTTGCGGCATTCGCCCGCCGGGCCATCACGCAGAACGTAACCGCTCGATGGGGTTCTGCCTCGTCAACAGCGCCGCGATTGCGGCACGAGTGGCGCAGCAGCAATATGGGGTCGAGCGGGTCGCAATTGTCGATTTCGACGTGCACCACGGCAACGGCACGCAGGACATTTTTTACGACGATCCCAGCGTCTTCTACGGATCTTCACACCAGATGCCGCTCTTTCCCGGCAGCGGTGCCGTTTCTGAGACAGGGGTAGGAAATGTCCTCAACGCCCCGCTCGATCCGATGTCGGATGGCATGAGCATGCGGGAGGCTTATACGGATTATCTGCTGCCGGCACTCGCGGATTTTTCACCCGATCTCATCATCATTTCCGCCGGTTTCGACGCGCACCGGCTCGATCCGCTGGCCCAGCTCAACTGGGTAGGAAGCGACTATGGCTGGGTGACTGGCAAAATCATGGACATAGCCGAAAAACATGCGGCAAATCGCATCGTATCGCTGCTGGAAGGTGGTTATGATCTGAAGGGGCTGGCCGAGGGTGTGGCCAATCACGTGGCAATGCTGCTAAACGGCCAAAGCATCAAACAGGACAAAGCGGCAGAACATGGCTGAGAAGTCGAATTCCGATATCAAGGATATGAGTTTCGAGGCGGCGCTGAGCGAACTCGAAGGCATCGTGTCCAAGCTCGAAAGCGGACAGGCGCCGTTGCAGGAGAGCATCACCATCTACGAGCGCGGTGAAGCGCTCAAGGCGCATTGCGAAGCGTTGCTGAAAGCCGCAGAGGCACGGATCGAGAAGATCACGCTCAGCAAGGACGGGACGCCGACCGGAACCGAACCACTGGACTCCTGAAACATGGCCGAATCAAATCCGAACATGCTGCGCAATGTGCGCATCGTCCTGTGGGTGCTTGTGCTCATCGTCGGCGTGGCGTCCACTGCATTCTTCCTGTTGGCGCCGCCGAAATCGCCCATCGGCAATTTCCCCGAGAACTTCTCCATTCCGCGCACTGACGGAACGCCGTTTACCAAAGCGGACCTGGTGGGCACGCCGACCCTGATGTATTTTGGCTATACATTCTGTCCAGACGTGTGCCCGACAACGCTGGCGGAAATGATCCAGTGGCGCAAGGCGCTCGATCTGACCCCGGACCAGCTCAAATACGTTTTCATCACGGTCGATCCCGAACGCGACACTCCCGAGGCGCTGGCGGAATATGCCGCAGCGTTCGGAGACATCATCACTCTTCGCGGTGACGAGGCCCAGACCGAGACGATGAAGAAGGCCTATGGGGTGGTTGCGGAAAAGTACGACGATCCGGGCGCATCGGATTATCTGGTCAACCACACGGCTTCGGTGTTCATGATCGACAAGAACGGCAATTTCGTCGGCACCATCAGCTATGGCGAAGCGACGAATGCGGCCATGGGCAAGATCGAAGCGCTGATGAACCGGGGCTAACTCGCTGTCATATCAGGTTTCCGAACCGGAGAACCGTTTCACGTCTCGCAGACCCTCGGTCTACCGGATCGAGGGCTGCCCCGCCCCACTCATTGAAGCGCTCTAGAACCCGACAGGGCCTTCGCGGCCGGTCTGGCCGCGATGACGCAGGAACTGATCCGCCAACACGCAGGCCATCATTGCTTCCGCGACCGGGACAGCGCGGATCCCCACACAGGGGTCGTGGCGGCCTTTGGTGACGATTTCGGTGTCGCGATTGTCGGTCGTGACCGTTTCGCGTGGCGTCAGAATGGATGAGGTCGGCTTGACTGCCAGGCGCACGACAACGGGATCGCCGTTGCTGACGCCGCCGAGAATGCCGCCGGCCTTGTTCGATTTGAAATAGGGGCCCTGATTGCCCGCGCGCATTTCATCGGCATTGTCCGCGCCGGTCAGCGCCGCGGCGTCAAAGCCCGCGCCGATTTCGACGCCCTTGACGGCATTGATGCTCATCATGGCCGATGCCAGTTCGGCGCTCAGCTTGCCATAGATCGGCGCACCCCAACCGGCGGGCACGCCTTCGGCCACGACCTCGATAACCGCACCGACGGAATTGCCCTGTTTGCGGATGTCGTCGAGATAAGATGCCCAGCCTTCTGAGGCCCTGGCGTCGGCGCAAAAAAGCGGGTTCCGGTCGACCTGATCCCAATCGAAATTGGCATAGTCGATCTTGTGCGGTCCCACCTGCACCAGCGAAGCGCGAACGGTGACGCCGGGAATAACCAGCCGGGCAATGGCGCCTGCGGCCACGCGCGACGCGGTTTCGCGGGCCGAGGTACGCCCCCCGCCGCGATAATCGCGGATGCCGTATTTCTGATGATAGGTGTAATCGGCGTGGCCGGGCCGGTATTTGTCTCGGATATCCGAATAGTCCTTCGAGCGCTGATCCTTGTTGTCGATCAGCATGGAGATCGGCGTGCCCGTGGTCTTGAGGCCACCGGTCCGGTCGTCCTCAAACACGCCGGACAGGATTTTGACTTCGTCGTCCTCACGGCGTTGGGTGGTAAAGCGCGACTGGCCGGGCTTCCGCCGGTCGAGCTGGCGCTGGATTTGTGCAGGGTCCACGTCGAGATTGGGCGGGCAGCCATCGACCACCACGCCGATGGCGGGGCCATGGCTCTCGCCCCAGGTGGTGAAGCGAAACAGATGTCCGAACGTGTTGTGCGACATGGTTGCCCCGGATGGCTTTTGCTGCCGATCTTCTAGGGAGCGGGCAAAGCCCCGTCAACTCGGCTCAATGCGGAACGAACTTGCTGGCCAGTTCGGTTTCGTAAAGGGTCATCCGTCCATCCTCGAAATGGGCAATGGCCCCTTGCGGCGGCATCCAGTTCAAGACTTCCAGACGCGGCGTATGGGCAATGATGTGGCGCAGGGCGCGCAAGGTGCCGCCGTGGGCGACGATGATGGACGGGCCGGTCAACTCGCTGGCGAAGGATTGCAGCCGCGCGGTCAGGTCATCGTAGTTCTCGCCCTCGGGCGGGCGGTATTCCCAATATTCCGCATTGCGATGGCCGGGGGCTGTCGCCAGTTCGGGCGGCAATTCGTCGAACAGCGAGCCCTCGAGTATGCCGAACGAGATTTCCACAAGCCGCTTGTCCAGCGTCACTTCCGGTAGGTCCTGATCGAATGCGGCGCGCATGCGCGCCATCGTCTCGACAGCGCGGCCAAGCGGCGACGAATACCAGTTGAAGTCTGCGGGTGACCGCCCATCGCGCTCAAGCAATTCGCTTAGCAGCGGGCCATTGGCATCGGCCTGCCGCTTCCCCATGTCATTGAGCGGCACGTCTTTCGTGCCCTGGTAGCGCCGCTCGCGGTTCCAGTCGGTTTCGCCATGACGGGCAACGAAGATTTCCGGCCAGGTCATGGCTGCGGCATTTCCCTGAAGGTTGGAGCGATCAGCCCGCGTTCTCGTCGTCGAGCACGTTCATGCCGCGGATATTGTAGCCGCCGTCGACATAGTGGATTTCGCCGGTCGTGCCCGAGGACAGGTCGGACAGAAGGTACATGCCGGCGCTCCCAACCTCGTCAATGGTCACGTTGCGCCTGAGGGGCGCATTGGCTTCCTGGTAGTGCAGCATGTCCCTGAGCCCGGCGATACCGGAGGCTGCGAGCGTCTTGATCGCACCTGCTGAAATGGCGTTCACCCGGATGTTCTTCGGGCCGAGATCGGAGGCCAGGTAGCGCACCGATGCTTCGAGCGCGGCTTTGGCGACGCCCATGACGTTGTAGTTCGGCAGAACTTTGGTCGAGCCGTAATAGGTCAGGGTCAAAAGCGAACCGCCATCCGCCATCAACGCCTCGGCGCGTTTGGCCACAGCGGTGAACGAATAGACCGAGATGTCCATGGTCAGCGTGAAGTTGTCGCGGCTCGTGTCGATATAGCGGCCCTCGAGCTCTTCCTTGTTGGAGAACCCGATCGCGTGCACCACAAAGTCGAGCTTGCCCCATTTCTTCCTGATGCCTTCAAAGGCTTCGTCCATCGCGGCTTCGTTGGTCACGTCGCATTCGACCACGTAGTCGGAACCGACTTCGGCCGCCAAAGGCTCGACGCGGCGTTTCAGCGCCTCGCCCTGATAGGAAAAGGCCAGTTCGCCGCCCTGGGCGTGGATGGCCTTGGCGATACCCCAGCCAATCGAGCGATTGTTGGCGACGCCCATGATCAGACCGCGCTTGCCCGCCATTAACCCGGTTGCCATGTCGTTCTCCTTGAACAGAATGTGCAAAATCTGGTTTGCTTGTGGCACAGGCGCGCGCGGCAGGGCAAGTTCCGCTGCGCCGTTTTCCCGCCGCAACCTGAGGGCAAATCAAAAGGAAACTCGATGACGGTCCTCGACCTCAATTCTGAGCTGTCCGGCCTGCTGGGTGCCGAAAACGTTCTGGTTGCGCCCGAGCGGATGCAGCCCTTTTTGAGCGAGCCCCGCCGGCGCTTTCATCAGAGTGCCCGAGCCGTGGTGACCCCGCGAAGTGTTGAATACGTTCAGGCCCTGGTCGCCTGGGCGAATACGAACAGGCAGCCACTTGTCCCTCAGTCGGGCAATACAGGCCTGGTCGGTGGGCAGGTGCCGCTCACCGGCACCGAGGTCGTCGTATCGGCGCGGCATCTAAACAGGGTGCTCGAAGTGAATGCGGGCGCGGGTCACATAAGCGTCGAAGCGGGGCTGACCCTGCAGCAGACCCACGAAGCGGCCGATGCGGCGGGCGCTCTTTTTCCGCTGACGATCGCCTCCCAAGGCAGCGCGATGATTGGTGGCATCCTTTCGTCCAATGCCGGTGGGGTGCAGGTGCTCAGCTACGGCAATGCGCGCGAACTCTGCCTCGGTGTCGATGTGGTGCTGCCGAACGGCGAACTGATGCACGGTCTCAACTCGCTGCGGAAGAACAATACCGGCTACGACCTCAAGGACCTGTTTGTCGGCGCGGAAGGCACGCTCGGGATCGTTGTTGCTGCGACGCTGAAGCTGTTTCCCAAACCTGAAGGCTATGAAACGGCGTTCATTTCGGTCGCCGATCCGGAGGAGGCCTTCGCCCTGTTCGAGCAGATGCGCGAGCGGCTCGGAACCACGTTGACGGCGTTCGAACTCATGCCGAGGTTCGGCGTCGACATGTTGCTCAAGCACGGCGTCATCGAGCGGGACCCCGCGGCCTCGATTTCGGACTGGTATGTGCTTGCGGAAGTGTCGCGCGCGCGCGGCGGGCGAGACGGCGCGTTGCTGGACGCGCTTGAAGGCGCATTCGAGAGCGGATTGGTCGAAAATGCCGCCGTCGCCCAGTCGGAAAGCGATCGCGAGAATATGTGGAAGGCCCGCGAAAGCATGTCAGATGTGCAGTCCCGCGAAGGGGCTTCGATCAAGCACGATGTCTCGGTGCCTTTGGCCGCCGTTCCGGAACTGGTTACGCGCGGCATTGCGGCGGCGAAACAAATCCTGCCCGGCATCCGCCCCTGCCCGTTCGGACACATGGGCGATGGCAATCTGCATTTCAATTTTTCCCAGCCTGCGGGCGCCGACCCGAAAGCTTTCATGGCAGGTGCCGAGCCAATCCATGAAGCGATCTATGCGATCGTGACCGATCTTGGCGGTTCGGTTTCCGCCGAGCATGGGATCGGTCAGCTCAAGACCCATCTCTTGCAGCGGGTGAAGGACCCGGTCGCCTATGCCCTGATGAAGCAGATCAAGGCGGCGATCGACCCGAACAACATCATGAATCCGGGCAAGGTTTTCGATCTCTGATGCCTGACGCCGTGCGGGTTTTGGCCGAACGAGAACTCGGCCGAAAACCCTGTTTTGTGCCGTGTCCAAACCGGACGGCCGTTTCATGTTTTGCGGGTCATCGATCCGCTGGATCGACGCCACTTCCGCTCAACACCTGGAAACGCTCTAGAACAGATCGAGCTGTTGCTTCTTCGGTTTGTCCGGCCTGGCAGGTGGCGCCTTCGGTTCATCCGGCACCTCCGCCTCGAAAACGGGAACGATGAGGTCTTGGCCCTCGTTGCGGGCGGAATTGACGCGTGAGGAGACCGGGAATTGCTTCGTGGTTCCCGGGGGGACCGGCCGCAGCAGGGCATGCGCCTTGTCGGCATTGTAGTTGGCGGTGTCGAGCCATTTGGTGACATCGTCGCCGGTCAGTAGCGCCGGTGAGCGGTCATGGATTTCGGCAAGCTCCGGGTTCGCAGGCACGGTGACGATGGTTGCGGTGTCGACCTCTTCGCCATCCGGACCCATCCATGTCGACCAGAGCCCGGCAAACAGCATCGGGCTATCGTCGCGATTGGTGATGTAGTGCGGTGTTTTGGAGCCGTCGGGACGCCTCAGCCATTCGTAATAACCGCTTGCGGGGATGATGCAGCGCTTGTTTTTCAGAGGGCTTCGGAACGAAGCCTTTTCCTTAAGCGTTTCCGAGCGGGCGTTAACGATCAGTGGAAAATCGCGCGGATCCTTGACCCATTCGGGGACCAGCCCCCAGCGCATCAATTGTGACATGACGGTTCCGCCTTCACGGCGAAACACGATGATCGGCTGGGTGGGCGCGATATTGTAGCGCGCGGGGGCCTCCGAGATTTCTGGCGGCGCTTCCTTTTTCAGTACTTCGACAAATCCGGCCAGATGGTCGTGGATTTCCTGCCAGGTGAACTTGTAGGTGAAACGGCCACACATGCTGCGCCGGAGCCTCAGGATTTTTGCGGAGTTTGAAGTTTAGCCCGATGCAATCGGATTGGGCAAACCTGAACGTAAATCTTGCCACTCAGAACAGGAACGTTTCCCCGCCATCATGCCGGATCTTCCATTTTCGGAACAGGACCTCAGGGCCGCCAACGTCAATCCCGAATCCGGGCTCGCGACCGATTACCTGAACCATTTCAACGAATATCTGATGCTGGCTGAATTGGTGGCGACAGATCTCGACGGCGTTGACGTGTTGCGGGACTGGCAACGCGTCGATTATTGCAGTCACTTTCTCCATTCCAGATTGGCCGGGCACGAAACGGCTGTCGCCGTTTATCGTGCTTTGCCAGTTGAGCAGCGGACCGAATTCGAACGAACGGTAACAAAGCTCGAAGATGCGATTATCGCCCACCGGGCGGGTTCTCAAAGTGTCTCGATCAAGGATATTGCCGCCTTGCGCGATCAGGTCGCCGATCTGATCAGCGCGGGACCAACGGCAGGTGCTCACGCCACCACGCAGGATGAGATCGACGCGCTTTTTGATTGATGGCGAGCGGCTTGATTGCCAGCAGTCCCCTTTCGTGGCAACGCTTCGCCATGTCCCCTCCGCGCCCGCAAGTCGTCTCGATCGCTCTATTCAACCAGAATCAGGTGCTGCTGATCGAACGGGCGCGCACGCCCATGGCCCGGCACTGGACCTTTCCTGGCGGCCGGGTTGAACAGGGCGAAGGCCTTGAAACCGCAATCCGGCGCGAGATCTTCGAGGAATTGCAGTTGGAGTTAGGCGACATCGCGGTGTCCGGCCCGGCGCCCACCGCCGCGACCGGCGGGCAATTCGACCTGACCGTCTTCTTTGCCGACATCGCCACCCGCGATCTCGATCCAGATCCCGCGGAAATCGCCAGTTTTGGCTGGTTCGACCCGCGCGCGGAGCTGCCGCGCCCCACCACGCCGGAGCTCGAAGCCGTTTTGACGTCAATTCTTGCAAAACGATCTTGAATTGGCCGGAATCCGCGCGTAGCCATGCCGGTCACATCTCAGGAGCTCCCCTTGCCACGCACCGCCCGCATCGCCGCCTTTGCCATTTTGATGGTCCTGACGGGATTGCGCCCGGCCCTCGCCGTCGATCCGCTCTATCAGCCGCAAATGCAGCGGCTGGTCACGATCATGGGATCGCTCTATTTCCTCGACCCAATGTGCAGCCACGTCGACCGATTCTGGCGCTATCAGGCCGAAGACCTCATCAATCTCGACCAGCCGGACGATGATCGCCGTCAGCGGCTCTATGGCGCGTTCAACCAGGGTTACGAGGATTATGCGCACACCTATGCAACCTGCACACCGGCAGCGCGTATGGCGCTCGATTCATTGCTGGATGAGGCCGAGGCGCTGACCGAGGAAATCCATTCCCGCTTCGCCGAATAGTGCGATTAAGTATAATCCCCAAGCATGCGTTAACCTTTGTGTAACAAGTGTTCCCATGCGGTTAATCGGCATGCTAGGGAGACCTGCCGACCAGTTTGGAAAGACCTCATGTTTTCGCTTCAGGAAGTCCGGCGTGTGATGCACGCTGAAAACGAAGAACGCCAGATCGCACTCGAATATGTTGCCGATGCGTGGAACGCCGCAGAAACCGACGGCGTTGATTCCGAAGCGCTTTCCCATGCCTCACTGTTTGCAGCGCTGGCAACCCTGGTCCGGCTCTATGGCGAGGAAACAACGTCCAAACTGATTGCCGAATTGCCGGGCCGTATCGAACTTGGCGAATATTCACTCGACCGGATCGTGCAATAGTCAGAGCGCTTCCGAGAACAGGATCGGCTGACCGATGTTCGGGGTCAGCAATTCACCTTGCCACATCACCTTTTGTCCACGCACGATCGTGCCGACGGGCCAGCCCTTGACCCTCTTGCCGTCATAGGGTGTCCAACCTGCCCGCGATTTGACCCAGTCATTGGTGATCGTTTCTTCGCGATTGAGGTCGACCACGGTCAGATCGGCATCATAGCCAACAGCGATCCGGCCCTTGGCCGCCAGCCCGAAGAGGCGGTTCGGCCCGGCGCTCGTCATGTCCACAAAGCGTTCCAGCGACAGCCGACCGGCATTGACGTGTTCTAGCATGATCGGCACCAGCGTCTGGACGCCGGTCATCCCGGACGGCGAATTGGGATAGGGCCTGTCTTTTTCATCACGCGTATGCGGCGCGTGGTCTGATCCGAGAATATCTGCAATCCCCTGCTCCAGTCCCCACCAGATGCCTTTCTGGTGCTCAAGGTCGCGCACCGGCGGGTTCATCTGCACATAGGTCCCGAGGGTTTCATAGGCGGAAGCATCAAGGGTCAGGTGATGCGGGGTAACCTCGACCGAGGCGACCTGTTTGTGATCGGCCAGAAAGCGCATCTCGTCTGCGGTCGAGATGTGCAGCACGTGAACGCGCTTGCCGGTCTTTTCCGCCAGCGCGACCAATCGTTTGGTGCTTATCAGCGCCGCTTCGGCGTCGCGCCAGACCGGATGGGAAGAGGGATCGTTTTCGACGCGAAGGTTCTTGCGTGCATCCAGCCGGTATTCGTCTTCGGAGTGGAATGCGGCGCGACGATTGATATGGCGAAGGATGTTTTCCACGCCATCATCGTCGGCAACCAGCAATGAGCCGGTCGAGGACCCCATGAAGACCTTCACCCCGGCGCAGCCGCGCTTCTTTTCCATTTGGGCCAGGATGCCGGCATTGTCATGGGTGCCACCAAAATAGAAGGCGAAGTCGCAATGCATGCGGTTGGTGGCGCGGGCAATCTTGTCGTCGAAGGCCGCTTCGGTCACCGTCAGCGGGCTGGTGTTGGGCATTTCGAAGACGGCGGTGACCCCGCCCATGACGGCCGACAGGGATCCGGATTCGAGGTCTTCCTTGTGGGTCGCGCCGGGCTCGCGAAAATGCACCTGAGTGTCGATCACGCCGGGCAGAATGTGCAGACCCGTGCAATCCATTACATCATCGACGTCACCTTCGACGGATCCGATGGCGGCAATCCTGCCGTCCTTCACCGCAAGGTCTGCCTGGATACGTCCGTCCTGATTGACGACGGTGGCGTTCTTGAAAAGCCGGTCGTATGTTGCCATCTCGGACTCCGTCACTGTGCCGTGCCCGTCAATAGGCCGCGCGCCAGATCATCTCAAGAGACTTGCCCCGCATGTCACCAATTCATCTCACAGACCGGAAGGTCGTGGAAGTCAGCGGCGAAGAGGCCGATCACTTCCTCTCCAATCTTCTGACCACAAATCCACCTGACGCTGAAGGCCAGTCGGTATGGTGGGCTCTTCTTAGTCCGCAGGGCAAGATTGCTGCCGAGGGCCTGATGGGCTGGAACGGCAGCGCCATTCTGCTCGACGTGCATGACAGCGTAATCTCGGCCTTCGAGAAAAAGCTGCGGATGTACAAGTTACGCGCCAAGGTCAACGCTGCCATGCGCAATGACCTGTCGGTTGGCTGGTCCCCTCACGCGGTGGCCGGTGACCAGAACGTCTTTCACGCCGATCCGCGCGGCGGCGGGTTCGGGTTCCGTGTCATCGCGCCAACCGAGGCCGCCGAGGGCTGGAGCAAGGAGCGCAGCACCTACGAAGCTGAACGGATCGCGCGGGGCCTCGCTTTTCTTGGCTCAGAATTCGCTGCCGACGAACAATTTCCGCACGATCTGGCGATGGAGCTGAATTCAGGCGTCAACTTCAAGAAGGGCTGTTATGTGGGGCAGGAGGTTGTGTCGCGCATGCAGCATCGTTCGACGGCACGCAAACGGCCGGTGATCGTGCGTGGTGCCGCAAATCCCGAATTGGCCGATGTCATGCTCGGCGAGCGCGTCATTGGCCGTGCTGGACCAGCGCATGATGGCAAAGCAATCGCGATCGTTCGGATCGACAAGGTCTCGAACCCTGAAGCGGCAACCATCAACGGGCAAACCGTCTCGCTTGCCCTGCCCTCATGGGCAAGCTACGCTTTTTCGGATTCGTCTGACTGACCCAATCTGGAACACTTTCATGGCGCGCAGCGAGCAAAGAGCCTGGCAACGCATGTTGTCGGGCCGCCGACTGGACCTGCTCAATCCCTCGCCGCTCGATGTCGAGATCACCGACATCGCGCACGGCTTGGCGCGCGTAGCCCGCTGGAACGGCCAGACCACTGGCGATTACGCCTTTTCGGTCGCCCAGCATTCCATTCTGGTGCTCAACATTTACGTGGCCATGGCCGGCCGAGATGTACCGAAATACGAACTCTACGCGTTGCTGCATGACGCGCCGGAATATGTGATGGGCGACATCATTTCGCCGTTCAAGGCGGTGATGGGTGGCAATTACAAGGACATCGAAAACCACCTGCTCGACGCCATTCACGCCCGCTTTTCGCTGCCTGCGCGCCGGCCCGCCAATATCAGCAAGACCATCAAAAAGGCAGATCGGCATGCGGCCTATTTCGAAGCGGTGCATCTGGCCGGGTTCGAGGTCGATGAAGCACGGACATTGTTCGGCAAGCCTGACCTGCCGGATTTCGACATCGAGGGCTTTTCCGAACTCATCCGTCCCTGGCCCACCCAGGAATCCCAGGACCGGTTCCTGAGCAGCTTCGAAGGTATTTCCGGACGCCTCTGAAGTTTCAGCTTTCCGGAAAGCTTCGCAATTCCATAAACTTGTCGCTATTCATGGTAAACAAAGCCTTGCTTTGACTCGCGCCCTCCCGAGTGGTGAATGAACCGTAAATTGTAGCGCGGTTGATATTCGGAGAGGCATTATGAGATTGTTTACTTCATTGTTGGGGATCACCATAGCGGGGCTTGGAGCCGCCACGCTGTTTGCGGCGGAACCCTCCACCAACACAATCCACACCCAGTCGGTGCTCGACCGTCCGGCAGCGTCGTTGCCGTTTGGCCTGGGGTCGACCATGAACGAATTGCTGGCCGGCCAGCCGCAGCCGTTCACCGTGGCTGATCTCGAAAATCTCGTTTATGTCGACGGACACTTCTACGACATTACTGTCGACGATTCAGTTTCGACCGAAGTCATTTCCCACAGCCAGATCCGCAAAATCGGCTATGGCCACGAGAAGCAGGTGACCGTCGCGACCACACCGTCAGGGACCTATTCGACCGACGCCCTGTTCAATCCGCACGTCCTTTATCCCGGCATTCACGTGCGCAATGCCGACGGCGACATTCAGGCCATCATGTCGCATATCTGGCGGTCCGGCACCGGCTGGGTGCTGGTTCCCGTGCACGTGGCCGGGTCCATTCTCAATATCGGACAGCCTGCCGAAACCGAGAGCTGATCTAGGTCCGGAAGCGATAGAAGATGTGCAAGCCGATGCGTGTGACGCGAGTCATGCGCGATGCCCAATGCGGATAGACATAAGCCGCATGGTAATGCGTGGCATTGTTGACCTCAGGCAGGTAAAGCGCGCCTGACGTCACCTGGCCAGTAATCTCTTCGGCGGTTTTCCAAGAGGTCTGATCGGTAATCCGCTCGGGTTTGCCGTCACAGGCAAACGAGAACTGGCAGCGATTGCGCCAGGTCGAATTCTGGAAGACCACGCCGCAAATCGTGTTCGGATAGGCGGAATGCTTGACCCGGTTCATCACCACCTGGGCCACGGCGACCTGACCGCGATAGGATTCGCCACGCGCTTCGAAGTAAATGGCGGTCGCCATGCACCAGCGCTCGCGCTCGGAAAACGGATTTACGTCGCGCTCGGTCGAGGGCGTATTGGCACGTGCATAGGCAAGTTGATCCGGCAAAGCGGTCGGCAGCGGAACGTTCGGGTCGAGCGGCGAAGCCGACTGGATGGCTTGCAGGGCCGAAGGAATATGGTTGGGATCGATCGAGGCAACCGAGATTTGCGGGCTTTCGTCCTGCGGCAACAATTGCGGCTGTGCCCCGATAACGCTCTGGCGCAGCGATGGGTCAACCGGTCCGGCATTGCGGGCAGCCAGGCGAATGCGGGCCTGATTGAACTTGAACGCAAAGGCATCGATGTCCATTGGCGCGACCGGGCGGTCGACCTTGAGTGCGCGGTTGGGACCCACAAAGCTCGCCGATTCGAAGAGGGTCTGAACCGATCCGGTGATGACCGGATCAATGCCGTTGCGATCGAGGGAAGCGGTGACCAGTTGCCGGGTCGGCACCGCTGCCTGATCCGGAAGGGGTCCGACCGCGTTTTCAGTCAGCGCGATCGTCATCATGGCACCAAGGGTCACCACAGAAACGATGCGCGCAACGAAGTCCATAAAGGACCACCGCCTGTGTACGCGTGCCGGAACCCTGAACGCCATGAACTAAGAACTCAACTCGATATACGCACACGATCACTCGATAAAATGACCGATTTGCGGATCATCGCTCATTAAGGTTGACCAACAGTAAAACCGCCGATTCAGGCGCGGATTTGGGCGGAGTTGGGCCATGTCTTGGTAAATGGCAGGCGAGAATATGTCGGTCCGGTGCCGGGTTGTCAGCTCTGAGCCTGCGCGAGCGCGAGGCGGGCAACGGGAACCTGATAGGGCGAGCAACTCACATAATCGATGCCCAGCGAGGCAAAGAACTCGATGCTTTTGGGTTCGCCGGCATGTTCACCGCAAATGCCGATTTTGAGGTCGGGATTGGCGCCGCGGCCGCGCTCTATAGCAATGCGGATCAATTCGCCAACGCCGCGCTGATCCACTGTGACGAAGGGGTCGTGTTCATAGAGCCCCTTGCGCTGATAGGCGGCCAGAAAGGCAGGCGAATCGTCGCGTGAGATACCGTAGGTCGTCTGCGTCAGGTCGTTGGTACCGAACGAAAAGAAGTCGACTGCGTGCGCGATCTCGCCTGCCCGAAGGGCCGCACGCGGCAATTCGATCATGGTGCCAAAGGACATGCTGAGCGCACCGTCGGCGGTTTCTAGTTCAGGCGATGCGATGCGCATGACATGGTCCTTGACCCACAGAACCTCATGGGCGGAGGAGACAAACGGCACCATGATCTCGAGCGGCAAAGCCGTGTTCATGCGTTTGACCGCGGCGTGGGCGCCCGCAAACAGCGCGCGCATCTGCATGTCGAGGATTTCCGGATAGGTGATCGCGAGGCGGCAGCCGCGATGGCCGAGCATCGGGTTGACTTCGGTCAGCCGCCCCAGCCGCTGTTGCAGCGCCCGAACCGACAGGCCCAGACCCTCGGCGGTTTCCTCGATATCCTCCTCCGTGCGCGGCAAGAACTCGTGCAGGGGCGGATCGAACAGGCGAACCGTAACCGGCCGTCCGCCCATGACGGCGAACAGGTCGGCAAAGTCGCCGGCCTGGTATTCGACCAGCCCTTCAAGCGCTTCTGCACGGTCCTGTTCGTTTTCAGACAGGATGAGGCGTCGCAGGGCGCGCATCCGTTCGACGGAGAAAAACATGTGTTCGGACCGGGCAAGACCAATGCCTTCGGCCCCGAAATTGAGGGCATTCTCGGCCGCCGCGATGGTTTCGACGTTGGTACGCACCTGGATGGTGCGGCTGCCATCGGACCAGTCGAGCAGCCGAGATATGGCGCCGCTGACCGCAGGCTGGCTGAGCGGCTGGCGCCCGCGAAAGACTTCGCCATGGGTGCCATCGATCGTAATGTCTTCGCCCGCCCTGAACACCTGTTCGCCGATCCGGCAGGTTTGCTCAGCCTCGTCAATGCTGAGGGTCCGCACCCCGGCCACGCAAGGCCGCCCGATAACGCGCGCCACCACAGCTGCGTGGGATGTCATGCCGCCGCGGGCGGTCAGAATGCCGGAAGCGGCGTGCATGCCCTCGACGTCGGTGGGGCCGGTTTCCATCATGACCAGGATCGAGTGAATGCCTCTCGCCCGCAGCCGCCCCGCATCTTCTGGCGAAAAGGCAATCTTGCCCGTGGCGGCGCCAAGCGCGACCCCGAGACCGCTGGCGATCGGATGGCGGTTCTCGTCGCGGGTCAGTCGCGGGTGCAGCAATTGCGACAATTGCTTCGGCGCGATGGCATTGACGGCCTCGCGCGTCGACCAGATGCCGCGCTCGGCCCGATCGACCGCTGCGTTGAGATCGGCTTCAGCGCTTGCTGGGGCTCCCCGCGCCGACAGAAAAGCGAGTCGTCCTTCATGCTCGACGACGTGAACCAGCATGTGTTTGCCGGCGCTATTGTCGAGCATTTGCACAATCTGGTTATAGAATTCGGGCAATGGATCCGGAAGTTCACTGCCTCTTGGCGCTGTCGGCGCCAGATCTCCATTGAAGGGGTCGCGGGTGAGGAATTCTGCGATGCGCCCCTCGGCCATGGCCTGAACGACGACGATCTGGTTTTGCCAGGCCAGCTGGCTGGCGTGGTCCGTCCAGACGGGCGGTTCTTCCCCATAGGACGCGAATGCGGCCGTAATGGCCCTTGCCAAGGGCCGGGCGGGATCTACAGCCTGTTCCTCGGTTTTTGGCGGCGTGACATTGAGCTGGGCCCGCATCAAACCGTGCCAATGCGCTGCGGCGGCAGTCCTGACGGCAAGAAGCGGTGGCTCACCCCCCTTTTGCACCAGCCGGAACAGGGTGGTGACCCAGGCGGTCCGCAGCCGTTCCTCGCCCTCGCTCTTTTCGTCCTGCAGCGCCTGCCAGGCGGCGCGGGTTATGGCGATGGTCGGGATTGTGCGCAAGCCGCTTTCGAACGCGGAGCGAATCCAGCGCGCCTTGCCCGCGAGCAAAGAGCGCTGCTCGGCGGATAGCGGCGCGGGGCCGTCCGCCGGGGCGACGACAATCATTTGCTGGGCGAGCGACACGAAGTGATCCTCAACGAGACGGATTCCATATGACAGTTTGCGCGATGCGCTGCAACCAAGGCCGCATCATGGCCACCTCATCATCACTTGACTTGGCGCGGCATGACGCGCATCTGATCCCAATGGTTGAGCGGCCCAAACTCGATATCATTCTGTGTTCCCCGCGCGGATTCTGTGCGGGGGTCGATCGTGCCATCCAGATCGTCGAACTGGCGCTCGTGAAGTTCGGCGCACCGGTCTATGTGCGGCACGAGATCGTTCACAACAAGTATGTGGTGGACGGGCTGAAAGCGAAAGGCGCGATCTTCGTCGAAGAACTTGAGGAGATCCCGGAAACGGATGCTCCAGTCGTTTTCTCTGCGCATGGCGTGCCAAAGTCCGTGCCGGTCGAAGCGCAGGGCCGGAACATGTTTTACCTCGATGCCACCTGCCCGCTCGTCTCCAAGGTGCATGTCGAGGCCCAGAAACATTTCGCCAATGGCGAGGAAGTGGTGCTGATCGGACATCGCGGTCATCCCGAAGTTGTCGGCACTATGGGGCAATTGCCCGCCGGCGCGATCAGCCTTGTCGAGACGGTCGAGGATGCAGAAGCCTTTGTGCCCAATGACCCAACGCGGGTTGCGCTCGTCACGCAAACCACGCTTTCGGTCGACGACACGGCGGACATTGTTGCTGTGCTCAAACGGCGTTTTCCCGCCATTTCGAGCCCACACAAGGAAGACATCTGTTACGCGACCACGAATCGCCAGGAGGCGGTCAAACAGGTGGCGCCGCTTGTTGATGCGATGATCGTGGTCGGGGCGCCCAACTCGTCGAATTCGATGCGGCTGGTCGAGGTCGCCGAGCGTGCCGGCTGCCCGATCGCCAAACTGGTTCAGCGCGCCGGCGAGATCGACTGGGAGGCCTTCAGCGGTATTCGCGGCCTTGGGATCACCGCAGGTGCGTCGGCGCCCGAAACGCTGGTGAGCGAAATCATCGACGCTTTCGGCGAACGCTTTGAAATCTCGGTATCCGTGCATGTCACCGCCAGCGAAGATATAGCCTTCAATCTGCCGCGGGAATTGCGTGACCAGGCGGGACAGCCGGCCAGTGTCTGACCGCGTTGTGATCTATACAGACGGAGCCTGTTCGGGAAATCCGGGGCCCGGCGGCTGGGGAGCTGTTCTCATCTACGGCGAGCATATCAAGCAGCTCAAGGGCGGCGCTGCGGAGACGACGAACAATCAAATGGAGCTGAAAGCCGCCATCGAAGCGCTGACCGCTCTCAAGCGTCCTTGCGCCATCGATCTGCATACGGACAGCCAATATGTCAAAGGCGGCATCACAGGCTGGATCCACAATTGGAAGCGCAATGGCTGGCGCACGGCGAACAAGAAGCCGGTCAAGAATGTCGAACTCTGGCAGGCACTCGACGACGCTCTGCAACCCCACGATGTGACATGGCACTGGGTCAAGGGCCATGCCGGCGAAGAATTCAACGAACTCGCCGACCAACTGGCCAATGAAGGGATGACGCCCTTCAAGCCCGAGAAAAAGCCCGCTCCGTCTCCCGCTGGAGAAAAAACGGATTCGGTTGCCTCTTCGCGCCAAGAATGACAGGATGATCCCCAAGGTTCAGGGCCACGAAAAGGGGACATTTCATGGAAATCGGCTGGATCATTCTGATCATCATTCTCGCTTTGGCGGGTTATGCGGTCTTCATCTACAACCGGCTGGTGACCAACCGGCAGATGATGGAAGAAGGCTGGTCGGGCATTGATGTGCAGCTCAAGCGGCGCACCGACCTCATTCCGAACCTCATGGAGACCGTCAAAGGTTATATGAGCCACGAGCGCGAAACGCTCGATGCGGTGACCTCGGCGCGCGCCGCCATTCAGAAGGCAGGCGATGCCGGTCCCGCTGAACGTTCTCAACTCGAAGGCATGCTTTCGGGTGCATTGGGACGGCTGTTCGCGGTGGCAGAGGCCTATCCGGACCTCAAGGCAAATACGACGTTTCTGGAGTTCCAGGGGGCGCTGCAAAATGTCGAGGACGAGATTCAACTGTCGCGCCGCTATTATAATGGGGCCGTCCGCAACATGAATGTCGCCGTCGAGAGTTTTCCCTCGAACATCGTCGCCAACATGTTCGGTTTTCTCAAAGGCGAGTATTTCGAGCTGGAAAACGAAGCCGACCGTGCCGTGCCACAGGTCAAGTTCAACTGATCGTCATGCGCGGACTGGCGGGACAAGGCTTCACCTCACGGCTGATGCCCGGTTGGCTGGCGCTCGCCGCGCTGATACTGCTTGCGCTAGCGCCGCAGGCAGCGCGCGCCGAAGAAGTCATTCATTCGTTTTCGAGCCAGATCACGCTTCTCGCCAACGGTTCGGTTGACGTTGTCGAGACGATTTCGGTGCGAGCGGAAGGCCGGCAAATCCGGCGCGGCATTTTCCGTGATATTCCGACCACATTGAGAAACGACGACGGCACGCTGCTTCGTTCCAACCTCAACGTCATCGACGTGCAAAAGGACGGTGCGGCGGAGAACTGGTTCACCGAATCCATCGACGGCGGCATACGCATCTATATCGGCAAGTCCGATGTCTATCTGACCGGCGGCGACTACACCTACCGCATCCATTACACGATGACGCGGATGGCGCGCCGTTTCGAGGAGTATGACGAGCTCTACTGGAACGCGACCGGCAATTTCTGGGTCTTTCCGATCAAGACAGCGGTTGCGCATGTCATTTTGCCCGAGGGTGCCAGGATCGGTGAGTTGCAGGTCTATACCGGACGGCAGGGAGACACAGGTTCCGACGCGACCAAGGAAATCGTTTCGGACAATGAAGCGATCTTCCGCACCACCCGGCCCTTGCAGGCCTATGAAGGCATGACGGTTTCTGTCTCGTTCGCCAAGGGCGCACTGGCCCCGCTGACGGCCTGGGACAATTTTCTGAACTACCTTTCCGACCACCGGCGCGCGGTCTTTCCCGGCATCGCGGCGTTCCTGATCCTCCTCTACTATTATTTCGCTTGGGATGCGGTCGGGCGCGACCCGAAAAAGGGAACAATCATCCCCCTGTTCCATCCGCCGAAGGACATGTCTGCGGCGCTTGTTCACTTTGTGCACAATTACGGGTGGAAACGCAGCGGCTGGACGGCCTTTTCCGCGGCGATCGTGTCGTTGGCGACCAAGGGCCTGGTTGAAATTAACAAGGACGGCAAGGAAACCAGTTTCCGCCACACGGAAAAGCAGGTCGACTATCTTCCGCCCGGCGAGCAGATTCTGGACGATTATGTGCGCATGAAAGGGACGCTGAAGGTCAACCGCGCCAACGGCACAACCATTCTGAGCAAGCGGGACAAGTTCAAGTCCGCCATCGAGGGCGAAAACCGCACGGTCTATTTCAATCACAACCGGCTCTATGTGTTCTTTGGCATCGGTCTTTCGGTGCTGCTGGTACTTGGGCTGGTGGTCATCAATGCGCTTGATCCGGTCTGGCTCGTCATCAGCGTGGCAGCAGGTATCGCCTTCGTCGTCGTCGGATCGCTCATCAAATCCGCGGCGCAGGGGAGCTGGTTCGTCAGACTATTCATCTTCATCTGGGTCGCTGTTGCGGGTTCGAACGTGGTCGGAACACTCGGTTCATTCGTGACCTTCGGGCAGATTGATGCAGGGTGGATCGCGGCAATCTCGATCATCGTGATGAACGCTGTCTTTGCCTTCCTAATGCGCGCACCGACGGTTCTGGGCCGGCAGGTCATGGATCAGATCGACGGGTTCAAGATGTATCTCGAAACCGCCGAGAAAAGCCGGCTCGACTTCATCGAGGAACCTGATTTCACCATCAAGCGGTTCGAGGAAATCCTGCCCTATGCCATTGCATTGGGGGTTGAGGAAAAATGGGGCGACAGGCTGGCGGGCGAATTGGCGCGGCATGCCATTCCCGAAACCTCAAGCTACAATCCTTATTGGTATCACGGCACGCGCTTCTCATCGAGCAATCTCGGCCGTGACATTGCCGGGGTTACCTCGGGTGTCAGTGCGGCGATGATCGCCTCTCAGCCGGTTTCCTCGTCCTCTTCGGGCGGCGGCGGTGGTGGATTCTCGGGCGGTGGCGGTGGTGGCGGCGGCGGCGGCGGCTGGTAAGCGCCATTCCCGCTTTTGAAAGGCGCGTTGGCCAATGAAAGCACCCAAATCTGTCGCCGGGGTCGCTGAATTCGGGCGCGTGCGGCTGTCAGACAGCTTTTTCATGCGCGACTTTCTGTTTTCCGACATCGCGGCGGTGCACGGGCTACTGAACATGCCGGACGATCCGGACCTTGCCATCTCAGCGGGCACCCATTTGTGCGAGGAATTGCTGGAGCCGATCCAGGCGCAGTTCGGGCGCATCGCGATCCGATCTGCGTTTCGTTCGGCCGAGGTCAACGGCTTTGGCAACCGGATGCAGAAGGACGGCAAGGCGGGATACAATTGTGCCGGCAACGAGGCCAATTATGCCCGGCATATCTGGGACCGTCGTGATGCCGAGGGCAATATGGGGGCGACCGCCTGCATCGTCGTTCCCGCCTTCTGGGACCGGTTTCACGCCGGAGGCGACTGGCAGAAACTCGCCTGGTGGATCCACGACAATCTGCCCTACCATGATCTTGAATTCTTCCCGAAATACTGGGCGGTAAATGTCACCTGGCGCGAAAACCCGGTTCGAAAGATTTCAAGTTTCACCGCGCCGCGCGGGATTCTGACCAAACCGGGCATGGCCAATCATGCCGGCGATCATTTGGAGATGTGGCGGGGCATCGTTCAATAGATCAGGTCTTCGTACCAACCGAATCCAAATCAGAAACGGACGCTTCGTGATCCGGTCAAACCCGTGCCGCAATCTGTCGATTGTGATGTTCGTCCGGCAGGTCTAGGTTCAAGACGCAATTTGGAGAATTGTTTATGGCCACACCCACAAAGCTCGGATCTGCGTGGATCGTCAATGAATACGGCCCCAACGATCAGGATGGGCCTGAAATCGTAGGACTTGCGGGCGGCGGTTTTGCCATCGTCTGGGATAGTGTCAACCAGACGCCCGACTCCAACGGATACGGCATATTCGGCCGCTTCTACGATCAGGATGGCAATGCCATGCTCACGGAATTTGCCATCAACACGACGACTTCCAACAACCAGATGTTGCCCGTTGTCGGTGCGCGGCTCGATGGTGGATTGAACGTTGTCTGGACGTCCTACGGCCAGGATACGAGCGTAAGCGGTGTCGTCATGGATACGGTCGCCGATCCCACAAGCGGCGGCGCGGTCACCGGCAGCGAAGTTCTCGTGAACGTCCACGAAACCAACATTCAGGACGCACCGCAGGTCGCGGTGCTTTCGAATGGCAATGTCGCGGTAACCTGGGAATCGTTCGGCGGTCAGGACGGCGACGGCGCCGGCGCTTATCTGCGCATCTTCGATTCCCTGGGCGGCACGGTCAAAACCGAAACACAGATCAATACCACGACGATCGGCGATCAGTGGCTGCCGAATATCGCGGCTTTAGCGGCGGGAAAAAGCGTCATCGTTTGGGAAGGCCCTGACAGCGACGGCCGCGGTCTTTACGGCAGCCTGGTGGATGAAACGGGCACGCCGAGCGCCGAGTTTCAAATCAACGTCAATGAAACAGGCCCGCAAATCAACCCGGTAGTTGCCGGTTTGCAAGACGGTCGTTTCGTTGTGGCCTGGACAGGCTCGAATTTCGACAACACGGAATTTCATACCTACGCGAGGATTTTCAGCAGCACGGCATCACCGCTCACCGGCGAGTTTCAGGTCGAGACAACCGCCAACGGCAACCCCAAAATTCCGGACATTGCCACGCTTGCCGATGGCGGATTCGTGATTATCTGGGCGGAGAGCGGCGATGGCCTTAGCGGGCAGCGATATGACGCAAATGGAGATGTAGTCGGCGGCCAGTTTGCGATCGATACCGCGGCTCAGGTGAATTACAACGCCGCTGTCGGCGCACTCAACAATGGTGGCTTTGTGGTCACCTGGGATGCAACCGACAGTGCCTCGGCCGGCATCGATCACACAGGGTTGGGCGTCTACGCGCAGATGTACCGGCCCGAATGGTACGGCACGAATGACGATAACACGATCAGCGACAATGCCGGAACCAACTGGATCGACGGACGCGGCGGGGCAGACACGATCCTTGGCCTGGGCGGCGAAGACACCATATTCGGCGGAACCGGAAACGACCGCATAGAGGGTGGCAGCGCCGCAGACATTCTCAACGGACAAGGCGGTCAGGACACCATTCTCGGCGGGGGCGGGAACGACACAATCCTGGGCGGGAGTGGCCGGGACGAAATCAGGGGCGGCAATCAATCCGACACGCTGAAAGGTCAGGGCGGCATTGACACTCTACTGGGTCAGAACGGGTCCGACACTCTGATCGGCGGAATGCAGGGCGACACGCTCAGGGGCGGGAACCAGAGCGATTTGCTCAAGGGTCAAGAGGGCAACGACCTGCTGTTTGGTGAACGCGGAGATGATGTTCTGATCGGCGGTGGCGGGCGAGATCAGTTCGGATTTGCCAGACATGACGGGAGCGACACGCTCAAGGATTTCCAGAATGGCAAAGACATGATCGATCTCTCGGCTTTCGGGTTTGCCAGCGAGGCCAAAGCGCTCAGCCATTTCTTCGAGATTGGCAACAATCATGATTCCCATATCGGTTTTTCGGCGGCGGGAACCGAGATCGATATCCAAGGGATCAACCTGTCCAAGCTCGACGCCTCGGACATCATCATCTGATCAGGCGGAAAACAGATCAGTCGGCAACTTGAAGGCCTGACCGAACCCGGCAATGTAGGTCGCTTCGATCACGTTCAGCCGGAAGAATGCGAAATCGGGCAGATCAATATAGATTTTCGATTTCGGGTGCTGGACGAGCCAATGTTCACGGATGGCGGGAAGCTCCGAATCGTCGGGCGAAACGCGGGCCGCGCTGCAATTGAGGGTGAGGCGCGGATTGATCAGCGGATCGCCCTTTTGCACCTCTCCCAGCAGAAGCGAGCAGCGCGGGTCCTTGATGATCGCCTTCGTGTGGGCGGTCAGGGCGCTGACCAGAATCACGGGCTGAGCCGAGCCGAATGCGCCGATCACGACGCGCGTGCATTGGGGGTGGCCCGTTTTCGGATCGAGTGTGGCCAGTGCTCCATAGTCCGACTGGCGCAGAATGGTGATCGCGTCCAGTTTCACTTCGTCGGTGACCGGCTGATAAAGATCGGGCATGGCAGGGTCCCGTTCAGGCGTGACAATTTCGATAGGGCTTGATAGCACGGCGCGACACGAAATACGCCGTCAGGAATCCCGAAAATGCCGGAACTCTTGCTTGAAGTCTTTTCCGAGGAAATTCCCGCCCGCTTGCAGCGCCGGGCGGCCGAGGATCTGAAGAAAGGCGTGACCAACGCCATGGTCGACCGGGGCCTGGTTTACGAGAGCGCTGCCGCGTTCGTGACGCCGCGACGGCTGGCGCTGACGGTGACGGGCATTCCGGCCCGCTCGCCAGATACGCGGGAAGAGCGCAAGGGTCCACGCACCGATGCGCCGCAAAAGGCCATCGAAGGTTTCCTGCGCGGAGCCGGGCTCGCCTCTATCGAAGAAGCCCAAGTGGCGCACGATGACAAGAAGGGCGATTTCTATCTCGCCGTAGTCGAAAAGCCCGGTGAAGATGCGCAGACAATCTTGAGCGAAGTGCTGCCGTCGGTTCTCGGAGGATTTCCCTGGGGCAAACCGATGCGCTGGGGCGCGGGGCGCGATCAATGGGTGCGGCCGATCCGGGCCATCACGGCAACTTTCGGTACCGAGAATGACGAACCGGATGTGGTACCGTTCTCGGTTGGCGACATCCGTTCCGGGCAAACGGTTTTTGGCCACCGCTTCATGGCGCCGGACGGGTTCAGCGTGAAGCGCTTCTCCGACTATGCCGACGGGCTCAAAGCGAACAAGGTCGTGCTCGATCTGGACCGGCGGATGGACGAGATCAAAACCGATGCCGAGCACCTTGCCTTCGCGCAGGGGCTGGTGGTGATCGAGGATCAGGGCCTTCTGGAAGAAACGGCAGGGCTGGTCGAATGGCCCGTGGTGATGATGGGATCGTTCGACGAGAAGTTTCTCGAATTGCCCGATGAAGTGGTGATCACCAGTATCAAATCGCATCAGAAGTGCTTTTGCGTCCGCGACCGGGCGACCGGCAAACTGGCCAACAAGTTCATCCTCGTCTCCAACCTCGAAGCCAGCGATGGGGGCAAGGTGATCGTTGCGGGCAACGAAAAGGTCATCCGGGCGCGCCTCTCCGACGCGATGTTTTTTTATCGCAACGACCTTTCGATGCCGCTAGAACAGCGGTTGCCCAAACTTGCTGAAATGGTCTTTCACCAGAAACTCGGCAATCAGCTTGAGCGCGTCGAGCGGCTCGAAACGCTGGCCGCCGAAATCGCCAAGAAGATCGGGGCGGACGTTGCAGTATCCGGCCGGGCTGCCCGGCTGGCCAAGGCTGATCTGGTCACAGAAATGGTGTTCGAATTCCCCGAATTGCAGGGGTTGATGGGACGCTATTACGCCGAGGCGCAGGGTGAAGATGCCGCCGTCGCCGATGCCGCCGAGATGCACTACAAGCCGCTCGGTCCTTCGGACGAGGTACCCACCAACCCGGTCGGGATCGCGGTGGCGCTGGCTGACAAGCTTGACCTCCTGACCGGGTTCTGGTCGATCGACGAGAAGCCGACCGGCAGCCGCGATCCGTTTGCGCTCAGGCGCGCAGCTCTTGGGGTAATTCGGATACTGGTCGAGAATGAAATCGCTTTCGGGGTATCAGAGTACGTCAACGATGCAATACGGCTGCGACTCGCGCGATATTATGAATTCGAGATTGTGCGGTGGGCAAAGGCCGCAAACATTCTGGAAATGCGAACCCAAGAAATAGCCAGATTGGCGCTTGAAGACACGGATTTTGACGATGAGGCGAGGCAACACCTGAAGACTATTGGCCTTATAAGAGATGACTTACGGGCAATGGCGGAGACCCTGCAGGATTCAGGCAAGTTCCATCTCAAAGTAAACTCAATATCACAAGACCTCCTGGCCTTCTTCCACGACCGGCTCAAGGTCATGCTGCGTGACAAGGGAGCCCGGCACGATCTGGTCGACGCGGTGATTTCCGGCAAGAGCGACGACGTGCTCGAAATTGTTCGCCGGGTCGGGGCATTGTCAGCCCTGCTTGAAACAGAAACCGGTGCGCAATTGCTGGCTGGTTATCGGCGTGGCGCCAACATTCTGGCGGCCGAGGAGAAAAAGGACGGTACGACCTATACCGGCGATGTCGACGCCAAACTACTCAAGGATGCGGAAGAAAAGGCGTTGGCCGAAGCTGTCGATGCCAGAATCAAAAGCGTCGGCAAGCTGGTTGCCGCTGACGATTATCGTGGCGCCATCGACGATCTCAGCACGTTGCGCTCGCCGGTCGATCAGTTCTTCGACAAGGTGCTGGTCAACGATGACGATCCGAAGGTGCGCGCCAACCGGCTCAATCTTCTGGCGCGCCTGCGCGATGTAATGCACCAGGTTGCCGATTTCTCGAAGATCGAGGGGTGAATTCCAAGCGAGGCCCCGGATCACGTACGGGGTGGTGCAAATGAAGAATCCAGGTTTCCACACCGTCCCGGCCGACGAGCCGGGACCTTGTTCTGACTAGACCCGCACGATCAGCGCATTTCCCGAAGGGTCCTTCATGGACAGCGCGCCATTGCCCTCACGATCGAATGGGACATTGTGTGTTTCCAGCCGCCCCGCCAGCGCATCGAGTTCGCCTGAATTGGGCACAACAAGCTCGAAATGATCGAGCCCGGCATGGCTCACATCGGTCTGGGTGGCGTGGGGACCGGACCAGACGTTGAACGCCAGAATATGCGGCTCGAAGGTGGTTTTGACATCACCCATGCCATAGCGCGGGCTGAGGATCTGGCGCTGAAAGCCGATCGTATCGGCGTAAAAGCGCATCGACTCGTCCAGATCGCTGACATGCACATGGATGTGGCCGAGCCGGGTTCCCTCTGGCAGCTTCTGCATCAGGTCGTCGCTTTCATCCAGTTCGGCTAAAAGCCCATCCAATTCAATGGCTTCGAGGCCCGAATGCGGCTTGCCGTCGGCGGTGACCATTTGCATGGAGCCTTCGGTATAGGCCACGTAACCACGCTCGGGGGTCTCGAAGGTCATCTCGATACCGTTGCCATCGAGGTCCCACAGATAGGTCGCTTCGCTGACCAGATGATCGGTCGGCGAGGTGCGCACTCCGGCGCGCAACTGACGAAGCACGGCCCGCGCCAGTTCCTTGCGCTGCGGCACGTGAATGGCGATGTGATAGAGCCCGAGACTCTTGGGGCGGACCGGGTGATCGGCGTTCGCGTGCAGATAAACGAGTGGCTCGTCTCCGATGCCAAGCACAAGTTCGCCGGCAGTCTGCGAAAGGACATGCAAGCCAACCATATCGCGCCAGATCGGCAATGCGCGTTCGACCGAGGTGATGCGCAGATGTAGCGCGCCGACTTTGGTTTCAGGCGCGATGACAAGCGGGTTCGGATTGTGGCGCTGGAATTGGGCGTTCATGGGCTGCCCTCCTTTGTTGCGCCTGATCTGGACCTCGACGCATGTTTGCACAAGCCGAACAACACCAATCGCGGCGTTTCCTGTTTGCGAACGGCGCCGATCGGGCCCGAGCTGGACCCGTTTCGAATGGTCCTAAAGTGCGTTCAGAAGCTTCTGGAAATCGTTCCAGACCGGGAGGTCCGGCGTGAGCTCGTGTTTCCACTTGGTCAGCGCGCGAACCAGCGTGTTGGAGCGATTGCTGAATTCGCCGGAGAACATGTGCAGCGCATCGTCTTTCTTGCCGCCAACGGCGTGGCCAAGAACTTCTGCGGCACATTTGTGGAACTCGGCATGCAGGCGGCGAATACCTTCGTAGTGACTACCCTGTTTGGTGCCCGAGTCGATCTCGTTGCCATAAAGCCATTTGCCGAATTCGCATTTGTCGTCGCATTTGACGGTTTCAACGTTGGCGTCGGTCGTGCCTGTGGAGATGGCCGAATATAGTCTGAGCTTCCACATGGAATGAGCGCAAATTGCGTTGTTAATAGAAAGGGTTGCTTCATTATTGTTCATAGTAAACTTGCCTCACAAAGTTGAGAGCAACAAATGTGAACCCTAAATGTTAATATGAAATGATTCTTTATCGCCAAAAGCCTGGCTTTGCGGTCCAGCAAAAAGGGGACGGCCAACAAGGTCAACGTCCCCTTTTTTGTGTTTGATTCTGCGGGTGTAGGCCTTTTTGGCCTTCACGATGCGCTGGCGGAATTCCCCGTCCCTCAGCGTCCGCGCCGCAACATTCGGCGGCGAGCCGGGGGGCCGTTTTCGTTTTCTCACTTTGCTTCCTTTCGTTTTGCCGCCAGCCTGAATACTATGCCTTCTTGCACAAGGGAAGGCGATGACTCGGAAACAGGAGACAGGGGGACTTTGATGACGCCAATTCTTTACGGCGTGGTTGCCGGCATAATTTTCGGCGCCATTTCGGTACTGGTCATGTTGCCGATGAAATTCGACAATGCGCGCCAGGCTTATACCGCGTCGTTCTTCTCGCGTTTCTCGATTGGGTTTGTGGTTCCGCTTATTGGCCTGCCATTGCCGATGTGGGCGTCGGGATTGTTCATCGGACTGCTTATTTCCATATCCGACGCCATCGTCACCAAGGCTTATGCCCCGATCCTGATCATGGGCACGTTTGGCGGTGGGCTGGTCGGGCTTGTCGGCGGGTACGTATTGGCCTGATCAGGCCCCCAGCATTTCGCGCGAAGCCGGCCGCGGACTTTACACCGCCCCACCGCCGACCGTCCGCAGCCAGGCCGCGCCGCATGCTTTGGCGAGTTCGCGGATTCTGAGGATGTAGCCCTGGCGTTCGGTCACCGAAATCACGCCGCGCGCGTCGAGCATGTTGAAGGCGTGGGCGGCCTTGAGCACCTGCTCATAGGCCGGAATGGCCATGGGCTGCCCGTTGTAGCCCTGATCCGAGGCGAGAATGGCGCGGCTCTCGCGCTCGGCATCGTCGAAATGCCGAAAGAGCGTGTCCGTGTCGGCGACATTGAAGTTGTAGGCAGAACTCTCCTGCTCGTTCTGCAGGAAGACGTCGCCATAGGTGACCTTGGAGTTGCCGCCGCCGCCATTGAAGTTCAGGTCGTAAACGTTATCGACATCCTGAATGTACATGGCCAGGCGCTCAAGCCCATAGGTCAGTTCGCCGGACACCGGCGCGCATTCGAACCCGGCGACCTGCTGGAAATAGGTGAACTGGCTGACTTCCATGCCGTCGCACCAGACTTCCCAACCCAGCCCCCAGGCACCGAGGGTCGGGTTTTCCCAATCGTCCTCGACAAAGCGCAGATCGTGCAGTTTGGGGTCGATGCCGATGGCATAGAGCGATTTGAGATAGAGGTCCTGAATGTCGTCTGGCGACGGTTTGAGGATCACCTGAAACTGGTAATAGTGCTGCAGCCGGTTCGGGTTTTCGCCGTAGCGGCCGTCCGTGGGGCGGCGCGAGGGCTGCACATAGGCCGCGTTCCATGGCTTGGGACCGAGGGCGCGCAAGGCGGTCGCAACGTGGCTGGTGCCGGCCCCCATCTGCATGTCGTATGGCTGCAGAATGACGCAACCCTGATTGGCCCAGAATTGCTGCAAGGTCAGAATGAGGCCCTGAAACGAGTTTTTCGGGTCCATATGGGCAGGCAGGTCGGCCATCAATTCGGCTCCGGTGCGCGACAGAGTGTTTCGGCACCGGTGTTTATCATTGTTGGATTGATGCGCAAGGCGCCAGTCACAGGGCGATGGCGTAGAGGTGTTTGATCGACCCGTCGTCACGGGCGACCTCGCGTTCGAATGCAAAGCCGAGGGTTTTTGCGGTGCGAATGGAAGCGGTGTTTTCCGGTGCAATCAGGGCAACGAGGCGATTCAGGCCCAGCGACTGCCCGTGGTCGATCAGAGCCACCCCGATCTCTCTGGCATAGCCGTGTCCCCAGGCTGGCGCGGCCAGCACGTAGATCAGTTCGATTTCGCGCGCGCCATTGAACTGCTTTTCGAGGAGGCCGCAATGCCCGATCGGTTCGCCAGTGGATTTCAGAACGAGCGGCCAGAGCATGAACGGTTCGTCGACGCCGATATCTTCTGCGCCGCCCTCACGCACTCTCTGCGGATCGCGCGGGCCGCCTATGTGCCGTGTGACTTCTGGATCGCTCCAGAGCGCGACCATGGAGTCAAGAATGTCGGCATCCGTGGTTCTGAGAAAAAGGCGTTCGGTCTCAAGGACGATTCTCATCGCCGGTCGTCATCCCCCGGCCGGAACACGCCATCCTTGTCGCGTTTGAGGTCGACAACATCGGGTCGTTTGCGTTCGTGCAAGTCGCGCTGATGCTGCGCTTCGTCGTCGGCGCGAAACTTGTTCTGCCAGTCGGACCAAATCCTGCGAACGCCGAACCAAATGGCCGCGAAGACCAGGACATAGATCAGAATGCGCAAAATGATGGCCGACATGTCCCCCTCCCCTGAACCGCGCTACAGCCCGAAGCGCGACCAGAGCGCCCGGTCCTCGAGTTCGGCGGCCACATCGCTGGCAAGGCCCGACGTCGCCGACCCGAAACCAAGGCCCGGCATCGAGAAAATCGATTTTCGTTTCCTGATCCATTTCAGCCTTGCATCGTCGCCGAAGCGATTGCGAATTACCTCATAAACATCGCCAATGCCGTCGATCAGACCCATGTCGAGCCCCCGCGCCGCCGTCCAGAACTCGCCGGTGAATAATTCGTCGTCGGAGGCGGTCAGGCGGGCGCCGCGGTGCGTCTTCACCCATTCGATGAACACTTTGTGGATGTCGAGTTCGAAGGTCTTGATGCGCTCCACATCCTCTTTCTTTTCGGGCAGGAACGGGTCGAGTGTGCTCTTGTTCTTGCCAGCGGTGTAAAGCCGCCGGGAAATGCCCAGTTTCTTGATCGCCTCTTCGAAACCAAAGGTCGCCATGATGACCCCAATCGAGCCGACGATCGAGCTCGGATCGGCGTAAATCTCGTCTCCGGCCACCGCGATGAAGTAACCACCGGATGCGGCAACGTCCTCAACGAAGACCAGCACTTCTTTTTCGTGCTCGTCTGCGAGTTCGCGTATGCGTTTGGACACAAGCCGCGACTGAACGGCAGAACCGCCGGGCGAGTTGATCACAATGGCGATGGCAGGTGCGGACTTGATCCTGAACGCCTGTTCGAGCAGCGGGTTGACGGTCTCGATATTGATGCGGTTTGGGCGTTGGCCCGCGGCAATGGATCCGTAGAGGCGGATGGCCGGAATGACCGGCCCCTTGCGGCCCAGCAGTTCGCGGACCATCTCACCGCCCCGCTCCATCGTCCTGACAAGCGTGTTCGAACCCGTTCCATCCATGCTCATCGCAAAGCTCCCGAACTTCAGTCGGCCTGATTTAGGCAGTCGAGGCCCGTTTTACCAGTCCAGCCGGGCTTGCCCACGCAAAATGGCATCGGGGAGCGGATTGAAGCTGTTGCCTGCCTCCGGGTGCAGCACGAGCGGCGGCAGAAGGGTGAGCGGGGCACGGGAGCCCTTGATGCCGCGCATCAGGATGCGCGTTGCGGACTTGTCCGGACGCGGCGCGATCGGCAACAAGGTCAGATTGCCGAACCTCAGCGCAAAAGCAGCAATCAGTTCAGGCAGCGAATCGGCCGCGTGCACGAATATGGCTTCCCCACCCGCCTTGAGGGACCCGGCTGCCAGTTTCACCCAATGGTCGAGTTTCCCGGAGGGCATGTGGCTCGATGCCGACTTCGTCGGATCCGGTGCGCCGGTGCCAGAGGCGGAATCAAAGAATGGCGGATTGGCGATCACGGTGTCGAAGTGATTGACGGGCAAATCCGCTCTGCTGCGTGCCTGCTTGTCGAGGAGATCGAGATCGATGGCCAAGGAACGTTCAGCAAAGCCGTTTTCTGTCAGATTTTTCTCAAGCAGCTCCACCATTTCGTGCTGCATCTCGATCGCCGTGATCGCGGCCTCAGGCAGGTCCGCCAACACGCAGCAAGCTGCAGCCCCCGCCCCGGCTCCCAATTCCAGAATCTCCCTGGCCGACGAGGAAACGGCGGCCGCAAGAAGAACGCTGTCGAGCCCGGCGCGAAAGCCCTTTGCCGGCTGCGAAATGGTAATCCGCCCGCCAAGAAAGGCATCCTGCGTAAGTTCGGTTCTGGTGCGCGAGCCACCGCTCATCGGTTCAGCTCCCGGTTTGGCCGGGAAAAAGGCATGGCGGTTTGTCGCTGACGGAATCGCATGAGAGGGCTTTGAGCTTTGGGTTTGCCAGTATAAGGAACAGAAACTGTATTTGGGAAATTGGTTTGGCAATGTCTGTTTCGCAGCTCAACGAAGCACACGAAAAAGACAATGGCGTGGCGGTCGACCGGCTGATCGACCTGACGTCGGCGGATATGGATCAGGTCAACGATCTGATCCTGTCGCGCGCGGATTCGCATGTCGAGATGGTACCGCAGTTGGCGCGCTATCTGATCGAGGCCGGCGGCAAGCGCTTGCGTCCCATGCTAACGCTTGCTTCGGCCCATGTGTTGGGCAATGCCAGCGGCAACCAGATCAAATATGCCGCCGCCGTCGAATTCATGCACAATGCCACGCTTCTGCACGACGATGTGGTCGATGAAAGCGACATGCGGCGCGGCAAGCCGGCGGCCCGCAAGGTTTGGGGCAACCAGGCCAGCGTGCTGGTGGGCGATTTCCTTCTCGGCCAGGCGTTCATGATGATGGTCGAAGCGGGCAGTCTCGACGCGCTTGATGTTCTCTCCCGGGCTGCGGCCGTGATTGCCGAAGGTGAAGTGTTGCAGCTGGCTAAAGCCGGCAACGAAGACACGAGCGAAGCCGATTACATGCAGATTATCGGCGCCAAGACGGCCAAGCTTTTCGAGGCGGCGACCGAGGTGGGCGTGATGGCCGGTGGCGGGTCCGGCGAAAAGCGGCAGGCCATGGCCCGGTACGGGTTTGAACTTGGCCTTGCGTTCCAGCTTGTCGATGACGTGCTCGATTATGGCCTCGGCGTCGGGCTTGGCAAAAATGTCGGCGATGATTTGCGCGAAGGCAAGATGACGCTGCCAATCATTCTGGCGCTCAAGGATGGGTCTGAACTTGAACGCAAGACGATCCTGAACGCGCTCGGCCAGGAAGATGCGGACGACAGTGTCGTGAGCAATGTGCGGACAATCCTGAACCGGCGCGGGGCTCTTGAAGAAACGATGTCACGCGCGCACCAGCACGTTGAAAAGGCGCAGGCAGCATTGATGGAATTGCCGACATCCCTGCATAGAGACATTCTTGCGGACGTCGCGCTTTTCTGCGTTCAGCGCGCCTATTAGAGTACGTTCAGGAAACGTGCCCAGTGGTTTTCCGGTTCGGACCTGCAATGAACCGAGTCTAGTCTTTCGCGCCTGCCACTGACTTCGCACTTACCCAGTATTTCGGCCATTGACGTTGCAGGTTTTCAGCGGCCGCGCTGGCAGCATTCATGTTTTCGAACAGTCCGAACACCGTAGCGCCCGAACCACTCATGCGGGCGAATGCACAACCCTTTTCAGCTGACATCGACAGTTCCAGCATCTCGATCACGGGAAGCAGGCCGATGGCAGGCGCGCGCAGGTCGTTGCGGGTAGGCCGGAGCCACTCGATCAATTCGGCGAACGAATTCCAGCCCGCGCCGGGGTCCGGAAGCGGCGGGTTGTCGTGCTTTTTCAATGCGGCAAATATCGCGGCCGTGGAGACCGGCTCACCGGGGTTGATGAGCACGAATGCGCAATGGGGGAAGTTCGCAATCGGGGCGAGATCGTCTCCGCGTCCACGCATGCGCAGGGGCCTGCCGAACAGACAGGACGGCACATCGGCCCCGAGTGCGTCGGCGAGGTCGAACAGCTGATCCTTGCCGGCGTTTCCGGCTATCAAATCGAGCGCTCGGAGGGTGGCCGCTGCATCGGCACTGCCGCCGCCTATTCCCGAGGCCACAGGCAATTGCTTGTCGAGCACGATCCTGAGCCCATCGGGCAAAAGCCCGGGCCATTCATGGCGATAAAGGTCGCGCGCACGCTCGACGAGATTGGGCTCATCCTCGTTCAGGGCCGAGGCAAAAGGACCCGAAATCTCGAAAATGTCCTTTTCCGCGGGTGCAACGCTGAGCACATCACCGGGTGAGGCAAACACCACCAAGGAGTCCAGATCGTGATATCCGCCCGGTCTTTTTCCGGTGACGTGAAGCGCAAGATTGATCTTGGCATGCGCGTGCGCGACCACGGCGCCGATCACGATGGGCTATCGCCTTCTTCGCCGGTCAGGCCATGTTCAAGCTTGGGCGTTGCGCGCTCGGTCACGTCGCCCGTCTCGTCGACATCGATGGCGATCCGCCACTGGAAACGGGCCTCGCGTTCCCGCCCGGCTTTCCAGTAGGCGTCGCCAAGGTGATCGTTGATTTCGGGATCGTTGGGTTCGAGGTGCACGGCCTGTTCGAGCACTGAGACGGCCTCGTCGATGCGTCCGAGCTTGAAGAAGGCCCAGCCCAGTGAGTCGACAATATAGCCATCGCTCGGACTCTGGCGAACAGCCTTTTCGATCATGCCGAGGGCACGGTCGAGGTTTTCGCCGCGATCTACCCAGGAATAGCCGAGATAATTGAGGACCTGTGCCTGGTCGGGACGCAGGTCGAGCGCCTTGAGAAAGTCGGCTTCGGCCAGCGGCCAATCCTTGGTGCGCTCATAGCAGATGCCCCGCAGGTAATAGTACAGCCAGTCACCCGGATGATTGCCGCCCGAAAGCTCGATCAGCTTCGAATAATAGGGCTGCGCTTCGGCAAACTGCTTGTCGAAGCGCAAAAGATCGGCGAGCGAGGAGATGGCCTCGATATTGTCGGGCTCGATCTGCACCATGTTCTTGAGGCGGCGGATGGCTTCGGAACGGTCACCCTCCTTGTCGAGATTGGCAGCCAGTTGCACCACGGCTTCGGGTTTGTAGATCGAACGGGGCGAGATCGCATCGTAGATCGCGTTGGCTTCGTCGTACTGATCGAGCTGCTCATAGAGCTGGGCGATGGTCAGCCGCACAACGTCCGCATCGGGATTGAGGTAGAGCGCCAGCCGCAGGAACACCATGGCGACGTCCGGTGCACCGTCACGGGCGAGCGCTGCGCCGATGCCGCGATAAACTTCGGATGCGCCAGCCGCAATGTCGGCAGCGTACTTGCCCGGCAATTGATGCTGTTCGATCGGCTCGTAAAGGGAGGTGACGGCCTTTTGCGCCAATCCTTGTGCCGTGTAAGCGTCAAGCACCGCCTTGGCTTCATCAAAACGGCCTGCATTGCCAAGCATGTGGACATAGGCCGACACAATGTTCGGGACGAGCGGATCGGTTTTGTAAGCCCGCGCCATGTAGTCGATCGCGGACAGATTGTTGACCGCGTCGGCCATCATAGCGCGATGAAACACGAGGAAATCGTCAAGGCCGACACTGCTCAAATCATCGAGCTGGGACATTGCCTTATTGAAGTCTCCGCGCCCAATGTCGGTCCAGGCTCTCAAAACGGCGGCCGTGATGCCGATAAAGTCCTGTAGCCCGACGGCGCTCAGCTCTTTGTCCGCGGAGGCGTAACGGCGTTCCTTGAGCGCCACCGTACCCACCAGCAAATGGGCGAGCGAGTAATCGGGCTCAAGTTCCAGCAAGTGCCGGGCCAACGTGTCGGCATCGTCGATCTGGCCATTGGCCGCCAGCGCGCCGAAGGCCCGTTCCACGATGGTATAATTGTCCCATTCGTCGTTGGTCGCATAGACCAGAAACGATGCGGCGCTGCCGGTGTCCAGTTGATTGAGCGCCTGACGGCCGGCAAGAAAATTGCCCGTGGGACTAGTGCCAAACGCACCAAATTCGCCGCGCTGGGCGTAGCTCATGGTCGAATTGCCCATAAGACCAAGGCAGGCGAAAAGGGCAATCAACAGGCGGACGGATTTCATGGGAACGGTATGTGACTTCATCGCAACTAAGGGATTCGCATGTGTGCGGCACACGATGGTGATTTTAGGGCGCTTGCGCAAGATGAGAGAAAGGGAACACGAAATTGTTCGGACGCAATGGACATCTCGCCGCCTGACATTAGCCCGGGGACATGCCAATATGCGCGACAAATTGAGGCCCACTCGGTTCCAAGATGCCTGAAAACCCGATCACAGATCTGAAATGGTATGCCGCCAACGGCGTCGATCTGGCGGTGGAAGATGAACCGATCGACCAATTTGCGGCATCAAAGCCGCCTGCCCGGCCCGCTTCTGTTCCTGTGGCGCCGGTATTGTCTGCAGCGCCCGCCCTCGGCAACGAGCCGGAAACGGTGCGGGAGGCCGAAGAACTCGCTGCGGGAGCTGAAAACCTCGACGCATTGCGGGAGCGATTTGACCGTTTCAGCGGCTGTCCGCTGAAGCTGCGCGCGACACAATTGGTCTTTGCCGACGGCAACCCCGAAGGCAGGGTCATGTTCATCGGCGAGGCGCCGGGCGCTGACGAGGACATCCAGGGCAAACCTTTCGTTGGGCGTGCGGGGCGGCTGCTTGACCGCATGCTGGCTGCGATCGATCTTGACCGGAGCAAAGTCTATATCGCCAACACCGTGCCGTGGCGCCCGCCGGGAAACCGCAATCCGACCGATCAGGAAATCGCGCCCTGCCTGCCTTTTCTCAAACGTCAGGTCGAACTGGCCCAACCGGAAATCATCGTCACGCTGGGGCTGGTCGCGACACGGGTGGTATTTGACGATCCCAAGCTGACGATCTCCCGCACCCGGGGTCAATGGCGGGACTTGCAGTTCGGAAGTTGGACCGGGCCTGCCATGGCCACGCTGCATCCTGCGTTCCTTCTGCGCCAGCCGCTGCAAAAACGCGAGGTCTGGAAAGACATGCTGGCTTTACAAGAACGGCTGGAACCCCTTTAAGTCGAACCAATCGTCTGATTTGACTTCAGGCGATTCATGGGCTGCGGCCACGACAATTCCAAAGCCAGAAGCGGCACAACTGCATGTCCCAAATCGTCAAAATCCAGGCGCTTTTCCTGTCTTCGTTTCTGCTGATGTTTGGCGGCGGTCTGCACGGGCTGCTGCTGGCGGTGCGCGGCGCCCATGAGGGCTTTTCGACACTGGCGCTGGGCCTGATCGGCACCGGCTGGTCAATCGGCTACATCGCCGGATCTCTGGCAGTGCCCGGCATGGTGAGCCGGGTCGGACATATCCGCACATATGCCGTGATGGCGGCAATCGGCGCCATCACCATTCTGCTCAATCTCTTGTGGATCAACGATATCGGCTGGATCGTGTTGCGCGTGTTTTCCGGCTTCTGTTTTGCCGGCGCCGCCATGGTGGTGGAAAGCTGGCTCAACGAAAAAGCCGACAATTCCAGCCGCGGAACAATCTTTTCGACCTATGTCGTGGTCAACCTGACGGCCTCGACCGTCGGACAATTGGCGATTTCGTTCATGGGCGTCGTAGGTGCCGTGCCTTTTGTTGTGGGCGCGATTGCCATTGTTGGCGCGATGATTCCCACCGCGCTCAGTACGCAGCCGCAGCCAACGCCGCTGACGACCGCCAGGATGAATCTGCCCCTCTTGTACCGGACCTCACCGGTGGCGGTGGTGGCCAGTTTCGGGGTGGGTGTTGCCAATGGCACATTCGGAACCCTGGCCCCCGTATTCGCCTTCCTGAAGGGGATTCCGGCGCACGAAATCGGGTACCTGATGAGTGTGCCGATCATCCTCGGGGCCGTCTCACAATTGCCGCTTGGCCGGCTTTCTGATCGCATCGACCGGCGCATGGTCATCATCGGCAGCGGCTTGATGGCGGCGCTGTCGGGTCTTGTGATCCTGTTCACCGACGCGGCGGGCTGGCCGCTTTATGCGCTTTTTGGCCTTTACGGCCTTTCCGCGCTGCCGATCTACGCGATCGCCGTCTCACATGCCAACGATTTTGCCCACGATAACGAGTTCGCCTCAATTGCTTCCGGCATGATCCTGGTGTTCGGCGTCGGGCTGGCAATCGGACCGTTCGCGGCCTCGTTCGTCATGGACATGATCGGGCCCGCCGGCCTGTTTGCGGTAACGGCCGCGACCCACACCATTATCGCCGTGTCGGCATTCATCCGGATGAGGTTGCGGCCACCGGTTCAGGGCGCGCCGTTCCGGCCCCTGCCCGTGGGGCGGACGACACCGCCGGCCACAATCGTTCTCGACCCGCGTGCCAATCCAGAAGACGGAGAAGAAGTCCATGTTTGATGCGAAATATGACGAGAGCAAAGCCTTCGTTCCGCTCAACATCGCGGTCATCGTGGTCTCGAACACCCGTACTCTTGAAACGGACACGGCTGGCAAGCTGCTCGAGGACCTTTTAGGCGGTGACGGTCACGCCAGTGCCGGGCGGGTCGTGGTCCGCGACGATGCCGGGGAAATCCGTGACGCGGTGCGCAGCTTCGTGGATAATCCCTCCATCGATGTCATTCTGACGACCGGGGGCACCGGTTTTTCCGGTTTTGACGTCACGCCAGACACGATCGAACCCATGTTCTCCAAGCGGATGGACGGATTTTCCGTGCTCTTCCACATATATTCGGCCTCGACCATCGGCACCTCGACCATCCAGTCGCGCGCGACGGCCGGACTCATCCAGGATACGTTCGTTTTCTGCCTGCCGGGTTCGCGCGGCGCCTGCCGCGATGCCTGGGAAGGGATCCTGCGCCACCAGCTTGACGCGCGCCACCTGCCCTGCAATTTCATCGAAGTCATGCCGCGGCTGATGGAGCACGAAGGCTGACAGACGCGGCCGCCCAGCACCCGCAAATTGTGCGAAATTTCAATTTTGTTCTTTTTTTGTTCTCATTCTTTGTTATGATTGACCGGCACCATGAGTCGATCATGGTTCAGGCGTGCGCAAGCGGAGATGAGAATGGGCCTTTCGGTTCAACCCAGTTTCGAAGCCATCGAGAAGTTGTCACGGACGCGGGATGCGGATCTCGTCGGGCGAACGCTGGTCGATTCCGCACTCAATCGCGGGCGTGGCGCGCAGAGCAATGCCGAGGGGCGTTTCGAGCGACATAATCGCGAAGCGTTTGCGGATGGCTGGGCCGACGAAAATCCGGCTGCGGTTTTTGAGACCGTTGAGCACATCGAGCGCGCCAAGACCATCATCTCAAAGAACCAGTCGCCGGATCTGGAGTTCGATCGCTCGATCAATCCCTATCGGGGCTGCGCGCACGGATGTCCCTATTGCTATGCGCGTCCGACCCATGCCTATCTCGGGCATTCAGCGGGCCTCGATTTCGAGCGTGATCTTTACATCAAGGTCAACGCGGCGGAACTTTTGAAAAAGGAGCTGGCACAGGCGCGCTACAAGCCCCGGCTGATCAATCTCGGCGCCAACACCGACCCCTATCAGCCGCTCGAACGCAAACACCGGATCACCCGCTCAGTGCTTGAGGTTCTGACCGAGGCCCGGCATCCGGTGGTGATCGTCACCAAGTCGGCGCTGGTGGTGCGCGATCTCGATCTTCTCACCGATCTGGCCAGGGACAATCTGGTTCGCGTCGCTCTGTCGGTGACCAGCATGGACCATATTCTGTCGCGGAAACTCGAACCGCGTGCATCGAGTCCGGCGAAGCGGCTGGAAGCCATCCGGCTTCTGAGCGAGGCGGGCGTTCCGGTTCAGGTCATGGCCTCGCCGATGATCCCGGCGATCAATGATATGGAACTCGAACGTATTCTCGATGCGGCGGCGGCGCAGGGCGCGAAATATGCATCGATGATCCTGTTGCGCCTGCCGCTCGAGGTCCGGGAGATTTTCCGGGAATGGCTTCTGACCCATTTCCCCAACAAGGTCTCGCACGTCATGGAGCTGGTGCGTGGCGCGCGTGGCGGCAAGGACAACGATTCCCGCTTTGGCAGCCGGTTCGTGGGTGAAGGCGCCTATGCCACCATCCTGCAGCAGCGATTCACACTGGCGGCCAAACGGTTTGGCCTTTCCACCAGGATGACGCCGTTGCGCACCGATCTGTTCCGGATGCCGCAGGCGGAAAGCGCACAACTCGACCTGTTTGGTTCATCGGAGTGAGCGGAACGCGGGCCATTGTCGAGGCGTTCTGGCATCGCATGCGCGACAATGACTGGGCTGGCGCCGCGCAATTGTTTTCATCGGGGTTTGAACTGAACTGGCCACAGTCGGGTGAGCGTTTCGACGCCGAAGGGTTTGTTGCTGTCAACAGCCAATACCCGACCGAGGGGCTCTGGCGATTTGATGTGTCGTTCATCCTGGTGGACGGTAGCGAAGCCGTTTCGCGTGCCGAGGTCAGCGATGGAGCGGTTCAGGCGACGGTGATCAGCCATTTTGTGATCGAACAGGACAGAATTGCTGCAATGACCGAATTCTGGCCCGAACCCTATGAACCTCCCGCCTGGCGAAGGGATCTATCCAAAGTCTAGTTGATTTCACTTGCGTCGCCGGGCCAAGAGGGACCTGTTTTATCGCCAAAACCTGATTCCGGTCTGCTTGAGACATGCCCGATTTCGCCACCGAAACCGACTTGATTGCACAAGGTTTCAGACGCATTGCCGGCGTTGACGAGGCAGGGCGAGGTCCTCTGGCCGGTCCGGTGGTTGCCGCAGCTGCCATGCTTGATCCGAAACGCATTCCGGATGGCCTTGATGATTCCAAGGCCCTCAGCGAAAGGCGCCGCAATGCGCTGTTCGCAGAAATCGTTCGGACAACGCAATTCTGCGTGGTCTCGGCGCCACCGCATATCATCGAAGCGCGCAACATTCGCGGTGCCACACTTTGGGCCATGCGTCAGGCGGTGCTTGGGCTTCCGGTACCGGCGGACCATGTATTGGTCGACGGGCGCGATATTCCTCCCGGCCTGCCTTGCGCCGCCGAAGCGCTGATTGGCGGTGACGGACGTTCAGTTTCCATCGCGGCGGCCTCGATCATCGCAAAGGTCACCCGCGACCGGATGTGCGTCCAGATTGACCGCGATGCACCCGGCTACGGTATCGCCCGGCACAAGGGTTACGGCAGCGCCGCACACCTGGACGCCCTTCACCGGCTCGGCCCCTCGCCGCATCATCGGAGGGATTTCGCGCCGGTCAGGGCCGTTCAGGATTTGGCGCAGTCAAAGCCCCAGCCCTAGGTTTTTGTTCGGTCGCGCTTGTGAACCGGCGAACCGGGATGCACTTCGCCTCGACACGCTGCGAACGGCTCATAACTGATTGTTAACCCTGATTTTTCAGCCGGGCTTAACCCTGACAAATTACAAATAGCGCGTTGAGTATGCGTTAGGGTTAAGTCAATGTTGCGTTCCAAACGGGCCGATGCCGGCGCCGATCTGCCTATCGACTCCATCCTGGTTGGCGAGTGCGTGGCAGAAATGAACAAGCTTCCCGCCGGTTCTGTCGATCTGATCTTCGCGGACCCGCCTTACAATCTTCAGCTTGGACAGGATCTGACCCGGCCGGATCAGTCCGAAGTCAAGGCGGTCAACGATCATTGGGATCAGTTCGACAGCTTTGCCGATTACGATGCCTTCACCCGCGACTGGCTGAGCGCCGCACGGCGGCTATTGAAACCAGATGGCGCGATCTGGACCATCGGTTCCTATCACAACATCTACCGCGTCGGGGCCATCCTGCAGGACCTTGGGTTCTGGATGCTCAACGATGTGGTCTGGCGCAAGGCCAATCCTATGCCCAATTTCCGCGGCACCCGCTTCACCAATGCGCACGAAACGCTGATCTGGGCGTCGCGCGACAAGAGTTCGCGCCCAACGTTCAATTATGAGGCGCTGAAGCTCTCGAATGACGATGTGCAGATGCGCTCCGACTGGTTGTTTCCGATCTGCTCGGGTTCCGAACGCCTCAAAAACGAGAATGACGAAAAGGCCCATCCGACGCAAAAGCCGGAAGCCCTGCTGCATCGGGTGCTGACTGCGACGACCCGGCCCGGTGACGTTGTTCTCGATCCTTTCTTCGGCACGGGCACGACCGGCGCCGTGGCGCGAAAAATGGGCCGCCATTTCATCGGGGTCGAGCGCGAACGCGATTATGTGAATGTCGCGCTGAAGCGCATTGCAGCGATCAAACCGCACGATGCCGACGTGATCGAATTCACGCGCCCCAAGCGGGCCGAACCGCGCGTTGCCTTCGGGCTACTGGTCGAGCAGGGTCTGATTGCGCCCGGCGCGACCCTGCGCGACGCCAGGGGCCAGCACGAGGCGAAGGTCAGGATCGACGGATCGCTGGTTTCCGGCGAGCATCGCGGGTCGATCCACAAGGTCGGCGCGCTGGTTCAGGGCGCTTCAGCCTGCAATGGCTGGACCTTCTGGCACGCGGAGCAGGATGGCGATTGGGTGCCGATCGACCTCTACCGCGCCGATATCCGTGCCCAGATGGAAAAGATTCCGGCCTGAGTCCAAACCTCAACGGATTTCCAGACCGGCAGCAACCGCGACTTTCCTGAAAAGGCTGGGCAGCGCCAGATCGCCCAGCCTTTCTTCATCGACCCAATCCGGACCGGTTTCCCGTCTTTCCAGATCAAGCCGCCACACCGTCAGCGTCAGCGCGAAATGCGTGAACACGTGATGCACCTTTCCGGCCTGCTTCCAGTGGCCTTCAACCGGAAATTGCGGGCCGGGCTCGGCGCCCTCGGTCCAGTCGCTTCCGGGGAATTCGTGCATTCCACCCAGCAGGCCGCGTCGTGGACGGGTTCCAGTTTTCACCCGACCGTCCATATCCCGCATGACAAAGACGTGCCCAAATCGGCTGGGCCGCGGTTTTTTCTCCGGCCTGACCGGAAAATCCAGCGGATCGGCTTTAGCTGCACGGCAGCCCGGCAAAAGCGGGCAGCGGTCACAGAAGGCCGCGCGCGGAGCACAGATAGTCGCCCCGAGGTCCATGAGGGCCTGGGCATAATCGCCGGCACGCTCGGGCACGGTCTGGGTCAGCGCTTCCCGCAATTCCGGCTTCAGGTCGCGGACCGGGTGTGACAAGGCATGGAAGCGCGCCAGAACCCGTTCGACGTTTCCGTCCAGAACGCCCACGCGCTCGTCATGGCAGATCGCGGAAATCGCGGCAGCGGTGTAGGGGCCGATGCCGGGCAGGGTTTGCAATTCGGCGGCGCTTTTCGGGAAGACACCATCCAATTCCCCCGCAACTTTTTTAGCGCAAGCATGCAGATTGCGTGCGCGCGCATAATAGCCAAGACCCGCCCACTCGGCCATGACCTGGCCCTCTTCGGCGGCAGCAAGGTCGTGAACACTTGGCCATCGGTCAGTAAATCGCTGGAAGAAATCGCGGACGGCGGGCACCGTGGTTTGCTGCAACATGACTTCGGAAAGCCAGACCCGATACGGATCGGGGATAATGCCATGGCGCCGGTCCGAAGGCGAAATGCGCCAGGGCAATGAACGGGCATTGCCATCGTACCAGGTGAGTAAGGCGTGGCTCAGAGCCGATAGCTTTTTGGTCTGAGGCTGGTCTAGACTGGGCATCAGTGCACACAAGATTGGCATGAGCTGGAGCGCAAGCGGCAATGCTCATTCCCAATGATTTGCCCACGGGAAAAACATGGCGAGCAAAGCGAAAGAACCGAAACGCCGCAATCGCGATGCGCCGCTCGACGAATTGGTCGGGGCGGTCATGGATCCGGTCCTGCGCAAGCGCGGGTTCGCCAGCAGCGAAATTCTGAAGCGGTGGGCGGTCATTGCCCCGCCGCCCTATTCAGACAAGTCTCTGCCCGACCGGCTGAGCTGGCCGCATGGCGAAGAGACGGGAACGCTGCATTTGCGCATCATTCCCGGTCTCAGGCTGGCCGCCACCCATGACGCACCGAAAATCCTTGCCGCGGTGAATTCCTATTTCGGATATGTGCTGGTCGAGCGCTTGTCGCTCAGTCCGTCCCCGTTCATGCCGGGTTCAGATGACAAATCGCAAGTTCCGAGCGAACCTGATCCGGCAACAAGGGAGCGTATCGCCGATGCCATCAAAGCGGTCGACGCGGGCCCGCTGCGCGACGCCCTTGAAACTCTTGGCACCGGAATTCTGAACCGCAAAGGCTGACCAATCACAAAAGTGTTTGCGGACGGCCCTTTTGTCGCCATATCGGATGTGCTTTTAGTCGTTGACTCAAAACGGAGAAACCGACCGTGAAACTGACCCGCCGTTCCGCCCTGTCACTTGCCTCCGGCCTCGCCGCAGCGTCTGCGCTGGGCCTGCGCCCGGCTTTCGCCGCCGATGGCGACACTTACGAAATGCTCAAGCTGATGGCGCCCGCCGGCGGTTGGGTCGACAAGTGGGAAGGACCGGAAGACGCACCTGTCACGATTATCGAGTATGCCTCTTCGACCTGCCCGCATTGCGCGCGCTTTCACGATGAAGTTTACCCCACGCTCAAGGAACAATATGTCGACACCGGCAAGGCGCGCTTCACGTTGCGGCCGTTCCTGCTCAATATTCTCGATGCCGCCGTGTTCATGCTCGCGGCGCAAACTGACAGCGACGCAAAGTATTACGAAGTTCTGGACGCCTATTTCTCGACGCAGACGACATGGGCCACGTCTTCCAATCCGCGCGATGCGATCCTTCAAATCGCCGAACAGCTCGGATTTAACGAGGAAAGCTTCAACGCTGCCTTGACGAATCAGTCGTTGTTCGAGGGGATGGACCAATTGCGTCAGCAGGGGTCTGACGATTTCGGAATCACGGGAACGCCCACCTTTTATGTCAACGGCAAGCAGCTTGTCGGCGAACAGCCTATGGAAGCGCTCGCAGCGGAGATCGATCCGCTGGTCGTCTAGGTGCGCCCTTCATAACGGTGCGGGCGCATGAAGTTCGAGCGCCTGCGCCTGCACGGTTTCAAAAGTTTCTGTGAACAGACTGACCTGGTGCTGGAGCCGGGGCTGACTGGCGTGGTCGGCCCGAACGGGTGCGGCAAATCCAACCTGGTTGAAGCAATGCGCTGGGTGATGGGCGAAAGCTCATACAAGGCCATGCGCGCTTCGGGCATGGACGACGTGATCTTTTCCGGGTCCGGCAAGCGCCCGGGCCGGAATTCGGCCGAAGTTACGCTGATCCTCGACAATTCCGACCGTTCTGCGCCGGCAGCGCTGAACAATGCAGATAAGCTCGAGGTCACGCGGCGCATCGAACGCGAACAGGGTTCGGTTTACCGCGTGAATGGTCGCGAGGTCCGGGCACGCGACGTTCAGTTGCTCTTTGCCGATGCCTCGACGGGCGCCCACTCCCCCGCGCTGGTTCGTCAGGGCCAGATCGGCGAATTGATTTCGGCCAAGCCGGTCAAGCGGCGGGCGCTGCTCGAAGAGGCGGCGGGCATTTCGGGCCTGCATTCGCGCCGGCACGAGGCGGAACTTCGCCTGAGGGCCGCCGAACAGAATCTCGAGCGGGTGGACGATATCGTCGCGCAGGTCGAGACCCAGCTGGAAACACTCAAGCGGCAGGCGCGGCTCGCGGTTCGCTACCGCAATATTTCCAACGGTATTCGCAGGGCGGAAGCGGCCCTTTTTCACGTGCGCTGGGTCAAGGCGCGCAGCGACGAAAAGGAAACCGAGGCCCTGCAGGGTCAGTTGGTCAGCAAACTGGCCGACGCGATGCACGCCGACAAGCTGGCGCGCGAAAAACTGGACCAATCGGCGGCGGCCCAGCAGCCCTTGCGCAACGAGGAGGCGACGGCAGGCGCGATCGTGCAGCGGCTTCGCATTCTGCGCGAGCAGCTGGACGAAGACATCCGGCGCAATGATCGCCGCCGGGCGGAGTTGAGCGAACGGCAGCAACAAGTCGCGGCGGATCTCGAGCGCGAAGAGCGGCTTGCCGAAGAAAGCGCGGCGATGGTCGCACAATATGGCGAGGAACGCGACGCGCTAAAGAGTGAATCGGGTGCGCAAAGCGCGACTGAGGCGGCCGCGCTGGCCGACATGGAACGGGCGCGCGACGGGCTGCAAAAGGTCGAAGCGCTCTATCGCGAAGCCACCGAGGAACTTGCGCAATTGCGGGCGCGGCGGTCGCAAGCTGAACGCAGCGAGCGAGATGCCGCGCAGCGAGCCGAGCGGCTGGCGCAGCAGATCGCGGAGGTGGAACGCGACGCCGCCGCGATCAAATCCGAGCTCGATGGCGACGAACGCATTGCGGAACGGCGAAGGGAACTGGACGCCGCGCGCCAGTCATCTGCCAGTGCAGAGGCCGAAACATTGCAGGCCGAACAGAAGACTGCGCAATTATCGGCCGACCTGGACGCGTTGACGCCGCAAATGTCGGAAGCACAAAGCGCTCTCAGCCGGCTTGAAAGCGAGGCGGATACGCTGGCGCGCGTGCTCAACGTTCAGGATGGTGGGCTGTGGCCGCCAATTGTCGACCTCATCAAGGTCGAGGCTGGTTATGAAACCGCCCTTGGCGCTGCCCTCGGTGACGATCTCGAAGCTTCCGCCGACAGTGGCGCGCCCATTCACTGGTCTGGAATGGCGCCGTCATCCAGCGATCCGGCCCTACCCGAAGGCGCCGAGCCGCTGGCCAAATATGTGCGCGGCGCCGATGCGCTTGAGCGCAGCCTCATGCAGGTTGGTCTGGTCGAACCCGCTGCTGGCGCGCGGCTGATGTCCAGCTTGAAGCCCGGGCAGCGGCTGGTCACCAAGAAAGGTGACCTCTGGCGCTGGGACGGGCTGGTCGCCAAGTCCGATGCCCCAACGGCAGCGGCGCAACGGCTGTCACAGCGCAACCGCCTTGCGGAACTCGATGCCGAGTTGGCTGATGCGAAAGCGCAGCTCCGTGCACTACAATCGCGGAGCGATGAGCTGAAAAACGCATTTTTAGCCGCCCAGACCCACGAGCGTTCCTGTCGTGATGCCTGGCGGGATGCGCAACGACGGATCGCGCAGGCTCAATCCAGTCTCGACATTGCACAAAAGGCCGTCGGCGACCTGACGTCGCGGCAAAGTGCGCTCGAAGAAGCGCGCGTGCGGCTGAAATCGAGCCTTGATGAGGCCGAGGCCATTCGCGACGATTCCGCCAAGGCGTTCAGCGCGCTTGAAAGCGACGAGGTTGTCGCCTTCAAGGTCGAAGCGGTGCAGGCGGAGGTTCAGAAGGCGCGGGATCTGACCGAGCAGAAGCGGGTCAACCTTTCCAGTCTGGAAGCCGCCAAATCGATGCGCGAAAACCGCATCCGGCAACTTGAGTCAGAAATCGGAAGCTGGACACGGCGTGGCGAAGGCGCACGCGCACAGAAGGAAGCATTGTCGAACCGCGCCAACCAGCTGACCGAGGAAATTGCCGGTCTGGCGGATGGCCCCGGCGCTTTTGCCGAACGTGCAGAGCGGCTCGATGCCGATCTGGCCGCGGCCCAGGAGCGGCTGGGCAAGGCGTCCGATGCGTTGGCCAATGCCGAGAACGCGCATCGCGAGCTGGATCGGGCCAGCCGTGCAGCTTCGGAGCAACTTGGCGAATTGCGCGCGGAAATGGCCCGGGTCGACGAGCGGCTCAAGGGCTTGATCGTCCGCCGCCAGCAGCTTGAGCAGACGATTGGTGAAACGCTTGGAATCGCTGCGAACCGAACGGCGGAAGTGGCCGGTATTCGCCCCGAGGCGCAATTGCCCGACGAAGAGCAGATGGAGCGCAAGGTCGAACGGTTGAAGGCCGAGCGCGAGCGGCTCGGTGGCGTCAACCTGTCCGCCGAAAAGGAAATGGAAGAGGTTCGCGAAAAGCTCGAGATCATGGAGACCGATCGCGACGACCTGATCGCGGCCATCGCCAAGCTGCGCACGGGTATTTCGAGCCTGAACCGCGAGGGCCGGCAGCGGCTGACCGAAGCCTTCGACAAGGTCAACGCGCATTTCCAGGACCTGTTCACCAACCTCTTCGGTGGCGGGGCCGCAGAACTGGCCTTTGTCGAATCCGACGACCCGTTGGAGGCCGGTCTCGAAATCATCGCACGTCCCCCGGGCAAAAAGCCGCAGGTGCTCACGCTTCTGTCTGGTGGCGAGCAGGCATTGACTGCGCTGGCGTTAATTTTTGCGGTGTTCCTGACCAATCCGGCACCGATCTGCGTGCTCGACGAAGTTGACGCTCCGCTGGACGACGCCAATGTCGAACGCTTCTGCGATCTGCTCGATTCCATGCGTACGCGCACCGAGACGCGTTTCCTCATCATCACGCACAATCCAATTTCGATGGCGCGGGTAGACCGGCTGTTCGGCGTGACCATGGCAGAACGCGGTGTTTCGACCCTGGTTTCGGTCGACCTGACCACTGCGCAGGCCGTCCGCGAGGCATCCTGAATTCTCCATCGCGCGACAGGTGTTATGCGCGGACCGGCGCAAGGTTACGCTCTTTGATTTTATGTTTATTTTCAACGCACTAGATGCGACCGTCACGGCTTGACAGGGAAAAGCCCCCTCTCTATGTTGCAGCCGACTTTGAGGGGTACCCTTTCAAAGCTGGGCAGCAGAACAAGGCGGCATGCGCGATGGCCAATGCGTCTCATTCGGGAGGCCCGGATCCGGAAGCTGAAGCCCGCAACCGAAGCCGGTCGCTGGCGGATCGGATCGCTGAGGCCAAGCGCGACACTCTTGTCAGCGAGGCATCTGCGAATTTCCGGCAACGGGAAATGACCGGAATGGGGCGGGCGTTTCGCTTTGCCGCCGAATTCGTGGCCGCGATCTTGGTCGGAGCAGGGATCGGTTATGGAATCGATCTGTTGCTGGGGACAAGACCGTGGGCAATGATTGTTTTGTTGCTGTTGGGCTTTGCAGCGGGCGTTCTCAATGTTATGCGGGCGGCGGCGGAATTGAACGCCGATGCGTCCGTGGGGACGGCGTCTGAAGGTGCATTGCCGGATGACGATGACGATTAGGGTCGCGACAGAAGGATAAAGGCGTGTCCGAAAAAGCGATTGAGCCGATTCATCAGTTCAATATCGTGAAGTATTTCACGTTCGGCAACTTTGGTGGCAACGGCACCGAAGGCAGCGGATTTGAAATCGCCTTCACCAATTCGGCCCTGTTCATGCTGCTGACGCTTCTGACGATCAGCGCATTCTTGATCCTGTCGACGCGCGGGCGCGGGCTGGTTCCGGGCCGCATGCAGCTCATGGCGGAAATGGTCTACGAATTCGTGGCCAATATGGTGCGATCTTCTGCCGGAACCGAAGGGATGCGGTTCTTCCCGTTCGTCTTTTCGCTGTTCATGTTCATTCTGGTCGCCAACTTCTTTGGTATGGTCCCCTATTTCTTCACGGTAACCAGCCACATCATCGTCACTGCGTTTCTGGCCGTTCTGGTGTTTCTCGTGGTCGTCATTTACGGCTTCATGCGCAACGGATTGAGCTTCCTTAAGCTCTTCGTTCCGCCCGGGATCCCCTGGTTCATCATCTGGCTGGTGGTGCCGATCGAAATCATTTCGTTCCTGTCCCGTCCGCTCAGCCACAGTCTGCGACTGTGGGGCAACATGCTGGCCGGGCACATCGTGCTCAAGGTTTTCGGCGGCATGGTCGTCGCCCTTCTTGGCGCGGGTGCCTGGGGCGTTGTGGCCATTCTGCCATTCGGCATGGCCGTCGCCCTGACGGGTCTCGAATTCCTGGTTGCAGCATTGCAGGCCTTCGTCTTCGCGGTGCTCACCTGTGTCTATCTGAACGACGCAATTCATCCCGGACACTGACCGGTTCCGGGCCAGTTCAACCCATCAAACCAATCCAACGGAGATTAAAATGGAAGCAGATGCAGCAAAACTGATCGGGGCGGGTATTGCCTGTATCGGTATGGGCGGCGCCGGTGTCGGCGTGGGCGTGATTTTCGGCAACTACCTTGCCGGCGCGCTGCGCAACCCCTCGGCAGCTGCGGGTCAGTTCTCGAACCTGATCTTTGGCTTTGCCGTGACCGAAGCTCTGGGCATCTTCTCGCTGGTTATCGCCTTCCTGCTGCTCTACGCAGTCTAAAATCGTTTGCGGGGTGCGCGGGGCTTCTCCCGCGCCCATGTCCGCTTCACGCGATAAAGGAATGACCGATGGCTGGTGAAGCCCAAAATGAGGCCGTAGTCGATGAAGGCGCCGTCACCCATGATGGCGCCACGGATGCGCATGCCACAACCGATACACATGCTTTGACGGAAGCTTCCGGCGGGCATGAGGTTGTCGGCTTTCCGCCGTTCGACGCGTCGACTTTCGGATCGCAGCTTTTGTGGCTGGCGATTACATTTGGCGCGCTCTACGTGATTATGGCCCGCGTGGCATTGCGGCGCATTGGCGAAATTCTCGAAGTCCGTCAGGATCGCATCGAGAGCGATCTGGCGGAAGCGGACCGGATGCGTCAGCGTACCGATCAGGCGATCGAAGCCTACGAGAAAGAGCTGGCCGAGGCCCGCCAGAAGGCTCACGGCATTGCCGAGCAGACCCGCTCAGACAACAGCGCCGCTGCCGATGCCCGCCGGGCCGAGGTCGAAGCCGAACTGGCCAAGCAGATGGGTGCCGCGGAATCCCGCATTCAGGCAACCAAGGCCGATGCCCTGAAAAATGTCGACAGCATCGCTGCCGAGACCGCGGCAGCGCTGGTCAGCCAGATCGGCGGCACGGTAACCGACAAGCAGGCGCAAAGCGCCGTGCAAAAGGTTCTGGAGGGCTGATCTGATGGCATTTGATGCAGCATTCTGGGCGTTCATCGCACTGCTCGTGTTCATCGGGGTGATCATCTACCTCAAGGTGCCGGGCGCGATTACGGGTGCGCTCGACAAGCAGATCAAGAAGATCGAAGACGATCTGAGCGAGGCCAAGCGCCTGCGTGAAGAAGCACAGGCCCTGCTCGCCGACTATGAGCGCAAGCGCAAGGCGGCCGAAGCCGAAGCCGACGAGATTGTCAGCGCGGCTCGCGAAGAAGCGGATCGGATGGCCAAGGAGGCCGAGGAATCGCTCAACGAGCTGGTGGCCCGCCGCCGCAAGGCGGTCGAAGAAAAGATTGCTCAGGCCGAGGCGCAGGCCATCGCCGAAGTGCGTGCCCGCTCCGCTGATGTTGCGATTGAGGCCGCGCGTCATCTGTTGCAGGACCAGATGTCCAAGCATGGTGATGATCTGATCGCTTCCTCGATCAAGGAAGTCGGCGACCGGCTGAACTAAAGTCTGTCTCTATTCCGGACACGTTTGAAGGCGGGCCGCGATGCCCGCCTTTTTCATTGCAGACCAACCTGATCGACAATGCCTTGCGGGCAACCGCGCTGGCGCGGGGCGGCATTGGACAGCAGCTCGAGGATGTCGGGTTTGGACGCGACTTCGCCACGGATCGAGATTCTGAGTTCGTCGATCAACCGGCGACTTGCATCATTGCCACATTCCACCGTCACACGGGAGCCCGATCCGCTGCCGAACGCCTTGTCAAAAGCTGCGCGTATGTCGTTGGCAGCAAGAGTTTCGCCAAGTTGGCCGGCAAACAGGTCGCGCACCTCCGACGCGTTGATTGAGTCGAGCAGCGCCATCGCGGCCTGAAAATAGGTGTCGGGATCGGCACCCGAACAGGTTCCGTGCTTGGTCCATTCGTGCCGTTGCAGGTAGGAGGCGGTGCCCGGCATCACGGTCTCGAGGCGCGCGCGCGTTTCGGCCGGCAGGTCAAGATGCGGCAGGTTGCGCCAGTCACCGCGCTTGTCGGCCTGCTCGTCGCGGCCGGAGACCCCACAATACTCGTTGCCCTGCGGTTCGGGCCAAAGCCCGTGCAAGGTAAAATGGTCCGCGGCGAAGTCTCCCGCTTTCTGGTCGGCGCATTCAGGTTTGAGGGATTGCTGTTCGCAGAAAGCCGGCTGCCAGGAAATGGCCAGCGTGAATGTGCCTGTAAGCATCGGAGCGGCGGCAATTGTGGACGCGACCGGCTTACCCACTCCGTTGTTTTCGGTGGGTACGGGCAGCTCCGCCGTCGGGGCCAGCTGGTTCCACAACTCAGGACCGAAGGCGAGCGCCGCTGCTCCCGCCAAAAGCAACCCGATCAACGCTGCCACAGGTTTTTGCATCAGAGTGATCCGACGTTCCACTCGACCCAGCGACCGTGAAAGTCGGCGCGCCCCAAATTCAACACTGCTCCGCCGGGCCACAAGGTCATCCACAATCCCGCGCCGGGTTGGCCGCTCTGGTCGGCTTCCATCCGAAACCAGGCTAACGGCGAGGCGTCGCTGGCCGCTGCTCCTTCGGAGGCCAGGCTCGCTTCGATCGCCCGCCGGGTGTACCCCGGCAAATATTGCCAGACCAGGGTGTGATAGAGCATGCGCGCGACCCCATGCTTCGGGGTCACATGCGCTTTGATCCAGTCCGAGGCATCGGCTAGTTCCACTTGCGGGGGATGGACCAAAGCGAATTCGAGGGCAGATTGCATTCGCTCCACTCGGTCCGGTTGATCGGGCCACAAATAGGCCATCAGGCGCTCTGCGTCCGTGCTCGGGTCCAGCGGGGCCACGTCGCATCCGATCGAAGAGCGAACAACTAGCGGACCTCTCAGGTCGGGTGTCGCGCCACGCCAATCGGAGACGACGCGGACGCCGGATTCCGGTTCGCCCCAAACGCCGACACCCAGATCATATTTGTAACGAAATGCATTCAGGTTCAGCCCGGCGCTTGCGCCGATTTCGAACGTTTCGAGCGGCAGACCGAAGCGATTTGCCAACAGAAGCCCCACCCCCAGAATGACAGCGGAACGGCCGGTTTCATTGGTCTGCGGCGGTCCGTCAAGCCACGATGTCAGTTCAGCGTCGAAGCGCCCAAGCGCATTCTCAAATGCCGCGCGAAAAGCCTCATTGTCCGGCCGATGAGGCGGGTAGACTTGTGTCAGCTCGGGACAATGACCAGAGCGGCTGAGATGGTGAAATGCGGCGGCAACCCGAAGCGGCAAGGCGTCCGATGCCGCCTGAGCCTCGGGCCATGCCAATACGCGCCTCCCGATCGCCGAATTCGCATCGAGAAGCGCCATCATCAAGGTGAGGACCCGCGCCGTGAACGGCGACTGGCCCGGCCCGGCGCAATAGGCCGCCTGTTTATCGAAGGTTTCTCTTATCGGACCGGAAGGCAGTGACATGAGAAAACCCATTATCACAAATCAGGCGTCTGATGACCTCGTCCATTTCAAAACCGGTTTGCGGGCCGCCGCAGTCTCGTCCAGGCGGGCACGGGGCGCGGTCTGGGGCGCGTTGGTGAACCGTTCCGCGTCCCCTTCCTTTGCGGCGTCGGCCAGGCGGATCAGCGCGTCGGCAAAGGCGTCGAGCGACGGCAGCGATTCGCTTTCGGTCGGCTCGATGAGCATGGCGCCATGTACCACCAGCGGGAAATACATGGTCATGGGATGATAGCCTTCGTCGATCATCGCCTTGGCGAAGTCGAGGGTAGTGACCCCCGTGCCGTTCAGGAAACTGTCATCGCACAACACTTCGTGCATGCAATGCTGGCTTCCAAAGGGCATCGAGAAACGGTCCTTGATCCGGGCCTTGATGTAATTGGCGTTGAGCACGGCATCCTTGGCCGCCTGCCGCAGTCCGTCTCCGCCATGGCTGAGCATGTAGGTCAGCGCCCGCACATACATGCCCATCTGGCCGTGAAAGGCAGTCATTCGGCCGAAGCTCTCCGAGCCTTCACCATGTTCGACCAGTTCGAAACCCTCGTCCGTTTTCCGCACAAAAGGCACCGGCGCGAAGGGCGCCAAGGCCTCGGACAGAACCACCGGCCCTGCCCCCGGACCGCCACCGCCATGCGGAGTAGAGAACGTTTTGTGCAAATTGATATGCATGGCGTCGATGCCGAGATCGCCGGGACGCACCACGCCCATGATGGCGTTGAAGTTCGCGCCGTCGCAGTAGAAATAGGCCCCGGCGGCGTGCACCGCGTCGGCGATTTTCCTGATCTCCGGCTCGAACAGCCCGACCGTGTTGGGATTGGTCAGCATGATCGCGGCGACGTCGGGGCCTAATGCCGCTTCGACATCCGCCGCCCGCACCGTTCCGTCCCCGGCGGCCGGAATGGGCTTGACCTTGTAGCCGAGAAAGGCCGCGGTCGCCGGATTGGTTCCGTGTGCGCTTTCCGGCACCAAAACGACATCGCGATGGTCCTGACCATTGGCGCGGTGCGCGGCATGGATCGCCATCATGCCGCAAAGCTCGCCATGGGCTCCGGCCTTCGGGCTGAGCGCAACCGCATTGGTGTTGGTCAAAACCATCAGCCAATGAGCCAATTCGCCCATCAGTTCGAGCGCCCCCTGCACCGTCGACACGGGCTGTAGGGGGTGGATATCGGCAAAGCCGGGCAGCCGCGCAGCTTTTTCGTTGAGGCGCGGGTTGTGCTTCATCGTACAGCTGCCGAGCGGATAGAGCCCGGCGTCAATCGAGTAATTGAGCCGCGACAGGCGCACATAATGGCGCATGGCTTCGGGCTCGGTCAGGCCCGGCAGATCGAGCGGCGTCTCGCGCTTTTGTCCGCCAAGGAAAGCATCGTCGATTTCGATGTCATCCAGATCGACTCCGGAATGGTCCGGCCCGCCAATTTCGAAGAGAAGCGGTTCATCGGGAAGCAGCGCAGCGCCGCCAACCTGCCCGCTCGTATCGACGTTTTCGATGGCCGTCGGGCGGCCTTGCGTGTTGAGGCTCATTTCAGCACCTCCGTCAAAGCGGACACGTAGGCGTCGAAATCGGCCTCGACCGAGGTTTCCGTGACGGCCACTGTGAGCAGGTTTTCGACCGAAGACTCGTTGGGCAGAAGCCGCGATGCAGGAACGCCGGCAAGCACACCATGCTCGGCAAGTGCATCGACAATTGCCGCAGCTGGCCGCGACAGTCGCAGGGTAAACTCGTTGAAAAAGGTCTTGTTGAGCAGTTCGACACCGGGGATTGCGGCCAATCTCCCGCTCAGGTTGCGCGCCAGCTTGTGGTTGAGTTTTGCAAGCCGGAACAGTCCCTGCTCACCCAGCAATGAGAGATGGATGGTGAACGCCAGCGCACACAGACCGGAATTTGTGCAAATGTTCGAGGTCGCCTTTTCGCGGCGGATATGCTGTTCGCGCGTCGAGAGCGTCAGCACGAAGCCGCGCCGCCCGCGTGCATCCAGTGTCTCACCGCAAACCCGGCCCGGCATCTGCCGGACAAAGGCATTGCGGGTCGCCAGCAGGCCGACATAGGGGCCTCCAAAAGTCAGCGGATTTCCCAGCGACTGTCCCTCGGCCACAACGATGTCCGCCCCGAGCGCGCCGGGGGCTTCGAGCAGACCAAGCGAAATGACTTCAGTGACGCAGACGATGAGCAATGCACCCTGGGCGTGCGCAGCGTCGGCGAGCGATTTGACGTCGCGCAAGTGCCCGAAAAAGTCTGGTGTCTGGACGATGATCGCAGCGGTCTGATCGTCCACACCGGCAATCAGGTCCTCGCCCGCCGCCACGTCGGTGGGCATCAGAGACAAACCGTCATCCGGTTCGACATAGGTTGCGAGCACATCGCGATAATGAGGATGCACCCCACCGGATACGACCAGCTTGTCGCGGCGCGTCAGCCGCTGGGCCATCAGCGCGGCTTCGGCCAAAGCAGTCGAGCCGTCATACATGGAAGCGTTTGCTACCTCCATGCCGGTCAGGTGCGCGACCTGGGTCTGAAATTCGAACAGGGTTTGCAGCGTGCCCTGCGAGATTTCGGGCTGATAGGGCGTGTAGGCGGTCAGGAATTCCGAGCGCTGGATGAGGTGATCGACGGTTGCGGGCACGTGGTGCCGATAAGCGCCCGCGCCGACGAAAAAAGGCCCCTCGCCGGCAGTCCGGTTTTTCGCCGCAAGCGCACGCATATAGCGGTCGACCTCGATTTCGGACTTGTGGCCGGGCAGATCGACCGCATCGCCAAGGCGGAGTGTGTCGGGAACCGCGCCGAAAAGTTCATCCGTGCGGCTGATGCCGATCACGGCACGCATATGCTGCCGGTCGGCCTCGGAATGGGGCAGATAACGCATGTTGGTCCCGGGTCAGGCGATGTGATCGGTATAGGCGGCTTCGTCCATCAGACCGTCGAGTTCGCCGGCATCATCGATGCTCATCTTGATCAGCCAGCCCTCACCCATCGGATCGGAATTGACGAGGTCGGGGGACCCGCTCAGCGCATCGTTGACGGCACTGATGGTGCCCGAAACCGGTGCGTAGATTTCGGATGCGGCCTTGACCGACTCCACCACCGCGATCTCGTCACCCTTGGAAAAGGAAGCGCCGACGTTGGGAAGCTCGACAAAAACGATGTCGCCAAGCTGGGATTGGGCATAATCGGAAATACCGACCGTGCCGGTCGTGCCGTCCTGACGGACATATTCATGGTCTTCTGTGTAACGGATGGTCATGGGCGATCCTCTCAGGCTGGCTTTCTGAAATAGCGATGGGGAACAAAGGGTGTCGGGGTGACTTCGGCAGGCTGGCTGCGTCCGCGGACGATGGCCAGCAGTTTCGTGCCGGGAGCAGAGAATTCAGGTGGGACGAAGGCGAGCGCGATGGCCTTTCCGAGGCTCGGCGAAAAACCGCCACTGGTCACTGTGCCGATGATGTTGCCCTCGGTGTCAGCGATCTCGGCTCCTTCGCGGGCCGGTGCACCTTCGACGAAAAGACCAACACGGGCACGGGACGGACCGTTGTCGCGCTCGGCAAGGATGCGGGACGCGCCCGGAAAATCGGCGGCTTCGCGGCGGCGTTTGGAGAGAGCGAAGCCAAGGTCGGCCTCGACCGGCGACACGGTTTCGTCGAGGTCATGACCGTAGAGCGGCAATCCCGCCTCGAGGCGCAGGCTGTCGCGCGCCCCAAGGCCGGCTGGCCGGACCCGTTCATCGCCGACAAGCTTGTCCCAGAGCGTGCCGGCAAAGGCGGAGGGCACAAGAATTTCAAACCCGTCTTCGCCGGTGTAGCCGGAGCGCGCAATCATCAGGCGGGTTCCGTTCCATTCCCACGATCCATAATGCATGAAACCGAGATCAGCGGCCTCAGGTATGATAGTTGCCATCACGTCGACCGCTTCGGGGCCCTGCAGCGCCAGGAGCGCACCGTCGTCCGCCCGTGTGAATTTCGCCTTGTCGCCGGCCGCACCGGAGATCATGGCGAAGTCAGCCTCTTTGGTCGCGGCGTTGACGACAATGTAGAGGGTTCCAGCAAAACGCGGCGAGCGGGCGATCATCAGATCGTCAAGAATGCCGCCGTCCTGATTGAGCAGAAGCGTGTAACGGATCTGGCCGGGCTTGAGGCGCGCAATGTCTCCGCAAACGATCGGCTCGACAAGCGCGGCAATCGCGGCGTGATCCGCGTCCTCATCGCCGGTCTTTTCGTTCAGCTCCAGAAAGCTGGGGCCCATATGCGAAACGTCGAACAGGCCCGCATGTTCGCGGGTCCATTTGTGCTCGGCTACGATGCCCTCATATTGGACCGGCAGCGAATAGCCGCCGAACGGAACCATGCGGCCACCGGCGGCGACGTGCTTGTCGTTCAGCACGACATTCTTGAGGGTTTCAGACGTATCGGCCATTTTTGTCCCGGGCTTGAGGCAAACGGAGCCGGCCACGGTTTTGCCGTGCACGGCGCCCCCTCTGTCTCAATTACCTGAGAGATTTCCCGGACAATGGCCAGTCCGGTTGCTCCTTCGGTGGGTCACGGGAAACCCGTTTCCGCTTTCCAGAGTGTTGGTACGCTTGCGGTCCGTTTGCCTGAGAGATTCCGGGGCGGTTGCTCCTTCGGCGCCGGCAAGGTTCAATCCCTTGCCAGACTCTCCCGCATTTGCCCGCAAAGATTAACGCGGGCAAATTGCCGGCGTCAATCGTCAGCTGCGGTTGTTCGCTTGTGTATCGAAGCCGACCCAGATGACGATGTTCTCGCCGCCGAGATAGGGAATGGCGACGTCATCGACGACCTTGACGAATTCCTGGGACTGGTTCGGCGGCGTGACGGTAACCGGAATCTGGTAAACCTCGGAGAATACCGGAACGTTATCGCGTTCGACCGCGAAACGCAGCGGCACGGTGAGCGTGTTCGAAGCCGGCTTGGGTCCGAGAATGACGCGGCCCTTGGCGCCCATATTGACCGTGATCAGCCCGTTGGACACACGGCAATTGCGCGACTGGTCATCGATCACCGCCTGGAACTGAACCGACTGAGCGTCGCCAATCCGGTTGTTCTCATAGGAAACGATCGATTGCGTGCCATCCTTGACCCGGATGGGCGGACATTCGGTTGCGATGACCGGCAGGGCCGAGGTCTGAGCGGCGTTGATATCGGCCTGGGTCGCGGTGGTGCCTGCAAGCTGCGTGGTGTTGACGTCGCTTGTGCCGCCACCCATCAGGCTGCCCATGCTGCAACCGGCGACAAAGACCGCCAAAGTCATCGCCAAAGCAGATTTCACCAGCATCCGCGCCGCTGAGGACGGCCTCTGAGCCGCCGGAATTCTTGATATCTCTGTCATGGTGCCGCCCACGAATTACGCATTACTTCCCCCGCTCAATGACTAGATACGCTTTGTGACCTTAGTGCGGCAAGCACGGATTCGGCACTTGTATCGCCCAGTTGGCCGGCCTGATTGGCGGCATAAGCAGAAACGATCTTTCCGTCGCGAATGAGGAATGCGCTGCGCATATAGCGCATGCCAAGACCCGCCATTTCGACGGCAACTCCAAGGCCAGCCGCAAATTCGGCTTTGATATCAGCGATAAAGCCGATCTTGCCGGTTGCAGACTGTGTGTCGGACCAGGCTTTGAGCACATGATGGTCGTTGGCGGCCGCACAGATAATCTGATCTGCGCCCGCGTTGCGAAGCTCACCGGCCAAGCGCACATACCCGGGCAGATGATTGTTCGAGCAGGTCGGGGTGAAGGCGCCAGGCACGCAAAAGAGCACCGAGATGCCCTTGGCAAACAGTTCGGACGTGTTGGTGTCGATGATCTCGCCGTTCTGGACGAGCTTGACGTTAACCGCAGGAATGGACGCGCCGGATTCGATCACGGAAAACTCCTTGGGAAATGTGGACTGAATTATCGGTCAGAGCCGACTATGTCGAACCGAGATGTGACAAAATAAGGACCGTCGGACGTATCGAAAAGAAAATCGATCTGGTCCTGCTGGGTCATTCTCTCGGGCGTGCGGGACAAGAGCCTGAATTGCAAGGAATTGTCTGGAAATGATAGCGGCTGCGCGAAAACCAGAGATGGATCCGCCGTGGCAATGATCGAGCTTGCGGGGTCGCGCAGGGGTGTCTTGAGACGGATCGTCATCAGGTTTGTAATTGTGTCGAACTCCGGAGGCGCTGCAAACACATTGTCCGCGTCTTCCTCAAGCGGCGTTTCGGCAAGCGCCTGCTGGATGCGGATTTGGCTGGCCATGTCCTTTTGATCGGCGTTCAGAGCGATTTCCAGATCAACCGAAACGGGAACGCAAATCTCGTTGCAGATGCCAAGTGTCAGGTGCGCGCGCCAGACCGCGTCGGAACCTGCCATCATCAGTTTGACCGGAAACAGGGTATTGCCCTCGTAGACATAGTCCGTGAAGCCGGCCTTCACCACGCGGCGCGGCATCGGCCAGATGATCTCAGCATCGGTGATGTTCCGGCTCTGGTTCCAGTCCATCACCAAAGGCACACCGGTTTCGCCCGGTACGCGCCAATAGGTGTTGGTATCGGGAGGCATCGCGATGTCGATGCCGGCCCACATGGTGCCGTCAGCCAGCCTCTGCCCGGACGTTACAAGGCGGACACTGGCATTGTCTGACATGGACAGAGACTGCGTTTCTGCCGCATCCGCAACGGGAACGGCCGAAAACAAAGCGATGATCAGAAGGGCAAGTTTTTTCATGAAGCCGTTCAACCATGCCGCGCGATGAAATGGAAATGACAGTTTGGAGAACTGGCGGAATTGGCGATATGCTGAAAGCTCAAAGCTGAAAGGCAGGCCGAAAAGATGCAGTCGCTCAAGGGACAATTTCTCATCGCCATGCCGCAAATGAACGATTCGCGCTTCGAGCGGTCGGTCATTTTCATGGTCGACCACAACGAACAGGGCGCGATGGGCCTGATCGTCAACAAGCCGCTGGATGACCTCAATTTCGGTGATGTCCTCGACGATCTCGATCTGGCGCCGGACGAGGAAAGTGAAGACCATCCCGTGTTTGCCCGCGAACTACCGGTCTGGAACGGCGGTCCCGTCGAGCCGGGACGCGGTTTCGTGCTGCATTCCGCGGACTATTATCAACAGGGCGCGTCGGTTCGCATCCGCTCGGATATTGTTCTGTCGGCCAACCACGACATCCTCAGTGCGATCGCCACGGAACATGGACAACCGGACAAGAGCCTCTTCGCCCTCGGATATGCGGGCTGGGGACCGGGTCAGCTGGATGTGGAGATGGCCGAGAATGCCTGGCTAAACGTCAAGGGTGATGCAAGTCTGGTCTTTTCGGTGCCCGCCGATCAACGCTACATGCAGGCGCTCGCCAGCATCGGCCTCAATCCGGCAAATCTCAGTGGCGAAGCGGGGTTGGCCTGATCCGGTCAGGCGCCGTGCTGGGTGGCCAGCTTGCGTTTGAGCGCGGTGGCATCAATTGCAGATTCAAACACGAAGCCCTGTGCCAGATGGCAATCGAACTGGATGAGGCGCTTCAATTCCTCGGGGGTTTCGACCCCCTCCCCGACGACGGTAAGTCCCAATTCATTGGCAAGCGAGGTGATCGCGCGAATGATCGGGCCTTGCGTCCGGGCACTGCCGGAATCATCGCCCAACTGCACAAACTGGGCCGGGATTTTCACGGTGTCGAACGGGAACCGGTGCAGGTATGAGAACGAGGAATGGCCCGTGCCAAAATCATCGAGGGCCAGGCCAAAGCCCAAATCCTTGAGAGCCGAGAGCACATAGGCCGATTGCTCGGGATTTGACATGACCTGGGTTTCGGTGACTTCGAGCTTGATGTGCTTTGGCAATTGCCGGTTCTCGGTCACAAGCGTTCTGAGGTCGTTGAGCAAGGTCTCGGTGCCCAATTGGGTTGCCGACAGATTGATCGACACGAAGAAGGACTCGTCGAGTGGCAATGCGGCGACCCAATCCGACGTCTGGTTGGCGGCCTGCCGGATAGCCAGACGGCCAAGCTTGTCGATCAGGCCGGTTCGTTCCGCAAGCGGAATGAATTCCGAGGGACCAACCATGCCCTTGGTCGGATGGTTCCAGCGCATCAGCGCTTCGGCCCCGGCAATCGAAGCAGTGCGGATATCGTAGATCGGCTGATAATAGACCTGCAGCTCGCCCTCGTTCATGGCGCGTTCAAGATCGCGTTCTGATGCTTCCGAATAGGCAGCAATCGAGCGCGCCGAGGCGCGGTAGGCCTCGATACGGTCTCCGCCGAGGCGCTTGGCATAGTACATGGCCAGCTCGGCATCGCGGAGGACATCAGCAGCGCCGACCGGCGAATTGTCGTAAATGGTGATGCCGATCGAAGCCGTCAACGAGAAGTCCTGATCGCCGAAATTGAAGGGCGTCCGCAACGCGCGGCGCATCTGCTCGGCCACCTCGGCGATCTTGCCGGCGCTTTCATCGGAAACCAGCAGGGCCGCGAACTGATCGCCGCGGATGCGCGCCAGCGTGTCCATGGGGCGCATGACCCGCGACAGGCGGCGGGCAACGGCCAACAGAAGCGAGTCGGATGCCGAATGCCCGAACCGCTCGTCGATATCGGTGAACCCGTCGAGATCGATCACCATGACCGCGGGTTTGACCGCCAAACCCGCCTTGGCGCGCTTGAGGGCCCGCTCCAACCGATCGAGCAGCAACATTCTGAGCGGCAGGCCGGTGAAACTGTCGAACACGGCATCGTGCAAGAGCCGTTCCGAGGATATCTTTTCCTCGGTCACATCGCGCAGCGAACCAACGATGCGTGAGACCTGCCCGTCACGATCCAGAACCGGCTTGGCACGCAAACGGAAGGCGCGGTAATTGCCGTCATTGGCCGAGACGCGGATGTCGGAATTGACCTTGCCGCGGCGAAGCTCGACGAGCGTATCGAGCGCGGTGCGGAACCGGTCGCGGTCGTCGGGGTGGATGCGGTCGAGCCAGAGCTTGATCGATCCGCGAAGAGCCCCGCGCCGTTCGCCGAGCCGGGGGTGGATTTCCTCTGACACGGTCACGCGGTCACGCTCGAGGTTCCAGTCAAAGACGAAATCGCCACTTCCCGTCATGGCCAGAGCCCGGCGCTCCACTTCGGAGAGCGAGCCGACGCTGACCTGACCTTCGGCAAAGGCGTGCTGCACCGTTGTGAACCCGATCAGCATGACCAGCAGGACCAGACCGCCCGCGACCGCTGGCTGGGCGATGTCATTTGTGACTGCGCCGGCAAGGACCATCCAGGAATAGACCAGCCAGGCTATGAAAATGATCCAGGTTGGAACCAAAAGCACGGCCCGGTCATAGCCGCGCACCGAAAGGATGATGATCAGCAATGTTCCCATAATGCCGAGCAGCAGCAGCACCACACGGGCGACAGTTGCGGCCAATTGCGGCTGCAGGAACGAAAAGGCGAAGAGCGCCAGAAAGATTGCGGCCAGCGCCAGCGCCAGATGCAGGAAGCGCAAGTGCCAGCGGTGCAGGTTCAAATAGATGAACACAAAGCCGAACAAGGTTGTGGCGAGCGCCGCCTCCGACGCGGCGCGGTAGGGCTGAACGGCACCGTTTCCAACCCCGATCAGAGGTCCGAAAATGCCGAAATCGATGAGAAGATAGGCAAGGACCGCCCAGGCAAACGCGGCGGTTGCCGGAAAGACGCCACGTCCGCGCACCACGAACATAATGGTCAGGAAAACGGCCGCGAGGCCTGAAATGCCAAGCACGGTGCCCCTGAACAGCGTGAAGGAATTTTGATAGGAGCGATAGGCGGCCGGCTCCCAAAGATAGAGTTCCCGCAGGTCATTCCCGGACAGTTCAGCAACGAATGTCACGGTCGCGCCCGGGTCGAGCACCACCTGGAACACATCCGCCTCCGCATCGGTCTGCCGCTCCGGCCGCAGCCCGCCACTTGGGGTCAGAACGTTGATGCGATTGCTGCCAAGGTCAGGATTGATGACGCCGGACCCCGGCATCCTGAAAAACGGAGCAACGATAAGGCGTTCGATCTGGGCATCGGAGACGTTGCGCAGGGCGAAAATCACCCAGTTGGGATTGCTGGCCGGGTCAGCTGCGAGCACTTCAATACGCCGGACGATGCCGTCGGCATCGGGTGCCGTGCTGAGACGAACCGATCCGTCCTCGCCGTCAACGCGTTCGATGGCCGCGCTCAGATTGATGGCGTTGACGTCTTCGGGGACCGTAATAACCTCAAGCGCGCGGGCGGTATTCGGGCCGAAAACGGCCAGAAAAACGCATAGCACTATCGCATTGAGAAAACGCATCGAGTACTGACAGCCCCAACTCTCCCGGATTTGCCCTTGGTAACGGGGAATGGGCAAAGTCACAAGCGAAACGAAGTTTTGTCCTTAAGCGCCAGAATTACGTCCGCATCGCGGCGGGCACGGGTCAGCGCGAACAGGACATGGTCTTCCCAGCGCCCGTTGATCTTCAGATAATGTTCGGCAAAACCTTCTTCGACAAAGCCGTTCTTTTCCAGCACCCGGCGCGACGCCGTGTTGTGCGGGAGGAAGGCGGCGTGCACGCGATTTAGCCCGAGATTGTCGAACGCGAAACTGCAGGCGAGCCCCACGGCCTCGGTCATGATGCCCTGCCCGGCAAACGGTGCGCCAGTCCAGTATCCAAGATTGGCATGGCAGGCGACCGCATAGCGGACATTGGAAATGGTCAGGCCACCCGCCAGTTTCGCACGCCGGTCATCCTTGCGAAAAACGAAAAACGAGTAGTCGGTGCCGTCCCGCGCCTGCTTCAGAGCCCGGCGCAAACGGCGCGCGAAGGCTTGGCGCGTATAGTCGAGATCGCTCCAGGATGGCTCAAAAGGTTCGAGATGAGACCGGCTCATCAGTCGCAGATCGCGCCACACACCAAAATCCGCCGAGCGCGGCAGTCGCAGGATCAAGTTTTCGGACCTGACCTCCGGCAATGGTTGGGCAGGCCAGAGGCGCATCGATCTCAGGCGGCGAAACGCGCGGCAATCGCGTCGTATTCGGACAGGTTGGAAATCGGGCCATTGGCGGCGAGCGCCGGCACGTTGCCATTGAACAATTGCGCGGCGATTTCGCGGACGCGTTCCGCATCAATGCGTTCGATGCGATCGATGATTTCCTGCATTTCGATGGGACGGCCCCAAAGCAATTGCTGGCGGGCAAGCTGGCCGGCGCGGCCGGAGGGGCTTTCGAGCGACATGAGCAGGCCGGCGCGAATCTGGTTGCGCACCCGCAGCACCTCGTCTTCCGTCACGTCGTCGATGGCCCGGCGCAATTCGTCCATGATCACGGGGACCAGTTCGCCCACATGGCTCTCACCCGTCGCGGCGGAAACACCGAAAACCCCGGTATCGGCAAAAGCCCAATGGAATGCGAACACCGAATAGCAGAGGCCCCGCTTTTCGCGGACCTCCTGAAACAGGCGTGAGCTCATGCCGCCACCGAGTACCGAGGCCAGGATCTGGCTCGTATAATAGCCATCGGAGTTATAGGGGCGACCCTCGAACCCGAGAATGATGTGGGCCTGCTCGTGCTCGGAGACTTTGCGCTGGTCGCCACCAACATAGGTCGCGTCGGCGGGGTTGGCCTCGAGATCAGGCCGGACTTCCGAGAACCTCTCGGCAGCGATATCTACAAGCCGCTCATGCTCGACATTGCCCGCAGCGGCCATGACCATGTTGGTGCCGACATAATTGCGGTCCATATAGGCGCGGATCTGTTCGGCCCCGAAGCCGGTCACGGTCTCAACGGTTCCCAGAATAGGCCGGCCGATAGCCTGCTCGGGAAAGACGGCCGACTGGAAAAGGTCAAAAACCTGATCGTTGGGATCGTCGTGGGCGGCTCCGATTTCCTGCACGATCACCTGTTGTTCGCGCGCCAGTTCGTTGGGCGCGAAAGTGGAATTGCGCAGGATGTCTGACAGAATGTCTGCTGCCAGCGGCACGTCGTCTTTGAGAACCCGCGCGAAATAGCCTGTTTGCTCAATAGATGTGGCCGCGTTCAACTCGCCGCCGACCTGCTCGATTTCCCCTACGATCTGCTGCGAGGTGCGCGTCTTGGTGCCCTTGAAGGCCATATGCTCGAGCAGGTGCGAAATGCCGTGTTCATCTTCGCGTTCACTGCGGGAACCGGCCTTGACCCATACGCCCAGTGCCGCGCTTTCGAGATGCGGCATGTTGTGGGTCATAACGGTCATGCCGTTATCCAGAGTGGTTGATTTTACGCTCAACGCTTCCTCCTCAGGCCCTTGCGCGGGCCTTGATGTAATCTTCGATCAAAGACTGGTCGTTTGCCAGCACGTCGAATTGTTCTTGTCGTTCAAAAAGATCAGATAGCCATTGCGGCAGGGCAGGTTCAAGCCCCGAAGCCGATTTTACCGCTGCGGGAAACTTGGCCGGATGCGCCGTCGCAAGTGTGATCATTGGCGTTTCGACACTCGCGAAACGGCGCGCGACCTGCACACCCACCGCCGAGTGGGGGTCGAGCAGATAGTCCGATTGTTCGTTGACGCTACTGATGGTCGCCAGCGTTTCGTCCTCACTGGCCCGCCCCGCCGAGAAGGTTCGGGATATGAAAAGGCGCGCATTTTCGGGCAATTCGAAACGTCCCGACTGCTTGAGCTGGTTCATCAGGCGTTGCAGGGTGTCCGCATCGCGCTCCAGCGCATCAAAAACCAGACGCTCGAAATTGGATGAGACCTGAATGTCCATGGAGGGACTGATCGATCTTAGTACCCTGCCCGTCTCGTAGGCGCCTGTTTCGAGCGTGCGGGCCAGAATGTCGTTCTGGTTGGTCGCAATGATCAACCGGGCGATCGGCAGGCCCATGCGCATCGCTGCGTAGCCGGCGAAAATATCGCCGAAATTGCCGGTCGGCACGGTGAAGCTGACCGGCCGATGCGGGGCGCCCAGCGAGATCGCTGCGGTAAAGTAATAAACGATCTGGGCGACGATCCGGCCCCAATTGATCGAATTTACACCCGACAGATGCAGGCTTTCACGGAACGGACGATTGGCGAACATGGCTTTGACCGCGTTCTGGCAATCATCAAACGTGCCTTCGAGCGCGATGTTGTGCACATTGGCGTCGAGCACCGTGGTCATCTGCCGGCGCTGCACCTCCGATGTGCCGCCATTGGGGTGCAGGATGAAGATGTCGGTGTTCTCGCGACCCTTGAACGCTTCGATAGCCGCGCTTCCTGTGTCTCCGGATGTTGCGCCGACAATGGTCGCGCGCGCGCCACGTTCTTCAAGGATATAATCCATAAGCCGTGCCAGAAGCTGCATGGCGACGTCCTTGAAGGCCAGCGTCGGCCCGTGGAACAGTTCGAGAATGAAATGGCCCGGCTCGATTTCGACCAGCGGCGCAACCGAAGGATGGCGGAAGCTCGAATAGGCCGCGTCGATCATGCCCCGCAATTTTGCGTCTTCAATCTCACCGTCAACAAAACGCGAAATGATCGCGAAGGCGGCATCCTCATAGGGCCGGTTGGCGAGCGCCGAGATTTCAGCATGGCTGAACTGCGGCCATTCGGCTGGAAGATAGAGGCCCCCGTCCGACGCAAGCCCGGCGAGCACTGCGTCGCAAAATCCGAGTTCCGGCGCCTGGCCGCGGGTCGAAAGGTAGCGCATGAAAGGTCCTTGAGAGGGGCGCGGCACCCTATTCCGATGACCCGCCGGGGGCAAGACTGGTTTGCTTGCGGGCGCGCAGCAACCATGTCACCACCAGAATCGGCGTGATGATGGCCAGTGAAAACCATGTCAGGGCATACTCGAAATGCCGGTTGGGCAAGGTCAGCTTGGTCTCACCGCCCTGAGGCAACGCTCCGGGCGCGGACGCGGCTTCATCAATGTAAAATGGTGCGACGGTACGTCCGGCCGTGTCCACATATTGCTCAAGTCGATCGATGTTTCGGGCCCAATCGATGCGGTTCACCAGATCGGATGCAGGCGTGAACATGCCGGTCTTTTCGCTCACGCGTGCCAGACCGGTTATCGTGACCTCGACCTGCGGCCCAGCGCCACCAGCCTTGAACTGGTCCTTCTGATCCTGGGGAACGAAGCCGCGATTGACGAAGACCAGTCCGTTGTTGGCTGTCTGCAGCGGCGCGATGACCCAATATCCGGGACCAGAATAGGTGCCACGCGGGTCTTCGAGGCTGGTGAAAACCAGAACCGTTTCATCGTTGCGGAATGTGCCGGTCGCCGTCACTGGCAGATAGTCGAAAGCCAGCGGGTCGCTGACCGACCATTCCGCCACTGGCGGCAGGTCGATCGGGGATCTTTCCGAACGCTCTGCGATTGCCTCCAATTGCCGGGTCTTCTCGCCCAGTCGTTGCATTTGCCAATAGCCAAGCCCTACGAACAGGATCGTCAGCGCCAGCATGAACAGGATGAATGTCATCTGCCGCCAGGTCAGGCGGGTCGAACCGGACGCTACTTCGTTGGCTGGCATCAGGCGTGATCGTCAGTCTGCTGGCCCTCGCGCGCGTCGTTTCGATATTGCAGCGCGATCATGATGCCCTTGAAGGGCCGGAGCAGTGCCAGCGAAAGGATGATGGTTGTGGGGATCCAGAGCAGCAGGTGCACCCACATCGGCGGATTGAAAACGACGTTGACGAGTAATGCCAGCGTGATCACCACGAAGCCGACGATAAACATGATGAAAATAGCCGGACCGTCGCCGCTATCGGCAAATTCCAGATCCAGCCCGCAGCTTTCGCACTTGCTGGCGGTTTTCAGAAATCCGGTGAACAGGAGCCCTTCGCCGCAGCGCGGGCAACGACCGGCAATTCCGGTTGCGAACGGATTCGGTGTCTCGTGATCTGGAGTGTGGTCGTGGGACATGGCTCAACTTCCTTGATGTTGTGCGGCGTCCCTCAACCCGCAAAGTGGTTGGGGCGCCCGTGGGCGCCCCGAATGATCAGCCGTGTGCGACGGCGATGCCCCAACTGCCCCACACATAGATGTTTGCGAAGAGGAACAGCCAGACCACGTCAACGAAGTGCCAATACCAGGCCGCGAATTCGAAGCCCAGGTGTTGTTTCGGCGTGAAGTCGCCGCCCAGCAGACGGAACAGCGTGACGATCAGGAAGATCGTGCCGATGATCACGTGGAAGCCGTGGAAGCCGGTCGCCATGAAGAAGGTCGCACCATAAATGTTGCCGGAGAACGAGAAGCCGGCGCTGGAATATTCGATGGCCTGCACGACTGTGAACAGCGCACCGAGAACGATCGTGAGGATCAGGCCCCATTTCACGCTCTGCCGGTCACCTTCCAGAAGCGCGTGGTGCGCCCAGGTCACTGTTGTGCCCGAGGTCAGCAGCAGAAGCGTGTTGAACAATGGCAAGTGCCAGGGGTTGAACAGTTCCACACCCTGATACGGCCAGTGGCCGTTGGTCGACAGCGCATGACGGGCGTAAAGCGCTGTGTCGTCGATCATGAAGAAGCCGTCGAAATAGGCCCAGAACCAGGCGACGAAGAACATGACTTCAGAGGCGATGAACAGCATCATGCCATAGCGATGATGAAGCTGAACAACCGGCGTGTGATCGCCGCCGTTTGCTTCCTTGATCACGTCGGCCCACCAGGAATACATGGTGAAAAGCACGCCAACCAGGCCAATGAAGAAGATCCACGGCGTCACATTGTGCATCCACTGAATGCCACCAATGGCCATGACAAAAGCCGACACGGCGCCAACAAAGGGCCAGGGGCTCGGATTAACGAGATGGTAATCGTGATGCTTGGTGTGAGCGGCCATCGTCAGGATCTCCCAGGTTCGGTCGCATAGAATGAATAGGACAATGTCACGTCCTTGACGGTATCCAGTTCCTGCACGTTATCGATTTCAGGATCAAGAAAGAATGTCACCGGCATTTCGGCGGTTTCGCCGGGCGCCAGTGTTTGTTCGGTGAAGCAGAAGCACTGAATCTTGTTGAAGTAGCGCCCCACCAGTTCCGGCGTCACGTTGAAAGATGCCGTGGTCGTCACGGTGTGGTTTGACACGTTGGTCGCCAGGAAAGTGATCGTCTGCACGGTTCCGATCTTGGAGGTTACCGGACGTGAGGGCGTGACCCTGAGCGGCAGATCGGACGAAATGTTCGCGTCGAAACGGGTCGTCATTTCGCGATCGATAATGCCCGCGGAATTGCCGGTCGAACGTTGCGTCGTGCCACCGTAACCGGTGACCTGGCAGAAGATCGAATAGAGCGGAACTGCTGCGTAGGCCATGCCCACCATGCCCACGACAATGGCCATGAGGATAACGGCAACACGCAAGTGCTTGCCATGCAGGTGTTCGTCGGGATGCGTGCTTGTCTGATCGACCATCGCCTGCCTCACAATGGCCGATTGAATACGCCGGGACCCATCTTGACGATGGTCAGGGCATAAAAGACGATGGCCAGCGCACCGAGCACAAGTGCAAGTGCGATGGAACGCCCGCGCCGCGACTTGGCGAGCTTGTCGCTATCTTCCTTGCTCAGCATTTCCGGTTCTGTCGGCGCCGTCACGATATCATCTCCAGGAAGCGGGCGATCCCGACATCGGCGACGAGGGCCAGAAACAGGGCGAAGAGGTAAAGCAGCGAGAAGGTGAAAAGTTCACGGGCATTGCGCTTCATCTGCTCCGCCGGTGCGCGCCAGAGTTTGAAGGCAAGGCCGGAAAAGACCAGTCCCAGCCCGATGGCGGGAACCGCATAGACCCATCCGGTAAGGCCGGTTGCCAGCGGCAGAAGCGATGCGAGCGACAACAGGATGGCATAGACCAGAATCTGATTGCGGGTGCTGCGCTCACCGGCGACGTTCGGCATCATCGGAATGCCGGCCGCGGCATAGTCGGATTGCTTGTAGAGCGCCAGTGCCCAGAAGTGCGGAGGGGTCCACAGGAAGATGATGAGGAACAGCACGACCGAATCGAGGCTGATATTGCCGGTCACCGCAGCCCATCCGACCATCGGCGGGAAGGCGCCGGCTGCACCGCCAATGACGATGTTTTGCGGCGTCGCCCGCTTCAGCCACATCGTGTAGATGACGGCGTAAAAGAAGATTGTGAAGGCCAGCAATCCGGCCGCAAACCAATTGGCAGCAAGGCCGAGAAGTGCGACCGAGAAAACCGACAGAACCAGTCCGAACATGAGTGCGGTCTGGCGGTCGAGTCGGCCTGAGGGGATCGGCCGATTGCGGGTGCGGGACATGATGGCGTCGATGTCCGCATCGTACCACATGTTGAGCGCGCCCGACGCTCCGGCGCCAACGGCGATGCAGAGAATGGCGATCGCAGCGACGAAGGGGTGGATTGGCCCCGGGGCCACCAAAAGACCGGCAGCGGCGGTGAAGACAACCAGCGACATGACGCGCGGCTTGAGCAGGGCGAGGTAGTCTGAAACCTCGCCCTCCATCGCGACGCCTGCTGCCGTCAGATTGTCATCCACCAACGCCAAGTTCGTAGCTCCGGTTATTTGATACGCGGAAGCGTTTCAAACTGATGGAACGGCGGCGGGGACGGCAAGGTCCATTCCAGGGTCGTTGCGCCCTCGCCCCACGGATTGGCCTCTGCCTGACGCTTCTTCGAGAAGGCCTCGAACAGCAGGTAGAGGAAGACCAACAGGCCGGCCAGAGTGATGGCATAACCGATCGATGACACCATGTTCCAGTACGCATAGGCGTCCGGATAATCGATGTAACGGCGCGGCATGCCGGCAAGGCCAAGGAAGTGCTGCGGGAAGAAGACCAGGTTCACGCCAATGAAGGTGATCCAGAAATGGGTCTTGGCGAGGAACGAATTGTACATGATCCCGAACATTTTGGGGAACCAGTAATACCAGCCCGCAAAAATGGCGAACACGGCACCTAGCGACAGCACGTAGTGGAAGTGCGCCACGACGTAATAGGTATCGTGCAGGGCCCGGTCGGCACCGGCATTTGCCAGCACCACGCCGGTCACGCCACCCACGGTGAACAGGAAGATGAAGCCGATCGCCCACAACATCGGGGTGCGGAAGGTGATCGAACCACCCCACATGGTCGCGATCCAGGAGAAGATCTTGACGCCGGTGGGCACCGCGATGACCATCGTGGCCGCCACGAAGTAACGCTGAACGTCGAGGCTCAGGCCGGTCGTATACATGTGGTGCGCCCACACGATGAAGCCGACGAAGCCGATGGCGATCATGGCGTAGACCATGCCCAGATAACCGAAGATCGGCTTCTTGGAGAAGGTCGAAACGATGTGGGAGATGATGCCGAAGCCCGGCAGGATCAGGATATAGACCTCGGGATGCCCGAAGAACCAGAACAGGTGCTGGAACAGGATCGGATCACCGCCACCCACCGGGTTGAAGAAGGTGGTGCCGAAGTTGCGGTCGGTCAGCAGCATGGTGATGCCGCCGGCCAGAACGGGCAGGCTGAGTAGCAGCAGAAAGGCCGTGACCAGAATGGACCATGGGAACAGCGGCATCTTGTGCAGGGTCATGCCCGGCGCGCGCATGTTGAAGATGGTCGTGATGAAGTTGATCGCACCGAGGATGGAGGACGCGCCTGCAATGTGCAGCGACAGGATCGCATAGTCCATTGCCGGTCCTGGCGTGCCAGCCAGGGTCGAAAGCGGCGCATAAATCGTCCAGCCACCACCAACGCCGGGAAGATCGTTCGTACCCGGAACAAACATCGAGATCACCAGCAGAAGGAAAGCCGGCGGCAACAGCCAGAACGAAATGTTGTTCATGCGCGGGAAGGCCATGTCCGGCGCGCCGATCATGATCGGAACGAACCAGTTGGCGAAGCCACCGATCATGGCGGGCATGACCATGAAGAAGATCATGATCAGGCCGTGGGCGGTGGTGAAGACGTTGTACATCTGCTTGCCGCCATCGATGGCAGCATCGCCCTCGACGCCGTACACCATTTGCGCAAGGCCATGGAAAATCTGAATGCCTGGCTCGGCCAGTTCCCAGCGCATGAAGCCTGAGAGAATTCCCCCGACAACGCCGGTGAAGATGGCGAAGACCAAGTACATCGTGCCGATGTCTTTGTGGTTCGTCGAATAGACGTAGCGTTTCCAACCCGTTGGGTGGTCATGCGCGTCATGGGAAGCGGTAGCTGCGTTTGCCATGATTTTCCCTTTGTTTCTTTGTTGTCGGGTTGGAACTATCAGGTAACCGGGCCAAGCAGGGCATTGCCGGCGTCGATATCGCCGTCCTGCACAGCTTTTGCCCATGCGTCATACTGGTCCTGAGACACGACGCGAACCGCGATCGGCATGAAGGCATGGTCCTTGCCGCAAAGCTCGGAACATTGGCCGTAATAGATGCCTTCGCGTTCGGCATAAAACCAGGTTTCATTGGTCCGGCCCGGAACCGCGTCCACCTTGATGCCGAACGAGGGCACCGCGAAAGAGTGGATCACGCCGGTCGGGTCCGCTGTCACAAGAACGCGGACCGTCGTGTTCACGGGCACAACGATATCATTGTCGACAGCCAAAAGGCGGGGCTCGTTTGGCTTCAGCGTGGGGCGATCGAAACCGTTGGTCGACGTTTCCGGCAGCATGAAGGAGTCAAAGGAGATACCCAGATCGGGATATTCGTATGACCAGCTCCACTGAACGCCGGTCGCCTTGACGGTCACTGCCGGGGCCGGAAGCTCGACTTCGCCGTACGAGAAAATGTTGGAGCCGAGATATTTGCGGTTCCCATCCGGAATGGTCTGCTGATCAGCCAGTACGCCGAAGGACGGCACGGCGATCACAACCAGGATCAGGATTGGCACCACGGTCCAAACCACTTCAATGACCGAGTTGTGGCTGGTCTTGGAGGGGGTGGGGTTGGCCCTCGAATTGAAGCGGAGCATGACGATCACGAGAAGCGCCAACACCAGAAGCACAATCGCGGTGATGATCCACAACAACAGATTGTTGTGGAACGCCGTGATGCTCTCCATGATCGGAGTTGCCGGTTCCTGCAGGTGGATTTGGCCATCTGTAGCCATGCCGGTGTCAGCCAGGGCTGCGCTTGCGGACGCTACGGTCGCCGCAATTGCGCCCAAAGCGCCGGACATAAGTGATTTTCGAAACGAAAACGAGCCGATCACTGGGGTCTCCCTAAGTCATTTGCCTGGCGAGCGTTTTCGCTTTGAAGAAATCTCGAATCCGTCCGCCCCGGGCACCCCGACTCAGCCGGGGCCGTCCCAATCCTTTGACTAAAATCACATCAGGCGCAGCAAGGCAATCTAGGAGCCTCGCATTGATGTGCGTCAAATTGCGGCGGCGTTGGATGATTTGTCGCGGCTGCCTCACACTTGCCGTTTTTGGCCGGGAATTGAGGGCATGCCGTGCTGGAAATACCCTGACGGCTGTGTATGTTCAATCCGTTCTTCATATCGGAGTCGCGTTCGTGCCCAGATTTCCAACGCTGAATAGCAAATCGCTCGCTGCAATCGCGCTTGCCGGCCTCATGGCACTTCTCGGCGCGCCGGCGGCTGAGGCGCAGGGTGTGGTCAAGTCGCAGCATGGCGATTGGCAACTCAGTTGCGACACGCCGCCGGGGGCGAGTGCAGAACAATGCGCGATCATTCAGAACGTGACGGCCGAAGATCAAACCAATGTCGGGCTCAGCGTGATCGTTCTGAAAACCGCCGACCGGCAGGCCACATTGTTGCGCGTTTTAGCGCCGCTCGGCGTCCTTCTTCCCAACGGCCTTGGGCTGAACATTGATGGCACTGACCTTGGCCGCGTGGCGTTTGTCCGCTGTCTGCCAAATGGCTGCATTGCCGAGGTGATCATGGACGATGACCTGAAAGCCAAGTTCGCGGCCGGGCAACAGGCGATCTTCGTCGTGTTCAAAACGCCGGAAGAAGGCATCGGCATCCCGGTCTCGCTCATCGGGTTTTCCGACGGTTACGCCGCCCTCCCCTGATCGCCAGAGCCTTATTGAACAGCCAGATCTCGCGCACGGGCTTTAAATAATGAGGTACGTTACCGTTTTGTTTGACGCTCGCCCGGGCGTTTTGTATTAACGATTAGAAACATCGGATTGCGGGCGTTGACCTGCGCTCCAACTACCCAATGATGTTTGTTGGCCAAGGTGGGAGGGGGCTAGCAATTCATGGACGCCGATTCGCTCGTCCTGAGCGCGCAATCGATTTCAAAGAGCTTTGGCCCGGTTCAGGTCCTGTTTGATGTCGACCTGAATCTGAGGTCGGGTTCGGTGCATGCCCTGATCGGCGAGAATGGCGCCGGCAAGTCCACGCTGATGAAAATCCTGGGTGGATATCAGCCTGCTTCGTCCGGGAGTATTCTGATCGATGGCATGCAGGTCCGGCTGGCGGACAGCGCTACGGCGGAAGCGAATGGCATTGTCCTCATTCATCAGGAATTCAACCTCGCGGAACAGCTGACAGTCGAGGCCAACATCTTTCTCGGCCGGGAGCTGCACAACGGACCGTTTCTGGACTGGCGCGGCATGCGCGCCCGCGCCCGCACCCTTTTGCGGGAACTTGAAACCGATATTGAGCCGCAGCAGCGGGTCCGGGAACTCTCCGTTCCGCAAAAGCAGATGGTCGAAATCGCCAAGGCGCTTGTGCGCGATGCGCGTATTCTGATGATGGACGAGCCAACCGCCGCACTGACCAGCAAGGAATCGCAGGTTCTTTTCAAACAGATCGAGAAGCTGAAAGCGCAGGGAGTTGCCATCCTCTACACGTCGCACAAGCTCGAAGAGGTCAAGGCGATCGCCGACAATGTCACGATTCTTCGCGACGGGGCGAAGGTGATCGAAGGTCCCGCAAGCGAGTTCACGGTCGATCAGATGGCGACCCAGATGGTGGGGCGGGACGTTTCCGACCTGTTTCCGCAAAAATCCGCACATGAAGACAGTGCGGAAGCACTTTCCGTGACCGGTTTCAATGTGCCCGGATATGTCGAAGGCGCCGAATTTCACTTGCGGCGTGGCGAAATTCTCGGATTTGCGGGGCTTGTGGGCGCCGGCCGAACCGAACTGATGGAAGGCATCGTCGGGCTGCGCCATGCCAGCGGCCATATCGAAGTTGGCGGCAAGGCCGTCGACATCCGCTCCCTCAAGGATGCCTCGCATCTCGGGCTCGCCTATCTGACCGAAGACCGAAAGGGTCACGGCCTTCTGGTGGACAAGCAAATGCGTCCGAACGTGACGCTTCTGGGGCTCGACCGGTTCGTGAACCTCTTCATCGACGAACGCGCCGAAGACCGGGCGCTCGACAAGTCAATCGAGGAATTCGACATTCGCGCCCCGAACCGGCAGGTCAAGGTGTCCAATCTTTCCGGCGGCAATCAGCAGAAACTGCTGCTCGCCAAAACCATGCTGGTCGAGCCCGACATCGTGATCGTCGACGAGCCGACGCGCGGCATCGATATCGGCACCAAGCAGCAGATCTACGAGTTCATCAATGCGCTGGCCCAGGCCGGCAAGAGCATCATCGTCGTGTCGTCCGAAATGGCGGAGGTCATCGGACTTTGCCACCGGGTCGTGGTCATGCGTGCGGGGCGGCTGACCGGAGAACTGACCGGCAGAGACATTACCGAGGAAAACATCGTCCGGCTGGCAGTCGGGATCGAAGGGGACAAGGTTGCATGAGTGCTGATGGTGCAGACAAGCCCAGGAGCGGATTTCGGATCAGCTATTCGGTGCTCGGTCCCCTGTTGGCTCTGGCACTGCTGATCGTGCTCGGCGCCTCGCTTAACGGCAATTTCCTGAGCTACACGAATATTGCAAATGTCGTGGCGCGCGCATCGTTCATCGGCATCATCGCTGTTGGCGCCACCTTCGTCATTACCTCCGGGGGTCTCGATCTTTCGGTCGGTTCGATGGCGGCTTTTGTCGCGGGAATGATGATCATCATCATCAATGGTCTGGTGCCTTCGCTCGGTGGCGGGTGGCCGACAATCGTCGTCGGCATTCTGGCCGGTCTCGCCATCGGCTCGCTGGGTGGTGCCTTCAACGGACTATTGGTGACGGCAGGGCGTATCGAACCCTTCATCGTGACGCTGGGCTCGCTCGGCATTTTCCGGGCGCTGATCACGTTTCTGGCCAATGGCGGCACTCTGAACCTCGATTTCACCGTCAGCGGTGTCTACGAGCCGGTCTATACCGGCGACATTCTTGGCGTGCCGGTGCCGATCATCGTCTTTGCGGTGGTGGCCATTGCCGGTGAAATCATCATGCGCCGCACGCGCTTCGGGCGGCATGCGGCGGCCATCGGCTCGAACGAACAGGTTGCCCGTTATTCGGCCATCAAGGTCGATCGGGTCCGGTTCCTGACCTATGTGCTTCAGGGATTTCTCATCGGGGTCGCTGCGGCGCTCTACGTGCCCAAATTCGGTTCTGCCAACAGTTCGACTGCCGTGCTTTGGGAATTGCAGGCGATTGCCGCGGTGATCATCGGCGGCACGATGCTCAAGGGCGGGTTCGGCCGCATCTGGGGCACGGTGGTCGGCGTGATCATTCTTGAGCTGATCGGCAACATTCTGAACCTGCAGAACCTGATCAGCCCCTATCTCAACCAGGCGTTCCAGGGCGCGATTATCATTATCGCCGTTCTGTTGCAGCGGTCGCGGCGCACAAGCTGACGGCCAGTATTCACCGCTCCGAATGGAGCACAAAAGGAGGAAGCAGAACATGAAGATGTTCAAATCATTTGCCGTAGCGGCCGTGGTCGCGACAGGCGTCGGGATGACGGGCGCCGTCGTCGCGCAAGACATGACCTATACGATCGGCGTTTCGGTGCCGACCGCGGACCATGGCTGGACGGGCGGCGTCAACTTTTTCGCCCAGAAAGCTGTCGAGCGGCTGAGCTCGACCTATCCGAACCTCAATTTCGTCCTGCAGTCCGCTCCGGACTCGACAAAGCAGGCGGCTGATCTCGAAGACATGGTGACCACCCGCGGCATTGACGCTCTGGTCATTCTTCCCGGCGATCCGGACGCGATGACGGCTTCGATCAAGAAGGTCAAGGATGCCGGCGTCTGGGTAACCGTGGTGGACCGTGAGCTCAGCCAGTCGGGTATCGAGGACCTCTATGTGGCCGGCGACAATCCGGGCCTTGGTGCGGTTACCGCCGAGTATTTCAAGGAACGGATGCCTGATGGCGGCAAGATTGTGGTTCTGCGTGGTCTGCCGATTCCGATCGACAAGCAGCGCTTTGACGCCTTCATGGCCGGAATTGACGGCACCGGGATCGAGGTTCTGGACAACCAGTTCGCCAACTGGAATCGCGACGATGGTTACAAGGTCATGCAGGACTTCCTGACCAAGTACGATCATATCGACGCGGTCTGGGCACAGGACGACGACATTCTGGTCGGCGTTCTGAAGGCGCTCAAGGAAGCCGGACGTGAAGACGAAATGTGGGCCGTCGGCGGTGCCGGCATGAACCAGGTCATCAAGATGGTCGAAGCCGGCGACCCGCACGTGCCGGTCGATGTCAGCTACAACCCGGCGATGATCGGGACGGCCATCGAAGTCACGGCACTGAAATACATGGCGGGACTACAGATCAATGGCCGCTACATCATCGATTCGACGCTGATCACTCCTGAGAATGCGTCCGAGTTCGATTACGAAGGCACGCCGTTCTGATCGGCATGCAATCTGCGTCACAAAAAGGCGGCCCGGAATTCCGGGCCGTTCTTTTGAGCAACGCTCCAACGAAAAAGGGCCGGCAAGAACCGGCCCAGTGTCAACAGGTTAGAAACGGCACGTTGTCCGGAAATCCGGCACACCCCCGCCGCAAGGGATTTAGCGCAGCCAGCTGAAGGCGCGTTCGGTACGGCGAGCGTCGAGGAACGCGGCACGGTTTTGACCGAAAAGACGGCGGCTCTCGTAGATATCGAAAGCGTTGAGGCCGAGGTCGTTCAGACGGTCTGCATCCAGCTTTTCGAGGGCACGGCTGTCGGCCCAGGACGAATAAAGATGGCTGAGGGAAGAAAACAGGCTCATTTTGGACTCCATACGATCAGCACAGGGGCGTGTGCTTGAATTCTATGGATGCATATAGGTACTTGCTTTCCATCAGTCCAACAAATAGATTTAATCGTGGTTATCAAATTGTGTGATGGAACTCGATCATGGCCGTTCCCCTCGATCTCGACCAGTTGCAGACCTTTTGCGCCATCGCCGATTGCGGCAGTTTTACCGAGGCCGCACGGCGGGTAAACAAGACTCAGTCAGCGGTTTCCATGCAGATCAAACGGCTCGAGGAGCGCTTGGGCGTGTCACTATTCGTGCGCGACGGGCGTTCCATTTCGGTGACGACCGAGGGTAGCGAACTTTATGCGCGCGCCCGGCGCATGCTCAGGATCAATGCCGAAATCATCGACCTGTTTTCCAACGAGGACCTGGCCGGATCGATTCGAATCGGGGTGCCGGACGATTATGCGGTCCGGCTTCTGCCGGTGATTCTCTCCCAGTTCCAGATCACCAATCCCAAGATCATGGTCGACGTGATGTGCATGTCGTCCGAAACGCTGCTGCAGGGCATGCATTCGGGCAAGTTCGACCTGATCGTTTTCACACAGGGCACCAACGACGAATATGGCGAGCACTTCCGCACCGAGCGCATGCACTGGGTGGGGTCGGAAACCGGCGAGGCCTACAAGCAGGACCCCCTGCCCCTGGCCTGCGGACCCCAGACCTGTTGCTGGCGTAAGTCCGCGCTCGATGCACTGACCCGGGAGGCTATCGACTACCGGATCGCCTACACCTCTTCCTATGCAACCGCCATTTCCAGCGCGGTGGGTTCTGATCTGGCCGTGGGTTGGTTGCCGGAAAGCGCCATGCGTCCCGGCCTCAGAACATTGGGCAAAAAGGAAGGCTTGCCGCCCCTGCCCGACGCTCAGATCGCCATCCTGCGGGCCAGCCACGCCTATGGCGGCATCTACGATGCACTGGCAGACCATATTGTCGCGTCACTGGGAAATCTTGACGGCTACGATCCGCTGTTTCAGGGCAAGCTGCAGCAGCATCTGCAGGCGGCGGAATAGCTTCCGGGCGTGCGTCCCGGGCCAATCGCAACGGTCAGACTTTCCGTCACTTCCGGCTTCATGCGGGTAGTCCAGCACCCGTCATCTGCCGCAGCGCAACCCCCGGACGTCACAGGGTTTAATACTTGGCCACCCGGATGTGCCGGGTGGTGACGATGTTGAGTGATGGATTTCAATACGCCAGTTCGCGGTAGATATTGTCGATGTCGCCGTGCCAGCGGCCGTCATACAATTCAAGCAGCCATTCGGCACGGGTCTGGCCGGTTTCGACGATCTTCTGCAGCGGCGCAATATATTGCTGCTCGTCGAGGCTTTCCCAACTCAGGATGTTGCGCGCCTTGAGGCCCGCGGCGGAAAGATCGAGCACTTCGCGAGCTATTTCCTGGACGTTGGTGTTGCGGAAAACCGTGTGCAGCGCCTGTTTCGGCACGTCGTCGCGCAGGTTCTGCCGCTCATCTTCCGTCCAGTCCTTAACCAGATCCCAGGCTGCATCGAGCGCGTTCTGGTCGTAGAGCAGCCCGGTCCAGAACGCCGGCAGGGCGCAGATTTCGCGCCAGGGACCGCAATCGGCACCGCGCATTTCCAGGAACTGCTTCAGCCGCACCTCGGGGAAGATGGTTGAAAGGTGATCCTCCCAATCGCGGATGGTCGGTTTTTCGCCCGGCGCGGCCGGCAATTCGCCCTTGAGGAAATCGCGGAAACTCTGCCCGGCGCAATTGATGTATTTGCCGTTGCGGACGATGAAATACATGGGCACGTCGAGGGCATAGTCGACATAGCGTTCAAAGCCCATGCCATCTTCAAAGGCAAAGGGCAGCATGCCAGTGCGATCCGCGTCGGTTTTGCGCCAGACTTCAGAACGGAACGACAGATAGCCGTTCGGGCGGCCTTCCAAGAATGGCGAATTGGCGAACAGCGCCGAAGCGATCGGCTGCAAAGCCAGCGAAACGCGCAGTTTCTTGACCATGTCCGCCTCGGAGGCGAAGTCGAGATTGACCTGCACTGTCGACGACCGGAACATCATGGTCGTACCGAGGCTTCCAACCTGTTCCATATAGGGAGCCATGATGCCGTAACGGCTTTTGGGCATCGGTTCGATATCGCTGAGTGCCCATGTCGGCGAGACACCGACGCCGAGAAAGCCAATCCCCATGGGCTCTGCGATCGCTTCGAGCATGCGCAGATGTTTGTAGGTTTCAGAGCAGGTCTGATGCAGATTTTCGAGCGGCGCTCCGCTCAGCTCGAACTGGCCGCCGGGCTCAAGCGATATGGCGCCGCCGCCATCCGGATTGGTCAGCCCGATAATGTTGCCGTTGTCCAGCGACGGCGTCCAGCCGGTTTCGGCCTGAACCTGCTCGAGAATGGCGCGAATGCCGTTTTCGCCTTCATAGGGCACGGGCGAGAAGTCGTTTTTGTAAAAGACGAATTTCTCGTGCTCGGTGCCGATGCGCCAGTCTTCTTTTGGCTTGTTGCCGCGTTCCAGCACCTCAATCAGATCGGCTTTCGACTCGATGAGGGGGGACGGTATGGATGAATCGGAAATCGCACTCATGGAAGACATCTCAAACTGACGCGCAGGCAAGCGCCGGCGACACTAGCGGGTGGCGGACCAATTGCAATGCTTTTATCGCCAATCACCGATGATTGATTGCATGACGGCCAGAGCCGCCACCGCGGCGGTATCCGCCCGCAGGATTCGCGGCCCCAAGGAGATGGGTATCACGAAGGGTTTCGCCAAGAGCATGTCGCGCTCGCGCGGCGAAAAGCCGCCTTCGGGCCCGACCAGAAGTCCAACCCTGTTTCCGGCAAGCGGCGCCAGCACTTCCACAGGTGAAGCGGAGGGCGCCGCTTCGTCCGCGAAGACCAGATGCCGGTCGGCGTGCACAGTTTCCCAGCCCTCCAGAAGGGCCGGGAGTTTGATGGATTCGAGCACATCGGGAACCTGCAAAACCTCGCATTGTTCCGCGGCTTCGACAACGTTGGCGCGGGCCCGATCGAGATTGATGCGCGCTGCCTGGGTGAATTCGGTGATGACCGGCTGCAGGGCCGAAGCACCCATTTCCGTGGCTTTTTGCACCATGTAGTCGAGCCGGGCGGACTTAAGTGGCGCAAATCCATACCAAAGGTCGGTGGGTTCGGGCTGGGCCGCGATCTGTTCGAAAAGCACGGCCGCTGCAGATTTGCGGGTGACGTTTTCGAGCCTTGCCAGCCAGGCACCCTGACGCCCGTTGAAGAGCACCAATTCGCCGCCTTCGCGCTTGCGCAGCACATTGCCGACATAGTTCGCGTGATCCTTGCCCAAGGACAAAGTTGCGCCGTCGAACAAATCGTCGGCGACGAACAAGCGCGGCAATTTGGCATGGGTACGCGGCATCGCGGTTGACTTCCCCTCGGGGACCGATAGCGTTTGCGCGCTTTTAGCAAAGGGTTACGTCAATGCAATCAGACTCGATGCCAGATCAGGGCCGCGTCGCGGACGCACAGAAGGGCAATTGGGTTGATCATTGGGCGCCGGCATGGACCCGGCCCTATCTGCGATTGTCACGGCTCGACCGGCCCATCGGCTTCTGGCTCCTGTTCTGGCCATGCGCCTATTCGGTCGGGGTGGTGGCCAATGCCCAGCCCGCCACCGGGTTCGACTTTGGCCTTGTCATCTGGTTTCTGGTCGGTGCAATTGCCATGCGGGGTGCGGGTTGCACCTTCAACGATCTGGTCGATGTCGACATTGACGCCAAAGTCGAACGCACCCGCTCGCGGCCGATCCCGAGCGGTCAGGTTTCGCGGCGCAAGGCGGCAATCTGGCTGGTCATTCAAAGCCTGATCGGCCTTGTTGTCCTGCTTCAACTGTCACCTTTCGCCATCTGGTTGGGAATCGCATCGCTTCTGCTGGTTGCGATCTATCCGTTCATGAAGCGGATCACCTGGTGGCCGCAGCTTTTCCTCGGCCTCGCGTTTTCCTGGGGTGCGCTTATGGGCTGGGCCAACCAGTTCGGCACCCTGCACTACCCTGCCTACATTCTTTATCTCGGCACGATCCTTTGGGTAATCGGATATGACACGATCTACGCGCTGCAGGACAAGGAAGACGATGCACTGGTCGGCGTGAAATCGACCGCCCTGTTGTTCGGTGAACGTGCCCGCATCTTCACGGCATTGTTCTATGCGGCGGCGTTCGCGCTCTGGCTCTGGGCGGGTTGGGCCGCACAGGCGCGCTGGCTTTATCTGGTTGCGGCTGTTCCGGCCGGACTGATCCTGGTCTGGCAGGTGGTGACGCTCGATATGTCGTCACCTTCGAACTGCCTCAAAAGGTTCAAGGCCAACCATTATGTGGGGTTGGCCCTGACGATTGCGCTTTATCTGGATTCGCGGTTTTAGCCGATCTGGGTCAGATCGCCGGGTTTGCGGCGGTTCAGGAACCGCGGGCGGCGATTGGCACCGGCCAGTGTTTTGCGCCGGGCGCTGACTTCGCCCAGAAGCACACCATCGACCTGCTGTGAATAGGGCATGAGCTGGCCGTCACCGGCGCGAATGTAGAGGGGCAGGCGCAGCTTGCGGCCCCAGTTCTGCCATTCGGCTACGACGTTGTCGTTGCCGGTCTCTTCAAAGACCAGATAATTGAAGTCCTCATCCGGATGGATCAGATGGATGGCGCTGGTCAGAATGCCGTCTTCCGAGATGCGGGTCGAAACCGCGACCGCAGTAAACTCGGTGACCGGAACCTTGACCTTGACCTCGACGCCGCTCTTTTCGAGCGTGCGGCGCATGGTAACGGTGCGTACGTCGTCAAGAGCGTATTGGTCCGAGCGGTTATCGTTTGCCCCCTTCAGTCGCGCCAGGCGCTCCTTGTCGAGGATATGGACTCGTGATCCCTGATTATCCGGTCCCGTGAACATTGCGTTTGCCTCACTGTTAACTTCGAGAGCGTTTGATTTGGTGCTCTTCGTTACGGGGCAAACTAACAGCCCGTTGCTCCGTTCCGCTTAAAGAACGCGGTTAAATTTTTGTAGTTTTGAAAAGGGTTAGCGCCTTATGACCCGGTGTAAGGGGCGATTAACCGCAACCGCGCAGCCCAGCGCAGTTGCACGCGTGGAGCGCTTGCACCTATAAGGGCGCGCGCGCACAACAATTGGCCTTTGATGCCCGGATCTGCTGAACATATGCAAGCCATGACGCACGAGGAACTGGACGCCGATCTGGCCTTGTTGCGGGCGGCGGCGGTCAGCGCCGGCATCATGGCGATGGGCTATTTTAGGCGCGACATCAAAACTTGGACGAAGGAAAACGCTTCGCCGGTCAGCGAAGCGGATATGCTGGTTGACGAATTTCTTGGCGAGACCCTATTGGCCGCGCGTCCCGAATATGGCTGGCTGAGCGAAGAAACGGCGGATGATCCTGACCGGCTGCAACGCGACCGCGTTTTCATCGTCGACCCGATCGATGGCACGCGCGGGTTCCTGCGTGGCGATGATGCATGGACGGTTGCCCTGAGCGTTGTCGAAGCGGGGCGGCCAAAGGTCGGTGTGGTCTATGCGCCGGCCCGGGATGAACTGTTCGAGGCGCGCGCGGGTGGCGGAGCCCTGCTCAACAGTGCGCCGCTGATTACCCGGCATCATCACGGCGACAAGGTCGTCATTCCTGCTCCTAGCGCCGTGCTCAAGCATCTGGGAGACCTTGGCGTCGATTACGTGCACGGGCCGGCGCTGCCCTCGCTCGCCTACCGGCTTTTGCAGGTGGCCACAGGCGTTTACGATCTGGCTCTTGCGCGGCGCGGCGCTCAGGACTGGGACATTGCAGCGTCTGATATCATCCTTGAAGAGTGCGGCATCACGCTTGAAGATGTCTGCAGCGGCCCACCACAATACAATCGCGAAAACCTGCGGCATGGCGCGCTTGCGGCGACCCGCGATTCGTCCCTAAGATCGAAAGCACACTTGGCATTGCGCAGCGTTTATGGATGCCCGGACGAATCTGACACACAAAAGGACTGAGAGCGGAGAGGCCCAATGAGCGAGACCCAATCAAAGCAATTGCTGCACCTGGTTATCGGCGGCGAATTGTCGGATTTGGAAGGCGTTGAGTTCACAGATCTCGACAAGGTCGACATTGTCGGTGTCTATCCGAATTACGCGTCCGCCTACAAAATCTGGAAACAGAAAGCGCAAATGACGGTGGACGATGCGCATATGCGCTATTTCATCGTCCACCTGCACCGGCTCATGGACCCGGAAAACGATTGATTGTCGTGCCCGGTCGCGTTTCGGGTCCCCGGATCACGTCCGGGGAAGCGAGCCGTTACGCTTCTGCTGGAAACGCTCCGGCTCAATCCAACCCCTGATCGCGCAAATAGGCCCTGAAGGCAGTTTCAGCGTCGGCGTAGGCCTCCTGCCGGTCGACGCTCCAATATTTCAGGTCATCGATCGGAATTGCGGTGCCGGACAGTGCGCAGCGCACGAATGCGCCGGGCGACAGCACGACGTAGTCGGCGTCGAGATATTTGAGTTTGGCTTCGCGCGGGGCGAAATCGGGGTTGCGAATATCCATATGTCCTTGCCGGTTGGCTGATCCGGCCTAAAACAGGCTTTCCTGACCGTCATCGGAACCGCCGCGCGGCTTGCGAGGGGTCTTTGGCGGTGAATGCGGTGCAACATGGCTCTTGCCCGCCACCGCGTCAAGGCGGCCCTCGGCAAGTTCGATCAGCAGAGGATCGCCATCCGCGACCGAGGCCGGCGAGCGCAACACCTGCCCCTCCCGGTCGGTGACCAGCGCAAATCCGCGGGCGAGCACGTTGCGATAGCCAAGCGAACTGGCAAGCTTCCAGATGTCGGCCACCTGGCGCTTGTGGTCGCGAAGGACCCGGGCGATTGCCGGCTGAAACCGTTCCACAACCGGGTCAAACCGCAATTGCGCACGGTTGGCACGCGTCGCGAGGGCCGGCGCCAAACGCGTGACCAGCGGGTCAAGACGGGTGCGGGCGTTGCGGGCACGGGCCGAAAGCGCCGTGGCCCGGGCCCGGTTGGCATTTCTCAGTTTCGAGCGTGCGTCAGTAATCCTTTGCGTCAGGGTTCTGACCGACAAACGCGGCGCGACCCGAGCCAGCATCAGCCCCTTGGACTGCGCGGTGTGTCGCAGGGCCGCAGACAGCCTTGTCGATGCAAGATCGAGGCGCTGACGCGCTTCGCCCACCAGTTCGGCGGGGCGCGGTAAGGCGGCGGAGGCCGCGCGCAACCGATCGCGCTGACGCGACGAGATATTGCGCATGGCCGTTTTCAGCCGCAGCGACTGGTCATCGACATAGGACAGGAGTTCGGAGCGCACCGGCACCGCCATTTCGGCGGCGCCCGTCGGCGTCGGCGCCCTTCGGTCGGCAGCGTAGTCGGCCAGGGTGAAGTCGGTCTCGTGCCCGATGGCCGAGATGATCGGCAATTCGCTTTCGGCAATGGCGCGGACAACCGCTTCCTCGTTGAAACCCCAGAGGTCCTCAACCGAACCGCCGCCGCGCGCGACGATGATCAGGTCCGGCCGGGTGATCGGCCCGCCGGACGGCAGCATGTTGAAGCCCTCGATGGCGGCGGCAACTTCGGGCGCGCAGCCCTCACCCTGAACACGGACCGGCCAGACGATGACATGGGTCGGGAACCGATCATCGAGCCGATGCAGGATGTCGCGAATGACGGCGCCCGACGGCGAGGTCACGACGCCGATGACGCGCGGCAGATAGGGCAGTTCCTGCTTGCGCGCTTCATCGAACAGGCCCTCAGCCTGCAACTTCTTGCGGCGCTCCTCGAGCAGCGCCATCAGGGCGCCAAGGCCTGCCGGTTCGACGTTTTCAACGATGATCTGGTATTTGGACTGACCGGCAAAGGTCGTCAGGCGGCCGGTCGCCACGACTTCGAGCCCCTGCTCGGGCTGAAATCGCCAGCGCGCGGACGTTCCCTTCCAGGCCACGGCGGCGAGGACCGACCGGTCGTCCTTCAAATCGAAATAAAGATGGCCTGATCCGGGCTTCGAAACACGCCCGACTTCGCCGCGCACACGGACATAACCAAATTCATCCTCGATCGTGTTCTTCACCGATTGGGAGAGTTCGGAAACCGTGTATTCGTGGGCGTTGCTCGGCGCGTCATTCATCACCAAGGTGTGCCCCGCCCGGTTCGCCGGGTCAAGGCTGGCGGCGGGCGGGCCCACATGCTAGGGCCGTTCTGGTTTTGACTGAGTCAAAACCCGGCCCAAGTGTTTTGTTTTGTCGCGTTTCCGAACCGGAAAACCGTTTCACGCTTTTCCTGGTAACGCTCCGGGGCGCGGGCCATTGGGGGCAAGAATCGCGAGGTCTATCATGGACGTTCTGGTCATCGGCTCTGGTGGACGCGAACACGCCCTGGCGTGGAAACTCCGGCAGTCGCCGCAGGTGGGGCGATTGTTTGTCGGGCCGGGCAATGCCGGCACGGCGAAAACGGCGACCAATGTGGCGCTCGACGCCGGCGACCATCAGGCCGTCATTGATTTTTGCAAGGCTGAGAAGATCGGGCTCGTCGTGATCGGCCCCGAAGTGCCGCTGGTTGCCGGACTGGCCGACGATCTGCGTGACGCGAGCATTCTGGTGTTTGGCCCGTCGAAAGCCGCGGCACAACTTGAAGGATCGAAGGCGTTCACCAAGGCGCTTTGCGACGAGATGAACATTCCAACTGCGGCCTATGGGCGGTTTGCCGACCTTGGTGCAGCGCTCGCCTATCTGGAGACGCACCCTGCCCCGATCGTCATCAAGGCGGACGGACTTGCCGCAGGCAAAGGCGTCACCGTTGCGATGACGGACAATGAAGCTGAAGAGGCGGTCCGCGCCTGCTTCGATGGCGAATTCGGCGCAGCTGGCGCGGAAGTGGTGATTGAGGAGTTTCTCACTGGCGAGGAAGCCAGTCTTTTCGCGATTTCTGATGGCAAGAGCTACCGGCTTCTGGCCACGGCGCAGGATCACAAGCGCGCCCATGATGGCGATGTGGGACCCAACACGGGCGGCATGGGCGCCTATTCCCCTGCCCCGGTTATGACGGATGAATTGCTGGCCCAGGCCGAACGCGAGATCATCGCGCCAACGGTCGCCGGCATGGCAGCGCGCGGCACGCCGTTTCAGGGCGTGCTTTATGCGGGGCTGATGCTGACGGATAAGGGTCCAAAGCTCATCGAATATAATGCCCGCTTCGGCGACCCGGAAACCCAGGTTTTGATGCCGCGCCTGAAGTCGAACCTGATGGATCTTTTGCTCGGTTCCGCAAAAGGCGATCTCGGCAATGCAGAGCTGGAATGGCACCCTGAGGTCGCACTGACGGTGGTCATGGCGTCCAATGGCTATCCCGGTTCGTACAAGAAAGGCACGCCCATTTCGGGACTGCATCAGGATTTTGGACCGGACGTGACGATCTTTCATGCGGGCACGAGCAGCGACAATGGTCAGGTCCTGGCGACGGGTGGGCGGGTACTGAATGTCACCGCAATGGGATCGAGTGTGTCTGACGCGCAGCGCAGGGCCTATGCGGCCATCGACCGGATCGACTGGCCCGGCGGGTTCTGCCGCCGTGACATTGGCTATCGCGCAATTAACCGCGAACAGGGATAGAAATTGCGCTTTTCCCGCCGATCGGTTGGCCTATATGAAGGTATAGGTGAGGGATATGACCCGGATTTCAGGTCCAAAAATCGGAGTTGCCTTGGGCGGCGGCGCGGCGCGCGGGCTGACGCATATTCCCTTTATCGAGGCCATCGATGAGCTTGGCCTCAGACCATCCCTGATCGCGGGCACGTCTATCGGCTCGCTTCTCGGTTCCGCGTGGGCGGCCGGGTTCGAGGGCCGGGAAATCCGCGAACTGGCGTACGAATATCTTGGGTCCTTGCGCACCATTCTGGGGCGCATCTGGTCACGACGGTTTCGTGATCTTGGCGCGGTGATCCGCGGCGGGCTGTCGATGCAACTCAACGCGGTCGAAGTGATCGAGAGTTTCGTGCCCAATAACATGCCGCGCGACTTCGCCGATCTTGATGTGCCGTTCCAGATCGTGGCGACCGATCTGCACACCTGGCATCAGGTGGTTCTGCTCGCCGGGCCCCTGATACCCTCGATTGCCGCTTCCGTGGCGATCCCTTCGGTGTTCAAACCGCTGCATTACGAAGGCCGGGTGCTGGTCGACGGAAGTGTGGTCAATCCGTTGCCACTCGATTGTGCGCATCGCGGCATGGACATCGTCATTGCCATCGATGTGAGCGGTGTGCCGCAGGATTATGATGAAAGCGTCATTCCCTCGCAATTTGAGATTGGCTGGCGGTCGGCGCAGATCATGATGCATTCACTGGCGGCCAATTCGCTGGCGGCCTATCCGCCAACGGTCTATGCCCGTCCGCACGTCAAGGATTTTGGCGCGATGGAATTCTGGCGGGTCAAGGAAATCGTCGAGGCCGGACAGGATCAAAAGGACCTGTTCAAGCGTCAGGTCGCGCAGGCGGTCGAGGATTTCATCGTTTCTCAGCAAAGAAGCGTCTGAGCATTTCCGCGGCCTCATCTTCGCGGATGCCCGAAATGACTTCGGGCCGGTGGTGACAGGTAGGCTGGTCGAAGAACCTCACGCCGCTTTCCACCGCACCTGCCTTCGGGTCACGCGCGGCATAATAAAGCCGGCGGACACGGGCATGGGCGATGGCGCCGGCGCACATGGTGCAGGGTTCAAGGGTGACGTAGAGATCGCAATCGTCGAGCCGCGCGCCGGAACGTTTGCCCAGTGCTTCGCGAAGCGCCAGCATTTCCGCGTGTGCTGTGGGATCGTTCAACTCCCGCATCCGGTTGGGCGCGCTGGCGATGATCTCGCCGTCATGCACCAGAAGCGCGGCGACCGGAACCTCGCCCGCCTCGCCCGCCTTGCGGGCCAGGTCGAGGGCAATTTTCATGAAATCAGGGCGTTCGGACATCGGTGAATTGGCCTGGTTCGGTTTTGCTCCGCATAGCATGGGGCAAGCCCGATGTTCTATGCTGCAGCTAGGGAGAATCAGTTTCCATGTCCATTCGCCGCCTTCCCGATGACCTGATCAACCGCATCGCGGCGGGCGAAGTCGTCGAGCGTCCAGCCAGCGTCGTCAAGGAGCTCATGGAAAACGCGCTCGACGCCGGGGCAACACGCATCGCCATCACCACGGCTGGTGGTGGACGCGATCTCATTCGCATCGTCGACAATGGGTCTGGCATGGACGAGCATGATTTGCGCCTGTCGGTCGAACGGCACGCCACCTCCAAGCTCAGCCACGATGATCTCGATGATATCCGCTCGCTAGGGTTTCGCGGTGAAGCGCTGGCCTCGATCGGGGCCGTTTCCAAACTCAGCATTGCCTCGCGCATCGCGGATGCCGAAAGTGGGCTCAAGATCGAGGTCAGAAATGGCCATATCGGTGATATCAATCCAGCCGGGCTCAATCGCGGCACGATGATTTCGGTCGAAAACCTGTTCGAAAACGTGCCGGCGCGGCTGAAATTCCTCAAGGGCGTGCGGGCCGAAACAAGCGCCGTCACCGATGTCGTCAAGCGGTTGGCAATGGCCAATCCTTCGGTACACATCCAGCTTGAAGGTTCAGACCGTCAATCGCTCAACTGGCCCGCGGTCGATGGTGGAGGGGCCCTGAGGGAGCGGCTTGGCCAGGTGATGGGCGCGGACTTTGTGGCCAATGCCGTCGATGTGGCCGACACGCGACACGGCGTCGTGGTGCGAGGCCTTGCCGGATTGCCGACCTTCACCCGGGCCAATTCCCTGCATCAATATTTCTACGTGAACGGGCGCAGCGTGCGCGACAAGGTGCTGATCGGCGCGGTCAAGGCGGCCTATGCCGATTTCACCTTCCGCGACCGATTCCCCGTGCTCGCGCTGTTCGTCGCCGTCGAACCGGAAGATGTCGACGTCAACGTGCACCCGGCCAAGGCGGAGGTCAGGTTCCGCGATCCGGGCGGGGTGCGCTCGGCGGTGATCAACGCGATCGGCAAGGCGCTCAGCGAAGCCGGTTACCGCGCTTCTTCCCATGTTGCCGATGATGCGGCGTCGGCGTTCAGGGTCGGCGGAGCTTCTCCGACAACGAGCGGGTTCAGTGGATATCGCGCGGAGCGGCCCTCGCAGGCCAATCTGGATGCAGAATATCGCTACACTCAGCCTTCATCGCAACAGGCCGGGTTTTCAGGTTTTGCCGAGCCAAGCGCAGCGGCGGCCTATGTGCCTGAAACCGAACCCATGGGAGACGCTACCGGATCATTCCCGCTGGGTGCTGCGCGGGCGCAGATCTTTGCCAATTACATCGTCGCCCAGTCCGACGATGCACTGATCCTGATCGATCAGCATGCGGCGCATGAGCGGCTTGTCTACGAGCGGTTCAAAGAAGCGCTCAATGATGGAAGGGTCGCATCGCAGGCGCATCTCATCCCGGTTGTGATCGAATTGCCGGAAGAAGACATCGAACGGCTGCTAGCCGCCGCTGAAAGCCTGGAAACGCTCGGGCTTTTCATCGAGCGGTTTGGCGAAAGGGCAATCGCGGTGCGGGAAACCCCTGCCCTGCTGGGGCGGGCTGACGTTCAGAAGCTTATTGCCGATCTTGTCGATGGACTGGCCGAATGGGACTCGATTGAAAGCGTGTCCAAGCGGCTCGACGCCATCATCGGGCGCATGGCCTGCCACGGATCGGTGCGTTCGGGGCGGCATTTACGTCCAGATGAGATGAATGCCCTGCTCCGGCAGATGGAGCAGACCCCGCATTCGGGCCAATGCATCCACGGCCGCCCCACCTATATTGAACTCAAGAAGGCCGATCTGGAGCGACTGTTCGGGCGGGATTGAGTAAAATTCCGGCCAGACGCGCCTTGGTCATTGCAGGACGAAAGACGACGAAGCAATCCTGAAAACTTGGTTGCGTGGGCTTCTGGATTGCCGCGCGATCTCTCCTTCGACAGGCTCAGGACGAGGTTGCTCGTAGTGGAGCGCGTCAGGCTGAGACGCGGGACGACGGCTGGATCAGAAAGATCGTCGTATCGCCGTAGTCGCGCTGGTCGATAATCTCGAAATCATCTCCCGGATTGAACACCGCGCCTTTGCGTTCCTCGAGCACGATCAATGCGCCAAGCGCGATCCAGCCGCCGGCAAGCGCGCTTAACAGGGCCTTTTCCCCCAGTCCCTTGCCGTAGGGCGGATCGCAAAAGACGAGATCGGCTGGTTTCTGGTTTCCGGCTGGTCCCATGTCCGTCGCATCGCGGCGCAGAAGCCTGGATTGCCCGCCCAGTCCAAACCCCTCGATATGGCCACGGATCAAACCGCGTGCTTCGGCGCCCATATCGACAAAGATTGTATGGGTGGCGCCGCGAGACAGTGCTTCGAGCCCCATTGCGCCGGTTCCGGCAAACAGATCAAGGACGTAAAGACCTTCAAACGAAGGTCCGACGCGGCTCGCGACAATGTTGAAGACCGATTCGCGCACCCGGTCGGATGTGGGGCGGATGCTCTGGTCCTTGGGAGAGTTCAGTTGTTTGCCGCGAAATCGGCCCGCAACGATGCGCATTGGTCAGCGGGGTTTGCCTGGGCGGTCCGTAGGACGGTTTTGGGAACGGCCTGAGGGCCGGTTTTCGGAACGTTTTTGCGGGCGACCGTTGTCTGGTCTTTGCGGACGGCCAGCACCGGCCTTTGGCGGACGGCCGTCTCTGGAACTTGGCTTCGCGTCCGAGCGCCTCGACTTGCGATCGCCTTCCGGTTCGAAATATTCCGGTTTGCGTCCATCGTCGAAAAAGATCCGCCGGCGCGGTTTGCCGCGTGGCTTTTCGGGTTCGACGTCTTCGTCCCGGCGCTTCGGGCGCCGGACGCGGGGAGCAGTGATATCGCGCGGCTTCATCTTGCGTGCGGCAATATCGGTTTTGCCGGGCAGCGCCGCCGGCATCGGGGCCTTGAAATCAACACCCGCTTCGTCAGCGAGCCGTTTTCCGAGCTGATCGGCGAGAATACGCGATTTGACGGTTTCCACCTCGCCAACCGGCAAATCGCCCAGCTGGAAGGGCCCGTAGGAGACGCGGATCAGCCGGTTGACCTGCAGGCCGAGCGCACCGAGCACGTTCTTGACCTCGCGGTTCTTGCCTTCGCGCAGCGCCACGTCGATCCAGACATTGCCGCCCTGAGCGCGGTCAATGCGCGCCTCTATCGGCCCGTATTTGATGCCCTCGACTTCCATGCCCTTTTTCAGCTTGTCGAGCTGATCCTGCGTCACGCGGCCATAGGCACGCACGCGATAGCGTCTGAGCCAGCCGGTTGACGGCAGTTCCAGAACCCGTTTCAGGCCGCCATCATTGGTCAGGAGCAGAAGGCCCTCGGTGTTGATGTCGAGGCGGCCGATGGTCAGGACGCGCGGCAAGCCCCGGGCCTCGAGATCGGCGAAAATGGTTTCGCGGCCTTCGGGATCGTTCTCGGTCACCACTTTGCCGGCGGGCTTGTGATAGAGCCAGACGCGTGTGCCCTGGCGTTCGCCGAGCTGTTCGCCATCGATGAGAATGTCGTCCTTGTCGGTGACGTTGAGCGCCGGCGAGGTCACCTTCTTGCCGTTCAGCGTGACGCGGCCATCCGCGATCATCTGTTCTGCCTGACGGCGCGAAGCTGCACCGCGGCGGGCGATGACCTTGGCAATCCGCTCGCCTTCCGGACTTGCGGCATTGTCTTTTTTGGCAAACGTGCGTTTTCGCGGCTCACCCATCAGGCGGCTCCTTGATCCATTCCGGACCGGCTATAGGCGTCTATTGGGTGCCCTGCAAGGCGGCGCGGATTTCCGGCGGACAGGCCGGGTCGGAGAGCGACACCAATTGTCCGTTGGGCGCGAGGCAAACCGCATCGTGATTGTTCACGGTGGTGAAGTACTCATCGGGCGGGAGATAGAGCGGGCGGCTGCCCGATGCGCTGACCTGAAGGCCATTCTTCTGCATCATGGCGGCGAGCTGGCGGGTTTCTTCCTCGGTCAGCGGCCGGCCGCCGGGGGTGCGCATAGTGATCACGCGCGCATTGCGCAGGCGCTGCAGTTCTTCCTCGCTGAGGCCGGAGAGATCAAATTCGACATTGTCGGAATCCTCGGGCAGAGCCTCGGGGTCATCCTGGGTTGGCGGGGGCAGATTGTCGGCGCTGCCGGGCATGACCAAAGGCGCGCGCGGTGTCGAAATCGGATCTTTCTGCTCACGTGGAATGAGGCCGATGCCGGCGGCGGTTTCGTTCATGACCTCGCGTTCGAACGTGCCGACATCCTGAAAGGCATTGGTACCCTCGACAGTCGTGCAACCTGTCAGTGCGGCAAACCCACACGCCAAAAAAGCCGCCGAGAACACTCGCCGGGCCGCGCCGGTTGAAAACGAAAACTGCGTCATAAACTCGCCCTTTACGCCGCGCGATCCCCTCAGGGTCGGGTGCTTATACTCAATGTTGGCCCGCTACACAAAGATTCTGGCAGCAATGCGGTTAAGCTTTTGTCTCCGGTCTGGCAAATAGCATGTCCCACACCAGAAGTATCGCCCCAAGGGTGATGCCCATATCCGCAACGTTGAAGACATAAAACGACCAGGTGCCCCAGTGCAGGTGGAAAAAGTCGGCCACCGCGCCGTACATTAGGCGATCAAGAAAATTTGACGCAGCACCAAAAAGGCAAAACGAAAGACCCAGAAGCGTGAGGAAGGTTTTGGCGCGCCACCACCACAAGGCCAGCAGAGCGGCGGCCATGCCGATAACCAGATAGATCAGGGCCTGCGGCACGCCGGTCAGAAGCGAATAGGAAACGCCCCTGTTCCAGACCAGAACGTAATTGAAGAACGGCGTAACGGGAACGAATTCGCCGCCATTCCATCCCTGGATTTCGATCTGGAAGAACTTGTGAACACGATCGAGAATGAGGGCATCAGCCCCGATCAGAAGGCTCAGGAGCCTCGCTTTGCCGGGACTGATGGACACTCTCACAAACCGGCTGCCTGGCGTTCGCGCATCGCCTTGGCGTCGCGCGCGGAAAGATCTGGCCATTCAGGATCGATGCCGACATCGTCGGAGTATTTCCATGACCGGGCGCAGCGCTCGCCCTTGGCTTTCTTTACCTCAACCGAAACGCCGGGCACCTCTTCGAGGCGAAAGGCTTCGAGCGGACCTTCCCGCTGAAGGATTTCGATGCCTGAGGTGATCGAGACTTCAGCCATGTCCACATCGAACTGCGAGACATAAAGACCCGCGTCGGAAATGTAGACTTTGGGTGCCGCCTCAAGAGACGAGCCGATGGACTTGTTCTTGCGCTCCACCTCGAGCGCTCCGGTGATCACACGGCGCACTTTGCGGATATTGGCCCATTTGGCGGCGAGCTTCTCGTCCAGCCATTCAGCCGGAATGTCCGGGAAAACCTGCAGGTGCACCGACGAGTCCTCACCCGGATTGCGTTCGAGCCAGATTTCCTCGGCAGTGAAGGCCAGGACCGGGGCGAGCCAAATAAGCAGCGCGTTGAACAATTGGTCGATGACCTGCAACGCCGCCTTGCGGCGGACCGAGGAGATCGGATCGCAGTAAAGCGCATCCTTGCGCACGTCGAAATAGAACGCCGAGAGTTCGAGGTTCATGAAGTTGGACAAGGCGGCAACCACGCGCTTGTAGTCGTAATTGTTGTAGCCGGCCCGGACTTCATTATCGAGCATTGCGAGGTGATGCAGCATCAGCCGTTCAAGCTCCGGCATGTCGTCGAACGCAACAGTTTCGTCCACCTTGAAATGGGCGAGCGAGCCGAGCATCCAGCGGAAGGTATTGCGCATCTTGCGGTAGGAATCGACGGTGGTCTTGAGGATTTCATCGCCAATGCGGTGATCCTCGGAATAGTCAATGGTCGAGGCCCAGAGCCGCAATATGTCGGCGCCATATTTCTTGATGATGTCCTGCGGCGGGATGATGTTGCCCAGCGACTTGGACATCTTGAAGCCGTCCTTGTCCATGGTGAAGCCATGGGTCAGCACGCTTTCATATGGCGCAAAGCCGTTGGTCCCGCAGCTTTGCAGCAGCGAGGAATGGAACCAGCCGCGATGCTGGTCCGAGCCTTCGAGATACATCGAAGCGGGGAACTTGAGGTCCGGCCACTTTTCCTTGTTGCGCAGCACGAAGGCATGGGTCGAACCGGAATCGAACCAGACGTCGAGAATGTCCATGACCATTTCGTAGGCGTCGGTATCGTGATCATTGCCGAGGAAACGCGCCTTGGCGCCATCGGCGAACCAGGCGTCGGCGCCTTCATTGCCGAACGCTTCGATGATGCGGGCATTCACCGCTTCGTCTTTGAGAAGCTCGCCGCTTTCCTTGTTGACGAACACGGCGATAGGCACGCCCCAGGTGCGCTGGCGGCTCATGACCCAATCGGGCCGTTCGGCGATCATCGAGCGCAGCCGGTTCTGACCCTGCGGGGGCACGAACCTCGTCTTGTCGATCGCGGTCAGGGCGCGAGTGCGCAGCGTGTCGTTCGCACCACCGAGGTCGCGGTCCATATGGACGAACCATTGCGGCGTGTTGCGATAGATGATCGGCTTCTTGGAGCGCCAGGAATGGGCATATTGATGCTTGAAGCGCCATTGGACGGCAAAGAGATTGTCCGTCGATTTCAGCGCCTCGATGACACGCTTGTTGGCGTCGCCCTTGTTGCCCTTGTCATCGATCACGCGGGCCGCGCCGCCTTCTGCATCCGGGCCAAAACCGGCCACGTGCTTGGTGTAGTAGCCCGCATCGTCGACCGAGAACGGGATATCGGTATCGATCCCGCGCGCCTGCAATTGGCGGGTGTTGGCCATCCAGACATCAAAGTCGTCAGCGCCGTGTCCGGGTGCGGTGTGCACGAAACCGGTCCCCGCTTCGGCAGTGACGTGTTCACCGTCGAGCATGGGCACATCGAAACTGTAGCCGCCGCCAAAGCCCTTCAAAGGGTGGGCAAGGGTTAGGCCCGCAAGTTCTTCGGCCGAAACATGCCGGATCGGTTTGAAGGTGAGTTTGGCGCGTTCCGCCGCTTCGTCCGCCAATTCGTCGGCGAGGATCAGCTTCTCGCCGGGCTGCGGGCCGAACGGATTGGCTGCCGTCGCGATTTCATAGAGCCCGTAAGAGACTTTGGAGGAATAAGAAACAGCACGGTTGGCCGGGATCGTCCAAGGGGTCGTCGTCCAGATGACAACGAAAGCGCCGCTCAACTCGCCGTCCGACGAGACCGGGAACTTCACCCAGATCACGTCGCTTTCATATTCGTGATATTCGATCTCGGCTTCGGCCAAAGCGGTGCGCTCGACCACCGACCACATGACCGGCTTGGAGCCGCGATAAAGCTGGCCGGACATGGCGAATTTGTGCAGTTCGGCAGCGATGGTCGCTTCGGCATCAAACGCCATGGTCAGATAGGGATTGTCCCAATCACCGACGACGCCCAAGCGCTTGAATTCCTCGCGCTGCACATCGATCCATTTGAGGGCGAAGTCGCGGCATTCCTGACGGAACTCGTTGACCGGGACTTCGTCCTTGTTCTTGCCCTGGGCGCGGTACTGTTCCTCGATCTTCCATTCGATGGGCAGGCCGTGGCAGTCCCAGCCCGGCACATAAGCGGAATTGTAGCCCATCATCTGCATGGAGCGGGCGACAAGGTCCTTGAGCACCTTGTTCAGCGTGTGGCCGATATGGATGTTGCCATTGGCATATGGCGGACCGTCGTGGAGGGTGAATTTCTCCCGATCCTGCGACTGCGCGCGGAGCATTTTGTAAAGCCCCATCTTCTCCCAGCGTTCGAGCCAGAGCGGCTCGCGGTCCGGCAGGCCGGCGCGCATGGGAAAGTCAGTCTTGGGCAGGAAAAGGGTTTCGGAATAGTCGCGTTCTTCGGTCGCGCCCTGGTTGGTATCGGTCATAATCGTTCGTTCAGTGAATGAGGGACATTGCCATTGTGGCGGCAGACAGGCGTTTTTGGCGGGATAGAGCAGTGCGCCCTATCCCCTGGTAATGAACCCCAGGTCCGCGTCGAGCCTGGAAAGCGGCGTTCGTGCCTCCAGAATCGCTTTGGCTTTTGCGCTGTCGAGATCCATCTGGTCAATCAGTTCATCAAGACCGTTGAAGGTCATCTGGCTGCGGATGTGGCTTATTAGCGCCACTTCGATGGTTTGACCATAAATATCCTCATCGAAGTCGAAAATGTGGACCTCGAAGGGGCTCTTGTGAATGTCGAACATGGGTTTGCCGTAGGAGGCGACTCCGTCGAGAACCCGATCCTTGAGCCGGACGCGCGTGGCATAGATGCCATGTTCGAGTTTGCAGCAATGCGGCAGTTCGAAATTGGCGGTCGGATATCCGAGTTCGCGGCCACGCTGATCCCCGACGATGACCTTGCCCTCAATAATCCAGTGATAGCCGAGCATGTTGTTGGCCATGTCAAGCAGACCGGTATTGAGTGCGGCGCGGATGCGAGACGACGAGATCGGATCGTCGCTATCTTCGAGCAAGGCCAATTGCACGACATCGAAGCCGTAGCGCTTGCCGGCATCGCGCAGGAAATCGGGGGTTCCCTTGCGTTTGTTGCCGAAGTGGAAATCCTCGCCGACCACAACGCCCGAAACGCCAAGCGCCTCGACCAGAAAACGCCGAACGAAATCCTCGGCTTCCACAGCAGCAAGATCACGGTTGAACGGCATGATGCAGATGCCATCCAGCCCCAGCGCCTGCGTGATGCGCGCCTTGGCATGGGCGTCGGTGAGGCGGAACATGAAGGGTTCGGGCGCAAACACATCGCCGGGGTGCGGTTCAAAGGTCAGCAGGAGGCTGGGGACACCGCGCTCCCGGGCGCGCTTTTGCGCTTCTGCCAGCACGGTTTGATGACCGCGATGCAGCCCGTCGAAATTGCCGATGGCGACAAAGGCGCCCTTGATGTCTGCGGGCACATTGTCGGGCCCGTTCAGAACATGAAACCCCACCGCGATGGCCTCCGCCGAAGATTTGGTGAAACGGCGCGGAACCTGCACAAAGTTTCGCAGAAATGCAAGCGGCGGCGCCAAGTGCGTCACCACCACGAGCCGATGAGTGCCGCAGTTTCCCGTAGACCCGGGTTTACCGGGCTTTTGTGCTGCGAAACCTAGCCTTTGCAGGACTGAAATTCCCGGGCGGCCAGCCAACCCGCTGGTCCGTAGCCCGAGCTCGACGGGTTGCGACATGCCCCGGAAGACTTTGCGATGGAAGGCAAGACATGGCACTGGACCACAATGCGCCAATTCTGATCGTTGACGATTATGCGACGATGATCCGGATCATCCGCAACCTGCTGCGCCAGCTCGGCTACACGAATGTAGACGATGCCAGCGACGGCACGCAGGCACTCGAAAAGATCAACGAGAAGACCTACCAGCTCATCATATCGGATTGGAACATGGAGCCGATGACCGGCTATGACCTTTTGCGGCACGTCCGGTCCAACGAGCTCACGGCGAGGTTGCCGTTCATCATGGTCACTGCGGAGTCCAAGACCGAAAACGTGATCGCGGCCAAGAAGGCCGGCGTGAACAACTACATCGTCAAGCCGTTCAACGCGCAGACCCTGCGCGGCAAGATCGATACCGTGTTTGGAGCCTGACAATGGGGCGATCGGACATTCAGGCCATATCCGACCAGAGCGTCATCGATGATCTGGTCGCGCTCAGCCAGCGCCTTGGCTCCCATCGGGACCGGCCCATGACGCTGACCGATGTGATCGGCGTTGCCGAGGCAATGACAAGTTCGCTCCCGCCCCTGCTCCGGCGGATCGATGTCACGCTGCAGAAGGAGCTTCGCGGCATCGTGAAAAAGATCGAGCAATTGCGAACTGACATTTCAAAGGTGCATGCCAGCGACATTTCGCAGAACCGCATCCCCGAGGTCGGCAAGGAGCTCGATGAGGTTGTGCGTGCCACGGAAAGCGCGACCAACACGATCATGGAAGCTGCGGAAACCGTGCTTGCCGCCGACGATCTCGACGCAACGGCTTTTCGTTCACTGGTCAACGATCAGATGATGCTGATCTTTGAGGCCTGTTCGTTTCAGGATCTGACGGGGCAGCGGGTCAATCGCGTCGTGGAGACGATCAAGGTCATCGAGGAGCGCATCAACGTTCTGTGCACGATGATCGATACGGCCGACTTGGGCGGGGACCGCATTCTGACTGAGCGTGAAAGGCAGAAAGAGGCGCACTTGCTGCACGGGCCAACCCGCGACGGGGTCGCTCAATCCGAAATCGATGCGATGTTCTGATCGGCATCAGACCAGATTGCGCATGTAGCCGATCAGATTTGCGCCCGAGGGGGCGACCAGATCGCGGACCATTCGGTCATCAGCCTCCGACCCGTCCTCATGCAGCTCGGCGGCGTGGATCGATCCTGTCACAAAGAGGAAATCGGCACCCTGCGCTCTGGCCCCGGCCGCATCGGTCCGGACGGAATCTCCAATCGCAAGCGTGCGATCGGACCCGACTTCAGGCAGACCGGCATCGGCAAGGCGCTGGCGCGCAAGGTCGTAGATCGGCGCGTAGGGCTTGCCGGCCATGATGATCTCCCCGCCGGCCTCGTGATAGGCATCGGCCAAGGCCCCACCGCACAGGATGATCCGATCGCCGATCTCGACCATCCTGTCGGGATTGGCACAGATCATTCTCAACCCCAGCGCTTTCCAGCGTTCGATATCGCCGGCATAGTCCTCGATTGCCTCGCCTTTTTCGTCGAGGTCCGAGACCACAAGCACCTCGGCCGCTTCGGCGGGCCCGAACAATACGCCGGTGCCATCGAAGAGATTGCGGTCATAGGCGGGGCCTACGTGACAAATCGTTTGGCCCCGAAATTCGGCGATCAGCGATTGAGTGACGTCGCCCGAGGTCACGACACAGTCATAGGCGGCATTCGGTATTCCCATGCGCGTCAGGGTCTGGCGCACAAAACTGCTCGGACGCGGCGCATTCGAAATCAGGGCAACCTGCCCACCCGTGGCACGAAACGAATTCAAAGCGGCGACCGCGCTGGGCACCTGATCGACGCCGTTGTGCACGACGCCCCAGATGTCGCAGAAGAGCCGGTCATAGCGGCCGGACAGCTGCGACAGCGCGGCGAGACCGAGGCCGTGCATCAAGGGCCGTTGCATCATGGGCGGTTGCATCCAATCAGGTCTTTGTCAGGGAACTCAGTTCAAGCTTGCGGCCCGGCGCGGGGCTGAAGTCTGGTTGTGAGCGAGGTCGTCGCGGATCGGACCGGGCTTGGCGATATGCTGACCTTGCGCCAGATTCATGCCGTCATCGATCAGTGTGAGCACCTGCTGCTCGGTCGAGACCCCGGTGACGATGAGATCCATCTCATAACGCTGCAGGTAGGGTGCAATGTCAGAGGTGTGAAAATCGGTATAGCTTTCCGGATCATCCACGATGCGCTTGGCGTCCACGCGGACCGAGCGCACGCCTGCCTGCATCAGTTCCGAAAATGTCAGTCTGAGCGATTTCAACTTGCCGATCGAGTAGCGCGCGCCTTTTTCCATCAGAGCTTCGAGCCCCTTGTCCTCAAGCGCGGACAGATGCTTCCAATCCGCCTCGGAAACCTTGATGCACAACTCGCGGGCAATCGCCTGATTGGCGTCGAACTGGGCCAGCAATTGCTGGCGCGCGGCGGCATTTCCCAAAGTGGCTTCGGTCATCGGAACGTAAACCACAACGGGAGCACCTTGGGTTTTCGTCCGGCGCGCAAAGGCGACCGCCTGGATCATGGCGCGGCTTTCGATCATGCGCACCACGTCGCCATGACCGTTGCGCGGCATGAAATCCTCGGGGCCGGCCACCTCCCCGTCTTCCATGAGCAGATGCGGAATGATGTCGTAGCCGTGGACACGGCGTCCCGGCAAGGTCACGATCGGCTGCACGTAATAGAGCAGGCGCCCTTCATCTATGGCCTGGCGCAGCAATTCAATCGGAATGACGGGCTCGAGCTCGTCCTTTTCCTCAACCTCTTCCTCCGAGGGAGCCTCCACCGCGGCAACGGGATTTTTGCCGCCGATATGTCCCTGCGTATCCTCGAGATCGGATACTGTTTCAGCCAATTGTCGCAGCACGGTGCCCAGAACAGAAACATCGGCTTCGATCACATCCAGGCGCTGCGCTGCCTCTACCGATTCAAGCGTGTTGATGCGCTTGGACAGAGCCTGTCCCGCCTGTGCATCGGTCGATAGCAGACGCGAAAGGTCCTGAACGCTTCGTTCGAGCCGTTCATGGGCACGGCGGCGAATATTGCGTTCAACGAAGAACAGGCAGATCGCAATGATTGCCAGCCCCGTCAGAAGCGCTTCGATGATCGTCAGATTGAGTGCAAAATAGCCCGCCGCGGCCAGACCGGCGCCAACGGCGATCACGAAAAGATAGATCAGGCTCTGCACCGGCAAACTCGGTTGGGCAAATGGAATCGCTCCTGTCTAGCACTTTGCGGCCCATGATTGAAACGATTAGACGCCCGGATCGCCTGATTATCAGGCATTTGCAGACCTGAGTGCCAACACTTTGTTTACCCTGTTCCGGCAAATTGCAGGAGACTGCCGAGACCAGTTGCAGGACCGCAATTCATGGCCATAGGCCCCGATTCGAATGACATTTCGCGAATACTGATCGTCGAACGCGACGACACGCTTGCGAGCGCGCTGGCGGATGGCCTGGCGCGTCAAACCGATGGCGGGCCTTCCATTCGCATTGCCGGCGGACTGAACGAGGCGGTCGATCATGTCCGGTCGGAGGGTGCGGATATCATTCTGGCAGACCTGGCGACGCTGGACGCACACGACAAGGGTTTCGAATTTGGTCTGAAACGGCTGTCGCGGCTTTCCGGTGGCGCCCTTCTACTTGCCCTGTCACGGGCCAATTCCGTGAGCTCATCCATCGCTGCGCTGCAGTCCGGTGCACATGATTATCTGATCAAACCGTTCTCGGTGGACGTTCTGTCTGCCCGGCTGGCCGAACTTGGGCAACGTCACCGCAAAGCCGGCGCGCTCGATCTGTCGCAGACGCCGGACCCTGCGCCGGAGTCGCGGTTCGGCCTCGTGGCATCGTCACATCAGATGCATATTCTGATCGAACAGATCGATCGTATCGCATCTTCCGACGAGCCGGTCTTCCTCACAGGTGAGCGGGGCACGGGCAAAAGCGCGGTCGCTACCGCCCTCCACCGCGCAGGCTCGCGTTCGGGAGCACCCTTCGTCGAGATCGACTGCAGATCCGGGCGCTCAGGCACAATCGAAACGGAAATATTCGGAGATGCGTGCGCAGCGGGCGCGATGCAAAATGCGAAAGGCGGCCTGCTGCATCTGAAAAATGTCGATGCGCTCGACACCGGCGTGCAACTTCGTCTTGCGCGCCTGCTGCAATCCGTTCCTTCCACAGGAAACGAGGCAGGCGTGTCGAGCACCGGAAATGTGCGGCTGGTCTGCTCGACAAGCGCCAATCTGCTGCAGATGATCGCGGACCGCGCGTTCCGCGAGGATCTGTTCTACCGGCTGCATGTATTGCCCATGCACCTGCCGCCCCTCAGGCAGCGTCCTTCGGATATTCTGCCGCTGGCCCGGCATTTCCTGAACGCTGCCGGTGCTGAGCAACGCAAAATCTCTCCCGAAGCGGCCGATGTCCTGGTTGCCTGCGACTGGCCGGGCAATGCGGGAGAGTTGCGGCAATTGATGGTGCGGCTCGCGGGGCGCGCGACTTCCGGCGACATCACTCGCGACATGGTTTCAGGAGCCGAATGGAGCCCGGCCCAGACGTCGAGTCCCGTGCAGGGGCAATCCATGCTCGGGCAGTTCCGCGTGGAGCCGATGTGGGTTCAGGAGCGCCGGATTATCGAGGGCGCCATTGCCCGCTTTGGCGGCAACGTTGCCCGTGCGGCAGAGGCGCTGGAAATCTCTCCCTCGACCATCTATCGCAAGCGCCAGCAATGGGACGAGCTTGCGGGTGACAAAGGCGCGGCCTAGTCCGCCAGGACCCTCACCCTGTCTCCCCAAAACGCGACGTGGTCGCGGATCTGTTCGACGAGCGGACAGGGATCGGCGTAGTACCAGATGGCATTTTTTTCCCATGCACCATCAGCATCCCGCAAATGCAGATAGCTCGCATAGCCCTTGAATGGACAATAGGTCTGATGGTCGGAGCTTTCGGTTTTCAGAACATCAAGCACGGAACGCGGGAAATAGTAGACCGTGGGATAGCCGCCTTCCGTCAGTCCCAGCGTTTCACCGCTTGAAACCACCTCATGGCCGTCGAGAAGGACGCGAACCCTGCCGGATTGCGGCTGGATCGTGATGTCCCGGTTCCGGCATTCGGGTTGTTGCATGATCAAATTCCCCATTCTGATTGCCGCCAATCTGGCCGGAAACGAAATACACGATCAAACCACGCTTTGGTGATCTTGACTCCGGATTTTCCCGCTCCTATATCCCCGCAAGCCTGTTAGCACTCTATTATCGAGAGTGCTAACAGCCCAGTTTAGCGAATTGGACAATGGTATCAGGCAAAGGAGCAAAAATGAGCTTCCGTCCTCTTCACGACCGTGTGGTCGTACGTCGCCTCGACAGCGAAGAAAAAACCGCTGGCGGCATCATCATCCCCGACACCGCGAAGGAAAAGCCCTCCGAGGGCGTGATCGTTTCGGTTGGCCCGGGCGCCCGTGACGAAGCGGGCAACGTCATCGCCCTGGACGTCAAGGCCGGTGATCGCGTGCTGTTCGGAAAGTGGTCCGGCACCGAAGTCAAGATCGACGGGGAAGACCTGCTGATCATGAAGGAAAGCGACATCATGGGCGTGATCGAAGGTTAACTCCTTCCGATCCGACCCTTCCGCAAATACGAATTCAAGGAACAGATAAATGGCTGCAAAAGAAGTCAAATTCTCGACCGACGCCCGCGACAAGATGCTCAAGGGCGTGAACGTGCTGGCCAATGCCGTGCGCGTTACCCTTGGCCCGAAAGGCCGCAACGTCGTTATCGACAAATCGTTTGGCGCACCGCGCATCACCAAAGACGGCGTAACCGTCGCCAAGGAAATCGAACTTGAAGACAAGTTCGAAAACATGGGCGCCCAGATGGTGCGCACCGTTGCTTCTAAGACCAATGACATTGCCGGCGACGGCACCACGACCGCGACGGTTCTGGCACAGTCGATCGTCAATGAAGGCGCCAAGCTCGTTGCCGCAGGTCTCAACCCGATGGACCTGAAGCGCGGCATTGACCTGGCTGTTGCCGAAGTTGTCGAAAACCTCGCCAAGGCCAAGAAGATCATTTCGACCGAAGCTGAAATCGCTCAGGTCGGCACCATCTCGGCCAACGGCGAAAAGGCCATTGGTGAGCAGATTGCCGACGCCATGCAGCGCGTGGGCAATGAAGGCGTGATCACGGTTGAAGAAGCCAAGTCGCTGGAAACCGAAACCGAAGTGGTTGAGGGTATGCAGTTCGACCGCGGTTACCTGTCGCCGTACTTCGCGACCAACACCGAAAAGATGACGGCGGAACTCGAAGACCCGTTCATCCTTCTGCACGAAAAGAAGCTCTCCAACCTGCAGTCCATGCTGCCGGTTCTGGAAGCTGTCGTTCAGTCGTCGCGTCCGCTTCTGATCATTGCTGAAGACATTGAAGGCGAGGCACTGGCCACTCTGGTCGTGAACCGTCTGCGTGGTGGCCTGAAGGTCGCTGCCGTCAAGGCGCCGGGCTTCGGCGATCGCCGCAAAGCCATGCTCGAAGACATCGCCATCCTGACCGGTGGTCAGGTGATTTCCGAAGAGCTCGGCATCAAGCTTGAAAGCGTGACCCTCGAAATGCTGGGCACCGCCAAGCGCGTCGACATCACCAAGGAAACCACGACCATCGTTGATGGCGCCGGTTCCAAGGACGATATCTCGGGCCGCGTCGAGCAGATCAAGGCTCAGATCGAGGAAACCTCGTCCGACTATGATCGCGAAAAGCTGCAGGAACGTCTGGCCAAGCTGGCCGGCGGTGTTGCCGTGATCAAAGTTGGCGGCGCGACCGAAGTCGAAGTGAAGGAACGCAAGGACCGCGTTGAAGACGCTCTGAACGCAACCCGTGCTGCCGTTGAAGAAGGCATCGTCCCGGGTGGCGGCGTGGCGCTGCTGCGTGCCTCTGCCGAGCTCAAGGCCAAGGGTGAAAACGCCGATCAGGATGCCGGTATCGGCATCGTCAAGCGCGCCCTTCAGGGCCCGATGCGCCAGATCGCCAGCAATGCGGGCGCTGAAGCATCGGTGGTTGTGGGCAAGGTTCTGGACGAAAAGTCCGAGACCTTCGGCTACAACGCCCAGACCGGCGAATTCGGCGACATGATCGAACTCGGCATTGTCGATCCGGTCAAGGTCGTGCGCACCGCGCTTCAGGACGCTGCATCGGTGGCTTCGCTGCTGATCACGACCGAAGCGATGGTTGCCGACGTGCCGAAAGACGACGCTCCGGCCATGCCGGGCGGCGGCATGGGCGACATGGGTGGCATGGGCTTCTAAGTCACCCTCTCAGTTCAGTCTCGAACGAGGCGCCGGGATTTCCCGGCGCCTTTTTGTTTGCATTTGTAATGTCTTCGCCAAGGTGCTGACTCCATGACGCCTCAAAACCGACTCTTTCGCGTGCTTTGATCCGGATCGTGAAGGAGGACCAGGTGTCTAAAAACGCGCTTGTCAGAAAGGCCAAACTCATTGCTCAGGCGATGGTGCCGGCATTGGGCGCTTTGGTTGGCGATGCTGCCATGGCGGACGAACTTTCCTATTTCGACCAGCGCAGTGATCCCGCAGAACTTGTCCGGTCCTACTACAATGCTCTCAACCGGCATGAATATGCACGGGCCTGGTCCTATTGGGGTGCAGACGGCAAACCAGATCAGAGCTTTGACGATTTTGTCAGCGGATTTGAGGGAACGCTGTTTGTTGACGTCTATGTCGGTAACGTTCAGTCGGAGGGGGCGGCCGGCAGCACCTTTCATGCCGTTCCGATCGCCATCAATGCGTGGCAGGAGGACGGGACGGCGACCGCGTTTGCCGGGTGCTTCTTCTTGCGGATGGCACAGCCAGCCATTCAGGAGCCACCCTTCGAAGGCCTGCATCTTTACGAAGCCAGTCTCGAACAGGTCAGCGAGCCCTATTTCGTGAACCTGCCGGACAGCTGCGCACCTTGACGGGCAATCCGAACTGGATTGTGGTTTTCTGAAGTTGAATTCCCGTCATTGCGAGCGGAGCGAAGCAATCCAGAGATCTCTGTCGGTGGCTGGATACTGGATTGCTTCGTCGCGTTGCTCCTCGCAATGACGACCAAGGTTGATCGGACAGTTGCCGCGCGCTCTCAATTCCAGAACAACAGCCGCAATGCCATGATAATCGACACCGCGACCACAAGGGGCCGAATGAATTTCGCGCCGTGCCGGATTCCCGCATGAGCGCCGAGATAGCCGCCGATGATTTGCCCCGTCGCCATTGCGAGCGCGACGGGCCAGAGCACGTCGCCTGCCGGGATGAACAGGGCCAACGAAGCTGCGTTTGAGGTGAAATTGAGCGCCTTGGTGTTGGCCGTGGCGCGGGTCAGTCCGAAGCCGAACAGAACCACGAAACCGATGGTCAGGAACGAGCCCGTTCCGGGGCCGAATATGCCGTCATAAAAACCGATGGCGAATCCCATCACCGGAATGAAGGCGCGGTTGAGCCGTTGCGCGCGATCCTCATCGCTGAGGCGCGGGGCAAACAGGAAATAGAGCGCGATGGCGATCAGAGCGAACGGCACGATCTGGCGAAGCGCGGAGACATCAATGGCCTTGACGGCGGCGGACCCAAGATAGGCGCCGGCAAAAGTCAGGACGATCGCCAACGCCAGCGACCCGAGATCGATGAGGCCCTTGCGCCAATAAGTCAGCGCGGCGATGAACGTGCCGATCGAACCCTGCAGCTTGTTGGTGGCAAGAGCAGCGACCGGGTGCACGCCGGCGGCCAGAAGCGCCGGAAGGGCGATGAGCCCGCCGCCGCCGGCAACAGCATCGACGAATCCGGCCAACATGCCGACAAGTGCGAGCCCGGCGAGAAGTGCGGCGTCGAAGCCGAATATCACTCCGGCACCTGATCTGCGGCGCGGCGTTGGTGGGCAGGATGGGCAATATCCGTGACACGCCGTTCATAAAGCGGAATGTTGATCATGGATGACAGGAACCCGGTCATTATGGTCTGCATGCCCGCAACAATGGCGGTGATGGAAATGATCATCCAGCGCATCATGTCACCATAGGCGAGACGCCCGAAGCCGGTATCCGCCCATCGATTGATGGACCAGCCAATTCCGGCAATGCCCGCGAAAATGATAATGGCGGAAAACAGCAGGATGCGCTCAAGCGAGAGGGCCTCGAGGATGCGATCGAAGGATTGCGAGGGCGGGATGAAACCGTAACGCGAAGCGAAGCGGCGTCCAATCAGGGCAAAGGAGATGGCCTGCACTCCGACCAGAACGAACATCGACGCGATCAAAAGGGTATGGATGTCGAGTTCGATACGCGCCGTCAGCTGGACCGGACCGGGCAGAAGAGCACCAGTTGCGAAAATGCCGATGAGCAACAGCGTGATGCCGGGATAAAGAAACAGCCAGCGCGGCGAAAACAGCAACAGGAACCGCAAATGCCGCCAGCCATCGCGGAACGAGCGCAGATGCGGGGCGCGGGAGCGGCCATCTTTGCTCAGGGTCGTCGCGACTTCCGAAATGCGCAGGCCGGTCAGCGTTGCCTTGACCACCATTTCGGAGGCGAATTCCATGCCCGTGGTTCTAAGGCCGAGGTTCTGAATCGATGCACGGTTGAATCCTCGCAACCCGCAATGGAAATCGCCGATCTTGGAGCCGAAAAACAGGCGGCCGACAAACGAGAGGACCGGGTTGCCGAAATAGCGATGCAGCGGGGGCATGGCGCCGGGCGCGATGCCGCCTTCGAACCGGTTGCCCATGACCAGATCGTCGCCGTCCCTCAAACGTTCGACAAAGGCGTCGAGGCGGGAAAAATCATAGGAATCATCGGCGTCGCCCATGATAATGAACTTGCCGTAGGCCGCGGCGATACCGCCGGAAAGCGCAGCGCCGTAACCCTTTTCGGCAACATCAACCACGCGCGCGCCGGCATCGAGCGCAAGGTCCTGCGACCCGTCGGTCGACCCATTGTCGGCGATGATCACCTCACCGTCGATCCCGGCGCGCTCGAGAAAACCCCGGGCCTTTTCGATGCAGGTGACGATGGTCTCCGCCTCATTGAGGCAGGGCATGATGATGCTGAGTTCGCACTCGTTGTTTGCCATTTGGCCCGAATTTCCCACGCGAATCCATTCGGTGGCCCTTTTAGCATGGCGCAGGTTAACGCGGGTCGAATGGATTTTCAGGATCGACCCCAGAGCCGGGACCTTTAAAAGATCAGGCGGTCAAGTCGAAGTGCGCCACACCGAAGGCTTGTAGCAGTGCGTTCATGCTCTGGCGCGCGGCGGGCGACCAGGCGGCCTTGCGCGAGACGATGAGGTTGGCCTGGCTTTTCAGGATCAGCCCGTCTTCAAGCACCCGCAGGCCATTGGCCTTCAGCGTGTTGCCGGTCGTGGTGATATCGACGATGAGATCGGCCGAGCCATTGGCGGGCGCCGCTTCGGTGGCGCCGAGGCTTTCGACGATACGGTATTCGGCGATGCCATGGCGGGAAAAAAAGGCGCGCGTGAGATTGACATATTTGGTCGCAACCCGCAGCCACCGCGTCTTGTGGGCTCCGAAATCGGCGCCGACATCGCTGAGGTCATCCATATGCGTCACGTCACGCCAGGCGTCGGGCACGGCGATGACAACGTCGGCCTCGCCAAAACCCAGCGGCTTGGCGAAAATGACCTGGTTCGGGGCAGCTTCGGAGACTTCGTGGATGAGGTCGGCGCCGGTCACGCCGACATGCAGGTTACCGCGTGTCAGTTCGCGGGCAATTTCGCCAGCGGACAGAAAGCGCACCGTCACGCCATCGAGGCCGCGCAATTCACCCTGATAGGCGCGCGCGCCACCCGGCCGGGTGATCATAAGCCCGGCTTTTTCGAAGACCGCGCGAGCCTGCTCTTCGAGACGGCCCTTGGAGGGAACGGCAAGCACGAGTTCAGACATTCGCCGCCTCCCCGATCCGTTCGACCCAGATCGCGGCGCCGGATGCCGGGATCTCCCGATCGGCGCCAAGCGCGCTTAAAAGCCGGTCGTATTGACCCCCGGAGGCGAGCACGTCCGTGCCCTGACCCCGCACCTCAAACACCAGACCGGTATAGTAGTGCAGGCGCGGGGCAAAACCGGCGGCGAAACTCAAAGCGATGTTGGGCGCAAAGTCCGTGAGGCGCGCGGCATGGCGTCTGAGCGTGTCGATTGGTGCGGCGACGTCAATATCGTGCTCCGCGCACAAACGCGCCGCCTCGGCCACGGCATGCTCAAATCCGCCCGAGATGGACAGGAACGCCTTGAGCAAACCCAGTGTGTCGTGGGGTACGCGGGCCGCTTCGAGTTCGCGCTTTTCGATGAACCGGTCCGCGATCTCGGCCGGCGTGCGGCCTTCGGTCAGGCTTAGTCCATCCGTGAGCATCTGCTCGGTGATTTCGGCGATCAGTTGTGTGCGGTCCGGGATGGCCCCGGCCTCCTGTGGCGCAGGCGCGCTACCGAGCCGCAGCAGCAAGGCATCGAGCGCAACGGGATTACCAAAACGATGGCGGAGGCGCGGGACCCAAACCTCTGGAATGTCGGCGCCGCGCAGCAGCGCTTCGAACAGGGCAACGGAACCGAAAGTCAGCGTCAGATCGGTCAATTCGGCAGCCTCAAGGCTGTCGACAACGAAACGCAACACCTTGTCGAGTGCGTCGTCTGCATCGGCATGGCCGAGCAGTTCGAGTCCCATCTGGGTGAATTCGGCGGGGCCGTCGCTGCGCTGGCGGAAGACCTTGCCCCAATAGCCGAAAGACGCCGCGCCGCCGGAACCATTGCGCAAAAAGCCTTGCGCGACGGGGAGCGTGAAGTCCGGCCTCAGACAATAATTGTGGCCGTCAACGCCGGTGGTCAACATCAGCCGCCGCCCGAATTCCTCACCGGCCAGCTCGAAATAATCGTTGGCCGGAACCAGCAGGTCCGGCTCGGTGCGTTCGGGCACATAGGTGTCGAGCACCGCGCCGAGCTTTCTGGCAATGTCGGCGACGGTCGGCATCGGTCAGCTCTTTCCGATGCCGTAGGTGGCGAGGAGCTTCTTGACCTCGTCCACAAGGTCGGCGCGGTTCACTTCAAACTGGCCGGGTCGTTCGGACTTCCACTCGGCATTGTCCTTGATCGCTTCGGCGGCCTTCTTGCCCTCGATCAGATCCTTGATCTGGACCACGCCGCGCACGCGTTCGTCGCTCCCCTCGATGATGACGCACGGGCTATTGCGCTTGTCGGCATAGGCGACCTGCTTGCCGAAATTCTTGGTCGAGCCGAGAAAGAGTTCGGCACGGACGCCTTCCTTGCGGAGGTCGGAGACCATTTTCTGGTAGCCGGCGACCTGATCCCTGTCCATGACCAGCACGACCACCGGACCACAGGTTTCCTGGGTGCCGAGATTGCCGGTGAGCTTGAGCGCGGTCGCGAGGCGCGACACGCCGATGGAGAATCCGGTGGCCGGCGTCGCCTCGGGCCGGAAGCGCGAGACAAGACCGTCATAGCGCCCGCCACCACCGACGGAGCCGAAGACGACTTCCTGGCCCTTTTCATTGGTGACCGGGAAGGTCAGTTCGATCTCGAAGACGGGTCCGGTGTAGTATTCGAGGCCACGAACGACGGACGGGTCGATGCGGATGCGGTTCTCATCGTAACCTGCAGACGCAAACAGGTTGTTCATCAAATCAAGCTCGTCCGCTCCTGCTACGCATAACTTGTTGTAGCCCCACGCTAGACGAACGAGCGACAATTGTTCGGAATTGGTGCGAGGAGCGGCACCCTCTGGGTCATCTGCAACCTCAACGCTGCTGATCACAAATTCACTGTCAGTTTGTTTTCTGACGTGAACCACTCGATCCCAGTCGACCAAGCGCAATATGTTTTCTTGGGAAGTTTCGCTCAGTCCTGCTCCCTTCGTGAAGTCGCCACTCTCATCCTTGCGGCCCTCGCCGAGTAGCAGCTTCACGCCCTCGATGCCAACCTTGTCCAGTTTGTCGATGGCGCGAAGGACGGTGAGCTTCTGGCCCTCATCCGTCACGCCCGCCGCTTCGAGAACGCCATCCAAGACCTTGCGGTTGTTGACGCGGACGACATATTTTCCCTCCAGCCCGAGCGCATCCATCGTGTCGGCCATCATCATGCACATTTCGGCATCGGCTTCGGGGCCGGCAGCGCCGACCGTGTCGGCATCGAACTGCATGAACTGGCGGAAGCGGCCGGGGCCAGGTTTTTCGTTGCGGAAGACAAAGCCGAGCCGGTAGGTGCGATAGGGCTTGGCGGCGTCCTGATAGATTTCGGAGAAATGGCGGGCGAGCGGCGCCGTCAGGTCATATCTGAGGCTCATCCATTGTTCGTCGTCGTCCTGCAGCGAGAAGACCCCCTGGTTGGGCCGGTCCTCGTCGGGCAGGAACTTGCCGAGCGCCTCGGTATATTCGAAAAACGGGGTTTCGACCGGATCGAACCCATAGCGCTCATAGACCTCGCGGATGGTCGCGATCATCTTGTCGGTGGCGGCGATGTCGGCGGCGTAGCGGTCTTCGAACCCGCGCGGCAGGCGGGCGGCAACGCGCTTGTTGGCTTTGGCCATTTGGTGCGGTCCTGAAAGGGTTTTATTGCTCTTGATCTTTGGCGCCTACCTAATCGATTGGTCGGAGATGGGCAAGGCGCGGCGGACGGGCGCGGGAGCGGGGCTCCCGGCCCTTTTCGTTGCGGTTTCCGGCTGAGCCGGGATTAGCGCATATAGGACTGCCACAGCTTCGGCTCCCGCACCGGCTCGAGGCCGATATCCTTGCGCAGATGATCGTTCGGCCGGTCCGCACGCGGTCGCCGATGGAGGCGAAACAGTTTGAGCAAGTCGGGAAACCATGCGGATTTCACGCGGTGATTGTCCAGCGGTCTGGACACGAAAAAGTTCTCACGAGTCATTGTTGCAGCGGGCATGATGCCCCTCCTTTGCCGCGCTGGCGGCCGGAAGGGGCAAAGCGGATGGCCGCAAACCCGTTCAGACGCGCAAACGCGCTGGTTCAGTTGATGTTTGGTGCTGGTTGGGTTGCCGGGCGAACTGGCGGGACGCTGACGCTAGTCGTCAGGCGAGGACGGAGAGGCTGGTGCCCCAAAAATGCGACCGTCCCAAATGCCCTTCAAACGAAGCGGCAACCGACACAGCAATGTGATGGTGATGACAAGCGACCATGTTGCGCACTCCCTGTTGGTGTTGAAGGTGGGGGGCTGATATCCGCGTCCGGAATTCATATCAAGCGAAATGCGTCAGCCTGTCGCAGTCTGATGGCGACTGATGCCAATGGGTAACACCCGGTTCTCCGGATTTCGCGCTTGTCGCGGAAAAGTTCCCACTCTTTCGCGCGCTGCTCTGGCCTCATGAAGCCGCGAGTTCCACGGCCCTGGCCGCATCGATCAGGCCGGCGCCATAGACCTCATCGCGGCCGGGCGCGCCGAGATCCCTGCTCGCCTCGAGGAGAATGGCGCGCAGTTCGGCGCTGGTCAGCTGAGGATTGATGGCGAGAACCAGCGCGGCAATTCCGGTGACATGCGCGGTTGCGACGGAGGTGCCGGTTTCGAGCCGGTAGCGGTCGCCGGGCGCAGGCGAAAGGATATCGACACCCGGCGCGGCAATTTCGACATACATGCCGAGATTGGCGCCGGCGAAAGCCTCATCCTTGTTGTTGGTGGCGGTCACGGCCACCGCGTGACGATGGGCAGCGGGATAGACCGGCGGCGCATCGGGTCCGTTATTGCCCGCAGCGGCGATGATCGGCAGATCGAGTTCTTCAAGCCGATCGACGACCTTGAGAACCAGAGGGTCGCGCGGGCCGGCGAAGCTGAAATTGAGCAGGTCCACCCCCTCGCCGATCGCCTTGTCGATGGCTTCGGCCAGGGCAAAGCTGCTGGATGAGACTTTCCCGGTCTGGTCCTCGTCGAAGGCGCGCACCGAGACCAGTTCCACATCGGGTGCGACACCATCGAGCATGCTGTGGGCCGTAATCAGGCCGCCCATGGCTGTGCCGTGATCGCGCGACAGCGGGTCGCCGCCCAAGACGTCGAGCCGGTCGAGAATGGCGTCGCTGAGCTCGGGTTGGGCCGGATCGACAGCGGTATCGATCAGGCCGATCTTGATGCCTTCGCCGGTCGAAAAGACATGGGCCTGGGCAAGATCGAGTTTTTGCGGCGCATATTGCAGATTGCGCATCATGTCGGCACTTTGGCTTTGCGCGACCTCGTAAAGGTAGTTGGGCTGGACGGAGAGAGCACGCGGATCACCAGCGAGAAGGATCGTCGCCTGTTCGGGGTCCATGCCCTCGGGCAGGCGAAACTTGGCGAGGCTGACGCCGAGCAGGTCAAGCGGCGTGGCCGTGAGATATTCGAAGCCGAAATCGGCCATGATTGCGCGGATCGTGTTGCCGGCTTCGTTGCGCTCGACCATGACCACGATCACTTGGGCCTCATAGGGCGCGTCGACGATCGCCGCGCGCCCCAGGGTCAGCATCGGACGCGCCACCGGATAAGGCACTTCGCGCAATTCGGGCCGCGGGATCGGCAACGGGACTTCGCGATAGACAATCTGCCGGACCGGCTGCGGACGCGTCTGGGTTTGTGGCGCAGGTTGCGGGCGCGTGGTCTGGGTGTTCGCCGGTGGTGTTGTCGTCTGATTGTTGTTTGTCGTCTGCGTGTTCGTGGTTGGACGTGTGGCGTTGGTCGGTTGCGTGGGCTGGGACTGTTGAATGCCCTGAATGATCTGATTGGTCACGATGGGTCCGATGATCGTCAATGGCGATACCGGTGTGTTTGTCTGCTGGTTGCGCTGCGCCATGACCGGCGATCCGAGCATCGCCAGGATTATCAGGCCGCCAATCAACGGTGAGAGGTGCCTCATTGCGGGTTTGTGTCCGAATAGAATGCGACGAGCCCGGATTCTTCGGACAATGCCTTCAATGCCGCGGCGCCATCTTCATCATCGGAGGCGGCAATCGTGTAAATACCGCCGGGGGCCGGCCCATCGACAATGCGCAAATCCAGTTGATCCAGCGCCTCGGTGATATCGGCCAGTGCCGTTCCAGGCACAAAGCTCACCAGCGCCATGCGTTGCGGTCCGAGTGGATTCTGGGCGCCGGCGACTTCATAGGAGGGTCCGGCTGGATTGCTGGTCAGAAGGCCGATAACGGCCCCCTGCCCCAGAACCAGCATGAAGAGGGCCGCCGCTCCCGCCAGGGCATAGCGGGGCGATAAGCTGTTCCAAAGCCGGTCGATCCAGCCCCTGGCGCTCGACACGACATTGGGTTGCGGCTCGATGCGGGCCATCAATTCATCAAAGCTCTGACGCGACGGGCGTCCCAATTGCTCGGCGTCCGCAAAAGTGAGCTCCATTTCCTCGCTGGCGCGGCTGAGGTGATTTCTGGCGTCGGGGTTTTCATTCAGCCAGGCATCCACCTTTTCACGGTCATTGTCGGAAATCCTGCCGCTCACATACCAGGGCAGCAGCAGCTCGGCGTCATCGGGAAGGTCGTCGTCGATTTGGTCTACATTGTCGGTCATGGCCAACCTCTGTCGATCCCATGGCGGCGGAAATGTTCGGACAATTGCTTGCGGGCGTGAAACATGCGCGTCTTGACGGTGTTTTCGGGGATCCCGATAACCTCACTCGCCTCTGCCACCGACATTTCCTGATAGTAGACGAGATCTATGATCTCGCGGTGGGCTGGACTGAGCTTTTCGATGCATTCACGCATGACGGCACCCTTGTCCTTTTTCGCGGTCGCTATTTCCTGGGTATCGCTTTCATCCTCTATCTGGGCCGCCGCTTCTTCATCGAGCGGGGCTTCACGGCGTTTGCGCAACTGGCTGATGGCTTCATTGCGCGCGATTGTGAACAGCCAGGTCGAGACCGATGACTGCCCCCCGAAACTCTGAGCCTTGAGCCAGACCTTCAAAAAGGTCTCGTTCACACATTCCTCGGCCAGAGCCTCATTTCCGGTCAGACGGATCAGGAAGCGGTAGATGCGAACATTGTAGAGCGTATAGAGGCTGCGCAGCGCGCCGGGATCCTTTCCGGCAATCCGGGCGAGTAGCTCGTTGTCCTTGTCGTCCGGTTCCATTTTCGTCGGGCCGTATCGGTTTGACGCGCATCCACGTCGTTCGGTTCAAACAATTTCCGGGGCGATCCAGAACCGCCGCGTCAAGACTATAGCAGAGATCGCGGCATGGTCACGCCATCGGAAAGGGGTGCCAGACAGAAAGATGTCCGGAGGGACCGGGGGGTCGAGGAACGCGGCCCAAACCTGACAGTTTGTGACTGTGCTGGGCGTCAACCGCAAAGACTCCGGATATTGGCTGGGTGCAATGCCGAAACCCGGAAGCTATCATCTGGATGGACCACAGACGGTCCTGCACCAAGGATCAAACCTGGCCGTTCATGTGGCGCTGCCCGGTCATTCCCAAGCCGCTACCCGCCAACACTTGGTGAGGTGCTCAGACGAAGCCGAACAGATCGGCGCCACTGATAAACGTCACGTTCTGCAATTGTGCGATCAGGGTCAGCTCGTTGGCGTCAATCACCTGATCGGCATTGCCGCTTTGCGCCAGAAAGATGCCCAGATTGGTCCCGTCGGTAACGGCAAGATAAATGGCATTATCGGCGTTGGAGTACTGAAATGAAGAGGTTCCCACACCGTTGACGTTGGCGAGGAACGCGGCGACATCAGTGGTGGACAGGGAGGTGGCATGATGGCCGCCATTGTCCTGCACGAAATTGAAACCGTTGGTGGCCAGAACATCGCTGTTATCCGTCACAACCTCGTTTGCAAACCCGCCGGAATTGATCCCGGTGCCGCTGGCAGCGGTCGTTGAGATTTCGATCATATCGCCGACACCCGTCGTGCCGCTGAAATTGTCAATCGTACTGACCCCGGAGGCAGAGCTGCCGATAAACACGAAATGGTCCGCGACCTGCCCGCCGGAAATGGTCTTTGCGACGGTGTCCGAAAGAATCTTGAGCGCTTCGGTTTGCGCACTGAAATCGAAACTGTGTGCACCTTTCAGCGAGACCTTGTTGACGTTCTGCAGCTGGTTGTCGTCCAGCACGCCGCTGGTGACATCGTGGGAATAAACGGCCTTGTCATTGCCGCCGCCGCCGATGATCTTGTTCTCTTCCCGGGCGATGAACACGTCATTGCCGGTGCCGCCCGTCACCGATTTGACGAGACTGGTGGTCAGGAACTCCAAGCCTTCCGACTGGACACTGAAATCGAATTCGTGGGCGCCCTTGACGGTGATCCGCTCGACATTAACGAGGCGGTTGTCGGTGAGCTGCGAGCTGCTGACGTCGGACCGGAAGATGGCCCGGTCTCCTGTCGTATCGTCCCTGCCGTTGATCGCGTCGGTATCGTTGGCGAATATGGTGTCGTTGCCGTGGCCGCCGACAATTCTTTTCGCCGCGGCATTGCTCAGGATAGTCAGATCTTCGGTCTGGTGGCTGAAATCGAACTTGTGCGAACCCTTGACCGAGACGGTCTCGACATTGACCAGATGGTTGTCCAGCAGGTTTGCCGACTTGACCGTGTGCTTGTAGATGACCTTGTCTTTTCCTCTGAAACCGTTGATCAGGTTGACGTCCCAGCCCAGGATCGTGTCGTCGCCCTTCCCCCCCTTGACCAGATCGACGGAACTGTCGGCAACGATGGTGAGCTTTTCGGACTGTGCAGCGAAATCGAAGTGATGGGCGCCGCTGACCTTGATGGTCTCGACGCGGACAAGGTCAGCATTGGACAGGTTGCTTCTGCTCACGGTCGAGCTGAAAATGGCAGTATCCTTGCCGCTACCTCCGTCAACGCTCTGCACGTCCCTTGCGTAAATGGTGTCGTTGCCCGCGCCGGTGTCGATATTGTCTGCGCCCCCGCCTGAATTGATGCTGTCATTGCCGCTGCCGGACAGGATCGTCTGTGCAGAATTGTCGCCGATGATATTCAGGTCTTCGGTCTGGGCGCTGAAATCGAAGCGGTGAGTATGGTAGACCTTGATGAACTCGACATTGACCAGGCTGGCGTCCAAAAACAGGCTGCTATCGATTGTTGAGGCAAAGTTAGCCGTATCACTACCTGTACCGCCGTCGACTTTGTCCCCGGAATCGACGCCGTCGATGACATCGCTTCCCCCTTCGCCGAAAAGCTTGTCGTTGCCGGGGCCGCCGATAATCCAGTCATTTCCGCCACGGCCATAGATCGTGTCGTTTCCGGCCAAACCCGACAAATTGTCAGGGCCGTTTGTGCCATTAATCGTGTCATTACCCGAGGTGCCGGTCTTGTTCGCCATCGACGTCAGCCTTTCGTGAGAGTGGGGTCGGTACTGCTGCTCGGCCAAGCCAGAACCGACGTCCGTCCCGACAGGGGCCGGCTGGCGGTTTCGTTACGGAAATGCATGCGACATTGGCGGCGCACCGGGTTCTCCCGTTCCGGCGGGCAAACCTGCTTGGAACCCCTCAGGGATTCACCGGAACCAGGGCAACCCGAACCGAGTGTATGGATCGCCAAGTTAGTCAAGACGAAGACGGCCTGTACATACCATAAACTTGGTACTGAATGTCGCGACTCCATCCCGATGGGAGCAAAAGTGGCACGGCGCAATGTTCTGCAGGACAGTCTGGCGTTGGCTCTATCGGGCCGGTTCTTTGGGAGTGAATGCGAACACCGGGACAGGCGCAACAGCGAAGGGGCGTTGGGGCTCCATCAGATCGAAGTCGAAGGGACTGGCGCACGCTCTCGATCCGCCGTGCAGGAGTCTGTTGCGGGGATCGTAGCCTTCCACCGGAATTCCGATCCGGACGTCTGCTTCCATGCGCGTGAAGCGGCCCATGTAGAGTCACGGATTGTCCACCCGCGACATCAAAAAAAACCCCCGGCCGAAGCCGGGGAAGTTTTGCAAGGGAGGTCAGTTGGGAGGTCAGTCGGGTAGTCAAAAAGAGGCGGGCGGGTGGAGGAGTTCGGGGGCGCCACCCGCCCATCAGGCGTTTAGCGGGCGGTGGTGAGCGACGCCTGATTATTCGAGGCCAGGCAATCGTCATTCTGCGGATTGCCGTCGGTACGGATGTCGGGACCAAAAGCCACATAGGCGTGGTAGGTGGCCGGGAATTCAAAGGGATGGAACGTATCGTTCCACTGGATAAAGCGTCCGCTGGCCAGCTCGGCAAAGCGCATGGTGCCGGAATGGCCGCCATTCTGACCCTGGATTACCAACATCTGCTGGGAGGGGTCGGAAACGTAGTCGGCGCTTGAAATGTTCGTGAGGTTGATCCGGACCTGGATAGTGCCATCGGCATTTTCAAACTGGCTGGCGCTGACTTCGAGGTCGGGGCATGCGACCGGGCGCAGAATGCTGGGGTCGATCTGCGGGGTCTGAACATGGATCAGAATGTTTGATTGCGGGCTGAACTGCTTGCCAATCTGGAAAAGCGGTGCCGCGAAGCTGGACGAAGCCGTGCAGGCGACGAGCGTGGCGACTGCGAGTTTTGCGATCAATCTGGTCATTGGTCTGTCTCCTGGCTGGTGCCTGCCGCATCCATCGATTGCGGCTTGTGACCGTTGGACGCCGGAGGACAGAATCCGGTTCAAGTTTTTTTGGGAGGTTCTGAGCGTGGCCTCAGAGGGGCCGCACCAGAGCCTTGCGCAGCACTTCGACCTCCGTGCGGCAAGAGCAGGTATCAATGTGATCATTGACCATACCCATGGCCTGCATGAAGGCGTAACAGGTCGTGGGGCCGACAAACCGGAAGCCGCGCTTCTTGAGGTCCCTAGACAGCCGCACGGCACTGTCGCAAGTCGTGATCGTTTTCAGGCTTTCCCAGGAGAAATCCGCAGGGCGCTCTTCGGCGCCCGGTTCGAACCGCCAGACATAGGCCGCAAAGGAATTGAATTCCCTAAGCAGTTCGAGCAGAGCCCGCGCGTTCGCGATCGTTGCCCGGATCTTTCCCTCATGCCGGATAATACCGGCATTCTGCAAAAGGCGCGCGACGTCGTCTTCGTCAAACCGTGCGACCTTGTTGAAATCGAAGCCGGCGAAGGCCTCGCGGAAGTTCTCGCGCTTGCGCAGGATCGTGATCCAGCTGAGGCCCGACTGAAAGCCTTCGAGGCAGAGTTTTTCAAACAGGCGCACATCGCTTGTAACCGGGCGGCCCCACTCGTTTTCGTGATAGCCGACATAGAGCGGGTCGCTTGTTGCCCAGGGGCAGGCTCCCCCGGGCGCGATCACCGCTGCCTCCGCGACTGGACTGCTTGACTTCGAGACCAATCTCCATTTGAAGACGGGTTGCCACTCACCGGGGTAATGTCGCAGCGCGGAGCGACAAAGGGATGGAAAATTGGCATGCGGGCACCCGAGGACCTGACCGTTCTCATTGTCGACGACAATGATTATGGGCGAATTCTCTTGTCGACAAGTCTGGAAAAGCTCGGCATCGGACGCGCGGTCGGCGTGCCGGATGCGCTAGAGGCCATCGCTTTTCTGACCAAAGAAAAAGCCGATATCGCGTTGGTCGACTGGTACATGCCCGAGATCAACGGCGCCGGGTTTATCCGGCTGATGCGGCAATTGGGGCACGATGTGCCGGTGGTGATTTGCACCGCCTACGCCACCAGTGAAAACGTGAAGCGCATCCGGGGGCTCGGTCTGCAACATGTGCTGGTCAAGCCGCATGACGACAATGCCCTGCTGAGAACCATCTGGGCTGCTTTGCGCGATCACGACACCGCCGCGGGATCTGCCAACGTGCCGCTTGCAGCCAGTGAAGAAGACGACGAAGACCAGGTCTTTTTGTAGGCACGCCGCGCCAAACCTGAGCGGGAAGAGCGGTTCAGATTACGTTTACCATTGTGATTGGTGAAGCGTTAACCACGCTGTTTCACGCAAAATTCTCCACTTCAATGCACCATTGAGTCACCACGACTCCTGATTTGTTTTGCGTGAGGGAGAACAATGCGTATCCGAAATATCCTGGCGCGGGCCGTTGCTTTAGGTCTTGCCCTGCCAATCCTTGCTCCGGCCGCCTATGCGGCACCAGCCCAGATTGCTTTTCCCCCTCCCGCGGGGATGACAATCACGACCGGGACACCCGGCAACGGTCTCGAGCTTCGGGTCAATGCCACGTCCGACCCGCGTTTTCTGAGGCAATTGTCGCCCTACCGGACCAGTGAGCGTCCGGGAACGATCGTGGTCGATACCGGTGCGCATTTTCTCTATCTGGTTCTCGGAAATGGATGGGCCATGCGCTACGGGATCGGGGTTGCCCGAGATGGTTTCGAATGGTCCGGCACCCACAATGTCACCGCCAAGCGCGAATGGCCGGGCTGGACGCCGCCCGCCGAAATGCGTCAGCGCCAGCCGGGGCTTCCCGAATATATGGAGGGCGGGGCGGACAATCCGCTGGGCGCGCGCGCGCTTTATATCGGTTCGACCCTTTATCGCATTCACGGCACCAACCAGCCCTGGACGATCGGGCAAAACGTTTCGTCCGGCTGCATCCGCATGACCAATCAGGACGTGATCGATCTCTATAGCCGGGTGGGCGTCGGGACCAAGGTCGTGGTGATGTAATGGAGTGGTACCGCCTCCCCGGATCGAACGGGGGACCTCTAGATCCACAATCTAGCGCTCTAACCAACTGAGCTAAGGCGGCCCGGAATGGCGCGGAACATATGTCGTGAAGGCTACGCTGACAAGACCGAAATGCGCCACCCTGTCTTAACCATCAAAACGCAAGAAAGCACCTGAAAATGGCCGATTACTGGACCTCTTCGCGCCATGGTCTATACTTAACGAACTGTAAAACTTCTGCCCTGCCGTCGATGCGGGTTTCACAATCAGAGAGATACCGCCCCGGCGCGTGAGTTGTGTTCATGTATGCGAGTTGGTTCACATCACCGGCCGGCCAAAAGCTCCTTGGGCTTGTGGATGATCAGCGCCCCGCGTGGCTTTGGCCGCGTGACGGCGATCAACCGCTCTGGGCCAATGACGCGGCGCGGCTTCTGGCGCAATCCTATTGTGACGAGGCCGATTTCGCGCCCATTTCCGGACAGATCAAACGCCAATTGCGGCTTGGCCTTTTCGGCGCTGCCAGCCGTTCGCGGATTCCCTTCGTGGCCTGTGGGCACCCGGTTTCACTGACCTGTTCCTGCGCGCCAATCGAACTCCAGAATGGCGAGTCCGCTCTTCTTGTCGTGAGCGTCGACCCAATTGAAGAGGCCCTGTTCGTTCATCGCGACGTCCTGGCCCCGCAGAATTATGCCCTGCTCCCGCAACATATCGCGCATGTCATCGTTAACGAGCGCGGACGCATTCTTGGCGGTTCCGAACGTGCGCTTGATCTGGCGTCTCAGCATAATATCCACGATGCCGCCATGTGGGAGAGCTCCGACATCGGATCGGGTTTGCGTCTCCTGGTCCTTGCCGCGGAGCCGGACGAGCGCGCGGAAGCGGCGGAGCCGGAACGGGACCTACATGAAGACTGGCCGGACGCGGAAGAAAACCGGGAAGAACACATTCCACAAGAACATTTGCCACAAGAGCATTTGACCGACATTGCCGAAGAGAATGAGCCGGAATGGCATGACGAGCCAGCGCCGGAAGAAGGCAGCGGAAGTCTCAGCCGGCTGATTTCGCAATTCGAGAGCACGTCGACGCTTTACACGCCGCTGGGTCCCGAAGACGAAGAACTTCCCGATGAACTGGCGGCGCTTGGGAATGGCGGAGCGCATGAGTTCGAAAGCCTTGAGGCCGAACCTGAAAACGCGGCCGAAAATGTGATTCAGGAGCCTGCGCACGATGAAGATGAGACAGTTGAGGCCTTCATAGAGGCAGACCGCGCGGAACCCGCTGCAGTTGAAGCCGAAGAAAGCGCGAAAACAGACAGCGCCGAACACGCGGTCGTCGTTGATGATCTTCCATTCGTGCGTGAAACTGCGGCCCCCGAGCCGGAGCCTGAAGCGAAGCCAGACATCTGGAAAGTTATCGGAATCGGGCCGGTTCGGCGTGCCGAAAACATGCTTCACTCCGAAGGAACCTCAGCGGCCATTGAGTCTGATGGCGTTGAAGCTGACGAGAGCATCGAAAGCGAAAACGAAGCGGGACTGGTTGCCGCGGGCATGTCGGCGATCGGTGCAGGACTTGCCGGGGCGGGACTTGCCGGGGCGGGACTTGCCGGGTCGGGACTCGCCGGAGCAGGATCTAGCGGCTCAGCCCCTGTTCCGGACCACGAAGATCGGTCCGGCTCGGCGGCTTTGCAGCCCGACCCCGAGACAAAGGCCGATGTCGACAAGGTTGCGCGCTACAATTTTGACGAGCTGGCCAAAATCCTGAACGAGCGTGTGTCGGGAGACAACGCCGACGCCGAGGCGATGGCGCTTCCAAAGGCAGTGGCCCCGGCACGCGCCGCAACACCCGTCGCACTTGACGGCGATCTCGTGATCCTCAACCGCTTGCCCATCGGGGTTCTGATCTTCCGCGATCAGGACATTCTGTTTGCCAATCGCGCCTTCACGCAGCTTGTCGGCTGCGATTCGGTCGATTCTCTGCGCGCTTTGGGTCTTGGGCGAATCTTTCCACACCATGATGAGGGTGACACGGAAGCCGGACCGGTCCTGCAACTGATTTCGGCGGACGGCATTCCTGTTCGCGTCGACGCCCGGCTCAGCAGCATGACATGGCAGACGGCCCCGGCATTAGTACTGACGGCGCAAAGCGCAATCAGGCTGGAAGAGCTGCCGCAAAACGGGGCACACGATCAATCAGCTTTGCTGATCAAGGCGCTCAGCGCTGCTCGCGGCGAAGGCCTCGCAATCATTGATGAAAATGGCACCATCGTTAACGTTGATACGCGGATCGTCGGGATTATCGGGCACCCTGAACGCGTGATGGCCGGCCGGCCGCTCGCCCTGTTCGTCAAGCAAGCGGATGCGGAACATTTGAGCGATCACATGACGCGCGTGGCCGATCTGCCTCCTGAGGAACCGCAAGTCCTGCCTCTCGAGATGATCGGCGGCGCGAAGGCCCATTTGCTGACCCTGCCCAGCCCATCGGGAACCGTGACACATCAGCTGGTCGTTTCCGAACCTGCAATTGACCCGCACGGCCAGACCGGGCGGCCAGACGCGGCCCTGCTGAACCGGCTGAGCCGCGGCATCCGCCGTCCGCTCAACACGATCACCGGCTTTTCACAGCTGATCGAGACTGAGGCGTTCGGGCCCGCGGGCAACGAGCGCTACGTCGACTATGCGCGCGATATCAGCGCCGCAGGGCGTGACATCGAGACTCTGATCGACGAGTTGGATGAATATTCCCAGCTCGAGGCGGGACATTATTCATCCGAAGCCGAGACTTTCGCGCTTGGTGAGTTGCTCGACGAATGTGAGGCCAAGGTCCGGCATCAGGCGTCGGTGCGGCAAGTCTTCGTGCGCAGCGCCGTTTCAGAGAAACTGCCGAAGATCAGCGCCGACCGCCAATCAATGCGCAAAGCTCTGCTCAACGTGCTCGCCAGCGCGATCGACCAGTCCGTCACGGGCGGCAAGGTCATTCTGTCGGCACAATATGTGGACGACGGATCCATCGCCGTCCATGTTCGCGATTCCGGCACGGCACATGATGAGCTGGCCGACCGCTTTTCAGTTTTCCGGGAAGAGGCGGGCAAACGCATGGAAGAAATGGTGCCGCTGAAATCGAGTATGGGGCTGGCGCTGACCCGTTCTCTGCTGGCGGTCAATTCCTGTTCCCTCAACGTCAGCCCGGCCAGCGGAACCGGAACGCTGATGACGCTTGAAATCCCGCATGCACTGATTGTCGCAGACAGCGCCAACTAACGGGTTGGCTACCGGGCTGAAATGGCTTGGTTTTCACGGCGCAGTTTTGAACCTTTCTAAACTGCCGACCTCTTTCTAACTCATTGAAATTTCACTTATTCTTGACTTGGTCCGGTGAGCGGCTAAAAGGGCCGGGTTGCCTGGGACCTTGAATCCCTCGTCTAACGGAGAACTCTATGTCGCGTACAAAATTTGTGCTGGCCATGCTGGCTGGCGCGGTTGCCGGTTTGGCGGCCAATCCTGCGGCGGCCGACGGGGTCGTCAACATCTACTCCTACCGCGAGCCTGGCCTGTTCGTGCCACTGCTCGAAGCCTTCACTGAAGAAACAGGGATCCAGACCCAGATTCTGAATTTCAGCGACGGCATGCTGGAGCGGGTGAAGGCTGAGGGCCGAAATTCCCCGGCGGACATTTTCCTGACGACGGATATAGGCCGTCTTGTCGAACTCAAGGATGGCGGGGTTACCCAGCCTGTTCGCGATGAGGTGCTCGACGAGCATATTCCGCCGCAATATCGCGACAGCGATGATGAATGGTTCGGCCTGACGATGCGCGCACGCGTGGTCTATGCCTCAAAAGACCGGGTGCCCGACACCGAAATCACCTATGAGGATCTGGCAGATCCCAAGTGGCGCGGGCGGTTGTGCACGCGCTCGGGCCAGCACCATTACAATATCGCGCTCTTCGCCTCGATGATCGCTCATCATGGCGAGGAATATACGCAGAACTGGCTCGAGGGTGTGAAGGCCAATCTGGCGCATCCGCCCACCGGCAATGACCGGCAGCAAGCGCAGGCCATTTATGCAGGCGAGTGCGACATCGCGCTGGGCAACACCTATTATGTCGGCCTGATGTTGACCAACGAGGAAAACGCCGAACAGAAAGACTGGGCGGCGGCGATCAAGATCCTCTTTCCCAACGCCAATGACCGCGGCACGCATGTGAATATTTCCGGCATGGCAATGGCCAAGAATTCACCGAACCCTGAAAACGCCCGCAAGCTGATGGAATTTCTGGCCAGCCCCGACGCGCAGGCCATCTATTCGAACCAGGTGTTCGAATATCCGCTATCGCCCAATTCTACGGTCAACGAGATCGTCAAATCGTTCGGGACACTAATACCGGACAGTCTGCCACTTGAAGAGGTCGCGAAATATCGCGATCTGGCCTCCGAACTGGTCGACCGGGTGGGCTTTGACAATTAGCGCCACACAAAGCGTTCCGGCTCCGCGCGCTTCCGTCTTTTCATTTGGCGGATGGCGCGCGGGCGCATTTGTCGTGGCGGGTCTGGTTTCTCTGCCCATCGTCGCGATCCTGGTCCTGGCTTTCAGCGGGTCACCGGATGATTTCATCCGGGTCGCGACCAACGTGCTGCCGCGTTCGGCCTGGACAACGGCGCTACTTCTGGTTGGGGTCAGTCTGGTTTCCGGATCGATCGGCGCGATCAGCGCCTGGCTGGTCAGTTTTTTCGAGTTCCCGTTCCGCCGCACCATCGCCTGGCTTCTGGTGCTGCCGCTCGCGGTCCCGACCTACATCAGCGCCTATGCGTTTTCCGAGTTCTTTGCTTTTACCGGCCCGGTGCAAGGTCTGGTTCGCCAGATCGGCGGGTTCACGCTGGCCCGGGACTATTGGTTTCCCGACATCCGCAGCCTGCCCGGCGCCGTGCTTGTGCTTGGGCTTGTGCTCTATCCTTACGTTTACCTGTCGCTTAGAACGCTCTTTCAGCTTCAGGCTCGGCGGGCGACGGAAGCCGCTGAGATTCTGGGTGCTTCGCAAAGCCGCATCTTCTTTCAGGTATTGCTACCGCTGGCGCGGCCCGCCCTGGCGCTAGGGATCATTCTGGCTTTGATGGAAGCGCTAAATGATATCGGTGCCATTCAATATCTCGGCGTACAGACGTTGACCCTTTCGGTCTTCACACTATGGGCCAATCAAAGCAATCTGGCCGGCGCGTCGCAGCTTGCTCTGGTACTGTTGGCGGCCGTGGGGTTTTTGATCTGGGCGGAACGGCGGGCACGGGTTGGGCAATTGCATGCGGGACCGGCGCCTTCAGGCCGTGAGCCGTTCGAGCGCATGGGTCTCGCGCGTCCGCGCGCGATCATGGCCCTGGTGGCCTGCGCCCTGCCTATTCTGTTGGGCTTCGGCGTGCCATTCTTCACGCTGGGCACCTACGCCCTGCGGTATTTGTCTCACGGCCTTGACCCGCAACTGATCGATGCGGTGGGCACCAGCGTGTTCCTGTCGGTCACCGCCGCGCTGGTGACGGCGGGCATTGCGCTTTACCTCGCCTATTCCGTACGTCTTGAGGGCACGAAGCGCATGCGGCTGACGGTCCGTGTCGCATCGGTCGGCTATGCCGTGCCGGGTACGGTTCTGGCCATTGGCCTCCTGTTGCCGCTCGCCTATGTCGACAATCTGGTCGATGGTGCCATGCGCGATTGGTTCGGCGTCGCTACGGGCCTGTTGATCACCGGCAGCGGCGCGACGCTGATCTATGCTTATGCCGTCAGATTCATGGCGATGGCGGAAGGCACGATCGACGGTGCGTTGTCCAAGATTTCGCCAAACCTCGATCTGGCGGCGATGGTTTATGGACAATCACGTCTGGGCACGCTTCGTCACATATTATTGCCGCTGGTCAGCCCCGCCATCCTGACCGCCATGGCGCTTGTCTTCATCGAGGTGATGAAAGAGCTTTCGGCAACGATGGTCCTGAGACCGTTCGGCATAGAGACCGTGGCCATTTATGTCCATGACCTGGCCACACGCGGACAGATCGAGCAAGGCGCGCTCGGCGCACTGATGATCATGCTGGTCGGCATCGTACCGGTGATCATACTGACGCATAATGCCGAACGCAGCGCCGCACGGGCCGCCGCAGTCACGCCGCAGTCAATGTCCCGATAAAACCGGTCAGCGGCATCAGCAAAACCGTCCCGTCGTCCTCAATGTTCTGTGAACCGGGCGCGTCCATGGCCTCGAGACGCATGCCCGCAGGCGCCGCAAATACGGCATCCTCCTCAAAGCCCATATTGAACGCGCAGACGATTTTCTGGTCTCCCTCTTCGCGCACGAAGGCCAACACATTGTTGGTGGAGGAGATCACCTCGATCGTGCCCTTGATCAAGGCGGCATGGGCTTTGCGGAAGGCAAGAAATCCGCGATAGAAGTCGAGCACGCTTTCCTGCTCGCCATGCAATTGCAGATCAACGGCATGGTCGATGTGATTGGCCGGGACCGGCAGCCACGCCCGGGGCGCCGAGGTGAAGCCTCCCAGATGCGCATTCGACTGCCAGACCATGGGCGTGCGGCATCCATCGCGGCCCTTGTATTCTGGCCAGAATTCGCGGCCATAAGGGTCAACGACATCTTCAAAGGAGATTTCGGCCTCGGGGAGCGCAAGCTCCTCGCCCTGATAAAGGCAGACCGAGCCGCGCATGGTCAGCAGAATCATCGCGGCAAAGCGGGCAAACTGATCCTCGCGCCCGGCTGGCGACCAGCGCGAAATGTGGCGCATGACGTCGTGGTTGGAAAAAGCCAGGCACTGCCAGCTGTCGGCCATCTGATTGACGGCCTCGATCGCCTCGGCAAAGTGTTCCGCGGTGAAGACGCCGCCCAGATAATCGAACGTATAGGCCATGTGCAGGCGGCTTTTGCCCGAGGTGTAGGCGGCCATGATTTCGACCTGGCGTTCCGCGTCGCCGACTTCGCCCACGCTGGTGGTGCCGGGAAACTCGTCGAGAAGGCTCCTCAGACGCGCCAGAAAATCGAGGTTTTCCGGCTGCGACTTGTCATAACGGTGACTTTGAAAATTGTACGGGTTCACGTCCGGCGCAGTCGAGGTGTTGATCTGATCCTTGGGCAGTGCCGGATTGTCCATCAGACTTTGCGCGTGGAAATAAAAGTTGACGGTATCGAGCCGGAAACCGTCCACGCCGCGCTCCAGCCAGAAGCGCATTTCATCCAGCAGGGCTTCCTGAACCTTGGGATTGTGGAAGTTGAGATCGGGCTGAGACGACAGGAAATTGTGCAGATAATATTGTTTCCGCCGCGCATCCCAATGCCAGGCCGATCCACCGAAAATCGACAGCCAGTTGTTTGGTGCGGTTCCGTCATCCTTGGGGTCGGCCCACACGTACCAGTCGGCTCGGGCATTGTCCCGGGACCGCCGGCTTTCGGCGAACCAGGGATGTTCGTCCGAGGAATGCGAGATCACCTGATCGATGATGACGCGCAACCCCAGTTCGTGCGCACGTTGCACCAGACGATCGAAATCCTCGATCGTGCCGAAACTGGGATCGACGTCGCGATAATTGGAAACGTCGTAGCCGAAATCCTTCATCGGCGAGGTGAAGAACGGCGACAGCCAGATGGCATCGACCCCGAGATCGGACACATAGGGCAAACGTTCCGTGATCCCCGGCAGGTCGCCAATCCCGTCTCCGGTATGATCCTGAAACGAGCGGGGATAAATCTGATAGATAACGCCACCGCGCCACCAGTCAGGGTCGCCGGTCCGCATCTGGTCGGGATGCACCTGCGTTGATGGAGCCATGTTGAACATGGGATACGCCTCCTCTTTTTGTCCGCACCATCCGGACTTCCGGCCGCCGCACCCGCCTTTTGCACATCGGCTTTTTGCGGCTGAACGTTTCCGCCTCGACGGATTGTCCGAAACGTTTTAGTTTGGCTTATCGCTGTCGAATATTCGATGCAAACGATTTTGCTGGCAAGGGAGAGTGGAGCGTCGCGTCTTGTGCCGCAACACAAAGCCAGTGAGGGGGAAATGAACGAAACAAGCCGTTTCCGGCTGGCCGAGAGCCGCCGGCGAGTAACAATTCGCGATCTGGCGCGCGACCTCGATCTGTCGATCACGACGATCTCGAGGGCGCTGAACGGGCACGACGATGTGGGCGAAGCTACGCGTACCCGTGTGAAGGATCGCGCCGAGGAACTTGGCTACCGGCCAAATCGCAATGCCCAGCGGCTGGTTACCCAACGCACCAATTGTCTGGGCTGGATCCAGTCAGCGGTTGACGAAAAAGTGCTTGATCCGCATTTCGTTGAGGTTATGGGCGGCGTGTTGCACACGGCGCGCGAAAAACACTACGACATCATGATGACCGGCGAAGCCTCAGAAAGCCAGATTCTCGCTTATGACCGTTATGTCCGCGACAACAGCGTCGACGGTTTCATCGTCGATCTGCCACGCCCAGGCGACCCGCGCATCGACTTTCTGCTCGAACATGGTGCCGCTTTTTGCGTGCACGGCCGCACGGAGCGCCACGAGGAATTCAGTTGGGTGGATATCGACAATGCCGGCATTTTCTACCGGCTGATTCACTTGCTGGCCGCGAACGGCCACCGGAATATCGCCTTCATCAATGGCGATGAACGGTTCACCTTTGCGGCACAAAGGCGGATCGGCGTGCGTCACGCCTTGCGCGATCTGGGGCTGCCGCCCGAAAGCGTCACGATTCACGGTTCACGACACCCGATGGGGCTTTCGGGGCAAAACCTGACCCGGGCAGCGCTGGCGGACAATAATGTCACCGCAATCGTTTACTCGTCCGTGCTGATGGCCATCGAGGGCCAGGCAACGCTGAGTGAACTGGGTCGCGAGGCCGGGCGCAATATCTGCGTGGCAACCATGGACGACCAGTTGCACTATCTCGACGCCAGCCAGTACGAAGGCCGATTCACTTTCGCCCGCTCGTCGTTGCGCGAAGCTGGAAAACTCATCGCCTCGACATTGATGAGTCTTTGCGAACGGCCGGACGAACCCATCCAGACCCTCGTGCCCTATCAGTTCAGTCTGGGGGACGATCTCGACATGTCGAAAGCCGATGCCGCCGTCATGGCGCCCAGCGACAATGTCCCGAGCTACGAGCCGGCCAACAACAGATCGCGCTTGAACTAGCCGTTGTGCAGCATGCCCTGAAAGGCCCGGTAGCTGGCCTTGGGCGTGCGTTTTTGTGTCTCGTAGTCGACCCGAACCAGACCGAAGCGTTTGGAATAACCTTCGGCCCATTCGTAATTGTCGAGCAACGACCAGGCAAAATAGCCACGCATATTGGCGCCCTGCTCTTTTGCCTTGAGGAGCGCCTTCAGGTGCGCATCATAATAGTCGACGCGGCGTGAATCCTCGACCTCGTCGACTTCGGCCATGCCATTTTCGGTCACGTAGATCGGTCCGCTCGTATATTCCCTGGCAACGCGTACCAACAGGTCTTCGAGACCCTGCGGGTAAATCTCCCAGCCGATGTCGGTTTTTTCCAGCGGGCCATCAACCGACTTGACGGGAAATGAGGGGTTTTCGGGATCGTGTGCCAGTAGCGAGCGTGAATAATAGTTGATGCCGACCCAATCAAGCGGTGCGGACACGACGCCCATATCCGCTTCGAACCCTTTGGGCATGTGCGGCTTGAGCAGATCGAGAACGTCCTGCGGGTAGATGCCTCGGAAAACACCGTCGAGATACCAACGGTTGAAGACACCGTCGAACAGGTGGCTGGCGGCCTTGTCTTCGTCGCTCTGGCTGGCCGGCTCGCACTTCTGCAGATTGAGCACGATGCCCAGGTTTGAGGCACCTTCGGCGCGTAGCGCCTTTATGGCAGTGCCATGGGCAAACAGCACGTGGTGCATGGCGCGGGCTGCCGCGCGAATATCGCGATAGCCAGGGGCGTGCACACCGAGATAATGGCTGAGGAAAGCAACGCACCAGGGTTCGTTGATCGTTGCGATCGCCTTGAGCCGGTCACCGAATTTCTGCTGGATCAGCACAGCGTAGTCGGCAAACCAATTGGCGATGTCGCGGTTCATCCAGCCGCCGCGATCCTGAAGCGTCGACGGCAGGTCCCAATGATAAAGCGTGGCAAAGGGCTGGATGCCGCGCTCGAGCATGCCGTCAATCAGCCGGTCGTAGAAATCGATGCCGGGCTGGTTGATGGCCCCGGTCCCCTCGGGAATCAGGCGCGGCCACGCGAACGAGAAACGATAGCCGTTAAAGCCCCCGCGCTGGATGAGCTCGAGGTCTTCGGGCCAGCGATTATAGTGATCGCACGCGATCTTGCCGGTTTCGCCACCTTTGACGTTGCCTGGAGTGGCGGAAAATGTGTCCCAGATGCAGGTGCCCCGCCCATCGGTCTGCCCGCCTTCGATCTGATAGGACGCGGTGGCGGTGCCAAACACGAATTCCGGCCCGAAAGCCTCACGTGACATGCTGAACATTGTTTTTCCCCCGGACAGCCGAGCGCACTTGGTTGATATGATGATTTTGCGTCCGCCTACATGACCAGTCTAGCAGGCGCTGCGAATTTCTGCAATCGATTACATTTGTTGCGTGGCTGATCGTAAGAGCTGAATGCAAATGCGATCAGTTGAGCTTGTTTTTCGCCAGAAGCCGGTCCGCGATTTCAAGGAATGCCTGCGCTTCGGGACCATCCGGCATGCTGGCCACGACGGGCTCACCCTTGTCGGACTGTTCGCGGATCGAGCCGTGAATGGGAACTTCGCCAAGGAACGGGTAGCCCGCCCTCGCCGCATCTTCTCGAGCACCGCCATGGCCGAAAATGTCGTAGCGGTTGCCGGTATCCGGCGCGATGAAATAGCTCATGTTCTCGATCATGCCGAGAATCGGAATGTTCATGCGCTTGAACATGTCGATGGCCTTGCGGGCATCGATCAGCGAGAGATCCTGCGGCGTCGAAACAATCACTGCGCCGGCCAGTCCGATCTGCTGACCCAGCGTGATCTGGATGTCGCCAGTGCCCGGCGGCATGTCGACGATCAGCACGTCAAGCCCGCCCCAATTGGTCTCGAGCAGCAATTGGCGAAGGGCCGAGCTGGCCATCGGACCGCGCCAGGCGACCGATTGATCGCCCTGCACCATGGTGCCGATCGACATGGCCTTGATCCCGAAGGCCTCGTAAGGATCGAACATCTCGTCTTCGCGAATGGCGGGTCGGCCCTCGATGCCGAGCAGGCGTGGCACGGACGGGCCATAGATATCGGCATCGAGCACGCCGACCTTGAGGCCACGTTTCGCCAGTGCCAGTGCGAGATTGATCGAACAGGTGGACTTGCCGACGCCGCCCTTGCCCGAAGCAACGGCGATGATGTTCTTGACGGATTTGACCTCCTGCTTGGCGGGTGGCGCCTGCCGCGTCTGCGGTGCCGCCTGCTGCTGGGCGCCGCCGGGTTCGCGATCGGCCGTTATCGAGACCAGAACCTTGCGGCCCTCGGCGGCCGCTTGGGCAGCCTCGGTCGCGGCGGCACGGACCGGTCCGAACGCGCCTTCCATTCCGGGTTCGACTGAAATCGCGAAGGCGACCGCCGAAGGCGTGACAATAACCTCACTCAGGCCCGGGTAGTCGGCCAAGCTGCCTCCTCCGGGAATTTCGACGCTCTTCAGGGCGGCTTTGACGGACTGGGCGAGTTGTTGATTGGCCATTTTTGACTTCCGGAAACAGACGGGGCGGACACGACGTCCGCCCCGGAACATAAATCTTTTCTGCAGGTTTTAAAGGATGGTCTGACCCGTCTTTTTCCAATCGGCGACAAAAGCGGCAAGACCCTTGTCGGTGAGCGGGTGATTGACCAGCTTGCGGATCACGTCAGGCGGGATGGTTGCCACGTCCGCACCGGCAATCGCCGCATCGGACACATGGTTCACACCACGGATGGAGGCCGCCAGGATTTCGGTCGCATAGGCATAATTGTCGTAGATGACGCGAATGTCCTCGATCAGCTGCATGCCGTTGAGATTGACGTCATCGAGCCGGCCGATGAAGGGCGAGATGTAGGTCGCGCCGGCTTTGGCGGCGAGCAGCGCCTGATTGGCCGAAAAACACAGAGTAACGTTGGTCTTAATGCCCTTGGTGGTCATGTGGCGGCAGGCCTTGAGGCCGTCCCAGGTTAGCGGCAATTTGACGACGACATTCTCTGCCAGCGAAGCCAGATGCTCGCCCTCGGCGATCATGCCAGCCAGGTCAGTCGCGGCCACTTCGGCGGAGACGGGACCGGGGACGATGCCGCAGATTTCCTTGACGACATCGAGGAAATTGCGACCCGATTTGGCAATAAGCGAAGGGTTGGTCGTCACCCCATCGAGCAGCCCGGTTTCCATCAGTTCACGGATGTCCTCGACTTCCGCAGTGTCCACGAAGAACTTCATTTTCCACTCCTTGGCGCGTCAAAAGGCCGCGCATTGATGCTTTGGGTTCTGTTTATCAGCCTGACGTCAGGAGGCAAGGCTCTCGGACGATCAGGTGCGGGTGACCGCGATGATGGATTCTGCGAGCTGGTCCATGCCGTCCTGCGGCAGGCCGGCAACGTTCATGCGGCTATCGCCAATCAGGTAGATGGCCTTGTTCTCGCGCAACGCGGTCACCGCGTCCGGGCTGATGCCGATAAGCGAGAACATGCCGCGATGATCGGCGATGAAATCGAACTCGCCGGAATTGGAGGCCTTGCGCAGGGCCGCCGCGAGCTCTTTGCGGTTTTCGAGCATGGTCTCGCGCATTTCGGTCAGTTCGTCTTCCCAATCCTTGCGCAGATCGGGATCGGTCAGGATCAGACGAACCACCTCGGCGCCGTGATCCGGGCTTTGCGACCAGGCGGAACGAATGATGTTGCCCATCTGAGAGCCAACGATTCCCGCAGACGCCTTGTCGCGGGCGACGGCAAAGCTGACGCCGGCCCGCTCGCGATAAAGGCCGAAATTCTTGGAAGCCGAAAAGGCGAGCAGCATCTCGTCACAGGTCGCGGCAACCTTGCGGACGCCGTAGACATCGTCTTCAAGCCCATCGCCGAACCCCTGGTAGGCCAGATCGATGAGCGGCAGCGCGCCGGTGCGGTTGAGGCTTTCGGCAACCTCATCCCACTGGGCAGGCGTCAGGTTGGCGCCGGTGGGGTTGTGGCAGCAACCATGAAGCAGAACGGTGTCATCCGGACCCAGCGAGTCGAGCGCCTGCAGCATGTCGTCAAAGCGGACGGAGCGTGTCGCCGCATCGAAATAGGGATAGGTCTCAACCTTGAGGCCGGCACCATCGAGCATCGGCTCATGGTTCGGCCAGGTGGGATCGGAAATCAGAACCCGGCCGCCATTACGGGCCCGATCTACGAGTTTCATCAAAACCCAAAGTGCGCCGGTGCCGCCCGGTGCTTGAACCGAAGCAACACGCTCGCCCGAAACAGCATCGCCGAACACAAGGTCGCGCACAGCGTCGCGAAAGCCGGCATTGCCCGCCACACCGACATAAGTCTTGGTGGTCTGGGCATCGAGGATCATCTGTTCGGCCCTGCGCACCGCCTGCATGACCGGGGTCTTGCCCGCCTGATCCTTGTAAACGCCAATGCCGAGATCGAGTTTTTCCGGCCGCGTGTCGGCGCGGAACTTGGCCACGAGTTCAAAAATCTTGTCGGCGGGTGCTTGGGAGAGCGTTTCAAACATCGGTGATCCCGTTGTTGGTCGCGTTGGATGCGGTTAGGTTCGCGTGCCCTCATACACCGAGCTTTGCGCTTTGCCTATGCCCGCCACCCAATCTCCGATCCGTCTGTTTTTAGCCATTGCTGCCCTGTTGGTATGGCCTGCACTGGCACAGGCGCAGACTGCCGCAAACGATCCGCAGCGGCTGGTGGAATCCGAGGTCACGGCAGGGCAGCGGGATATCGCGGAAGCATGGCTGATTTTGCCCAACAATCGCTACGATCATAAGGTTCTGGGCCGCTCGTACGAAGCAGGCGGGTTGCGGGTGCGCATGCGGGACGGCGCGGTTCTGAGTTTCGTTTTGCCAGACGAATTCGTTTTCGAGGACCGGCTGGCACGGCTGGCCGATCTTGACGGCGATGGGCATGACGAAGTGATCGTGGTCATGACTTCCTTGAACAAGGGAGCGTCACTGGCCGTATTCGGGACGGACAGCGGTCAATTGCAGCTCAAGGCGCAAACACCATTCATCGGGCAGCCGCATCGCTGGCTGAACCCGGCGGCGATTGCCGATTTCACGGGTGAAGGCAGGCCTGATATCGCGCTGGTGCAGATGCCGCATCTGGTCAAACGGCTGGAGCTCTGGACCCTTCGCAACGGAAAGCTGGTACGAATTACCTCATTTGACGGGGTGAGCACACATCAGATCGGCTCAGGCGAAACGAAAATGTTCGCCACATATGATGCTAACAAGGATGGCGTGCTCGACCTGATCGTTCCCGATTCCGACCGCCAGAATCTCTTGATGATTTCCTTTGCCGGCGGCCGGGCCAAAAAGGTGGGCAGCATCGCCGTGCCCGTGCCGGCGCTTGGCAATTTCAGCATTCAGGACGACGTGCTGACCGTTCCGCTGGCCAATGGCGATGTGTTCCGCACCGGTCTTGAATAGGATCATCAACCACTCAGAGCTCGCTTGACCCGCAGCGGGACAGGGGCCACATTCGCGGCACCTTCCTGATTTGCTTTCAAGGACATTTGTGATGGCCATCATCAATCGATTTGCCGATTTTCACGACGAGATTACCGAATGGCGGCGCGATTTTCATTCCAACCCGGAACTGATGTTCGACGTGGAACGAACCGCCGGCAAAGTCGAAGAGATGCTGAAAGGTTTCGGAGTGGACGAGATCGTCACCGGCATGGGGCGCACAGGCGTGGTCGGGGTGATCAGGGGCAAGTCCAACAATTCCGGCAAGGTGATCGGGTTGAGGGCAGATATGGACGCTCTGCCCATTCACGAGAAAACCGGCAAACCTTACGCCTCGCGGGTGGACGGCAAGATGCATGCGTGCGGGCACGACGGACACACGGCCATGCTGCTCGGCGCGGCCAAATACCTCGCAGAGACGCGCAATTTCGACGGAACCGCGATCGTAATCTTTCAGCCGGCCGAAGAAGGCGGCGGCGGCGGCGCGGAGATGGTCAAGGACGGGCTGATGGAGAAGTTCGGCATTCAGGAAGTTTACGGTCTGCACAATTTTCCCGGTTTTCCGGCTGGACAATTTGCCATCCGCCCCGGCGGAATCATGGCCGCGACGGATGAGTTCTTCATCGATGTCGAGGGCGTTGGCGGGCACGCCGCAATGCCTCACAACACGGTCGATCCTGTGGTGGTCGCCGCGCAGATCATTGTCGGGCTGCAAACGCTCGTGTCGCGCAACGTCGATCCGTTGGCCAACGCGGTGCTGTCGACGACCGTGGTCAAAACCGGCACGGCGACCAATGTCATTCCGCGTGTTGTCGAACTGGCCGGCACGGTCAGAACGCTCGACGAAAAGGTGCGCGACCTGATGGAACGGCGCATCACTGAACTGGCCACGCAAATGGCGGCGAGTTTCGGCGCCAAGGCCAGCGTGCGCTATCGCCGCGGCTATCCGGTGACCTACAACGCAGCGGAACAGACGGAATTTGCTGCCAGGGTCGCCTCGGAGATTGTCGGCGACGACAAGGTCATGCGCGACGTCAATCCGACGATGGGCGGCGAGGATTTTTCCTACATGCTGCAGGCGCGGCCCGGGGCATATATTATTCTCGGGCAGGGCCAGGGGCCGATGCTCCACGAAGACACCTACGATTTCAACGACGAGATCATTCCGGTCGGGTGCTCCTATTGGGTGAAACTGGTTGAGACCGCCCTCCCCGCCGCGTAACCGCGCATTGATTCAAACCCTGTTGCAGGGCACGGACGCGCGCAAAGTCGCGCTGACGCTTTTTCTGTCGGTCTGCGGCGGCCTGATCGCGCTCTGGCTTGGCGTTCCAGCTCCGCTGCTCATCGGTGGAATTGTGATTGTGGGGGCCGCATCCTTTCTCAAGTTCGACACCCGCTTACCGGGCTGGCTGGTCAATGTGGCCTTCGTGATCGTCGGGCTGTTGCTTGGCTCGAACGTCTCAGAAGACACGCTGTCGCTGGTCGGACAATGGCCCTTCTCCATGCTGGGCGTGGCCGCCGGGCTGCTGGTCATGGTCGGGTTCACGACCTTCCTGATGATGCGCGTGTTTCGCCTTGATGCGACAACGGCCTATCTCTGCTCCGTGCCCGGTCACCTTTCGATGGTCATGAGTATGGCGATCAGCGGGATTGGCGACGGCAAACGCGTCGTGACCATTCAGTCTGTCAGAATCCTGTTTCTGACCTTGCTCGTGCCGTTGCTGGCCATGGCGCTGGGGCTGGTGCCCGAACATGTCGCGAATATGCGCGCGGAGATGGATCTTGTCACCCTCGTCGTCCTGACCATCGCGGCGGCGCTCTCGGGGTTGCTGCTCGCTCGGGTAAACGCTCCAGCACCCATGGTCATCGGGCCGATGCTGGTTTCGGTGGCCGGGAAACTGGCCGGGCTCTATCACGGGGTCTTGCCATCGGGCATTGCCGCAATTGGGCTCATTATCATTGGAGCGCAGATCGGCGGACGCATGTCGCGCGTGACTCTCGAGGATCTGAAACGCGATCTGGTCGCAGGATTGGTGATGACGCTGATCATGATCGGGATCACGGCCCTGATCGCCATCGGACTTGGACTGGTTATGGATATGCCGTTGGGGCAAATCTGGCTGGGCCTGGCACCGGGCGGGCTCGATGCCATTGGCGCGCTGGGTCTGGCGCTTGGCTATGACACGGCCTTTATCGCGGCGCACCAGACCTGGCGGCTGATCATTCTCGGCATCGCCATTCCGCTTGGCCCGATCCTGATCCAGCGCAGCCAGCGCGGAAACGCCTAGAGCCACTCAGGTTTTGCTTGAACAAACCTTGGATCCAGATCCTTGTTTTGTCGCGTTTCCGAACCGGAAAACCGATTCACACTTTTCCTGGAAACGCTCAGACAACCGGCGTCAGCAACGGATCGCCGGCAAAGAAGGCATCGAGATTGGCGACGACCAGATCGCCCATGGCGTTGCGCGTTTCATTGGTGGCGCTGCCCTGATGTGGCGAGAGAACGACATTGTCCATGCCGAACAGGGCTTCGGGCACGTTCGGTTCATCCTCGAACACGTCGAGGGCCGCCCCAGCAATCGACCCGTTCTGCAGAGCTGAAACGAGTGCCGGCTCATCTACAACGGAACCGCGCGCCATGTTGCAGAGGAACCCGTTCGGCCCCAGCGCCTCAACCACATCCGCGCTGACCAATCGTTCGGTCTCTTTTCCGCCCGGCGTAATAACGACGAGCCAATCTGCGTCGCGGGCCATGTCGACGAGATTGTCGTAATAGACAAACGGCTGATGCATTTGCTGATGCCGGCCAAAATAGACCACGCGCATCTTCATCATCTGGCAGCGGGCAGCGATCTCCTTGCCGATACGCCCCAGACCAACAATGCCGACGGTTTTTCCGCGCAATTCGGTCTGAAGCGGATAGGCTCCACTGGGCCACTTGCCGGCCCGCGTGTAGGCGTCCGCCGGAACGATCTTGCGGCTGAGCGCAACCATCAGTCCGATCGTGATTTCAGCCATCGCATCGTTGAGCACATCCGGCGTATTGGTGACCGAAATGCCGCGTTGTTTGGCCGCTGCCGTGTCGATGGAATCATACCCGACACCGAAATTCGAGATCATTTTCAGGTTCGGCAATCTGTCCATGAGATCGGCGGAAACATTGCCGCCGGCAATCGCGGTCACCGACGCGGCGTTCTCAGCCAGAAAAGCGTCCCGATCGGCCGCCTGATAGAGGCGCCTGGTGTCGAAACGCGCATCCAGCGCGGTCTCGCAGGTATCGAGCAATTTGTGGGTGATCAGAACGGCGGGTTTCATGAATTGTCCTCCAAACTCAGCCGAGAACGGCCAACCAAACCGAGACAGTGACAACCGCAGCCACTGTCGAAATCAGAATTCCATTGGCCGCGACATCGACCGAGCGATTGTAGTAGCTGGCATAGATATAGACGTTCACGCCAGACGGCATAGCGGCCATGATCACCGCATAACGTGCCAGATCGGGATCAACGCGCAAAATGGGCACCATGATGGTCCAGACGATGAGCGGATGGACGATCAGCTTGAGAATGCTGGTGAACAGTGCCTCGGTCCAATTGTCCCTCAGCGAATAGGAGTTGAGCGCGCCGCCCAACCCGAAAAGCGCGACAGGAACGATGGCGCGCGTCATGATGTCAATGAAATCAGCGGCGATCGGGGGCAATTTCACGCCAAGAATGTTACCGGCGAACCCAAAGGCGATGCCGATGAGCAGCGGATTGCGGACAATCGATGACAGGGCTTCGCGGATGGCGACAGGTAGTTCCTTGCCGTCAGAGCGCACGACTTCCATCACGATCAGCGCGGTCGTCATCATGATTGCGGCATGCAGCCCGATCAGGGTGAAGGCGATGGTGAGCGCTTCATCACCATAAGCGCGGCTGATGATGGGAAGCCCAAGCAAAACCAGGTTGGAATACATGCCGATCATGCCCGTGGCCACGGATTCGCCGGGCCGGTTGCGGAACAGAAATCTGCCGCCGGCGATGCCAAGAGCGAAAACAATGAAGGCGCTGACAAAGAACGGCAGGATGTTTGCCGGGTGAAAGGCATGGCCGAAATCGACCGTCAGCATGGCGCGGAACAGCAGGAATGGCGTGACGAAAGAGTTCACAAAGGTCAAAAGCCCCTGCACGCCGGAGGCCGGATAGAGTTTGAACCGCACCATCAGATAGCCGAAGGCCACGATGGCAAAAACCGGGGCAACGACATTCAGAACGGTGAGCATGATGCGTTCGGGTGGTGCAATGGCGGGATTGCCGACTCGCACGGATCGCCAACCGGGTCAATATTAACGATCCTACGGCGCTGGAAATGCTGGCAAAATCGGGTAAATTCGACGTTCAACACAAGCTATGGGTGCGGCCGACATGTCCGACTACATTCTCGCCATCGACCAGGGCACCACTTCGAGCCGTGCCATCCTGTTCGACGAAAACCAAGAGGTCGTCTCGGTCGCACAAAAGGAATTCACTCAGATTTATCCTGAGCCGGGATGGGTTGAGCACAATCCCGAGGAAATCTGGGACTCGGTTCTCAGCACCTGCCGGGAGGCTATGGAAAAGGGCGGGATCAGCGCGGATCAGGTTGCCGCAATCGGGATCACCAATCAGCGCGAGACCGTGGTGGTGTGGGACCGGGAGACCGGCGAGCCTGTCTATAATGCTATCGTCTGGCAGGACCGGCGCACGGCCGGCATGTGCGAAACGCTGAAACTTGCCGCCAAGGAAAAACTGTTCACGCGCAAGACCGGCCTTCTGCTCGACCCCTATTTTTCGGGCACGAAACTGCGCTGGCTGATGGAGCATGTCGTCGGCATTCGCGAGCGGGCCCGCAAGGGCAAACTGGCGTTTGGCACGATCGATTCCTTCCTCATCTGGCGGCTGACCGGCGGCAACGTGCACGCCACCGACATCACCAATGCCAGCCGCACGCTGATGTTCGACATCGAACACGAGGCCTGGGACGAGGAATTGCTCGACATTCTCAAGGTGCCGGCCGAAATGCTGCCGGTGGTCAAGGAGAGCGCCGACAATTACGGGATCACGGACGAGAAGCTGTTTGGCGCGCAGATCGCCATTCGCGGTGTGGCCGGTGACCAGCACGCGGCGACGATCGGGCAAGCCTGTTTCGAGCCGGGCATGATGAAGTCCACTTATGGCACGGGCTGCTTTGCCATGCTCAATACGGGTGACGAACTGGTGCGCTCGAAAAACCGGCTGCTGACGACGATTGCCTACAAGATCAATGGCCGGACGACCTATGCGCTTGAGGGATCGATTTTCGTTGCGGGTGCCGCCGTCCAGTGGCTTCGGGACGGCCTCAAGATCATCGACAATGCCGAGCAGACCGGAGAAATGGCTGCCGGCGCCGACCCGGCGCAACAGGTCTATCTGGTCCCCGCCTTCGTTGGATTGGGCGCGCCCTATTGGGATGCGGAGGCGCGCGGCGCGATTTTCGGATTGACCCGCAATACCGGACCCAACGAGCTGGCACGGGCGGCGCTGGCGGCGGCCTGCTATCAGACCAAGGACCTGCTCGACGCGATGAAGCGCGACGCCAAGGACATTGGTGGAGAAACGGTGCTGCGGGTTGACGGCGGCATGGTCGCCTCGGACTGGACGATGCAGTTTCTGGCCGACATCATCGACGCGCCGGTCGACCGCCCAACCATTCTGGAAACAACGGCGCTTGGAGCGGCGTGGTTGGCGGCGGCGCATGTGGGCGTTTGGCCGTCAGAACGGCATTTTGCAAAGGCGTGGCAACTGGAGCGCCAGTTCACGCCGCAAATGGACCGCAAGGAACGCAACGACAGGATCAAAGGATGGGAAGACGCGGTCTCGCGCACGCTCAGTCAGCGCCACTAGCCTGGTTTAGAGCCCTCGGTCGGCGTCACCGCCAAGGATCATCGCCCAATAGACCTTGTATGGCGCCCGCCCCTGGGCAACGGCAAGGCCGAACTCGCTGAAATGGGTCGAGAGCAGAATGATGTTGTGCTCGCGGGAATCGAGCCATCCCTTGATAGCCTTTTCGAGCGTGTTCTGGCCCGCCGCGATGATTTCACCGACCGGTCCGGTATAGTTCACGGCGCGCACCCGCTCCCGCAAGCTTCCGCCCAGGGTGTGCGAAACCTCACCGCGCGCGGCCATCAGGTTTGCCTGGTTCTGGGCTGCACGAGCCAGGGTCGAGGAAAAGCGCAGCGGCTCTCGGCCATAGGCCTTGCGGGTCTCGTTGATCTTGGCCGTCGCAATCGCGGGCGAGACCTGGGGCGCGGACGTATTGCCCTCGGGCAGATAGGTCGTGCAGCCGGCCAGACTGAGCGCGGCAAAGCCGATCAGGCTGCGGCGGGTAACGAGCAGATTGCTGATGGACGACGGCATGACCGGATCAGACCAGACTCGGATGGGTGGCTGCAAGTGCCGCCATGACCCCGCGCAGTTCAGCCAGTCCCTTGAGACGGCCGATTGTGGGATATCCTGGCTGCCCCGAACGGCCCAGATCATCGACGATGTCCTGTCCGTGATCGGGGCGCATGGGGATCTGATGGTCGGCACGGCCTTCTTCGCGCCGGCGTTTTTCCTCGATTAGCAGCTCAGCAACGATCGCGACCATGTCGGCCTGTCCCGACAGATGCTCGTCCTCAAAAAAGGATCCGGTAATTTCATCTGACTGGCGCGTCACGTTGCGCAGGTGAACGAAGTGGATCTTAGGCGCAAAGGTGCGGACGATATCGACCAGATCGTTGTCGGGCCGGGCGCCGAGCGAACCCGAACAGAACGTCATGCCATTGGCGGGGCTGGGCACGGCGTCGAGTGCAAGCTGATAGTCTTCTTTGGTCGACATGATACGGGGCAGGCCAAGCAACGCAAATGGCGGATCGTCAGGATGGCAGCAGAGGCGCATGCCCAGTTCTTCGGCGGTCGGAACGACCTCGCCGAGGAAATCTGTCAGGTGCCGGCGCAACTGCTCCGCGCTCGTATTATCGTAGGCAGCCAGCAGGTCTCGCACATCACTCAGGCTGAGGTTTTCATTGGCGCCGGGCAGGCCTGCAACGACGTTGTCAATCAGTGCCTTTTGGTCCGCATCATCCATCCGCGCGAAGATTTCATCGGCCGCGGCAACAACCGCTTCCGGGAAGTCATCGCTGGCGCCCGGGCGTTGCAGCAGATGTATGTCGAACGCCGCAAACTCGACATAATCGAAGCGCATCGCAGTGCCGCCTGACGGCAAAGGCCAGCGCAGATTGGTGCGCGTCCAATCGATGACCGGCATGAAATTGTAGCAAATGGTGTCGATGCCGGCCTGCTTCAGATTGTGCAGGCTTTCGCGGTAATTGGCGAAATGGGCGCGGTAATCGCCCTTTTGCTGTTTGACGTCCTCGGACACGACGAGGCTTTCAACCACTGCCCAATGCAGGCCAGATGGGCGCCCGTCAGGCAAAGTTTCGATTTCCTGCTGGCGTCTGGCAATTTCCTCCGGCGTCCAGACCGCGCCGCTAGTCACGTGATGCAGCGCCGACACGATGCCGGTCGCGCCCGCCTGGCGGACATGTTCCAGTTTGGTCAGATCACGCGGGCCGAACCAGCGCCAGGTCTGCAGCATTGCACCCTCCCCCTTGCGCCGCTGCTAGTTGGTGGACATGGGCGGACCGAAACTGACCGGACCAATGCCCAATGCGTCTGCGGCCTTTGCCGCGAGATCGGCTTCGTGGTGCAGAGCGGCAACCACTTCTTCAATCTTTTCGACGCCATCCGGATCCTTGGATGCGTAGACATCGTCGAGCGGCATATCATCCCGGACATAACGGATCAGGGCCCGCATGCGCACTGCGGTGACCGAGATGGCGAGGCGGAACTCTTTGTCGAGATCAGCGTCTGTCCCCGCCACCAGATCTGCGAGCGACGCGCCTTCAAGGGCATCACCATCGAGCGTGTAATACTCACCCAGGTAGGTGTTGAGAATTCCGCGCGCCGCCAGAAGGTGCGAGGCGTAGCCGTAATCAGAAAACGTGTCGAGTTCGGCTTGCGGATCGGAACCGTTCAACCCCGCTTCGAAGTTGTTCTGAACCAATTCCACATCGGCGACGGAGCCGATTGCGGACAGAATGTGGTTCAGCGCCTGATCCGGGTTTTCGATGAAAGTGGCGCGGGCCGAACCGGTCACGTCCCACTTGTTGGCCATGTTGGACAGATCGGCGGCCAGTAATTCGATCGCGGACAGAAGGTAGGTCCCGCGATGGTTGCAGGAGGCATCCGGGCAATTGGCGATGTCGAAATCGCTCAGCGGGCGATTGCCTTCGCCCCGTTCGCCCTCGCCATTGTCTTCACCCCAGAGCAGAAACTCGATCGCGGCAAAACCCGCGGCCACGTTGTGCTCATTGCCACCGGCGAAATTGAGCTTGTCGCGGATGAAATCGGCCGACATGTCATCCCAGCTAAAGGTCTCTCCATTGATGCTGATCTCGGGCTGCGCGATCAGGTCAAAACGGGCATAGGGATTGTCGGGAGACGGTGTGTAACCGTTGCCCACATAGTCCAGAAAGCCTTCATCGATGGGGTGGGCATCGACGCGATGGCTGAGGTCGGCCATCTGCGCGCTGGCATAGCGGAAGAGCTCGGCCTGCTTGTAGACGATGCGCGCGGTCTGCCAGCTTTCGCGTGCCTTGTCATAATTGTCCTGGGTCGGTTCGCGCAGCAGAGCGGACACATCATCCTTGAGTGTTTCGGCGGAACTGACAGCGTCCTTGTAGGTCGCAAGTGCCAGATCGGCAAAGTGGGCCACGACCTCTTCGGGTTCGACCTGCTGCGCCATAGCCGAAAGCGGCACGACAAAGAACGACCCCGCAGCAATGGCGGCGGATGCAAGGAAATGGCGCAAAGACATGCAGGGTCCTTTTCGACCGATTCAGGATGGGGCCAATGACTAACCCGCGACGCGGGCGAGTTCAATCAATCGCGTGCAAATGTGTGCCAATCGTGACCGCGGTCACGCGTCCGCCGTGAAGAGATGGTTGTCGAACTGGATCGGCAGGCGTTGGGGGCCGGTTGAGGTCTCGCCGCCCGTCGTCAGCCAGTCGCCGAGACCGTTGGAGAGCGCAAATCCCGAGCGGTCGGATGCGGCGCCGCAAATCGCATCGCTGGACGTTCGGGACAGCACCGATCCATTCTGATCGAGCACCAGAGCGATCCCGCCCTCGGGTGAGGTCACGCAGATCTCGCCGCTTTGATTGAAGGCGATCGAGCCCACATATCCCTTGAGCAGCCGGAGATCGGAGGCGGGCACGGCAAGCCAGCCCAATTCCTCATGCGGGTGGACGTGACCTACGAGCGGCATGGTTTCAACCAGATCGCCCTGATCCTGCGCGCCGAAATAGATGCGTCCGCCTTCGCCGACCGCCAGGTGACGCGTGGACAGCTTGTGTTGCTCTGGCGGCAATTCGTGGCGGGCAATGATGTGCCCGCTTTCGATCTCGATCCAGACGATCGAGGGCTGCATGGTCGGGATATTGAGTTTCTGGCGCCCAAAGTCCGGATGGGTCTCAATTCCGCCATTGGCGACACAGAGCAGTCTGCCATCCGCGCCCAGAAGAAGATCGTGGGGACCGATGCCGCCAGTATCCCATTCGCCGATGCGGCGAAAACTGTCGGTCGCGTCATAAATGCCAAGTTTGCCGCTGGCGGTATCGATCTCGTTCTCGGTGGCAAACATGAGTTTGCCGTCATTGGTGAAAACGCCATGACCATAAAAATGGCGGCCATCGGGCGAGGTGATGGTTTGTGCCACGCCGGAATTGGGGTCGAAGACCACTGCGAAGGTGCCGGGGCGGCGAGCGAAGGCAACGTATTTGCCGGTGATCGGGCAGCGGGTCACATCATGGCCGCGGCCGGGGAGCGCCGTTGTCGAGATAAGCGTGCCATTTTCGCTGACCAGCGCAGCGATGAAGTTGCCATTTTGATCCCGGGCGGCGGTTGCATAGACGGCATCGGTTGCGGCCAGTGCATCGGCACCATTGCCGGTCAGCGACAGCGCAAAGCCTGTGCCAGCGGCCCTCAGGAATGCACGGCGGGACCACATTTCAGTCGCCGTCCAGCGCGGAAAAGCCGGCCGCAAGTCCCAGTTCTCCGGCAAGCTGCTCGACCACAAGCCGCTGGAGCGAATTGGTGACGATCATCAGATAGCGCAGCTTGCCCTGCCCGTCCTCGTCTCGTGCAAGTTCGTCAATCGGTTCACTGGCAATTTCGTCAGCGGTCCTGAGGAAATTCTGCATTTCGAAATCAACCGAACCGACGACCCAGGTCTGATCTTCCGGCATCAGATTTTCGATGCCAGAGGTCAGCAACATGTTGTGCAAACCTGCCACGTCTGCGGCCAGTGCTTCGATGGTCAGCTCGGACCGGGAGAACAGGGCGATCCGCGGATTCACGTCCCCGGTTTCCGAAACCAGCATCGAAAGTCGCGAATCCCGCATATTCTCGAACCCGTGCACCATGATCCCAATGAATTCGTTGAGCACTTCACGCTGGGTTCTGAAATCGGGATTGTCCGGCTCGGGATCGGCCAACTGGTTTGCAAGCGAGTCCGGGGAATCCCAGTCAGACAGCACGTCCTGAGCGGTTTTGGCCACGGCACCGGAAATGGCCAGCGCGTAACGGCAATCGAAATCGCCATCTGGTGTTGCAAGCGCGTCTCCATTTGCCCCGAAAAGCACGAACTCCAGCGCCGCCAGCCCCTGCGTGGCCACGCTCTTGGCGCGCAGGCTGGTGACATCTGTTGCCGATTCATCCTTGTTGGCCAGGATGGCTTGCACCTGCCTCTGTCCAAGACCGCGCGGGTCGGGGAAGAACAAAATGCGGTCCAGACGATTGTCCGTCAGAATCGGTCCGAAGCGGACGAACTCAATCCGCGACCAGGCATCGACCAGAGCCGCGAACTGGGTTCTGGCGTGACCGAGCTTGTCAACGTCGGGAGCCTCGCACAGCGCTGACATCGTGTCGCGCATCAAGTCCGCTTCCGACAGCAGCCGGTCGTAGGAGTTGACGATGTACGACTTCGCGAAATTCCGGCCGACATCGAACGTATCGGCGGCGCGCACGGCAGGAGCGGCAAACGCGATAGCCAGAAACAGCATCAGCACGACAAGGCGGTTCAGTGGTCCAGCCATCAAAGCGACTCCAGAAATGCGATCAGGTTGTCGCGGTCGGTCTTGTCGAGACCGGCCACGATGTCTCTGGCGTTCTGGGCTTCACCACCATGCCAGAGGACGGCTTCGAGCAGACTGCGCGCCCGTCCGTCATGCAGAAGCAGGGTGTGCCCGGAGACGGTTTCGGTCAAGCCGATGCCCCAGAGCGGTGGCGTGCGCCATTCATAGCCGTCCGCCTCGCCTTCGGGCCGGTGATCTGCCAGTCCCTCGCCCATGTCATGCAGCAGCATATCAGTGTAGGGCCAGATCAACTGGAATTGCTGGAACGTGTTGTCCGCGTTGCGCGAGGTCACGTATTTCGGCGTGTGGCAGGAAACACAGCCAATATTGTAGAATAGTTCCTTGCCCGCGAGCACGTTGGCGTCGCCGGAATTGCGGCGCTCGGGAACGGCCAGGTTCTGGGAGTAGAAGTTGACCAGGTCAAGCACCGGGTCAGGCGCTTCGGTTGGACCAAGCGCCTCCTGCTCGCCGTTCGGCATGGCCAGACATTCCGGTTCGTTTTCGGTGCAGTCGCCATAATTGTGCGGCACGAGCGGCGTCGAAATGCCGATATCGCCGGCAAAGGCGCCCGCCGACTGGGCGCGGATTGTCGCCTCGCCCGCCTTCCAGCCGAAACGGCCGAGTTCGACCTCGCCGTTGGCGGGGTTTGTCACCCAATTGGGTTTGCCGGAAATGCCGTCCCCGTCCGCATCGTCCGGATCCGCGTGGGCGAGAATGTCGGCGGCGGGAACGACCTCAAGCAGTCCAAGCCCGATCATGGGCGGCGCAACCCGCGGCGACAGCATGATGTCCGGGTCGGCGGGGCCATAATTGAGATCGGCCAGCGAATATTCGGGGGACCTCAGCGTGACGATCGTTCCATCGCCCAGTTCGACCGGCACATCGGTGTAGTCGATGACCATTTCGCCCTCGCCCAAAAGGCCCGGCACGGCAAAGTTCTGCAATTGAGTGCCATAGGTCGGATCGGGCAGCACGTTGACGGCGTGCGCGGCCAACATGGCTTCTTCATCCGCGTTTTTCGGCGGCACCGAAAGGCGCAGGAACATCGACGACGCGCGTTCCTGGGCGGTCATGGGCGGGTGACCCCGGCCATCCTTGAGATGGCAGGTCTGGCACGAGCGGGAATTGAAGATCGGACCCAACCCGTCCGAGGCATCTGTCGAGGATGGGGCGCTGACCCATTCCTTGCGAAACAGGGCATTGCCGAGATTGAATTGCTCCTGATCGGCAAAACTCATGTTCTGGGTGAAATGGGAATAGGCGTTTTCGTCGATGACGCCGACAAACGTGCCGGCGCCACCTGACTTGTTTTCGAACTGTTCGGGCTTGGTAAAGTCGTCCGTAGGTTTGGTCACCGCAACAACGCGCGCCAATTGCTCGTCGGTCAGGTCGGTCCGATTTTGCGGCACATCCCCCGGAGCACCGCCGACGCTCAGGACGGTTGCACCCCAGATTGCGAACCCCACAAATGCGATACTCGTTCGACGCAACATTGCCGATTTCACCCTTGGCCCGTCAGGCTCCTATTGAAACACCGCGTCGGCACTTTCCAGACTATCCGACACTTCGATCTCGATCTGGTCGATGCCAAGGCTGCTCACGACGCGTTCGATGCTGGCTGTCTGATCGATCAATGAGTCGATAACGGCTTGCACCACCTCGTTGCCTTCAGCGTTTCCTTCGGCGATCATCTGATCATAGGCCTCGATATTGTGCCCACGTTCGACCATGATCTCTGCCTTGGCATGTGTCGATTGCAGTTTCTGCGTCATTTCGTCGTTCAGAGCCGCATCGGTCTGCGCAACGAGATCCGAAAGCGACGGACCTTCAACAACCGAACCATCGGCGCGGACATAATGGCCGAAATAGACGTTCATGATGCCGCGCACATCGTCGAAATGGGAAGCATAGGTATTGTCCGAGAAGCAATCCTGCTCTTCTTCCGGATCGTGCAGCAACAGGCCCAGTTTCATGCGCTCTCCAGCGAGTTCGCCGTAGGAGAGAGACCCCATTCCGGTCAGCATGGCGGCGATGGCCCGTTTCGGATCGGCGACGAGAGGTGAGCGCGCCGCGCCGCCCGGCACCCAATTGGCAACCATTTCCTCGAGATCGGAGACCAGAAGATCGGTTGCGGCATTGAGATAACCGATCCGGCGGTCGCAATTGCCGTTCGTGCAATTGTTCACATCAAAATCGCTGGCCGGACGCTCGCCGGCACCGGGGCCGGTTCCGTGCAGGTCCTGCCCCCAGAGCATGAATTCGATGGCGTGGTAGCCCGAGGCGACATTGGCCTCGACATGCCCGGCCTCCTGCAGCACGTCGGCGATGATCGCGGGCGTGAACTGCGAAATCGTCACCTCCATCCCATCAATGACAATTGTCGGATTGGCAATGACGTTGGCGGCGTAGAGCGAGTTGTAGTCGTTCTCGGCGCCATAAGACGCATCGACATAATCAAGCAGACCCTCGTCGAGCGGCCAGGCATTGACCTTGCCTTCCCAGGCATCGACAAGCGGATTGCCAAAACGGAACGCCTCTGACTGCTGATACGGCACACGCGCTGCGATCCACGCCGCGCGTGCAGCCTCAAGATTGGCCTGGGTGGGATCGGCCTCCAGCGCGAGGATGGCATCACGCAATGATTTGGCGGTCGACAATGCGTCTTCAAAAACCGCCTGTCCGATCCGGACATAGGTGTCGGTCACTTCGGCGCGGCTCACCTCTGCCGCAAAAGACACCGAGGTAGTTGAGAAAGCGAATAGCAGAATTGCGGCCAGGCCGGCCGTCTTGGGCATAAACATAAGCACTCCTTCCGGGTTCAAGGTCCGGGGTTGTGTGGGTCTGGTCGGGCGACAAAAACCGCCTTTTGGTTGCCTAGCGGCTGGACTATTCAAATTCAACAATAAAATCAATTAGTTGGAACGGTTCTAAAGTAGCACTCACAAACGCTTGATTTTCGCGGCATTTTTTTGTGCCAATAGAAGCGGACAATTTGCGGACCGGGACATGCTGATCAAAAGAGACATCCTTGAGGCCATCAAGCGCGGCGACATCGACTTGCAGTTCCGACGCTGGTCACGGGCCACCGTGAAGCCGGGCGGCACGCTGAAAACGGCGGTCGGGATTCTGAACATTGGCGAGATCAATGAACTGAGCGAGAACGAGGTCGAACTCAAAGATGCCAAGCGTGCCGGTTTCGCGGATCTGGAAGACTTCCGGCAATGGCTGGCGACCATGAAGCCGGGTTATCTGTGCAAGATCGAATTATCCTATGCGGGTGAAGACCCACTCATCGCCTTGCGCGAAAGGCGTGACTTGAGCATGGAGGAACTTGCCGAGGTCGACAGCAAGCTCGATGCGATGGACAAGCGCGCACCGGCACCCTGGACAACACGGACACTTGAGCTCATCGCCCAGCATCCGGGCCGGCTTGCTTCTGAGCTGGCGGATATGGCCGACAAGGACAAGGCGAAATTCAAGGCGGATGTCGCCAAGCTGAAAGCGCTGGGTCTGACGATATCATTCGATCAGGGCTACCGGCTTTCACCGCGCGGCGCGACAGTGTTCGGTACGCGGCTCATCTGACTGTTCCGCCTATTTGTTCACGTCGACGACGACGCGGCCCGCCGTCTGCCCGCCGATCTGCTTTCTTGCAGCGGCCTCGACCTCACCAAGGCCAATCGTCTCGATCATCGGATCTATGGCTTGCCAATCAAGGTCGCGCGCGAGCCGCGCCCAGGCGGCCACGCGGTCTTTTGCGGGACGCATGACGGAATCAACCCCGGCCAAGGTCACGCCTCGCAGGATGAATGGTGCAACGGAGGCAGGAAATTCGAGACTTTGCGCCATGCCGCACGCGGCGACTGTGCCGCCGTACCTGGTTTGAGCGCAGACATTGGCGAGCGTGTGGCCGCCCACGGCATCGATTGCCGCGGCCCAGCGCTCCTTGCCGAGCGGACGCCCGGGATCGCTGAGTTCATGTCGATCAATGATTTCGCTTGCGCCCAGCGCCCTGAGGTGGTCCGCCTCATCCGGTTTGCCGGTCGAGGCGATGATGTCGTATCCCACCGCTTTCAGCAGAGCGATCGAGAACAGGCCAACCCCGCCGGTCGCGCCTGTTACGAGGACGGGTCCGTGGCCCGGCTCGACACCGTTATGCTCCAGAGCGATCAGGCAGAGGGCTGCCGTGTAGCCGGCAGTGCCGCAGGCCATGGCCCGAGCAGGGGTCAGCTCCTCTGGCATCCTGATCAGCCAATCGCCCCGGACCCGCGCTTTCTGGGCCAGACCGCCCCAGTGCTTTTCGCCCACACCCCAGCCGTTGAGAATGACCTGATCGCCGGACTTGAATTCGGGATGTTCCGAACTGGACACCGTCCCGGCAAAATCGACGCCAGGTACCATGGGATATTGGCGGACGATCGGTGCGGAGCCCGTCAATGCGAGCGCATCCTTGTAGTTCAGGGTCGAATAGGCGACATCGATCGTGACGTCGGCTTCCGGCAGATCTGCTTCGTCGACATTCGCGAGCCGCACGGATTGTGTGTCATCGGCCTTTTCGATCAGAATGGCGCGAAAGCTCATGTGATATCCTTGTGGTTCGCATTTGGCGGATCGCGATTGGCGCAAGGTCACATTAGGGTTAGACTCGCACAAACGCGAGGTGGCATTTGGACAATTCCGAAATCATGCTGAGCTGGCAACAGTTCCTCGGGGAACTGACGACGGGCTGGAACAGCCTGCAGTCTGCCGTTCTCGGCTTGATTCTCGAGCCCTGGGGACAGTTGCAGATTGTCCTGCTCATCGCTGCCTACGGGATTTCGCGCTTTCTGGCCGCGCAGATCGAACCGCGCCTCGATCACTGGATCAGAAGCCTCGACACTACACGGCAATGGCTCAAGCTGCTGGTGATCGTCCTCCGACGCCTGCAGCTTGAGATCTTCGTCGTTCTGAGCTGGGTGCTGCTCATCGTCATGCGCGCCACGACCTGGCCCAGCCGTTCCTATTTCATCGGCGTGGTCGCCTCGATCGCGACGGTTTGGCTGGCCGTCAATGTGATCAGCCGGCTGGTCAAGAACAAGCTGGTAGCGCGGGCATTGACTATTGTGGCCATGGGTTGGGCGGCCATCCAGATTCTTGGCTTGATGCCCACGGTCATGACCATCCTCGATTCGGCGGCGATTTCGTCCGGTGATTTCCGGATTTCGCTTCTGACGCTGGTGCGTGGACTGATCCTGCTGCTGGTGCTGTTGCCTCTGGCCATTGCCGTCTCCAATTTCGTTGAAAAGCGGCTGAGTGCGTTCGACGATATCACGCCGTCGATGCGGGTGCTCGCCTCCAAGACGGTGCGCATCGGTCTGATTGTCATCGCCGTGGTCGTGGCGCTGCAAAGCACGGGCCTCAACCTGACGACGCTGACCGTATTCTCCGGCGCCATCGGCCTCGGGCTCGGTTTCGGCCTGCAAAAGATCGTTTCCAACCTGATCAGCGGCGTCATCCTGTTGCTCGACAAGTCGGTCAAGCCCGGCGATGTGATCGAGGTCGGCGACACCTGGGGACAGATCAACAAGCTTGGATCGCGGTTCGTGTCGGTGGTGACGCGGGACGGGCGCGAATATCTCATCCCGAACGAAGACCTGATCACCAATCAGGTGATCAACTGGTCGTTTTCCAACCCGCGGGTGCGACTGGAAATCCAGTTCGGCGTATCCTACGAGGCCGACCCGCTGACCGTGCGCAAGATCGCGATCGAGGCGGCGGGCAAACCGAAGCGGGTACTGGGCGTACCCTCACCCGTCTGCCATCTGGTCGAATATGGCGAGAGCTCGGTCAATTACGTGCTCAGGTTCTGGATCGGCGATCCGAGCGACGGCGTGGTCAATATTCGAAGCGAGGTCCTGATCGCGCTCTGGTACGCGCTCAAGGAGGCCGGGATTTCCATTCCCTACGCCCACCGCGATATCAATGTCGTTGCCCCGGTCAAGGTGGAACTCGCGGAGAGCAAGGCCCCGGCCCGGCGCGCTGCCAGACCCGCGAAGGGCTGAGCGGGCTATTTTCGGGCGTTCGCGTCGAACCGCGCGCGGGCTTCATCGACGCGGTCCGCATTGGCAATCGCCCATTGGCCCAATGCCGAAACCGGACACAGCAGATCGCGCCCCAGATCGGTCAGTTCGTACTCCACCTTGGGCGGGATGGTGGGGTAAATGGTGCGCTTGACGAAGCCGTCGCGTTCAAGATTTCGCAACGTGGTGGTCAGCATCTTCTGGGAAATGCCATCGACTTCGCGCTTGATTTCGGAGAAGCGCATGGTGCGGTTGCCGAGATAAGAGACGATCAGAACGCTCCATTTGTCGCCGATTCTGGCCAGCAAATCCGAGACTCTCGAGCAGGATTCGCCGACATGAAACGCATCTCCTTCCGCCTCGGCCGCACGCGCGCTCCGCGCACGTTCAGGTGTGTCGCACACCTCGGGGTGACCGGGTTTCCAGAAAGTGCCGTCTTGCGCCATTTTTCAAGTCTCCATAATTGACCTGGTATCTTTTGGATACCACGGAAAGGACCAAAATCAAATGCTCAAGATCGGTGTCATCATTTCAAGCACGCGTGAGACACGCTATGCCGACAAACCCGCACAATGGATTTTCGATCTCGCGTCTCAGCGCGATGATCTCGCGGTCGAGTTGATCGACCTGCGCGACTTCAATCTGCCCTTCTTCAACGAAATGGCCTCGAATGCCTGGGTCCCCACACAGAGCCCCGAAGCTCTGGCCTGGCAGAAAAAGATCGGCGAAATGGACGGCTTCATATTCGTTGTTGCCGAATACAACCGTTCCATTACCGGCGCGCTCAAGAACGCCCTTGATCAGGCCTATGTGGAATGGAACCGCAAGCCGGCCGGCTATGTGGGATACGGTTCCATGGGTGCGGCCCGCGCGATCGAACAGCTGCGTCTGATCAATATCGAACTGCAACTGGTACCGACACGTTCGGCGGTGCATATCGGAGCCAGCGACTTTTTCAAGGTGCACCCGCTGGGTGGCGTCAATGCTCCGCTCAGTGAAATCGCGCAGGTCATAGAGCCGGCCGCAAAGGACATGCTCGATCAGCTCACCTGGCTTGGCAACGCGCTCAAAACCGCCCGGGAGAACGATTCGGCCGCCGACAAGGCAGCCTAGTCTCTGCTGCGCCGTGAGAAGCCGCCCCGATTTTTCGGGGCGGTTCGCTGCCGTCAAACAGCTATGGGCAAGGCCACAGGCAGTTCTTCAAGTCTGTTACCTGTCGGCTTGAGAGTTCCATGGGCGCGATCGAGCGCACCGCGCTGCAATTCCAGCGCAAGCAAGCGGTGCCGTTCGAACGGTCCGGGCATGGCGAGCCGGCGTGCGGCGTGGGCGGAAAAGCCGAACCGGCAATAATATTCCGCGTCACCGACCAGAACGATCGCCGAGCGGCCAAGGGCGCCTGCACGGCAATGGCATCGCCTCAGCGCCTGCCGATGCCCTGACCCTTCAGATCCGGTTCCAGCACGGGCAAGCATGACCGGCGCCGCACGCAGACCCCAACCGCCGCGTCCCAGAGGCGGCGTGCACCTTCCCTTCTTCGGAGACGGCAATCCGGGCCAGCCTTTGAGGCATACGCCCTTCACGGATGCGTTCAGAGGACCAGCGAAAGCAGTTCGCCCATCGGTCGAGCAGGTTCTCGCACAGCGCAACATGGTGCAGCGCCTCATCGACGATTTCGAAGCCAATCTTATCTGTCGTTCCCTTCGTCAGATGGCATGGGTCGCGAGCGGCGGAAAGCCGATGAACGCGACCGCGGAATGGGTCGTGGTGTAGGCGCCTGTCCTTCGATCAGGATCTCGTCACCCACGGTCAGCGACAGGGAGATGGTGAGGGCGTCTTCTCGTAGGAGCACGTCGGCGCTGTCGCACGTCGGACCGGCCAGTACGCATGGCGCCTTGGCGTCCATGTCGCGCGAAGTACAGTGTCATAGCGAATAGCCTCTTCCATGGTTCAATGCCAACCGCCGAACTTGCCGATATCGAGGTAAACCCAGCGCACATTTGTCGTTGGCGGCCTTTTGGAGACCAGCATGACTTCGGCCTGATGGGTGCCGGCGCTGCCAACCATGCCGCGGCCCAGCTCGATGATGGTCTCAGGCAAATGATTGCCGAAATGGCGGCGCAGACCCGAAAATCGCCATGCCATATGGGTCGCAGACGGAACATCTTTCAGATAGCGGGTCAAGCCGCCGCCCATATTATTAGCTGCCAAGTTCAATGCCGCGCAGACCATCGCATTGAAAATTCCCGATGCGAGGCGAGCCTGCATCCCAGGCTTCAGGTTGGTCTGCTGCGAGCCGACATGGAGCTGACCCCCAGGCCTTCAGGCCAAGGTCGTGGGCGTGCTGGAGCACATCGATCGCCATTTCAGGCTCCAACCGGAACTTGCGGAAAGAGGCCATTCGGCGCCCTCGCCGTCTGGCCAGAATACGGCAGAACACGCGGGCGCCAGGGGCGGCGCGGGCGACCTTTTCCACTTCTTCGACTGCATCGACGGCAAACAGACGCACGCCGAGCTCGAAGGCGCGCGCAACGTCGCGCTCTTTCTTGATGGTGTTGCCATAGGAAATTCGGTTCGGTTCGGCACCGGCATTCAGAGCCATTTCAATTTCCTGAACCGAGGCACAGTCGAAGGACGACCCCAGACCGGCCAGCAGCCGCAACACTTCGGGGGCCGGGTTGGCCTTGACGGCATAGAAGATGCGCGATTCAGGCAACGCCTTGCGATAGGCGTTGAAATTCTCCTCGACGACATCGAGGTCGACGATCAGGCAGGGACCCTCGGGACGTCGGGTCTCAAGAAAGTGGTGAATGCGTTCGGTGGTCATCGGGCGGCTCCAAATCAAAATAGCTGTGACAAGCGCCGTCACCAATTGGCCAGGCAGCCAAAAGCGGCCTGACGGCAGGGTGAGACGCATCGACGAGCCGCGCAGTTTCACGCGAACCGTCTTTTTGGTCTGCCATTGATTGGAGGGGTTGAACCCGCCGCACGTTTGGCAAGAGGTGTTGCCTCTTTGAACCCCGGCGTTGGACTGCCGGAAGAAAGCAAAGGGCCCTCACCGTCGTTGCTTCAAGGCGCCCGGCAGGACATACGACCTTCCTGCCACGATCCCGGTCAATGCCGTTCTCGTTGTACCATCGGCTTCTCGCACCACCTGTCATCCGGAGAGGACTGACTTAGCCGGCTTCGAGGTTTTCTCACCGGCCCGATGCGGCTTGCCGCGGGCGCCCACAGGCACGTGCGACCTAGGGCGATGCGCATATGCGTCTGTTTGGTGTCATTTTCAAGACAAAATGTGCGCCCGGACGAGAATAATTTTGCGTCAGAGGTGTCGCAGAAAATTCATGGTTAACCGGCGGTTAATGCGACAGTTTTTCACCCAAGCCAGCGTCGCTGTTTCAGACGGGTTCTGTGAGGTTTTACGCACAGGCCGTGGTCTTGACGTGGACAAACATGCCGGGATCGGAATAGGTAGGGCGCGAAATCGAACCACACACAGTTCAGGGGGAGCATTATGCGGTTGCGCGTGATTGATTTCGGGCTGGTCCCAGCCCTTCGTAGCCAGGCGGTCTATCATGGTCTGGCCAAACTGATCGACGAGGATTCCGATCCGATCCTGTCGCTGGCGAGTCCGGAAACACCCTATGTGTGCGTTGGCCGCCACCAGGAGGTCAACAAGGAGGTGGATGAGGCATTCTGTGCCGAACACAACCTGCCGGTTTACCGGCGGCGCGTGGGCGGCGGCGCGGTCTATCTCGATCACAACCAGCTGTTCACCCACTTCATCTATCCGCGCAAGAAGGCACCGGAGTTCGCCAAGAACCTCTATCCGATGTTCATCGAACCGGTTGTGCGCACCTACAAGGATTTCGGCATCGAAGCGGTTTATCGCCAGTCAACGACATTCAGGTCACGGCCGCAAGATTGAGTGCTGAGGGGCGGCCAGCATCGGCGAGGCACGTTGATGGTCGCGCTTCTGTGACTTCGACCGAAACCGTCAAAATGCCTCAAGGTTCCGAGCGAAAAGTTCCGCGACAGCTGCGCCAGACCTCAACGATTACATGACCACCGGGTCAAGGAACTGAGAACACCGCCGGACCGACTGCCCCTGCTCGAGAATTTCCTCAGCCATTGCCGGGAGGTGCTGGGGGGTCGAGCCAGAATTCGATCAGCCAACCAGGCTGAACTTGCCGCAATTGCGAAGCTGCATGGAACTGGCCGATCCCGACTTCATCAATCTAGGGCAAGAAACTCGTCGATATGGGCGTCAGATTTCCGCCAGCACGCATCTCACCGAGAGCGCCTTCAAAGCGCCGGGTGGCATGATCCTGCGTGCATCTGCTCCAGCAACGAAGATGCGATCGGCGATTCCATGATTTCAGGCGATTTCACCTGCCTGCCGCAGGGTCGACAATTGTCCTGCAACTGGTTGGTACGGCTGACCCAGGAAGCCGTAGTTGCCGCGGCTAACAAATCCATCGCCGATCTTGGAATCGAGGATGCCGGGATCCGGAGGCTAATGACATTGCCACCGCGATCATGATGGCGGCGCAGCCAGCCGAATAGGAACGAGCATCCGATCATTGAAGAAACTTTGCGTCATCCAGCACGCGAAGCGGAATATCTCGGCTAATCGAGGATCGACTTCGAGGACAATGTGCGCTTCGTAGCCACCACCGGCCCTTCACCCATGGCGGGTACGCTGCCGTCCGGGGTGGAGGATTATGATGGTCTGGTGCTGCTCGGCGGCGGTCCGTATGGCCTGGTGAGCGGACACATCCTCCCCTCCATCTCGCCGGAACTCAAAATCACCAAGGGTTTCCTCGATGCCGGGGTTCCTGTGCTTGGTTTTGAGCTGGGCAGTGTCATTCTTTCGGTCGCGGCGGGCGGTGGCGCGCTGGAGCAGGACTTGCGCTTCACGATGGAAGACGCCATCGCAACCCAAAAAGGTCAGGAACTGCTGGGTCTGCCAGAGCGATTTCCCCTTTCCTGCTATTTGCGCGACATGCCGAAACCGCCCGCGAACTCGGAAATCCTGGCATCCAACGCAGCGGGCGATCCGCTGGCCTTTTCCATCGGAGAAACCAATTTCGGTTTCGTGGGTCATCCGGGCGCCAAACGCGGCATGATGGAGGACCTCATCATGGAATTCGTAGAATCGCCTGATGATCCGCACGACACGTTGGTGCGTCTGGGTGCCGGCCAAGCCGAAATTGCTGAGAATCTGACCGGCCTCATGGTGGCTTTGTCCCGGCAAATGGGTCTGTTCGAAGCATCGGAATGATTTGCCATTATGGCTAAATACTTGCGGCATTGACATGAATCAAAATTTCAAAAGTGCGCATTGCATATTCCAAAAACTACATGTAACGTTTTCAGACGCGCTCTAGAGCGCCATGAATTTATGTGTGCCGAATCTTGAGGAGGAAAACGGCATGGCAAGCAAGCTAATCATCGTTATGGTCAACACCGATCCGCGCAATGGCGAGGAACTCGGTGCGCCGTTTTTTCAGGCGACCGTGGCCGCGGCGATGGACTATGAAGTCGACGTCGTGTGCACCGCAACGGCCGGCCAGTTGATGAAAAAGGGTGTCGCGGAAAAGCTGGTGGTCAAAGAAGGGTCTCCCAAGACCGTCTATGACTTCATCAAGGACGCGCATGAGGCCGGCGCCAAATTCTATTGCTGCTCGCCGAACCTTGATCTGTTCGACATGACCGCAGACGACCTGATCCCGGAATGCGAAGGCATTGTCGGCGGCGCCAAGGTTATCGAAGACATCATGGAAGATGACGACGCGAAGGTCCTCACCTACTGATCTTCCCGCACGCACCCGTTGAGGAGGAATGAATGGGCGTCCATCCGCAAATCGCTGATCCAGTTTCCGAGGCCCCCGGGGTCTCGCGCGAACAACTGGAAGAGATTTTCGACGATATCCGCGGGCATGCGGTCTATCACCATGAAATTCACGGCTGCCTGAATTGCGGCATCTGCACCGCGACCTGCCCTTCGGCTCACTATTACGACTATTCCCCGCGCGAGATCGTCCAGCTTTTGTGGACAGAAAATCTTGAAGGCATCTACGACGCCATGCAGGAAAAGATCTGGGCTTGCGCCCAGTGCTATACCTGCGCGGCGCGCTGCCCGTTCGAGAATTCGCCGGGCGGTCTGGTCATGATCATGCGTGAAGTCGCCATCAAGCATGACATGGAATCGGCCAAGGAAGTGCTACGGCCCTTCTCGCGTGTGCTTCTCAAGGTCATCTCTACGGGCAACCAGCTTGCCCCGAACATGATCACCAAGGAGGCGTTCCCGGACTGGGGTCCCAACGTGTCCAAGGTGGATGCTCCGCTCAACATCCTCAGAAAAGCGATCCCGATGCCGACGATGCACACGCTCGACACGGCCTGGATCGTGAATTTGAAAACCTCGGTCGAACTCTATTCGATCTGGGAAGCCACCGGCGTGCTCGATCAGCTCGAGACGGTGGACGAGAACCTGTTCGACGTGGTCTCCGACGTGATGGACGAGAAGCGCGAGGAATGGGAAGACTGGCTCGAAGAGCAGGAAGACGAAGACGACGATGACGACGAATAATCGTCGCCCAGCAACCGGAGGGTTCAGAAATGGCCAATGAAAATGGTGAAAACGGCAGCGGTGCGTACAAGGGCTTCGGCGCCGAGTGGAACGCAAGTCAGCTCAGCACCGATGAAGCGCGGCGCGCGACCGACTGGGTTGAAGCCAAGATCGACAAACGGGCCCTTCTGACCAACAAAGAGCGCAAGGAAGACGTGCGCGACATCATGTGGCAGCTCGAGAAGGAGGGCGAAATCCTCGTCCACCGCGTCGGCGACCATAATGACCCGGTGATTGCCAAGACGCTTTACGGCTGGGAAAAGAAGATCCCGACCAACAATCTCTGGCATCACAAGAGCTGCGGCCAGTGCGGCAACATTCCGGGCTATCCCTCGTCGGTTCTGTGGCTGATGAACAAGCTCGGCACGAAATATCTGGACGAAACCGACCAGACCTCGTGCACGGCATGGAACTATCACGGTTCGGGCATCGGCAATGTCGTATCGCTGGCTGCCGTGTTCCTCAGAAACTTCCACCAGGCCTACGTGTCGGCCAAGTCGCAGGGGTTGCCGGAAGGCACCTATTATCCGCTGGTTCATTGCGGCACTTCATTCGGCAATTACAAGGAAATGCGCCACTTCCTGCTGCATTCCGCGGAACTGCGCGAAGAGGTCAAGAAAATCCTCGGCAAGCTTGGCCGCCTGATCGATGGCAAGCTTCTGATCCCCGAAGAAATCGTCCATTATTCGGAATGGCTGCACGTTGAACGCCACCGGCTGCAGGAGCACCAGGTGATCGACGTATCGAACCTGCGTGCAACGGTTCATCCGGCCTGTCACGTCTACAAGATGGTGCCCGAAGACGTGATCTATGACGACACGGTTCTCGACGGCAACCGCGTTGCGGTCACCACGGGCCTGTTGCAGACGCTGGGCGCCAACGTGGTCGATTACTCGACCTGGTACGATTGCTGCGGTTTCGGTTTCCGCCACATTATCGGCGAACGCGAATTCACCCGCTCCTTTACCATCGACCGCAAGATCAAGGTCGCCGTCGAAGAAGCCAAGGCGGACGTGATGATCGGCCACGATACCGGCTGCATCACCACGCTCGACAAGAACCAGTGGATCGGAAAGGCCGTGGACAAGGTCTATGCGCTGCCGATCATGGCGGACTGCCAGTTCGCCGCTCTGGCGCTCGGCGCTCACCCCTACAAGCTGGCGCAGCTTCACTGGCACGCGTCGCCGTTTGAAAACCTGCTCGAAAAAATGGGTATCGACTGGGAAAAGGCTAAAGCCGAATTCACCGATTACCTGGAAGAGGTCAAGCAGGGCCGTATTGAAACTTTGTACGATCCGAAGCGGGCGATCACGTCCGGTCCCGGATACGTCAAGCCAAAAGTGCTCGCCGGAGGAGAATAATGAGCAGTAAACCCGTTCTCGTTGTTGGCGGCGGACCCGCCGGCCTTTCCGCAGCGCGTGCCCTGGCCGATGCCGGCCAGAAGGTCGTGCTGGTCGATAAGGAAGACCGGCTGGGCGGCGCGCCCATTCTGTCCGGTTATGCCAAGCTGGTGCCGAGCCACGAATGGGCCAAAGACGCCATCGGCGGCATGGTTTCGGGTGTCGAAGGCCACGACATGGTTGAGGTCAAGACCGAAACCAGGGTCGACAAGTTCGAAGGCGATCCCGGTAATTTCGTTGCCACGCTGAGCGATGGATCCAAGGTCGAAGCTTCGGCCACAATCCTGGCGACCGGCTTCACCCACTTCGATTCCGTCAACAAGCCGGAATGGGGCTTCGGCACCTATCCAGATGTGGTGACCACCACTCAGGTCGAGCAAATGCTGAGCTCAGGGGCCGGCGTGAAATGTCCGTCGGATGGCCGTGAGCCGGATCGTGTGGCAATTTTGCTGTGCGTCGGTTCCCGTGACCGGCAGATCGGGCGCGAATGGTGCTCGAAGATTTGCTGCACGGTTTCGGCAAACCTGGCGATGGAAATCCGCGAACAGCTCCCGAACTGCAACGTCTATATCTACTACATGGATATTCGTACGTTCGGCCTTTACGAGGGCGAGTATTACTGGGCGAGCCAGGAAGAGCACAAGGTCAAGTACATCAAGGCCCGTATCGCCGAGGTGACGGGAGACGGCAAACGTCTTTTGGTCAAGGGCGAGGACACGCTGGTCAAGCGTCCGATCTCGATCCCGTTCGACATGGTCGTTCATGCCGTGGGTATGGACCCGAACGTCGACAACATGACGCTTGGCGCCGTGTTCAACGTCGATCTCAACAAGTATGGCTATATCGGCAAGCCTTCGACCTACGCGCACATGTCCGAGACCAGCCGTCCTGGCGTGTTCGTTGCCGGTGCTGCAACCGGTCCCGAAACGATCGACGACTCGATCGCCCAGGGCAAGGCTGCGGCAATGGCTGCGCTGATCAGCGCCAATTCGACCGTGCGTGAGGCAGCCGAATAATGTTCGGACTTCTGCGCAAGGCGGAAGCCAGGGAGACGCAACAGGTTCCTAGTCTGGACCTGAGCGGCCCACGGCTTCGCCGTGCGTTTGAAAATCTGGTCAAATCGGCCGAAACGACGGGCGGTGTCGAGCGCTATGTCGGCGCCTTGGCGCTGAAGGCATCGCTGTTCGAGGAGCTTCTCGGACGCGGCAAGGTCGGTGAACTGGCCGAGAAGGATTTTCTCGATCTGGCCGCGTTCATCACGCCCGTTCGCCGGCGGATCGGTTCGTGGCTGGCAAATCATGACTTTGCCGAACTTCGGCGGGCCATGGTGTTTCTGCTCGATGGGTGGACCGATACGGATAGCGCCGATGCGCGTCTGTCGGTGTTCGTGGCGTCCTTTCCGGACGACAAGGAACATCGCTGGATGCGCGACCTCGGTGCGGAAATCCTGCATTTCGTGGCGCCGGACCGCTATCCGCTGATGACCCGCTGGATGTGGGACCAGAAGGTGGCGACCGGCGTGCTCAGGGAAATCTGGTTTGCTGAAAATGTCGACATGGCGGAAATCGACGTGCCGGATACGTTCGCGACATTCGTGACGCTTCGAACCGAGCTTGAGGGTTTTCTGGCAGAGAACGGGGTTTTCCGGGACCTGCCCTTTTACATCGATCTTTTGTGCGCTCACATTTATGCGGGCTACATCAATGATCGGGGCGGACAATATTTGCGGTCGGATTTCACCAACGAAGGCGATCCGATGTCGCATACGCGGCGCATGCTTGGGCTTGACGCCGTGGATACCGAAAGCGGACGCACGCGACTGAAACTCATCGACGGCACGGCACACGTGCTCGGCGATGTTCACCTGATTGAAAGCGGGGAGGTGCATTAATGCCCATCCACGAAAAAAGCCTCATCCGGCCGGAAAACCTGGTCGAACACGAGGAACTCGTCATTGACGGGGTGGATGTGTCTGGTCACTGGTCGACCTTTATCGAAGGGCGGTCGGTACCCGACTACAACGAAGATCTGCAGGAGGAGATTGCAGCGCTTGGCGGGGGTGAAAACATTCACCGCTGCTGGCAGTGCGGCTCGTGCACCAATGCGTGCACGGTCAATGCGATCAATCCGGATTTCAATCCACGCTTCTGGATCTATCTCATTCGCATGGGGCTCGAAGAAGAGCTGGTGCGCGATCGCGAGATCATCTGGCAATGTGTGAGCTGCAACAAGTGCACCTATGCCTGCCCGCGCGACGTCAATCCGGAAGGCGTGATGAAGGCCACCGCTCATTGGCTCGAACTCAAGGGCTACACCGAGACCAAGCCCTCGATGGTGTTCGACGAGGAATTCTCGCACCAGGTGTTTGAAACGGGCAAGATCGAAGAAGCCAAGGTGTTGCAGAAGTTCTTCAAGCGCACCAATCAGCCGCTGACCCAGCCCTGGCTGATCCAGCTCGTTAGCGGACTGGTCAAGCGCTTCCCCGTTTTCTACCTGATGAAGCTCGGATTTGCGACGGTGTTTCATCCGCGCACCCGCAACTGGGATCGCTCACGTGATGCCATCAAGGAATATGTCGACGAGCGCAATGCCGAAATTCACAAGGCGTTGAAGCTTGATGCGAAGGGAGCCGACTGAGAATGGCCGAAGGAAAACACAAGAAGGTCGCCTATTATCCCGGTTGTGCGCTGGAAGGCACCGGTCATGCCTATAACCGCTCGACGAAAGCGGTAGGCAAGAAGCTCGGGCTCGACCTGGTCGAACTGGAGAACTGGAACTGCTGCGGGGCGATGGAAGTCAAAAACGTCGACCCCAAAATCCAGACCTATTTGTCGGCCCGCAACCTCTCGATCGCCGAGGATATGGGTTTCGATACGGTCATGGCGCCCTGCAACGGTTGCTATCACAATCTGAAAAAGGCCGAATACGACCTCGAGCACGACGGAAAATCGGTTGAGGTCAATGCGCGGTTGAGCTCGAAGGCGGGCCACACCACCTACGAGGCCGGCAAGGTCGAGACCATCCACGCTTTGGACTGGATCAAGGATTCGGTGGGCGAAGAAGGCATCACCGAACGGGTGAAAAACTCGCTCAAGGGTTTGAAAGTCGCCAATTATTACGGCTGCATGTATACCCGCCCGCGCCACATCTTCCCGGAAAAGGACAAGGGTCCCGGCTCCGAGTCCACATCCAAACCGCATTTCATGGATGATCTCCTGGCCGCCGCCGGTGCCGAGAATGTCGAATACCCGCTCAAGACCGCATGCTGCGGCGGCGCGCATTCGCTTTCGGATAGCGACACGTCCACCAAGCTGGTTCTGAACCTGCTTGAAACCGCGGAAGCCTGCGGTGCCGACGTGATCGCAACCGAGTGCCCGACTTGCCATACAGGTCTTGAAATGCACCAGGTTCGCGCCGAGAAGGTCTTGGGACGCAAGACCAACGTCAAGGTGCTCTATTTCACCCAGTTGCTCGGCATGGCCATGGGCCTTTCGCCGAACGAGGTTGGTGTGAACGAGAATTTCTCGGATTCCCGCGATCTGATCAAGGAAAAGGGCCTGGCCTGATGGATCAGACCGAAGCCCCGTTTGCCGACATTCTCGCGTTCTCGGACGGATTGTTCACGCGTGACGATGCGGCTCTAGCGGATTTCGGCGAAGCGGAAGCTCTTGCTCTGCTCGATTCGGGCGAGGCCATTCTCGAGGCCTGGCTCGAGGCCCACGATCAGGTGCCGACCGACAAAAAGGTCGAGGGATTCCGGCTCCTGGCGCTGCACAAGCAGGCGGCGCGCGGCAATCCCAGCTTCAATGCCTGCCGGGAAACCTGCCGGGAGCTTGTCTACCACTACAATCTCATAGTACTGGAACCATCGGATGTTGATCGGGGTCAACGCATTCGGTTGGCCGCGATGGTATTGAAACATCTGGCTCTGTTCGTGGGCGGCAAGCTCGAGGAATCAGGGCTTGGGGATTTTTGCTGTTCGTCCCGGCCGATCAGGCAGACTGAATTGCTGGATCCGCACCAGAACGTTTGAAACACGGAGACGAAAGATGCCTGTTGTTCGCGGATGTGATCTTCCAGACGATCTTCTTTATGACGTCGACAATAACCTTTGGTATCGCGACAATGGCGATGGAACCTTTACTGTTGGCATGACCGCCATCGCAACCGGCATGGCCGGACAGCTGGTGGCCTTCACAGCCAAGCGCGCCGGCAAGGAAATCAAGGCTGGCAAGTCCTGTGCGACGATTGAATCGGGCAAGTGGGTCGGACCCGCGAAACTCGGCTTTGACGCCGAGATTACCGAGGTCAACGACAATCTGAGCGGCGACCCGAAGCTCGCCAATTCCGACACCTATGGCGCCGGATGGATGGTCAAGGTCAAGCCTGCCGACTTTGGCGGCGCGATGGGTTTGCTGACTCCGGGCAACACGGTTGCCGGTCCTTATGAAGCCAAGATGGCGGCGGATGAATTCGCAGGCTGCGCGGCCTGATTTTGGCCCTTTGCGCAGTTACGCAATTGTGAGTATGCCAATCGCGGTATATACCGTAGATTGAATTCATTCAGTTTGGCAGTCACGCTCTGACTGTCTATCTGGTCCTTCAGGATCAGGAAGGAGGGAATTATGAGCGAAACGAATGCAAAAACCATGTCGATGATTGTGACCAAGGGCACGCTCGACTGGGCCTATCCGCCATTTATTCTTGCCACGACTGCCGCAGCGATGGGGCTGGACGTGACGATGTTCTTCACTTTTTACGGACTTGGCCTTCTGAAGAAGGATCTCAACCTGAAAGTGTCGACGCTTGGCAACCCGGCAATGGAAATGCCGATGGGTGGCGGGCACATGGCGATGCCGAACATCATGGCGGCACTTCCGGGCATGACCGGGCTGACCAGCAACATGATGCGCGACATGATCAAGAAAAAAGGTGTTGCCTCGATTGAGGAACTGCGCGAATTGGCTGTCGAGGCGGAAGTCAAGATGATCGCCTGCCAGATGACCATGGACCTTTTCGAATACAAACGAGAAGACATGATCGATGGCCCGGTGCTCGGCGGCGCCGCCAGCTACATCGATGTCGCACAGCAGAGCGACATCAACCTTTATATCTGAGGAGGAACCAAATGCCCGACCAGACTCTCGATGCAAAGGGCCTGAATTGCCCGTTGCCGATTCTGAAGGCCAAGAAGGCGCTCAAGGATGTGCCGACCGGTGGCACGCTTGAAATCCTGGCAACCGATCCGGGTGCCGTGAAGGATTTTGAGGCGTTCTGCCGTACGACCGGCAACGAATTGGTGGAAAGCGGCGAAGATGCCGGCACCTACCGCTTCCTGATCCGCCACACTGGATAATCCCGGCCTACAAAGGCTCCGAAATTCAAAACCCCATGTCGGCCTGACATGGGGTTTTGTTTTGGAGGGTTTTGTTTTGGACGATTGGGAGCTCGCGCGCCGAAGCCGCGATCTGCGCTCGCTCCCGCTGAAATTGGAGGCTGGATCTGCGGCCTATTTGACGCCGCAAAATTCCTCGTAAAGCGTCAGAACGATGCGCCGGGCGCGATCGTCGGCCAGCTCATAGACCATGAAGCGTCCCTGACGCGTGGCCTTGACCAGCTCTTCGTCGCGCAAACGGCTCAATTGTTTGGACACGGCCGCCTGGGGCATGTCGAGCATGGACTCGAGTTCGTTGACCCGCGCACCGCCTTCGGCCAGCCGGCACAGGATCACCAGGCGCATCGGGTGCGACAGCGATTTCAGAAAATCCGTCGTCTTGCGGGCGCTCACCAGCATCTGCGAAGAATCGGGCACCGGGCCCGCAGCAACCTGCTGTTTCACGTCCGGCTTCTCCAGAAGTGCTTGATCCAACGGTTTGTCCCTCTCTGCGCTCATTCGAACCACGGCACCGCGTATGCCCGATCCGGAATGTATTTTGCCACAAGTCCGCTCTGCTTTTCAACTTTTGCTAATAAGTTTGGCAGAGCCGGGACGCAACCGGTTTGACCGAGGTCAAATGGTTCCGGCAACTCGGCCGGGCCTGTAGCCGCGTGAGGCCTTCGGAAATCAGATGACTTGACCTTCCAGCGCCCCAGGCGTGCGGATAGAAGCCAGTTTGCCGTCCACCAATTCGATGATGCGGTCGAACATTTCAAGAGCTCTTTGGTCGTGCGTGACAACAACCACAGCGGCTTCGCGTGCCCTTGCGATGGCCCGGAACTGTTCGATGACCTGGCGTCCGCGCACGGCGTCGAGTGCCGCTGTGGGCTCATCGGCCAACAGAAGCGTTGGATCGTTGGCAAGGGCGCGCGCTACGGCGACACGTTGCTGCTCTCCGCCGGACAGGCGCGCGGGCAGGTTGTGAATTCGGTGGGAGAGATCGACGTCTTCCAGCAGTTCGGTCGCATAGGCCAAGGCAGCCCTTGCCGGCACATCATCGATTTCCAACGCGATGGCGACGTTCTCCGCCGCCGTCAGAAACGGCAACAGGTTGGCCTTTTGAAAGACGAAACCAATATTTCGGCGCCGGAAGTCCCTGAGTTCATCAAGATTGGCATCCGGTGACGATACGAGGCGGCCTGAGACGAACACCTCGCCCTCGGTCGGCGTTTCCAGAAGGCCGGCGATCAGCAGCATGGTGCTCTTGCCGGAACCGCTCGGCCCGACGACGCCGACAAGCTCGCCGGGCATGATGTCGAGCGAAACACCATCGAGGGCACGGACCACGCTCTCGCCGCTCACATAATGTTTGGCGATGCGGCGCAGACTGAGCACGGGGACCGTTTGATCGCTCATGACAGCACCTCCTGGGCCTTGACCGACAAGGCGCGCGATATGCCGAACAGACTTGAGCCGGCAGACACGATGCAGACCGCGGCAAACAGCAGCCCCAGATCCTCGGGGGTCATCACGATGCGGCGGGGGAAGTAGGGAAAGATCAGGTTGGACAGCAGCAATCCAAAGGCGAAGCCCCCTACCCCGATCATGGCCGCCTGCTGGGCGATCATCGAAACGATCAGCGCGTTCCGGGCGCCAATCAGCTTGAGCATGGCGATCTGGTGCAGCTTCTCGATGGTCATTGTATAGATGATCAACGAGATGATGATTGCCATGACCACCAGCAGCACAGCGGTGAAGGCCAAAATTTGCAGGCGCAGCCGCCACAGGCGCTGATTGAGCAGAAGGTCGCTCTGGTCGGCCTGGGTGAGCACATTCACGTCGCCCCAGTTCATCATGGCGTCACGAACAGTCCCAGGATCGGTGGCGGCATCAAGGCTCACGAGCACCGCAGATATGCGCCCGGCCGAACTGCTCGCGCCTGAATTCTGGTTTCCTGCCTGAGCGGCATTACGGGCGAGCAGAATTTCCTCGCTTGTGCGTTGCGAGGAGATGGCCAGCGCATCATTGAGGGTGATGAACATCATCGCATCGCCAGACGCGTCGACCATGCCCGCGGTCAGCCCGACAACACGATATTCATCCTTGCCCATATGTATGGTTTCGCCGACATGCAGGCCGCTACTAACATCGGCCACCACCTCGAAATGTGCCGCGCCGATAGACCGCCCGTAAACGAGGTTGAGCCAGGACCCATTGTCCTTGGGATAATCAAGCGTCGTGATGGCGGCGCGGGACTGTTTCCCGTTGTGGAGGAATTGATAGGAGAATTGGCGGAAACGGCGAACATTGTAGACATTGCCAAGGCTTTCAACCCGCGCGTCCAGATCGAGCGGCACGGCGGATCCTTCGGAAAACGGACCCTGCCGATCACCCTGAACGACCCAGAGGTCAGCCCCGATCGTGTCGATCACCAGCAGGGCATCGGCAATGATGCCGCGATAAAGCCCAACCATTCCGACGGAGGCCGTCACGAGAAATCCAACGCCGGCCACCGTGAGCAGGAAGCGGGCGAAGCGGTATTGGATGTCCTTGAACGAGAGATTCACGGCGATACCCTTTGAGGTGTCACCGGCATCCATTGGAAAGCACCTTCCGGCCAGACGATCTCGTCACCCCGCTCAAGACCGCTGAGCACTTCAACCGCATCGCCACCGATCTGACCAAGGACAATGGGCTGCCAGACGGCGCGCCCGTCTTCGAGGCGCCAGGCGCCCTTGGCGCCACGCCGGGTTTGCAGAAAATCCGTGGGTATGGAGAGCACGTCGGTTAGTCGGCCCGTTTCGATTGTTGCGATACCGCGCTGGCCAATGGCCCAGCGTGCCGGCAGGGTGTCGAGTTTCGCCTCGACGGTGAATTCGCGCGTTTCCGCGTCTACCTGAGTGCCCAGTTGCACAATGCTCGCCTGAATGGGGCTGCCGGCATCTCCGGAAAATGTCAGCGTGACCGGATCGTTGAGATGAACCCGTGAGATGGCCGTTTCGTCGAGCCGCACGGCCAGAACCAGCGTGGCCGGGTCGACAAGTTCGGCAATCCTTTCGCCGGGCGATACGATGTCGCCGACATGTTTCGATGTGCTGATAATGGTACCGGCAAAGGGGGCGGAGATGGTCGTTTCGCCAAGGTTGGCGCGGGCGCCATCAACGCTGGCCAGGGCCGATTGCTCTAGCGCCCTGGCTCGGTCGAGTGCCGCCTCAGCACTATCGGCACCGGTTTGCGCGCTGAGGAAGGCACTTTGGGCCGCATCATAGGCCGATTGTGGAATTGTGCCCTTGTCGAGCAGCCGCTTTTGCCGATCAAGTGTCTGTTGCGCGTCATCAACGCTGACCTGGGCGCGCGCGAGATCCGCCTCAGCCTGTTGGGTGGCCAGTTTGGCCGCCTGCCAGGAGGCGGTGGCAGCATCGAGCGCCGCCTGCAAATCATCGGATTTGATGCGAGCGATTTCGTCGCCCGGTTCGACATGGGCACCATCGCTTACGGACAGGCTGACAAGCCGGCCCTGCAGGCGCGACGCGACAATGGTGCGCTGGTCGGCATCCAGCGTGCCCGGCGCGCGCAGGATCAGCGGCAGATCACCATGAGTGACCGGCGCAATTGAGACCGTGTGCGGAACAAGATAACGCACCCCAAGCACAGTCGCGACGATCAGCAAAACGCCCGCCGCCAGCATAATGAGACGCCGCGTTCCGCGGCGGGGTTTGGATTGTGGGCGCTGACGCAGAGGCGTGATTGGCGCCGGGCTGGGATCTGCTTTTGCTGGCTCAGGAATGGCCGCAGGCGGAGAGGGTTTCTCCGCCTCGGGCACCTTCTTGCCGCCGTCCGGCTTGCGGAGCGGCAGCCTTGAAACCTTGTCGACACTCATTGTGCGAGCAACTCCGCAATCTTGGTCTGGCATGGGCTGGACAGCGCATCGAAGTGTTCGATCAGGCAATTGGCGATGCGCCCGCCGCCAGGTAAAACCCATTGGCAGAAATTGTGCAGATCGGCCTCGCAATATTGGCGGGCATCCATGGCGGCGGCCTGCATTTCTGGCGTGATCTGGTCCGGCGTTATGGTCAGCTGCGGCGTGGTCGCGACCTGCCCATCGGTCTGGGTTGCATCCTGCGCAATTGCCGGTGCGGGCATCGCAAGTCCAAGCAGTAAGATGATGAGACCTACCCTGCGATGAGACCGGTGCCGGGAGGGAAAAGCTTCTACATTCATGGGGAAATTCCTTGTGTTGGGAGGGGATCGGGACGGACCGGCCCGGGCGTTGGGGGCGGATCGGGCAATGGGAATGGCCCGTCCCGACGGCCGGCCGGACGATCAGGGAGAAACGTAGATCGACCAGCGGCGATACCAGGGGAATGTCGAATAGTGACGGACCCAGTAGGCATGGTTGAACGCCACGACGCGAATACCAAGCCGCGGCGCGACCACGGCGTTCACCACGACGGGCGTGCCGGCATAGACGGCCTGCAGGTATGTGGCTGCTACCCATCCGCGTTCACCGGCCCAACCGACATCGCACCAGGTCACCCCGGCGGTGCAGCCATAAAGCGAAACCGACGAGCCATAGGGAATGGTTGTCACGATTGGATATTGGGTGCCCGGCCCGGCCCGGAGATTGACGTCGGCGGTCGCAACCGACACCGGTTCGGACGCGGAGGCAGGCGCTGCAGCCAGCGCGATCAGTAGTGAAAGTGCAATCAGAATTGGTTTGAGCATTCCTGCTTTCCTTTCTCAGTCCATGACCGAGAGCGCGGCGCTCGGCAGGTCGCCGACGGTGCTGCGTTCGATGGTGAAGTGTTTGCCGTTCGGCGCCGTCACATCGGCGGCAAAGCGGAATTCGGTTTCAGTCCGGCTCAGATCACCTGAGAACGACCAGTTTCCGCCGCGCGGACCTTCGGCCGTACCGGCAAAATCGCAGCGCTTTTCGGCGGGTTCACAGTTGCCGGACACCTCGAAAGTGGCCTGCATTCCGTTGGCGAACGTAACGTCGCCTGTGCGGGAAAACCCGCCGCTTTGCGGATCCGACCCCTGGCCGGTGAAAGTGATGGCCGTGCCATTGTCGAGTGTGATGCGGGTTGTGGTCGTCCGGTCGAGGGCATAGGCGCCCGTGGCGGCCACCAGTGCGAGACCGGCGAGAGCCAGTGGAAGCATGGGTTTCATGGCGCACCTCACCGGACAATCGTCAGAGTCGAGGTGCGGTTGGCCGAATAGCCGCGCGGACCGGTTGTTTGCACGTTGCGTTCGTAGCTGCCCGGCGCAACCTGCATGGTCGTGGCGTTGCTTTGCAGCGTGTAGCCTTCCGGTCCGGTCAGCAGATAGTCATAGGTGCACACGCCGTCATAGCAGACGCGGTCGGCATCGACCGTACTCACGCCGCCGGCCGGACCATAGATGACTGCATTGCGGTGGGTTTCGAAGGCCTGGGCGCCGGGGGCAACTGCAAGTGCGAGGGACAGGGTGGCAAGAGCAAGAAGAGATTTCATTTCGGGTCTCCTGGGGCTGGGAATGTTCGAGACATTGGTTCGTCTCGGCGTTCAGGATGACCCGCGTGGTTTTCCGCCATTTTGCAGCAAGCGGCACTTTTGTTGCATTTTGTAAACGGGAAGCCGGAGGGCCTTGCGGTCCCGCTCCGGGCAGATAGGTTCGCAGGCATGAAAACCAATGCGCGCATTGTGATTGTCGAGGACGATCCGGAAATCCGGCGGTTGGTCGCGGTTCGTCTGCAGGCCGAAGGCTATCGCGCGGAAACCGCGGATGGCGGCGCGGCACTTGACCGGATCGTCGCCACCAAGGGTTATCCGGACTTGATCATTCTCGACCTCATGCTGCCGGGCGAGGACGGCTTTTCGATCTGCCGGCGGGTGCGCGGACAATCGCGCGTGCCGATCATCATACTGACCGCCCGCGGGGAAGACGTGGACCGCATCGTCGGGCTGGAGCTTGGCGCAGACGATTATGTGCCAAAGCCGTTCAACACGCGCGAACTGATTGCTCGCATTCGCGCGGTGCTGCGGCGGATGGAACCGGAAGAAAAGCGCCAGGAACAATATGAACTTGGTCCACTCAGGATCGATGCGATGTCGCGCGAGATTAGCGATGCGGAAGGCACGCCGGTGGACCTCACGTCTGGCGAATTCGACCTTCTGATTTGTTTCGTCCAACGCCCGGGCCGGGTTCTGTCGCGAGAACAATTGATCGAATGGACGCGTGGCCGCGATTCCGATCCGTTCGATCGCACGATCGACGTTCAGATGAGCCGGCTGCGGCGAAAACTGGCCGAGGCGGGCCTTAAGGGCGCGATCAAGACCATTCGTAACGCCGGATACATTCTTGCCCGCGCCGAAGGGGAACAGGTCTGATGCTTAGGCGGTTTGGCCTGACCGGGCGATTGTTCATGATCGGGCTGGTCGGCTTCCTGTCCCTGCTGACCCTGTTTGGCATCCTGCTCTACCAGCTCCGGTCGCAGGAAGGGGCGCTGCGTGCCGCTTTTCCCATCATCACGCAAATTGCCGCGATGGTCTCCAGTATCGATGCCGTGCCCATCGACCGCCGCGACGATCTGGTGTTCGCGCTGAACTCGCCAACGGTCGACATCGCGATCGCTTCCGATCTGCCGAGCGAAGGCGAACGCACGCAACGCGTCGGGCTGGTCGAGAACCGGCTTTCCGAATTTCCGGAGCTCGCAGGGCGCGAGGTGCGGGTGATTTCGGAAATCGGCCCGCCGCTTCAGGCCGGGCCGATTGCCTGGAGCTCCGGCATTCCAATAATGGTCGCTGTGGAACTCTCGGACGGGAAGTTCGTGGTCATCCGCACCCGCGCGACCTTGTTGCCAAGGTATTTTGGCGTGCCGAACGGGTTCTGGCTGGCCGCACTCAGTTTGTTGATTGCTGGCATCACGCTGGTTGCGCTGGTCAGGGAAACACGGCCATTGCGCGAGCTGACGGCAGCGGTCAAACATTTCTCCCAGAATGCAACGCCGACGCCGGTCAAGCCCTCCGGGGCAGAGGATGTGCGCGGCCTGATCGAAAGCATCAACGGCATGCAGGAACGTATCGGGGCGATGGTCAAGGGGCGCACCATCCTTGCCGGCGCCATCTCGCACGACCTGAAAACCTACCTGACCCGGCTGCAATTGCGGGTGGAGGACATTCCCGATGACAAGGAGCGCGCAGCGGCGGAGGGAGACATCGCTTCCATGCTGGCCATCGTTGAAAACGCCATGTCGTTTGCCAAATCCGCGACCGGCACGCGCGACCGCGAGGATGTCGATCTGGTCAAGCTCACGGAAGCTGAGGCCGCGCGGTTTCGGAACGCCGATTGCAGAATTGCGGTCGAAGCCACCGATGATCTTCATGTCCAAGGTGACCCGGTAGCGCTTGGCAGGGTCCTCGCCAATCTTCTGGAAAACGCCCAGCGCTATGCTGGCGAGGTCAGGGTCCAGGTTGCACGCGACGGCGATATGGCCCGGGTCATTGTGGATGATGACGGTCCCGGAATTCCCGCCGGTGAGCGCGAAACGGTCTTTGAGCCCTATTACCGCCTGGACCCGGCACGTAACACGCAGACTGGCGGGTCCGGTCTTGGACTGGCGCTTTGCCGCCAGATCGTCGAGACCCATGGCGGCGAGATCGTGATATCGGAATCGCCGGCGGGTGGTGCGCGGCTGATCATGACCCTGCCGGTTTCGCCGGCGGGCTAGTTGTTGGATCTCAATCTGGAGACGGCTTCCGGCAGGTCAGCCAGCGTTGTGATCGCGCCGTCAGCGCCAAGGCCCTCGGCGGTTTCGTTGGTGTAGCCGCCTTCGACAATGATGACCTTGACCCCTGCCGCCCGCGCCGCACCGACATCAGCGGCGCTGTCGCCGACAACCAGCGCGTCTTCGGGAGACACGCCGAGTTTTGCGAGCGCCGTCAGCACCAGGTCGGGATGCGGCTTCTTGTTGGGGACAGAATCGCCGCCGAGCACGACGTCGAGACAGGCGCCAAGTTCGAAATGCGCGACTATGCCGTCGGTTGCCTGTTGCGGTTTGTTGGTGATGATGCCCGTCTTGACGCTGTTGCGGCAATTGGCGGTCAGCGTGGTGCGCGCACCGGGCAGGAGTGTTGTGCCGCCAGTGAGGTCGGCCATATAGAAATGCATCATCCGGTCGACGAGCGGCGTCAGTCCTTCGTCACTCAGACTGACCTGACGGGCAGCGAAGGCACGTTCGACCAGCTTGCCGACGCCGTGGCCAATCATGGTGCGGACCTCACCGGTCTCGAGCGGTGGATGGCCGTTTTCTTCGAGCACCTTGTTCACGGCCGCCGCAAGATCAGGCACGGAATCGATCAGGGTTCCGTCGAGGTCGAACAAGACCGCCTTGGGCCAGTCAGAGTTTTCCATCAGGCAGCTACCGCGAGATTCTGAAGTTTTTCAATCGATGCGATGTGCCGCAAATCGTCATAGACCGCAAGGGCACCGGAAAAGTCTCCCCCTTCGGTATAGCGGCTGGGAGAAATGATGGTTTCGAGCCCTGCCCCTTTTGCGGAAAGAAGCCCGTTCACCGAATCCTCGAAGGCAACGCAATCCGCAGGCTTGAGTCCGAGACCTTCAAGAGCAAGCAGATAGACATCGGGCGCGGGTTTTTTCGCCCCGACTTCGTCACCTGCGGCAATGATCTCAAACACGTCACCAGCTGGACGATTGAACGTCGCTTCGATCAGCGCATCGACATTCGGGCGATTGGTGGTCGTCGCAACGGCAAGGCGCACGCCCTTTTCCGCCGCATCGGCGATCAGTTCCGCAATTCCGGGCCGCAGGCCAACCGTTCCGCTCGCGATCAGTTCACCATAGCGGCGCGTCTTGTCGGCGTGCAGGCGGCGGACATGATCATCGTCGAGCACAAGGCCGATCGAGTTGGCATAGGCGCGGATACGTTCCTTGCCGCCTGTCGTCTTGAGCAATTCGCGATAATCGTCGACGCTCCAGTGCCAGAACAGGCCATGTTCGGCGAAAGTTTCATTGAACGCCTGACGGTGAACCTCTTCGGTCTCCGCCAACGTGCCGTCGACGTCAAAGATCAATGCACGCAACGTCATGGGATCAGCCCAGTGCCTTGTTGGCGGCATCACGGATAGCGCGGATGTTTTCGCCGTAGACTTCGGGTTTGTCCACCGAACCGCCCCGGAACACGGCGGAACCGGCGACAAAGCAATCGGCGCCAGCGGCAACCAGCGGACCGACCGTTTGCGGATCCACGCCACCATCGACCTGAATGTGGATCGGCCGATCGCCGATCATTTCACGCACCATGCGTACCTTTTCGATGGCGGTCGGAATGAACTTCTGCCCCCCGAAACCGGGGTTGACGCTCATGACCAGCACCATGTCGACGAGGTCGAGAATTTCGGAAATGCTTTCCGCGGGCGTGCCTGGATTGAGCGAGACGCCAGCCATCTTACCGGTCGCCTTGATTGCCTGAAGGGTGCGGTGAATGTGAGGACCTGCCTCGATGTGCGCCGTGATCATGTCGGCGCCCGCCTCGGCGTAGGCATCGATATAAGGGTCGACCGGGGCGATCATCAGGTGCACGTCCATGAAGGTTTTGACGTGCGGGCGGAAGGCCTTCACGGCCGGCGGCCCGAAGGTGAGATTCGGCACGAAGTGCCCATCCATCACATCCACATGAACCCAATCGGCACCCTGGTCCTCAATGGCACGGATTTCAGCGCCGAAATTGGCAAAGTCGGCTGACAGGATCGACGGCGCGATCTTGATGGAACGGTCGAACATCTTATTCCTCCTCCCAGGAGTCTAGTGCCCGGCCGGGCGGCGATCAGTGGGCCGCCCGGTTGTTTGGTTTTGTCCTATGCGGCGGCGATGCCCAGTTTATCGCGCCATCCCGGATAGATCTTGTCGGCATCCCCGGGGAAGCTCTCGAAGGCCCGTGCGAACTCCTTGTGCTCCCTGGCGAATTCGATCGGGTCTGCGCCCTGCCGCCAGCATTGTTCGGCCTGACGCAACGAGGTGGCGCCGTCCACCGGACCGTCAATGTGTCCGAACGAACCGCCACCGGCCGTCATGATCAGGTTCGAATGGCCCAGATTAGCGAAGAAGCCGGGCATCCTGAGCGCGTTCATGCCACCCGAAATGATCGGGGTGGTCGGGTTCATGCCCAGCCATTCCTGGTGAAAATAGGGCCCGTCAATGCTGTCTTCGGTGATCTGGTGAGCAATGATCGTGTCCGACGACTCACCTTCCATCTTGCCGTAGCCCATGGTGCCGACGTGAATGCCCGACGCACCCTGAAGGCGGGCCATCTTGGCCAGTACGAAGGCGGTGTAGCCGCGTTTGGCGCTCGGTGACGTCACGGCGCCATGGCCGGCCCGGTGATAGTGCAGATACTGCTTCGGGAAAGTCCGGCGGGCCGTGGTGATGGCCTGCGGGCCGGCGACATAGCCATCGACCAGGAAGGCACAGTGATCTGCATCCGGGCCGAAGGTCTCAAGGATGTATTCGCCGCGTGCGATCGTCTCGTGATAATCGTCGGCGGTGATGTTCCAGGAAAAGAGTTTGGCCATGCCGGTCTTGTCCTGCGCGCGCTTCATCGCGTCATGGACCAGCTGCACGGTATCCTTGAGCGGCGCGAAGGTCTGGTTACCCTGCGGCTCGTCGTTCTTGATGAAGTCGCCGCCAAGCCAGAAATCGTAGCAGGCATCGGCAAAGGGCTTCGGGCGCAGGCCGAGCTTGGGTTTGATGATCGTGCCGACGATGAAACCACCATCGACCACAGGACGGCCCAGAACCCGCCACAGATCCCTGATTGTGGTCGAAGGGCCGTCGAACAGGCGCAGATAAGCGGGCGGCACATAGAAGTCGTGCATCTTGGCATATTCGACATCGCCCATGCCCTGATTGTTGCCAATGGTCAGGGTCAGGAAGGACGCGATCATGGCGCGGCCATCGATCATGTTGCGGTCGAAAAGCTCGATCGGATAGGCGATCTTCATGAGCTCCTTGGCCTCGTCAATCTCATAGACCAGTGCGTCAACGCCGCGGGTGAAATCATCAGTCGTCGAGACTTCGACATTGGTGCCGGTGGAGCTTTCCGCCGCGAAGTGCGCGGCAGTTTCCAGATAGCCATAGCCGGCCTTGGGCTTCATGATGTAGGCGCAAAGCACGTGGCCGCCCTTGGCGATCAGATCCTCTTCGCGAAGTGACAGGTCTGCGTAGCGTGCTGACTGGTCCATGATACTTCTCCTCTCCGCGCGTTCGAACACCTGTTCCGGGCAGCGGATTGTCTTCCCTGGTTGCTGTGTGCGGCGGCGGGTTCAGGGTGCAGGCCCGCCGCCGTATGCTTGGGCCGATCTTGTCAGCCGATCTTCGGATCGAGGTCGCCAGCGGCGTAACGTTTGGCCATGTCGTCCATCGAAATGGCCTTGATCCTGGAGGCATTGCCGGCGGTGCCGAAGGCCTCGAAGCGGATCGTGCAGACTTCCTTCATTGCCTCGATCGAGGGTCCGAGGAATTTGCGAGGATCGAACTCGGCAGGGTTCTCCATGGCCACTTTGCGGAATGCACCGGTCATGGCCATACGGTTGTCGGTATCGATATTGACCTTGCGGACGCCGTGCTTGATGCCGCGGACGATTTCCTCAAGCGGCACACCAAAAGTCTGGGGCATGCTACCGCCATATTTGTTGATCACGTCCTGCAGCTCCTGGGGCACCGATGACGAGCCGTGCATGACCAGATGGGTGTTCGGCAGGCGATTGTGGATTTCCTCGATGACGGAAATGGCCAAAGTTTCGCCAGTCGGTTTCTGGGTGAACTTGTAGGCGCCGTGCGATGTGCCGCAGGCGATGGCAAGGGCATCCACCTTGGTCTTCTTCACGAAATCGACCGCCTGATCCGGGTCAGTCAGCAATTGATCGCGGCTGAGCTTGCCAACGGCGCCGTGGCCGTCTTCGGCTTCGCTTTCCCCGGTTTCGAGCGACCCGAGCACGCCGAGTTCGCCCTCGACCGAGGCACCCACCCAATGGGCGATCCGGGCGACACGCTCGGTGATTTCGACATTGTATTCGTAGGAAGCCGGGGTCTTGGCGTCGCCCTCAAGCGAGCCGTCCATCATCACCGAGGTGAAGCCATGGCGAATGGCGGACATGCAGGTGGCTTCGTTGTTCCCGTGATCCTGATGCATGACCACCGGGATGTCGGGATAGATTTCGACCAGCGCGTCGATCATCTTGGCAAGCATGATGTCGTGCGCATATTTGCGGGCGCCGCGAGAGGCCTGAATGATGACAGGCGCGTCGCACTTCTGCGCGGCCTTCATAATGGCGATGCCCTGCTCCATGTTGTTGATGTTGAAGGCGGGCACGCCGTAATAGTGTTCGGCGGCGTGGTCGAGCAATTGCCTGAGGGTAACGCGGGCCATTTTGAGTTCCTTCCGTTCTTTGTCCTGCCGGCATTCAGCCAGACATTGTTCCTGTGTCTTTGATTCAGCCCAATTTGGCGAGCGCCATTTCGACCGTTTTCTCCACGGTAATACCGAAATGCGGATAGAGATCCTTGGCCGGCGCGCTGGCACCGAATGAGGTCATACCGATAAATCCGCCCTTCTCGCCGATCCAGCGATCCCAGCCCTGGCGGGCCGCCGCTTCGATGGCGATGCGCGGTGCCTTGCCGAGAACACGAGCCTGGTATTCAGCATCCTGATCTTCGAACAATTCCCAGCACGGCATGGAGACGACCGCCGCATTGACGTTGTGGTCGTTGGCCAGAATCTCGGCGGCGTTGACGGCGATCTCGACTTCGGAACCCGTGGCCATGAGCGTGATGTCCCGCTTGGCCTGGGGTCTGCGCAGGATGTAGGCGCCCTTGGCAGAAAGGTTGGCCGTCACGTGCTTTTCGCGCAGCATGGGCAGGTTCTGACGCGACAGGGCCAGAACCGACGGCCGGTCCGTGGTGTTCAGGGCGATCTCCCACGCCTCCGCAGTCTCGATGATATCGGCCGGGCGGAACATGTTGAGATTTGGCGTGGCGCGCAACATGGCCAGATGTTCGATCGGCTGGTGGGTCGGCCCATCTTCGCCAAGACCAATGGAATCATGGGTCATGACATAGACCACGCGCTGGCCCATCAGAGCGGAAAGACGGATGGCGCCGCGGGCATAGTCGGTGAAAACCAGAAAAGTTCCGCCATACGGCACGAAACCCTTGTGCAGCGCGATACCGTTCATGGCCGCGGCCATACCGTGCTCGCGCACGCCGTAATGGATGTACGAGCCCTTGAACTTGCCGGGCGTGACGGAATTCATGCCTTTGGTCAGGGTCAGGTTCGAGTGCGTGAGGTCGGCCGAGCCGCCCGCCGTTAGCGACGTCTTGGCATTGATGACTTCAAGCGCCATCTGCGAGGCCTTGCGGGTCGCGACCTTGGTTTTGTCGGCCACATGCTGCTTGCGGAAGGCCGCGAGCGCGCGGTTGACCGCAGCCGGCATCTCCCCGGAAATTGCCGCATCGAACGCCTTGGCGCGGCGGGATTCATCGTGGCGTTCGGTCCAGTCCTTGCGGGCGGAAGCGCCGCGATCGGCAATCGCATGCCAACCCGCATATACGTCATCGGGAATTTCAAACGGCTTGTAGGTCCAGCCAAGCTGTTTGCGGGCGGCGGCAATTTCATCGTCGCCCAGCGGCGCACCGTGAGTCTTTTCCGAGCCCTGCAGGTTGGGGGCACCGTAGCCGATAATGGTCTTGCAGGCGATCAGCGAAGGCCGTCCGGTGCGCTTGGCATTTTCGATGGCGGTGGCAATAGCCTCATTGTCATAGCCGTCGACTTTCTGCACGTGCCAGCCGGCGGCGCGGAAGCGCTGCATCTGGTTCATCGAGGTGGCCAATTCGGTGTCGCCGTCGATGGAAATGTGGTTGTCGTCCCAGAAAACGATCAGACGGCCAAGCTTGAGATGCCCGGCCAGATCGATCGCCTCGTGGCTGATCCCTTCCATCAGGCAACCGTCGCCGGCAATCACATAGGTGAAGTGATCGACAAGCGCCTTGCCGAATCGCGATGCCATCATGCGTTCAGCGAGTGCCATGCCAACGGCCGTCGCGATCCCCTGCCCCAGCGGACCCGTCGTGGTTTCGATGCCCTTGGCGTGTCCGTATTCTGGATGACCGGCGGTGCGGTGACCGAGCTGACGGAAATTCTCCAGCTCGCTCATCGGCATGTCGTCGTAACCAAGCAGGTGATGGATGGCATATTGCAGCATCGAACCGTGGCCGGCGGAAAGGACGAAGCGATCGCGGTCGGGCCAATCCGGTGCCTTGGGGTCGAGCTTGATGAAGCGGTTGAACAGAACCGTCGCCACGTCCGCCATGCCCATCGGCATACCGGGGTGGCCGGAATTGGCCTTCTGGATCGCGTCCATCGCCAGGGCACGGATGGCGTTGGCCATCTGCTTTTCGCCAGCGGTTCCTGAGTTCTTCTGTGCCATTGGTTCCTCCCAAAACCTTCTGTCGTATCGCGCCTTAGCCCAGGCGGCGTTTGCGTTCGACCAATTGCATGATGAGCGGGGTCAGTATGAGCTGCATCGCCAGATCGAGCTTGTTGCCCGGCACCACGATCGAATTGGCCCGCGACATGAAGCTGTCGTGGATCATCGAAAGCAGATAGGGGAAGTCGATGCCGCGCGGATTGGCGAAGCGGATCACCAGCATGGATTCGTCCGGTGTCGGAATCCAGCGGGCGATAAACGGGTTGGACGTATCGACGATCGGCACGCGCTGGAAGTTGATCTGGGTGCGCGAAAATTGCGGAACGATGTAGCGCGTATAATCGGGCATCCGCCTTAGGATCACATCCATAACCGCTTCTGTTGAATAGCCGCGGGTGGCCCGGTCGCGGTGGATTTTCTGGATCCATTCGAGATTGATGACCGGGGTCACGCCGATGCGCAGATCGGCAAGCGCGGAGAGATCGATATCGTCGGTCACCGCGCAACCGTGCAGGCCTTCATAGAACAACAATTCGCTTTCGCCGAATGGCTCCCAATCGGTGAAGGTTCCGGGATCTGACTTGAATAGCTCAGCCTCGTCCTCATCGTGAACGTAGTGACGGGTGCGGCCGGTGCCGTTTTCACCATATTCCTTGAACACGTCCTGGAGAATGCCGAGTTCGTTGGCATCGACATGGAAATGGGTGAAATTCGGGTTTCCCGCCTTTTCCTCCTCGGCGACCTTGGCCTTCATCGCCATCCGGTCATAGCGATGGAAGGCATCGCCTTCGATGAAGGCCGCGGTGATGTTTTCGCGCCGGAAAATCTGTTCGAAAATGCGCTTGACCGAAGTCGTACCTGCGCCCGACGATCCGGTGATCGAGATGATGGGATGACGTGCCGACATCAGTTCCTCCTTAGACTCTGAACAAGCCGCGCTTGCCGAACAACGGCGAACGGTGGGCCATGGCGCTCTCTTCGGTGTGATAGCGCTGGATCTGTCTGACTTCGTCGCGTGAGCCGAAAATGAGCGGAACACGCTGGTGAATATTGTGCGGGTGGATCTCGAGAATGCGGCCGACGCTGTCGATGGCCGCACCGCCTGCCTGTTCGATCAAAAAGGCGATGGGGTTGGCTTCATAGACGATGCGGAGCCGGCCGTGGGCGTAACCCTTGCGCTGATCGCCCGGATAGAGAAACACGCCGCCGCGCATCATGATGCGGTAGCATTCGGCCACCAACGAGGCGACCCAGCGCATGTTGAATTTCTTTTCGCGCGGGCCATCGAGGCCTGCCAGGCAATCGTCGACATAGGCCCGCACCGGCGCCTCCCAATGCTGGAAGTTGGAAGCATTAATGGCGAACTCGTGCGTGTGGTGTGGCACTTCGAGACCCTCATAGGCCCGCACAAATGCCTGATGGCGATTGGAATAGACGAAAACGTTGGTGCCGGTGCCAAGCGTCAGCGCCAGCGCCAATTGCGGTCCATAGATGAAGAATCCGGCGCCGAGCTGTTCCGTGCCGGGCTGCAAGAAGGTTGCGGCAGGATGTTCGGCCGGGTCATCCTTGACCGGCATGATCGCAAAAATTGTGCCGATGGACACGTTGGCATCGATATTCGATGACCCATCCAGCGGGTCGATCGCCAGCCCAAGCGGCGCCTTCTCGTTGACCAGCACCGGGTGATCGAGTTCCTCGGACGCATAAAGCGCAACGGGAACCTTGCGCACGATGTTCAAGAAGGCATCGTCTGCCAGAACGTCGAGCCCCTTTTGCACGTCACCGTCCGGGTTCTCGGTTTCCTGCGCCGTTGCGAAGGCACTGCCGAGCACACCCTGATTGATGATGTCGCGCATTTCGATCGCGCCCCTCGACAGGGCCTCGACCGTTTCGGCGACCTCCTTCGCGTTGGGCATATCGCCCGCCGCATGGTCTTTCAGATAGCTTTCGAGCGTCTGCGGTTCCATTAATCCACCTCCCATCCCGGACCACATGCCGGAGATGATGTGCCGACCGCAGGGATCAATCCCCTCCTCCAGGTCAGGACACGCACGATTCATGAACCGGAAACCAAGCTTAGTAAATTTTAATTACTTTACATATGACATAAATTTCCTTTATCCTTGGACATGCTGAACCTGACTTTCCGCCAGCTCAACTCCTTGCGCGCCGTGCTCGACAACGGCAAAATTTCAAGCGCCGCCCGTGAGTTAGGTTTGACGGCACCTGCCGTGACCATCCAGATCAAGCAGCTTGAACGCGAACTTGGATTGCCGCTGTTCGACCGGACACCGCAGGGGATGCGTCCAACCGCCGCGGGCGAGGCCGTGGCTCGGCACGCGGAAGCGCTTGCCGAACAGATGCAGCGCTTGGAGGGCGAGATCGACGCCATCAAGGGCGTGCGCTCTGGCAGCGTGCGATTGGGTCTGGTCTCGACAGCCAAGTATTTCACACCATCCATCGTCGCTGCCTTCCGCCGCGAGCATCCGGGCGTGGATGTAAGCCTGTTCATCGGCAACCGCGAGACAATCCGGCAGGCAATGGCTGATCAGAGCATCGAATTGGCACTGATGGGCCGGCCACCGCGCGACATGCCCCTCAATTCCGCTTTGATCGGGGCTCATCCGATGGTCATTGCGGCAGCACCCGGCCACAAGCTCGCGGGCATGCGCGGCATCAGCAAGGAGCGCATTTCCCAGGAGCCATTTCTTATTCGCGAACAGGGATCGGGCACACGGGCCGCGCTTTTGCTGTTTTTGTCCGACATTCCCAATCGCCCGCGCAATCTGGGTACGGAGATGGGCTCGAACGAAACGATCAAGCAGGCCGTCATGGCCGGCCTCGGCATTGCCTTCATTTCCGCCCACACAATCGCCAGCGAAGTCGAGTCGGGACGCCTTGTGCTGCTCGATGTCATCGGGCTGCCGGTTTTGCGGCAATGGTTCATCATCAGCCGCACGGACCGCGCGCTATCGCCGGCCGCGAGCGCGCTTCAATCCTTCATCATGCGCGAAGGCGCAAAGTTGCTTCCGCGTATCAGGGGGCTGGAGGTCTAGGTTTGGGCCGTCGGCGCTATCAGTCGACTGCGCTGCTTTCCTCGTCCCGCCGCATGGCCATTCGCCCCCGAAGCGCCGGGCCGACAATGATCGGCAGAACAAAGCCGACAATCGCGATCACCCAAAGCGTGATCGACAGGCCGGAGTGAATCAGGGTCGTCCAGTCGCCGTTTGAAATGGTGATGGCGCGCCGCAGGTTCTTTTCCATCGCAGCACCCAGCAGAATGCCAAGAATGATTGGCACCAGCGGTACATCGAGCTTGCGCAGCACCCATCCGAGAACACCAAAAACGATCATCACGAGTAGATCGAAGCTTGAGCCGGAAATCCCATAAATGCCCACGAACGACACCATGGCAACAACCGGCATGAGAAAACGGGTCGGCACCATGAGGATGCGGACGAACATGCCGACCATCGGAATGTTTAGCGCCAGCAAAACGAAATTGGCGATGAAGAGCGCCGCGATCAGACCCCAGACCACATCGGGATTGTTCTGAAAGAGCAATGGACCCGGGGTAATGTTGAGCGAAAGCAGCACAGCGAGCAGAACCGCCGTCGTGCCCGAACCGGGTACGCCAAGGGCCAGCATGGGCACTAGCGCGCCGCCGGCGGCGGCGTTGTTGCCAGCCTCGGGCGCCGCAACGCCGCGAGGGTCGCCGGTTCCAAAGGTCCCTTCCTTGTCGACCAGGCGCTTTTCAATCGAATAGGAAATGAACGAGCCGAGCGATGCGCCGGCGCCAGGCAGAACGCCCGCGAGGAAACCCAAAACGGTGGAACGCAGCATCGAGGGCGTGCAAGAGCGAATGACCGACCAGCTCGGCAATATTCTGCCGATCTTAGGGTGGTCATCTTGGTGCCTTTCACCGCGATTGCGCGTGGCGGCCTGTTCGATGAAAACGAAGACCTCTGACAGGGCAAACAACCCAACGATGGCCACGAGGAAGTCAATTCCGTCATAAAGGTGCACTTCGCCAAAGGTGAAGCGCGGCACGCCGGTCTGTCCGTCAACACCGATCATTGCGATACCAAGACCGAGGGCTGCAGCAAACACCGCCTTGGCCTGGTTCCGCGACGCAATGCCGCCGAGGGTCGCAAAGGCCAGAGTGAACAGCGCGAAGTATTCCGCGGGGCCGAACAGAAGCGCGACCTTGACCAGAAGGGGCGCGAGAAAGACCAGCCCCCAGGTTGCAAAAAAAGCACCGACGAACGAGGCGATCCCCGACAAGGTCAATGCTTCGCCGGCACGGCCTTTCCTGGCCATTGGATGGCCGTCAAGCGTGGTCATGAGTGCCGGCTCATCGCCCGGAATATTGAGCAGGATCGAGGAGATGCGACCGCCATACATGGCGCCGTAATAGACGGAGGTCAGCAGAATCATGGCCGGCGTTGGGCCAAGTCCGAGGGTGAAGGCGAGCGGGATGAGAATGGCGACGCCGTTGGAAGGTCCGAGTCCCGGCAGTGCGCCGATGATGGTGCCGAGGAAGCAGCCGATCAGCGCCAGACCAAGATTCTCGAACGTCAGGGCAACTGCGAAGCCGTCGGCAAGAGACTGCAGCACTTCCATCGGTCAGCTCCCTCAAAAACCAAACGGACCGCGCGCAAGCGACAGTCCGAGAATGACGCGGAAGACGAGATAGAGACCGCCGGAGGTCAGAAGTCCGGCAAGCAAGGCCTGCCATGCGGGCGAACCGAGTCGCCAGGAGAGATAGGCGGTCGCAATCGCGGTGGTGATGGCAAATCCGAGTTCCGGCAGAGCGATGGCGTAGGCTATGAGCACCACGATCGCCATGAAGATTTCGATCAATCCCGTGAATCGGGGCCAGACGGGTTCGGCGTCGGGACGGGCAATGAAATAGAGGCTGGCAAGACCCAGGATCGTGCCGATGATGATGGGAAAGGTCTTCGGACCGACGGCATCGGACATGAAGCTTTCCTGGATTACAGTCGCACGCCAGATGAACAGCGCCGACAGCAATATTCCGACAACACCGAAAATGCGGTCGCTCATCCGCCCTCTCCCCCCAATGACAATGGGCAGTCTCCCGCCCATTGTCAGCAAGTCAGCCGATTACTGAATGATGCCGATTTCCTTGGAAATCTGGGTGATTGAGGCCACCGAGTCGGCCACGAACGCCTGGAATGCGTCACCCTGCAGGTTGAGCGGCGCCAAGCCGTTGGCTTCCATCACAGCCTTCCACGCATCAGACGCGTAAAGGGTCGCAATGTCGTTGACCCAGTAATTGTAGGCGTCATCGGACATGCCGCCCGGCGCATAGAAGCCGCGCCAGTTGGCCCCGATCGCATCGACCCCCTGCTCCTTGGCGGTGGGATAATCCGCGAACTCACCACCGAGGCGTTCGGGCGAAAGCACCGCCAGGATCTTGATGTCGCCGGAATCGACAAAGCCCTTGGCTTCCGAGAGATCGCCGGTGAAGGCCTGCACGGAGCCAGCCAGAAGCTGGGTCACGGCCTCGCCACCGCCATCGAAGGCGATGTATTTGACCGAGCGGACATCATCGATGCCATAGGCTTTGGCAGCAATGAGGACCTTGAGATGATCCCAACCACCTACCGCGGAACCGCCGGCAATCGAAACGGACGTCGGGTCCATCTTGATCTGGTCCAACAGCTCAGGAAGCGTGTTGACTGGCGAATTGGCGGCCACGGCAATCACGCCGTAATCAGAGCCGACTGCCGCGAGCCAGCGCACCTGGTCCATGGTGTTTCCGGGATAGGCGCCCTGAGCGAGCCGGGTCGCCGTGGCGGATGAAGCCGCAACAATGAGATTGTTGTCATCATTGCGCTTGTTGACGACTTCGGCAAAAGCAACGCCGCCGCCGCCACCGGACAGATTGGTTACCTGCATGGTCATGGGGATGAGACCCTCATCCTGAAGGCTCTTGCCCACCTGGCGGCAGGTGAAGTCCCAACCGCCGCCCGGATCGGCCGGCGCGATACATTCGGGATTTTCGGGATCGAAGGCGAATACCGCGCCAAGTCCGGCGCCGATGGTGATGCCAAGCGCAAGCAGCGTGGTTTTGACCACGTTCGCAAGTTTCATGATTTCCTCCTCAACTGGCCCGTACCGTTCTTCGCGGTTCGGATCCTGCGTTTATGTTTGCGGAATCAGCCTGTCATTTCCGCATCGCATTTGCAATGTCAGCAAAGAGAGGAAAAGGTCAGGCCGTTGCCGGGTCCGTGGCGCGGTAGAAGCTACCGACAGCGTGCTCAGCTTCGGCGAAGAATAGCCAGCGCTCGGCCAGCATTCCGGTCAGATGTAGCAGGAAGGCCAGAATCAACAAAGGTGCGGTTGCGCCGGCGTAGATGGCGAGCGCAACAAGAATGACCGGCGCGATGGCCCCGAGGAAAAATGCAAGACGGCGCAGCGCGCGGGCACGCTGGCGACCGACCCGGTAGATCATTTCCTTCATGAGATAATTGGGGCTGGTATTGGGCGGCTCGAACGGCCGGACTGACCCGATGCGGCCGAGACCGGTGGCGTCGCCCGTGCCCGAGCCCTTGGCCGACAGGGTTGCCGTTTCGGCATGTTGCCACCAGCCATATTTGATGGCCCAGGCAATGATCAGCGCCGCCATCGTGTATTGTGCGACGGAACGGGTATGCGGCGCGCCAAAGATGGCCAGAAGCGTCGCCAGCAGCAGCAGGGACCCGGCGATGGCGAACCCGTAAAAAGCCAGCGGCGTCCAAATGGTCGACCAGCGCGGCACGGTGCGTAACTGGGTGTAGATCATGGAGGTCGTCAAAATCGTGACCAGAGCCATGATCGCGGCAATGCCGCCGAGCCATGCGTCAAAAACGTTCAGGAACAGCACGCCGATCGAATAGAGCCCGAAGACGCCGAGGGTCAGGATCGACATCACACCCTCGCGCGAGAGCCAGGACGAGCGCCATTGCGAAAAGGCGCGCCAGGCCCGGTCCGGACGGCGCAGGTGAAGCGTGGAAGACAGGAGGCCAAGACCGGCGAAGAAATAGGCGGCGACGGTCGCGGTCCATTGGAACCCGGCATTCTCGACGCCGAAGCGCAGGCCCAGCAGGGTCATCAGTCCGAAGCCGATACCGGAAAAGGTGGTGAAGACGATGACGGAGGCGGCGGGATGCATTTTTTGATTTCCTCCTAGTCGATGACCGCGAGGGCCTTGTCGAGCCAGCCAAGCAACCCGCCCGGCTGAACGTTTTCGGCCACAGGCGCGGCAAATCCGGCATTGGCATTTGCGCCTTGCGTCTTGGGACGCGGTGGCAAATACTTATTGACCGGCTTGGTTTTTTGCTCGGGCATCAGGTCATAGCCGCCGCGTTCGGCAACCATGATCGAAACGTCGCTTTCCGGGTCGGACAGGTCGCCGAAGTGACGGGCATTGGCCGGACAGGTGCGGACGCACGAGGGCACGCGGTCTTCTTCGGGAATGTTGTCGTTATAGATGCGGTCGACGCACAGGGTGCACTTCTTCATCACCCCGACGGCGCCGTCGAGTTCGCGGGCACCATAGGGGCAGGCCCAGGCACAAAGTCCGCAACCCATGCATTTGTCTTCATCGACGAGCACGATGCCGTCTTCGGTGCGCTTGTAGCTGGCACCGGTCGGGCAGACGGTGACGCAGGGAGCGTCCTCGCAATGCAGGCACGAGCGCGGAAAATGGATGAGCTGGGCCGGGCCCTCTTTGGGTTTGACCTCATAGGAATGGATGCGGTTCAGCCAGGTACCCGAGGGGTCGGCGCCATAGGCATGCAGGTCCGACAACGGGGCGCCATAGGCTCCGGTGTTCCATTCCTTGCACGAGACCGCGCAGGCGTGACAGCCGACGCAGATGTCGAGGTCGATGACCAGGCCGAGCTTCTTGTCGGTGTGGTGTGGTAGCGTTGTCATTTCCACGCCTTTCCGTATTCAACGGTTTCAGGGCCCTGCCCGACCGGAGATTTCTGGCTGCCGGTTTCCGGCATCAGTGAATGCGAGTCCGGCCCATCGGCCTTTTCGATGCGCACGCGCAGATCGAACCATGCGGCCTGGCCGGTGACGGGATCGGAATTGGAGACCCGCATGCCGTCGCTCCTTGGTGGCAACAATTCATGGATCAGGTGGTTGAGCAGGAAGCCGCGATTGCTTTCCGGCGCGCCCTTGTCGAGGGCCCATGCGCCTTTGCGCTTGCCGATGGCATTCCACGTCCACAACGTCTTTTCATTGGACGCCGCGGTGACATGAACCGGCACGCGGATGCGGCCATGGTGCGATGTGACCCAAGCCCAATCGCCGGTTTCCAGACCTGCCTGTTTGGCGACGTTTTCGGGAACATAGAGCGGGTTGGTGCCGTGGATCTGCCGCAACCAGGCGTTTTGCGAACCCCAGGAATGGTACATGGCCGCCGGACGCTGGGTAATGGCGTGCAACGGGAATTCGTTCTTGTCGACCATCTCGCCCTGGAAAGGCGGATACCATGTCGGCAGCGGATCGAAGGATTGCCTGACACGCTCACGCATATTGTCGGGCGGCTGGTTCTTGCCATGACCTTCGGCGGCGAGCTGGAACTTGCGCAGCGGCTCGGAATAGATGCTGAACACGTAGGGCTGCGGCTTGTCGTAAAAGCCCATGCCCACGGCCCAGTCCTGATAGGCCTTGTTCCACGGTTTGAAGAACTGGGCTTCCTCGGGAATGTGCGTCACGAAGAACCCGCCATTCTCGATATACTTTTCGAGCTGATGCGGGTTGGGGGCACCACGGCCGGTTTGGTTCTCGTTTTCACCGCGCCACCCTGCCAGCGGACCGATGCCCGGCCGGCGTTCATGCTTGACCAGATAATCGGCATAGTCCGCATATTTCGCGGCGCCGTTTTCATCGACAAATCCCGGCAGACCGAGGCGCACGCCGATATCCAGCAGCACGGACTGGAAACCCCGCACCTCCCGATCCGGCTCCACCACCGGCCAGCGGATGGCGTCGGCAGCGGCATCGGGTTCGGAGATCGGACGATCAAGCAGCGAAATGCAATCGTGCCGTTCGAGATATGTCGTGTCGGGCAGGATCAGATCGGCAAAGGCGACCATTTCCGAGGAATAGGCGTCGGAATAGATGATCTTGGGGATCACATAGTCGCCGTTTTCGTCGGTGCGGGTCAGCATTTCCATGGTGCCCGACGTGTTCATCGACGAATTCCAAGCCATATTGGCCATGTAAAGGAAGAGCACGTCGATGCCGTAGGGGTCTTTCTCGGCGGCGTTTGCGATGACCATGTGCATCAGCCCATGGGCGGCAAGAGGTGCCTCCCAGGAAAAGGCCTTGTCGATGCGCCTCGGATTGCCGTTTTCGTCGAGTTGCAGATCGTCCGGGCTCAGCGGATAGCCAAGGTGCGGCCCATGCAGCGGAGAATCGGGGTTCCATTGCGAGTGCGGTTTGGGATGGGCTTCGACGGGCTTGGGATAAGGCGGTTTGAACCGGAATCCACCCGGGGTTTCCACCGAACCGAGCAAAATCTGCAGAAGGTGCAAAGCGCGGGCGGTCTGGAAGCCGTTGGAATGCGCGGAAATCCCGCGCATCGAATGGAAGCTGACCGGGCGGCCAATCATCTTGTCGTGTTTTCTGCCGCGCCAGTCGGTCCAGGGCCGGTCAAGGACAATCTCTTCTTCGAAAGCGGCGTGGGCGAGTTCGCTGGCCAAACGCCGGATGGTGCCCGGTTCGATGCCGCATGTGTCTGCGACGGCCTCCGGTGCATGTTTCTCATCGAGATATTTCTCGGCCATAATCTCGAAAACCGGCCGGGCCATGCGGCCATCGGAAAGCTTGACCTCGCCTTTCAGATCCGGCTTGGCATCGTTGTCTTCGCTCGACGCCAGCTTGCCGGTGCGGCGATCGATGACCAGCGGATGGCCATCCTTGCCGCGCGCGAACAGGCCGTGATCGGCGGCACCGGGATCCTGGATCACCAGCCACGGCGCGTTGGTGTAGCGCACCAAATAAGACACATCGACCTTGCCGGCCTTGAGCAGTTCATGGATCATCGCAAGGATGAACAGGCCGTCGGTGCCGGGGGTGATGCCGACCCATTCGTCAGCCACCGCATTGTAGCCGGTGCGGACCGGGTTGACGCCGACGATCTTGGCTCCGTTCTTCTTCAGCTTGGAGAGGCCGATCTTGATCGGATTGGAATCGTGATCCTCGGCCACGCCGAAAATCATGAACATTCTAGAGCGGTCCCAGTCGGCGGTGCCGAATTCCCAGAAGGCGCCACCCATGGTGTAGATGCCGCCGGCGGCCATGTTGACCGAACAAAAGCCGCCATGGGCCGCATAGTTCGGCGTGCCGAAGGCCTGGGCCCACCAGGAAGTGAAGGATTGCGACTGGTCGCGGCCGGTGAAGAAGGCCAGTTTGCTGGGGTCTTTCTGGCGCGCGGGCTTCAGCCAGTCCGTCGCCATCGTCAAAGCTTCTTCCCAGGAAATTTCCTTGAAGCTGCCAGATCCGCGCGGACCGGTGCGCAGCAGCGGCTTTTTCAGGCGCGCGGGCGAATAGTGCTGCATGATACCCGACGAACCCTTGGCGCACAGCACGCCCTGATTGGTCGGATGGTCGCGATTGCCTTCAAGGTAAGAGACGACTTCGCGGCCACGATGATCCTTCCGGATATGCACGTTCACGCCGCAACGGCAGGCGCACATGTAGCAGGTCGTCTTGCGGATTTCGTCCGACACGTGCGGCGAGAGTTCGAGCCCGCGTTCGGAGGGGCCAATCTGCGGCGGAAAGGTCTTGGTCTTTTCCATGAAGCTTCGAGTACCCGGTTGCATATGTGCAATGACAATAGGGCGGGAAGCGCCACGTTTGTTCAACCGGTCCCCCCACCGTTCCGCGACCAGAATCTACCCTTGCGTTTGACAAGACAAACAAATAATTCTGGTCATACTGATCGATTGTATCGATGAATTGACGTGCCATGACGCTGGATCAATTGCGGATTTTCATTGCAGTTGCCGAACGCTCGCACATGACGCGCGCCGCTACAGCGCTTGGCATGACGCAATCTGCAACCTCGGCGGCGGTGGCAACCCTCGAACGGCAGTCTGGCGTCAAGCTGTTCGACCGTGTCGGACGCGGCATCGAGCTGACCGATGCGGGCCGGCGTTTTTTGCCCGAAGCCCGCGCCGTCGTCGAACGTGCCCGCATCGCGCGAGCGGTTCTGGAGCAATCCTCAAACCGGGTGAGCGGCACCGTCTCGATCGGCGCCAGCCAGACCATCGCCAATCACTGGTTGCCACGCAGGCTGGCCGCCTATCACCAGGCCTTTCCCAACGTGCAGCTCGAAATCACCATCGGCAACACCCAGGCGATTGAAAGCGCGGTGTTTGCGGGCCGGGTGGATGTCGGACTGGTGGAAGGGCCGATTACCCATGAGGAACTGATCCGGCGCGTGGTCGACACAGACCGGCCCATGCTGGTTGTTGCCGCTGGTTCGGGGTTGCCGCAGGTCAGTGGAGATCGCATCGATCTGATGAACCTGTCCTGGGTCATCCGGGAAAAGGGCTCGGGTACACGCAGATTGCTTGAAGAATTGTGCGAGCGCCAGAAGGTCGATTTTGCCGCGCTGCGCGTGGTGCTGGAACTGCCGAGCAATGAAGCCGTGTGCGAGGCAGTTGAGGCAGGCGCTGGCGCCACCATCATTTCCGAACAGGTCGCGGGAGCGGCGCTCAAAGCCGGACGGTTGCGCGCCGTGCCGGTCGACCTGCCCCAGCGCGAGTTTGCATTGTTGCGCCACTCGGAACGGACGCTCAGCCCGGCACAACGCGCGCTGGCCGACGCGTTGTCAGATCAAAGAACGTAACTCTCATTGAACGGCTTCAGGCTTTCGTAGAGCTCCTGATATTTGCCGAACTTGTCATCGTAATAGGCCCTATGCTTGGTGTCGGGCTCGAACACACGATCAAACTGGATCAGCTGCTGCACTGCCTCGGTCAGCGATGACATGGCGCCGCAGCCGACACCGGCCAGAATGGCGGCACCAAGGGCCGCTGAATCGCGGACCGAGACCCGGCGCAAAGCAAATCCTAATGCATCCGCCTTGATTTGCGACCAGACATCGGATTGTGCGCCGCCCCCGCCAATATTGGCGACTTCAAGATTGATTCCAGCGGAAGCCTGCAATGCCCCGAAGGCCCAGTGGTCGGACAGCGCCACACCTTCGAGAACGGCTCGAGCCATTTCCGGTGCTCCCGCCCGCCCGTCAATGCGTGCGAAAACGCCGCGCGACCTCGCATCCCAGATGGGCGCGCGTTCGCCTTGCAGATGCGGCAGAAACAACGGGATCGCCAGTGAAGGCTTTGAATTCGCGGCGAGGCCAGAAACACCTGCCGGGGTCTGGCCGATGAGATTTGCGAACCAGGCGACCGAGGCTCCGCCGGCCTGGGTGGGCGCTGCGTGCATTATGATCCCCTCGTATTCGGGAAACAGCACAACGCCCGGAGTCGGATTGACTGTCGAAGAGACGATGCCGGGTATCTCGCTGGTGCCGCTCTGCAGCATGGCGTCGCCATCCTCAACCACGCCGACCCCGAACATGCCACCCCAGGCATCCATGGCCCCAACGACGACCGGCGCTCCTGCGCAAGGCAGTCCTTGACGCACGTGACCGGCAATATGAGTGAAACCGAACAAGGGCGGCAGCATGTCTGCCGCATTCGGGACAAGGTCCAGCAAAGGCGCGACATAACCTGACCGATTGGTCAGACCTACTGCAGCGACCGGATCCGAGGCCACCTCGCAAGTCAGCTGGAGAACGCAGTAATCCTTGGGCAGCAGCACGTGGCGGGTTTTGGCAAATGCCTCCGGCTCGGTCCGCGCGATGAAAGCGATGCGGGCCAGGGCATTGCTGGCATCGATCGGCACGGGGCCGCCAAACCAGTCTTCTTTCTGTTCGCCGCTGACCCTGGCATCGATTTTGGCGGCATCCGGCGCGGGCCGTCCATCCTGCCAGGTGATGGCCGGGCGAAGCGGTGCGCCTTCGTCGTCGACAAAGACATGGGTGTTGACCTGAGAGCAAATGCCGATGCCCACCAGATCGCTGAGGTCATGCCCGGCAGCGAATTCGCCCAGAGCATCGAGCACCGATTGCATCCAGTCCGCAGGGTCCTGTTCAGCCGCCTGCGGCTCGGGTCTGCGCATTGTATGAGACCGGGCAAAATCGGCGAGCCGGTTGCCGCTTTCATCGATCAAAACCGCTTTGACGGCAGTTGTCCCCACGTCGATGCCGATCAGCCTGGTCATGTTTACGTCACTCCCGATTGCCCGTAGCCCCGTCAAATCTTGTTCGCTATAGTGGCTTGAAGCGCAAGAAAAACAACTGCGCAAGCAAGGGAGATGCTATCAAAAATGCTCAAGCGAATTCTTCGTTCCATGGCCTTCGTGGCCGTTGCCGCTGCGGCAACACTCACCGCCAGCGCGGCATTGGCCGCCAAGGTGGCAGTCATCACCCCCTATCTGGCCCAGCCGGGTACCCAGTTTTACGTCGAGGCCTTTCAGGGCGTCGCTGGCGACAAGGGCTGGGATGTCAACGTGATCGACACGCAGGGTGACGTTGCTGCCGTCATTTCGCGTATCGAAGACATGGTGACGCAAAATGTCGACGCGATCGTCATCAATGTCGATCCGGCCCAGGTGCAGGCCGGATTGCAGGTCGCCGCCGATGCCGGCATTCCGGTGTTCGGCATGGATGCAGGCGCCGATCCGCTGCTTGTGACCAACGTCACCTCCAACGGCTACCAGATGGCCGCCGAGACCTCGACCTATGTGGCCGACCGGATCGGGGGCACGGGCAATGTCGTGATGTTCATCTTTGACGCCTTCCCGCCGGTGCAGGTTCGTGGTGTGATCGCCCGGGCCGTGTTCGGCAACTACCCTGACATCACGATCCTTGATCAGGTTACGCCCGACGTGTCCGACGGTGGCATTGCCGACAGCCGCGCCAAGATGGAGGCCATTCTGGCCGCCAATCCTGAGCCGGGTTCGATCGCTGCAGTCTGGGCTGCTTGGGACCAGCCGGCCCTCGGTGCGCTTCAGGCCATCGCGGATGCAGGCCGGTCGGATGAAGGCATCGTGATCACCGGTATCGACGCCAACCCGCAGGCCCGTGACGAAATCGCCAAGGGAGGCAATTTCGAAGCCTCGGTGGCGCAGGACTTCCACGGAATTGGCGCGGCGACCGCCGATGCGGTGGCGCGCGTGCTCGATGGCGAAACCATCAAGCAACGCGTGATCTACGTGCCGACCAAACTGATCACTGTCGCTAACGCCGGCGAATAAGCTGACCAATCGATCAGGCGGGCATTCCGGTGTCCGCCTTTTCTTTTTGAAATCCTGATATGCCGCTTCTTGAACTCAGCAACGTTTCGAAAGCCTATGCCGGCACACCTGCGCTAAGGCAGGTCGACCTCAAAATCGAGGCAGGTGAAGTGCACGCCCTGATGGGCGAGAACGGCGCGGGCAAGTCGACGCTGATCAAGATCCTCGCAGGTGTGGTCGCTCCGGACAGCGCCACCATTCGTATGGATGACCGTTTGGTCAGTATCGATGATGCCGCGAAGGCGCATCGGCTCGGCTTCCGTTTCATCCATCAGGAACTCAACGTCGTTCCCTCGCTGTCGGTGGCCGAAAACATCGTGATGGGACAACGCTATCCGCGGCGCGCAGGCATTTTCGTGGACTGGAAGAAACTCAATAGCGTGGCGGCGGATGCACTGCGACGCCTCGGCGTGACGCATATCGATCCGCGCGTGAAGATGGCCAGCCTTTCGACCGGCGACAGGATGCTGGCCAAGATTTCGGCCGCTCTGCTCAGCGCCGATGGGGCACCGGCCCGGCTATATGTCATGGACGAACCGACGGCGGCACTGACCCGCGAAGAATCCGAACAATTGTTCCGGGTGCTCAACGAAATCCGCGCGGCGGGCAATTCAGTTCTTTATGTTTCGCACCGGATAGACGAAGTCATGGCCCTGTGCGACCGGGCCACTGTGCTCCGGGATGGACAATCGATCGATAGCGGCATGCTGTCGGAGATCACCCATGACGATCTGGTCGCGATGATGACCGGGCGCAAGGTCACCGAAACCTATCCCGCGCAGGTTGCGCCGCCGTCTGACGAGACTGCTTACGAAGGGCACGGCCTCAGCGTGCGCAAGGGTGAAATCCTTGGTCTCGCAGGTCTGTCGGGTTCGGGTCAGACGGAATTGCTGCGCCGGATTTTCGGTCGCCCCGCTTCTGCCTGGCGCCGCGGTATTGCTTATGTGCCCAAGGAACGGCGCAGCGAAGGCCTTGTCCTGACCCGTCCGATTTTCGAAAACATCACATTGCCTCACCTCAAGACCCATAGTCTTGGCGGCGCTTTTTTGGCACCGGGCCGGGAGCGCGGCTTTGCCACAAGTATGGGCGATGACGTGAAACTGCGGGCAACGAGCACCCGGCAGTTGGTGCAACAGCTCAGCGGTGGCAATCAGCAGAAGGTGGTGTTCGCTAAAGCGCTGAGCGGTGAGCCCGACCTGCTATTGCTTGACGAGCCGACACGAGGGGTAGATGTCGGTGCCAAATACGACATCTATTCGGTCATTCGCGAGATGACGGCCAAGGGGATGGCCGTCATTCTGGCCTCGTCCGACCTGCCCGAATTGCTCGGGCTTTGCGATCGTATCGCGGTCATGCGCAACGGGTCGATCAGCATAATCGTTGAGGCCGGACTTTCCGAAGACGCGCTTCTCAATCTCTGCTATGGCCGCGCAACCCATTCCGAGGCCGCATGACCATTCTCACCCTGCTCCGCCGGTTCGGCACCCTGATCGGCTTCGTCGTGATCGTTTGCTATTTCTGGGCGCAGCTTCCCGACACGTTCATGACGGCGCGCAACTGGCTCAACATCACGCAGCAACTTTCCATGCTCATCGTCGTTGCCGCCGGCATGACGATCGTCATGGTGATGAACGATTTCGATTTAAGCGTGGGCTCGATGGCGAGCCTTTCGGGCATCGTTGCCGCCATGCTGTTTTCGTTCGGCTATCCGATCTGGCTGGCGGTCGGAATCGCCCTTCTGGTCGGGCTGCTTGGCGGGCTCTTCAACGGCGTGCTTGTGGGACTGATCGGCATCCTGCCCTTTGTCGCAACGCTTGCGACGCTGACCATGTTTTCCGGTGCGGCTTTCGTCGTCTCGGGCGGCAAAACCATTTCGGGCCGGGTGATCCCCGAAGCGTTCGGCAATTTCGCACGGCAGGGTATCGAGATTGGTCCATTGACTGTTCCCAACCTGACCATCGTGGCTTTGGCCGTTGTAGCTCTGGTCTGGGTCCTCCTCGAGCAGACAACCTTCGGCCGCCGTCTTTATGCAATCGGCGGAAACCTGGAGGCCGCGCATCTCAGTGGCGTTCCGGTCCGGCGTTTCAAACTGATTGCCTTTTCGCTGACCGGTCTGTCAGCCGCACTTGCCGGACTGCTCTATGCCAGCCGCGTCGCCTCGGCCAATCCGACACAGGGTTCGGGGCTGATGCTGAACGCCATTGCGGCGGTCTTTCTCGGCATGACGATGAGTGGGCAGGGTGAGCCGCGCGTGCTGGCGACCGTGCTCGGTGTTCTCATTCTCGGCGTGCTCGACAACGGCCTGACCCAGATGGCTGTCGACTCCTATGTCCGCCAAATTCTGGTTGGTGCAATCATCCTGATCGCGGTTTCCTTCAGCTCGATTTCCAAGGCAAAACGCTCCTGACCATATGGTCAGTAATGGGTTCCAGGCAGTCATTTCGGTGTTTTGTCTGGACAAAATTCCGGTTCCTGGCCGGGTCTGAAATCAGAGTTAATTGTTCTGAACGCGCTTTGTTTCCAATAAGTTAGTAGTGCTTGTCCGCAAGTTGACCATAACGTCATATTGACGCAAATTTCACGCGACTTGACAAAGGTCAAATGGCGGCAGCTAATATACCATAAAAGGTATAAGAAACGTCTAATAAAGGCGTCTGAGGAAACAAGTCTCCATTGCGAGACGACGCGGTTAAAAGGGCGGAAGACCCGGCCGCAAAAATGGGAGGTCCGGTTGGAGGACTCGGCACGTTGGTGCCGGTCAAGCAGAACATCTCGCAATCCTGGCTGCAGCGGCGGCGACCAAGGGCGTGAGCGTGACCCGGAGGGGTCATGTTGACGGCTTGGCTGGTTAAAGGCGATTTCTCGCCAATGCGTTTTCCGCTGTGCCTGACCATCGGTCAGTTTGGCGCGCAGCAGGACGAAGTTATCGCGGGACGTCTCGGAGGGTCCTCGACCAACCCTATCGGTTTGGCAGTTTCACGGCGGGCGCGGAGCGTCTCCCCCGCCGGCGGGAAAGTTATGCCTGGAGCGAACCGGAACGGTCCGGCGTTCCAAAAGGTTTGCCTTGGGCAGAAGGCGCGCAAAAGTGTCTTCGCCCGTTCAACCGCGAAGAGGAGGTAAAAATGGCGGCACTTTTTTCTGACGACTGGATGGTCGATTTCGGCAATGCCTGGAACGACGAACCGGAACTGGGCGACGCGCTCAACAAGATCGGGTTCAACTCGGTCATCGGCTATGGCTTTGCCGGTGAGGACAAGCCGCGCGGCTACATCAATGTCGAAAATGGCTATGTGACGGCAGCCGGCGCCTATGGCGGAGCAGCGCTGAGCTGGGACCTGCGAGCCAGCCCGGATGATTGGGAGAAATGGTGCCAGAAGGGCATCGGCATGGTCGCGCTGGGGCTCGCCTATACCGGCGGCAAGCTGAAATTCCAGACCGGCGATTACGGCGCCATGATCAAGAACCCGGCCATGGCGGGGCCGTTCATCAAGAGTTTTTCGGTGATGGGAACCGTTCCACGCACCTGAGTATCTGCGCCAGCGGGAGGAGACCATGGCGTCATTGTTGTTAAGAGCACTGCCATTGCTGATCGCCGGCATCGTCGGCGGCTTCGTGGTTTCGCTTCTGGGCGGCGGCGGCAACAGCCCCGCCCCGGCGGCGGCCACGCATCTTGTCAGTGGCGCCATCAACAGTACCGGCCTGCCCATGAGCGGGCCGGGCTTCATTGCCGTGACCGAAATGCCAGCAGCGGCCCGGCTTAAGCTTGGCGGCTATGTGGAGGCGCATGATCAACTGCAATTGACGGCGCAGGACGCGGGCCGTGTGACCTTCATTGGTGGCGAGGCGGGCGATCGTGTGACGGCCGGGCAGATTGTGATCAGTCTCGATGAAGACATGATGGCTGTCGAATACCGGCAGGCCTGGGCGGCCTTGTCCGGCGAAATGGCCAATGTCGAAAACCGCAAGCTGCAACTCTATTTCGCGCTTTATGGGCAGCAGCAATCGCCGATGGGCGGACCTGCCTATTCGGCCTACGACCGCTCGATGACGCCGTTCTTCAATATGGCGCAATCGATGGCCAATACATTCATGCCCGGTCTGTTCGGCGGGCAGAACACGCCGATGCTGTCGTCGGGTCAGCGGATGCCCGGCCCCATGTACGATGCGCGCGCGGCCTATGAGGCGGCGCAGGCCAATCTCGCGGCTGCACAAGGCCGCATCGACATGCTCGATCAGAAGCTGAGAAACCGGAGGGCCATTGCACCCTATTCGGCGACCATCCTGAAACGATATGTCGATCTTGGAGACATTGTTCAGCCGGGCCAGCCCCTAGTCGATCTGGCCGATACCGACAGGCTGGATGTCAAACTTGAGGTGCCGACAAATCTGATCGCGCAACTCAAGATCGGCGACCAGATCCCGGTCAGCCTCGCCAATGAAAATGTTTGGGCACCGGTCTCGCAAATCTATCCCGCGGCTGATCCGCAGAACCGCACCGTGACTGTCAAGCTCAGCCTGCCCACCGGCGCGGCGGCGGCACCAGGCATGTATGTGGTGGCCTGGCTCGCGCAGGACGGCAGCGGCAGCCAGTCTGAAACCGCGGCAGCCATCCCGGTGACGGCCATCGATTATCGCGCCGGATTACCGGTTGCTTTTGTGGCCTCGAGCGACGGCAGCACGGAAATGCGGGTTCTGCGCCTCGGCGACATTACCGGTGACAATGTCGCGGTGCTCTCGGGGCTTACTCCGGGTGAGTACATCCTTGCCGATCCCGGCCTGCACACCCAGACCGGCGGCGACGCAGCCGCATCAGGGCACTAGGGCGGACGGGCAACAGGCCATGAGCGACACCGAACGCACAGATAGCCCAAGCGAAACGTCCGGCACGACGCCGAACGGCCACACCGGCCGTCTCGGATTTGCCGGGCGGGTCGCGGCTGCGTTCGTGGAATCACCACTCACGCCGCTTCTGCTGATCGCCTTCTTCCTGATCGGCACGCTCGGCATGATCGTGACGCCTCGCGAAGAGGACCCGCAGATCTCGGTTCCGATGATCGACGTTTTCGTCTCCTTCCCGGGTGCCTCGGCCAGCGAAATCGCAAACCTCGTGTCGGAGCCGCTCGAGCGGCTGATGTCCGAGATTTCCGGGGTCAAGCATGTCTATTCGCAATCGCGAGCGGGCATGTCGATGGTGACGATCCGCTTCGATGTCGGCGAACAGATGGAGCCATCGCTCGTCAAGGTCTACGACAAACTCTATTCGCATCTCGATCTCATACCGCGCGGGGTCAGCCAGCCACTGGTCAAACCGAAGAGCATTGATGATGTGCCGGTTCTCACCGTCACGTTCTCGTCGGACGAACTCGATGGTGCACAGCTCAGAAAGCTTGGTCTCGATGCAACGCAGAGGTTCAAGTCACTCGACAGCACCGGGCAGGCTTTCGTGGTGGGCGGCAGCAACGAGCAGGTGCGGGTCGAGCTCGATCCCAGCCAGCTGGCCAATCAGGGTTTGACCCTCAGTCAGGTCGCTCAGGCAATCGCCGCCGCCAATACGCGTCAGCCAACCGGCTACCTGGTCGATGGCAATCGCTGGTTCGACATCTATACCGGCGACTTTCTGGAGAACGCCGCGCAAGTCGGTGATCTCGTGGTCGCGGTGCGCAATGGACGGCCGATTTTCCTGAGAGACATCGCGACAGTTGCCCAGGGTGTGAGCGAGACCAAGTCGATTGTTTCCAACACCGAACGGAATGTGGACGGCGAGTTCGCCACCAAGCCGGCGGTGACGGTTGCGGTCGCCAAGAAGCGGGGTACGAACGGCGTCGACGTTGCGGAATCGCTGGTGCATGAGCTCGATTCGATGCGCGGCACCGTCATTCCACCCAATGTCGATATCACGATCTCCCGCGACTATGGCGACACGGCCCGCGAGAAGGTCTCAGAGCTCATCTTCAAACTGTTCGTGGTCTCGGCACTGGTGACCGTTCTGGCGCTGGTAACGATGGGCATCCGACCGGCGCTGATCGTGCTGATCACCATCCCGGCCGTGCTCTTGATGTCGCTGGCAGTTGCCTATGTGCTCGGCTTCACCATCAACCGCGTGTCGATGTTCGCGCTGGTTTTTGCCATTGGCATCCTGGTCGACGATGCCATTGTGGTCGTCGAGAACATTTACCGGCGGTGGCTGGAAGCCAAACGCACCGACGACAAGTTGATCGTCGAGGCGGTGGACGAAGTGGGCAATCCCACCATTCTTGCCACCCTGACCGTGGTCGCGGCCCTTTTGCCAATGGGTTTCGTTTCCGACATGATGGGCCCCTACATGCTGCCCATTCCGGTGCTTGCATCGGCGGCGATGGTGTTCTCGCTGGGCGCGGCATTCATTTTCGTGCCGTGGCTGGCGGCGCGGGTCAAACCAACCATGTCGGTGATCGAACGGTCAGCGGAGCGTGAGCACCGCCAGTCGGCCGCGATTGCGCGCTGGTATTCGCACATCATCAATCCGATCGTTGATTCCAAATTCATCGGCTTCCTGACGTTGGGGCTGATCATCATTGCCCTACTGGCCTCGATGGCGATGTTCTTCGTCAAGGCCGTGCCGTTCAAGATGTTGCCGTTCGACAACAAGTCGGAACTGCAGGTGGTGATCGACATGCCCGAGGGCACCGATCTGTTCGTTACCGAAAACCTCGCGCGCCGGCTCGGGCAGAAATTGCAGAGCATCGAGGAAGTCACCGCCTTCCAGACCTATGTCGGCACAGCCAGTCCGTTCAACTTCAACGGCCTGGTCCGCCACTATTTCCTACGCGCCTTTCCCTGGCAGGGCGACATCGCGGTGCAGTTGCTTGAAAAGCACGAGCGCACCCGTTCGAGCCACGACATTGCCGTCGAGGTCCGGGCGTTGCTCACACCGATTGCGCAGGCAGAAGGCGCGCGGCTGACCATTGCCGAAGCCCCGCCGGGACCGCCGGTGCTGGCGCCGATGGTGGTGGAACTCTACGGGCCGACCGCCGAGGTGCGGCGCACCGTGGCCACCAAGGTGATGAGTATCCTCGAAAAGACCCCCGACATTGCTGACGTGAACACGTTCATGGAAGCGCCGCATGACGAGGTGCAATTCGTGATCGACCAGCAGCGCGCCTCGATGTTCGGCGTCTCGGTCAGCGACATCAATCGCGAGATCGCCATGGCCGCCGGCGGATATGCCGTTGGCGCCCTGAAGAGCGATCACAACCTGGAACAGACGTCGATCGTACTGCAGGCGCCTTTGGCGACGCGCGTCAATCTCGGCAACCTTCAGGTCCTGCCGATCCGGGCAGCGAACGGAACGATGGTGCCGCTCGGCGAACTGGGGCAGTTCGTCAACCGCCCGGTCGACCAGCCGATCTATCACAAGGATCTCAGGCCGCTTGAATATGTGACTGGCGATGTTGTGGGCCGCCTCGGCGCACCGCTCTACGGCATGCTTGAGGTCGACGGCGCCCTGCAGGATTACGTGACCCCGGACGGCGTCACCATGCGCGGCAACTATTTCACCCGTCCCGCTGAAACCAATCGCTCCGGCTTCAAGTGGGATGGCGAGTGGGAGGTCACCTACGTCACCTTCCGTGACATGGGCATCGCGTTCATGGCTGCGCTGGTACTCATCTACATTCTGGTCGTGGCCGAGTTCCGTGGCTTCCTTTTGCCGCTCGTCGTCATGGCGCCCATTCCGCTGACGCTGATTGGCATCGTGCCGGGCCATTGGCTTTTAGGCGCTGACTTCACCGCGACGTCCATGATCGGGTTCATCGCGCTTGCCGGTATCATCGTACGCAACTCGATCCTTTTGGTGGAATTCGCGCGATCACGCGTGCATGAAGGTATGGATGTGCCCTCAGCAATCGTTCTGGCTGGCCGCGTCAGGCTACGCCCGATCCTGATTACTGCCCTGGCGCTGATCATCGGGTCGATGGTCTTGCTCTCGGATCCGATTTTCCAGGGCATGGCGGTTTCGCTTCTGTTCGGGTCGCTGGTCTCGACGTTCCTGACCCTCGTCGTCATTCCACTGGGCTGCATTTCGGTACGCAAGGTGTTTTTGGCTCAGGCCGCCAAGGACGGCGGCGGGCCGCGTCCGGACGGAGAACCGGATCCGGATGGTGGGCCGGGCTCGGGCGGCGGCGCAGGGCCTCAAGGTCCCATCGCGGGCGGCCAACCACCTGTCAGTGGCGGTGTGCAACCTGTTAGTGCACGTCCGGCGCGGCTCGTGAAGAAGAGCGAAGACGCCAGCGCATCACCGACCGATCAATCGGCCAGTGACGTTTCCAACCCGACACCGCCGATTGGCGGCCGGCCGCCACGCCTGGTGAAAAAGGCGGAACAGGAAGAAACCCCGCACGTCGAACAAGTGGCTTCGGTTGCGCAGACAATGCCGCCGCCACAGACGACGGGACGCCCGCCGCGGTTGCTCAAAAAGAGCGAGGAAGATGCGGCTATTGCTGACGTGCCGGCCGCCGTTCCGGACCCCACACAACAGGGCGGCCGCCCACCACGCCTGCTCAAGAAAGGCGAACAGGCCGCGGAGCCGGTAGCCGATGCGCCGCAAGAGGACGCCCCGCCGCCAGCGCAAGCCCTTGAGACGGGACGCCCTGCCCGATTGTTGCGCCGGAGCGAACGCACGGACAGCGACGAGGTCAGGTCGGATGCCAGCGACGCCACGTCCGAGCCAGCCGAAACAAAGAAACCGAGGCGCGCCCGCGCCACGTCGAAACGCAAGGCCGCAAGTCCCACACGGCGCAAGAGCACGACCGCACCCAGACGCCGCACGGCCAGCAGCCGGACGCGCAACGAGCCGACACAGGCCGAGGTGGATCAGGCCAATGCCGAGGCTCTGCGCGTTCGAGCCGAGGGGCTGGAAGAAGCGCTGCGGCAAATTGCGGCCGCGACCCAACGCGCCAGTGCGGAACTGGCCACGCTCAACGCCGATATCGCCGGGACGCAGCCAGGCGGAACGACGAACCAGGAGGAGGATCGCTGATGACAAAGCACTTACATAGGGGAGCAGCTGCGGTTGCCGCGCTCTGCATGACGGCGCCCGTCCAGGCGGCCACCTACGGCGATCTCGCTCAGGCCAACGGGCACGCGCCGCAATATACCTATCCGGCTGGGCCCTATGCCTCGACCCCCGGCCAGGTCGTTTGTGATGGCTGCGTGCCGATCACCTACGGAGCTACGGCGCGCGGCATGCCACCATCGATGATGGAAGACCCCGCCAGCAATTACGGTGGCATCGGCTGGGAGAATGCCATGCCCTATCTGCCGATTTCGCCGCAGGGCGGCGTCCCGAGCGGCAGGCTGAACACACAATCATACGTGCAGACCAATGCGGGCACCGATCCGTTCAACCCGTGGGGTCTGCAAACGCAATTCATGTTTGTGCCCTGGAGCACGCCGCTTTCCGGCTGGACCAATGCACAAACGTGGAACTGGTGGCGGGTGCGCTCCGGCGCCTTCCCACCGAACTGGTAGGGCTCAGGTCCCACCCTAATGAAATGGGGACCCAAACAGGGAAGCACATGAAAATGCGCAAACTGACGACAATCGCTCTGGCCGCTGTTCTGGCTGGGTTTGCCGGCACCGCCCTGGCGCAGCAAGCCACGCCTCCAGCTCCGGCCGCAGATCCAAACCAGCCGGCCGTTCAGGGCCAGGCTCCGGGTTGGACCGCTGCTCCTCCGGCAGCTCCGGGCTACGGTTATGGCCAGCCTCCGGCAGGCTACGGCTACGCCCAGCCTCCCGCAGGTTATGGCTACGCTCAGCCGCCTGCAGGCTATGGCTACGCTCCTGGCTATGCGCCGGGCTACGGCTATGGTCCGGGCTATGGTTACGGTCCGAACTACGGCTACGGCTATCCGGGCTACGGCTATGGCGGCTATCCGGGCTATTACAATGGCTACGGCAATGGCAACGGCTATGGCTACGGCAATGGTACCGGCCGCGGCAACATGAGCGGCAACTTCAGCTTCGGCGGAGATGCCAGCACCTATGGCAATGGCTGGGGCAACAACGGGTACAACAACGGCTGGGGTCCTGGTTGGGGCAACGGCTGGTCCCCCTGGCGCTGGTAAAACCAGAACAGCAAAACTGATGCGGGCCTCCGGGTCCGCATCAGATCCGCCCTGCGCGGCAAAGTGGCACCATTTGGATTGGTGAGGAGACAGAAATGAAGGCGATCAAGGCATTGGTGGCAAGCGCGGCCACCGCATTGGTTCTGGCCGTTACGGGACCGGCGGAGGCGCAGGTTCTGGGTTATCCCGGCCTTGGCTCCTATCCGGGCCTCGGATATGGCGGCTATTCACCCTATGGAATGTCCGGGCTTGGCTATCCGGGTCTTGGATCCTATCCGGGTCTTGGATCCTACCCCGGCCTTGGGGGGTATCCGGGCCTCGGCTATGGCGGATATTCGCCCTACGGTCTGACCGGCCTGGGCTATCCCGGCGTCGGATCATATCCGGGCATGACCTATCCTGGCCTGCTTTATCCCGGTCTTGGCTATCCGGGTTGGGGCACGTCACCCTGGGCAAATGGCTGGGGGCGCGGTCTTGGCAACGGAAATCTCAGCTTCAACGCCGACCTGACCGGCTGGGGCAATGGATTGGGCAACGGTCTTTTCAGCCCGTGGAACAGCTGGTCGAGCCCATATGGCGGTTCGCCGTGGGGTGGTTCGCCTTGGGGCGGTTCTCCGTGGGGTGGTTCGCCCTGGAGCAGTTTCGGGAACCCGTTCAGCTTCTGGTGATCTGAACCAGGCGACAAGAGATTTGCCAACGCCGCACCAGATGTACGGGCGGCGCGAGTTGGAAGACGAGATGAGCAATAACGACAAAAACGAACAAGCCACCGCTTCCACACCTGAATCCGGGCGTCCGGCCGGGCTCAATCCGGCCTATGCCTATTATCTCGAACATGCCGTGGACGCGGTGCGCACCGTGCGCATCGTGGCCTATACCGGCATGGTCAGTTTCATCATTCTGGCGATCTACGGTTTCTATCTGATTTTTCAGCTGACCAACGACGCGCACCGGATGACCGAGCAGGCCAGCGAGATGCAGGCCGAGATGCGGGTGATGATCACCACCATGTCGACCATGAACGAAACCATGCTGACCATGAACAAGACGATGCTCGCCATGGGTGAAACCATGACGGTGATGAACGCAAACATGGGCAGCATGAATTCGACCATTTCCGGGATGGGTCAGACGTTGACGGCGATGCACGGACAAATGGCGTCGATGAACGGCCACATCACCAATGTCGATGCGACCATGAACAATATGGCCAATACTATGGTGATGATTCAGCGCTCAGCGGCCAATATCGATCAGAGCTTCGGTCCGGCCATGAACACGTTCAACAACTTCAACCCGTTCGGATGGGGCACCAACACCTATCGCGGCGCCCCGGGTTACGCTCCATTCATGCCGTAGGTGTTCGCGGGCCGGCCAAATAGGGCACCTGCCCTAATACATGTGCTGGCCACCGTTGATCGAAATAGTGGAGCCGGTCACAAAGTTGGTGTCGTCGCGCACCAGAAAAAACACCGCGCGGGCGATTTCGTCCGGATCGCCAAGGCGTCCGACCGGAACGGTGGCGACGATCTTTTCCAGAACGCGCTCGGGAACCGCGGCCACCATGTCGGTCGCGACATAGCCGGGCGCGACTGTGTTGGCGGTGATGTTGTAGCGCGCACCTTCCAGTGCCAGTGCCTTGGTCATGCCGATCACACCGGCCTTGGCGGCACAATAATTGACCTGACCATATTGCCCGGCCTGCCCGTTGATCGACGAAATGTTGACGATGCGGCCAAAGTTCTCGGCGACCATACTGTCCCAGACCGCCTTGGTCATGTTGAACACGGAGGTCAGATTGGTCTGGATGACGGCCATCCAGTTTTCATAGGACAGTTTTTTCAACGTCGCGTCGCGGGTAATGCCGGCATTGTTGATGAGGACGGTGACTGGTCCGTATTCGGCTTCGACTTCGGCCACCACATCCTGACAGGCCTGGAAATCGGCCACGTCCCACTTTTTCACCGGAAGACCCGTTTCCCGGGCGAAGGTGGCCGCCGCCTCTTCGTTGCCGCTATAGCCGGCGATGACAGTGTAGCCCTCGGCTTTGAGCACCTCACAGATACCCCGGCCGATTCCGCGCGTTCCACCGGTCACGATTGCCGTGTGACGTGGCATGGTCTTCCTCCCCCCTGATTTCGAAAAGGCCATCTATTGTTTTTGTCGGCGCTTTTCTAGCTAATATCGCTCGTGACGATCCCTACTCGCAATCTCTGCCAACAACGGGTCTCGCTTCAACCTAGTTTCTGGAGTGCTGCCGCACGAAATTGAGGAAAACCGGCCGGATGTTCTGGTGCCAGGCACGGCCGCTGAAAATGCCGTAATGGCCAGCATCCGGTTCGAGATGATAGGCCTTTTTTTCTTCCGGGACACCGCAGAGCAGCCGCAATGCCGCAGCGCATTGTCCGGGTGACGAAATGTCATCTCGCCCACCCTCGATTACCTTGACCGGCAGGTCGGTGATCTTTTCGAGGTCCACATGCTCACCATCGAGCGTGAAGCTGTTGGTGGCAATTTCGCGCTTCTTGAAAATGCGGTGCACAGTCGAGAGGTAGAATTCCGCCGGCATGTCCATGACCGCCAGGTATTCATCGTAGAAGACGTTGTGCCGGTCGAAATCGTGCGCTTCCTTGCGCGCGGTGGCGGCAATCTGGTTGGCAAAGGCGGCGGCGTGGGTTTGCCAGTTCATCATGATGAACGAGGTCAATTGCACATTGCCCGGATAGACGCGGCGTCCGACCCCGGCATAGTTGGCGCCGACGGTCTGGATCACGGAGTGTTCCAGCTGACCCATGGTGGTCTTGGCGCCGAAATCGGTCACCTGGCTGGGGTTGGCATCCGGATCGACCGGACCGCCGACCAGCGTCATCGAGCGTGGCAGGTTTTCCGGCTCGTGTTGCGACAGCCATGCCGTCGCGGCCATGGCCAGAGGCGCTGGCTGGCAGACCGCCATGACGTGCACATTCGGCCCAAGCGCGCGCAGGAATTCGATAAGGTGCCTGGTGAAATCCTCGATATCGAATGACCCGGCGGAAACCGGCACGTCACGGGCATTCTTCCACTCGGTGATATAGACTTCCGCGTCGGGCAGAAGGCTGGTCACCGTATTGCGCAAAAGGGTTGCATAATGGCCCGACATGGGCGCGACCAGAAGGATGTTCGGCCGTTTCGGATCAGGTTCATCGGAGACCTTGAACTTGATCAGTCGGCCAAAGGGCTGGTCGACAATGGTCTCGATATTGACCAGATAATCCTTGCCGTTGCGCACGACAGCATCAATGCCCCAGTCGGGCTTGGTGGCCATGCGATCGAAAGCTCGCTCACTGACTTCGCCCCAGGCGGCGAAAGTTGCAGGCATGGGATGCGCGGACATTCCGAAAACAGGATTGCCCCAAAATGCCCGTGCCGTCGCACCGAGCCATTTGTTGGCGAGGCGTGTCGATTCAAACAGGTCGTAACCGATCAGCGAATAAGGGTTCATGGCCGTGTTCCTTGATACACGATCAACCATATGTATGTATCACATAACAGCAAGACAATAAAAAAGGCTTTGCCGTCCATGTCCGAGCGCGCGGGCACCACCGATCCCGAAAAGCTGAAGGCCAACCTCGAAAAAATCGAGGTGCTGACGGCCCGGCTATCGGCGGCGCTGGCCAAACGGCGGCAGGAAAACCCCGATCTGGAGGGGCCCGGCATGGATCTCTACGTCAAGGCGGCCTCCGCCTATCTGACGGACATGATGACCTATCCGGAAAAGCTGATCGAACAGCAGATGCACATGTGGCGCGGCACACTGCTCAACCTTTCCGAAGCGATGAAGGGTCCCGAACAGAATTCGGCAGGTTCCGATAAGGCACCCTCTTCGCGACCCGACCCGCGCTTTCGCAACCCTCTCTGGCAAACCCATCCCTATTTCAACTTTCTCAAACAGCAATATCTTCTGTCTTCGGACACGCTGACCAAATCGATCGAAGGCCTGTCGGAACTTGGCGAGGACGATCAGCAGCGTGTGGCGTTTTTCGCCCGCCAGTTCGTCGACCTGATGTCGCCGACCAACTTTCTGGCCACCAATCCGGATGCGATTGAGAAGGCGCTCGAAACCAACGGGCAGTCGCTGGTCGAGGGCCTTGAGAATTTCGTGCGCGATGTCGAGGCAAACCAGGGCGATTTCTCGGTGACGCTGTCCGACCCGAATGCCTTCGAGGTCGGCCGGAATATCGCGACCACCCCGGGCGAAGTGATCTATCGCAATCGCCTGTTCGAGCTGATCCGGTACACGCCAACGACCGAGCAGGTGCATGCCGTGCCGCTGCTCATCGTGCCGCCATGGATCAACAAATATTACATTCTCGATCTGGCGGCGAAGAACAGCTTTATCAAGTTCGCGGTCGATCAGGGTCTGTCGGTTTTTGTCGTTTCCTGGGTCAATCCCGATGAAAGCTACCGGGATGTGGGGTTCGACACCTATATAGCGGAAGGTGCGATCGAGGCCATCGAGACGGTCAAGGCCTTCACCGGCGAAAAGAAGATCAACGCGATCGGTTATTGCATTGGCGGCACGCTTCTCGCGGCGACATTGGCTCTGATGGCCAAGCGCGGCGATCACAGCGTCAAGACGGCGACGTTCTTCACCACGCTCGTTGACTTTGAAGAGCCGGGAAATCTCGGCGTCTTCATCGACGATCATTTCATCTCGGCCATCGATCAGGAGCTTGCGGAAAAAGGCTACCTTTCCGCGCGGCGGATGGCTCGCACGTTCAGTTTTCTTCGGGCCAACGATCTCGTTTACGGGCCTGCGGTCCGTTCCTATCTGCTGGGCGAGGCGCCGCCGGCCTTCGATCTCTTGTACTGGAATTCCGATTCCACCAATCTGCCCGCGCGCATGGCCAAGGAATATCTCGACTATTGTTATCGCGAGAACCGGCTGGTCAAAGGCACCTTCGAAGTCGAAGGTGAGGCCCTCAATCTCAAGGACATCAAGATCCCGATTTTTGCGGTCGCCACTAAGACGGATCACATCGCGCCGTGGAAGGCATCTTTTTCCGGGCTCAGGCAGCTATCGGGCAAGAAGATCTTCGTCCTCGCCGAGAGCGGACACATTGCCGGGATCATCAATGCACCAGCGGCCAACAAATATGGCTACTGGTTCAACAATGCTCCGGCCGACGATCTTGACGCCTGGCTTTCTGCTGCATTGCGGCAAGATGGTTCCTGGTGGCCATTCTGGGGTGAATGGATAGCAGCGGAATCGGGCAAAAAGATTGCCGCGAATAGTCTCGAGAACTCTGAATTCCCTGCGCTTTGCCCGGCACCGGGCTCTTATGTCGGCATGCGCGCAAAATAATTTGCCGCGTTGCGGCATTTTTCCCTTGCAATGCCGCGCTGCAGCATTTATATGTTCGTCATGAATTCGATGCGCAGAGACCGCGCTACACAGGAGGCTAAAATGGCCAACACAGATTTCTCGCAGTTCTTCAAAGACGCATATTTCGACACCAAGTCGGCTGCTGAGCTTTATGCCAAGTCGAACGAATATGGCGCCAAATATGCCAAGATTCATCTCGAAGCCGCTGAAAAGGCCGTTGATCTGACTAATGCGTGGGTCAAGGACTATCTCAGCAAGATGGATGCGTTCACGAAGCCGGAAGCCGAGCCGACCGAACTGGCAAAGACCGTGTCCGACGTCGCGTCCGCCCAGATCCAGGGCGCTCCGGAATATGTCGCCAAGTTTGCCGACATCGCCAAGAACGCACAGGTCGCAGCCGTTGAACTGTTCATGGCTGCTGGCGCTGAAGCCCAGAGCGAAATGGCATCGACCGCCAAGAAGGCAACTGCCAAGGCGACCAAGGCCGCATAGAGCCGCAAGGTTCTAACTGACCGAAAATGTGAAGGCGGGCTCAGGCCCGCCTTTTTCGTGTCCGCCGATGGACCTCACAACTTGCCGGGATCAGGATTGGCGGGATAGTCTCCTCCCCAACGCAAGAGGTTCGCCGCCAGATGAATGAAACAAACCCGGACGAAGTCCTGATCAAGCGCTATTCGAGCCGGAAGCTCTATGATAGCGGCGCGCGCGTTTACGTGACGCTGGACGATATCGCCAATTACATCCGCGACGGCAAGCAGGTGCGCGTCGTCGACAAGGATAGCGGCGAAGACCTGACCAGCCAGATCCTCATCCAGATCATTGCCGACCGTGACGCCAAGGGCGAGTCCGCGCTTCCCAACGACGTTCTGACCGACCTGGTGCGCATGTATCATTCGCAGGCGAGCGCCCTCACCCCGGCCTTTCTCACCCAAGCTGTCGAAATGTTTCAAAAGCAGCAACAGGAAATGGCCGCCGCGCCAGCCAATTTCATGCACGCCATGGAAGAGTGGCAGTCGAAAAATCTTGCCGATGCCATGAAGGCGTGGACCGGTGGCATGTTCGGTGCGGGCGCCTCAACAAAACGTGACGACGCCACCAAAGAGGCGCCAACTCCCGCAAAGGACAAGGCGCAGGAACCCGCCAAACCCGAAGCCCCCGGCGATGACCGGATCGCCGCCCTCGAAGCGCAACTCAGAGCGCTTCAGGACGAATTGGGCAAACTGAAGTGAGCAAGTTCACGCACGCGCACGCGGGCACAAGCCTTGAGCCAATAGTGCCCAGTTCGACGCTTTGCGGAAATTGGGTGGTGCCCAGGGCCGGAATCGAACCAGCGACACGCGGATTTTCAGTCCGCTGCTCTACCAACTGAGCTACCTGGGCTCCTCACCCGGCGTGAACGGCCGGGGCGAATGCGAGCGGGTTATAGGGTGTGTTTTGCGGGTTGTCCAGAACCGATCGGCGAGGTTTTTATTTGCCGTCCCGCTCTTTTTCGCGAGCCCACCGCGCGGCCGGACCAGAAGGCTGAATAGCCGTTCGCATTGGTGAACGGGCAGGTGAACCGGTGTAGCACCGTCATGTCAAAGCTGGCGGTCACCTGCCGGGTTGCTGGCCGCACACTCTGTGCTATTAGCGCTAATACAAACCTGCAAGTTTCGAGATGGGAGCAAATCGTGCTGGACGATATCAAGGGCAAACGAGTGCTGATCACCGGGTCATCTACCGGAATTGGAGCAGCGCTGGCGCTGGAAATGGGGCGGTTGGGCGCCATGATCGCGGTGCACGGGTTTCACAGCCGCGATGCGGTCGATGCCATTGCCCGACAGATTCGCGAGGCCGGTGGCGAGGCGCATGTGGTGATCGGCGATGTCTGCGACACCGAAGCTGCCAAACAGATCGTCGCAGATGCTGTTGCTGCGCTGGGCGGCCTCGATGTGCTGGTCAACAATGCCGGCGGCATTCTCGATCGCGTCACCAATGAAGCGTTCGACAATGAGATGTATGACAAGGTCTACGACCTCAATGTCCGCTCGATTTTCAATATCACGTCAGCGGCGCTGCCACATCTGAAGGCCGCCGGTGGCGGGTCGATCATCAATACGGGCTCGATTGCGGGCCGGACCGGCGGATCGCTGGGGTCGACCGTTTATGCGTCGGCCAAGTCGGCGGTACACTCGATGACCCGCAACATGGCGCGGGAATTCGTTCAACATAAAATTCGGGTCAACACGATCGCGCCGGGCTTCATCATCACGCCGTTCCATGCCAACACGCCGCAGGAACTTCAGGATGCCGCGGTTCAGCAGATCCCCATGCACCGTTTTGGCAGCGCCGAGGAATGTGTCGGCGCCTATGTGTTTCTCGCCTCGGACAACATGTCGGGCTACATTACCGGGCAGATCATCGACGTGAATGGCGGACAATTCATGCCCTGACCGGGCGCAGGCCGGGTCAAAGGCTTTGAAGGAAGTCCAGCAATTGCTGCCGCTGTTCGGGAGGCAGTTGCCCAAATCGGTCGCGTGCCGCTTCCGCCTCGCCGCCATGCCAGAGAATTGCCTCGAGAAACGAGCGGGCGCGCCCGTCGTGCAGGAAGTAGGTCGCGTGGCTGACCTGTTCGGTGCGGCCAATGCCCCAGAGCGGCGGCGTGCGCCATTCGCGGGCGTCGGCGGTGCCCATCACCGGCCCATTGGCCAGTCCCTCGCCAAGATCGTGCAACAGCAGGTCGGTATAGGGGTGAATGTCACTTCCATCGGCCGTTTGTAGCGTCGGCGTGTGACAGGACGCGCATCCGATATCGGCGAACAATTGCGCACCAGACACGGCGTCAGGTGCGTCCGCGTCCACCCGGGGCGGGACCTGCAAATTCTGACTATAGACCGTCAAATGCCGAACGTTGTTCGAGGCGAAATCAACGGGGTTGATGTCGGGCGCGTTTTGCATTCCAGCAATTCGAAGGCACTCTTGCTCAGCGCTCGTACAGGGAAAATCCGGGTTTGGAAACAAAGGACTGGTAAAGCCCATGTCCGTGGCGGCGGCGCGCTGAACCTGCTCGTTGATGCTGGTGATGTTGGCTTTCCAACCAAAACGGCCTGGAACTCTCCCATCCGCGGATTCAAGCCAGTTAATCCGGCCTGAAATACCGTCCCCATTGTCGTCATCCGGGTCGGCAAGCGCCTCAAGTTCCGCAACCGGCACCTGCTCCAGCAGGCCCAGACCAATCAATTGCGGCGCCAGACGGGGGAACAGCTGGCTGTCTGGCGCGAGGGGGCCATAGGCAAGGTTATGCAGCGTGAATTGCGGCCAGCGCAATTGCACATTCGTGCCGTCAGGCAATGGTGTGTCAGATACAAGCCATTGTGTCTGGACCGAGGCCTCAGGCAACACGCCTTCGATGGCCTTGTCGCTGAGTTGGTGACCGTATGCCGGGTCGGGCACGCCGTCCTGATCGCCGATCAGCAATATGAATCCTGCGAGCGGCGCAATGCCTTCATCGGGGGGCATTCCGCGGCCGTCGCGGACATGGCACGCTATGCATGCATCGGCACTGTAGAGCGGACCAAAGCCCCTGCCCATGCCGCTGCCCGACTGAATGGCGTGCCAGACGTGATCAAAAAGCCCACGTCCATAATTGAACTCTGCCTGCAGAGTCGTGTCGATCCCTTCTTTCAATAGGCGGAAGGCGTTTTCCGTGTCGTAGGTGAATTCCTGTGCCGATGCATTTGCGACAAATGCAAACCAGGAAACAAGGAGCAGAAGCCATGCGCGCATGGACTGATATTCGGGGTTAGTCTTGCCCCTGTCCAGTCAAACCGGCGCGATCTGGATGGTCACACCATTCCCCCGCGATCATTTTCGATGCTTGGCTGGATGTCTCAGGCGGGTATCGAGCTCGACAAGGATTTCGCCCAAACGTCCCTTGGCAGGTGCGCAAGCCGGATATTGAACAAGCAGAGCCACAATTTCGGGTGGCGCATCCGCGACCATCTGAACCACCGCGTCCGACGCGGTTTCTGCGCCTTCACGTTCCAACGCGAGTGCCGCATAGGCGGCCGCGCCAAGGATATGTTTGACCTGATGCGGGTTCGCCAGGGGATGGAGAAAGGCCGCGCCCGCGGCCGCAGACGCAGAGTGTGCCGCGGCGGCTGCAGCGGACTGACCGGCGGCATTTGCGGCGCGAAAGGCATCAAGGGCGCGTTTGCGCAGATCGTTGTCGCGGCTCGCACCATCCGCAAACTTGCGCGCTGCCACAATCGCGGCCTTTGGCCTTGGGTCGTCTGCGGCGGCTTTGAGAAAAATGAACAACACCCGTTCGGCGCAATCGGCGGCCCATCCGCTCAATACGCGGAGGCTGGCCAAATCAAGTTCAGGTTTGCCGAAGGCCATGGCTATTGCCGGTCCGGCTGATCCGCGTTTCCGGTAGGGGTAGCATTGCGCTCATCCTCGCCCCAGCTTTCATCCTCTTCGTTCACTTCGTCGCGTGCCGGGATCACATAGGCACCGCTCAGCCAGCGATTGAGGTCGACGTCCGCACAACGGGCGGAACAGAAGGGGTGATATTTCTGGGTCGAGGCCTTGCCGCAGATCGGGCAAGGACGCGCGGGCCTCAGGTGCGTGACCTTCTTGTCCGCGACCATGTCAGACACCCGAGGTGGTGGCCTGGTTCAGCCAGTTGAACCGCACCGGATACCCTGCCGATTCCAGAAGATTGACAGTCTCGTAAAGCGGCAGGCCCATCACCGCATGGTAGGAGCCATTGAGCTTTTGCACGAAGGCGCCGGCAATGCCCTGAATGGCATAACCGCCCGCCTTGTCGCGCCATTCGGCACTGGCAAGATAGGCCTCGATCTCCTTGGCCGACAGGCGCTTGAAACGGACTTTCGTTTCGACCAGGCGGCGGCGCATCTGGCCGTTCTGAGTGATCAGCGCCACACCGGTAAACACCTTGTGCGACCGGCCGGACAAAAGGCGGATGGATGCACCTGCCTCTTCCATCATCTCGGCCTTGGGCAAAATACGCCGGCCGACGGCCACCACGGTGTCGGCCGCCAGAACGATGGCGTTTTCCCCCAATCCTGCCTGACGGGCACGCAACTGGGCGGCGATCGCCTTGGACGCGGCGAGCCGTTGGGCCAGTTTGCGCGGCAATTCGTTGCGTTCCGGGGTCTCGTCGATATGAGCGGGAATCAGATGTTCCGGCTCAACGCCGATCTGGTTGAGAAGCGCAAGCCGGCGGGGCGAAGCGGATGCCAGAATAAGGTCGGGACGTGTGGCCATGGGATCGCCCTAAGGAAACGGCTGTTCCGGAGAATTAGCGGTGCCGGAAGGTAATCCGGCCTTTTGTCAGGTCGTACGGGGTCATTTCGACCACGACCTTGTCGCCCACCAGCACACGAATGCGGTTTTTGCGCATGCGGCCGGATGTGTGGGCAATGATTTCGTGACCGTTCTCGAGCTTCACGCGGAAGGTCGCATTCGGCAATAGTTCTGCTATCGTGCCCGGAAATTCGAGCAGTTCTTCTTTGGCCATTCTTTCTCCTGATAAAACCGGACGTTTGGCGCCCGTCCGGCCTAGATTTGGGCGCAAACTATCCCAATTCAAGTGGATTGTGAACCGTTTGCGAGCAGCGCGTCCATACGCTCTCTGATCTTGAGGGACAAGTAGTCTCTGAGCCCGGCATAAGCCGCAAGCCTGGTGTCGCGGTTGCCTTCGAGCTCGGTCGGGTCATCCACCTGCCAGTGTTCGACGGCGTCCGCGTCAAGATCACGCTCCGCGACGGCGTGTTCGGCTTCGTCAGACAGGGTGATCACCAGATCGAAGTGCGACTTGACCAGTTCGTCCATCGTATGGGGCGTGTGCACCGACATGTCGATGCCCATCGGCTCCATCACCGCCTGCACCATCGCGTCGGCCTTTCCGGAACGCGCGCCGGCAGATCTGGCAATGAGTTTGCCGGGGAATTGCCGCCGGGCCAGCGCCGCCGCCATAGGTGAACGCACCGAGTTCATCGAACAGACGAACAGCACGGTCGGCAGGCCGCTTTCGTGAGTGTCGACCCGCTTGGCATAGGGCTGGATGGCGCAAACCAGCGTGAACAGGCGCCGCGCGGTGTTCACATCGATTTGGATCTTGTTGGCAAGTCGTTGGCGCAGTGTTTCGGCCGCATCGTTGTGCAATCCGCGCCGGCCCATGTCGACCGCTTCGATCTGGAAATGTGACCCGGACTTGATCGCTTCGTAATAGGAATCGCGAATGCGGAAATAGTCCCGGATCAGCTCCCGAAACGGGTTGAGCGAGAGATAATGGGCGGCAATCGGTTCGTAGCTTTCGGCTTGACGCACATCGAACAGAATCGTCGAACCCATGATCGAAATGTGAAGCGCATAGGGACCTTCGGATTCGACCCGCGCCGGGCTGAATGCGTTTTCCTGAAGCAGATCATAAATGGCGACGCGCCATTCATGCACTTCGTCCGGGTCGGTCGAAATGATCGTGTTCGGATCGAGCGTGACGGCGACCACGCGATCATTGTCAGGATCGAATTCTTCTCTGGCAGTCATGCCTTAAGATTTATCCTGACGCTGACCGAGCGTCCATGCGCCTGAAGGTCTTCGGATTCGGCCAGGTCGATTGTCGGTTTTGCCAGAGCCGCGAGCGCGTCGGGGGTCAGACCCAGAAGCGAAGTGCGCTTCATGAAATCGATCGTGCCCAGCCCGGATGCGAATCGGGCGGACCGGGCGGTTGGCAGCACATGGTTGGAGCCGCCGACATAGTCGCCGACGGCCTCCGGCGTGTGATGACCAATAAAGATCGCGCCGGCATGCCTGACCAAAGGCAGAAGCGCGTCAGGATCGTCGACTGCCAGTTCCAGGTGTTCGGGAGCAAAGCGATTGGAGAGCGCCACCGCCTGTTCCAGACCGTCAACAGTAATGATCGCGCCGAATTCGCGCCAACCTTCAGCGGCGATTTCGCCGCGACGCAGGGTTTTGAGTTGGGACTCGACTTCGTCGGCGATGGCAGTGGCCAATCGAGGATCCGTTGTGATGGCGACGGATTGCGCGCCGGCTCCGTGTTCAGCCTGTGCGAGGAGGTCGGCGGCAACCCAGGCGGGGTTGGCGGTTCCGTCGGCGATGACGATGACTTCGGAGGGGCCGGCAATCATATCGATACCGACTGTGCCGAACACCTGGCGTTTGGCTGCCGCCACATAGGCGTTGCCCGGCCCAACGATCTTGGCGACGGGCGCAATCGTTTCGGTTCCGAATGCCAAAGCGGCAATGGCCTGCGCACCGCCAACCCGATAGATTTCGGTGACACCTGCCAATTTTGCGGCCGCCATGACGGTGGGGTTGATGATCCCATCGGGGGTTGGCACGACCATGGCCAGCCGTTCGACGCCAGCGACCTTGGCGGGCACCGCGTTCATCAGGACCGATGACGGATAGGAGGCCAGTCCGCCGGGCACGTAGAGTCCCACGGCATCGACCGGCGTCCAGCGGATGCCGAGCTTCACGCCCAGATCGTCGGTATAGATGTGGTCGTCAGGCCGCTGTTTGGAATGATGCGATGCGATGCGATCATGGGCAATCTGGAGCGCATCCAGAACGTCTTGCGGCACCGTGGCGGCTTCGCGTTCGACGGTCTCGGCGTCGACCCTGAGGCCCGATGCATCAATGTCCATCCGGTCAAAACGATGTGTGTACTCAACCAGAGCAGCATCTCCGCGCGCGCGAACGTCGGAAATGATCGCCTTGACCGTGTCATCGACTTCCTGGCTGGTTTCCCGCTTGGCCGAAAGCAGGGCGTCGAATCGGCTCTCAAAATCAGGATCGCTGCTGGAGAGAAACATGGCCATCGAAAATGCTGCCCCTAAAGGTTGGTTCAGTCGTGCCGGGGCGTTGCCTGTGCTGCCCAGGCTGCGCCCAGATCGTGCAGGCGTGCCTCAAGGCATTCCACCACAAGCTCAATCTCTCCGCCGCCGGAAAAGGTCAAGGTAATCTTGCCCTCCGGGTCGTCGGTCACGTCGAAGCGGATGGTGAGCAGTTCCAGAACGCCGTCGCGGGCATTGAGATTGATGCCTTTGGAGTTCAGGCCTGTGACGTTGTCGAACCTGAGGGCCGTCCGCTTGCGGACGCCTTTTCTGGCCTGACTGCCATCTTCCCAGCAATAGCGGTTCATCAGCAAGGCAAAGCGCCGGTCGCGCTGGGCATAGCCCACATCCTCAACGCGCATGACCGCATCCTGGGTGAAGGCGGAGATGACGTCGAGATCTTCCTGGTCGAGGGCCAAAAGCTTCAAATCGGGCATGGGGCTGTCCAGTCTATTTGTGTTGCGCCCTCATGTGGGTCAGCGGGACCGATATGCAAGGGCAGGCCAAGAACCCTAGTCGGGATAACCAACCCCTATGCGTTCGACATTGGCGCCGCAGGCCGAGAGTTTTTCCTCGAGCCGCTCAAAGCCACGATCAAGATGGTAGATGCGCGAAACGATGGTTTCGCCACTTGCCGCCAGTCCGGCAATCACCAGCGACACCGACGCACGCAAATCCGTCGCCATGACCTGCGCCCCGCGCAGTTCGGGAACGCCGGTCACTGTCGCCGTCTGGCCCTCGACCCTGATGTCGGCGCCAAAGCGGGCCAGTTCGGCCACGTGCATGAAGCGGTTTTCGAAAATCGTCTCCTTGATGTGCGAAACGCCGCTGGCTCGCGTCATCAGGGTCATGAACTGCGCCTGCAGGTCCGTGGGAAAGCCCGGGAAGGTGTCGATATTCGCATCGATCGACACGAGCCCGTTACCGTTGCGGACAACGCGCAACCCGTCTTCCTCGGCCTCGAGGTGCACTCCGGTCTGGCGCAGGATGTCAATGGCAGCAGAGAAATGCTCGGGCCGTGCGCCCTTGAGGAGAACGTTGCCCCCGGTCATCGCGACCGCCATGGCGAACGTGCCCGCTTCAATGCGGTCAGGGATGACGTCGAACTCGGTGCCGTGAAGACGTTCGACACCTTCGATCACCAGCGTTCTGGTACCGATTCCGGAGATCCGCGCGCCCATGGCATTCAGACATTCGGCGAGGTTTGTGACCTCAGGCTCCATCGCGGCATTTTCGATTGTGGTCGTGCCACGCGCCAGCGTGGCCGCCATCATGATGACGTGGGTCGCACCCACCGAGATACCCGGAGATCTGAAAGTATTGCCGATCAACCCGCCTTTTGGCGCACGGGCCACCACATAGCCCTCATCAATGTCGATCTCGGCGCCGAGTGCCCGCAAACCCTGAAGGTAGAAATCGACCGGCCGCGTGCCGATGCCACAACCACCGGGAAGCGATACGCGAGCTTCACCCATACGGGCCAGAAGCGGGCCGATGACCCAGAAGCTTGCCCGCATGGTCGAGACAAGTTCGTAGGGCGCACAGGTGTCGACAATCTCGGCAGCAGTGAAGGTCATCCTCTGGCCGCGATCGTCCTCATCGAGTGCCCGGCGCCCATGCACGGCGATATCGACGCCATGATTGGCAAGAATTTTCTCCAGCTGGCTGACGTCGGCCAAACGCGGCACGTTGTTGAGAACCAGTGGTTCTTCGGTCAGCAGCGACGCGATCATCAGCGGCAGAGCCGCGTTCTTGGCTCCTGAAATCGGAATGGAGCCGTTGAGCTGGTTGCCACCTATGACCCTGATACGCGCCATGAATATCGATCCCTGAAAGTAGAACGTTTCGAATAACAGATGTTGGATCGAACCGGTTCACGCGATGCCGGACCGGCCATCCCATCGGTTACCCGATTCCGGCGGCTTTCCTATCGCACCCGCCATTACCGGGCAAGCTGTCCGTCATCAATATGGCGTCAGAAGGGCCTACTCGTCCCGATTGCCGGATGGCTTGAACGCACGGAATGCGCCCTGGCCTCCGCGGCCGGCCTCCAGACCGCGCGCTTTCGCCTGGTCTTTGCGTTTTCTGAGGTTCTCACGCAACTTGGCGGCAAGCCGATCCTTTTTCGATCCGCTCTTGTTCTTGTTCTCTGTGCCCAACGCCGTTTTCCAGTTTGAGAAGCCCGAAAATCCAGCGATTCATAGCGCCGTTTTTGCGCTTGCGTCCAGTTCAACCCTGTGGCACTAACGGCCCGCTTTGGCCGGACCGCCGCGATGGCTTTTCGTTCCGGCCCATTGACTCGCTGCCGTAGCTCAGGGGTAGAGCACTCCCTTGGTAAGGGAGAGGTCGAGAGTTCAAATCTCTCCGGCAGCACCAGTCCCCGACCCTCGCTCTTTCCGATTTGGCAATGTCGCGCTGCTAATGCTCGCGCATGTTTCGCATGCGCATTTTCGAGATCGTGTTGCTGGTTCTCACACTGGGCTACCTAGCCCTTTTCGTGCCGTTCGCACTTGCAACGATCACCCAGGGCCATGGTCTGCAACTGGCCAATGGCAATCCGGCAGGCGGCGATTTCATCAACCTCTATACGGCCGGACGTCTGGTTGCTGAAGGGCGCACGAATGAAATCTATGTGCCCGATGCGTTTGTGGCGGCCGAGCACGAAACGATCAGTGAGGATATCGGCCTCAGGCTTTGGGCCTATCCACCTCATTCTCTGTTCGTTGCTCCGTTATTCGGCGTGCTGCCTTATTTCGCCTCGCTGACGCTCTGGTCGTTTCTCGGGCTTGCGGTTCTGATGTGGGGGAGCCGCAGCGTAGGCATCGGGTGGCCCCTTGCGCTGGCGCTCGCCTTGTCGCCGGCCTCGCTTCAGAGCCTCTATTTCGGGCAAACCGGCAACCTCGCGACGGGATTGCTGCTTCTGTCCCTTTCGGCGCTTCTCGCCGATACAAAGGAAGGGGGCCCGCGCGGCGGTCTTTCGGCGGCGGCGCTGACCTTCAAACCGCAATTCGGGGTGCTTCTTCCGTTTGCCTGGGGTCTGGCTGGACGATGGAAATCCGTCCTTGTTGCAGTCGCCGGTTCGGCAGCATTGGCGGGCCTTTCGGCCCTCGTATTCGGAGTTGGCCCCTGGCGGGATTATCTGTTCGAGACCATGCCTCTGCTCACCAGCCTCGAACTCGACGGCAGCGGCGCCTTCGTTCTCATGATCCCGTCATTATTCATGACGCTGAGGATTGCCGGACTTGCGGGTGAAGAAGCGCTGCTCTGGCATGGCGTATTCGCAGCATTGGTATTCACGTCAGCGATCTGGGGGTTGTGGAGACGCAAGCCGGCTTCCCAACGCATCGCAATCGCTCTCATCGGAACCTCGCTGATCACGCCTTATCTGCACGTCTATGACATGACCCTGCCACTGGCCGGCATGATGATTTTGGCGGAAACCGACAGGAAGTCCGGCCTCAGCAGCCTGGCGAACATTCTTCTTTTGTTGGCGATCTGGGCCCTGCCGCACCTGCTTTACGACCTCAACCGCTCGGGCCTTGCCGTCGCCCCGATCGTGCTGGGCGCGGCGTTTGTCCAGGCCCTAACAAAAGGGCCGGACAATGCCCGGCCCTCCGAAAACCTGAATGGTGTCAGAGACTAACTGGCGCGCAGCGGCGAAATCTGAATTTCGACCCGGCGATTGGCCGCCTTTCCAGCCTCGGTGTTGTTCGAGGCGATCGGCTGCGATTCGCCCTTGCCGTCGACGTAGAAGCGGCGTGGATCGACGCCGAAACCCGCGATCACGTTTGCGACCGCCACGGCGCGCTGGCGTGACAGGTTGAGATTGTATTCCTCGGACCCATCGGAATCGGTGTGTCCGTAAACGTCGACCAGAGTCTTGTTGTATTTGTTCAGAACCAGCGCCACCGATTGCAGCGTCGAATTGAACGCGGGTTTGACCGCGGAACTATCGACATCAAAGGTGATGTTGGATGGCATGTTGAGGATGATCTGATCGCCAACTCGGGTGACCGAAATCCCGGTACCCTGAAGCTGGGCGCGCAATTCGGCTTCCTGCTGGTCCATATAGGCGCCGACGGCGCCACCTGCCAACGCGCCGACACCTGCGCCGATCAGGGCGGCGATACGTGCATTGCCACCGGTTGCGTTCGCGGTGATCACGCCGCCGAGTGCGCCAGCCGCCGCACCGAGGGTAGCGCCACCCGCCGTGCGCGAAATCTGGCTTTCGCCGGTATAGGGATTGGTGGTCGTGCAGGCGGCAAGCAGCGCAACAGCCGTCAGTGCGCCAATTGATCTGATTTTCATGTTTGGTGCCCCAATTCAGTCTTCCGAATTCGGGCGAAGGCTATTCCGCGATTGGGGCAGCAAAGTGATCGGCCCCACACGCCGGCAAACGCAGAATTCCCGATGGAACTTTCGCTCAATCGTTGGCGTGACGGGCTTCGATCTGCTCAAGCAACGGCATGATCTGGTCAACATGCTCGATCAGCCGCTCTTCCATGGTGAAGCTCAGCGCAAGATTCTCGCGGGCCGGGCAGAAGGTGCAGATATTGACGCCGTCATGCCAGGCGCCGCAGAAAATCGGCTCGATGACGCCATTGGTCAGACTGCCGTAGGTCCGATGCGGCGGGACGAGCGTCAGCACCATCCGGACGGCACCATTGAAGCGCCAGAAACGCCGCGGCGGCAGGGCGGGAATGACCCGGTTAAGCGCACGCAGGGTTTTGAACATCGCGTTGACCATCATCTGGAATTGCGTGATGTCCTTCTGCTCGATATGTCCAACCGTGTCGTCCACGGCCTTGACGTAAGTCTCAAAATCCTGGTGCACCTTGAACTTGGCCTCGAGCGCACGCACCCGGAAGAAATCGTCGTCACCCGCGTTTCGGCTGGTGTCGAGCATGGTGTAGGCGATGCCAATGACCCGCTTGGCAAGGTTCTTGTCCTTGCCGTCGCCGTTCAATGCGTAGGTGACCAAAGCAAAATAGAGAGAGCGTTGGCGAACGCCCAGTTTGTTGGCGAGGCGGCGCAAACGATGGCGGCTGATCGCTAGGGTTCTGAAGCCGAACGGTTTTTCGGGTGGCGCCAAAAGAATCCCGGCAAGCAGGTAACCCGTCGTCATCGACCAGGCCCGCAGGGTGCTCTTGATGCGCGTCCAGATGCTGATTCGATTGTCCTTGTCCGACATGATGCCGTGATCAGCGGACTGCGAGCGCGTCAGGAGGGCGGAATCGGCTCCTTCCATCACCGCATGACTGGCGCGCACTTGAATGAGCGACCGCCGTCCATGCTCATCGGGGCCATCGGCCAGTTGCGCGACCATGACGCGGAACAGTGGAAGTTCCATATGATCGAGAATGTCCAGGCTTTTCGAAAGCCACTTGTCGGGATAGCCGTCAAAGCTCTCGACCGTTTCGACGGAAGTGATCGCATCGAGCATGTGCTTGGGAAACGGCTGGCCAGGCTGGGCGCCGACAAATCCGTGCGTAAGCTGAGGCGCGAGCGCGACCATCTCCGCAACGAGATTGACGATGCCGTCCTTATCGAAGCTCTTGGTGGAATAGGCGGTGTAAAACACCGTGTCCCGGCCCTTGTAAAGGAACCACTGAAAATCGGTGAAAAGCGCCTGCGGATCGCTGCGGACCATCTGGCGGGCCCGTTCGAGCACATCGGCATTTTCTCTTGGGAAGCTCGCGGAAGAAAAGCTTTTCAAGATCGTCTCCTGTAACACGTCCGTTGCGGACCCTAACCAACCCGATTGGGTTCATCAAGCATGCCGAAAGCATGTGGTTAGCGTGCGTGTCCATACGGACACAGCAGACAAATGGGTCAGCAGGCGCGACATATCGCATCACTTGCAGGTATTGGCGTTTGCCTGAAGCGAGTGGATTGTTCAATCCAATATGGTGCTTTTGCGGCAATGGAGGCGACATTTCCCCGGTTTTGGGCAGGTTTGAAGGTGCAATTTGGGGAGCGAGGGCACCGCTATGGCCGAGTCCTCGTGCCCCGGAGGCGCGAGCATTGACCCCGATCAAGGACCTTTCGGTTGCAAACCGATAGGCGATCTTTCATACCTACGGCCCCGGGCCGAGACTCGTTCCGCCGCGAAAAGACGGCAAATCCGACAGGAGGCATGATGGATTATCAGGGCATTTTCGAGAATGCGGTCGATGCACTGCGTCAGGAAAAGCGCTACCGCGTTTTTGCCGATCTGGAACGCATTGCAGGCCGTTTTCCCAAGGCGGTCTATCGGGACGCGCAGGACAATGCCCGCGAGATCACGATCTGGTGCTCGAACGATTATCTGGGGATGGGGCAGAATCAGAAGGTCATCGACGCCATGCGCGACACAGCCGAAGCGCTGGGTGTCGGCGCCGGCGGCACGCGCAACATTTCGGGCACAAACCGGCCGCTGGTCGAGCTCGAACGCTCACTCGCCGATCTGCATCGCAAACAGGCAGCGCTGGTCTTCACGTCGGGCTTTGTTTCCAACGAAGCGGGCATTTCGACGATTGCCCGGCTTCTGCCGAACTGCATCATCTTCTCCGACCAACTCAACCATGCCTCGATGATCGCAGGCGTCCGCCAGTCGGGCATGACCAAGCAGATCTTCCGGCACAACGACATGGCGCACCTGCGCCAGCTGCTTGAAGCCGTCGACCCTGCCCGGCCAAAGCTGATCGTTTTCGAATCGGTCTATTCGATGGACGGCGATGTTGCCCCGATCGAAGAGATCCTGGACCTGGCCGACGAGTTCAACGCCCTCACCTATATCGACGAAGTGCATGCGGTCGGGCTCTACGGTCCGCGCGGCGGCGGAATTGCCGATCGCGAAAACCTGATGCACCGGATCGATGTGATTGAAGGCACGCTGGCCAAGGGTTTTGGCACCATGGGCGGCTACATCGCCGCGAGCAGCGCCATTGTCGACGCGGTGCGCTCCTACGCCGCCGAATTCATCTTCACCACCGCCCTGCCTCCGGCTCTTTGCGCCGCGGCGCGCGCGTCCATCGAGCACTTGAAATCTTCAAATGCCGAGCGTGAGGCTCACCAGCGGCAGGCCGCCAAGACCAAGCAGGTTCTGGCCGAGGCCGGTTTGCCGGTCATGCCGACCCAAACGCATATCGTGCCGATCATCGTTGGCGATGCGCGCTTGTGCAAGGCCGCCAGCGATATGCTGATGGACAAGCACAATATCTACATCCAGCCGATCAATTACCCGACCGTGCCCAAGGGCACGGAACGGTTGCGGATCACGCCAACGCCGTTGCACAACGACGAAATGATCTACGAATTGCGCGACGCGATTCTGTCAGTCTGGAAGGCGCTTGATCTGCCGACGCATGTGGACACAACACAATTGACCGCCAGCAAGTTGAATTCGGGGGACTTGACCCTGCCGACCATCGGGGGCTGATGTCGCTGTATGGGTCAACAAAAAGCCCGCCTTTGTGGCGGGCTTTTTCGTTTGCCTGCGGGTTCTTGACTTACTGACCCGTCCAGGGCTCGACCGGTAGACCGTCCGAGATCCAGCCGGAAGCCTGACCATTGCCCGACATGCCGCCATCGACCGAATAGACGCCGGCAACATTGTTCTGCGCGAGATAGGACTGAACCTGACCGGACCGGTTGCCCGAGCGGCAGATGAAGCCGAATTCGATGCCCGGATTGTCCTGGCGCAATTGCACAAGCTTCTGCAGGAATTCTGGATCACTCATGTCGATGGGTTCAGCACCCACGGCAACGCCGGTTTGCTGCCATTCCTGCGGGGTGCGCACGTCGACAATGACCATTTGGCCGGCCTGCTGGCGGGTGTAGGCATCCTGATCGGTGATGACAGCGTTTTCGGCGGCAAATCCGGCAAGCGGAAGCGATGCCGCCATTGCGGCACCAACGCCAAGCACAAGACGGCGGGAGAATTTCGGGTGGGCCTCAGTCATGAGTTTTCCTTGCTGGTTCACACGCCAGGTCGGGCGCGCATATATTAGATTTCGCTAATATATATCCCGCGACGTGGTGACGTGCAAGTCACAATCAGGCGAGCAACCGAAGGTGTTCGGCGCTCCGCGCCAAGGCCCGGACGATCAGATGATGATATCCTGAGGTGAAAAGTCGTCCTTGTCGGCACCGATAATGGTCAGCCGATAGGTAATGTCATTTCCCAGGAAGTTCTGCTGAATGATCCACATGCATTCATTGTCGTTCGCGGTCCCCTTCTCCTTGAAATGGACCAGCGCCGCGTGATTGCTTTTGAACTGAAAAGCAGAGAAATCGATCTTGTCGGAATGGTCTTCGAAGTCGAGGATCTTGTCGCGAACAATCGTATGTTCCGGGAGGTTTCGGCTGAACCCGACAATGAACACGTCGTCGCCCGCGCCGCCGCGCATGTCATCATCGCCACCTTGACCATTGATCCTGTCGCGGCCTTTGCCGCCGTCAAGATCATCATTGCCGCTGCCACCCAGCAGAATATCGTCATTGTTGCCGCCGGCGATCTGATCATTGCCGTCGCCACCTTCGACCCGATCATCGCCCTTGCCGCCATCGAGCCGATCGTTTCCGACATCGCCCTTGATCTGATCGGCGCCATCGTCACCGAACATCCGGTCGTTGCCCTTGCCGCCGAACAGTTTGTCGTCCAGATCGCCGCCATAGATCTTGTCGTCGCCATCGTCGCCGTGAATGATATCGCGGCCTTTGCCCCCATCCAGATTGTCCGCGCCCGCCCCGCCGTTGATATCGTCTTTGCCGCCCTCTCCCAGGATTTTGTCGGCCCCTGCCCGGCCGTTCAGGATGTCGTCCCCATTCCGGCCGAATATGTAGTCTCCCTTTGATTTCGAACCGACGATCGTGTTGGCACCATCATCGCCGATCTTGAGGTTCTCGATATCGATAATCCGGCCCTTGATGGCGGAACTGTCGCCATCCTGTGCCGCATCGGTCGTGTGCCAGGCGAAAAACAGTCGCCCATCGGGCAAAAAGGAAATGGTCGGCGCAAGTTCCTGCGACGAATAGCCGGGATGAACTGCGAATTCCTTGCTCGCGGAGGTGCCGTTATTGTTGAAGAGGCGCGCCCGCGTGTTGAGATCGCCCTTGGACAGATCGGTCCAGACAACGGCAAACCAATCATCTCCGACCGCAACCACCTGAGGATCGTTCTGAGCGCTGAGCGTTGTTGTCTTGTTGATCAGGAACTCGTCTCCAACGGCGGCTCCGTTCGCCGTGAATATGCGGGCATAGATGCCCGTGCCCGATGAATCGAGCGTGCCCGCGGCCGAGACGTAGGTGACGACAAATCGTCCATTTCCCAACTTGGCGACGGAGGGCGCCGATTGCGCGCCCGTGCCGGCCTGGTTCACGGTGAATTCCTTGGCGATCGGTCCCCCGGCACCGTCGAAAATGCGAGCGCGGATGGCGGAATTGTCTCCATCCACAGCGGTGTTGTCGGTTTCCCACACCGCAACCGTTTTGCCTCCATTGAGCCCTGCGACCGCAACGTTGGACTGATTGCCGAAATGGGAATTGTTCAGCACAATGTCGCCTCCCGACACATTCCCCCCGGCATCGAACAAGCGCATAAGGACCGCCGAACCGTTGCCGTCCTGGGTTGAATCGTACGTGGTCCAGACGATGGCAAATCCGCCGTTGGAGAGGCTCGCGATTTCTGGCTGCCGCTGCCAATCAAAGGTCTCGGAATTGGCCAATTGTTCGCTGGTCAGCTTGACGCCGTTCGAATTGAACAGGCGGTATTTGATTGATCCGTTACTGGTATCATCCACACCGTCCGTCGACTGCCAGACCACCACGAACTTGCCGTTCTTCAGCGCTGCCACGCGGGGCAGTTCCTGGTCGTTGCTGTGCCGCTCGTCGATCAGAAACTCGCCCCCGGAGGCTGTACCATCCGCTGCGTAGACCTGCCCCTTGATGGCGTAACCCGATCCATCCTGGGTTGGGTCGTTCGTGCGCCAGACAACAACGAACTTGCCGTTTGACAAGGCGATAGTTGCTGGTTCGGTCTGGAGACTCGCCGCCTCGGTATTGACCAGAAATTCAGTCTTGGAGTTGATAAAAAGTGCCATCTGCGTCCCCAGTACAAATCGGATTTTGGAGACCTAATACGCAGAAACATTGCTCCTCGAAATCGAATTTATTCTGTTTTCTTCAGAACGACAACATGTTCCTCTTGTGCAACGAACGCGCAAAACATACTCGAAATGCAATCTGTTTGCTGGTTTGGGCAATGTCTCAATTTTGTGGTGAATTCGCCGCATCCACCAAATGACCCGCCGGTGCCCGGCAAATTGTTGCCTGGCGGTTGCGGGGTGTCTCGTGGCAGCCGCAAATCAGCCGGTCAGGACAATCCGCATGAGATCGGCGGTATTACGGGCGCCCAGCTTTTCCATGACCCGGGCCATGTGGACCTCGACGGTACGCGGAGAGATGCCAAGTTCGCGTCCCGCTTCCTTGTTGGACTGGCCGTTGGATATTCGCTGCAGAACATCGCGTTCGCGTGGGGTTAGCTGGTTGAAACCGCGCACTTCCACCGGCCGCCGGCCACCCTTTACCGCACCGAGATGCACGTCGCGGCGCAGGGCATCGCGCACCGAGCGCATCAGCTTTTCGTTGTCCAGCGGTTTGACGAATACGTCGGTCGCACCAAGTTTCATGGCATCCACGGCACCATCGACATCGGCCTGATCGAGCAGCACGAAAACGGGAATACCCATCTGCCTGTCCTTGATCGCGGTAAGCGTCTGAAATGTATCCTGTTCCCTGTCACGAAGGTTCAGCACCACGATGTCCGGAGACCGGCTTTCGAAGGATAGCCGGAAGGTTTCGGTGTCGGTTGAGAACCGGGTCTGAAATCCCTCAAGGGGGAAAAGGACGCTCAAGGCCTCGCAGGTACCGGGATCATTATCGACGATGTGAACCAGCCGGTCGCGATTGTGATAGGAATGGTAGAAAATCTGATCGCTCATTGTCGCCCTTTTCAAGTCCTGTGCACCGCCGCGGCACCGCTCGCCGAAGCGGGGAACATGCGCCGCGCGGCGTCCGCCGTTTGATCCGCGAAGGCTCCCGACCCGGGTGACTCCGCGCTCCTGGCGGTGCCTGCGTGGCCGCTACCGCGCACGCATTCGAATAAGCGCATTTCCCTACGCATAGGGTAATTTTCCTATACGTAGTTTGTCAAGGATTATGATCCTAATTATATACTTGACGTAGCACGACCCATGCCCTATATGAAGAGGCATAGGAGCTACACCGATGTTCGATCTCACTCACGAAATCTACCAAGACGCTGACAAGGCCCGCGAACACCTTGAGGCAATCCAGTGGCCGAACGGTCCGGTTTGCCCGCATTGCGGCAATGTGGATGCTGACCGCATTACCAAGCTCAACGGCAAATCAACCCGCCCCGGCGTTTACAATTGCAATGAGTGCCGCAAGCCCTTTTCCGTGACTGTAGGCACCGTGTTCGAACGCTCCAAAATCCCGCTCAATAAGTGGGTTCTGGCAACGCACCTCATGGCCGCGTCCAAGAAGGGCATGTCAGCCCACCAGTTGCACCGCATGCTGGGCGTGACCTACAAGACCGCTTGGTTTATGGCCCATCGTATCCGCGAAGCCATGAAAGAGGACGTCGATAGCTCCGGCCCGATTGGTGGCGAGGGCAAGATTGTCGAAGCCGACGAAACCTATTTCGGCAAGCGCGAAGATCAGTCTCCCTCAATTCATCGTCGTGGCGCGCCCTATCTGAAACGCAAGCCAGGCACCCGCAAGGCGGCTGTGGTTGCCCTTGTCCAGCGTGGCGGCAATGTCCGCTCGTTCTCGGTCAAGGACGCAAACAAGGCCACCGTCCGCGATATCCTTTTCCGCAACGTGCCGCGTGATAGCCGCCTGTTCACAGACGAAAGCAACCTCTATCCCGAGACCGGCAAGGAATATGCCGAACACGCAACCGTGCACCACACCAGCCGCGAATATGTGCGCGGCATTGTCCACACAAACACAATCGAGAACGTGTTCTCAGTGTTCAAGCGCGGCATGCGCGGCGTCTATCAGCATTGCGCTGAAAAGCATCTGCACCGCTATCTGGCGGAATTTGACTTCCGCTATAACCGCCGTGCTGCCCTCAAGATCAGCGATAGCGAACGTGCCCGCCAACTGCTTGCCGCCATCAATGGCAAGCGCCTGACCTATCGGCGGATTGGTGAAGCCGCGAACGCCTAAGCAAAAAGCGGCCAAGCTACTTCGCAAACGCATGGCGAAAAGTAGAACAAAACGAGACTCCGCGAACTAGAATCACGTATGGTCTGAAGATCACGGCCCCCTGCGAATCCATCCTGCCAAGATGGACAATCGCAGGGCTAACCCGTGGCCCGTCCGCAAGCCACGATGACCCGGCTCATTCCCGGGCAACTGGATGGCTAATGCGGAGGCAAACGGGCATCGCCAACAACTGAGCGCTCAGTTGAAAGCGGACCGATAAACCGGGAAACGGCGGTCAATCCGTAAAACCCGGCGCGAGTTCACGAAACCAATGGTTCCGTGGCCACGGACTGAGGATTTCGCAATGAAACCCAAAGTCACGGTTCAGGTGAAGATTAACGTTGGCCTATGCCTTTTCGGCATCGCGGCCATTCTGGCGGTCTTCTTCTGACGTAACAGAGGGGCGGCGGCTTCGGCCGTCGCCTTTCTTATTTGGTCGAGGCGGCGTTTTCAGCATACGCTTGAGAACTTCGTCGCCTTTATCGTTTTCAGGCTTTTCAGAGGTCTTTTTCATGACGAACATAATTCCAGAGGGCTACGCTTCAGCAATCGGTGAAATGGTTCTCTCAGCGAGCCGAATCGACAGCGTAATAACCGACCTTCTCGCCATATGGTCGGAGACAAACATCGTGAATGCGATAGTTTCTTTTAGCCACTTCCAACCATCAAGCAAGATTGACACGCTGCTTGCACTATACTCAATCGCCGATGACGATAAAGGCGAGCGCAAGAGTCTTTTACCCAACTTGCTCAAACAGGTGCGCGATCACTTCGACTTTAGAAATAGCATCGTTCACGCATACTGGACAGTCGATGATAACGGAATTGTTTCAACCGTTAGATTCTCAGCTAGAGGCAAGTTTACGCGGACGAAGAAACCTGTGCCGCTCGAAGAAATTCTTCAGCGCATTGATTCAATGAACGAAGCCGAAAGATTGCTTCGCGGTCTTCGCGATCACATGCATCGGCAAATTCAGGATGACAAGGCGGAATAGCTTTGTCGTCAGGCTCATGGCCTCTGTGTATCGAATCGCTCATTGCTACGTCAAGTATATAATTAGGATTATGATCCTATCAATCATCCAAAACGAAAACGCCGCCCCGGAGGGCGGCGCTTTGCGGTCCGATCGTGCCGTCGCGGCTATCTACTTCTTGAGAAGGTCGCGAATTTCGGCCAGCAGCTTTTCCTGTGCCGGCGGTTCGGCCGGAGCGGCCGGCTTTTCTTCTTCCTTCTTCTTCAGGCTGTTCATGCCCTTGACCACGAGGAAGAGCACGAAGGCGATGATGGTGAACTTGACCACCGCATTGATGAAGAGCCCGATATTGATCGTTGCGACGCCTGCGTCCTGGGCAGCGGCCAGTGACGGCGTCGGAACGTTGTTCGGATTGTTCAGAACGATGAACAGGTTGGAGAAGTCAATTCCGCCAATGATGAGGCCGATAAGCGGCATGAAGACGTCGTCGACCAGTGACGAGACGATGGCGCCGAATGCCGCGCCGATGATTACGCCGATCGCCAGATCGACCATGTTGCCCTTGAGGGCGAAATCCTTGAATTCCTTGAGCATGTTTGTCCCCGTATTTGAACTTTACTGTGTCGGAACGTCCATCGCCCCGCCGCGGTCGGCAGTCTAAACGCGTTTTTAACCCTGAAATCAAGCATTTTGCCTGAATCGCGCCTGCCCCAAAACCGCAGGCGAGTCCGTCCCGTTGCAAAATGCGGCAAGGGTTAACGCGTTCTTTACCTTGTTTTCAGAAAAGGAAGATGGCGCCAACCGTCAAGAATCCCGCACCCGAGGACGAGGTCAGT